>NZ_JBYTCY010000001.1:0-1220000 GCF_058790835.1 Brevundimonas sp. EU05-FHT14B11
AATTGCGGACCGGCGTTTTGCGACACCAGTTCCAGGTCGTCGATGGTGTGGTACCCGGCGTCGATCGCCCCGTACCAGCCGTTCGGCTCAGCCGCGGCGACACCGGCCGACAGGGCGAGGGCCCCGGCGGCGCTCGACGCCAGAATGAAAGTCTTAACGCGCATTGGTGGATGCCCTCCGCAGCCAGGATGAATTCAGTGCGGTGCAAAAAGGAGCGCCGCTAAGCTTTCATAACAGCCCCATCCGCCAAGGTCGAGACAGTGCGTGACAGAACAATGTTCAGCGTGACCGACAAGTTACAGGGCTGAATGATCTTTCCGCCGGGGGAGGTTGCGAACGATGAACGACCCGACAACAGAACCATCCGTCAGCGGATAATCAGGCCGCGCAGACGGGATATCTCAGCCGCCGCCGGTGCGGCCGGTAGCCTTTCCCGTGCCCTCGCACACCGGACAGGTCTCGCCCGACGCCGTGGCGCCCGCCCCCTGGCACTCCGGACACAGGGTCGCATCCGGGTGCTGCAGCGATGCCGGATCGACCGGACTGGTCGGCGTCAGGTCGCGATCATCGATCTCATGCTCGTTCATAAAGAGCGGAACGGCCCGCGCCGGGTCCGGTTTCATGATGACAGGCCGCGGGCTTGGCTTTAGGGAGCCGCTCACGATGGACGAGACCGAACGGCAATCCGAGGAACGCGGCTGGGCCACAGCGAAGACGCTGGCGGAGGCCCTGCCCTATATCCAGGTCTATGACCGCGAGACCGTAGTCATAAAGTACGGCGGCCACGCCATGGGCGAAACCGCCGTGGCCAAGCAGTTCGCCGCCGACGTGGTCCTGCTCAAGCTGATGGGCGTGAACCCGGTGGTGGTGCACGGCGGCGGTCCGCAGATCAGCGCCATGCTGGACAAGGCCGGGGTGAAGTCGAACTTCGTCGACGGCCTGCGCGTCACCGACGCCGACACCATGGCGGTGGCCGAAATGGTCCTGTCCGGCGCGGTGAACAAGGAAATCGCCCACTGGATCACCATGGCGGGCAAGGAGGCCGACGTGCGCGGCATCGGCCTGTCGGGCAAGGACGCCGGCCTGCTGACCGTCAAGAAGACCTCCCGCAAGAAGCGCGACCCGGACAGCATGATCGAGCATGAGGTCGACCTCGGCTTCGTCGGCGACCCGACCAAGGTCGACGCCAAGCTGATCCGGGGCCTGATCGCCTCGGAAACGGACGACTGGGTGCCCGTCATCGCCCCCATCGGCGTCGCCGAGGACGGCCAGACCTATAATGTGAACGCCGACACCATCGCCGGCGCCATCGCCGGCGAGCTGAAGGCCAAGCGCATGCTGCTGCTGACCGACGTGCCCGGCGTGAAGGGTGCGGACGGCGACATCATCCGCCAGATGACCGTCGGCGAGGCTTCGCGCCTGATCGAGGAAGGCGTCGCCACCGGCGGCATGATCCCCAAGCTGCAGACCGCCATGGCCGCCGTGCGCGCCGGGGTCGAGGCCGTGGTCATCCTGGACGGCCGCCGCCCCCACGCCATGCTGGTCGAGCTGTTCACTGAATACGGCGCCGGCACCCTGGTGAAAGCCGGGTGACCCAAGCCGCGGAGGCCCTGACCGCGGTTCCGAACGCCGACGACTGGTCGGGCGTCGGGAGCTGGATCTTCGACATGGACGACACCCTGTATCCGAAGGAACAGGGGGTGATGGCCCTGGTGCAGGCGCGCATCAACGCCTTCATCATCGACGCCGTCGGCCTGCCCAAGGACGAGGCGCTGGTCCTTCAGAAGTCGTTCCTGCATGAGTACGGCACCAGCCTGGCCGGGCTGATGGCCAACTACGCCGTCGATCCCGAGCATTTCCTGCGCGACGTCCACGACGTGCCGCTGGACTCGCTGGAGCCCAATCCCACGCTGGCCGACATGCTGGACCGGCTGCCCGGACGGAAATTCGTCTTCACCAACGGCGCCCGCTTCCATGCGGACCGGGTGCTGGCGCGGATCGGGATCACCGACCGCTTCGACGGCGTCTTCGCCATCGAGGACATGGACCTGGTGCCCAAGCCCGCGCCCGCGACCTTCCGCCGGCTGTTGGACGCGTTCGACATCGACCCGGCCTCGGCGGTCTTCTTCGAGGACACGCCGCAGAACCTGGCGCCGGGCAAGGCGCTGGGCATGCGCACGGTCCTGATCGGCGACGGCCACGGCCGCCCGCTGGGTCCGCACATCGACCATATCGCGCCCGATCTGCTGAACTTCCTGACCGACCTGTTCCCCGAGGAGACACGCCCGTGACCGACCGCGCCCAACTGGAAGCCGTCATCGAGGCCGCCTGGGACGACCGGGCCGAGGTGTCCGTCAACACCCACGGCGAGGTCCGCCACGCCGTCGAACAGGCCCTGGCCCTGCTGGACTCGGGCGCGGCCCGCGTCGCCTCGCGCGGTGACGACGGCGTCTGGACGACCCATCAGTGGCTGAAGAAGGCGGTGCTGCTGTCCTTCCGGCTCAATCCCAACGTCCGCATGGGCGCGCCGATCGGGGCGACCATGGGCGTCAGCGACCCGACGCCGGGTCCTTACTGGGACAAGGTGCCGGTCAAATGGGCCCACTGGACCGAGGCGCATTTCGAGAAGGCCGGCTTCCGCGCCGTCCCGGGCGCCGTGGCCCGCCAAGGCGCCTATATCGCCAGGAACGTGGTGCTGATGCCGTCGTTCGTGAACATCGGCGCCTATGTGGACGAAGGCTCGATGGTCGACGCCTGGGCCACCGTCGGCTCCTGCGCCCAGATCGGCAAGAACGTGCACCTGTCCGGCGGCGCCGGCATCGGCGGCGTGCTGGAACCCCTGCAGGCCAATCCGACCATCATCGAGGACGGCTGTTTCATCGGCGCCCGCGCCGAGGTGGCCGAGGGCGTGATCGTGCGCGAGGGCGCCGTCCTGGCCATGGGCGTCTATCTGTCCGCCTCGACCAAGATCATCGACCGGGCGACCGGCGAGGTCTTCCGCGGCGAAGTCCCGGCCTATTCGGTCGTGGTGCCGGGCAGCCTGCCCGATCCGAACGGCGGACCGAGCCTGTACTGCGCCGTCATCGTCAAGCGCGTCGACGCCCAGACCCGGGCCAAGACCGGCGTGAACGAGCTGCTGCGCGACTGAAGACCGGATTCGCCAGCCGCGTGGAAGCGCGGCTATAGTCTGGAAATGTCAGCGAAACCCACGTCCGGCGGCGTACAGAACGACCCGCTGCTGGATGAGGCGGCGGCGATCGCGCGCATAGACGCCGTGCCGTCCATCCTCGAGGTCTGCTGCCGTATCACGGGCATGGGCTATGCGGCCGTGGCCCGGGTCACCGAGGATCGCTGGATCGCCTGCGCCGTGCGCGACGAGATCGGCTTCGGCCTGGGCGTGGGCGGCGAGCTGCCCGTGAAAACCACCCTGTGCGACGAGGTCCGCGACAGCCGCGAGGTGATCGTCTTCGACCACGCCGCGGAAAACCCGCTGTACGCCGACCACCACACGCCCCGGACCTACGGCCTGCAAAGCTACATCTCCATGCCGATCATACGGTCGGACGGCAGCTTCTTCGGCACCCTGTGCGCCATCGATCCGAACCCGCACAACGCCTCCAAGCCGGAGACGGTGGAGACCTTCCGCCTGTTCGCCCAGCTGATCTCGGTGCAGATGGACGCCGAGGATCGGCTGGCCCGGTCCGAGGCCGCCCTGCTGGACGAGCGCGACGCCGCCGAACTGCGGGACCAGTTCATCGCCGTGCTGGGCCACGATCTGCGCAATCCGCTGGCCGCCGTCCAGGCGGGAGCGGCGCTGCTGCGCAAGACACCGCTCAGCGATCAGGCCCTGGGCATCGTCGACCAGATGCAGGACAGCGGCCGGCGCATGAGCCGGCTGATCAACGACGTGCTGGACTTCGCCCGCGGCCGCCTGGGCGGCGGCCTGCCGGTGGCGCCGCGACGCCGGGTGCGGATGGAGCCGGTGCTGGAGCAGGTGATCGGCGAACTGCGCTCCGGCCACGCCGCCCGCGTGATCCGGACCGAGCTGACCTTGGACCGGGCCGTGGCCTGCGACCCCGACCGCATCGGTCAGCTGCTGTCCAACCTGCTGGGCAACGCGTTGAGCCACGGCGATCCGTCGGGTCCGGTGTCCGTACGAGCCGATATCGACGATGAAGACTTTGTCCTGTCCGTCGCCAACACCGGGGCGCCCATCCCTGACAGCGCGCGGGCCGAACTGTTCAAGCCGTTCAGCCGGCTGAAGCCCGGCGAGGTGCGCGAGGGCCTGGGCCTGGGCCTCTACATCGCCTCGCAGATCGCGCTGGCGCACGGCGGCCGGATCGACGTGGCCTCGGACGAGACCGAGACCCGCTTCACCTTCCGGATGCCGGCCTAGCGCTTCGACAGCCGGACCAGCTTGCCGTTCGCCTCGTCGGTGACGGCCCAGACGGCGCCGTCCGGCCCGACGGCCACGTCGCGGACCCGCTCGCCCAGGTCGGTCAGCAGATACTCCTCGCCGACCACGCGGTTGTTCCGGAGCACCAGGCGCGAGATGCGCTTCTCCTTCAGGCCCGCGACCAGCAGGTCGCCGCGCCAGCCGGGGAACATGGCGCCCTGGTAGAAGGCCATGCCGCCCGGCGCGATGACCGGGTCCCAGTAGTAGACGGGCTGTTCCAGCCCCTCGCGGGCGGTGACGCCCTCGTTGATCGCCCCGCCCGCATATTCGACGCCATAGGCGATGACCGGCCAGCCGTAGTTGACGCCCGCCCGGTCCAGGTTGATCTCGTCGCCGCCCCGGGTGCCGTGCTCGACCGTCCAGACGTCGCCGTTCGGGGCGATGGCGACGCCCTGCATGTTGCGGTGGCCCAGCGACCAGATTTCCGGCAGGGCGCCCGCGCGGCCCACGAAGGGATTGTCGGACGGCACGGTCCCGTCGGCGTTGATGCGGATGGTCTTGCCCATGTGCGAGCCCAGGTCCTGGGCCTGCGGCCGCATCGGCTTGTCCGAGCGCTCGCCCAGGGTGATGAACAGCTTGCCGTCGGGAGCGAAGGCCAGGGACGAGCCGAAATGCTTGTCGCCGTCATAGGTCGGCGAGGCGTGGAAGATGACCTGAACGTTCTCCACGCGAGCCCCGTCGTCCGACAGGCGGCCGCGCGCCACGGCGGTGGCGTTGCCGCCCTCCCGCGGCTCGGCGTAGCTCCAGTAGATCAGCCGGTCCTGCCCGAAGGTCGGGCCGACGATGACATCCAGCAGACCGCCCTGCCCGCGCGCGTCGACGGCGGGCAGGCCCGCGATGGGTTCGCTCACCTGGCCCTCGGCGGTGACGATGCGCAGGCGGCCGGGCTTCTCGGTCACCAGCCAGCGGCCGTCCGGCAGCAGGGCCAGGCCCCATGGGTGATCCAGTCCGGACGCGACCACGGCATGGGTCAGGGCCGCCTCGGTGCGCACGCCGGGGGCGCGGGTCTGGCCGGGGAAGGCCGGCGACTGGCTGGCCCCGTTCGCGGGGCGGGTCTCCAGCGGGCCGCCGGCCCCTCCACTATTCTGGGCGGCGGCGGGCTCGTCCTGGCCGTTGGCGCCGCAGGCGGCGGCGAGGGTCAGGGCGGAAACGGCGGCGGCGAGGGCGGGCAGGCGCATGGTCAGACTCCCGGGAAATCGGTCGGCGGCGAAACGACGCCGCGACCGTTACCGTTCCCCGCTTCCGGCGTCACGGGGATGCGGCGCATCGCCCCGTTCGAGAGCGACTTGATCCCGCCCCCGCCTGTGTCTATAGGCACGCCTCTTCTCCGGCGGACAAACCAGTTCCCGCCGGGACTCGAGTGACACGATCGTCAATTGGGGCTGGGTAGCTCAGCTGGTTAGAGCGGTGGATTCATAACCCACAGGTCGGCGGTTCGAGCCCGCCTCCAGCCACCACTTTTCCGTTTTAAATCAATAATTTCCATCCCTCGCAAGCGTGACGTGAAGGCCGAGGGATGAGAACAAAACGGGTCATTTCGGGACCCTCTGGGAGGGAAGTCCCGGAATAGTCCCGGCGGATGTTCGCGCGGTGTTCAACTGAGTGCGCCCTGCAAAGCGGGATCTCTCCAGCTGAGAAAGAAGGCTGCCGGGAACCGGCCGCCCGGAGCATCGCTCACGCTTCGTTGGCTGGAGGCATTCTGATGGCGCCGCGATTGAAGGTCTTCACCTGGTCGGACGGTTTTCACGCCCATCCGGTGGCGGTCAGTTCGCGCGCCAAGGCGCTGGCGGCCTGGGGTGTGGAACAGGACCTGTTCAAGTCCGGATATGCGCGCGAGGTAACTTCGGGTCCCGACTATGAGGCCGCAATGACCTCTCCGGGGGAGGTCATACGCCGGGGGGAAGCCATCGATGTCGGGAAAGTCAGCCCCGCTCGCAAACGTCGCAAGCCGACCGGCCCGACGGCGGCCCAGAAGGCGAAGGTTAAGAAGCTGGAGGCTGATCTCGCCGCACTGGACCTGGCTTGGCAGGCGGAGGAGACCAAGCTGGACGAGGCGCGGGAGATGCTGGAGCGAAAAGCCCGGCAAGCGGCCGGCCGACATGATCGTGATCGTGCGGCGCTGCGCCGGAAGCTATCCAGCGCGCGCAACTCGATCGACGGCTGAGCGGGAAACTCGGCGTGTGCGCAGAACTACCGTTCAGGAGACGGGTTCCACACAGCAAAATGGCTGCCTCGCGAACGAAGCCGTTGCCTCATCCGTTGCGATACCAGCAGGCTAGTAGCCAGTCTGGCCCCGGCCGTAGCAGCTCGGGCAGGACACACGCTCATTAGACGGATATGTCCGCGAGCCATTGCAGCTTATGCAGATTTGCCCCGCGTAGTTCCGACCTGACCCACCACAGCCCCCACATGGACGAGGCATTTGCTGAACGATCGATCCCGACCCTGAGCAAGTGGTACACGTGCTTGCCATCTCATCCCCCATTCAAAGCCAGATTACCGGCTCACGCTACGGAACGCCGTTCGCGGAGTCGAGCGCTTTGACTCCCGCCCCGGTTGCTGGCTAGCTGCAACCGTCTCTGGGGAGGGGCTGTTGCAGACGATCCAACTACCTCACGAACTCTATTACCCCGACAGCCACGATGTTTCTCTGAGCGACATCGCCGCGACGCTTATTGCGCACGAAAGGCTCTTGCCGATCGCAATCGACGCTCTCGAGAACCTGATCCCGGGCCTGACGATTGAAGATAGGAAAATACTCCTCGACAGGGTAGAGAAGAGCTCACTGCGGGAAGCGTTCTATGTCGCCCTGTTCGTCGCTTTTCAGAAGGACCTCGAGGTCGAGGTACCAGCGGTGTTTGAGGCTATGACCGGCATTCCAGTCCCAGATCGATACGACACCATCCTGACGGTCCTGTTTATGGTGGCGCTTTACACTGGGGCTACGGCGATGTTCGGAAAGGGCCGCAAAGGCAGCGAGCCAAAAACACCCGTCTCCATCGTCGGCGACCATAACGTCTACATCGACTTGGCGGCGACTCAATTGGGCCGATCGCCGGCCGAGGTAGTCGCGGCGGTCAATAAGGCGATCGGCAACAAACTCGCCTCCGTGCAACGCGCAACGGTGGACGTGTTTCGCCCGGCCAAGCGGAATGGCAACGGCCGAATCCAACCGCGGGGCGTCCCAGAAGTCAGCGCCGAAGCGGTCGCAGATTTTCCGACGGCGATCGCGCTCGCCGAGTTGGAGGACGATATCGTACCGGTCCACTTGGCTAGGTGCGTCCTCCATATTCGAGCAACCGACCGGGACAAATCAGACCGGGGCTGGGCGGCTTGGGCTGAAACGGACGAGCTTAAAACGAAGCGCTTGCCACTCCGGTTGGCGCCTGGGGTAGATCCCGACGCGCTGGCAGAAATGCATGAGCCTCAGGTCGAGGCCATTTTGGAGAGCAAGTTCAAGGACGACGGCACGACTAAGCCAGTCCGTATCCACGTTTTTCGCATCCTCGACGCTTAGCGCGTCCTCCACTCCCAAAGCCGGCCTCCAGCCACCATTTCCCTGTGTCCTCAAAGCCTGCACCGGACAGCGATCCAATGTCCGCCGGCCAGCGTCAGTGAGGCGTAGCCGCCCTTGCCCCCACCCGCCGCCGCAGCATATCCGCCCAGTGATCGGCCAGCACCAGCAGGGCGCGGCGGCGGTCGTCGTCGGGCTCGGCGACGGCGTCGGCGATCAGGGCGGCCATCTCGCGGCGGACTTCGGGGGCGGTCCGGAGATTGTTCATGCCGTTCAGACGCATGAGGCTGCCGCCAAGTTTCAGCCGGATGAAAATAAACTAACCGCGATACCGCAAAGCCTCGACCAGCAGGCTGAAGGCCGGGGTCGGCTGGCGGCGGCTGGGATAATAGAGGTGATACCCCGGGAAGGGTGGACGCCAGTCCTCCAGCACCGGGATCAGGCGGCCCTCGGCGATGGCGGGGGCGGCGACGTCGGCCATCAGGAAGGCCAGGCCCATGCCCGCCTCGGCCGCCTTCTGGACCAGGACCATGTCGTTGAAGATCAGCGGGCCGTCGACGCGGACGTTCAGCTGGCGGCCGTCCTTCTCGAACTCCCAGGCGTAGAGGCCGCCGCGGGTCGGCAGGCGCAGGTTGATGCAGGCGTGGTCGTTGAGGTCGTGCGGCGTCACCGGCTTCGGATGGGCGGCGAACCATGACGGCGCGCCGCAGACCACCATGTTGACGTCCGGGCCGATGGGGACGGCGACCATGTCGCGGGCCACCTGCTCGCCCAGGCGGACCCCGGCGTCGAAGCGGCGCTCGACGATGTCGGCGTAGCCCAGCTCGGTCGTGATCTCGACCTTCACATCCGGATACAGGGGCATGAAGCGCTCCAGCGCGGGCCACAGGATGGTGTGGGCCGCGTGTTCGCCGGTGTTGATGCGGATGGTGCCCGCCGGTTTGTCGCGCAGCTCGCCCAGGGCCTCGATGCGGGTCTCGATGTCGGCGAAGGCGGGGCGCAGGGTCTGCAGCAGGCGCTCGCCCGCCTCGGTCGGCGAGACGCTGCGGGTGGTGCGCGTCAGCAGGCGCAGGCCCAGCCGGGTCTCCAGCCGGCGGACGGTGTGGCTGAGCGCGGACTGGGACGTGCCCAGCCGGGAGGCCGCCTTGGTGAAGCTGCGCTCCTCGGCCACGGCCATGAAGGCGGCCAGGTCGCCCAGTTCGTCCCGCTTCATTGATGAACTCCGTTCATAGGTTCATGCCGATCATAGCGTCTACTCGCCGCCGCCCGCGCGGCCTATCTTGCCGTCATCGACGGAGACGGCGCGCCGCCGGCTCCGTGTCCGCTGCTGAGAGATCGCCCCCATGAAGACCATCGGTTACGCCGCCCAGTCCACGACCTCGCCGCTGGCTCCGTGGGAGTTCGACCGCCGCGAGCTGCGCGGCAACGACGTGCAGATGGAGATCCAGTACTGCGGCGTCTGCCACTCGGACCTGCACCAGGCGCGCAACGACTGGGGCTGGTCGTCCTATCCGGTCGTGCCGGGCCACGAGATCGTCGGCGTCGTCACCGCCGTCGGGCCTGACGTGAAGAAATTCAAGGAAGGCGACCGCGTCGCCGTCGGCTGCATGGTCGACAGCTGCCAGCACTGCGACCAGTGCGACAAGGGCGAGGAGCAGCTCTGCCGCCACGGCAACACCCAGACCTACAACGGCAAGGACCGGATCACGGGCGAGCCGACCTACGGCGGCTATTCCAAGGCCCTGGTGGTGCGCGAGGAGTTCGTGCTGCGGATGCCGGAAGGCCTCGATCCGGCCGCGGCCGCGCCCCTGCTGTGCGCCGGCATCACGACCTGGTCGCCGCTGAAGACCTGGGGCGTCAAGGAAGGCAGCCGCGTCGGCGTCATCGGCCTGGGCGGCCTCGGCCACATGGCGGTTAAGCTGGCCGTGGGCCTGGGCGCCCATGTCGTCGTGCTGAGCCGCTCGGCCGACAAGGAGGCCGACGCCAAGGAACTGGGGGCGCACGAACTGCTGGTGTCGAGCGACGCCAAGGCGATGAGGGCGGCGGCGAACAGCCTGGACCTGATCATCGACACCGTGCCGGTCAAGCACGACCTCAACCCCTATATGCCGCTGCTCGACATCGACGGGACCCTGGTCATCGTCGGCCAGCTGGGCCCGATGGAGGAGATGTCGACCCTGCCGCTGCTGCTGGCGCGCCGCCGGGTCTCCGGCTCGCCCATCGGCGGCATCCGCGAGACGCAGGAGATGCTCGATTTCTGCGCCGAGAAGAACATCCTGCCCGACGTCGAGATGATCCGGATGGACGAGATCAACCACGCCTTCGACCGAATGGAGAAGTCCGACGTCCGCTACCGCTTCGTCATCGACATGGCGTCGCTGGACGTTCCGGCCGCCTGATAGCCACATCGGCAACCGGTCGGGGCGGCGCGGCGTTAACCGCTCAGGTTCAACGCTGGAGGACACATCCCATGCGCATCCGTATCGCCGCCCTGACCGCCGTCGCCGCCCTGTCGCTGGGCGCCGCGGCCTGCACCCAGGCGGAGCAGGACGACGCCCAGGCCGATGCCAACGAAGCCGCCGCCGATACCGGCCAGGCGGCGCAGGAAGCCGGATCGGCGCTCAAGGAAGAAGCCGCGCAGGTCGGCTCGGCCATCTCGGCCGGGGCGCAGGAGGCGGCTCAGGAAGTGGACGAGGCCACCGACAAGCTGGCGGAAAAGGCGGACGACCAGAAGGCCGAGACGGCCCGCGACAACCGCGGCAACTGACGCCTCAGGCCGGCTCCGCCAGCAGGGCGTCGATCAGCGCCTTGGCTTCGGGGCTGGCCCAGTCGGCCTCGCCCGAGAAATAGGCCCGGATCTTCCCCTGGCGATCCAGCAGGACGGTCTGGGGCATCTTGCCCTTGCCCGGCAGTTCGAAGGGCAGCTGGAATTTCGGATCGCTGTACATCGGCAGGGGCTCGTGCACGTCGATGAAGCTCCTGGCGTCGGCGATGGCGTCCGGCGTGGCGTCGACGTTGATCGGCAGGACGACCACGTCCTTGCCGACGTAGCTTTCGGCCAGCCGGGCCAGGGTCGGCATCTCCGTGCGGCAGGGCGCGCACCACATGGCCCACAGGTTCACCACCACGACCTTGCCGCGGAAGTCGGACAGGCGCGTATCGGCGCCCTCACGGGTCTTGAACACATAGACCGGAGCGTCTTCGAGCGCCGCCGGGGTCTCCAGCCGGGCGATGGAGCCCGTCGCGAAACGGGCCAGTTCGCTTTTCGCGGCGGGTTCGGGCGTTGCGGCTTTGTCGATCAGGCCGGGTTTGGCGTATAGCAGCGCCGCGCCGCCGATCACGCCGATCAGCAGCACGCCCGCAATCGCGCCGATTATCGCCTTCGAGATCTTCATGCCCGACCAGACGCCCTCCGATCCCGCGACCAAAGCCCCTCAGGGCGCGAAAGGTCAAGACATGTGGGGCGGCCGCTTCTCGGCGAAACCCGCCGAAATCATGCAGGCGATCAACGTCTCAATCGGCGTGGACCAGCGTTTGTGGGCCCAGGACCTGGCCGGGTCGCGCGCACATTGCCGCATGCTGGCGGCGCAGGGGATCATTCAGCAGGCGGACGCCGACGCCATCCTGGGCGGGCTGGACGCCATCGAGAGCGAGATCCGAGACGGCAGCTTCCCGTTCCGCGACCAGTTCGAGGACATCCACATGAATGTGGAGGCCCGGCTGGCCGAGCTGATCGGCGAACCCTCGGGCCGGCTGCACACCGCGCGCAGCCGCAACGACCAGGTGGCGACGGACTTCCGCCTGTGGGTGCGCGACGCCTGCGACCGGCAGGTGGTGCAGCTGAAGGGCCTGCAGAAGGCCCTGCTGGCCCGGGCCGAACAGCACGCCGGCGACCTGATGCCCGGCTTCACCCATCTGCAGACCGCCCAGCCGGTGACCCTGGGCCATCACCTGATGGCCTATGTCGAGATGTTCGGGCGGGACGCCTGGCGCTTCGCCGACGCCCGCGCGCGCATGAACGAGAACCCGCTGGGCGCCGCGGCCCTGGCCGGATCGCCCTTCCCCATCGACCGGCACATGACGGCCTCAACGCTGGGCTTCGACCGGCCCATGGCCAATTCGCTGGACGCCGTGTCGGACCGCGACTTCGCGCTGGAAAGCCTGGCAGCCGCCTCGATCACCGCCGGACACCTGTCGCGGCTGGCCGAGGAGATCGTGATCTGGATGACGCCGATGTTCGGTTTCGCCAGCCTGCCCGACGACCTGACCACCGGCTCGTCGATCATGCCGCAGAAGCGTAATCCGGACGCCGCCGAACTGGTGCGCGCCAAGACGGGGCGGATCATCGGCTCGTTCGTGGCCCTGTCGACGGTGATGAAGGGCCTGCCGCTGGCCTATTCGAAGGACATGCAGGAGGACAAGCCGCCGGTGTTCGAGGCCTTCGACGCCCTGGACCTGGCGCTGGGCGCCATGACGGCCATGGTCGCGGCCCTGATTCCGAACACGGAGCGGATGGCCGCGGCGGCCGGCGCCGGCTTCTCGACCGCGACCGACCTGGCCGACTGGCTGGTGCGCGAGCTGAACCTGCCGTTCCGCCAGGCGCACCACGTCACCGGCGCGGCGGTGAAGCGGGCCGAGGCCCTGGGCGTGGGCCTGTCGCAACTGCCGCTGGAAGAATTGCAGAAGCTGCATCCCGGCGTGACGGAAGGGGTGTACAAGGTGCTCTCGCCTGAGGCCTCCTGCGCCAGCCGCCAAAGCTTCGGGGGAACCGCGCCGGATCAGGTCCGGACGCGGGTCGCCGAATGGAAGATGCGTCTCTAGGGGATTTCATGAAAAAGCTGGTTCTCGCGGGCGTCGCCGCCCTGATCGCGGTCTCCGCCTCGGCCTGCGGCCGCATGGCCGATCTGGACGCCCCGCCCGCCAAGAAGACCGAGCGTAGCGAACGCAGCGGCCGCGCGCCCGGCCTGCCGGAGCCCGCCACGGTCAACCGCCCGAACCGCGAGCTGCCGATCGACGGCGGTCCCGGCTCGACCCCCTTCGACGGCGCCGGCAACAGCCCGCGCTGATCCTCCCCGGATAGCGAATTGAACCATTTCGACCTGATCGACGGCGCGCTGCACGCCGAAGGCGCGCCCCTGTCCGAGATCGCCGAAGCCGTCGGCACCCCGGTCTATGTCTATTCGACCGCCACCCTGACCCGGCACTACAATCTGCTGCGCCAGGCGGTGGACGCGCATCGCGATGCGCTGGGCGGTTCCAGCAAGGATGGGGCCCTGATCGCCTTCGCGGTGAAGGCCAATTCCAACCTGTCGGTGCTGGCGACGCTGGCGAAGCTGGGCTGCGGCGCGGACACGGTGTCGGAGGGCGAGATCCGCCGCGCGCTGGCGGCGGGCATTCCGGCGGACCGGATCATCTTCTCGGGCGTGGGCAAGACCGACGCCGAACTGGCCTTCGCCATCGAGACCGGCGTGCGCCAGATCAATGTCGAGAGCGGCGCCGAGCTGGACCGGCTGATCGCAGTCGCGGCGGCGAAGGACGCCGCGCCCGCCATCGCCGTGCGGGTCAATCCGAACATCGGCGCGGGCGGCCACGCCAAGATCACCACCGGCGGGGCGACGGACAAGTTCGGCGTGCCGGTCGAGGAGGCCATCGCCCTCTATGTCCGCGCCACCGCCTCGGCCCATGTGACGCCGGTCGGCCTGGCCTGCCATATCGGCAGCCAGATCACCGACCTGGCCCCGATGGAGGCGGCCTTCCGCACCATCCGCGGCGTGGTGGAGACGCTGCGCGCCCGGGGCTGCGCCGTGACGCGGCTGGACCTCGGCGGCGGGCTGGGCGTGCCCTATCACGGTCAGACGGACCTGCCGTCCATCGCCGACTATGCGGCCATGTGCGCCCGCGTGCTGGACGGGCTGGAGGTCGAGGCGGCCTTCGAGCCCGGTCGCCTGCTGGCCGCCAACGCGGGCGTGCTGGTCAGCCGGGTGATCCAGGTCAATGAGCGCGCGGATGGGCGCCGTTTCCTGGTGCTGGACGCCGGGATGAACGACCTGATGCGGCCCGCATTGTACGACGCCTTCCACGATCTGGTGCCGGTCCAGCCGCGCCAGGGCGAGGCGGGGCTTTATGACCTCGTGGGACCGATCTGCGAGTCGACGGACATCTTCGCACGCGACCGGATGCTGGCGCCGCTGCAGGCGGGGGACCTGGTCGCCTTCCTCAGCGCCGGCGCCTACGGGGCGGTGCTGTCGAGCGAATACAACTCGCGGCCGCTGGTGGCGGAGGTGCTGGTGGACGGCGAGCGCTGGGCAGTCGTAAGGCCGCGTCCGAGCTACGACGAAATGTGGGCGCGCGAGCCGAAGGCGGAATGGCTTTGAAGAGGGCAGTAGGTAGGTAGGCATAGGCAGTAGGGACTTCGAGCCCAGACCTGATACCCCCGTCCTACTGCCTACCTGCCTTCAATCCAGCGCACACACGTCCGGCAGCCCGCGCAGTGCGCCCGCGTGGTCCAGCCCATACCCGACCAGGAACCGGTTCGGCGCCTCCCAGCCGACGAAGTCGGGCTCGGGCGCGCGGGGCAGAGGCCAGGGCTTCTTGGCGAAGACGACCGTCAGGACCTCCGACGCCCCCTTCGCCTTCGCGATGCGAACCGCCTCGGCCAGAGACAGGCCCGTGTCGAAGACGTCGTCGACGATGAGGACGCGGCGGCCCTCGATGGAACGCTGGAAGTCGGCATAGACGTCGATCCGACCCCGGCTGGACTGCTCATCGCCGTAGGAGGCCAGCCACAGGGCGTCGAAGCGGACGTTGCGACCCAGCCGCGACAGGGCGCGGGTCAGGTCGGCGGCGAACCACAGCCCGCCGGTCAGCAGGACGGCGGCGACGGTCTCGTCGTCGATGACGGGGGCGATCTGCGTAGCGAGGTCGGCGACGATGCGCTGCACCTCCGCCTCGGGGAGCAGCACGGTGGGCGTCGTCGGTGTGGTGTCAGCCATGTCCCGCCGATACCGCCCTCGGGGCGTGCGAGTCGAGAGGGGGCGCGCCGTCTTCCATCGCCAGCGGCACGGCGTCGACCGGACGCATGTCCAGCGGGACCGTCGCCCCGGGCGTCAGGGCCGGACGCAGGCCGACATCGGCGGAGACCGGAATCGTGTGCGCCGCCGGACCGTGCGCGGACGCGGGCGCGGCGGGAGGGGGCGGCCGGAGAGGCGGATGGGCGGGCGCGGGCGCCGCCTCCACATGGGCCGGGGCGGCCCTGGGCGCGGGCTCCAGCACGAAGTCGACGTCGATGCCCTGGCCGCGCGCGCCGGGGTCGGGAATGACGGCGGCGAAGCCCTGCACCTTGCCGGGCAGGACCGGGGCGGCGTCGATATCGACGATGGCGTAGCCGATCTCCGCGCCGTGAGCGTCCAGCAGGGCGACGCGGACCGGCGGGGCGATCCGCTCGTTGTCCCGCACGTTCCGCAGGGCGCCGGAGACCAGGACCTTGCCCGGATCATTGGGCAGGGGGCGGGCCGTGACGGCTTCGAAGTCCAGCCCGGTGGGGTTCACGGTCAGGCCGACGGCGGCGTAGGCCGCCGCGGTGCGCGGAGCCATCTCGACCACATCGACCCGGAACAGCCAGGCGGCGCCCAGCAGGGCGGCGAAACCGGAGGCCACGCCCGCCCAGACCACCCCGTGGGTGGCGGCGCGGCGCAGGCGGCGCTGCTGCTCGGCGCGGGCGCGGAAGGCCTTGGGCAGTTCGGGGGCCGGGGTCTCGGCCAGTGATTCGGCGGTGGAGTCGTCGTGGCGGGCGAAGCTGGACGGCTCCTCAGGCATGGCCGCGGACAGTTCCAGGGGCTCGTCCAGGGTGGCGCGCCAGGTGTGTTTGCAGGTCTTGCAGCGCACGGTGCGGCCGTTCGCCCCGATCGCATCGTCCGGGGTGAAATAGCTGGTGGCGCAGGACGGGCAGGTCAGTATCATGTGCGCCGACTGCGAGGCTCTTCGCCCCCTCCCGTCGCGGCCCAGCCGCGTCCCGATCCAGAATTCGATGTCCGTCCAGCCCCGTCGCGCCGCCGATGCCGCCTCGTCGCCCGCCACCGTCCGCCTTCGCGGGGTGGGTTTCGGCTACGTGGAGACGCCCGGCGTGCTGCGGGACGTTAACCTGACTTTGCCTGCCGGCTCTTTCCACTTCCTTACCGGGCCGTCGGGCGCGGGAAAGACGACGCTGTTGAAGCTGCTGACGCTGGCCGAACAGCCACAGTCCGGGTCGCTGGAGCTGTTCGGCGAGGAGGCGGGGACGGCGCGGCGCGCGGACCTGCCCGCCTTCCGTCGCCGGATGGGCGTGATCTTCCAGGACTTCCGTCTGCTGGACCACCTCAGCGCCTGGGAGAATGTGGCCCTGCCGCTGCGGCTGGCGGGGGCGAAGACCGCCGACTACGCCGACAATGTCCACGAGATGCTGGAATGGGTCGGGCTGGGCGAGAAGCTGGACGCGCGGCCCCCGGCCCTGTCGGGCGGGGAGAAGCAGCGCCTGGCCATCGCCCGCGCCGTGGTGACGGGGCCGGAATTGATCGTGGCCGACGAGCCGACCGGCAATGTCGACGCCGTCATGGCCGGGCGGCTGCTGAAGCTGTTCCAGTCTATGAACCGGCTGGGGACCACCGTCCTGATCGCCAGCCATGACGCCGATCTGGCCGCGCGGTCCGGGGCGACGGTGTTGACGCTGGACAGCGGTCGGCTGACCGGAGGCGCCGCATGATCGACCGTTGGTTCCCCCGACGCACGCCCATCCTGCCCCGCGACACGGGCGGAGAGCCCTGGCTGGCCGCGGTGATCGCCGTGCTGTGCTTCCTGGCCTGCCTGTCCGCCGTGGGGGCCCTGGCCGCGGATCGGGCGGCGCACGGCTGGGCCCGGGCTCTGCGGGCCGAGGCGACGGTGCAGGTGCGCCCGCGCGTGGGCGAGACCGGCGACGCCGCCGCCGCCCGCGCCGCCGAGACCCTGGCGGGGGTCACGGGCGTCGAGGAGGCCGAGGCCATGGACCGCAAGACCGCCGAGGCCCTGCTGCGGCCCTGGATCGGCGACGCCGTCCTGCCCGACCTGCCCCTGCCCTATCTGGTCACCGTCCGGCTGGACCGCGACGCTCCGGCCAGCGCCGTCAGCCTGAGCCGCGCCCTGGCCCAGGCGGGGGTGGACGCCACGGTCGACGATCACAGCCTGTGGCGCGGCGAGGCGGAGCGGTCGGCGGGCCTGATCACGGTTCTGGCGGCCCTGGCCTTCCTGCTGACGGCGGGCGCGGCGGGCGCGGCGGTGGCCTATGCGACCCGCGCCGGGATGGCGGCCCAGGCGGCGGTGATCGAGACCCTGAGCCTGAACGGCGCCTCGGACGAACGCATCGCGGGACTGTACCAGCGCCGCTACGGCCTGCTGGCGGCGGGCGCGGGCGCGGCGGGCGCGCTGGCGGCCATGGGAGCGGCCTCGGCCCTGCGGCTGCTGGGCGGCAGCGAGGGCCTGTCGCCCGCCCTGCCGGTAGCCTGGACCGACGTGCTGATCCTCTCGCCATGTCCCCTGTTGGCGGCTACGGTGGCGCTTGTCGCGGCGCGCTTCACCGCGCTGGCGCGACTGCGGCTCCGCGAGTAGGCTAAGGGCATGAAGTTTCTGACTTTCATCGCCATTCTGGCGTTGATCTGGCTGATCGGCCTGTTCGTGTTCGCCGAACGCGTGCGCGGCTATACGCCCGCGCCCGAGCCCGAGCGCGCCGACGCCATCGTGGCCCTGACCGGCCCGTCGGCCGAACGGGTCAACGCCGCCATTCGCCTGCTGGAGCAGGACAAGGGCCGCCGGGTCCTGATCTCGGGCGTCAACCGCGAGGTCCGCCGCCAGGAACTGCGCGCCCTGACCCCGGGTTCGAACCGCCTGTTCAACTGCTGCGTCGATCTGGGCTTCGAGGCGGAGGACACCGTCGGCAACGCCCAGGAGATCGCCGCCTGGGCCGACGCCAAGGGCTATGACAGCCTGATCGTGGTGACCTCGGACTACCACATGGCCCGCGCCCTGACCGAGATCCGAGCCGCCGCCCCGGGGGTCCAGTTGACCGCCTATGCGGTCGAGACGCCGTCGCTGGACAATTCGCGCTGGTGGCGGGCGGCGGTGACCGCCCGGCGCATGACGCTGGAATATATGAAATACCTCGCCGCCCTGGGCCGCGTCGCCGTGGGCAAGATCACCGGCGAAGGCCGCCCGGCCGCCGACGCATCGACCGAGGCCGCGCCGCAAGAAAAGGCCGCCTGATCGTGACCACCCTGCGTTCGCTCGTCTTCGTCGTCTGGCTGTATCTGTCGATGGCCCTGTTCGCCGTCGGCCTGTCGCCGATGCTTCTGCTGCCCTACCGCCCGGCCATGTGGGTGATCCGGGGGTGGTCGAAATTCGTCCTGTTCGGCCTGCGCTGGATCGCCGGGGTGAAGGTGGAGTTCCACGGACTGGAGCACCGCCCGGCCGGCGCCGCCCTGCTGGCCGGCAAGCACCAGAGCATGCTCGACGTCATCGCCCCGTTCGCGGTCCTGCCGGACAACTGCTTCATCATGAAGAAGGAGCTGATGCCCCTGCCCTTCTTCGGCTGGTTCGCATGGAAGACGAAGATGATCGCCGTCGACCGTTCGGCCCACGCCAAGGCGCTGAAGGACATGGTGAAACAGGCCCGCGCCCGCTTCGCCGAGGGCCGCCAGATCCTGATCTTCCCGGAGGGCACCCGCGCCGAGGTCGGCGCCGCTCCCGACTACAAGCCCGGCATCGCGGCCCTGTACCGCGACCTGGACGCGCCCTGCACGCCCATCGCCACCAACTCCGGCGTCCACTGGCCCGCCCACGGCTTCCGCCGCTATCCGGGCGTGGTGATCTACGAGTTCCTGCCCGTCATCCCTGCCGGCCTGAAGCGGGCCGAGTTCATGGCGCAGCTGGAAGAGCAGATCGAGACGGCCTCCAACGCCCTGCTGCCCGAAGATCGTCCTGCCCGGCTCCCCGCCTGACGGCCTGCCCCACTGCCGGCTACTGTGATCCGCAACAGCGGACCCAGCCGACTCCGCATCGGCGCGGACCTGTCAGGCCATGCCGTTGAAGGCGAGGTGAGTGAAGCGCCGGGCGCCGACATCGAACTCGACCCCAAAGAAGGCGGGGCCGCCGTCGCAGATTCTCACGACCTCGTCAGGCGACGATTCGACCCCGGATCCGGTGGGGAAGAAGCTGCCGTAGACGAAACGGCGGCCGTCCCGGACCAGGCCCACGTACTGCCGGCTCCACCCCTCCGGAGGCTTTCGGTGGCCGAACGCTCCGGTCTCGCTGCGGCCGGCCAGCGCTTCGGGCAAGGCGGCCTCCAGCGCCGCGATGTCCGACCAATCGGGGACCCACGTACCCTCGCCTGGCTCAGGCGCATCACGAGAGCACTGCACGAGCATCTGCTTCGCCGCGCTGCCGGGTAGGATGGCGGCGTCACCTTGCACCTGGACCGCTGTCGGCGTGCAGGCAGTGAGCAGAAGGGCGGCGATCACGGACAGTCTGGTCATGGCCTCAACCTATTAGCGGAGGCTGTCCCACGCCAGCGCATGCACCCTGTCCCGCCCTAGCGCCGCGACCATCGGCGGCTCCCTGAACAGCCCCGCCACCGCCACGTCCCTGACATCCAGACCGCCGGTGAAGGCCCCGAAAGCGGGCATGACGAGCCTTTGCCCATCAGTGACGAAGCAGGGGCGGCGCACGCCCCGGCCATAGGCGGCGACGCGGGCGGCGGGGTGGAGGTGACCGGCGATCTCGCCCGGCTGTTCGCCCGGCTGGGGCTCGTGGATCAGGCGGAGAGCGCCGAGATCCGTCGTGGTCACCACCCGGCCCGGCAGGGCGTCCAGCGCGCCCGCCAGCGCCACCAGATCGTGGTTGCCCTCCAGCCAGATCCAGTCGCGCCCGACGGCCAGCCGGACCAGCCGGTCGCGATCATCCGTAGACAGACGATTGACTGCCTTGGCGTCGTGGAAGCTGTCGCCCAGCAGAACGACGCGGGCCGGATCCAGGGCTTCGATCTCGGACTCCAGCTTGGCCAGGGTGGCGGGGCTGTCGTAGGGCGGCAGCATCTGGCCGCGCACCGCGAACGCCGAGCCCTTCTCGAGGTGGAGGTCGGAGGCGATCAGGGTGCGGTGCTCGACCACCCACAATGCGCCCGAGCAGCGCAGCAGGCAGGCCTCGCCGGCGATGCGCACCTTCAGCCCGCCGCAGGGGTGGCGGAACGGCGACAGGGTTTCGCGCAGGGCGGCGTTCACGCCACGCCCTCCGGCGCGGGGGCCATGACCTCGGCGATCAGGGTCTCCTCGGCGAAATCGAGCCCGCGTTCGGACAGGATGATCTCGGCCGCGCCGCCGCCGACCCGCTCGCGCCCGATCTGGACCAGCACGGGGATGCAGAAGGGCGAGGGCCGATCCAGCCGCTGGTGCGCGATGCGGCCGTGGATGCGGGTCAGGAGCTGGCCCAGCCGCGCCACGTCCAGCAGGCCCGAGGCGGCGTCGGCCCGGGCGGTGCGCAGCAGCAGATGGTCGGGCTGGTGGCGGCGCAGCACGTCGTAGATCAGGTCGGTCGAGAAGGTCACCTGCCGGCCGGTCTTCTCGGCCCCCGGCTGGCGCCGCTCGATCAGGCCCGAGATGAGGGCGCAGTTGCGGAAGCTGCGCTTCATCATGAAGCTTTCCTCCAGCCAGGCCTCCAGATCGTCGCCCAGCATGTCGGGCTCGAACAGGGCGTCGAAATCGAGCGCGTCCATCGGCCGGATCGACCAGATGGCCAGCGAATAGTCCGTGACCACGAAGCCCAGCGGCCCCACGTCCAGCCGGTCCAGCCGCTTGGTCAGCAGCATGGCCAGGGTCGTGTGCGCCAGCCGTCCCTCGAATGGATAGGCGATCAGGAAATGGCGATTGCCGCGCGGGAAGGTCTCGATCAGCAGTTCGCCCGCCTTGGGAATGCGCGAATGGACCGCCTGCAGCTCCAGCCATTCCTGCACGTCCGGCGGCAGGACGCGCCAGTGGTCGCGGTCCTGCACCATGTCGCGCACCCGCTCGGCCAGGGAGGTGCCCAGCGGGAATTTGGAGCCGCCGTAGGACGGGATCTTCGGGTCCTTGTCGACGGCGGAGGTGACCAGGGCGTCCGTCCCGGCGATGCCCTGGAAGGCCCAGACCTGACCGGCGAACAGGAAGGTGTCGCCGGGCGACATCTGCTCGAAATACCACTCCTCCGCCTCGCCGATCTTGCGGCCGCCCATCAGCTGCCTGCCCCGCCGGCTGGCGACGCGGATGTTCAGGTTGGCGGCCGAGACGATGGCCCCGACGTTCATGCGGTGGTTCTGGGCCAGCGCGGCGTTGCGCACCGTCCACTTTCCCTCGTGGGTGCGGACGATGCGGGCGAACCGGTCATAGGTGCGCAGCGCGTATCCGCCGGTGGCGACCAGATCGACCACCTCCTCGAACTGCGCATAGGTCAGGCCGCGATAGGGGCCGCAGGCGGAAACCTCCGCATACAGATCATCCATGACAAAGGGTTCTGAACAGGCGCAGCCCATGATGTGCTGGGCCAGGGTGTCGAGGGTGCCGGTATGCACCGGCTCCCAGTCGAAGGCGTTCTCGGCCACCGCCTCGCGCGCGGCCTGGCATTCCAGCATCTCGAACCGGCTGGCGGGGACCATCAGGGCGCGGCTGGGCTCGTCCAGCCGGTGGTTGGCCCGGCCGATGCGCTGCACCAGCCGGCTGGCCCCCTTGGGCGCGGCCAGCTGGATGACCAGGTCCACGTCGCCCCAGTCGATCCCCAGGTCCAGCGTCGAGGTGCAGACCACGGCCCTCAGGTCGCCCCGCGCCATGGCCGCCTCGACCTTGCGCCTCTGTTCCGCCGCCAGCGAGCCGTGGTGCAGGGCGATGGGCAGGCTGTCCTCGTTGATGGCCCACAACTGCTGGAACACGAACTCGGCCTGCCAGCGGGTGTTGACGAAGATCAGGGTCATCCCCGCCCGTCGCAGGGCGTCATAGACCTCGGGCATCGCATGGACCCCGGTATGTCCGGCCCACGGCACATGACCCTCGGAGATCAGCACGTCGATCACCGGCGGCGCGCCGGGATCGCCGCGGACGATGGTCACGGGGGCTTCGGAGGAGGGCTTGAGCCAGCCCGCGATCATCTCCGGATCATCCACCGTCGCCGAGAGGGCCACCCGCCGCATCTCCGGCGCGAACTTCTGCAGCCGGCCCAGCCCCAGCGACAGCAGGTCCCCGCGCTTGCCGCTCCAGATCGCGTGCACCTCGTCCAGCACCACGCATTTCAGGTCGGCGAAATAGCTGCGCGCGCCGTCCCAGGCGCAGAACAGGGCAAGCTGCTCGGGCGTGGTCAGCAGGATGTCGGGCGGGAAGTCGCGCTGGCGCTGGCGCTTGCTCTGTTTGGTGTCGCCGGTGCGGCTCTCGACGTGGATGTTCAGCCCGATCTCGCGGATGGGCGTCATCAGGTTGCGCTCGACGTCGGTGGTCAGGGCCTTCAGCGGCGACAGGTACAGGGTGTGCACCCCGCTGCCCGGCCCGGTCGCCGGCCTCGGCCCACGCTCGGCCAGGTCGATCAGGGACGGCAGGAAGCCCGCCAGCGTCTTGCCGCCGCCGGTCGGGGCGACCAGCAGGGCGTGCGACCCGGCCTGCGCCGCCGCGATCATCTCCAGCTGATGCCGACGCGGCGCCCAGCCGCGCGATGCGAACCAGTCGGCGAAAAGCGGCGGAAGCGTTGCAGGAACGGCGGCGGACGTCACGGAGGGGATATAGCATGTTCCCGTTCCGTTTCATCTGCTTGTCGACTATCTAGGGACGGTGTCCACCGACTCCCTCACCTCCTCCAGCGCCCTGACCGGCGACGAGCCCTGGCTGGCCCTGCCCGCCGCCCTGGCCGTGCCGCCGGGGGCGGGGGCGATGTGCGACGACGAGGGCGCGCGCAAGATCGGGCGCGGCGCGGCCGAGGGGGTCTTCACCACCGGCCCCGTGATGGTCGCCCACGCCAGCCTGACAGGGCGGCGGCTGGGCCTCGCGCCGCCGTCGCGGTCGGAAGACCTGCTGGACGTGCTGGAGCTCTTCGCCTTCGTGCGGCCGGCGCGGTTCTGCGCCCCGTCGCCGAGCGGACTGGCCCTGGCCATGGGACAGAGCGAGCCCAAGGGGGCGGAGGCCCAGGCCATGGCCCTGCGCGAGGCGGCGCTGGGCCTGCTGAAGGAGCTGGCCGATCCGGCCTATCCGCACCGCGAGGACGCCTTCACCCTGAACGAGACCCTGGCCCGGGCGGGCTGGAGCTGGTCCTGGCGGGTGGCGGGAGCCCTGCAGCACCAGCCGCTGCGCGCGCGCCAGTATCGCGGCAGCGGCCTCGATGTCTGGTCCCGGCTGGCCGAGTGGGAGGACGAGGCGCCGCGCGGCGAGGCCGGCTCGGCCCCGGTCGATTCCGAGAGCGCCCGCATCCGTCTGGAGAAGCTGCTGCAGGCCTCGGGCCTGGACGAGACCCGGCCGACCCAGTCCGACTACGCCGCCGAGGCCGCCTACGCCTTCTCGCCGCGCAACGAGGAGGGCCGGCCGCGCGTGCTGCTGGCCGAGGCCGGCACCGGCACCGGAAAGACCCTGGGCTATCTGGCCCCGGCCTCGCTGTGGGCCGAGCGCAATCAGGGCGCGGCCTGGGTCTCGACCTACACCCGCGCCCTGCAGCGCCAGATCGACCGCGAGAGCGCCGCCCTGTGGCCCGACCCGGCCGAACGCAAGCGGAAGGCCGTCGTCCGTAAGGGGCGCGAGAACTACCTCTGCCTGCTGAACCTGCAGGACATGGTGCAGGCGGCCCAGCTGGGGAACGGCGACCTGATCGGCATGGCGCTGGCCGGACGCTGGGCCCTGCATACGCGCGACGGCGACATGACCGGCGGCGACTATCCCGGCTGGCTGCCCGGCCTGTTCGCCACCCCCGCCGGCCAGCAGGCCAGCGCGGCCAATCTGGTCGACCGGCGCGGCGAGTGCGTGCACGCCGCCTGCCCCCACTACCGCACCTGTTTCGTCGAGAAGACCATCCGGGCCAGCCGCCGGGCCGACCTGGTCGTCGCCAACCACGCCCTGGTCATGACCCAGGCCGCCTTCGACGGCGCACGCTCGGCGCGGGGGCTGAAGCAGGACGGCGAGACGGCGGCGCTGAAGCGCATCGTCTTCGACGAGGGTCACCACCTGTTCGACGCCGCCGACAGCGCCTTCTCGGCCTGTCTGTCCGGGCAGGAGGCGGCCGAGCTGCGCCGCTGGATCCGGGGACCGGAGGGACGCGGGCGGCGCGGACGCGGGCTGGAGCAGCGGCTGGGCGACCTGTGCGCGGACAATGACGCGGCGCAGAAGGCGCTTCAGGACGCCATCCACGCCTCGGCCCAGTTGCCGGGCGAGGGCGCCTCGGGACGGATCGCCCCGGCCTCGGGCGAGGTCAATCCGATCGGGCCGATCGAGCGGTTCCTGGTCGCCGCGCTTGAACAACTCCGCGCACGGACGAACGAGAATGGCGGGCCGGGCGGCATCGAGTTCGGCATGGAATGCTCCCTGCGCCCCGTGACCGATCCGGTGCTGGACGCGGCGCGCGAGGCGGCCAAGACCCTGGCGGCGGTCGAGGCGCCCCTGCTGGCCCTGTCGCGGCACCTGGAGGACATCCTCGACGACGAGTCGGTCGAACTGGACGGCTCGTCCCGGGCCCGTATCGAAGGCGCGCTGCGCGGGCTCGACCGGCGCGCGCGCATGACCCTGCCCGGCTGGCGCTCCATGCTGGCGGCGCTGGACAACGACACCGGCGAGGCGGACCCCGACTTCGTCGACTGGCTGTCGGCCGAGGCCGCCTTCGGCCGCATCCACGACGTGGCCCTGCGCCGCCACTGGATTGACCCCACCGTGCCGCTGGAGGCCGCCGTGGTCATGCCTTCGCACGGGGTGCTGATCACCAGCGCCACCCTGTCCGATCCGATGTCGGAGGACCCGTTCGACCTGGCCCGGATGCGCAGCGGCGCGGCGCGGCTGATCGAACCGGCGCGGACGCTGAAGGTCGAAAGCCCGTTCGACTACGCCGAGAACAGCCGGGTCATCGTCGTCAACGACCTGATCAAGGATGACACGCGCCAGACGGCGGCGGCGATGCGCGAACTGTTCCTGGCGGCGGGCGGCGGCGGCGTGGGCCTGTTCACCGCCATCCGGCGGCTGAAGGCGGTCTATGAGCGGCTGGGACCGGACCTCGCGAAAGCGGGCATCCCCCTGTACGCCCAGCACGTCGATCCGCTGGAGGTCGGCGCGCTGGTCGATGTGTTCCGGGCCGAGCAGGACAGCTGCCTGCTGGGCACCGACGCGGTGCGGGACGGGGTGGACGTGCCCGGGCGGTCCCTGCGCATCCTCGCCTTCGACCGGGTCCCGTGGCCGCGCCCCGACCTGCTGCACAAGGCCCGGCGCGAACGGTTCGGCGGCAGCTCCGCGCAGGGGCGCGCCTATGACGACGCCCTGGCCCGCGCCCGCATGGCCCAGGCCTTCGGGCGGCTGATCCGCCGGGCCGATGACAAGGGCGTCTTCGTCATGCTGGACGCCGCCTGTCCCACCCGCCTGTTCGCCAGCCTGCCGCCGGGAACCGAGGTGCTGCGCATGGGGCTGGCGGAAGCGGTCGAACTGGTCGGCGGCTTCCTCAAGCCGTCGTCTTGAAACCGCCGCCGGCCCCGTCCACATGCCCGACGGGGCCCGCGCGGCGCGGCCTGCGAATTGCACTCTTCGCACCCGCTTTTTCATCGTATGGGCGCCGGGAGCGGCTTCGTACGTTCCGTCCTGTTCGCACTCTTCGCACTGTGTTTTTCGGATCCTGAATGACAGCCGCCAGCGACCAACCCTACCGCCACCCCCGCCGCGGCGTCATCGGCCCCCTCCTGATCGCCGGGGTGATCCTGGCGGTGTGGACCGGCTGGTGGTTCTATCTGGTGCAACAGATCGAGACGCGGCTGGAGGCCCAGGTCGCGGCCCTGCAGCAGGACGGCTGGACCATCAGGCACGCCGAGGTGACGACCACCGGCTGGCCGTTCCGGGCGCGGGTGGAGATCCCCCATGCCGACATCCTGGCCCCGTCGGGCCACGGCGTCGCGGCGCCCGAGATCGTGGCCGAGGCCAATGCGTGGAATCCGGACCGCTGGGTCATCATCGCCCCGGAGGGCCTGACCCTGACCCGCGCCGACAAGGGCAAGGTCGCGGTGCGCGGCGACGCCCTGCGCATGAGTGTCAGCCATCTGCGTGACCGCTTCCCCGACCTGCGGGTCGAGCTGGTGCGCGCGGTCTTCACCGCCCATCCGGGGGCCGATCCCTTCCCCATCGCCTCGGCTGAGCACATCCAGCTGGAGACCCGGCCGCACCTGACCGACGGCAAGGCGACCACCGACGAGATGGACGTGCTGTTCAACCTGGTCGACGCCCGTGGCCGCCGCGGCGGTCCGGTCGAGGGAGCCACCCGCGAGGGCCGGCTGACCCTGGCGCTGGAAGGCACGGTGCAGCAGGCCAGTCGCCTGAAGGGGCCGAACGCGGCGGGGATCTTCTCCAACTGGACCCGGGCCGGCGGACGGTTCACCGCCCTGCGCGGGGAGCTGACGGCGGGCGAAAGCCGGGCGCGGCTGTCCAGCGACGCCCTGTCGGCGGACCCCAACGGACGGCTGACCGGCCAGATCGCCCTGACCGCAGAACGGCCCGGCCCGATGATGTCGGGCATGGCCTCGGCCCAGTCGGGCGCGGTCAACCGCGCCGGCGCCGTGGGCGCGGCGGCGGCGACCGCCGTCAACGGCGACCGCCCGGTCGATCTGACGCTGTCGTTCCGCGACGGCCGCACCTGGCTGGGGCCGTTCGCCCTGGCTCCGGCGCCGCGGCTGTTCTGATGCTGGTCGAACCGCCGGAGGACGCGGCGCGGCTGGCGCTGGACCGGGCGCTGACCCAGGCGGTCCGCGCGCGGCTCGCGGCCGGGTCCCGCCCCACCGTCGACGCCGACGCCATCGCCATCCGGGAAGCGCTCAAGGGCCTGAGCGCGCCCGAGATCGCGGCCGCCCGCTCCGTCCTGGGCCGGCTGGACGCCGCCGCCGGCGCGCCCCTGGTCGTCTGGGGCCCGGCGTCGCAGGTGCTGGCGGCCGACCGCTACGGCCTGTCGGCGCGGATGGCGGCCAAGCCCGAGGCGGCGCTCAAGGCGGTGCGGGAGGGCGCGCGGGCGCTGATGGACCTGACGCCCTCGAACGCCTGGTTCGGACGTCTGCTGGCCGAGCCGTCGCTGCGCATCGTCGCCGCCCTGCCCGACCACGGCGCCGGCCTGCCCCGCTCCCTGCTGGTGCAGCAGACCCAACCCGGCCCGACCGGCCATGACCGAACCTTCTGGGCCACGGACAGCGGCCTGCCGAACAGCCGGATCCTCGACGCCCTGTCCGACGCCGGACTGGCCGCGACGCCGCTGATCGAGGCGGGCGGCTTGAAGCTGTTCGTGCTGGCGGGCTATGTGCAGGCGGAGGACGGGCGGCTGAACGGCGCGCCCGGAACCCTGTCCGGCGTCATCGGCGCCGCCCCCCTGTTCTGAGAGCTCGCATGACCGACGCCATCCAGCCCAAGCCCGGCATCCTCGACATCGCCCCCTATGTCGGCGGCAAGTCGAAGATCGAGGGCGTGGCCGAGCCGATGAAGCTGTCGTCCAACGAGAACGCGCTGGGCGCGGGCGAGAAGGCGCGCGAGGCCTATCACGCGGCGGTCGCCAACATTCACATCTACCCCGATGGCCGGGCCGGCAAGCTGCGCGACGCGGTGGCCGCCCATCACGGGCTGGAAGGCGAACGCCTGATCTTCGGCAACGGCTCGGACGAGGTCTTCGCCCTGCTGAACCAGACCTATCTGACCGCCGGCGACAACATCGTCACCGGCCAGTACGGCTTCCTCGCCTACCGCATCTCCGCCCTGGCCAATCAGGCCTCGGTCAAGCTGGCCCCCGAGCCGGGCTTCAAGGCCGAGGTCGAGGCCATCCTCGAGCAGGTCGATGAGCGGACGAAGATCGTCTACATTTCCAGCCCGTCGAACCCGACCGGCAGCTACAACACCGCCGAGGAGACCCGCCGTCTCCACGCCGCCCTGCCGCCGCACGTCCTGCTGGTCATCGACGAGGCCTATGCCGAGTTCGTCAGCGCCCCCGACTGGGAGACCAGCTTCCCGCTGGCCAAGGACGCCGACAACATCGTCGTGACCCGCACCTTCTCCAAGATCCACGGCCTGGGCGGCCTGCGCATCGGCTTCGGCTATGCGCCGCTGAAGGTGGCCGAGGCGGTCGACCGCATCCGCCTGCCGTTCAACGTCTCGATCCCGGGGATCGAGGCGGCCGTCGCGGCTCTGGGCGACGAGGCCCACCAGAAGGCGTCGCGCGAGCTGGTCGAGACCTGGCGCCCGCGCCTGACGCAGGCGATCAAGGGCTTCGGCTTCGACGTCTTCCCCTCCGTCGGCAATTTCGTGCTGGTCCGCTTCCCGGACCCGGCGCGCACCGCCGCCGCCGCCAATGACTACCTGAACAGCAAGGGCATCATCGTCCGCCCGGTCGGCGGCTACGGCCTGCCCGACTGCCTGCGCATCACGGTCGGCACGGAAGACCAGAACCGCGCCGTGCTGGACGCCCTGAGCGAGTTCGCGGCAGGCTAGTTCCGCCTGAAGATGCGGCTCGCCGCCCAGCCGGTGAACATGGCCAGCAGGACGCAGAGGACGCCGTAGCTCCATGGGCGGCGCTGGGCGAACTCGAAGATGTCGCGCTCGATGCCGACCTTCTCGACCGTCAGGGTCAGGTTCGAGACCGAGACCGGCTCGCCGTCCTGGAACAGCCAGACCTCGGCGAAATACTGGCCCGTGGGGGCGACGGCGGGGAGATCGACCTCGGCGCGGAACAGGCCCTTGTCGACGAACTGGACCCCCTTGGGGTCGCTGTTGTAGAGCGCCGCCGCCTCGCGCAGGCGGATCACCGCGCGGCGGTAGTCGAGATAGTCTTCGCCCAGGCGGCTGACGACCACATCGCGCACGCCGTAGCGGGTGACGGTGCGGCTTTCCTCCGGGGCGGCGATGCGCAGGTGGTCGACGCCGACGCCCAGCCGGCGCAGCTGGCCGAAGTCGGCGATGTCGCCGAGCGGCCGGGTCGAGGCGGTCATGTAGAAGCCGGGCGCGCCCTCGAACAGGACCGGGCGGCTGTTCAGCCAGACGCCCATGTTCCGGGTCTTCTTGACCAGGCGGACAGGGCCGTCCGGGCCCCGCACCACGACCACCACGTCGGCGGGCCGGGCGGTCGGATTGAACACCGCGCCGTACAGGACGATGGAGGCGCCGCGGAAGCTGGAGTCGACCATGACACGGGCGTCGGTCATGGCGGCGGCGACGCGAACCTGATCCGTCGTCGCGACCGATCGCTCGGGCGCGGGGGCCTCTATGGCCGGAGGGGGAGGCGGCAGGGCCTGGATCATTCCGCGATCCTCATTCGGCGATCCCGGGGGCGAAGCTGAACAGGTCGCTCGGCCGCACGAACAGCTCCAGCCCCATGTAGATGCCGACCAGAAGGACGATGATGGCCAGCAGGGCGCGCAGCTCCTCGGCGCGGAACCGGCCCGACAGGCGGGCGCCGTACTGGGCCCCGACGACCCCGCCGAGCAGGAGGATGGTCGACAGGACGATGTCGACCGTCTGGTTCCGGCCCGCCTGCAGGACCGTGGTCATGGCCGTGGTGATGATGATCTGGAACAGGCTGGTGCCGACCACCACCTGCGCCCGCATGCGCAGAACGTAAAGCATGGCCGGCACCAGGATGAAGCCGCCGCCGACGCCCATGATGGCCGACATCATGCCGACGAAGACGCCCAGCCCGATGGGGGGAATGACGCTGATGTAGAGGCCCGAGCGAGGGAAGCGCATGCGCAGGGGCAGGCCGTAAAGCCACAGCGGACGGCGGCGCTCCTTGTGCGGCGCGACCTCGCCCCGCACCCGGCGCAGGATCTGGCCGAGGCTCTCGTAGAGCATCAGGGCGCCGATGGCCCCCAGGAACAGCAGATACGACAGGGCGACCGCCAGATCGGCCTGGCCCAGCAGGCGCAGGTAGCGGAACAGCTCGACGCCCAGCAGGGCGCCCACGACCCCGCCCAGGGCCATGATCGCGCCGATCTTGTAATCGACCAGCTTGCGCGAGGTGTAGTTGATGACGCCGGAGGTCGACGAGGCGACGACGTGGCTGGCCTGGCTGGCGACCGCGACCGACGGCGGGATGCCGAGGAAGATCAGGATCGGGGCCATGAGAAAGCCGCCGCCGATGCCAAACAGCCCGGACACGAATCCGACCGTCGCCCCCAGCAGAACCAGGAGCGGCCAGTTCACCGAAACCTCGGCGATCGGCAGATAGATATCCAAAGGACGCGCCTTCGGCTGGAACTGAGGTCAAACGCCCGAAAGGCGACGGTGGAACTGTCCTGAACGCCCCGGGCCGAAGGTGCAACCCGATGCGCCCGAAAGGTTAGCTGATCGCGTCAGGCGACCGGTTCGACCGTGAAGCGATCGGCCTCGGCCCGGGCCTTGCCGCGGTCCGCGACCGACAGCGTGGCCCGCAAACGATCGACCGCCGTCTGGGCGTCGCCGTCCCCGGCGCGCGAGGCGATCAGATACCATTTGAAGGCCGCGAGCGGGTCCATGCGGACACCGCCCTCGCCGGTCTCGTACAGCTTGGCGATGTTGTACTGGCTGTCGACCAGGCCCTGTTCGGCCGCCTTGGTCAGCCACGTCATGGCCTCGGTGGTGTTCACCGCTCCGCCGACGCCCTGGAACAGGTACATGCCGTAGGCGTGCATGCCGCGCGGGTCGCCGGCCTGGGCGGCGCGCTTCATCCAGTTGCGGGCCTGGGCCGGATCGACCGTCACGCCCTTGCCGCCGTCCTGGTACAGGCCCGCCAGCTGCAGCTGGGCCGGGGCGTAGCCGAGCCCGGCGGCCTGTTTGAGCAGATCCACGCCCTGGAGATTGTCGCTGTCCAGCTGGATGATCGCCTGCTGGTAGAGATCGGCGGCGCGGGTCAGGTCGGCGGGCGAGGCCTCGACCACGGTGGCGAGCGCCGCGACCGGCGGGGCCCCTGCGGAGGCGGGGTCGGAAATTGACAGGCCCGGAATGCGGATGCCGGCGTCGGTCAGCTCGCTGAAGGCCACGGCGCCGGTGGCGGTCAGGACCACGGCGACGGCGGAGGCGCCCAGCGCCTTGCGGACCGTGCCGCCCTCTTTCGAGGCCTGTTTGTCCAGTCGCTCCTGCAGGCGCGACTTGCCGCCGCGCTTCAGGCCGAAGCCCGAACGGGTCGGGGCCGGCGTGTCGGACTCGGCCATGGCGGCGCGGGCCGCGTCGATGGCCTGACGGGTCGAGTTGGCGGCGCGGCCTTGCGCCGCCGCGGCGCGCAGGGCGCGCGGATCGACGAAATCGGTCTCGCCGGCGAAGTCGTCCGGGCCGGCGTCAAAGCCATCGGGCGCCGTGGCGGCGAGGGCGTCGGACACGTCGGCGCCGCCGAAGCTATGGCCGAAGGGCGCCGAGGCCGCGGCCGGCGGCGGGGCGAAGACCGGGGTGTGCGGCGCGGCGTCCAGCTCTTCCGTGAGCGAACCGGTGAAGGGGGCGGCGACCGCCTCCCGGCTGCCGAACGGCGCCGAGACCGGTTCCGGCGCCGTGCGCGGACCGCGCATGACCGCGTCGAAGACGGAGTCGGCGGTCAGGACCTCGGCGTCGTCGTGCAGGTCCGGCGTCGCCGGGGCGAAGGCCTCGCGGGCCGGTTCGGGCTCGGGCGGCGCCAGTTCAGCCGACCAGGCCTGCTGCTCGGCATAGACCGGGTCCGGATCGTCGAAGGTCTGGCCCTGGAAGGGGGCGTCGGGGAAGGCCGCGTCCGGGAAGGCGGCGGCGCGCCAGTCGGGCTGGGCGTCGGCGGCCGGGGCGACGACCGGAGCGGGCTTCGGCGCCTCGGCGCGGCGCTCGATGTTTTCGCGGGCCTCGGCGATGAGGGCGGCGGTGCGCTCTTCCGACAGTCGCATGCGCTCGGCCAGTTCGCCGGAGGCGCGGTCGTAGCTCTGCTCGATCTTGCTGGAGCTGTCGGCGAGGCGGCGGCTGATGTCTTCCAGCGCCTGCTGCGACCGGCGCTCGGACTGGGCGATGCGTTCGCTCAGGCGGTCCGAGATGCGGGTGATCTCGCCGCCCAGCTTCTCCAGCGCCAGGGCGTGACGGTCGTCGGCGGCGGTGAGGCGTTGTTCCAGACCCTGGGCCAGACGGCCCATGTCGCCCTCGACCTTGCGGCTCAGGGTCTCGCCCAGCTTCTCGAAGCGGGCGTCAGCGCCGTGTTCGATCTTGGCCACGCGGCCGTTCAGGTTCTCGGCGATTCGCAGGACCTCGCGGCCCATGGCCTCGACCGCGCCGGCGGAACGGGTCTCGGAGGTCTTGAGCTGTTCGCCCAGCGCCATCACGGCCCGCTCGATGCGGTCCATGCGGTTGTCGGCCTCGGCGGTGTCGAGGCGGCGCATCATCTCGGTACGGTTGGACTCGACCTGACGGCTCAGGGTCTCGGCCAGCTTCTCGAAGCGGGCGGCCTCGCGGACGCCCTCGGGCTCGACCCGGCTCTCGGCGGCGCGCAGCCGCTGGTCCAGATGGGCGAAGGAACGTTCGAGGCCGCGCAGAGCCTCGGTCGTGCGGGCCTGGGCCTGGTCCAGCCGGGCGCCGACCTGGGCCAGCAGGTCCGAACCGGCGCCGGGACCGGCCAGCTTCTCGACCGCGTCCATGCGCTGGCGCAGCTCGTTGACGCCGGAGCGCTGGCGTTCCTCGATGTCGTATAGGCGGCCCGCGAGCGCGCCTATGCCGGTCTCGATCTTGCCGAAGGTCTCGGCGGTCTTGGGACCGACTTCCTGTTCGAACTTGCGCAGGCGACGGTGGCCCTCGCGCAGCTCCTCGGAGATATCGTCGATGCGCCGGCCGTACTGGCGGCCGTCCTGATCGGCGGCCTCGAGACGGCGCACCAGACCGGCGACGGCCTGGTCGACGCCCTGGATCGCGACGGTCGAGCGGCGCTCGGCGGCTTCGAGGCGGGCGGCGATGGCGTCGACCGAGGCGCTGAGGCGATGACCGACATCATCACCCGCATAGGCGTCGTCCAGCCGGCGGCTGCGGCCGCGACGGTCGAAGATTTCGGCGGCGTGGGGACGGCGCGGCAGGGGCGTGTAGCCCTCGTCCTCGTCACCATCCTCCATGATCATCGAATTCAGCCACTCGCCGAGCGTCATGCCGGAGCGGCGCGCGAGGTCCTTGGCGATCTCGCGAGCCTTGGGGTCTATCCCCTTCACGCTCCACGGCGCGGCTGCGCTCACTGATTCGACTCCCGACCTTTGGCTGGACGCTAGTGCGCCAGATCAGGGGTGTAAACGTGTGGTTAACCCCAAGATGTAGGGGTTCCGCCATCTTCCTGTGGAAAGCCCGCACACCCACCGGATAGATGGCGTCAACGTGGTTAACGGACGGTGAAGATTAACCTCCCGGCAAGGACTCGAACCCTTGCGCGGGCGCGTCCGGCGGTCCACGTGGCGCGGATGGACATGACCTCCACCCTGGCCCTGACCGCCGTCACCCTGGCGATCACCGTCTTCGCCGGCTGGCGAGGGGCGCGTCCGTGGGATCCGACCCAGAGCGTGCGGATGGCGCCGTGGCGATTCATCATGGTGATGGGCGGCGCAGCGACCTTCGTCCTGCTGATCCACATCGGGGCCCTGCTGGGCGTGCCGCAGCGGACGTACTGAGCCGGGAACCCCGCCCCACCCATGCGCCTTCCTGATCCGAACCCCGAGATCAGGAGAGACCCGCATGAGCGACAAGACCCTCACCGCCGACCAGGCCGAACAGCATTTCTGGGACAGCCTGAAGAAGTCCAACACCGGTCTGCTGGGCCTGGACCAGCCAGGCTATCACGCCCAGCCGATGACCGCCTTCCGCGAGGAGGAGACCGGCACGATCTGGTTCTTCACCCGCGACGACACCGATCTGGCCAAGGACGCGGGCCTCCCGGGCGGACAGAGCGCGATGTTCCACTATGGCTCCAAGGACCAGAACGTCTGGGCCTGCATCCACGGTGAACTGTCGGTGCACGGCCAGGACCGCGAGATCATCAACCGCTACTGGAACCCGGTGCTGGCGGCCTGGTATCCGCAGGGCAAGGACGATCCGCACCTGACCCTCCTGCGCTTCGACGCCGACGACGGCCGGGTCTGGGTCAACGAGGGTGGCTTCTTCAAATTCGCCTACGAGGTCGCCAAGGCCAACATCACCAAGACCCTTCCCGACGCGGGTGGCGTTGCGGACGTGAACCTGCAGTAGGCATGAGATTCGGGGGGCGAGGGTCGAGGGAAGATTATCTCGCCCCTCGACCCTCAGCCCTCGACCCTATTGCGCGAAGCACCAGGCCAGCACGGCCTTCTGGGCGTGGATGCGGTTCTCGGCCTCGTCCCAGACCAGCGACTTCGGACCGTCGATGACCGAGTCCGTCACCTCTTCCCCGCGGTGGGCGGGAAGGCAGTGCAGGAAGACCGCGTCCGGTTGGGCCAGGCTCATCAGGGCGTCGTCGACACCGTAGCCGTCGAAGGCTTCCAGACGGGCCTCGTAGTCCTGATCGCCCATCGACACCCAGGTGTCGGTGACCACCACATCGGCGCCGGCGACGGCCTCGCGCGGATCAGACGTCAGCAGGACGTTGTCGCCGCCGCGGGCGAGGTCGTGCAGGTCCGGATGGTACTCGGCCGGACAGGCGACCTGCAGGCGGAAGCCGAACTTCGGCGCCGCATGCATGAAGCTGTGGCAGACGTTGTTGCCGTCGCCGACCCAGGCGATCGTCTTGCCCGCCACCGGCCCGAGGTGCTCCTCGATGGTCAGCAGGTCGGCCAGGATCTGGCAGGGGTGCGAGCGGTCGGTCAGGCCGTTGATCACCGGCACGGTCGCGACGCGGGCGAACCGCTCCACGTCCTCATGGCTGTTGGCGCGGATCATCACCGCGTCGACCATGCGCGACAGCACCTTGGCCGTGTCCTCGACCGGTTCGCCGCGGCCCAGCTGCATGTCGCCGGCGTTGGCGATGATGCCGGAGCCGCCCAGCTGGCGGATGGCGGCGTCGAAGCTGAAGCGGGTGCGGGTCGAGTTCTTCTCGAACACCATGGCCAGGACGCGGTCCCTGGCCGGCGCGTCGGCGTCGACGCGGCCCTGCGGCCAGCCCTTGCGCGCCTGTTTGCGGGCGTGGGCGTCATCCAGGATGGCGCGCAGTTCGTCGGCTTCAAGCCGATAGATGTCGAGGAAGTGACGGACCATCGGCCCCTCCAGATCTGTCAGGGCCTCAGGCCAGCTTGGTCCGCGCGAACTCGCAGGTCTTCTCGAAGCGTTCGACGGCCTCGCGGGCCTCTTCGAGGGTCAGCACCAGCGGCGGCAGGATGCGCACGCAGTTGTCGCCGCCGCCGGCGACCAGCAGACGCTGCTCGTCGCGGGCCCAACCCATGAATTCGCGGTTGTTGGGGACCAGCTTGACGCCGATCAGCAGACCCTTGCCGCGCACATCGACGATGACGTCCGGGAAGCGCTCCTTCAGGCCGTGCAGCTGCTGCTTCAGATAGCCGGCGATCTCGTTGACGTGGGCCAGGGTCTCGGGCTTGGACAGTTCGCCGAAAGCCGCCTGGCCGACGGCCATGGCCAGCGGGTTGCCGCCGAAGGTCGAGCCGTGCACGCCCACGGTCATGCCCTTGGCCGCGTTGGCCGTGGCCAGGCAGGCGCCGATGGGGAAGCCGCCGCCCAGGGCCTTGGCGATGGCCATGATGTCCGGGGTCATGCCCGCCCATTCGTGGGCCCACAGCTTGCCGGTCCGGCCCATGCCGCACTGGACCTCGTCAAAGATGATCAGCACGCCGTTGGCGTCGGCCATCTCGCGCATCCAGCGCAGGTCCTCGTCCGGGGTCGAACGGCAGCCGCCCTCGCCCTGCACCGGCTCTAGGATGATCGCAGCCGTGGTCGGGTTCTCGAACGCCGCCTTCAGCGCGTCCTTGTCGCCCCACACCAGCTGGTGGAAGCCCTCCATCTTCGGGCCGAAGCCTTCGGTGTAGGACGGGTTGGCGGCGGCGTTGATCGCGCCGTAGGTGCGGCCGTGGAACGAGCCGTCGAAGCCGTAGATGTCGATCCGCTCGGGATTTCCGTTGGCGACGTGGTGCTTGCGCGCCGTCTTCAGCGCGCACTCGACCGCCTCGGTGCCCGAGTTGGTGAAGAAGACCACGTCGGCGAAAGACTTGGCGCACAGGTCATCGGCCAAGGCCTCCTGGCCCGGGATGCGGAAGATGTTGGAGACGTGCCACAGCTTGCCGGCCTGTTCGGTCACGGCGGCGACCAGCTTGGGGTGGGCGTGGCCCAGGCCGTTGGTCGAGATGCCGGCGACGCAGTCCAGGTATTCCGTGCCGTCCGTGGACCACAGACGCGCGCCCAGACCACGCTCCACCTCCAGCGGCGCGCGGTTGTAGACACCCATCAGATGTTCTTGGGACACGGGACTGGACCTCCAAAAGCGATACGGCCCCGTCGCGAGGCGCGACGGAGCCGGTAAAAAGGGTCTGGCCTTGTCGGACGCGCGCCGGGGTTAGTCAACACCGCGCGGAACCAGGTCGCGCCTTACCGATCCTTAAGTTGCCGTCGGGCCTCCGGGCGGAAACGGTAGCGCCGGCTGGAGCGGAGACGACCACCTTGAAAACGGAACTGATCGCCCTCGGACTGGCCCTCGCCGCCATCCCGGCCGTCGCCCATGCCCAGACGGCGGCGCCGCGCTTCGAGCCCGGCCCCTGCGCGGTCGAGGTGGCGCCCGACGAGCGCATCGACTGCGGCGTGCTGGTCGTGCCCGAGAACCGCGGGCGTGCCGACAGCCGGATGATCCGCCTGCCCGTTCTGATCTTCCGCAGCCGCGCCGAGACGCCCGCCAACGATCCGGTGATCTTCCTCACCGGCGGGCCCGGCAACAGCGCGCTCTCGGGCCAGCGGTCGGGGCGGAGCAATCCCTTCCTGGAACTGCGCGACCAGGTGGTTCTGGAGCCTCGCGGGGCCAAGCTGGCCCAACCCGCGCTGGAGTGCCCGGAGATCAATGCGCTGAAGGGCGTGATCACCGCCGAACGTCTCCGCGGCGTAGAGGCCGACACCCGGCTGACGGCGGCGGCCACGGCCTGCCGGGCGACGCTGGTCGCGGGCGGCGCCGACCTGAACGGCTACAATTCGGCGGAGGCCGCGGACGACATCGAGGCCCTGCGGGTCGCCCTGGGCTACGACAGGGTCAACCTCTACGCCCTGTCCTACGGCACACGGCTGGCGCTGACGGTCGCGCGGCGGCATCCGAGCTCGGTCCGCGCCATGGTGCTGGACTCCGTCCTGCCGCCCGAAGTCGGCTACGACGAGGCCGCGACGGCCAATACCTGGCGCAGCCTGAACGCAGTCTTCGACAACTGCGCGGTCGATCCCGCCTGCAGCGCCGCCTGGCCTGACGCCCGCGAGGATTTCCGCGCCCTTGTCGCGCGCGGCGAGATCGATGCGGTGACGGGCGTGGGTCTGGCGTTGCAGGATCCCCGTCTGATCCCCCTGATCCCCCGCGCGGTCGGATCAGCCGCCGACGGGCGGCCGGAGGAACTGGCCGGATGGGTCGCCCGCGCCCAGGGCCCCTCCGGCTTCACCTGGGGCCTGCGGCTGTCGGTCTGGTGCTCGGAAGAGGCGCCGTTCGAGGCGCCCGAGCGGATCGAGGCCCAGGTCGCCGCCGACCGGGGGCTAGGCCGGGCCGATTCCCGCGCCGCCTCGGTCGCCATGTGCCGGGCCTGGAACGTCGCGCCGGCCGAAGCGATCGAGAATACCCCGGTGACGTCCGACATCCCGACACTGATCTTCGCCGGCGAGTTCGATCCGAGCACCCCGCCGGACTGGGGCCGACGGCTGTTGGCGCAGATGCCCAGGGCGACCTTCGTGTCGATGCCCGGCCTGAGCCACGGCGCCAGCTTCAACCGCTGCGGCGGCATGATGGCGGTCGCCTTCTTCCGTGATCCGGACGCGGCGCCGGACGTGGTCTGCGCCAACCGGATGCGCGGCGCGGATTTCAGCCTAAGCGCCGCCGCGCCCTAGAGCGAAATCGGTTGACTTGGACGCAGTCCAACTCGGCTCAGATTTCGCACCAGTTTGATGCTGGACCATTTTTTGGATTCAGGTCGATCCGACCTGTAGCAAAAGTGGTCCAGGGCTCAGCTCTTCAGACGCCAGCCCGACTTGAACACGCGCCAGCAGGCGTACGACATGATCAGGGTCAGCACCGCGCTCATCGCGACCCCGATCCAGAGGTTGCCCTCGGCGTGGCCGATGAAGCCGAAGCGGAAACCGTCGATCATGTAGAAGATCGGGTTCCAGTGGCTGATGGTGGCGAACGGCTCGGGCAGGTTGTCGACCAGGTAGAAGGTGCCGGACAGGAAGGTCATCGGCATGATCAGGAAGTTCTGGACCGCCGCCAGCTGATCGAATTTCTCGGCCCACAGGCCAGCGAAGACGCCCAGCATGCCCATCAGCAGAGAAGCGGTCAGGCCGAACCACAGGATGGCGAAGAGGTTGGTGACGCCCAGCTTCGCGAACGGCAGCACGCAGATGGCGGTCACCAGGCCCACGGCGATGCCGCGCGTCGCGGCGCCCAGCGAGAAGCCGATGGTCAGCTCCAGCGGGCTGAGCGGCGGGGTCAGGAAGTCGGTCGCCGTGCCCATGATCTTGGCCTGGATCAGGCTGGACGAGGCGTTGGCGAAGGCGTTGTTCAGGATCGCCATCATGATCAGGCCGGGGGCGACGAACTCGGCGAAGGGCGTGCCGTCGATCGGCGGGCGCGATCCCTTCAGCGCCACCACGAAGACCAGCATGTAGAGCAGAGTCGTGACCACAGGCGCGGCCACGGTCTGGGCTCCGACCTTCCAGAAGCGACGAACCTCCTTGAGATACAGGGTCTTCACCCCTTCCCAGTTGACGCCGTTGTAGCGGCGCGGCTGCGGGAGCCCGGGCGGGCGCGTGGAGGCGAGATCGGTCATGGGGCCGGAGATGCGGCGGGAAGCGCAGCTGCGCAAGGGGCAGCGCGGATGGGAAGTGATGAGTGGCTAGTGATTAGTGGATGTCTGAGGGCCTGCCGCGGCGCCTAACGGTCAGACGCCCCTACTGGCGGCAGCGAACCACTAATCACTAGCCACTCATCACTTCCCCGCACGGTCCCAGCCATGAGACCGCGCAAGGCGCCCCGCCTTAACCATACTAGATGTGGTTCCTGTGGACGGACCAATTCCCACATATTGCGCCTTTTAACAGGTGGTTTACGATTAGGAGTAGGTCAGGACCCCCGAGGGGGCGGTTCGACCCCATATGTTGAATCCCCGGAGGCGATCATGACCGCAGGCTGGACCGAAGACCGCGTCGGCGCACTGAAGAAGCTGTGGCTGGAAGGCCAGTCGGCCAGTCAGATCGCCAAGCAACTGGGCGGCGGCGTGACCCGCAACGCCGTGATCGGCAAGGTGCACCGTCTGGGCCTGTCGGGCCGCGCCGCGCCGTCGCAACCGGCCCGCGCCACCTTCCGCCCGTCGCGTCCGCGCCCCGCCGCGCAACCGACCCAGGCGCCGTCGGCCCCGCGCCGTATCGAGGCCGCCCAGCCGCGCGCCGCAGTTCCGGTCGCCCCGACCCCGGCGCCGATCCCCGACCTGCCCGGCACCGCCACGGTCATGACCCTGGGCGCCCACATGTGCAAATGGCCGATCGGCGACCCGTCCTCGACCGAGTTCAGCTTCTGCGGCCGCCGCGCCTCGGAAGGCGTCTACTGCATGGAGCACGCCCGGGTCGCCTACCAGCCGCAGGTCCGCAAGGGCGGCAAGGACGGCGCCAGCGAACTGGCCCGCAGCCTGCGCCGCTATATCTAGGTCGCATTGACCTGACCAAGGCGGCTCGCTCCACCCGGCGGGCCGCCTTTTTCTTATCCAGCCACATGGCTGTCACGAATGGCCCCTAGAGGGGCCGCCGTCCGCTCCGACGCCGCGCCCGCCGCTGCGATGGAGCAGGGGGCGGGGCTGCGGTTATCCGGGTTGACGCAGCCCCTCACCTCTTCCGAGGCGTTTCAAGCCTCCGGAGGTAAATGCACCCGTCGCCGGTTACCCGGCATGCTTATCCCCAAATGCACAAACCAACTCGCCTCGTTGAAGCTCAACACCTCGGGCTTAACCGGTCGAACTCCAAGCGCTTTGCCAAGTTGCGTCGGCGTCATTGGTTGTGTCGCCAGCTTCCTGATTGCCTTGTTCCCGCGTTGGGCATCAAAATTCTTGATCAGCCTATAGTCCATGGTCAGGAAACACATGCACCCGTGTCGCTCCGCGGTCCTCAGATGCCATGCATCTTGATCATTCTTTCTTCCGAGAGCCGTCACTAGCGCGCGAAACAGGGCGTCTTCCGAATCCTCTAGCCTCCGCCTTTGCTCCTCACGGGGGTCTGAAGGTGTCGCGCCACCAAGTCCGGCAATCGTCGGTCCGAACCAATGCCAATGGCTGCCATCAACGCTCGCGATGGAAAGGCCAGAAAACAAGTTGCGGTCGAACCAACCAACGTCCCGGAACACTTCAGGACGATGAAAGCTCTGCTCCGCTTTGAGTTCGGCTGAAGTGCAAAGTTCAATATGCCCTTGTCGAGCGAGGTGAGTCAGACCCGTCAGGTAAGCGAGGTCGCCGTACTCTTTATGCTCTGAACCGGGGCCGTGAACGGGCACCCTGGCCATATGCCCGCCATTCGCGGTTTGTACCCAAAGCGTCTCGTGAGTTACCCCGTTGGACAATACACTGTTATCAATCAATATTCGCAGAGGTCCGCTCTTCGTCAGCTTTCTGCGTGCTAGAGCGGTAGCAGTTTCCAGATGCCACAAGGCCAGCTTCGGCATGAACTTGTAAAGCAACCCAACGATCAATGCGCGAGGCTTCCACCATTCCCTGATCAAGAGCGCTGCCATCGCTAGTTCAGCACCCGCCGCTCGCCCGGCACATCCAGGCTGAAGGCGGGAATGGCGGCCTCGAACATCCGGCCCAGGTCGTCAACCATGGAATAGCCGCCGACCATGGAGCCCGACGGCGTGCCCAGCGGACAGCCGGAGGCGTAGGAATAGCTGTCGCCCGGCTGGATCGTGGGCTGTTCGCCGACCACGCCGGGACCGCGCACCTCCTCGGTGTGGCCGCGCGCGTCCGTTATCAGCCAACGGCGCGCCACCAGCTGCACCGGCGAGGGCGACAGGTTCACGATCTCGACCTGATAGGCCCAGACCCAGCGGCCCGCGACGGGGTCCGACTGGCCCGCCAGGAAACTGGGCCGGACACGCACCACAATGCCTTCGGTTTCAGCTTCGTAGGCGGGGCGGTCGTGCATGCGCGAATGGTCCCTGAACCCAGACGCGCGTCAAGCGGAACCGTGGCTCATCCGACCGACGAGACGGGAGAGACAGGCCGCAAATTCGTGTAAGCGGAAGGCATGACGTCATTCATTGCTCCCCGTCCGGGCATCCTGCCCGCCCAGTCCATCGAAGCCCTGATCGCCGGCGGCGCGATCGCCTCGGACACCCCCTTCGACGCCGACCAGGTGCAGCCGGCCAGCCTGGACCTGCGCCTGTCCTCCGTGGCCTGGCGTGTGCGCGCCTCCTTCCTGCCCGGTCGGCGCAACGTCGAGGACCGCATCGCCGACGTGGCCATGCACACCATCGATCTGTCCGCCGGCTATGTGCTGGAAAAGGGCTGCGTCTACATCGCCAAGCTGCAGGAACGACTGAGCCTGCCCAAGGGTCTGATCGCCCGCGCCAATCCCAAGAGTTCGACCGGCCGCGTCGATGTCTTCGTGCGCCTGCTGACCGACCGCGGCGGCAGCTTCGACGACGTGGACGAAGGCTATGAAGGGCCGCTGTATCTTGAGATCGCGCCCCAGACCTTCTCCATCCTGGTGCGCCCGGGCACCCGCCTGAACCAACTGCGCCTCAAGGCGGGCGAACCGCCCAAGCTGGAGACACGCTCGGTCGGCGTTGAACTGTCGGGCGGCGAAAACGGCATCGTCGGCTTCCGCGGCCGCCGTCATGCCGGGGTGGTCGATCTGGACCACATCGACGGCCACGACCCGAAGGATTTCTGGGAGCCGCTCACCCTGCGTCGCGGCGAACTGCTGTTGGATCCGGGCGAGTTCTACATCCTGGCCTCGTCGGACGACGTCGAGATTCCGGTCGACCAGGCCGCCGAGATGACCCCTATCGATCCGTCGGTGGGCGAATTCCGCGTCCACTACGCCGGCTTCTTCGATCCGGGCTTCGGCACGGACGAGGCGCACGGCGCGGGCTCCAAGGGCGTGCTGGAGGTTCGCACCCACGACACCCCCTTCCTTCTGGAGCACGGCCAGATCGTCGCCCGGCTGGTCTACGAGCCCCTGACCGAACGCCCCTCGCGCCTCTACGGCGAGAGCGGCAGCCACTATCAGAGCCAGGGGCTGAAGCTGTCGAAACACTTCAGGCCTTGGGGCTAGTCCTCCCCGTTCGCGTTGCGAATGGGGAGGTGGCGCGCTTCGAATACGAAGCGTGACGGAGGGGGCGGCACAGGCTTGTGAAAACCATCGCCAATCCCTTTTCGCCGGCGTCGCCCCCTCCGTCTCGTCGCGTATCCGCGCCGAGCCACCTCCCCATCGCGAACCGCGACGGGGAGGACATCAACTCAGCTTGTCGGCCTTCCTGAGCCCCGGGAACATCGCCGCCCAGGCGCCCGTGGCGACCAGCGCGCCGACACCGCCGAAACAGGCCGCGCCGACCGCGCCGAGGATGCGGACCATGAGGCCGGAGTAGGCCTCGCCCAGTTCGTTCGACGCGCCGATGAACAGCATGGACACCGAGCTGACCCGGCCGCGCATGTGGTCGGGCGTGGCCAGCTGGATCAGGGTCTGGCGGATGTTGACGCTGATCATGTCCGCCCCGCCGCCGATGAAGAGGGCCAGGCCCGACAGCCAGACGATCTTCGACAGCCCGAAGGTCAGGGTGCACAGACCGAACACCGCCACCGCCGCGAACATCCAGCGGCCACCGTGCTTCACGATCGGATAGCGGCTCAGATAGATGGCCACCGCCATGGCGCCGACGCCGAACGAGGCGCGCAGCAGGCCGAAGCCTTCCGGCCCGACATGCAGGATGTCGCGCGCGAAGATCGGCGTCAGCAGGGCCACGCCAGCCAGCAGGACGACAACGAGATCCAGCGAGATGGCGCCCAGCACGATCTTGGTCTGCCAGACATAGGCCAGCCCTTCCTTCACCGATTCCAGCGGCGACAGCTTGCCCTCGACCGGCGCGGGCTTGCCGCCGGTCTTGATCAGGATGAAGGCCGCGACGGCCAGCAGGAACATGCCCAGCGACACCGCATAGGCCAGCGGCACATTGACCCCGACGATCACTCCGCCCAGCGCCGGGCCGGCGATAGCGCCGGTCTGGAAGGCGATGGACTGGGCCGCGATGGCGGGCGGCAGGGCCTTGCGCCCGACGACCATGGGCAGGAAGGCCTGGCTGGCCGGCGCCAGGAAGGCGCGCGCGGCGCCGAAGACGGCGGCGACCGCCAGCAGGCCCCACAGCGGCGGCGAGCCGTGAAGCGCCATGGCCAGGAAGGAGGCCGCGCAGGAAGCCTCGACCAGGATGGAGATCCAGACCGTCTTCTTGCGATCGCGCCGGTCGGCCATGGCCCCGGCGGGCAGGGTGAAGGCCAGCAGCGGCAGGAACTGGCACAGGCCGACGAGACCCAGATAGAGGCTGGCCTCGGCCACCGGATGGTCGCGCCGGGCGATCTCATAGACCTGCCACAGCAGGGCCGACGACTGGATCTGGATCGCCAGCACGGCGACAACGCGGCCGAACCACAGCAGGCGGAAGTCGCGGATGCCCCACGGACTGGCGGGCCCTTCAGGCGGCGGAGGCGGAGCCGGCGGCGTGGGCGAGCCGGCGTCGAGGCTTTCAACGGTCACGTGCGGCGATCAACTTTCGGATAGGGGGTTCCGTCGCGATGGAAATAGCCGGCCTGGTTGAAGACCATGTCGATGTCGGGATAGTCGCCGCAATCCCCGCCCGGCGTGCGGGTTCCCACTTCCAGCAGGACCGCCTCCTCGCCGGAGCGGTTCTCGATCTTGTGGCCGTTCGGGACACCCGCCTTAAACCCTGCGCAGTCGCCGGGACGCAGGATCGTCTCGCCCTCGTCCTCGATCAGGACCACCTCGCCCGAGACGACCCAGACGAATTCGTCCTCGCCCTCATGCCAGTGTCGTTGGCTGGACCAGGCGCCGGCCGGAAGCCGCAACAGGTTGACGCCGAACTGCGTCAGGCCGACGGCGTCGCCCAGCTTCCAGCGGCGGCGCGGCTTGCAGGGTCCCGCGAATCCCTCGGGATAGCCGGTGCCGTGGCCGGTGGGCGCGTTGTCGATGTCGATCTTCGGCATGGGGAGAGCCTTCTCGCAATCGTCCGAACCCCGTAAAGCACAGGTCCATGAGCGCCGCATCACATCCCGTTATCGATCCTGTCGAACTGACCCGCGACCTGATCCGGATTCCGTCGGTCACCCCGGCGGACGAAGGGGCGATGGATGTGCTGGAGCGGGCCCTGGCCGGGCTCGGCTTCACCTGCCGCCGGATGAAATTCGAGGACATTGAAAACCTCTACGCGCGCCGGGGCGCGGCCTCGCCCAACCTCTGCTTCGCGGGCCACACCGACGTGGTGCCGACCGGGGCGACCGAAGCCTGGACCTCGGGCCCGTTCGCGGCCGAGGTAAAGGACGGGGTGCTGTACGGCCGCGGCGCGGTGGACATGAAGGGCGGCATCGCCGCCTGGGTCGCGGCGGTGTCCAAGGTGCTGGCGGAGGGCGACGTGCCCGGCTCGCTCAGCTTCCTGATCACCGGCGACGAGGAAGGCCCCGCCCTGCACGGCACCAAGAAGGTGGTCGAGGCGCTGATGGCCGAGGGCGAGGTGATAGACGCCTGCGTGGTCGGCGAGCCGTCGTCGTCCCAGGCGCTGGGCGACATGATCAAGGTCGGGCGGCGCGGCTCGCTGAACACCTGGATCACGGTGCACGGCAAGCAGGGGCACGTGGCCTATCCCGAGCGGGCGGCCAATCCGGCCCCCGTGATGGCCAGGCTGCTGGCGCGGCTGGACGCCCACGTGCTGGACGAAGGCTACCCGGAGTTCCCGCCATCGAACCTGGAGATCACCACCATCGACATCGGCAATCCGGCGACCAACATCATCCCGGCGGAGGCGAAGGCGCGGCTGAACATCCGCTTCAACCCGACCCACACCGGCGACGACCTGATCGCCTGGCTGAACGCGGCGGCGGGCGAAGCGCAGGCCGAGAGCGGGCTGCAGATCAGCCTGGAGCACCTGTGCTCGGGCAACGCCTTCCTGACCGAGCCCGGCCCGTTCGTGACGGCGGTGCAGGACGCGGTGGAGGCGGCCACGGGCCGCCGCCCGGTCGCCTCGACCACCGGCGGCACCTCGGACGCGCGCTTCATCCGCGCCATGTGCCCGGTGCTGGAGCTGGGCCTGGTCGGCCAGACCATGCACCAGATCGACGAGCGCGTGCCGACGGCGGAGCTGGAAGCCCTCGCCGTCGCTTATGAACGGGTGATCCTGACCTATTTCACGCGCAGCTGACGCGCGTCAGCGCGCCGCCACGACGATGATCTCCACCCGGTATTCCGGGGCGGCGAGCCGGGACTCGCCCGTGGCCCGGGCCGGCGGATTGGCGGGATCGATCCAATTGTCCCAGACGCTGTTCATCGCCTCGAAGTCGTTGATGTCGGCCAGCCAGATGGTGGCGGAGACGATCTTCGACTTGCTGCTGCCCGCCTCGGCCAGAAGGCTGTCGATCTCGGCCAGGGCGGTGCGGGTCTGGGCGACCACGTCCTCGCCGGGCTCGCCGACCTGACCGGCCAGCCAGATGGTGTCGCCGTGAATGACCGCCTGGCTCATGCGGTCGTCGGAATGCAGTCGCGTGATCATGGGTTCAGGGCCGTTCGAGGAACCGGAGGGCGCTCAATACATGGGTTTTCACCCCCAGCGGCAACACCTTCTCGTTGACGTCGAAGCCGGGCGAATGGTTCGGAGCCGCCGTGGCCGGATCGACGCCGTCGGGCGTGGCGCCCAGGTGGTAGAAGACGCCCGGCACCTCCTGCGACAGGTAGGAGAAGTCCTCGGCCACGGTCGTCGGCGGAGTGGCCGGGTTGACGTTCCCCTCTCCCGCCGCCTCGGTCAGGACCGGCGCCAGCCAGGCCGACAGCTCCTCATTGTTGAACACCAGGGCCGCGTTCTGGCGGACATTGAACTCGGCGGTCGCGCCGTAGTTTTCGGCCACGTTTCCGATCGCGGTGCGGGCGCGGCGGACAATGTCGTCGCGCTGGGCGATGTCGAAGGTGCGCAGAGTGCCGGACAGCGTCGCGGTGTCCGGGATGATGTTGTAGCGCACGCCCGCGTCGAGGGTGGCGATTGTGAAGACCGTGGGTGTCGTGGTCGGGTCGATGGTGCGGGCGGTCAGGCTGTTGATTGTCTGGACGATGTCGGCGGAGGCCGCGATGACGTCGACGCCCTTCCACGGCCAGGCGCCGTGGGTCTGACGCCCGTGCAGGACGATGTCGACGCGGTCCGAGGCGGCCATGAAGCCGCGCGGGCGATAGAAGACCGTCCCCGCCCGGCCCGGCACCACGTGCAGGCCGAAGATGGCGTCGGGACGCGGATCTCGCAGGGCGCCCTCCTCGATCATCAGGGCGGCGCCGCCCTTGGGCTCTCCCGGCGGGGCGCCCTCTTCGGCGGGCTGGAAGATGAAGACGACGGTCCCGGCGATGTCGGCCTTCATGCCCGCCAGCACCTCGGCGGCGCCCATCAGCATGGCGATGTGGGCGTCGTGGCCGCAGGCGTGCGCCACCGGCACCGTATTGCCCATGTAGGTTCCGGTGGCGGTCGAGGCGAACGGCAGACCGGTCGCCTCCAGTACCGGCAGGGCGTCCATGTCAGCCCGCAAGGCCACGGTGCGGCCTGGCCGGCCGCCGCGCAGGACGCCGACCACGCCGGTGCGCCCGACGCCGGTCCGGACCTCCAGGCCCAGGGCGCGCAGATGCTCGGCGACCAGGGCCGCGGTGCGGGTCTCGGAGAAGCCCAACTCGGGATTGGCGTGCAGGTCGCGGCGCCAGGCGACGACCTTGGGCGTCTCGGCGGCGACGGCGGCCTCGACCCGGGCGAGCGGGACCTGAGCCAGGGCGGCTCCGGCGGAGAGCGCCAGCGCCAGGGCCGAACCGAAGACAAGGCGGCGAATGGTCATGCAGGCGTCCCCCGGGAAATCCGAAGCCGCCACCGTCGCGGACGCGCCGCCCTTGTGCAAGCGTCAGGCGTTCGCCGCCTCCAGCGTGGTCTTCAGGACATCGGCGCCGCGGTCCATCATCTGCTCGACGACGGGGGCCGCCGCGTCAGGCAGGAGGTCGGCGACCCAGACGAAGCGGCAGCGCCCCTCGCCCTCGTCGAAGACCTCGTTGGTGGCGCTGTGGTGGCTCAGGGTCTCGGCGCGGACGCTGTAGGCGAAGCGGCGGCGCGCATCGTCCAGGTCAACGATGACCTCGCGCGCCGTCATGCCGTTGCCGAAGGTGACCAGGCGGGCGTCGCCGTCCAGCACCGTGTCGACCACGAAGCCGGGAACCAGCCGGGTATGAAGGGCGCCCACGTCGCGGATCGCGTCCCAGACCTGTTCGGCGGGCGCATGGACGATACGTTCGATGCGGATCGAGGCCATGGGCGTCTCCTGTCCTTGTCGCGCGATCCTGCGTCCCGGAAGGCGCAGGGTCTGGCGGGAAACGGACAAGGTCGGCGGGCGGGTGACGGGGCCTGCAGCACGGTCTAGGCTCCGGCGGTGAACCTTCGCTCCCCCGCCTTCGGAATCCTGTTCTCGGTCAGCCTGATCGCGGCGGCGGGCAATATGGCCCTGCAGTCGGTGCTGCCGAACATCGGCCGGGCGTTCGAATTGCGCGACACCCTGGTCTCGGCCGCCTTCGCCATTTCGGCCCTGATGTGGACCCTGGCCTCGCCCTACTGGGCCCGGCTGTCGGACACCCTGGGGCGCAAGAAGGTCATGATGATCGGCCTGTCGGGCTTCGTCCTGTCGATGACCGGCTTCGGCCTGGCGACCACTTCCGGCCTGAAGGGCTGGCTTGGGTTCGGCGGCGCCTTCGTGCTGATGGCCCTGGCCCGCACCATCTACGGCGTCTTCGGCTCCGCCGCCCCGATCGCGGCCCAGGCCTATGTCGCCGACCGGACCACCGCCGAACAGCGCACCCAGGCGATGTCGATGCTGGCCTCCGCCCAGGGACTGGGCACCGTGGTAGGCCCGACCCTGGCGCCGCTCTTCGTCCTGCCCCTGATCGGACTGGCGGGCCCGATGTACGCCTTCGCCGCCATGGGCGCAGTCGCACTGGTGGTGGTCTGGCGCAGGCTGCCGAGCGGCGAGGTGGCGCGCATCCCCTCGCCCAGCGGCCGCCGCGACCAGACCGGCAAGGGCCTGTGGAAGGACCCGCGAGTCCGCGACTACCTGCTGTACGGCCTGCTGGTGACCGGGGCGCAGGCGGTGAACATTTCCGTGCTGGGCTTCCACATCATCGATGAGCTGGCCGCCACAGGCACGACGGCGCATGACACCCACCCCTTCATCGCCCTGGCCATGTTCGCCGGCGCGGCCGCGACCCTGCTGGCGCAGTGGGGCCTGATCCCGCTGCTGAAGCTGCAGCCGCGCGACCTGATGCGCTGGGGCGCCGGGCTGGCGCTGGCGGGCAATGTGCTGAGCATCGCCTCGCCCGGCTACTATGGCGTGGTCATGGGCTACGCCGTGGTGTCGATGGGGGTCGGCTTCGCCCGGCCCGGCTTCACCGCCGGATCGTCCCTGTCGGTCGGCGCATCCGAACAGGGGACGGTGGCCGGGCTGATGATGTCGCTGGCGGGCCTCAGCTTCCTGGCGCCGCCGGTGATCGGGGTGGCCCTCTATGAGTTCGCCGAGCCCGCCCCCTTCATCGCCAACGCCCTGCTGCTGGCCGCCGCGACGGCGCTCTGTTTCATGAGCCCCCGCCTGCGCGCCGGCCCGGCGGACCTGCCTGACCGGGACGAGACGCCCTCGCCGGAAACCCCGCCCGCCTCGCAACCGGGGCCGGAAGGCAACCGCTGATCACCGGCGCCCTTTTCCCGTCCTGAAAGCCGTGCCAGACGGGGCGCATGGATATCGCCAAGATCGAAAAACGCATCGGCATTCGCGCCTCCACGGACAAGATCTGGGAGGTCGTCTCGAACCTGTCCGGCTGGGATCAGTGGAACCCGATCGAGACCGGGGTCGAGGGAACCATCGCCTTCGGCGGCGAGATCACCCTGAACGAAGCCATCGAGGGCCTGCCCGAGCGCCGGGTCGTCGGCCGCGTCGGCGAATGGCAGCCCTACGCCCAACTGGTCTGGATGGAGAACCGGGGCCTGTGGTTCCGGTCGATGCGCTATTTCGAGATCGAGGAGCTGGAGCCCGGCAGTTGCATCGCCGCCAACGGCTTCCTGTTCACGGGCCTGCGCGGCGAGATGTTCTTCGACAAGCAGCGCAAGCACCTTCGCCATTCGGTCGACGCCGTGGCGGAAGCCTGGAAGACCGCGGCCGAGAGCTAGGCGTCAGCCGCCTCGCGGTTGGCCCTGGACAACCGCCCTTGGCCCCTCGCGGTTGACCCTGGTCAACCGCCCTTGGCCATCGTGTCCTGGATGCTGATGATCGCCGGCGTCAGGATGACGATGAACAGCACCGGCAGGAAGAACAGGATCATCGGCACGGTCAGCTTGGCCGGAAGGGCCGCGGCCTTCTTCTCGGCCGCCGACAGGCGCATCTCCCGGTTTTCCTTGGCCATGGTGCGCAGCGCCGCGCCCAGCGGCGTGCCGTAGGTCTCGGCCTGGGTCATGGCGGTGGCGACCGACTTCACGCCCGGATGGTTGGTCCGCTTGGCCAGGCCTTCGTAGGCCATGCGGCGGTCGGGCAGATAGCTGAGCTCGGCCGACAGCAGGGTCAGTTCCTCGGCCAGGTCGATGGACGAGCCGCCGATCTCCTGGCTGACCTTCTGGATCGCCGACTCGATCGACATGCCCGCCTCGACGCAGATCAGCAGCAGGTCCAGGGCGTCGGGGAAGGCCTGCATGATCGAGGTCTTCCGCTTGGAGATGCGGTTGGCCAGGAAGATGTTCGGCCCATAGAAGCCGACCACCGCGGAGACCATGCAGATGGTCACCCGCATCATCACCGGCAGGCCGAAATCGTTGAAGACGAACAGGTAGAAGACCGACACCGCCAGGAAGATGAACGGCATCGAGAAGCGGAAGAAGTAGAAGGTCGTCAGCGGCTTGGGCCCGCGATAGCCGGCCTGGGCCATCTTGTCGGCGACCTTGGGGTCCTCCAGCAGTTGGGTCAGGTTCAGCCGTTCGACGACGCGCTTCTTGAACCCCTCATCGCTGTGGCGCAGGCCGCCCGGGCCGGTGGCGATGGCCTGGCGCGAGCGGCGCTTCAGCTCCTCGCGGCGAACCGCGACGGCCTTCATGCGCGTGTCGAGCTTCGCTCCGCCGCCGAACGAGCTCACCAGGGTGACGATGGTGGCGAAGACCAGCACCCCAACCAGAATGCTGAGGATGTTGGCGGGTTCGGTGAAGAAGGGGATGAGGCCCGGCATGTCTGGTCCTCAGAACTTGAACGAGATCATCTTCTTCATCACGAAGATGCCGAAGCTCATCATGAGGACCGCCACCAGAAGCATGAACTGCCCTCTGGGGTCGGTGAAGAGTTTGGCCATGTAGGCCGGGGTGGTCAGGCTGACGAGCACCATCACCGCCGGCGGCAGCGAGCCGATGATGCCGGCCGAGGCGGTAGCCTCCGACGACAGCGCCTTGATCTTCTCGCCCATCATCTTGCGCGCCCGGAGCACGGTCGTCAGGTTCGACAGGGCCTCGGCCAGGTTGCCGCCCGTCTTCTGCTGGATGGCGATGACGATGGCGAAGAATTTCAGCTCCGGCGTCGGCATCCGCTCGTACATCTTGTCCAGCGCCTGGGGCAGGGTCAGGCCGACGCCCATGCCCTCGACCAGCTTCTGGAACTCCGGTCCCAGCGGCGCGGGACTCTCGCGGGCGATGATCTTGAAGCAGTCGTGCACCGGCAGGCCCGACTTGATGCCGCGCACGATGACATCGACGGCGTCGGCGAAATGGCTGGAGAATTTCTTCATCCGCCGCTTGCCCAGGAAGCCGACCACCCAGCGTGGCAGGCCCAGACCGATGACGACGGCGGCGCCCAGGCAGATCAGCAGGTTCAGGCCGAACAGCAGCGGCAGCAGGAAGGCGAACACGCCCAGCACCGCGCTGGTGATCCAGAAGGTCCGCACCGAGGTCGACAGGCCCGCCTGCTTCAGCTTGGCGGCCAGACTGACCCGCGCCTTACGTTCGGCCCGCTCGGACTCCTGAAGCTGCTGCAGGATCTGCTTGCGGCGAGCTTCCGGCGTGTTGGCGGCGGCCTTCTTGGCGGCGCTGACGCTCTGTTTCGGAGCCCCGAAGTTCTGGGCGCGCTTGACCGCGGCGTCGCTGGAATCGCCGCCGCCGACGAAGGCCCAGCCCAGTCCGCCGATGGTGATGAAGGCCAGAACGGCGGCGAGGATCGGAAGCATCAGCCTATTCCGCCGCGTCGAGGGCTTCGGCCAGCTCGCGCTCCAGGCCGTAGTAGCGGGCGCGGTCCCAGAAACGAGGCCGGGCGATGCCGGTCGAGCGGTGACGGCCGACGATCTTGCCGTTCTCGTCCTCGCCGGTGATTTCGTAGACGAACAGGTCCTGGGTCACGATCACATCGCCTTCCAGGCCGACGACCTCGGTGATGTGGGTGATGCGGCGCGAGCCGTCGCGCAGGCGGGCGGCCTGGACGATGACGTCGACCGAGCCGACGATCATCTCGCGGATGGTCTTGGACGGCAGGCCATAGCCGCCCATGGTGATCATCGATTCCATACGGCTGATGGCTTCACGCGGGCTGTTGGCGTGCAGCGTGCCCATGGAGCCGTCGTGGCCGGTGTTCATGGCCTGCAGCAGGTCGAACGCTTCCGGGCCGCGAACCTCACCGACGATGATCCGCTCGGGACGCATCCGCAGGCAGTTCTTCACCAGATCCCGCATGGTGATCATGCCCTGCCCCTCGAGGTTGGGCGGGCGGGTTTCCAGGCGCACCACGTGCGGCTGCTGCAGCTGCAGCTCGGCCGCATCCTCGCAGGTGATGACGCGCTCGGTCGGGTCGATGAAGGCCGTCAGGGTGTTCAGCAGGGTGGTCTTGCCGGAACCCGTACCGCCCGAGATGACCAGATTGCATCGCGAGGCGCCGATGACCCCGAGAACGCGCGCGCCCTCGGGACTGATGGAGGCGAACTCCACCAGGTTCTTCATCGTCAGCTTGTCTTTCTTGAACTTCCGGATCGTCAGCGTCGGGCCATCGATGGCCAGCGGCGGGGCGATGACGTTGACGCGCGAGCCGTCCGGCAGGCGGGCGTCGCAGATCGGGGAGCTTTCATCGACCCGGCGGCCGACCTGCGACACGATCCGCTGGCAGATGTTCATCAGCTGGGCGTTGTCGCGGAAGCGCACGTTGGTCAGCTGGACCTTGCCGCTGACCTCGATGAACACCCGGCCGGCGCCGTTGACCATAATATCGGCGATGTCGTCGCGGGCCAGCAGCGGCTCAAGCGGGCCGTATCCGAGGACGTCGTTGACGATGTCCTGGACCAGGTGCTCCTGCTCGGCCACCGACATGGAGACGTTCTTGATCGCCACCAGTTCGGCGACGATGTCGCGGATTTCCTCGGCGGCGGCCTTGGGATCAAGCTGGGCCAGCTGGGCCAGGTCGATCGTGTTCATCAGCGCGTTGAAGATCGTCGTCTTCGTGGCGTGATAATAGTCCGACTGCTCGCGGACGATCTCGGCGACCTGCTGGGCCTTCTTCAGCTGTTCGAAGCCGGGCGTGGCCTTGGGGCCGGGCCCTGCCGCCTTGGGCGCGGGCGCCGCGGGCTTGGGCCGCGAGGCCAGGGCGTCGAGGCGGTCGGCGGCTTCCGACGGAGGCCGGACCGCGGGCGCCGGACGCGGCGCCTCCATGACATCCACGCCGGCGTCCGGGCCGCCGAAGGCGAAGGCCTGGGTCTGGACGCCCTGCTGGGGTTGGAAACCGGGTTCGGGCGAGGCTTGCACAGGCGCGGGCTGCACCCCGGCGGCCGGACGCATCGCCGCCGGGGCGGGCGTTCCGGGCTGACCTGTACGCTTGCCGAACACGCTCTAGGACTTCTTCTTGAACAGGCCGGAGAACATCGACTTGCCGCCCGCGCCCTTGGCCGCCTTGGGGCCGGTCAGCAGCGGGATTTCCCGGCGCGACACGATCTGGGCCAGGGTCTGGAAGGCCTCGGCGGCCTTGGACTTGGCCCCGGCGTCGAGGATCATCTGGCCGTTGTTGGCCGCCGCGCCGAAGGTCTTGGCGTCGAAGGGAATGATCAGGCTGGGGTGGATACCCAGGGCGTTGCCGAATTCCTTGGCTGGAATCTCGGGGCGGCCCGGAACGCCGACCTGGTTGAGGACCAGACGCGGCGGCGCGTCGTTGGGACGGCCCTGCTTGATCAGGTCGATCATGTTCTTGGCGTTGCGCAGCGAGGCCAGGTCCGGCGTCGCCACGACCACCACCTCATCGGCGCTGATCAGGGTGCGGCGCATCCACGACGACCAGACGTGCGGCAGGTCCAGCACCACGAAGGGCGCGGTCGAACGGATCTGGGTGGTGACCTCCTCGAAGGCGTCCGGGCTGATGTCCCAGTCGGCGTCGAGGGTGGCGGGCGCTGCGAACAGGCTCAGCTTGTCGGTGCAGCGGACCATCATCCGGTCTAGCAGGACGGGGTCCAGCCGGTCGGGTTGGGTCAGGGCGTCGGCGACGCCGTTCAGCGGGTCCTGGTTGAAGTCCAGGCCGGCGGTGCCGAAGGGCAGGTCGTAATCGACGATGACCGTATTGGCGCCGATCCGCTCGGACATGGCGTAGGCGGTGTTGTGGGCCACCGAGCTGGAGCCCGCTCCGCCGCGCGCGCCGACGAAGGCGATCGAACGGCCGACGAAGGGCTGGGCCGGATCGGCGAACAGACCGCCGATGGCCGCGATCAGCTGTAGCGGTTGCAGCGGGGCGACCAGATACTCGCTGACGCCGCGGCGCATCAGCTCGCGGAACAGCAGGATGTCGTTGGTGGCGCCGACGACGATGACCTTGGTGCCGGCGTCGCAGACCTCGGCCAGCTGGTCGACTTCCCACAGCAGGGTCTGCGGGTCCTTCAGGCACTCGACCACGATCAGCGGCGGGGTCGGCTCATGCTGATAGGCCTCGACGGCGGCGGCGACGCCTCCAACCCGGATCTGGGTCGTGGCGCGCGACAGGCGGCGGTCCTGGCCGGCGCGTTCGGCGGCGGCCAGGGTGTCCTGCCGCTCGGCGAAGACGTGGATGGCGATGCGCGGGACCGAAACCTCGGCGGTGTGGCCGGCGCTGACCGGAGGCGAGAAGGCGGCCTGGGCCCCGGCGACCAGTTCGCCGACGGGGTTGAAGTCGCCGCCGGTCAGGACCGGTTCCGGCAGGGGCGGACGCGGCGCCTGGGGCTGGGGCGACTGGACGGCGGGCGGCGTGAACTGCAGCGGCGGGCGGCGCCCGGCCTCATCGTCCATGATCATCGGCTCGGCGGGGAAGGCGCCGGCTTCCGGCTCGACCGCCGGCGCACCCGAAGCCCCCTGGGCGACGTAGCCCATGTCGAGGTCGAACTCGTCGTCCTCGAAGTCGTTGAAAGCGTTGGGGGCGAAGGCGTTGCTCATTGGGGTTTATTCCACGGCCTGGGCGATCGCGCCCTCGACCAGGGTTTCCTGCGGCGCCGAAGCCATTTCGCCCTTGCGGTACTTGTCGAACACGATGGCGGCGCGGCCCGGATCGGTCGGGGTCATGGCGCGGGCGCCCAGGATGTCGCGCGGATCGGCGATCTGGGCGGCGATGTTGGCGTTGATGGCGCAGCCCAGCCCTATCGACGACGCGTTCGAGAAGCGGCCGCCCATGTTGCGCGGCTCGGCGGCGCAGTTCGGGATCACCGCACGAACGGTCTCGAAACCGGCCAGAACGGGCGCCCGGGGATCCGGCGCGTCGTAGCCGAGAACCTCGATGTTCTGGCCCGGGACACCCGCGGCCTCGAGCGCCGAGCGGACGGCCCAGGCCTGGCGCGACGCGACGGGGTCGTCGCCGGACGGAGCCTGCACCCGCACGCGGCCCATGCCGGTCGCGGCGTAGCGGGCCGCCAGGTCGTTCAGGGCGCCCATCTGGGTCTGCGACAGGCCCTCCTCGTGCACCGCCAGGGCGATGCGGTCGAGGCCGGGCTCGACACGCAGCGAATAGCGCGACAGCGGATTCATCGGCGTCGTATCGACGCCGCCGGTCGAGGCGCAGCCGGCCAGCAGGGCGGCGGCCGACAGGGACAGGAACAGGGAGCGCATCACGGAGACCCTCATTCGATCACATAGCCGACCGGACCGGACCAGCCGGCTCCGGCGGCGACCACGGCCCCGCCACGGGGCGCATAGTGCTGGTCCAACTGGCCGAACAGCAGGGTCTGGGCGTCGTTGGCGACCTGGAGGCCGTCAGCGGGCGTCTGCATGGTCCCGGCGCCGGTCGGCGAGACGATGTAGGCCTCGATGATGATGACCAGCTCTGTCTCGCCGGAGATGTAGTCGCGCGACCGGAACAGGGCGCCCAGCACCGGCAGATCGCCGAGCGCCGGCAGGGAGTCGATGTTCTGGCGGGTGTCCTCGCGCAGCAGGCCGGCGATCATCAGCGACCCGCCGGAGGGCAGTTCGACCGTGTTCGACGCCCGGCGCACGTTCAGGCCCGGAATGACCAGGGTGCGATCCGCACCGGCCCCCAAGGTGAAGGCGCCGACCTGGGTCAGCTCGGAGACTTCGGTCGACAGCTGAAGCGAGATGCGGCCCGCCGACAGGACGATGGGGCGCACGGCCAGACGCACGCCGTACGGCTTGAACTGGACGGTGATCTTGGTCGAGCTCTCGGTGGTTTCCTGGCCCACCGGGACCGGGAATTCACCACCGGCCAGGAATTCGGCGGCCTCGCCGTTGGCGGTGGTGATGTTCGGCTCGGCCAGGATGCGCACCAGGCCGGCGCGTTCGAAGGCGCGCAGGGCGGTGTTCACGCTGGAGCCGTCGCCGGCGCCGTCCTGGTAGCGGATGATGCCGCCGCCCAGCTGGTTGCCGTTGACCGCGAAGGTCGCGCCCTGGGTCAGCGACAGACCGTTGCCGACACTGGCCAGAACGGCCGTGGCGTCAAAGCCCAGCTGCTTGATGGCGGTGCGCTGGACCTCGACGATCCGGGCACGGACCATGACCTGGTCGGAACCGGCGATGGTCATCATGTTGATGACCTTCTCGGGCGCGGACACGAAGGCGCGGGCCACCTGGCTGGCGCGGTCCGCCTCGCCGGGGCTGTAGACGGTGCCGGTTAGAATGACGCTGTCGTTGACCGCCTCGGCGTGGACGTTGGCGTTCGGCATGACCCGGTTCAGCGTGTCCTGAAGGGCCGAGGTCCCCGCATCGACGCGAACGCGCAGCGATAGGATGGTCCGGCCGGCGCTGTCCAGCACCACCGCGTCGGTCTCGCCCGGCTGCAGGCCGATGATGGTGATGCGGCGCGGCGAGTGCAGCATGGCTTCGGCGACCAGGGGGTTGGGCACGATTACGTCGCGGGCGTCGGCAGGCAAATCGACCGCCATGGACGACCCGCGCGGCAGGCTGATCAGCTGCGACTGCGACCCCATGGCGACGGCGGCCCGGCTCTGGGCCCAGGCCGACGGGGTCGGCGCGGTGGCGACGACCGTGAGACCCGCGAGGGCGATGGCGGCAAGATGCTTCATCGGGCGTTTCATTGGACCACCACAACTTCAGGAGCGCCGCCGCGGTAGACGCGCACCGCGGCGGACTGCCGGGCCGGAGCGGCGACGCGGCCGGATGGGCCGGCGGTGTCGGCATAGGAGCGCAGGACCAGGCTCAGCTCGCCTTCCGACTTGGCCAGGGCCAGGGCCTCGGCGTCGCGGGGGCCGACCTCGAGCGTCGCGGTGGCGCCGATCACGGCCTGTTCGTCATCCCCGGCGCGAGTCGACTGGTCGATGGCCAGGACCTTGATGTTCTGCATCACGGTGGCCGAAGTGAATTTCGCGCGGTCGCCCTCGGCCGCGCCGGCGTTCGCCAGATTGGTCTCGCGGGTCAGGACCACGTCGACGCGGTCGCCCGGAAGGATGAAGCCGCCGGCGGCGGTCTCGACCGTCACCCGGATGGCCATGGCGCGCATGCCGGGCTCCAGATAGGCGGCCATGTAGCCGCTGTCGCCCGCACGGACGATCTTGCGCATGACGATGGGCTCGCCCGCCAGAATGGGTTCGCGAACGACAGAGCCGATGTAGTCAGCCTTGGCGCCGCCGGTGGCCAGGTTGGTCGCGGCGCGGGTCACCGAGGCGACCGCGCCCGCGGGCTTGTCGTCCTCGGCCGGCTGGGCCGGGGCGGCCGTGGCCGCCGCGGGGATCGGCACCGTGCCGTCGGTGATGAAGACCGGATTGACCTCGTCGACCGGCCAGTCCTTCCATTCCATGTCGCCCTCGGCCAGGCGCTGGCCGGGCTGGAGGTCCTTGGCGGCGACCAGGACCTTGGCCATCGGCCGGGACTCGACGGGCGCGGCGGTGGCGACGGCGGCAGGCTGCCCCGAGGGCGAGCCCATGGCGCGAACCACCAGCGCCAGGCCGATGGCGGCCACGGCGGCGATGCAGATCACGATGATACGGGCAGGCTTCATCGACGGTCTCCGGCGGGCCTTCCCGGACGCGTGAATCGGTCCTTCGGCCCCCTACCGTTAACGACCATGCCGGGTGCGGGTTAACGCGGACCTAAGTCGCCCCCAGGCCGGCTTAACCCGCGCTGAAAAGCGCCATCAGGGTCGAGGCCGGATAGGCGAGAAGGGCTCCCGCGGCGATGGCGACGCCATACGGAATGTCGCCCTTGGGCTCCATCAGGCTGACAACCCAGCCGGGTGCGCCGGCCAGATAGGGGCGCGAGTGGAAGCGGGCGAACAGCAGGGCCAGGCAGAACAGACCGCCCATCACCCCGGTCCACAGCAGGAACATGCCCGATCCCTCCAGACCCAGCCACAGGCAGGCCGCGGCCATCAGTTTGGCGTCCCCGCCGCCGATCCAGCGCAGGGCGAACATGCCGGCGCCGACCAGCAGGGCGGCGAAAGCCACGCCGATGTGGATCGCCAGGGTTGTCAGCGGCAGGCCGACGGCCAGGGCCGCCGGAAAGAAGAAGACGATCAGCAGCAGCGAGATCCAATTCGGGATCCGCATGGTGGTCAGGTCCTTCAGACCCGCCACGATGACGAGCGCGGGCATGACGCTGAGAAGGATCAGGGAGACGATATCCATGTCCCGTCTTGTGCCACCGACGCGGTTAAGACCGCGTTTCCCAAACGAAAGGGCCGGAGCGTTCCCGCTCCGGCCCCCCGTCTTGCAGTCCCGAAGCGCGGGTTAGGCGCCGGCGGTGCCGCCCATGCCGGTCACGACATCGTTGAACTTGGTCTTGATGGTCGTGCCCAGGGCGGTCACGGCCGAAATGATCACAACAGCGATGAGGGCGGCGATCAGGCCGTACTCGATCGCGGTAGCGCCCGACTCGTCGGACATGAACTTCGAAACGAACTTGGTCATCGGATTTTCCCTTTTCCCGCTTGGGATCGACTGTTGAGGCAGTCGGGGAAAGCCGGTCGCCCGCCTTGCCCCCTGAACGAGGGAAAGACTGTACGGCTCAGGTTAAGCTTGAGCATACAAAAGTGTTTACTGTGTCGTTTACCGTACACAGCAATCAGCGGACCTTTGAACAAGCAAAAGGGCCGGGGCGTTTCCACCCCGGCCCCTCGCCGGTTTCAAGACGTTGGGTCGGGCCTTAGGCGCCGGCGGTTCCGCCCATGCCGGTCACGACCGAGTTGAACTTGGTCTTGATGGTCGTACCCAGGGCGGTCACGGCCGAGATGATCACGACGGCGATCAGGGCGGCGATCAGGCCGTACTCGATGGCGGTGGCGCCCGACTCGTCGGACATGAATTTCGAAACGAACTTGGTCATCGGATTTCCCTTCCCCTGCGGGGTCGACTGGTTGCAGCCGGGGAAGCCGGTTTCCCGTCCGCCCCCTTGTACTGAGAATATGATGTACGAGCCGCATTAAGCCTGCGCGTACGAACATGTTTACTGACGCGTTTACCTGAATGAGCCGCCCGAAGCCTTTGCGACAGCAGAAGGGCCGGGGCGTTTCCGCCCCGGCCCTTCGCCGGTTTCAAGACGTTGCGTCGGGCCTTAGGCGCCGGCGGTTCCGCCCATGCCGGTCACGACGGCGTTGAACTTGGTCTTGATGGTCGTGCCCAGGGCGGTCACGGCCGAAATGATCACGACGGCGATCAGGGCGGCGATCAGGCCATACTCGATGGCGGTGGCGCCCGACTCGTCGGACATGAACTTCGAAACGAACTTGGTCATGGCTTGGATCCTTTTGGATAGAGGTGTTGCGAGCTAACTGACGAGGGGGGAGCCGGCAGCCCGCTTGACCCCCAAAACGCAGGATGGTTATCGCCCATATCGGTTAAGGCCCGGTCTTCGCTCTTGGTTACTGTCGGATTTACTCTAAAAAACTCCGACGACGTTTGCTGAAGATGGACGGGGCGGGCGTTTCAGCGCCTCTCCGGGCGTCATTTCAGACTTTCTTGAGGATTGCCGACGCACTGTCCGGCTCACGCTCACGCGCGCGCCCGTTCATTGGAAGACGTCGCCATGATCCACCCGATCCGCCTCGCCGCTGTCGTCGCCGCCGCCGCCGTCCTGGCCGCGCCGGCGATCGTCGCGGCCCAGTCCGCCAGCCTGAATGTCGAGATCGATCAGGCGCGGCGGGTGCAACTGCGCGGCGCGGCCGGCTCGGTCATCGTCGGCAACCCCCAGATCGCCGACGTGACCGTGGTCGATTCCAACACCCTCTATATTACGGGCAAGGGATACGGCGTGACCGAGGTCATCGCCGTCGATCCGATCGGCCGCACCGTCTTCCAGAGCCAGGTGGTCGTCACCTCGGGCGACGGCGGCGGCCGGGTGCGCGTGTGGCGCGGCGGTCAGGCCACGGAAATGGCCTGCGCCAGTTCGTGCTCGCCCTCGGTGCGCGGGACCTCGGGTTCCACCGCCGAAGCTCCGACGCCTTAAGGCCCGGTGGCGGAGATCAGATCTTCCGGAACGGAGCCGGCCCGCCGTTCACGGCGTGGACCGTCGCGCGCCCGCGAAGGCTCGGCGGCGGTCGAGTTCGCCATGGTCGCCCTCCCCTTCTGCCTGATGATGTTCGCCATCCTCGAACTGGGCCTGGTGTTCGTCACTGACTCCGTGCTGGAGAACGCCACCATCGAACAGGGCCGCCTGATCCGCACCGGTCAGGCCAAGGACTCGGGCATGACCGCCGCCGTGTTCAAGTCGGGCGTCTGTGCGCGGATGAGCATCTTCGCCGCCGACTGCCCCGACCGGCTGACCGTGGACGTGCGGGTCATTCCCCAGTTCAACACCATGCCGCCGGATCCCATGGCCGGCGGGACCTTCAGCGAATCCGGCCTGACCTATGCGAACGGCCAGCCCGGCGACCTGGTGCTGGTGCGCTCCTGGTACAAGGTGCCCCTGCTGACCACCTTCATGGCCCAGGGCCTGTCGCGGCTGAAGGACGGCACCGTGCGGATGACCGCGACCACCGCCTTCCGGAACGAACCCGCATGACCCGGTCCCTGTTCAGACGACTGGCCGGCGACGAGCGGGGCATTTCGGCGGTGGAGTTCGCCCTGCTGGCGCCCGTGCTGATCGCCTTCTATCTGGGCCTGTCCGAATTCTGTCAGGGCTACATGGCCCAGAAGCGGATGGGCCACGTCTCCGCCGCGGTCGCCGACCTGATCGCGCAGGAAGAGACCGTCACCAAGGCCAATGTGACCGACATCTTCAAGATCGGCTCCCTGATCATGAAGCCGTTCTCGACGACGGCGCTGAAGCAGCGCGTCACCAGCGTCACGCGGACCGGAAACCTGGTGAAGGTCGACTGGAGCCGGGGCGACGGCATGACCGCGCTGCTCAAGGGCGACCAGGTGACCATTCCTTCGGACCTGCTGACCGACGGTCAGAGCCTGATCATCTCCGAGGCGACCTACGACTATGACTCGCCCGCCGATTATCTGATGCCGAACATCACCAAATTCTCGCACACCTACTATCTGCGCCCGCGCGTCAGCGACAAGACGCTCTGCTCGGACTGCTAGTCGCCCGTCAGAGCCTCGCGCAGGGCGCGGATCTTGGCTTCGGTCTCGGCCAGTTCGGCGGCGGGATCGCTGTCGGCGACGATGCCCGCCCCGGCCAGGGTGCGGAACCGCCACTCTCCCGACATCCGCTCGAACGCCGCGGTGCGGATCAGCACCGAGGCCGTCATCCTTCCGTCCGCGATGTGGAACAGACTGCCGCACCAGGGACCACGCGGCGGTTCGTGGCCCGCGATGACCTTCATGGCCTGATGCTTGGGCGCGCCGGTGATGGAGCCGGGCGGGAAGGTCGCCTCCAGCAGGTCGGCGGGCCCGACACCCGGTCGCGCCCGCGCCGTCACCGTCGAGACGAGGTGATGCACCGTGGCCAGCCGTTCGACCTCGAACAGCCTTTCCACCGCGACCGAGCCGGGCACGGCCGCCCGGGCCAGGTCGTTACGCATCAGATCGACGATCATCAGATTCTCGGCCCGATCCTTGGCGCTGGCCTGCAGGTCGTCGGCGAGAGCGGCGTCGCGGGCGGGGTCCGGATCACGTGGACGGGTGCCCTTGATCGGCCGGGTCTCGATGCGGTCGCCGTCCAGCGTCAGGAACAGTTCCGGCGAGTTGGAGACGATCGCCCGATCGCCCAGCCGCCAGAAGGCGCCGTAGGCCGAGGCGCGGTTGGCCAGCCGCAACAGCACGTCGAACGGATCGGCGTCGGAATGCAGCGCGCCGGTCCAGGCCCGGGCGATATTGGCCTGGAACAGGTCCCCCGCGGCGATACGGGCGACGACGGCGGCGACCGCGGCCTCATAGGCGGTGGACGGGGCCTCGGGGTTCAGACGGGCGGCGGGCGGCGGCGGGGTGACCGGCTCGGCGGCGGCGGCGAACCAGCCCTGGGCGACCCCGGCGGCGGCCCTGGCGGCCTCGACGTCCGCGCCACGCCCGACGGCGAGGACCGTGCGGTCCCGATGATCGAAGACCAGCATCGACGGATAGCGGGCCAGCATCAGGTCGGGCCAGATCGAGGGGCGGGGCCCGGTCGCCGGCCGGGCCCCGGCGTCATAGGCCAGCAAGCCGACCGCGCCGTCGGCGAAGTCCGGATCACGCAGGCGGTCCAGCCCGGTTTCGACCGGTTCGATCACCACCCGGTCCGGATCGGCGGCGACGAAGGACCAACGCCCCAACGGCCCGCCGTCGGACAGCAGGGCCAGCGCCCCATCACGATGGCGCAGTCCGGCGGCGGCGGCGAGGGGCTCTCGCCACGGCAGGGGTCGCCGCTCGACGGCCCGGAAGGTCACGCCGACAGCCGCTCGCCGATACGGTCGCGCAGGGCCGAATCCACGCCAAGCGCCTGTTCCAGATAGGCGTCGAGCGAACCGTGCCGGTCCTCGATCCCGGCGAAGGCGGTCTCCAGATAGACCGGCTCGACGCCGAGGAAGGCGATGACGGCGTCATGGGCGGGAGCCCGGCCCGTCACCTTCTCCAGCTGACGCGCCACCTTGGGGGCCATGCCTTCCAGATCCACGGCGGTGTTGGTCAGCATATAGTCGGCGATCAGGTCGTCGTGATGGACGCCGAGCAGGTGGTGGGTCAGGGCCGCCAGCGTGCCGGTGCGATCCTTGCCCGCCGCGCAGTGGATCAGGACCGCGCCGTCACCCTCGCCGAGCGCCCTGAAATAGCGGGCGAACAGGTCCAGGTGGGCGGGTTCGTACGGCAGGGTGCGGTAGACGCCGGTCATGAAGGTCCGGCCCGCATCGATCGTCAGGTCCGAGGTCTTCAGGAAGGTGATGTGCGGGGCCTCGCCGTCGGGACCGAGATCGCTGTCCAGCACCTGACCGGTCCAGCCGGCCGGCCGCTTCGAGGGCTGGTCCCGGCGCTCGCCGGGGCGGCGTAGATCGACGATCGTGCCGATGCCGAGACCGCCCAGCCGCTCCAGGTCCGCGTCCGAGACCCGCGCCTGATGGGCCGAGCGAAACAGGCGGCCGGTGGCGATCCGGCGGCCCGCGGCGGTGTCGTAGTCGCCATAGTCCCGGAAATTGTCGAGGGCGTCGAAGCGGTGGATGCGGTCCGTCATCCGTCCCGTCTAGCCCCTGACACGGGTCGCGTCACGCCTTCCCGACAAGGCCCTGCATGGTGTCGAGATAGGCCACGAAGGCCTTGCGTCCGGCGGGCGTCATCGAGGCTTCGGTCAGGGGCTTGCGCCCCTCGAACCGTTTGTTGACCGCGACGAAGCCGGCGTCCTCAAGCTTTCGCAGGTGGACGGACAGATTGCCGTCCGTCGTCTGCAGCCGGGTCTTCAGGGTGTTGAAGTCGGCACTGTCGACCCCGGCCAACACCGCCATGATGCCCAGCCGGACCCGTCCATGGATGACGTCGTCGATCCGGTTGATGTCGAACTCGTCAGCCATGGATCAGGCCGACTTCGACTGGCGCATCAGCAGGAAGCCCGGCAGGGCCATCAGCAGGAACAGGGCGGCGGCGTAGGCGAGATAGATCGCGGCCGAACCGGCGAAGAGGCCCATCAGCGGGGCGGACAGGAAGGAGCCGACCGCCAGCACCAGCAGCGGGCGGGACTTCAGCATGGCGGCCGTGACGGCCCAGCCCATGCCGTAGAAGACCATGACGATCGACGGCACCAGCCAGAAGATCATCCCGTTCTGATCCGCCCCCAGGCGGACGCTGACCATGGTCATGGAGGCGAAGAGGGCGAAGATGCCCCAGCCGACCGCCGACCAGACCGTGCCGATGGCGCGCTGGGCGCCGGTGCGGACGCCCCCGGCCCGGTGCAGACGGATGCTGATGGTGAAGCAGACCACGAGGAAGACGCCGGTGGCGATAAGCCACTCGATCCCGGCGGCGGCGTACTGCGGCAGGATCAGCCCGGTCATATGGGCCCAGTGAACCAGGCTGGTGACGCCGTAGATCAGGCCGGCGGCCAGCAGGATCGAGGCCCCGCGCATCGGGCCGGTCCCGTTCTCCTCAGCCAGCTGGCGCAGCCAGGCGATGTCGGCGGGGGCGTTGTCTGAGTCGGTCATGAGGGTCATTTCTTTCAGGCCTTGCGGCCGGACGCCAGCCAGGCGCCGGGGATGAGGACGAAGGCGAACAGAGCGACGGCGTAGACGAGATACTGCTGGGGCGTTCCCAGTACCGAGACCGCGCCGCCGACAGCGCAGACGGCGCCGAGCGCCGGGGCCATCATCCAGCCGCGGCGGCCGCGAACGGCGGCCGTGGTCCAGGCGACGGCGTAGAGGCCGATGCCGACGGGCGTAATCCAGAACATGGTGGTGAAGTCCTGCCGGACGAAGGAGACGGCCAGCAGGATCAGGGCCGCGCCGATCATGGCGGCGATGCCGAAACGGGACCAGACGGCGGCGCGGCGCCCGTTGTCCCCGCCGATGCGGCGCAGGCGGGCCAGGGCGAACAGGAAGACGCCCACCGTGATCGGCCAGCTCAGCGAAAGGACCGCGGGGTGAAGATGCAGCAGGCCGCTCTGGACGCCGTACTGGAACAGGTTGGCTAGGCCGAAGGCGGTCCCGGCGAGGGCCAGCACGCGCCCGGCGGCGACGGCGAGCGTCGGCGAAACCTGATCGGGGGACGGGGCGAGGACGGCGGCGGTCATGGGGAGGAAGTCCGGTTGCGATGAAGCCGGTGTAGATGATCAGCTTTGAAATGTAAAGTACTTCGTTTGCGCCAGAAAGTGAGCCCTTGCCCGCCCCCCCTCTCCGCGACACAACGGCCTGATGAGCACCAGCTACAATCGCATCGCCTATGAGGCGCTGGAGGTCTGCAACGGCGTGACCATGGCGTCCGTCGAGGGCGCATTGGCTCGGGCCGGACTGTCGCCCGGCGCCTCGGCGGCCGACGTCGGGACCGGGAACGCCGGAGTGGCGATCCGAATGGCGCAGGCCTTCGGTCTGGACGTCACGGCGATCGAGTATGACCCGGTGATGGCCGGTCTGGCGCGGGAGCGGATCGCCGCCGCCGGGCTGGATGACCGGGTCCATCTGGCCGTCGGCGCGGCGGCGGATGTGCTGGCGAACCTGCCCCCGCTCGACCTGATCACCGCCCTGGGAACCACCAACGTCAACGGCGAAGGCCGGCCGACGCCCGAGGCCGGCTTCGCCTTTCTGAAGTCCCGGCTCAAGCCCGGCGGATGGCTGCTGTGGGGCGATCTGGCGTGGATCGCCGAACCGCCCGCGCCGTTGCGCCAGATCGCGGAGGCAACCAATCAGTACACGGATGATGCAGGCTGGAAATACGCAGCCCAGGCGGCCGGGTTCGAGACAGTCTGGTCCGAAATCTCGCCGCGGGCCGTGTTCGACGCCTATGCGGCGGCGGCCGACACGGCGGCGCGGGACTGGCTGGCGGCCCATCCGGACGCGCCCGAGGCCGCGACCGTGCAGGCCGCCGCCGATCGGGTGAAGATGGTGCTGGAGTTCGGCCGGCCGTTTATCGGCTTCGGCCTGTACCTGCTGCGCGCCTAGGCCGTCCGGATGATCCCGTTCGTCGCCTGAACCGGCCACGGCGTCAGCCGCCCGCCCGCGCACGGACCGCCGGTGCATTCGCCGGTCAGGGGCTCGAACACCGCCCCGTGCCAGCCGCACAGGATCAGGGAGCCGTCCGGCGTCAGATAACGGTCCAGCTCGATCGCCAGCGGGAAACCCTGGTGGGGACAACGGTCGACATAGCCCGCGACCTGGCCGTCCTTGCGCACCACGAAGCCGTGGAAGAAGGCCTCGCCGATCTGCAGCACAAAGGCGCGCGAGCCCGGGTCGGCGATGTCGGCCTCGGCGCAGAGGGCCACATTCGGCGGCGTCGTCCAGACCCGCTTGCGTTCGGCTTGGGAAGCGTCCGTCACTAGTCGCGCTCGACCTTGAGCGGACGGGACAGCAGGTTGTCGATGACCTCGTCCACCGTGGTCTCACCGTTCAGCAGGGCGGCGACGGCGAGTGAAATGGGCATGTCGACGCCCATCTTCGTCGCCAGTTCGCGCACGGCGGGGGCCGACTCATAGCCCTCGGCGACCGACCGCTTGCCGGCCAGCGCCTGTTCCACGGTCTGGCCCTGCCCCAGGGCGAGGCCCAGGCTCATGTTGCGCGACTGCGGGCTGGAGCAGGTCAGGACCAGGTCCCCGAGGCCGCACAGGCCCGCGACCGTCTCGGCCTGCCCCCCCAGCGCCACGCCCAGGCGGGTCATCTCGGCGAAGCCCCTGGTGATGATGGCGGCGTGGGCGCTGCGGCCCAGCCCCTTGCCCTCACTCATGCCGCAGGCGATGGCCAGCACGTTCTTGATCGCTCCGCCGACCTCGGCGCCGATCAGGTCGGTCGCCAGATAGGGGCGGAAGCCCGGGGCCGACAGGGTCAGCATCAGCTCCTCGCCAAGCGCCTCGTCGGCGCAGGCCAGGGTGACGGCGCTGGGCAGGCCGCGCGCGACCTCGCCCGCGAAGCTGGGGCCCGACAGGACGGCGGCCGGGGCGGAGGGAATGGTCTCGGCCAGGACGTCGGTCATCAGCTTCAGCGAGCCGCGCTCGATGCCCTTGGAGCAGAGCACGATCGGCACGCCGGGCCGATGGTGGGCGGCGAAGGCGGCCAGGGTCGAACGCATGTGCTGGGCGGGCGGCACGGCGAGAATGACGTCGCAGGACGACAGGTCGGCCAGTTCGGTCGTGACGGAGATATGGTCGTCCAGGGTCACGCCCGGCAGGAAGGCCTCGTTGATCCGGCGCTCGCGGATGCTCTCGACCACGTCCGGTTCGCGCGCCTGCAGCAACACGTCCAGCCCGGCCCAACCCGCGACCTGGGCCAGGGCGGTGCCCCAGGCGCCGGCGCCGATCACCCCTGCGGTGCGAAATTCCATAAAGCCCACCGTATGTATTCAACGCCCTCTATGGGACGAGAGGTCTCCAATTGCCAAGCCGCGACCGCGTTCCGGATGGCCAAAGCTTCATTTGCCCGGTCCCCCGCGCCCTGCCAGATCTGGCGAATGGACAGGCGGGCGCAAGGGATCGGGATGCGGAAACGTCATGCAGCGGGACTCGGCGCCATGGCCGCCTGCGTCATGGCGCTCCTTGCGCCGCCGGCTCTCAGCCAGGACGTGACCCTGACGCCGACCCCGGAAGGGGTCTCGGCCCACTATCGGCTGACGGCGCCGACGGGGCGGTTCGAGTTCGCAGATCCCGGGGTCGCGCGGAGCGACTGGAGTCCGGAAAGCGAGGGGACCGAACTGGACGCCGCGGGCGTGACCCTCGCGACGCCCGGCGCCGGCTTCTCGATCCTGCTGCGCCCCGACAGCACCGAGGAAGGGCGCGGCTATATCGCCCTGACGCGGGTCGGCGCGGGCTATGTGCTCTACGCCCCGGCGCTGAAGGGCGCGGCCCAGGCTCCGTCCCTGGCCACGACCGCTCCCGAAGGCTGGGTGCTGACGCCCGCCGACAGGGCCGACGGCTATGTCTACCTCGGCCCGGCCTCGGCCATCCGGCGCCTGCCCTCCGGTGCTTCGGCGATCGCGGCGGATGACCTGCCGCCGGCGCTGCGCGACACGGTCTTCGGCGCCTTCGATGACGCCGTCGGCTTCTTCTCCGCGCGCTTCGGGCCGCCGCCGACGCCGCCAATCCTCTCCGCCACGATCCAGGGCGCGGGTCCGATGAGCTTCCGCGGCGACGTGACCGACACCGGGCTCATCTCGGCCCGGTTCAGCGGTGCGTCCTGGACCGCGCCGGACGCCGGTGCGCTCGAGCCGGTGGCCGCCTTCGCCTTCCACGAGACCGCCCATCTCTGGAACAGCCACCATGCTCGCCCCACCGAGGGGACGCCCTGGCTGCATGAGGGCGGAGCGGAATACATGGCATTGATCGGCGCAGTCACCACCGGCCGCATGACGGAGGCGAAGGCGCGCGAGAGCCTGTCGGAGCGCCTCACCGCCTGCCGCCGGCGGGTTGGAGCGCGTCCATCCGCCGCCGAGCGGATGGCTTCGGGCTCGGCGGTCTACGACTGCGGCGTGGTGATCCAGTGGCTGGCCGACATGGACCTGCGCCGCGTCTCCCGCGCGCCCCTGTCGGTGTTCGACGTCTGGAAGACCCTGATCGACCGGGCGGATCGGACGCCGGAATACGGCCCGGCCGACTTCCTGGCCGCGCTGGGCCCCGGGGCTGCGGCGGCCCTGCTGTTCGACGCCCCGGCCGAGAGCCGCTGGACCGAGATCGAGGCGCGCCTGACCGGTTTCGGCGTGCGCTGGGAGAACCGGCCGTCGGACCAGAATCTCGTCGTCGCCACCCTCTCGCACCTGAACGGCCAGGCCTGCACGGCGGGCGGCTCCACCGGCTTCTACATCCGCGAGGGCTATGTCCTGCTGGCCAACGAAGGCGCGTGCGGACCGCTGACCGGCGAGATTCCGCTAAAGACGATCGAGGGGTTCGACCCGCTGACCGCCGCGCCGGGGGCGTTCGCGGCGGCGCAGGCGCGGTGCGCCGCAAGCGAGCCGGTCCGCCTGGTCCGGCGCGACAACGACGCGGTCATCGAGGTTCCTTGCGGTAAGCCGCTGGCGCCCCCGATCGCCTATGCGATCACCGAAGCCCCTACGCTGGCCCTGAACTAGGCCTTCGCGCCCTTGCGGCCCGGCTTGTGGGCCGGATCGGCGAGGGCCTTCTGTTCGTCCAGCGGCCAGCGCGGCCGGGCGGCGGTGTCGATGTCCGAGGTCAGCCCCTTCCGCAGCCGTTCCGCGCCGGCGAGGGCGATCATGGCCGCGTTGTCGGTGCAGTAGGCCATGGGCGGAGCGAGGAAGGCGAATCCGTTCTTCGCCGCCACCGCTTCGAGCGTGGACCGGATCGTCCTGTTGGCCGCCACCCCGCCCGCGACAACGAACAGGCGGTGTTCATGCAGGTCCGCATAGTCCTTCAGCGCCCGGTCCGAGCGCTCGGCGAGCTGGCGGGCGATGGCGGTCTGGACGGCGTCGGCGAGGTCGGCCTTGTCCTGGTCGGTCTCGCAGGTCGCGGCCAGGCGCGAGGCGGCGGTCTTCAGGCCCGAGAAGGAGAAATCGCAGTCCTTGCGGCCCAGCAGGGCGCGCGGCAGATCGAAGCGGGCGCCGTCGCCGCTCTCGGCCAATTTCTCCAGCGCCGGACCGCCGGGGTAGCCGAGCCCCAGCGCTTTCGCGATCTTGTCGAAGGCCTCGCCCGCCGCATCGTCGATGGTCGTGCCCAGCCGGGTCATGTCGCCGACGCCGCGCACCTCCAGCAGCTGGCAGTGGCCGCCCGAGACCAGCAGCAGCAGGAAGGGATAGGCCACCGGTTCGCCCAGCCGGGCGGAGACCGCATGGCCCTCCAGATGGTTGACCGCGATCAGCGGCAGGTCGCGGGCCAGGGCCACGGCCTTGCCGTAGCTCAGGCCCACCATGACTCCGCCGACCAGGCCCGGCCCGGCCGTGGCGGCGACGCCGTCCAGCTGGCCGTAGTCCAGCCCGGCCTCGGCCATCGCGCGACGCGCGACGCCGTCGATCATCTCGACATGGCTGCGCGCCGCGATCTCGGGCACGACGCCGCCGAAGGCCGCATGGTCGTCGATCTGGCTGTGCACGATCGACGACAGGACCGTGGCCGCGCCGTCCCCGGTCAGCCGCACCACCGAGGCCGCGGTCTCGTCGCAGCTGGTCTCCAGACCCAGCACGACCAGGTCAGCGTCGGGCGCTTCGGTTGCCCGGCCCTTTTCGCTGCTATAGTCGGCGGCCATCATCATGGGGTCGAGGTAGCGACCCCGCCGGACCCGCGCAACGCCTCATGACCTTTCCCATCCGCATCGGCACCCGGCGATCCAAGCTGGCGCTCACCCAGTCGGGCATGATGCAGCGCGCCATAGGCCGAGCCATGGGGGTGGCCGACGCCGATCTGGCCGAGGCGGTGCCGCTGGTCGAGATCCTCACCACCGGCGACCGGGTGCAGGACCGCCGCCTGCTGGAGATCGGCGGCAAGGCGCTGTTCACCAAGGAGATCGAGGAGGCCCTGCTGGAGGGCCGGGTCGATGTGGCCGTCCATTCCATGAAGGACGTGCCCGCCGAACAGCCGCGCGGCCTGTGCATCGCCGCCGTCCCTGAACGCGAGGACCCGCGCGACGCCTTCGTCAGCACCGACTTCGCGAGCTTCGACAGCCTTCCCGCGGGCGCCCGGCTGGGCACGGCCTCGCTGCGGCGTCAGGCGCAGGCGCTGGCGCTGCGGCCGGACCTGAAGATCGAAATGCTGCGCGGCAATGTCGACACCCGGCTGCGCAAGCTGGCGGAAGGCGAGTTCGAAGCCATACTGCTGGCCGTGTCGGGGCTGAACCGGTTGGGCTTCGAGGACGTGATCCGCGAGCGGCTGTCGCTGGACGCCTTCCTGCCCGCCCCGGGCCAGGGCGCGCTGGCGCTGCAGACGCGCGAGGGCGAAAGCGCGGCCTGGGTGGCCGCCCTCAACCACCCCATGACCGCCCTGGCCGTGGCCGCCGAACGCGGGGCGATGACGGCGCTGGAAGGATCGTGCCGCACGGCGATCGGCGCCCATGCCGAGATCGGGGAAGGCCATCTGCGCCTGACCACCGAAATGCTGGCTCCGGACGGCTCGGTCCGCTGGCGGCGGTCTGGCGAGATCGGCGACGTCCACGCCGCCGATGCGCAGGACCAGGCCCGTGCGCTGGGCCTGCGGCTGGGGGCCGAGGTCCACGCCGCCGGCGGCGACCAGAGGATCGAGACCTGACCGGCCTCCGCCGCATCTGGGTGACCCGCACCGAGCCGGGCGCATCCCGGACGGCGGCGCGGTTGGCCGCCCGCGGCTTCGACCCCCTGATCGCGCCGGTTCTGGCCGTCCGCCCCATCATCCAGCCGGCCCCCGACCTGAGCGGAATCACAGCCCTGGCCTTCACCAGCCCGAACGGCGTGGCCGTGTTCGCCGACCTGACCCCCGACCGATCCCTGCCCGTGTTCGCCGTGGGCGATGTCACCGCCGAGCGGGCGCGGCAGGCGGGGTTCACGACCGTGACCTCGGCCTCGGGGGCCCTGGCGGACCTGGCCTGGCTGATCGCGAGTGAAGCAACCGGGCAGGTGCTCGTGCCGGGCGCGCGCGAGCCGGCCGGGGATCTGGACGCCCTGCTGAACCGGGCGGTCGAGACCGTGATCCTGCCGGTCTATGAGGCGACGGAGACCCGGGCCAAGGCGCCGGCGGATTTCGAAGCGGTGCTGGCCCACTCCCCTCGCGCGGCCAAGGCGGTGGCCCGGGCCCTGGGCCGTGACGGCGGCGCGGGACGGCTGGCGGTGGCCATTTCGGCGGCCGCGGCAGCCCCTCTGGCGGCGGCCGGTTTCGCCGAAATCCGCACCGCGGGCGAACCGACCGACGCCGCCGTGCTGCTGGCGCTTGGCAATCCGGCGGCCCGCGTATAAAGAGCGCCTCTCGCGCGGTTCGGAAACGCCCCGAACCGGTCGCAGGCCGCTTTAGCTCAGCTGGTAGAGCATCGCATTCGTAATGCGGGGGTCAGGTGTTCGAGTCACCTAAGCGGCACCACTTCCCCAGGGTTCAGTTGAAGACCGCGTGGTACAGGCGGCGCGGCCCGGGGGCGGTCTGCGTCGGGATCAGGTGAACCTCGACGGCCTCGGCGTCATCGCCCGGGCGCATCAGATACTGACCCTCGACCAGCAGGGTGTCCCAGGGCGTGCTGAAGATCAGGATGAAGGGATCGCGGCCGCCGGGCATGCCGCCCTTCAGGTCGTCCACGGCGTCGAGCTTTATCTTGACCGGCGCGGGCTGGGTGTCGACCAGCCAGTCCCGGCCGACGAAGGTCCTGAACAGGGGGGCGGTCAAAATAACGAGGGACGAGGGGATCATCTGGAGCTCCGGCTGCGACGCACATGGTGCATGTTCGCGCGAGGTCTGCAATCTAGAGGGATGGCATCGTCCGAAAACTCTCCACTGGTTGAGCTGCGTCCGGAAACGGCCGCCGACGCGGACGTCGTCGACGGATGGGTGCGCGCGCATCTGATCGCAGCCCTGGGCGGCTTCGATCCCGGCCCGCTGATCGACATGCAGGTCCGGTCCCGCGACGCCATGCTGGCGCAGCGGTTTCCGGATCTGGAACGGCGCGTGGCCTGGGTCGGAGAAGTCCGCGCCGGCAGCCTGCTGACCGGTCCGCTGGACGGCGCCCTGCATGTGGTCGAGATCATCACCGCCCCGGACTGGCGCCGGCGCGGCGTCGGCGCGGCGGTTCTGGCCGCCGTCGCGGAGGAGGCGCAGGCCAAGGGACGGGATGTCACGGCGCTGATTTTCGCCTCGAACACCGCCTCCCTGGCCCTGTTCGCCGCCGCGGGTTTCGCCGTCGATCTCCCGCCGGCGGCGGCGCAAGCGACCGCCCGACTGAGAACCAATATCAACGTTCGATAGCGTCTGGCCGCCTTTGAAAGCCTATGCCATGGTTGTGCCCGCAAGGGGTTTCGCGTTGCGCGAACCCGATAAAGGGAGGGCGAGTCTATGGAAGCTTTTATGGGGACGATCCTGGCGTTCGGCTTCAATTTCGCGCCGCGAGGATGGGCGCTGTGCAACGGCCAGACGATCGCGATTTCGCAGAATTCGGCGTTGTTCGCCCTGTTGGGCACCAATTACGGCGGTAACGGCCAGACGACGTTCCAACTGCCGAACCTGCAGAGCCGCCTGCCGATCGGCATGGGCCAGGGCATCGGCCTGTCGCCCTATACCATCGGTCAGGTCAGCGGCACGGAATCGACGAGCATCACCATCAACAACATGCCGTCCCACAACCACGCGATCTCGGTGAACAACACCGCTGCGACCGTGAACCTGCCGACCGCCGGCGTGTCCATCGCCGACGCCAACGGTTCGGATCCGAGCAACGGCGACGCGGTGACGGTGAACATCTACGCACCGGCCGCCCCCAATGTGGCGCTGCATCCACAGACCTGCGGCATGAACGGCGGCAATCAGCCGATCTCGATCCTGCAGCCGACGCTGGCGATCAACTATTCGATCGCCCTGGAAGGCATCTTCCCCAGCCGGAACTGACACGCGGCCCGGTTGAACGGCGACAGACCGGCCTCCTGTGCGAGCGCCGGTCTGGACGCCCCGTTCGGATCATCCTAGCAAGATCGCAGTATCGGAGCGATCTATGTCGGCAGATCTCAGCCCGCGTCAGGAACAGTGCCTCAGACTGACGGCCTTTCTGACCGACAAGGAAATCGCCGTTCGGCTGAATCTTTCGGAAGCCACGGTCAAGAAACACGTGCACGAGGCCTGCCGCCGCATGGGGGTCAACCGGCGCAAGGCGGCCTTGGCGCTTCTGGAACGAAACGTACCAGAGGCTACGAAAGACTCCATTGGCGTTCCGGATTCCGCCCCCTCTTCTGTCTTCCACGTCAGGGAGGCAGACAATGGTTTCTCAAACACAACCCCTACCCCAGTGGACCTGGGAGGATCTGGAGGCCGCGCTGGAGGGCTTCAGCTCGCTCGGGAAGAACGACCCGGTGCGCGCGCATCTGATGCGTGGGCTGGCCGCGGACGCGGAACGCTCGAACCCGCGGGAGCTCTTGCAGCAGGTGTTGAGCGCGGGCTGGGTGATGGCCCAGGTGGGCGCGCAGAACCCCGGCTCGGGTACCGGCCCCCGCCCCGCAACTGGGGCGTCCGCGTCCTGATCATCGTCGTGATGCTGGTCCTGGCGGCGGTGATGATGCGGGCGGTCGCCGACAGCGTCGTCGCCTACCAGCGTCAGGTCCTGACCATCGACGAAACCGTCATGCAAGGCGCCGCCCGCGCCCCGGCCCCCTAAGGCCGGCGCGGGCTCCGCCGCTGGAGGAGCCATGGCGCCCTTTCAACTCTTCTACCTGCTGCTCAGCCTGGGCGTCTTCGCCTGGGCGTGGATGCGTGGAGGGCATACCGAGCGGACCGGCGTGGCCGTGTTCGTGTTCGCCTTCCTGGCCAGCTTCATGTTCCAGACCCTCACCCTCAAGGATTTCCGCCTCGGCGAGGCGCTCGTCGACCTGGCCCTGTTCGCGGCCCTGGTCTGGCTGGCGCTGCGCCGGGATCGCTGGTGGACGCTGGCCGCGTCCGCCTTCGCCGGCCTGACCATGATCGCCCATGGCCTGATGTTCCTGACGCCCGATCTGCAGGAGCAGCACATCCGCATGGATGTGGCGTCCCGCTGGGGCATCGGCGTCCTGCTGGTCCTGTGCCTCGCCGGCGGCGTGGTCGAACGCTGGATGGCGGGGGAGCGGCCGGTGAGCACCGAGGCCCGTTGGCGCCGCCCCCAACGCAGCGCGACTTGAACATATAAACATAGCTTTATATGTTTGGCGGGTCGCCCCCTAGGAGCCTGCCTTGTCCCGTTCATCCTTCCTGTTCACCTCGGAAAGCGTTTCCGAGGGCCACCCGGACAAGGTCGCCGACCGCATTTCCGATTCCGTGGTGGACCTGTTCCTGTCGAAGGATCCGGAAGCGCGGGTGGCGTGCGAGACCCTGACCACCACCAATCTGGTGGTGCTGGCCGGGGAAATCCGCGGCCGGGGCATCATGGGCGTGGACGGCCAATGGGCCCCGGGGATCGAGCAGGAGATCGAGGCCGTGGTGCGCGCCGCCGTGCGCGACATCGGCTATGAGCAGGACCAGTTCCACTGGAACACCTTCGAGTTCCAGAACCACCTGCACGGCCAGTCGGCCGACATCGCCGTGGGCGTGGACGCCGCCGGCAACAAGGACGAAGGCGCGGGCGACCAGGGCATCATGTTCGGCTACGCCTCGAACGAGACGCCCGAGTTGATGCCGGCCACCCTCCAGTACAGCCACAACATCCTCAAGCGCCTGGCCGAGGTCCGCCACGCGGGCGGGACGCTCCTGGAACCTGATGCGAAGTCGCAGGTCACCATCCAGTACGAGAACGGCAAGCCCCTGCGCGCGGCCTCGATCGTGCTGTCGACCCAGCATGCGGTCGGCCGGGCCGCCGAGGTGACCGCCTTCGTCAAGCCGCTGATCCTCGAGGTGCTGCCCGAAGGCTTCACCGACGAGAACACCGTCTGGCACATCAATCCGACCGGCATCTTCGAGATCGGCGGGCCGGACGGCGACACCGGCCTGACCGGACGCAAGATCATCGTCGACACCTACGGCGGCGCGGCCCCGCACGGCGGCGGCGCCTTCTCGGGCAAGGACCCGACCAAGGTCGACCGCTCAGCAGCCTACGCCTGCCGCTACCTGGCCAAGAACGTGGTCGCCGCCGGCCTGGCCGAGCGCTGCACGATCCAGATCAGCTACGCCATCGGCGTGGCGGAGCCCCAGTCGATCCACGTTGACCTGCACCGCACCGGCAAGATCGACGAGAGCGTGCTGGAGGAGAAGCTTCTGGGCTTCATCGGCGGCGGCACCCCGCGCGGCATCCGCGAGCATCTGGGCCTGAACAAGCCGATCTACGCCCGCACCGCCGCCTACGGACACTTCGGCCGTCAACCGGACGCCGACGGCGGCTTCTCGTGGGAGAAGACGGATCTGGTCGAGAAGCTGAAGGCTCTCTGAGGCAGTAGGCAGATAGGCAGTAGGGCCGCGGCGGAAACGTCGCGGCCTTCGCTTGCACCGCCGCCGCGTCCCCCACTGCCTACTGCCTATTCCCTACTGCCTTCCCGGCGACGGCGAGCTATACGCCCCGCCATGTCTTCCGATCCCGATACTCCGATCACCCCGACCTGGGGGCCGCTGCGCTCGTTCGGGCGCATCAAGTCGCGCACGCTCAAGCCGCGCCAGGCGGCGCTGTTCGACACCCTGCTGCCGACCATCGCCGTGCCCGATCCGGAGGCGGGACCGATCGATCCGCAGGCGCTGATGCCCGGCGCGAAGGAAGTTTGGCTGGAGATCGGCTTCGGCGGCGGCGAGCATCTGGCGGCCCAGGCGGCGCGCCGCCCGGACGCCCTGATGATCGGCTGCGAGCCCTTCCTGAACGGCGTGGGCTCGGCCCTGCGCCATATCGAGGACGGCGATCTGAAGAACGTGCGCCTGCACGCCGATGACGCGCGCGACGTGATGAAGGTCCTGCCCGACGCCTCGCTGGACCGGGTGATGATCCTGTTCCCCGACCCCTGGCACAAGGCGCGCCACAACAAGCGCCGTCTGATCCAGGACGAGAGCGCCGCCGAGATCGCCCGCCTGCTGAAGCCCGGCGGCCGGCTGCGGTTCGTGACCGACTGGAAGGACTACGCCGAATGGGCGCTGGAGCGCCTGGAGCGGACCCCGGGCCTGCAGTGGACCGCCGACCGCGCCGACGACTGGCGCGTGGCCCCGCAGGACCACGTGGTCACCCGCTACGAGGAGAAGAAGCTGGGCGACACCCCGCCCATCTTCCTGGAGTTTATCCGGGTCTGAACGCCGTCAGGCGGCGCAGGGCCGCCGCGCACGCCGCGACCAGCCCCGACTTGACCAACGCCCCGATCAGGAAGGGCGTGAAGCCGGCCGCGATCGCCGCCACGCCCATGGCCGTCGCCAGCCACGCCGTGCCGACGGCGAGGATCAGAAGATGGGCGGCCAGCAGCAGGCCGACTCTGGCCGCCACGCCGCGCGCCCGCTCGTAGAGCGCGCCGGCCAGGGCCGCCGCCACGGGGAAGGCGAACAGATAGCCGGCGGTCGGCCCGGTGAAATGCTCCAGGCCGGAAGCGCCGTCCGACAGCACCGGCAGGCCCGCGGCCCCCAGCGCCAGATACAGCAGGACGGCGACGCCCCCTCGCCAGGGCCCCAGGGCGGCGCCGGCCAGCAGCACCGCGAAGGTCTGCATCGTCATGGGGACAGGAACCATGGGGACATTGATCCGCGCGCAGACGGCCGCCAGCCCGGCGAAGACGACGATCAGGGCGGCGGAGGTCAGGACGCGCATCCCCTCCCCGAACCATGCGCTCCCGGACCGCGCAAGTCGCCTCTGGCTTTCGCCAGGGAAGCGGCGCAGGAAACCGGAAAATCACACCGGAGGCCGCGCCATGACTTTCACCCTCAAGGATGCGTCCGCGCCCATCTTCGTGCGCGGCCTGACCAACCTGTCCCATCTGATCGACAAGGCCGTCGAGGCCGGTCTGGACGAGGCCGAGCTGCTGGAGGCGCGGCTCGCCCAGGACATGAGGCCGTTCGCCGACCAGATCCGCATGGCCAGCTTCTCGGGCCGCAGCTGCGTCGCGCGCCTGACCGGCCAGCCCTGGCCCAAAACAGACGACAACGAAGCCTCGCTGGCCGAGCTGAAGACGACCATCGCCCTGTCGATCGCCTTCATCGAAGGCGTCGATGCGGCGGCGTTCGAGGGCGGCGAGACCCGTCGCGTCGAACTGCGCTTCCCGGGCGTCGAGCTGGATTTCGACGGCGTCGGCTATCTGACCAGCTTCGCCATCCCGAACTTCTTCTTCCACGTGACCACGGCCTACGCGATCCTGCGCAACCGCGGCGTGGCCCTGGGCAAGCGCGACTTCCTGGGTCAGCTGGACCTGCTTCAGGCCGCCTGAGTCAGGTCGGCGATGAGGCTTTCGGGCGGTCCGCGAAGGCCTTGATGAAGGCGTACTGTTCGTCGGTTTCGGGCACGGGGCGTCCCCTCGCCCGGCCGACACGCAGGATGGCCTCGTCGATGTTCATCCCGCCCGCGACCAGCGCGCAGATGGCCAGAGACGGCGCGCGGCCCAGGCCCGCCCGGCAGTGGATGACGATAGCCTGTCCCGCCCGCAGGCGGTTGCTGATGGCCCGTGCGACCCGGGCGTAGGCCTCGACGTCGCCCGGCAGGCCGTGATCGACGATAGGGAAGTTGTAGAAGCCGACGCCGTGCCGCTCAGCCGCCGCGCCCTCTTCGGCCAGGCCGAACTCGGCGGCCTCGGCGGGCTCAAGCATGCTGACCACGTGGTCGACCATGCCGCGGTGCAGATGCTCCATCTGAGCGTCGAGAGCGTCGCCGCCCTCAGGCTTGCGTGACACGCCGAGACGCCCGGGCGTGTCGAGACCGATCCAGTAGACTTTCATCGAGAGTGTTTCTGGCGGCAGCCCCCCCGGAACGCAATCCGGATTATCGGGGCTGACAAAGCCGTCCCGCAGGTCTATACGCCGCTCCACATCGTTAGACCGGCTCCTAACGGCGCCGTTAAAGCGGCGGCCCGGACGGCCAGCCGCTTTTATTTTGCCCGGGACCCAACTTGAAGGCCAAGACCGCAGAAGACCGCCAGCTCCTGGAGCTGATCGAACCCATCGCCGAGAGCCTGGGTCTTGAGGTCGTGCGCGTGCGGCTGATGGGCGGGACCCTGCGCCGCCGCCTGCAGATCATGGCCGAGCGCGGCTCGGACCACGACATCGCCGTCGAGGAATGCGCCCGCCTGAGCCGCGCTGTGTCGGAGGTGTTCGACGCCGCCGACCCGATCGCCGGCGAATATCTGCTGGAAGTCTCGTCGCCGGGCATCGATCGCCCGCTGACCCGCCTGAGCGACTTCGACCTGTTCGAAGGCTATGAGGCGCGTCTGGAGACGGACCGGATGGTCGAAGGCCGCAAGCGCTTCAAGGGCGTGCTGGCCGGGACCGAAGACGCCAATATCGCCATCGATCTGGAAGGGGAGGAAGACACCGCCCTGATCCCGTTCGAATGGCTGGTCGACGCCAAGCTGGTGCTGACCGATGAACTGATGAAGGCGGGGGCCGAAAAACGCGCCGCCCGCAATGAAGACAACCAGACTGAGGCTGAGGACTAAGACATGGCCGTTGGCGTTTCCGCGAACCGTCTCGAACTGCTGCAGATCGCCGATGCGGTCGCGCGCGAGAAGAACATCGACAAGGAGATCGTCATCGAGGCGATCGAGGAAGCGATCCAGAAGGGCGCCAAGTCGCGCTATGGCGCGCACCACGACATCCGCGCCAAGATCGACCACAAGACCGGCGAACTGGCCCTGACCCGTCACGTCACCATCGTCGAGGACGACTGGCAGCCGGAAGACGAGCTGGAAGAGTTCAACGACAGCGCCATGGTGCGCCTGAAGGATGCGCTGAAGCGCGATCCGGAAGCCGAAGTCGGCAAGGAATACGTCGAGAACCTGCCGCCGTTCGAGTTCGGCCGCGTGCAGACCCAGATGGCCCGCCAGGTCGTGACCGGCAAGGTCCGCGAGGCCGAGCGCGCCAACCAGTACGAAGAGTTCAAGGACCGCGTCGGCGAGATCGTCAACGGCACCGTCAAGCGCGTCGAATACGGCAACACCATCGTCGACCTGGGCCGCGGCGAAGGCATCATGCGCCGCAACGACTCGATCCCGCGCGAAACCTTCAACATCGGCGACCGCATCCGCACCTACATCTACGACGTGCGTCCGGAAGCGAAGGGCCCGCAGGTCATGCTGTCGCGCTCGCATCCCGGCTTCATGGCCAAGCTGTTCGCGCAGGAAGTGCCGGAAGTCTATGACGGCGTGATCGAGATCCGCGCCGCCGCCCGCGACGCCGGCTCGCGCGCCAAGATGGCCGTGCTGTCCAACGACTCCTCGATCGATCCCGTCGGCGCCTGCGTCGGCATGCGCGGCTCGCGCGTTCAGGCGGTCGTCGCCGAACTGCAGGGCGAGAAGATCGACATCATCCAGTGGAACAACGACGAGCCCACCTTCATCGTCAACGCCCTGGCCCCGGCCGAAGTGTCGAAGGTCGTGCTGGACGAAGAAGCCGACCGCGTTGAAGTCGTGGTTCCGGACGAGCAGCTGTCGCTGGCCATCGGCCGCCGCGGCCAGAACGTCCGCCTGGCCTCGCAGCTGACCGGCTGGCAGATCGACATCATCACCGAGTCGCAGGACTCCGAGCGTCGCCAGCGCGAGTTCAGCGAGCGCACCAGCCTGTTCCAGGAAGCCCTGGACGTGGACGAGGTCATCGCCCAGCTGCTGGTCACCGAAGGCTTCGCCACGGTCGAGGACCTGGCCTTCGTCGAGCCGTACGAAATCTCCGACATCGAAGGCTTCGACGAGGACACCGCCGAGGAACTGCAGGCCCGCGCCCGCGACTTCCTGGACCGCAAGGCCGCCGAGCTGGACGCCAAGCGCACCGAACTGGGCGTCGAGGACGGCGTCTTGGCCGTTCCGGGCGTGACCCTGGCCATGGCCGTGGCGCTCGGCGAGGGCGGCGTGAAGACCGTCGAGGATCTGGCCGACCTGGCCACCGACGAAATCCGCGGCGGCTACGAAATCCGCAGCGGCGAACGCGTGAAGGTCCCCGGCGTGCTGGAGAGCTTCAACCTGGCGCAGGAAGACGCCGAGATGCTGATCCTGCAGGCCCGCGTGGCCGCCGGCTGGATCGACGCCTCGGAACTGCCGCAGCCGGAACCCGAGCCGGAATACGAGGAAGAGTACGCCGAAGGCGAATACGACGCCGACGCCGTGTTCTCGAACGCGCCTTCCGAAGAGACCGAAGAGGCCCCGGCTGAAGACGCCGAAGACCTCGACCAACCCGAAAACGCGTGATGGGAGACCCCGCCGTTCATGAGCCTGCGCGACGCGACGATCGATAGGGAACGCCGCGACCTGGTCACCCACCAGGTCATGGATGAATCTCGTCTGATCCGTTTCGTCGCCGCTCCGGACGGCGCGGTCGCCCCCGACCTGGCACGCAAGCTGCCCGGCCGCGGCCTCTGGGTCGCGGCCGACCGCGCCTCCCTCGAGGCGGCGGTCAAGAAGAACCTGTTCAGCCGCGCGGCGAAGGCCCCGCTGAAACCCGCCGCCGATCTGCCCGATCTGGTTGAAAACCTGCTGTTCAAGCGCTGTCTGGAGCAGCTGGGTCTTGCCCGGCGCGAAGGCGCTCTTATCTCTGGCTTCGAAAAGTCGGCCGCCGCGATCCGATCCGGAAAGGCCGCATGGATCGTCGAGGCGGCGGACGGGTCCGCCGACGGACGCGGCAAGCTGCTGGCCCTGGCGAAACACCAGACGCCGCCCCCCAAAGTGTGCGGGGCCTTCACCGCCGACGATTTGAGTTTGGCCCTCGGGCTGGAAAATGCGATACACGCCGTCCTGCTTGAGGGCGGGCGGGCCGATCGTTGGACTTTCGAAGTCGAACGGCTGGCGGGATTTCGACCGTTGACGCCTCCGCAGTGGGGCGACGAGACGGCTGGGGCCCCGGATGGAAATTCAGACGGGCGGGGTTCCGCTCCCTGACGGGGGGCGGAGTTCCGCACGGCTTTTTGTGTTTGGACGATCAAGTTTGGAATGGGCCCGGGACTGTCCCGAGCCAAAGTAAAGCGACCGGATGACTGACGAGAACGACAAGACCAACGACGGCAAGACGACCCCTTCGACGCCCGCGTCGACGACAGGGCCGCGCGCGCCGCTGAGCCTGAAGCCCCGGACGGCGGGATCGGTTTCGACCGGCACCGTGCGCCAGAGCTTCAGCCACGGCCGCACCAAGACCGTGGTGGTCGAGACCAAGCGCCGCGTGGGTGCGACGCCGGGCGGACATCAGCGTCCGCAAGGCTTCGATGTCGCTCGCCCGGCCGCTCCGGCCGCCGCCCCGCAGGCGCCGCGTCCGGTCGCGTCGTCCGACGCCGGCGGCCTGTCGGCCTCCGAGCAGGAAGCCCGCCGCCGCGCGATCGAGCTGGCCACCCAGCAGAACGTCGAGCGCGAACGCGCCGCCGCTGAGGAGCGCGCCCGCAAGGACGCCGCCGCCCGTGAGCAGGCCGCCGCCGCCGAGCGCGCCGCCAGCGCCGCCCAGGCTGAGGCCGCCGCCGCCCGCGCCGCCGCCGAGGCCGCCCGCAACGAAGCCGCCAAGCTGGCCGCCGCCGCTCCGGCGCCCGCGCCGACGAAGGCCAAGCCGGCCGCCCCGGCTGCGCCGACGCCCGCTCCGGCTCCGGTTGAGGCCGCCGCGCCGACCCCGGCTCCGACGCCCGCCCCGGCGGCTCCGGCCCCCGCGCCGCGTCCGGCCGCTCCGGCTCGCCCGGTGGTCAATTTCGGCCAGCGCGCACCCAAGCCCCAGGCTCCCGGCCGCACCCCCGCCCCCGGCTTCGGCGCCCGTTCGGCCCGTGAACAGGCCATGGGCGGCGGCGAGCGCAGCTTCACCGACCGTCCCGCCGGCGCCGCTCCGGCCCGCCCGCAAGGCGACCGTCCCCAGGGCGATCGTCCGCAAGGCGCCCGCCCCGCCGGCGCACGTCCGGCCCAGCCGGTCCGCTATTCGGCCCTGGACCCGCGTCCGGCGCCCGGTGCCCGCCCCGGCGGCCCGCGCACCGGCCCCGGCGGCCGTCCGGCCCCGAACGCTCCGCCCGCGACGCCTGAAGTCGCCCGTCCCGCCCGCGCCGGCTTCGGCCGTCCCGCCGGCAGCCGCGCCGAGGAAGATCGCGACAAGCGTTTCTCGGACGCCGGTCCGGGCAAGGCCGTCAGCCGCACCCGCGGCGAGCCCAAGCGCCGCGAAGGCCGTCTGACCATCCAGGCCGTGGCCGGTGGCGACGAGGACGCCGCCGAGCGCATGCGCTCGCTGGCCTCGGTTCGCCGGGCCCGCGAACGCGAGAAGGAAAAGCGCAAGGGCGGCTCGACCGACGCGCCGAACCGGCCGCGTGAAGTCGTCATTCCCGACGTCATCACCGTGCAGGAGCTGTCCAACCGGATGGCCGTGCGCGGCGTCGACATCATCAAATTCCTGATGAAGCAGGGCCTGATGATGAAGATCAACGACGTCATCGACACCGACACCGCTGAGCTGGTCGCCGATGAATTCGGCATGGCCGTGCGCCGCGTGTCCGAGTCCGACGTCGAAACCGGCTTCCTGTCCGACGACGTGGACGACGATGCGACCACGCCCCGCGCGCCGGTCGTGGCCATCATGGGCCACGTCGACCACGGCAAGACCTCGCTGCTCGACGCCCTGCGCACCACCGACGTGGCCGCGGGCGAAGCCGGCGGGATCACCCAGCACATCGGCGCCTATCAGGTCCGTCTGCCGGACGGCCAGCGCGTGACCTTCCTGGACACCCCGGGCCACGCCGCCTTCTCGGCGATGCGCGCCCGCGGCGCCAACGTCACCGACATCGTGGTCCTGGTGGTCGCGGCCGACGACGGCGTCATGCCGCAGACGATCGAGGCCATCCAGCACGCCAGGGCGGCCAACGCCCCCCTGATCGTGGCGGTCAACAAGATCGACAAGCCGGACGCCAACCCGCTGAAGGTGGTCAACGAGCTGCTGCAGTACGAAGTCATCGCCGAGAGCCTGGGCGGCGACACCCAGATCATCGAGGTGTCGGCCAAGAACCGCACCAACCTCGAGGGTCTGATCGACGCCATCCTGGTGCAGGCCGAGGTCATGGACCTGAAGGCCGATCCGGAACGCTCCGCCGAAGGCGTGGTCATCGAGGCCAAGCTGGACAAGGGCCGCGGTCCGGTCGCGACCGTCCTGGTCAAGCGCGGCACGCTGAAGCGCGGCGACATCATCGTGGCCGGTTCGGCCTGGGGCAAGGTTCGCGCCCTGCTGAACGAGCGCAACGAGCAGCTGACCGAAGCCGGTCCGTCCGTCCCCGTCGAAATCCTCGGCCTGGACGAGGCGCCGAGCCCCGGTGAACCGCTGGCCGTGGTGGAATCCGAAGCCCGCGCCCGCGAGCTGACCGAATACCGCGCCCGCGTGAAGCGCGAGAAGGCGACCGGCGGCATCAACCAGGTCTCGCTGGCCGACATGATGGCCAAGCTGGGCACCAAGAAGATCTCGGAGATGCCGGTCATCATCAAGGCCGACGTCCAGGGATCCGCCGAAGCCATCGTCGGCTCGCTGGAGAAGATGGGCAACGACGAGGTGCGCGCGCGCACCGTCATGTCGGGCGCCGGCGGGATCACCGAGAGCGACGTGCAACTGGCCAAGTCGGCCGGCGCGCCGATCCTCGGCTTCAACGTCCGTGCGTCGAAGCAGGCCCGCGACCTCGCCGACCGCGAGGGCGTCGAGATCCGGTACTACTCGATCATCTACGACCTGCTGGACGACATGAAGGGCGTGCTCTCGGGCATGCTGGCCCCGCTGCAACGCGAAACCTTCCTGGGCAACGCGGCCGTGCTTCAGGTCTTCGACATCTCCAAGACCGGCAAGATCGCCGGTTGCCGGGTGTCCGAAGGCGTGGTCCGCAAGGGCGCCAAGGTCCGGATCATCCGCGACGACGTGGTGGTCCTGGAACTGGGCACCCTCACGACGCTCAAGCGCTTCAAGGACGAGGTCAACGAAGTCACGGCGGGCCAGGAGTGCGGCATGCACTTCCAGGGTTTCCAGGACATCAAGGCCGGCGACTACATCGAGTGCTTCACGGTCGAAGAGATCAAGCGCACGCTGGACTAGTCGTTCAGGGGATAAGGGAAAGGCGACGCCGCGGCGTCGCCTTTTCGCCATCCGGATTGGGGATCACTTTTCCATGCGCCGTTTCCTCATCGCCCTGCTGACCCTTTCCGCCGTCGCCGGTCCGGCCGCGGCCGAGACCCGCTACCTGGCCTATGACGCCTCGGACCGGGTCACCCAGGCCCTGACGCGGGGCATCACCCTGGAAGGCGACCGGGGCCTGTTCGGCGCCATCACCGTACGGCGCATCATCTCCACCTCGAACCGCGGTTCGGCCGAGATCCGCATCGGCGGTCCGGATGCCGCCCGGCGCGCCCTGCCCGCCGGATCGACCGAGAACATCCTCTACACCGTCTCGCCGGACGGCGGCGGTCGCGGCCTGGCGCGCGCGCTGTGCCCTGGCGCCGACCAGGCCTTCCTGATCCTGGGTCGGGTCCGCCTGGCCCGTCCCCTGACCGCCCAGGCCATCGGCCGCTGGCCCGACGGCGCCTACCGGCACTGCGTGACCCTGTCCTACAACTGGCGCGGCGAATGGGCGACGCCGCCCGCCGGCGGGCCCGGCGAGGATTCCTCTGCCCCTATCGGGCGATAGGTTTTGCACCGGCCGCGCACCCCGCTAGACCATTTTTGCTTCAGGTCGCTTCGACCTGAATCCAAAAAATGGTCCAGCATCAAACTGGAGCAAAATCTGAGCCGAGCTGGACGGCGTCCAACTCGACCGATTTTGCTCTAGGGTTGCGCGAATGAGCGCCACCGCCATCCCACGACCGCAGGCCGGACGCCGCCGGGGCCTGAAGGGCCTCGCCGGAGCGTTGGCCTTCGTCTGCCTGGTGCTGTTCCTGCTGGCCATCGAACAGAAGCAGGCGGTCCAGGCCTGGGCCGCCGTGCGCGACGGCGCCGCCCCCGCCGCGAGCCGCATCTTCCACTGGGCCGCCGACGGCGCCTCGGACGGGCTGAACGGCTTGAAGACCGCCGCCGTCGGGACCGATGGCCCCCTGACCGCTGCGCCGGACGCCATGGTGCTGGCCGGGGAGTTCGGCCCCGCCGACGACATCACGCGCGACACGACCGGAGGCGTCACCTTCACCGGCGCGGTGATCCGGCTGGAGCGCGGCGAGACCTTCCGCACCCGTCCCCTGCGTATCGCCGCCGGCAGCGAAGCCTTCAACAGCCTGCGCGAGACCTTCGCCACGCGGCTGGACGCCGCCGGCGACGCCCAGATCGAACTGCGCGCCGTGGTCCCGCAGAGCCGGGGCCAGGCGGTCGCCGCCTCGCCCCTGTGCGGCGGCGCGGCGCCCGGCGTGGCGGCCCTGCTGCATCGCCGGGACCATGTCGAACTGATGCTGTTCCGTGAGCGGACGATTGTGGGGCCGGACGCCCCGGTGGACGGTCTCTGCGGCGTATGGAGGTTCCGGGCCCGATGAAGCGTGAACGGACGGGCGTGGCGGCCTTCATCGCCGCCGGCGTAGTCGGGGCGCTCGCCGCCCTGTGGACCTGGGCCGCCCCGGGCGATCCGGCGCTGTGGCCGGCGCGCGCCGACGCGCCCGGTGTCGAGATCAGCTTGCTGAACAACGGCTTCCACACCGACCTGGCCGTGCCGCGCGCGGCGCTGGAGGCGCGGGGCGGAGCTCTGGCCGAGGCCGTGCGTGGTCTTCCCGCCGGCGACTGGATCCTGATCGGCTGGGGCGACGCCAAATTCTATGTCGACCAGAGCCCGATCGGCGACCGCCTGCCCGACGGCGCGCGCGCCTTCTTCCGGCCCGGCAACCCGTCCGTGGTCATGCTCGATCCGGCCCAGCGCGACCCGCGCGAGACGTTCGACGCCGACAGCCGCCGCGACTTCCGCCTGTCGCAGGCCGGGTTCGAGGCCATGGCCGCCCGGATCGAGGGCTCGCTGGACCTGTCGACCGGCTCGGCCCGTATCGCCGCCGCCCGCGCCGGGGACGACGCCCGCTTCTTCGCCAGCCGCGAGCATTTCTCCATCGGCCACCTGTGCAACCACTGGACGGCGGGCGTGCTGAACGCCGCGGGCATGCCGATCCGGCCCGTGCAATCGATCCAGTCGTCCGAGGTCGTGGCCACTATCGACCGGGCGCAACTGGACACTCCGGCCGCGGGGGACTAGACCGCGCGCTCTTCAATTCCGGGGCGGCGTTCGCCCCCTCGCCTTCCAGCCGGGTCCGAGCCCCGGCGGGCGATCCAGAAGGAGGCCGCCGTCATGGGCCGCAAGCAACACACCCGCAACGCCTCCGGACCGCAGGGACCGTCCCAGCGCCAGCTGCGCGCCGGCGAGCTGATCCGCCACGCCCTCGTCGAGGTGCTGCGCGAGGAAGAGATTCACGACCCCGCCATGGAGGGCGTCTCGGTGACGGTGACGGAAGTCCGCCTTTCGCCCGACCTGAAGCACGCCACCTGCTTCGTCGAGCCGCTGGGGGCCGGCGTCGCCGACGCGCCGACCGCCGGTCACGTGACCGAGATCGTCAAGGCGCTGAACGCCCACGCCAAATTCCTGCGCGGCGTGCTGGGCAAGCATATCGACATGCGTTTCACCCCCGACCTGCGCTTCCGCCATGACGAAAGCTTCGAGGCCGCCGAGCGCCTGAACCGCCTGCTGGACGACCCGCGCGTCCGCGCCGACGTCGAACACTCCGACGAGGACGATCAGGCGTGATCCGGCCTCAAGCAGCGCGAAGCGCGGTAGGCCAAGCGTAATGGGCCGCAGGAAACGCGGCGAGATCGTCAACGGCTGGGTCTGCCTGGACAAGCCGTACGAGATGGGCTCGACCGAGGCGGTCAGCCGCATCCGCCGCCTGTTCGACGCCCAGAAGGCCGGACACGCGGGCACCCTGGACCCGCTGGCTTCCGGCATCCTGCCCATCGCGCTGGGAGAGGCGACCAAGACCGTCCCCTTCATGATGGAAGCGCAGAAGGTCTATCGCTTCACCATCCAGTGGGGCGTCTCCACCGACAGCCTGGACCGCGAGGGCGAAATCGTCGCCCGGTCGGACGTGCGTCCGTCGCTGGAACAGGTGAAGGCCGCCCTGCCCGCCTTCGTCGGCGAAATCGATCAGGTGCCGCCCGCCTTCTCGGCCATCAAGGTGGACGGCCAGCGCGCCTATGACCTGGCCCGCGAGGGTATCGAGGTGGAGCTGAAGGCCCGCCGGGTGATGATCCACGAGGCCGCCGTCACCGGCGCGCCCGACGCCGACCACCTGGAGATCACGATGCGGACCGGCAAGGGCGTCTACGTCCGTTCGCTGGCCCGCGACCTGGCCGTCATGCTCGGCGCGGAGGGCCACGTCTCGGCCCTGCGGCGCGAGCGGGTGGGGCCGTTCAGCGTCGAAAACGCCGTGACGCTGGATTCTCTGGAGGAAATGGTGCATAGCGGCGCCGCCTCGGAAGGATTGCTTCCCGTCGCGACCGCCCTGGACGACATCCCGGAGTTGGCCGTTACGGATCAAGACGCCTTCTCGCTTCGGCAGGGACGGCCGATCGTTCTGCTCCCCAGACAGGTCGAAACGCTCAAGGGTCAGCTGAAAGGCGACGCCCGGACCGTTTCGGTTTTCCTGGGCCAGACCCTCGTCGCTCTCGGTCAGTTGCGGGCCGGCCGGCTAGAACCCGACCGCGTTTTCAACCTCCCATAAGGAGTTACACGATGTCGATCACCGCCGCCCGCAAGGGCGAAGTCATCGCCGATAACGCTCGTTCCGACGGCGACACCGGCTCTGCTGAAGTCCAGGTCGCGATCCTCTCGGAACGCATCGCCAACCTGACCGAGCACTTCAAGACGCACAAGAAGGACAACCACTCGCGCCGCGGCCTGCTCAAGATGGTCTCGCAGCGTCGTCGCCTTCTTGACCACCTGGCGAAGGTCGATCGCGAGCGCTACGCCGCTCTGATCGGCAAGCTGAACCTGCGCCGCTAAGCGCAGATCGCGGAACAGATTCGAGGCGCGGGCCATGTCCGCGCCTCTTTCCGCATCCAGAGACCAGCCGCGCGCCGCGGTTCTGTAACGGCGCATGACGCGAGGGCTGAATACCGGTCCTCAGACACTCCCGGGTCTGTCGCGATGGCGCGGCGGCCCATGGACCGAAGGACTGAACGCCCGACGCTCCACCCATTGATGGGACTCCGCCGGGAATACGCCCGCCGGAATACGAAAGACGAAACATGTTCGATATCAAACGCAAGACGATCGACTGGGCCGGCCGCCCGCTGACGCTGGAAACCGGCCGCATCGCCCGTCAGGCCGACGGCGCCGTGCTGGCGACCTACGGCGAGACCGTGGTTCTGGCCACCGTCGTCTACGGTCGCGCGCCCAAGCCGGGCCTGGATTTCTTCCCGCTGACCGTCAACTACCAGGAAAAGACCTTCGCCGCCGGCAAGATCCCGGGCGGCTACTTCAAGCGTGAAGGCCGTCCGACCGAGAAGGAGACCCTGGTCTCCCGCCTGATCGACCGTCCGATCCGCCCGCTGTTCGTCAAGGGCTTCAAGAACGAGACCCAGGTCGTCATCACCGTGCTGCAGCACGACCTCGAGAACGACCCGGACGTCGTCGGCATGGTCGCCGCCTCGGCCGCCCTGACCATCTCGGGCGTTCCCTTCATGGGCCCGATCGGCGCCGCCCGCGTCGGCTACATCGACGGTGAGCTGGTCCTGAACCCGACCATCGACCAACTGCCGGACTCGGACCTGGACCTGGTCGTCGCCGGCACCACCGACGCCCTGATGATGGTGGAATCGGAAGCCAAGGAACTGTCGGAACAGGTCTTCCTCGACGCCCTGATGTTCGCCCACCGCGGCATGCAGCCGGTCATCGAAGCGATCATCGAACTGGCCGAGCACGCCGCCAAGGAGCCCTTCGACTTCCAGGCCGAAGACCACTCGGACGTCGTCGCCTCGATCCAGAAGCTGGTCGGTGAAGACATCAAGGCCGCCTACACCCACGTCGGCAAGCATGACCGCCACGCCGCCGTCGGCGCCGCCAAGAAGAAGGCCGCCGAGGCCCTGGTGAAGACCGAAGAGAACCCGGACGGCGTCGAGTCGGCCAAGTTCGCCACCGCCTTCAAGGAATGCGAAGCCCACGTCCTGCGTCGCGACATCATCGACAACGGCCACCGCGTCGACGGCCGCGCGCTGGACAAGGTCCGCTCGATCGTCTCGGAAGTCGGCGTCTTCCCGCGCACCCACGGTTCGGCCCTGTTCACCCGCGGTGAAACGCAGGCCATCGTCGTCGCCACCCTCGGCACCGGCGAAGACGAGCAGTACATCGACGCCCTGACCGGGACGTACAAAGAGAAGTTCCTGCTGCACTACAACTTCCCTCCCTACTCGGTCGGCGAGACCGGTCGTATGGGCGGCGCGGGCCGTCGGGAAATCGGTCACGGCAAGCTGGCCTGGCGGGCGATCCGTCCGATGCTGCCGACGTCGGAAGAGTTCCCCTACACGATCCGCCTGGTCTCCGAGATCACCGAGTCCAACGGCTCGTCCTCAATGGCCACGGTCTGCGGTTCGTCGCTGGCCCTGATGGACGCCGGCGTGCCCCTGAAGAAGCCCGTCTCGGGCATCGCCATGGGCCTGATCCTGGAGCCGTCGGGCGAGTTCGCCATCCTGTCGGACATCCTGGGTGACGAAGATCACCTGGGCGACATGGACTTCAAGGTCGCCGGCACCCGTGACGGCATCACCTCGCTGCAGATGGACATCAAGGTCGCCGGCATCACCGAAGAGATCATGAAGAAGGCCATCGCCCAGGCTTCGGCCGGCCGCCTTCACATCCTCGACGAGATGGACAAGGCCATCGACGGCGCCCGCACCGAACTGGGTGAGTTCGCGCCGAAGATCGAGTCCATCAAGGTCCCGGTCGACAAGATCCGCGAAGTCATCGGCACCGGCGGCAAGGTGATCCGCGAGATCGTCGAAAAGACCGGCGCCAAGATCAACATCGAAGACGACGGCACCGTGAAGATCGCCGCCTCGGACCAGGAAAAGATCGACGCCGCCAAGGCCTGGATCTCGTCCATCGTCTCGGAGCCGGAAGTCGGCACGATCTACACCGGCAAGGTCGTGAAGGTCGTCGACTTCGGCGCCTTCGTGAACTTCTTCGGCGCCAAGGACGGTCTGGTCCACGTGTCGCAACTGGCCCTGGAACGCGTCGCCAACCCGGCCGACGTCATTTCGGAAGGCCAGGAGGTCAAGGTCAAATTCCTGGGCCTGGACGACCGCGGCAAGACCAAGCTGTCGATGAAGGTCGTTGATCAGGCCACGGGTGAAGACCTGACGGACAAGATCAACGCCGAGCGCGCCGAGCGTGGCGAAGCCCCGCTGTCGGACGACACCGGCGGCCGTCCCAAGCGTGACGGCGACCGCGGCGGCGACCGCGGCCGCAGCCGCAGCCGCCGGGACTAAACTCCCCGCGCGTCCGCGCTGACTGAACAGGGGCCCCGGTGGAAACGCCGGGGCCCTTCGTCTTTGGGCCGCCGCGACACTCGCTAGGCGAGAGGGTTCGACAATCTTCGTTCAGTGATTGTCGGTTTCCGAAAACACGATAAGGTCCCTCCCGACAGATCAAACGGGAGACGAGCCATGGCCACGGATATCCTGCTGGGCGAGGCGGAGGTGGCGATCAAAAGCCCCGAAGTGACGATCCATCGCGAGAACGAGCCGGAGAACTCCTCGGCGCTGAATTTCCGGAACGCCACGGGCTACTGGCACATCTCCGGCCCCCGGACCTATGACCCGGGCAATCCGCTGTCGGTCTTCTGGAACAACAACAGCGGCTGGATCGGTCCGATGCTGACCATCCAGACCGGCGGCAACATCGGCGTCGGCACGAAAGAGCCGGCCAGCACCCTGCACGTGCACGGCGGCGAGGTGCATTCGACCGGTCCGGTGGCCGGCTTCTCCTTCACCACCCGCGACCTGCCGGACGGCAAGACGACCGGGAACGACTGGGGCGAGCGCTGGGTCTGGTACGCGACCCAGAAAAGCGCCCGGCTATGGTCGGACTCTGATCTTGTGACGGTCACCGCCCTCATCGGCAACCAGGCGAGAATGGCGGTGAAGGGCACCGTCGAGTGCACCTTCCTGAAGCTCAACGGCAAGCAGGTGGGATCGGAGCTTTCGAACCTGCGCAAGGAAATCGAAGCCCTCAAGGCCGAGATCGCCAAGCTGAAGGGCTAGGAGCCGCCGCGTCCCCGGACGCCGGACCGCGGAGGACCAGACATGGCGAACAAGAAGACCGCCTACCAGAAGATCGGCGACGCCCTGCACATCAGCCCGGCCGCGCAGAGCAAGCTGAAAGAGCTGTTCGAGGACGGCAAGGCCGCGGCGGACGCCATCGGACAGGCCGTGGCGATCGTCGGCGCCGTGATGGCGGTGGCCAAGATCGTCGGCATCCTGGAGGACAAAAGCCCCACCGACATCCTGTATGAAAAGCTGCAGGCGAACTTCAAGGCCATCGCCGCCAAGATCGATGCGGTCAGCAAGCAGATCCAGCGCCAGACCCTCGCCGAGCTGTGCGCGAACATCAAAACCGTGGACCAGGAGACGAAGACCTGGGCCCTGTACGTGAAGGCGCACAAGGTCGATCCGCCGGCCGGCAGCATCGAACGCGAGAAGATGATCGAGGCGTCGCCCATGTCCGGCTTCACCTCCAACCTGATCGAACAGCCGCAGGTCTGGGTCCGCACCTTCGACGAGACGGACCTGTGCACCCAGCCCTGGGGCAAGGGCCGCTATACGCCGCCCAAGGAGGAGTCCAACGGCTTTGTCTGGGAGTACCGTCACTTCCTGCCTCTGATGCTGCTGATCACCCGCTCGCGCCTGGCCTATCTGATCGCGACCGAGGGACCCGGGTTCGCGGACAAGAACCGGGACGCCTTCGCCGCCACCATCGCCTTCATGATCCAGGTGCACGACCGGATCATCAGCGGCTTCGTGCTGACGCCGGCGCCGGGGCTGAAGGGGCCGGACGGGCCGCTGATGGCCTTCCCCTTCGACGCGCCGCCGCCGGGCCATTATGTGCCGCTGAAGCCCCAGACCTTCTCGCCGTCGTATTGGGACCAGATGAAGACGCCCTGCGGCGCCGTGGACACCTACGCCGGGGTCGGGGCCTTCGAGGTCTTCCCGATGAGCCAGCCGATCCGGCACACCTATTTCGAGCGGTTCGACGAATACCTGTCGGCGGCCAACCTGCCGCTCAGCTCGCAGCCGACGCCGCAGATGCTGGAGAAGCCGCAGCAGGATTTCGAGGCGCAGCGGGCGGTGGGGCGCGCCGTTCTGGCGAAGGAGCAGGCCTATGCGGCGCGCTTCTACGCCATCTTCCTGATCCGGGCCCGGCGGGCGTGGCGCGAGCTCTACCAGTCCCTGGGGCTGGACAATGTGGTCGGGGCCGCCGACGGCTATGCGGTCGCGGTCGGCATTCCGGACCGCCCCCATTTCGCGCGCCACTATGCGGGCTTCCACTCGCTGGCGGCGGTGATGCAGCCCTCGGCGCGGACCACGGCGGAGCTGTCGAGCCCGCCCGCGGCGCCCCTGGCCCTGCACCGGTTCGACAGCGTGCGCGCCTTCGCCGACCTGCTGGGCGCCGACTTCGCGCACGCGCCGCCGATCAAGATCGGACCCTTCAAGATCGGCAAGAACATCGTCTCGCTGAAGCGGATCCTGGACGGGGACGACTGACGGATCACGGTCGCTCCGGACGGAGGAGAACACCGTCCGATGCGTCCGATGCGTCCGATGCGTCCGATGCGTCCGATGCGTCCGATGCGTCCGGGTCGCTGGCGCGAGGCGGATGCGATGTCAAAGACCAAAGCCCGCAGGCGCACGCATCAAAGCATGCGCCTGCGTCAGGATTGGTCGTGTGGTCCCGCCGCCCGGCGGATCAGGGGTAGAGGGCGGCGCAGTCGGCGCGGACGGCGGCGGCGCAGGCCTCGAAGGCGACGCCCTCGGGCGTCTCGGGGCTGGGTTTGTAGATGGCGCCGTTCCCGTCGCGCGGGTAGCAGGGCATCATCCGCTGACCGACACACTGGCGGTACTGCGGATTGTTCTGGGGCGCCGAGACGCCGACCGACGGGGCGACGGCGAGCAGCAGGACGGCGGGCACGGCGAGCAGGATCTTCATCGGGGAACCTCCGTTGGTGGATGGGTGAGAGGTTCGCGCGGAGGTTGGAGAGATGCAAGCGGAACGGTTGTCGCCGTCGCCTGCGCCGAGCGGCGATCCGTCTTGACCCTGCCCAGGTCCCTTCGGATCATGGCGCATGCTCAGGCCCGTCACGCTCGCGCCCTACACCCCGCAGTGGAAGGTCCGGGCCGAGGCCCTGATCGCGGACCTGCATGCGGCCGCGCCCCGGACCTTTGAGGCGGTGCACCATGTCGGCTCGACCGCCGTGCCGGGCCTGCGGGCCAAGCCGGTCATCGACCTGCTCGGCGAGACCGGAAGCCTGGCGATGATCGAGGCGGCGCGGCCGGCGCTGGAAGGGCTCGGTTATCGCTGGCGCGGCGAGAACGGCCTGGCCGGTCGGCGCTATCTCACTTGGGACGATCCGGGCACCGGCGCCCGCGGCGTCCATCTGCATGTCTATGCGGCGGGCGATCCCGCCCTGGCCTGGCATCTGGCCTTCCGCGACCGGCTGAGGGCCGACCCCGCCGTCGCCGCCGCCTATGAGAGGGAGAAGGCGCGCTGCGCGGCCCTGCATCCGGGAGACAGCGGGGCTTATGCGGCGTGTAAGAAGGCCTGGACGGATCGGGTGGCGGCGGAGGCGGTGCGCGGGTGGGTGACGCTGACGTCGGGAGGTCAGGGGCCCGGAGGCTGATTCCCCGTGGGTCGGCGGATCAGCAAGGGCATGGCGAACAGGCCGAACAGGAAGCCGCCGAGGTGGGCCTCCCACGCCAGCCCGCCCACGCCGCCGCTCATCCGGACCAGAACGAACAGAATGGCGAACAGGATGAGGTTCATCTTCGCGAAGGCCTTGACCTGAACCCAGACCGGCCCCGAGCGGATCGGAACGATCCCGCCGTCCGGGCCGATGCGGGACAGGGCTCCCCACAGGCCGCAGAGGGCGCCGGAGGCCCCGACCATGGGCACGGCACCGGCTGGATGCAGGGCGAGATACAACGCCGCGCCCAGCAGGCCGGAAATGGCATAAAGCGCCAGATAGCGGCCCCAGCCGCGTCGGTAGCCCCCCAGGCCGATCAGGACCGGCGGCGTCAGCGCCATGACTCCGCCGAGGTTCATCCACAGATGCATCGGGCCGCCGTGGACGAACATATGCGTCGCGAGGGTCAACCACCGGCCTTCCGCCAAAGCCTCGGACGAGAGGCCCCAGCGCGCGGGTCCGCCCACGAACCACTGGGCGACGAAGGCGAGGATCAGGACGGCGGCCGGCCAGATGCCGGTTGCACCCTCGGGTCCGTATTCAGCCTCCCAGGTCGCAGGATTCCACACCGGCCCGCGGCCCGCCCGGCCATCGGTGGCGCGCGTCAGGGCGGAGCCGGGGGCGGGAGGCGCGTCGTCGCTCATCGGCGGGAGTGTGGCCGAGGATGGGGGCCGTGACCATGATGCTTCTCTCGGTGGGAGAAGTTGGCCGGTAAGGCCTGACGAGGGTTGGATGGGTGAAGCGGCGAAGCCGCCCCCGGACAGTCGATCCTCACTGCTTTCAGGCAAGAACGGCGGCTTCGCCGTGGAGGGGATGCCTCTGCATAAGGTGGTTGGTGCCTATGTCGAAACCACGCTTAAGGGAAAGCTCGGCCGCGACTCGCGCAGGTTGATCTGAGTTGTTAACCTTCGTACGGCGAATCATCGGAGGCCCCATGAAAGTACGCATCCAGCAAGGTTCAAGTTCGATTGAGATCGAAGGCGAGCAGTCGGAAGTTTCTGCGGTTCTGGAGCGCTGGTGGAATCCAACCGCAGTGTATGAAAACGGCGACGAGACACTCGCCGAGCAAACAGGTGCGCCTACTCCCAAACGCCGAGCACCAAAGCGCTCGAGTACCCGTCCATCGGGACTACCCCGGGAAAGTGCCTCAAAGCTGAACGCTGAAAATGTGGCGAACCAGATGAAGGAGGACCCCCGGTTCGAGGTGTTCCGAACGCGCTTTATTTTGGGCGATGCTAGTCGATCCGACCGCGCCAAATTTGTATCTTGGTTTGTCGGCGACACCCCGATTACTAGCGGCGACGTCTCGCGAGTTATGACTGCGATTGGAGTGAAATTCGATGGAGCCACCGCGTCTAGGGCAATGAGTGACAGCACACACGACTGGATCAAAGACTCCTCGGGACCTCAAACGACATTCCGACTGTCGGCGTCTGCACGCCATTCGTTCGAGCAAAAGGTCCTGAATGCGAAACCAGCAGCTTAGTGCTTTCACCGCAAGACTAAGTGGGGAAGCGCTTCGCGAGGTCGATACGGCAGTCGCGGTACTTTGGTTTCTTACCCACGCTGGCCCCCACGAGGCGGAAGTAACAGCTAAGGAAATTGCCGAGGTGATTGTCGAGCAACGTCTCAGTGGGAACGTAAATGCGTCGCGACTGGCCAGCAATCTAGCGAAGCATCCCAATGTGGTGCGGGGGCGGAGCCTTGGTGCGTTTCGGATTCGGTCCTCATCGGACGGCAAACTCACGGCACAATATAGGGACTACGCAGACCTCTCCAATGCTCACGTTGAGGACCTCCTGATATCAGCAGGCATCAACTTCGGAGGGCGCAGAAATTTTGATGCAATCCGCCGTGAAGCAAACGGCGCTTATGAGCGGGCATTCTACAATTCTTCCGCTGTAATGTGCCGACGGCTATCAGAAATGCTTCTCATTGAAGCATTCGACAAAGCGGGCCATTTGGAAGAAGTGCGGGATGGAAAAGGCAACCTCCTGCCATTCGCGGACCTGATAACCGCAGCCACGAGTGGCCGCTTCCTAAAGCTATCGCGTACCGCCCCGAATGCACTTTCCAAGGTAAAGCAGCTGGGAGATGGAGCCGCTCATCATCGGCACTATCTGGCCGCCAAGAAGGATTTGGACGACCTCAATCCCGGTTTCGCACTTTTGATTTCCGAACTGGCGGCTCTTGCGGGATTTTGAGTTTCGCGAGCGGGCCCGTCCATGATCCACCGGAGAGGGCGCGGCATCAGGCAGCCTAGTGCACCCGCGCCTTCCCGATCTCCAGCCCGTCCCCGCCCGCTGACACGGCGATCACGGAGCCGTCCTCGATCTCCCCGGCCAGCAGTTTGCGGGCGATCGGGTCGACCAGTTCCTTCTGGATCACCCGCTTGAGCGGACGCGCGCCATAGACCGGGTCATAGCCCTTGTCGGCCAGCCAGGCGGCGGCGGTGTCGTCGAGCGCCAGCGTCAGGCGGCGGTCGGCCAGCAGCTTCTCGAAGCGGGCCAGCTGGATGCGGACGATGCCGCCCATCTGTTCGCGGCCCAGGCGGCGGAACAGGATGATCTCGTCGATGCGGTTCAGGAACTCGGGGCGGAAGTGGGCGCGGACGGCGTCCATGACGTAGGGGCGGACCGCCTCGACGTCGTCGCCTTCGCCCTGGTTGGCCAGGGCCTCGGAGCCGAGGTTGCTGGTCATGATGATCAGGGTGTTGCGGAAGTCGATGGTGCGGCCCTGGCCGTCGGTCAGGCGACCGTCGTCCAGCACCTGGAGCAGGACGTTGAAGACGTCGGGGTGGGCCTTTTCGACCTCGTCGAACAGGACGACCTGATAGGGCCGCCGACGGACCGCTTCCGTCAGGGCGCCGCCCTCGTCATAGCCGACGTAGCCCGGAGGGGCGCCGATCAGGCGGCTGACGGAGTGCTTCTCCATGTATTCCGACATGTCGAGACGGGTGATGGCGGCCTCGTCGTCGAACAGGAAGTCAGCCAGGGCCTTGGTCAGCTCGGTCTTGCCGACGCCCGTCGGGCCCAGGAAGAGGAAGCTGCCCAGCGGGCGGTTGGGGTCGTTGAGGCCGGCGCGGGCTCTACGGACCGCATCGGAGACAGCCTCCAGCGCGGCGTCCTGGCCGACCACGCGGTGGCGCAGGGCGTCCTCCATCTGGAGCAGCTTTTCGCGCTCGCCCTCCAGCATCTTGTCGACCGGAACGCCGGTCCAGCGGGAGACGACGGCGGCGATCTGTTCGGCGTCGACGACTTCGGGCGTCAACGGTCCGGACCCGGAGCTTTCGGCGGCTTCGGCGTCGGCGAGCTGTTTCTCGATCTGCGGAATCTGGCCGTAGGCGATCTCGGACGCACGGCCCAGGTCGCCGGCGCGCTGGGCGGCGGCCAGTTCGGCCCGCAGGCGGTCGAGCGTCTCGCGCAGCTGGGCGCCGGCGCCGACCTTTTCCTTCTCGGCCTTCCAGCGGGCGGTCAGGTCGTCGGACTGTCCCTCCAGATCGAGGATCTCGTCCTCGAGCTTTTCGAGGCGGTGCTGGGAGGCGCTGTCGGTCTCCTTCTTCAGGGCCTCGCGCTCGATCTTCAGCTGGACCAGGCGGCGATCGATCTCGTCCAGGGCCTCGGGCTTGGAGTCGACGGCCATGCGCACGCGGCTGGCGGCCTCGTCGACCAGGTCGATGGCCTTGTCCGGCAGGAAGCGGTCGGTGATGTAGCGGTTCGACAGGGTGGCGGCGGCGACGATGGCGGCGTCGGAAATGCGCACCCCGTGGTGGACCTCGTACTTCTCCTTCAGTCCACGGAGGATCGAGACGGTGTCCTCGACCGTGGGCTCGGCGACGAAGACCGGCTGGAAGCGCCGGGCCAGGGCCGCGTCCTTCTCCACGTGCTTGCGGTACTCGTCCAGCGTGGTGGCGCCGACGCAGTGCAGCTCGCCGCGGGCCAGGGCCGGCTTGAGCAGGTTGGAGGCGTCCATGGCGCCGTCGCCCTTACCGGCGCCGACCAGGGTGTGCATCTCGTCAATGAACAGGACGATGCCGCCCTCGGCCGCCGCAACCTCGTTCAGCACGGCCTTGAGCCGCTCCTCGAACTCGCCACGGTATTTGGCGCCGGCGATCAGGCTGCCCATGTCGAGCGACAGGACCTTCTTGTCGCGCAGGCTTTCAGGCACGTCGCCGTTGACGATCCGCAACGCGAGTCCTTCGACGATGGCGGTCTTCCCGACGCCGGGTTCGCCGATCAGGACGGGGTTGTTCTTGGTGCGGCGGGCCAGGACCTGGATGGTGCGGCGGATCTCCTCGTCGCGGCCGATGACCGGGTCGATCTTGCCGTCGGCGGCGGCCAGGGTCAGGTCGCGGGCGTAGCGTTTGAGGGCGTCATAGCCGTCTTCGGCGGCGGCGCTGTCGGCGGTCTTGCCCTTGCGGACCTCGACGATGGCGGCGTCCAGCGCGTCGGGCTTGGCCCCGGCGGCGCCGAGGACGGTGGCGGCGACCCCGCCTTCGCGGGCGAGGGCCGAGAGCAGGCGTTCGGTGGTGACGAAGGCGTCGCCGGCCTTCTTGGACGCGGCCTCGGCGGCGGCGAAGACCCGGGCGGTGTCGCCGTCCAGATAGAGCTGGCCCGAGCCGCCGGAGACCTGGGCGCGCTTGCTCAGCGCGGTCTCGACGTCAGCTTCGGCGCGCTTGGGGTCGCCCCCGGCGGCGGTGATCAGGTTGCGGGCGAGGCCGTCGCGCTCTTCCAGAAGCACCTTGAGCAGGTGTTCGGGCGCGAATTGCTGGTGCCGGCGGGCCAGCGCCAGCGACTGGGCGGATTGGACGGCCTGTTTGGCGCGGTCGGAGTAGAGGTCGAGATTCAAGGCGGGCATCCCCTTCTGAGGCGGATTCCGGAAGACGCGCCCTTTCAAGCCAGCGACGCGCCGTCCGGCTGCAGCTCAGGTGGGTGTGGCCCATTCGCCACGCAAGAGCGAGCCCTTGCGTGGCGACAGAGGGATCAGCTTCCGGTCGACGGCGCCGAGAAGTCGAACTGTTCCGGGCGCCGCTGGCCCGAGCCGAAGGTCCAAGTCAGGCCGATATAGGCCGCACGGCCGCCGAAGGTCATGCGGGTGCGGTCGGTGAAGGCCGGGGTCTGGATGGTGGTGGTCGCCCCGAACTCGTCGAGGACGTCGCGCACGGTCGCCTGGAAGGACCAGTCCTTGTTGAGCTTGCGGCGGTAGCCGAAGTTCACCAGCGTGGCCTGCACGCGCTCGCCCTGGGCCAGCAGCTGGTCGCCGGTCCAGATGCCGGAGAGCTGCACGAAGTCGTCCTGGGTCGGCTGCCAGTTGAGCGTCAGGCGGCCGCCGACGCTCTCGATCGAGCGGTTGACCGCGCCCGGAATGCCCGCGGCGTCGATTTCCTGACGGAAGCCGTTGATGCTGGCGTTGTAGCGCAGGGTCGGATGCAGCGCCCCGTTGGCCACCAGCTCGATGCCCGTGGCGGTGCTGGAGCCGAGATTCTCGGGCCGGGTCAGGAAGACGCCGCCGCCGATGTCGCTGGTCACCTGGGTGAAGGCGTCGGTGGTGTCGCGGTAGTAGAGGGTCGCCTGATAGAAGGTCTGCTGAACCCGCTTCTGCCACATGACCTCGAAGGAATCCGTCTCCTGCGGCAGCAGGTTCGGGTTGCCCGAGCGGTAGTTGAGGTTGTCCTGATAGCTCAGGAAGGGGTTCAGGTCCTGCGGGTTGGGCCGCTGGATGCGCCGGCTGTAGCTGCCGCGGACGGTCTCGCCCTCGCTGAGCGTGTAGGACAGGTGCAGCGTCGGATAGGCGCGGAAATAGTCGTTGGACGACTGGATGTTGGTCGTGACCTGGTCGAGGTCGATGTTCGCCTGTTCCAGCCGCAGGCCGAACTGGGCCGACAGCTTCTCGCCGAACGGCTTTTCCCAGGTCGCATAGAGAGCGTGCACCGTCTGATCGACGTGGAACGCGTTGGAGACGATCGGATCGGGGATCATGCCGCCGGGCGTCGGACCCCGCGCGACGAAGTTGTCGAGCTTCAGATTGGACGCCTGCAGCTCGTAACCGAGACGCAGACGGCCGCCGTCCGCCAGGGGGCGGACATAGGCGCTGGTGATCCCCAGCTGGTCCTGGCGGTTCTGGTTCTCGACCGTCTCATAGGACAGGGCCGGCGCCGGGATGCGCAGGTTCACCGTGGTGTCGAAGTCGAGGCTGAAGCGGTTGCGGTCGAAACGGACCTCGTTGGACCATTCGTGGCCCTGGCCGTCGAAGCGGCGCAGGACGCGCGCCGACCCGCCCGAGAACTGGCCCGAGAAACCGCCGGTCGAGTTGCGGGCGTAGGCCGAGGCCAGGCCGCCGCTGGCGGCATCGGCCTCATAGAGGTCGAGGGCGTTGATCACGTTCTCAACGTCGACGTGGCGGACTTCGCCGGTGATCTGCGTCTTGTCGTCGAGGTTATGTTCGGCCGCGAGGCGCACGAAGACGTTGTCGGAATGGCCGTCGGCGTTCAGGTTCGAGCGCGCCTGGAGGAAGCGACCGGCGCCGGCGTCGAACCGTTCACGCAGGCGGTCGATCTCCTGAACGAAGGTGTCGTGACGCACGCCGATATCGGCCGACAGGGTCGTCTTGCCGATCACATGGGCGATGCTGCCGCCGAAATTGTAGCGCTCGTTGTCGCCGATATTGGCGCGGATCGAGCCGGTGGTGGTCGCGCCGGGACGCACGGCGTTGGGCTTGGAGATCAGATTGATCACCCCGCCCGATCCTTCAGGGCTGTAGGCGGCCGAAGGGTTGGTCATCACCTCGATGCGCGCGTACTGGCTGGCCGGAATCTGCAGCACCATCTGGGCGCGGCTCGGGCCGTTGAACTGGGTCGAGGGCCGGCCGTCGACCAGGATGGTGACGTTGGCGTCGCCGCGCAGGCTGACGTTGCCGTCGGGATCGACCTCGACCGACGGCACATTGCGAAGGGCGTCGGCCAGGGAGCCCGTGGCCGCCTGCAGGTCGTTCGCCAGGCTGTAGCTGGTCGAGTCGATCGACGTGCGGACATCGTTGGGACGGGCCGCGACGACCACGTCGCCGATCGCCGTCGGCTCGGCCGGAGCCTCCTGAGGCTTTTCGCCCTCGGGAGCCGGGGCCTGAGCGGGCGTCTGGGCGGGCGTCTGGGCCGGCGCCGGGGCGGGCGTCGGGGCCTGAGCCTGGGTCGGGGCGGCGCGCGGCGCGGGCTGCGGAGCCGGAGCGGTCTGGGCGGCCGCGGCGCCGACGGGCAGCGTCAGGGCGACGCTGGTGAGCAGGATGAGCTTAAGGTTCGACATGGCCCCCAGCCATAGAGATGCGAAGGCCGGGACCGCCTTCGCGCAGCCTGCTGACTAACAGCGATTTGCGGATCACCCGAGTTACATCTTTTTCATTTCATTACGGTTTTTACACAACACGTCACTTTTCCGCCCTTTCGTCTGCACATCTCGAACAGCATGACCGGGTGGACGGCTCCGCCGCTTCCCGCTTGGCGACGGACGGGTGGGCGGGCTAGCGTCCCGGCGCAATTTGTCGGGAGCGTCTCCATGTCCATCCGTCTCACGCGCCGCGCGGCGCTGATCTCGTCCGCCGGCGCCGCCGCCCTGCCCGCGACCGGATGGACCCAGACGGCGGACCAGACGGCGCTGGCGGATCAGGTCGACGCCTTCGTGAAGCGGGCCATGGCCGCCTTCCCCGATCAACCGGCGGTGTCGGTCGCCGTGGTCAAGGACGGCCGGCCGGTGCTGACCCGCGGCTACGGCGTGCGCGCCATCGGCGGGGCGGCGGTGGACGAGCACACCCTGTTCGCCATTGCGTCCAACACCAAGGCGGTGACGTGCGCCGCCCTGTCGATCCTGATCGACGAGGGCAAGGTGAAATGGGACGAACCCGTGCGGACCTATCTGCCCGGGTTCAGCCTGTCCAAGCCCGAGCTGAACGACATGGTCACGGTGCGCGACCTGGTCAGCCACCGCATCGGCTTCGGCCTGGGCGCCGGCGACCTGCTGTTCTGGCCGAACGGCAATCGCAGCCGGGCCGAGATCATGGCGGCCATCCCGCACGTGCCGATCGAGGACAGCTTCCGGACCTCCTACCACTACTGCAACCTGATGTTCGTGGCGGCGGGCGAGGTCGTCGCGGCGGCCAGCGGCATGCCGTGGGAGCAGTTCATCCAGACGCGCATCCTGACGCCGCTGGGCATGACCGAGACCCTGCCGCTGATGACCCACGCCGACCCCGCCAAGTCGGCGCTGCCGCACGGCCGGATCGGACCGCCGCTGCGCTACCAGGGGCCGATGCAGACCATCGGCCAGTCGATCAAGGAGGTCTGGGACTGGTCGGCGGCGGGCGCCGCCGGCGGCTTCGTCACCAATCCGGTCGACTGGGCCAAGTGGATCGCCGTGCAGCTGAACAGGGGCGCCCTGCCCGACGGGACGCGCCTGTGGTCCGAGGCGCGGTCGAACGAGATGTGGCGGCCGAACATCATCATCTCCAGTTCGGGCGGACCGACGGCGGAGCTGCCGGGCCGGGCCATCGCCTCGACGTACGCCACCGGCTGGCAGGTGCAGGACTATCGCGGCGAGCGGTTCATCACCCACGGCGGCGGCGCCCCCGGCTATCTGTCGGGCACGGTGCTGCTGCCGGGCCGCAACGCCGGCTTCAGCTATTTCACCAACGCGGAAGAAAGCCAGCTGACGCGCACCCTGCGCAGCGGCATCGCCGACATCATCATGGGCAAGACCGGCTTCGACTGGATCGCCGACGGGGTGCGGCTGACGCAGGAAGGCAATGCGAAATCCATTGCGGCCGCCGCCGAGATCGACGCGAAACAGGCGGCGGGCGCCGCGCCGTCCCTGCCCATCGCGGCCTATGCCGGAGCGTGGCGCGATCCCTGGTACGGCGAGATCCGGATCGAGGAACAGACCACCGGGCGCGGCCGCAACCGCCGCACGGGCCTGCACCTGGACTTCACCCGCACCAACGCCCTGAAGGGGCCGCTGGAACCCTATGACGGCGACACTTTCCGCACCCGCTTCCCCGACAAGCGCGAGGAGGACGTGTTCGTGACCTTCAAGGTCGAGAACGGCGTGGCGGTTGCGGCGACGCTGAAGGCGGTCAGTCCGGACGCGGACTTCAGCTACGACTATCAAGACCTGCGGCTGGCGAAGGGCTGACCTGATGATCTCGTTGCTTCTCACCCTCCTGACCGCCGCGCCGCAGGTGCAGGAGGGGCCCATGCCGCCCGCTTGCGTCGGCCCCACCTTCGCCGGCTGGCAGGCCTGCGCGGACGCGGCGCGGGAAGGCACGCCCGCCTATAGCCTGGCCATGATCAACCTGGGGACCGAGGCCTACATGCGGGGCGACCTGACCGAGGCGCTGCGATTCTATGACAAGGCCGAGATCCCCGGTCACGCCATGACCTCGGATATCGTGTTCCACACCTTCAGAGCCGACGCCCGCCGCTATGGCGGTCGCGTGGAAGACGCCCGCGCCGACGCCGCCATCGCCTGGGGCTTCCTGGACGGTCGTCCGCCGGCGGACACGCCCGCCTACGCCCTGATGCCGGTCAACGACGAGCTGCGCGCCCTGATCCTCAGCATCCTTCTGCCGATCCTGAAGGACAGCGATCCCACGGCCTTCCAGAAGGCGCGGGTGATGTATCTGGCGGTTCCGGCCATCGGCTGGGAGGCCCTGAGCCGCCGCGCCGGGACACTGACGGAACTGGGCGACTACGAGGCCGCCGTGGCCGCCAGCAAGGGCGCCCTGGATCTGCAGCCCGCGGACCCGCTGACCCAGAACAACCACTGCTACACCTTGGTCGAGGCCGGCCGGGCCGCCGAGGGCGTGACCTATTGCGAGCGTGCCGTCGCGGGCCGGCCGGAACTGGCGCCGGTGCGCCATTCCTATGCGGCGGCGCTGGCGGCGTTGGGCCGATGCGAGGACGCCGAGGCCCAGCTGGCCGAAGCGCGCCGCCTCGACCCCGGCGGAGCCCTGTACCGCGAACCGCTGGCCTGCACGCCGAAGGGCTGAGCCCCCGTCAGCGCGCCAGTTCGAGGATCTCGAGCTTGGATTCCACGCGCGGCCACGGCACGACCATGCGCCAGCGCTCGGGGCCGATGCGTTCGAACACGCCGACCTGGTCGCGTTCGGACTGGGCGCCGTAGGCCGGGAAGCCGGTTTCGTCCGCGCCCCAGGCCTGGGCGCCGATGAAGACGAGACGACGGTCCGTGTCCGGATAAAGCAGCCCGCGCGTGCGCTGCGATCCCGTCGTCTTGGTCAGGATCAGGTCGCCGCCAGGCGTCAGCTCGACCGTGCAGCGGAAGAAGGGATAGGCGACATAGGCCAGCCCGCCCTCGGCCTTGGCCCCCAGCTTGACCGTGCGGCAGCGATAGGTCCCCGGCGGGGGCTGGAGCCGCCCGGCCTGGCCGGCGTTCGGATCGACCAGCGGCCCCAGGGCCTCGACCTGCGAGGCGAAGCCCTTGTCCTCCGCCTCGGCGCGCGCCAGGCGCCAGGCCTCGTCCAGGCGGCCCAGATTGGCGGCGTCGGCGGCGGACGCGATCCCGCGCCAGCCGGAAGCCTCGGCCTGTTCGGCCTTCTCAGGGATTGGAGCCGGAGCGGCGGCCGGATTTTCGGCGGGCTCGGGCGCGGCGGGGCTGTCGCCGGTCGAGGGGGGCGGATTGTCGCCGCACGCCGCAAGCAGGGCGGCGACGGAAGCGACGGCGATCAGGGTCCGCATCGGGCAGGCTCCATATGGCTGAGCTTGCACAACGGGCGACGAACGATCGGGTTTCCGATCAGGCGGGAACGAGCTCGATCAGGTCGAGGTTGGACTCGTTCTGCGGCCAGGGGATCACCAGCCGCCACCGCCGCTCGCCGATACGCTCCAGCGTCGCGATCAGGTCCCGGTCGGGACGCTGGCCGTAGGAGTTGGCCGGGGGCTCGGAGGCCAGGGCCATGGAGCCGAGCAGGACCATGTGGCGGTCGTCCTCGGGGAACAGCAGGCCCGCGGGCCGCTGTGAACCGGTCAGCTTGACGAATTTCAATCCGCTGCGGGTCTGTTCGATGCTGCAGGCGAACCAGCCGTAGACGACGTAGCCCAGACCGTCCTCGCCCCCCTGGGACCCCAGCTTGACCGTGCGGCAGCGATAGGCGCCGGCGGGGGGAATGACGGACGGACGGCGCGCATCCGGATCGATCAGGTCGCCCAGGCTGTTGAGGTCGCCCGAGCCGCGCTGGCGGCGCGCCTGCTGCAGGGCCAGCGACCAGGCCGCGTCGCGGCGCGCGTAGCGGTCGCGGTCGGCGGCGGTCACGATGCTGCGCCAGTCGCGCAGGGTCGCGCTAGGCGCTCCCGACGGCGGCGGGGGCGGAGGCGGGGCCGGCGGCGTGGCGCAGGCGGACAAGGCCAGAACGGCGCCGACGATCAGGGTCGGCAGCCGGAACAGACGAGGCATGGGCGCTCCCGAACTCAGGCTGAGGGCGTGGCTCGGCTCTTTTGGACCGGTCCGGACGGCCGGCGTCAAGCGCCCTCGCGTCGCGGGAGCGTTGAACACCGGATCGGCGATGGCGCTTCTCCCCTCGCGGGAGGACGCGTCAGCTGTCTTCGGCGGGGGCGTCGGCCTTGCGGCGCGGCGCGCGGCGCTTGGGCGCCGGAGCCTCTTCAGCGGCCGCCTCGGGCGCCGGAGCGGGCGCGGCCGAACGGGTCAGGAAACCCGGCAGGGCGGTGGGCGCCTCGTCGGCGGGCTGCTCCTCGCGGCGCGAACGGCGCGGGGCGCGCTCGGCGCGTTCCGGGGTCTGAGCCGGAGCGGCTTCCGCGACGGGCGCGGGCTCGGCCTCGAAGGAAGCCTCGTCGCCGGCGGCGTCGGCGGGAGCGTCGCCCTCGCCGTCGAAGCGACGGTTGCGTTCGTCCCGGCGGCGCTCCCAGCGTTCGCGGCGGCTCTCACGGCGACCGCCCTCGCGGGCCTCGCCATCAGCGGCGGGGGCGGGCACGGCGCCTTCGGCGCGCGGCTCACGCGGTTCGCGGGGTTCACGCGGCTCACGATCGTCGCGGTCGCGCCATTCGCGGCGGGGCTGTTCGTTCGAGCGCTCGCTCTGGCGCTCTTCCTGCTCGCGCTGGCGGGCTTCCTGCTGGGCGACGCGGTCAGCCTCGGCCTGCTGGGCGGCCATGATGGCCGCCGCCTGGGCGCCGGATTCGTCCTCGAAGTCGATGTCGAAGCCCTGACCGGCCAGTTCGCGCTGGGCGATCTCGGAGACCGAACGCTGGGGCTGCAGGGCGCGTAGGACGCGGAAATAGTGTTCGGCGTGCTGGGTGTAGTTCTCGGCCAGAACGCGGTCGCCGCCGGCCGACGCGTCGCGCGCCAGCTGCATGTAGCGCTCATAGACGGTCTGGGCGTTGCCGCGGACCTTGATGTTCTCGGGTCCTTGCGAGTCCCAGGAACGATTGGGGTTGGTGGCGTTGGCGTTGTTATTGCCGCCGCTGCCGGGCTTCCTGTTGCGTCCGCGTTGACGCTTCATGCCCTTGAAATCTCTCATCGGACGCTACCGTGCCTTGATGGGGAGGGCGGACCGGACCTCGAAGGCTCGGTATCCGTCCGGGGGTGTTCCGTCTCGGGCGGGGCCTATTCCCCGCTGGCGATGTGTTCGGAAAGCCGTGCCGCCCCGTGGTCCGCCGGGCGACTGGCCCGACCGTCACTGCCCTGAACGCGCGCGAGTCAGGAACCAGAGCGGTTCGAGGCGTGCGTTTCGGGTGGGAGACAAGGGAGACTTAGCGCGGGATCGTGGCGTTTCCAAGGGGATTTGTATGGCGACGCCATACAGCCCCCCTCGCCTCACATCTTCGGAATCGGATTGGTCCGCGGATTGGGGCCGTTGGTGACGACGCGGTCGCGGTCGGACAGGTCCTTGACCACGATGACGTTCTCGAATCCCGCACCCTCGAACAGGGCCTTGACCTGCGGCCCCTGATCCCAGCCGATCTCGACCGCGAAGGTCCCGCCGGGCTTGAGGATGCGCATGATCTCGGGCGCCAGTTCGCGATAGGCGACCAGGCCGTCCTCGCCGCCGTCCAGCGCCAGGTGGGGATCGTGCTCGCGCACCTCGGGATCGAGGCCGGCGATGTCGCCCGAGGGGATGTAGGGCGGGTTGGAGACCACCAGGTCGAAGCTGTGTTCCGCGAAGCCGGTGGCCCATTCGGTGCGGATGAAGTCGCAACGGCCGGCGAGGTCCAGGTTGGCGGCGTTCTCGCGCGCCACGGCCAGGGCCTCGGTCGAGATGTCGGTGCCGACCCCCTTGGCCGCCGGACGCTCGGCCACGGTGGCCAGCAGGATGGCGCCCGAGCCGGTGCCCAGGTCGATCATCGTGAAGGCCTCATGCGGGGCGTAGGCCAGCATGATCACGTCCAGCAGGGCCTCGGTGTCGGCGCGCGGGCTGAGGACGTCGGGCGTGACGTTCAGCATGATCTTCCAGAAGCCCTTCTGGCCAAGGATCTTCGACACCGGCTCGCGCTTCAGACGGCGGGCGATATAGCCGTCCAGCACGGCCCGCTGCGCGTCGGTCACGACGCGGTAGGGGTCGGTCAGGATGTCGGTGCGCGAGCAGTCGGCGGCGACCTCCAGCAACAGGCGGGCGTCGATCGAGGGGCTGTCGATTCGGGCGGCCTTGAGATCGGCCGTGGCGGCCTTCCAGGCGGTCAGCAGGGTGCGGGCGGAGGCGGCGTCGGTCATGTGGACGGATTGGCGCGGCTGGCCGACGATTTCAAGCTCTACCGACCACAGCGGGGCGGCTTGCCGGGCGTCGGAGCCCGGGCTCCGAGCAGCGCCATCGCCGACGCCTCCAGATCGATCAGGGGCGCGGCGCGATCCGCATAGCCGGCCTCCGACAGGGCTTCGCCCAGCACGTAGCCGGCATAGCCCATGTCGAGACCCAGCCGGTCCGACAGCGCATTCATCTTGTCCAGCACCGCGCAGGCCTCATCAGGCCGCCGCGCGCCGGCCAGGAAGACCGTCCACTGGTTGAACAGCATGGTCAGGTCCTGGCGATCCGTCCCCTCCACCGGATCCGCCCCTAGCAGCGGTTCATAGAGGGCGGCGACCGCCTGCACGCGCGCCGGATCTTCGTTGAGACCGTCGGCGACGCTGCGAATGTCGGCCAATCCGGTCAGGGTCGAGAGCGTCTCGATATGACCGGGGCCCAACCGCGCCACGCGGATGCGATGGGCCTCTTCCAACCACCGCTCCGCATCCGCCGATGTCTGGGATCCGCGAGCCATGAACTCGGTTCTGGCCGCGTCCGAAAGCAGCATCGCCAGCATGCGGCTGTCCGCGGCGAAACCCTGGCGTCCCTCGGCGACAGCGCGCTTCATATAGGGCAGGGCCAGAGCCGCGGCGGCGATAGGGTCGTCGCTGTCTTCGCTCATCAGGGTCACGCCATAGGCGGTCAACAGCCGCGCCCTTTCGGCCGCGTCAGGCGTAGCCGAGAGCCGGGTTTCGAGGGCCCCGTCGCCGGCGGCCGCGCCGTTCAGGCGACGAAGCTTGAAGAGCGGCGCGGCCGCCTCCTCCAGCGCTTCCGAACTCCAGGGGCCGGAGAGGGGATCGTCCGGGTCCGGGGCGGTTCGGGACGCCTGCGGGGCTGACGGCGACGGCGCGGCGACCGCCACGGACGTCATGGCCAGTCCGACGAGAAAGACGAGACTTCTGATCCGCATGATGGTTCCCCGAACCACCCCAAGCTATGACGGGGTTCGCGGGGTCCGCAAGAAGCGGGGAACGGCAGGGGCAGCTTGGCCGTTGTCGCGCCCATGCAGCGACAGTCGGGAAAGACAGGCTTGGACAGGAAGACGGGACCGAGTCTGTGGGGCGTGGCGGGGGCCATCCTGGGCGGCCTGGCCGCCGGCGCGGGAGCCGCGCACCTGCTGTACACGCGCGGGCACAAGTTCGGGGTGGAGCTGCGTCCGCAGCGGCCCGAGCCCCTGCCCCCGCGACCGCCCACGCCCGAGGATTTCGACGCCAAGGAGCCCGGGCGCGGCCGGACCGCGCGACGGCCCGAACATATTCCGCACAAGGGCTGGGTCGACATCTTCTGGCGCTGGGGCGCCTCCTACTTCGGCGACCGGGTCGGGTTCGTGGCCGGCGGGGTGACCTTCTTCGTGGTCCTGTCGCTGTTCCCGACCCTGGCCGCCTTCGTGACCATATACGGCCTGTTCGCCGATCCGAACGACGCCTGGGGCCGGCTGGAGTTCCTGTATTCCGTGCTTCCCCAGGGGGTCACCGAGTTCCTCGGCGGAGAGATGCAGCGGCTGGCCCAGAACTCGACCGGCCAGCTGACCTTCACCCTGGTCTGGACCCTGGCGCTGTCGCTGTGGACGGCCAACGGGGCGATCAAGGTGCTCTTCTACGGGTTGAACGTCGCCTATCACGAGGTCGAGCGGCGCAGCCTGATCCGGTATAACCTGCTGTGCATGGCCTTCACCGTGTCCGGCCTGCTGGCGGTGCTGCTGGCGGCGGGGATGGTGGTCGGCGTGCCCGTGGCCCTGAGCGTGCTGGGGCTGTCCGACGAGTGGGCCTATCTGGCGCCGTTCCGCTGGCCGGTGCTGCTGCTGATCTACGGCGCGGCGCTGACGCTGATCTACCGCATGGGTCCGTGCCGGCAGAAGGCGCGATGGCGCTGGCTGACGCCGGGCGCGATCTTCGCCGCCCTGCTGAGCGTGGGGCTGTCGCTGGGCTTCAGCTGGTATCTGCAGACCTTCGTGCGCACGGCCTCCTACGGCCCGCTGGCGGCGATGATGGGTTTCCTGCTGTGGACCTGGCTGAGCGTGCAGATCATCCTGATGGGCGCCGAACTGAACGCCGAGATCGAGCACCAGACCGCCATCGACACGACCACCGGCGAACCGGTGGCGCTGGGCGAACGGGGGGCAGTCATGGCCGACAGCGTCGGACCCAAGCGCGGCAATCCGGCGGCCCTGGCCTTCACGCTGAAGCACGCCGAGGCGCTGTCGGACCGATTGCTGCGGCGGCGGATTCGTCCGCGAAACTGATGGTCAGCCGAACTCGGCTTCCAGGTCGGCCAGGCGGGCGGCCTGGTCCTCGGCGATCAGGGCGTTGAGCATCGGATCGATGTCGCCCTCGAGGATCTGCGGCAGGCTGTGCAGGGTCAGGCCGATGCGGTGATCGGTGACCCGGCCCTGCGGGAAGTTGTATGTGCGGATGCGCTCGGACCGGTCGCCCGAGCCGACCTGTGACTTGCGGGCGTCCGAGCGGGCGTTGTCCTTCATCTGGCGCTGCATGTCGTAGAGGCGGACGCGCAGATTCTTCATCGCCTTGTCGCGGTTCACGTGCTGCGACTTCTCGGACGACGTCACCACGATGCCCGAAGGGAAGTGGGTGATGCGCACGGCGGAATCGGTCTTGTTGACGTGCTGGCCGCCCGAGCCGGAGGCGCGGAAGGTGTCGATGCGGATATCCTTGTCGTGGATCTCGATCTCCACGTCCTCGACCTCGGGCAGGACCGCGACGGTGGCGGCCGAGGTGTGGATGCGGCCGCCCGCCTCGGTGGCCGGGACGCGCTGGACTCGGTGGACGCCGCTCTCGAACTTCAGGCGGCCGAACACGCCGTCGCCGGTGACGGTGGCGATGATTTCCTTGTAGCCGCCGGCCTCGCCCTCGGTGGCGCTGTCGACCTCGACCTTCCAGCCCCGGGTGGAGGCGTAGCGCGAATACATGCGGAACAGGTCGCCGGCGAACAGGGCCGCTTCGTCGCCGCCGGTGCCGGCGCGGACTTCCAGCACGGCCGAGGCGTTCTCGTCGGCGTCGCGGGGCGCCAGCAGGAGGGCGACCTCGCGCTCCATCTCCGGCAGGCGATCCTTGAGCGACTGAAGCTCCTCGGCGGCCATGTCGGCCATCTCCGGATCCTCGGCCATCACTTCCAGGTCGGCCATCTCGGCGCGGGTCCGGGCCAGGCCCTGGACGGCGTCCGCGACCGGCTTGAGTTCGGCGTGCTCCTTGGACAGGCGCACGATCTCGGCGCCGTCCGAGGCCGCGCCCATGCGCGCCTCCACCTCGTGGAAGCGGTCGAGCACCTGATCGAGCCGGGCCTGGGGAAGTCGCAAGGGTTTCTCCGGAAAGGGGCCGATCTCCTATCCGGCCCGCCGGGACCTGTCCAATGCGGCGTCAGTACAGCAGGGTTTTCCGGTGCAGGCTTCCGGCCGTCCCGGGGCTTTCCATCTTGATCAGCTGCTGGGTCGACTTGGCCAGCCAGAACCGCGCGATCGAGGCCCCGCCGGAGTTGTAGTCCGTCTCGACCACCCAGCAGTCGATCGCCGACCCGTCCGGACCGGTCAGGACGGCCTGGTCGCCGGTCCGCCAGACATAGCGCGCCGGCGGTCCTCCGCCGGGATGATAGAAGGGGATGGAGACGGCGTACCCCGGCGCCCACGGCAGGGTCTGCAGCATCTCCATGTCGGTTTCGAAATTGTACGCCGCCTCGGACGCCGGCACCGAGAAGTCGGCGCGGCTGTTGTCAGGCAGATCCGACAGACCGGTGATGGCCTCGGGCGAGAATCGGAACCCTTCGACCACGCGGTTCCCGTCGCGGGTGGTGGTCCGGATGTGGGTCAGCGGGCGGAACGTCCCGATCTCGAAGACGGAGTCGCGCTCGGCCAGGGAGGGCGTCTGCCCGGTCCCGTCCCAGCGCTGCACGATGTGAAGACGCCGGACGCCCTCGATTTCCTCGAAGCGGACCTCGCGCCGCCAGATGTCGACGGCGATATGGGCGCCGTCCTTCTCGACCGAGCGCAGATAGGTCCGGGCGGCGGGCTTCAGCAGATCGAACCGGGGCAGCGGACGGCCCACGCTCAGCAGATCGATGTCGGCGGCCCGAGCGGCGCCGACCAGGGGCGCGGCGGCTGCGGCGGCCAGGACGAAACGGCGGGTCGGTTTCATCGGCGGCCTCCCGCCGGACGGGCCAGCACTTCGCCGCGGCCCAGGTCATGGCGCAGCGCGCCGTAGGCGGCCCAGTCGAGCACGGCCTGGATGTAGCCGTCCGCATAGCGGGTCTCGATCCGCGTCCCGTCGGGGCCAGGCTCGAACTGGACGATGCCGTGGTCGGCGTCCGGATACTGGACGACGGTGACGGGACGGCCCTCGGCGGCGAGGGCGGTCAGGCGCGTGCGCGTGCCCTCCATCGGCGCTTCGGTGTCGTTCGCAGCCAGGATCCACAACATGGGGACATCGAGGCCGCGCAGAGTCGGCAGGGGGTCATAGTCCCACATGATTCCCCACTGGATCTGGGCGAGAAGGGCGGTGATCTCTTCGTTCGACGACTTGAGGAGCATGGGGGTGAAGTCGCCGCCGATGTCCTTGAACCACGGTTCCGAACCATAGCGGGCGCGCACGGCGTCGAGATCGGCGAAGCCGACCGCGCCGTTCGACGACACGAAGGCGGTGGTGACGGTGAAGATTTTCTCGGCCTCGGCGAGCACCTCCGGTCCCCATCCCTTGTCCGTGAGGCTGTCACGGATCTCGCCGCGTTCCTCGGCCAGGACGCCCTCGGCCATGCCGAAGCCGATGGTGACGAAGTCGACCGGGACCTTGGTCGCGGCCAGCGGCGCGACCCAGCCGCCCTGGCTGCCGCCGTGCAGGCCGACCCGTCCGGCGCGGGCGCCCGCCGCCCGGCGCGCCGCGGTGACGGCGGCGGCGGCGTCGGTGGCCAGAAGGTCGAAATTCTGGCCGTAAGTCCCGCCGGAGCCGCCCGTGCCGCGCTTGTCATAGACGAAGACGCCGACGCCCGACGCCGGAGCCAGCCGCTGGAACCAGTTGTAGTCGAGGGCCGCCGAGGCTTCCGATCCGTGCACCTCGATCATGATCGGAACCGGGCCGTCACCGGGCGGCAGGATCAGGCGGCCGGCCAGCCGCGTCCCGTCCGCGCTGGTGAAGGGCGCGTCGATCGTGGGCAGGTCGACACGACGCGCCTCGCGACCGTCGAAGGTCATACGGTCCGCGGTGGTGCAGTCGCCGAAGGAGGCCTGAAGGGCCGCGGGCCGATCCGTCCAACCCTCCGTTCCGGTCCAGGCGCCCGAGGCGTCCTGGCGCAGCCGGGCGGTGCGGCCGTCGAGCAGCCGCCAGCGGCCGCCGGGGCCGTCGATGGGGGCGACGTCGATCAGGGTCCCGTCGGCGAGGCGATAGAGCCCGACATGGCAGGCGAAGGCGGGGTCGGGCCTGGACGGTTCATTGCCGATCTGCGCCGACGCCTGGCCGGCGAATACGAGGGTCGCGAACGTCGCGGCCAGAAGCGTTCGGATCATCATCACATCATCCCTTCACGGCATCGGAACCGGGACGAAGCCTTCCGGACGACGCACGGTCCAGTGAATAAGGGGTAATGCAGCCTGACGGAAACGTGAGAGCGTCGCCGTTACAACCGGCGGCTTCGCGCATTAGCTCGACAGGACATCTTCGTCCGCGCCACGCAGAGCCTTCATGGAAACCTTCCTGCTGTTCCTCGTCGTCGGTTTCCTCGCGCAGGCCGTCGACGGGTCCCTGGGCATGGCCTACGGCGTGATCTCCTCCTCGGTGCTGCTCGCCTTCGGCGTGCCGCCGGCGACGGCCTCGGCCAGCGTGCACGGAGCGGAGGTCTTCACCACCGCGGCCTCGGCGGGCAGCCACGCCTGGCACCGCAACGTCGACTGGAAGATGCTGCTCCCGCTGGCGGCGGCCGGCGTCGTCGGCGGGTGTATCGGCGCCTATGTGCTGGCGGGACTGGACAGCAATGTCGTCAAGCCTTTCGTCATCGCCTACCTGGCCCTGATGGGCGTCTGGATCCTATGGCGCGCCGGCCATGACGTGAAGCCGCGCCTGATCCGCCCGACCTGGATCGTCGCGCCCCTGGGCGCCGTCGGCGGCTTCCTGGACGCCATCGGCGGCGGGGGTTGGGGGCCGACGGTGTCGTCCACCCTGGTCGGCGCCGGGCAGGAGCCGCGCCGCGCCATCGGCACGGTCAACACCGCCGAATTCTTCGTCACGGTCGCCGTCAGCGCCACCTTCGTCTGGTCCCTGCTGAGCGGCCACTGGGAAGAAGCGGACGCCCTGCAGAACCACGCCGCCGCCGTGGGCGGACTGGTGGTCGGCGGCCTGCTGGCCGCGCCCTTCGCCGGCCTGATCGCCAAGCGCGTGCCGCGCCGGCCGATGACCTATGCGGTGGGCGGCCTGCTGATCCTGCTGGCCGGCTTCCAGGGCCTGCAGCTGTCGGGCGTGCTGGGCTGAACAGAAAGGGCGGGACAGACCGAAGTCCGTCCCGCCCCCTTGAAAACGCACTAAGGGTGCGCCGGGCCTTACGGCCGGGCGGCGGCCGGAGCGGCGGGAGCGGCCGCAGCCTGACGGCGGCGCTCGGCGTCCTGGGCCGGGGTCAACATTTCGACGACCAGCGGGTTCGGCGTCAGGTCGTTCATGGCGCCCGAGGTGCCGTCGACCACCAGGCCGATCGGACCGCCGATCAGGATGTTGCCCGCCGCGCCCGCGGCGCCGCTGCCGGCCATGCGGCTGTCGACCCGGATTTCCTGGGTGACGTAGCCGTCCATCGACACCGTGGCGGTGAAGCCCGGCTTGCGCGGCATGCGGAACGAGCACGGCGTGGCCGCGCACTCGAAGCCGGTCGAGGTGGTGACGCGCGCGCCCGGGGGCGTGCTCTCGACGGAGAAGTTCTGGCTGGTGCCGCGAGTCACCGTGGCGCAGGCCGGCAGGGTCAGGGCGGCCGCGGCAAGCGCGATCGCCTGCACGCCGAAGCGCGCGGTGCGGATGGAAATCATGAAGCCCCCAAGACTTGGATAAAGGTCCGCCCCCCGGCGGACCTGACGGCTAACTCGCACCCCACCCCCGGGAACGTCAATCACCGAACCGTGAGGTCGCAGGAGACAGGCGGTGAAAGCGGGGCTATATCCTGAGCTTGCATCGACCACGGGGGGCTGATGCGACCAAATCGGGGGATTTCATGAAGATTGTTCACCTCGCCCTTTCGGGCGCGATCCTGCTCGCCGGCTGCGTCACGTCGAACGGCACCAGCGCCGTGCATCCCATCTCCAAGGACGCGGCCGCGCGCGCCAGGGTGACGCTGGTGCAACTGCACAACACCCCCTCCAACGTCAGCGGCGACTTCACCGCCCAGTTCCAGAACACCGTCCAGAGCAAGCTGAACGAGTGCGCGGACGGCGACTATCCGCTGGTGCTGACGGTCACGCTGAACGGCTATCACTCGGCCAATGCGGCCATCGCCCTGTTCGCGCCGAGCCAGAGCGAGATCAGCGGCGTCGCGCGCCTGACCGACGCCTCGGGCGCGGTGGTGGGCGAGTACAACATCCGCCGCACCATTATGGTCGGCGGCGTGATCGGCGCCGTCGTGGCCGCCAACGCCGAGCAGAACATGAGCAGCGCCTTCGGCGAGGAACTATGCAAGCAGGCCTTCAAGAAGAACTGATCGCCTGATCAGGCCGGCCGGGTTTCCATGAAGCTCGGCCGCGCCTCCAGCGCCGCCTGCAGGGCCACGAGTCCCGGCCGCCCGGTCGCCCAGTCGAAGTCCGGATGGCGGAAGTCGATCCAGGTCAGGGCCACGCCGGTGTTCAGGACGCCGATGTGGAAATCGTCCGCCGACAGGCCGGCGGCCTCCAGCGCATCCAGGCAGCGGTGCATGTTCTCGGTCCAGCGCGTCATCCACGAGGGCGAGCGCTCGCTTTCCGGACGGCGTTTCTCCAGCACCAGCTTGACGCCCATCTCCAGCAGGCCGTCGGCCAGCACCTCGATGCGCCGCACGCGCAGCCGCTCGGGCCCTTCCGCGGGAAGCAGGCGCGGACCGGAGCCGAGGCCGTCCAGATATTCGCAGATCACCGGGCTATCGTTCACCGGCAGGCCGTCCGGCGCGATCAGGGTCGGGACCTGCACCACGGGATTGGCGGCCAGAAGTTCGGGCGCATTGGCGTAGGGATCGACGAAGACTTCCTCGATCGACAGCCCCTTCTCGCGCGCGACGATGCGGCATTTGCGGGCGAAGGGCGACGGGGCGGTGATGTAGAGCTTCATGGTCTCAACGACGCTCGATGGTCACGCCCTCGGGCGCGGTGAGGGCGTCGAGGCGGGCCTTGGCCGCGGTGTCGCCGAGCGCGTGGGCGCGCATGAAGTCCACGGTGGTGGCTGCGATCAGGTCGAAGTCGGCGGCGTCCGCATTGCCGACCAGGCTGTGGTCGCCGCCGACGAAGGTCAGCAGCATCTTGCCGCCCGCCGCGCTGGTGTCGAAGGCGAAGCGGTGGTCGGCGGGGTCGGTGACGAAGCCCTGCACCAGATCGGCGTCGCCGGTGACGATCAGCACCGGCGTGGTCACGGTCGCGAAGGTGGAGGGATTGATCACGCCGGGGATCTTGCCCGGCGTGGACAGGGCGATGACCGCCTTGACCGCCGGATCGCCCAGCGGCCCCGCGACGGTCTCGGCGCCGGCCTCCATCAGGGAATTCAGCGACCCGAAGGAATGGCCCGCCGCGATCATCGGCTTGCCCGGATGCGAGGCCTGCACATAGCCGCGCACGACCGCCAGATCGACGATACGGGTGATGAAGACGCTGCGTTCGTCGGCTTCGGCGTGGCGCGGGTGCAGCAGCGAATCCAGATGCATCGGTGCCACGACCGTGAAGCCATGGGCCGTCCAGTCGTCGATGATGCGGTGGTAGCGAGCCGGGTCGCTGTTCCAGCCGTGGCTGAAGACGATGACGCCCTGCTCGTTCGCCGCCTGCCAGACGCTGACATCGATGGCGCGGCCGTCGGGGGCGGTCAGCGGGACGTGGGTCGCAGCGGAGGCCTGGGCGGTCGCGGGGACGGTCTGGGCCAGGGCGGGCGCGGTCGAGAGCGCTCCCAACGAAAGGACAAGCGCGAGCGCGGCAGCGGCGCGACGGATCATGAGAAACTCCCCGGACTTCCCCGCCTTGCTAGCGCAGGATGTCCGGACGGAACAGGCGCAGATTACTCCGCCGCCTCGAAGGCCGGTTCCTCGGCCGCCTTGCGGGCGGCGTCCAGCTCGGCGGCCTTGGCTTCGACCTGGGCGACGATCTCGTCGATCATGCCGTCGTTAGCCTGTTTGTGGGCGATCTTGCCGTTCAGATAGACCATGCCCGCGCCCTTGCCGCCGCCGGTGAAGCCGACGTCGGTGTACAGCGCCTCGCCCGGTCCGTTGACCACGCAGCCGATGATCGACAGCGACATGGGCGTGGTCACGTGGGCCAGCTTCTCTTCCAGGATGCCGACCGTCTCGATGACGTTGAAGCCCTGACGCGCGCACGACGGACAGGCGATGATGTTCACCCCGCGGTGGCGCAGGCCCAGGGACTTGAGGATGTCGAAGCCGACCTTGATCTCTTCCACCGGGTCCGCGGCCAGCGAAACGCGGATGGTGTCGCCGATGCCGGCCCACAGCATGGAGCCCATGCCGATGGCGGACTTGATGGTGCCGGTGCGCAGCGGCCCCGCCTCGGTGACGCCCAGGTGCAGGGGACAGTCGATGGCGTCGGCCAGCTGCTGGTAGGCGGCGACGGTCAGGAAGGGGTCGGACGCCTTCACCGAGATCTTGAACTCGTGGAAGTCGTTGTCCTGCAGGATGCGGGCGTGGTTCAGCGCGCTTTCGACCATGGCCTCAGGGCAGGGCTCGCCGTACTTCTCCAGCAGCTCGCGCTCGAGCGAGCCGGCGTTGACGCCGATGCGCATGGAGCACCCGTTATCGCGGGCGGCCTTGATCACTTCCCGCACCCGGTCAGCGTTGCCGATATTGCCCGGATTGATGCGCAGGCAGGCGGCGCCCGCTTCGGCGGCCTCGATGCCGCGCTTGTAGTGGAAATGGATGTCGGCGACGAGCGGGACCCTGGCCTCGCGGGCGATGGTGCGGAAGGCGGCGGTCGACTCCTCGTCCGGGCAGGAGACGCGGACGATGTCTGCGCCGGCCTCCTCCAACTGACGGATCTGGCCGATCGTCGCATTGGCGTCCGAGGTCGGCGTATTGGTCATCGACTGGACGCTGATAGGCGCATCGCCGCCCACGGCGACATTGCCCACCATGATCTGGCGGCTCTTGCGGCGTTCGATGTGACGCCAGGGACGGACGTGGGTGTGGTCAGCGCTCATTGCGGGGACAACATAGGCTCACGAATGCGGCATGGCCACGACACGCAACGCCGCGCCGGTCAGCCGCCCTGTTGCGCCGGGGCCGGCGCGGCGGTCGCCTGCAGCGCCACCGCCTGAATCTGGGCCTGGGCCGCCTGGGCGGCGGCCTCGGTGCGGGCGGCGACCTCGGAGGCCGCTTGGCGGGCGAGGGCCTGGGCGCGGGTGTTGAGTTGCGACAGGGGCGTCTGCGCAGCCTGCAGGGCCCCGCCGTGCTCGCCGTTCAAATAGACATCGAAGGCGGCGAAGTCCGAAGCGTCGATCACTGCGGCCACGCCCGCGGGCGCACGCCAAGCCTCGCCGGCGGCCAGCTGGCGGGCGAACAGCACCCGACCGTCCGCCATGCGTACGACCAGGGCCGCGGCCTTGCGGGCCTGGATGATGACGTCCGAGGCGCTGGCGGAGGCGCCGTAGATGGCGCCGCGCGGATTGAAGGCCTTGGCCACCGGGGTCGCGGCGGCGGCGGCCATCCCCTCGGGCGAGGTCGGATCGATGCCGGTCAGCTGGGTCTCAAGGCCCGGCGTGACGTAGAGGGCGGGAATGGTCTGGTCGGGCGGCGCCGGACGCGGCGCGGTCAGGCGGATGACCGCCTCCTGGCCGGGAACGGTGCCCAGACGCCAGGTCTCCGGCACGTCGGCGATGTCCGAGGGCTGGGGCGCGCGCATCAGGCTGACGCGCTGAAACACGTTCCAGCCGACCACGGCGATCAGCAGCACGGCGCAGCCCGCGATCAGGCGGGGCGAATAACGCTTCACCTCCTCGAAGGCGACGCCGACCGGCGGCTGCAGCGGCACGGACGGATCGGGGCTCTCGCGCTTGAAGCGTTCGACCGCCAGCTGCTCGTCGAGACCCAGGGCGGCGGCGTAGGCGCGCACATAGCCGATCGAGAAGACGCGGTTGGGCAGGACCGAGAAATCGTTCTGCTCGAGGGCGGTCAGGTAGCGGCTGGGCACCCGCGTGACGCTGGACAGTTCGGCCAGCGAACGGCCCGAATGGTCCCGCGCGATCCGCAGGCCTTCGCCCAGAGTCGGAGCATCCGTGACGGAAGGGACCAGGTCCTTCCAGTCAGCCTGCGCACCATACTCTTCCGGGCCCTTGCCCGCATCCAGCGCCATAACGCCCGACCCCACACTCGGCGACGCGTCATCCACGCCCGCCGTACTCGAACCCGGCCCCTGTATCATATCGGGATGACAGTCTGAGCCTGCCCCCGCAGACCCTCCGAATTCGCCTTGTGGATAACTCATAAGAGTCGACCGATCAATGATTTGTTAAGCACCTTGGCCGTTCCGGCCCGGTACAGATCAAACCGCGACGTTCAACTTTCGGGCCAGAGTTTCGAGCTCGCCGCGCACAGAGCCGGACGAGGAGCCCAACAGGCTGGTCATGCCGCGGCGGGCGGCGGCCAGATCGGTGGACAGGATCATGCGCTTGACCGGTCCGACGCCCCCGGCCGGAGCCGACAGGCGAGTGAAACCGAGGGTCAGCAGGGCGAAGGCTTCTAGCGGCCGTCCCGCCAGCTCGCCGCAGATCGAGACCGGCGTGCCGGTGTCGGCGCATTTGCGCTGGATCTCGGCCAGGGCCCTCAGGGCCGGCGGCGACAGGGGGTCGTAACGGTCCGCGACGAGCGGGTTCGTGCGGTCGGCGGCGAACATGTACTGGAACAGGTCGTTGGTGCCGACGGAGACGAAGTCCGTGAGCGGCAGCAGGGCGTCCAGGTGCCACAGCAGGCTGGGGCATTCGATCATGGCCCCGACCCGCAGCAGGGCCGGCAGTTCGCGGCCCCGGCGGCGCGCCCAGTTGCATTCGATGTCGACCAGTTCGCGCGCGGCCCGGAACTCGTCCACCGTGGCGATCATCGGGAACATGACGCGCAGCTCGCGGCCCGCGGCGGCGGTTAGCAGGGCGCGAAGCTGCAGGCGCAGCAGGCCCGGACGGTCCAGCCCCAGACGAATGGCGCGGCGGCCCAGGGCCGGGTTCTCCTCCCGTTCCGTCTCCAGATAGGGCAGCACCTTGTCGCCGCCGATGTCGAGCGTACGGAAGGTGACCGGCCGGCTGCCGGCGGTGTCCAGCACCAGCTTGTAGAGGGCCGTCTGGCTGTCGAGCCGGGGCAGTTCCTCCGAAACCATGAACTGGAACTCGGTGCGGAACAGGCCGATGCCCTCGGCGCCGGTGGCGTCCAGGTTTTCCAGATCGACGGCGAGGCCGGCGTTGGTCAGCAGGCTGATGCGCTGGCCGTCGGCGGTGACGGCGGGCGTGTCGCGAAGCTTGGCGAACTCGGCCTGCCGTTGGTGGCGGACCTCCATGCGCGACTGGACCGCCGCCAGCATGTCCGGCCGGGGCCGCAGATAGGCCTCGCCGGTCTCGCCATCGACGATGACAAGATCGCCCTCGGACAGGCGGTCGCGCAGGCCCTGCAGACGTCCGACGCAGGGGATGCCCAGCGCCCGCGCGACGATGGCCGCGTGGCTGGCCGCCGAGCCCTCTTCCAGCAGCAGGCCCCGCAGCTTGCGGCGGTCGTATTCCAGCAGGTCGGCGGGACCCAGGTTGCGGGCCACCAGGATGGCGTCGTCGGGCAGGTCGCGCTCGCCCGGACGGTCGCCGGCCAGCACGCGCAGCAGGCGGTTGGCCAGGTCCTCGAAGTCGTGCAGCCGCTCCTTGATGTAGGGGTCGCGTGCCTTGGCGAAGCGGGCGCGATGTTCGTTGCGGACGCGATCGACGGCGGCTTCGGCGGTCAGGCCGGTGCGCACCGCCTCCTCCAGCGACCGGTTCCAGCCCCGGTCGTCGGCGAACATGCGGTAGGTTTCCAGCACCTCGAACGACTGGCCGCCCAGCTTGCCGGCGCCGCCTTCCAGCATGCCGTCGATATTGGCCTTCAGCCCGATCAGGGCCTCGCGAAGACGGATCTCCTCGACCTGCTGGTTCTCGGCCAGCAGGTTCTCGGGCGCGACCGGCGCCTCGTGCAGGACGACGTGGCCGTACGCCAGACCTTCCGCGAAGCGCTGGCCCTTGAGCCGTTCCGGACGGTGCGGCGCGACCTCGATGTCGCGCAGCTCGTCCTGGCCCAGCAGTTCGCCCGAGGCCACGGTCTCGGCCAGCACCATGGCGATGGTCTGGATGTCCTCGACCTCGTCCTCGTCATAGCGCCGCTCGGAGCGGTTCTGTACGACCAGCACGCCGATGGCCCGACCGCCGCGCAGCAGGGGGGCGCCGAGGAAGGCGTGATAGGGATCTTCGCCCGTTTCCGGACGGTAGGAGAAGCTGGGGTGCGACGGCGCGTCCGACAGGCTGATCGGCACGGCGCTGCGGGCCACCTCGCCGACCAGGCCCTCGCCGGGACGCAGGCGGGTGTTGTGGACGGCGTCGGGCTTAAGGCCCTGGGTGGCGAAAAGCTCCAGCTCGCCGGACGCGCGGCGCAGATAGATGGAGCAGACCTCGGCGACCATCGACTGGGCGATGATCCTGACAACGGTGTCGAGCCTGTCCTGAGCCGGCGCGGCCCCCGCCATAGCCTCGCGGATCTGGCGAAGGAGGTTACGCGGCCCCCTCGTCGTCAATCCGCCAACCGGCAATGGCCCCTCCCAGAAGACTGAACGCCCCAGATGGGCGCCGCCAAGCTTGATTCCTAGAGCCTGATCGGCTGAGGAGGAATCGCTTCGCGATTCCGCTGAGGCCGTGAATCAGGCTCCCGCATTAATCTGGACCGAAATCTGAGTTCAGTCGGGTTGCGCCCAACTGAACCGATTTCGGTCTAGACCGCTTCCAATCCGTAGGCCGAATGAAGCGCACGAACGGCCAGTTCCGCATAGGCCGCATCGATCAGCACGCTGATCTTGATCTCTGAAGTGGAGATGGCCTGGAACTTCACGCCCTTGTCCGCCAGGGCCTTGAACATGGTCTGGGCGACACCCGCGTGACTGCGCATGCCGACGCCGACGACCGAGACCTTGGCCACGTCCTCATCGACGCGCAGCTCCTCGAAGCCGATCTGGTCCTGCGCGGCCTGCATCAGCTCGGCGGCGCGCTGGGCGTCTCTACGACCCGTGGTGAAGGTCAGGTTGACCGTCCCGGCGGTGCGGGCCTGCGACTGGACGATCATGTCCACGTTCACATTGGCGTCCGCGAGGCGGGTGAAGACATCCGCGGGGGCGTCGACCCGGTCGGACAGGCCCAGCAGGGTGATGCGGGCCTCGTCGCGGCTCATGGTCACGCCGGACACGATGCGTTTTTCCACGATCTCCTCCTCGTCGCAGATCAGGGTTCCACCCTTATCGGGCATGACGCCGTTCGCGTCGGGTTCGATGAAGCTGGACAGGACCCGGACGGGGACCTGTTTCGCCATGGCCAGTTCGACCGACCGGGTCTGCAGCACCTTGGCGCCCAGGGACGCCATCTCCAGCATCTCCTCATAGGAGACCTTTTCGAGGCGCCGCGCCTTGGCTTCGATGCGCGGGTCGGTCGTGTAGACGCCGTCGACATCAGTGTAGATGTCGCAGGGGCACTCCAGCGCCGCCGCCACCGCCACCGCCGAGGTGTCGGAGCCGCCGCGGCCCAGGGTGGTGATGCGCCCGTCGCGGGTGACGCCCTGGAAGCCGGGGACCACGGCGATCTCGCCCTTGTCCATGGCGGCGCCCAGCACCTCGCCCGGCACGTCCTCGATCCGGGCGCGGCCGTGGGCGTCGTCGGTCAGGATCGGGATCTGCCAGCCCATCCAGCTGCGGGCGTTCAGGCCCATGTTGCGCAGGGTCAGGGCCAGCAGGCCCGAAGTCACCTGCTCGCCCGAAGCGACGACGACGTCGTATTCGTCGTCGGACAGTTCGATGCCCGCGCCGGGACGGCCCGCGCCGTCGGTCCAGGCGACCAGCTCATTGGTCTTGCCGGCCATGGCCGAGACGACGACCGCGATTTTCTTGCCCGAAGCGGCCTCAGCGGCGACGATGCGCGCGGCGCGACGGATGCGTTCGAGGTCGCCCATGGACGTGCCTCCGAACTTCATCACCAACCGATCTGACTCAGGCCGCGTCATCTTGCGCAGGTCGCTCCGTCTTGCGTGAAACGGCGCGCGGGTTCATCGCTGCGCCATGGTCGCTTCTAACGGCACGGTATCGGCGCGGGAACCCCAAGGCGCCAAGGAATTCAACGATCAGGCGGCGGGGCCGTCGATCGATCCCGCGGACGTGGCCCGCTTCTCGGCGCAGGCCGCCGAATGGTGGGACGCACGAGGGCCGTTCGCGCCCCTACATCGCTTCAATCCGGCCCGGCTGGCCTTCGTACGCGACCGCGTCGCCGAACGGTTCGGCCGCGACGCGAAGACCCGAGAAGCCTTCGCCGGCCTGACCCTTCTGGATGTCGGCTGCGGCGGCGGCCTGATCGCCGAACCCATGCGCCGGCTGGGTTTCGCGGTCACCGCCGTGGACGCCTCGAGCGAGAACATCGGCACCGCCCGGGCGCACGCGGACCAGCAGGGGCTGGAGATCGCCTATCGCGCCGCCACGGTCGAGCAGCTGGAAGCCGAAGGCGCAGGACCGTTCGATGTGGTCCTGACCATGGAAGTCATCGAGCACGTAGCCGACCCGGAGGCCTTCGTACGCGCCTGCTCGCGGCTGGTGAAGCCGGGCGGCCTGATGATCGTGGCGACCCTGAACCGCACCCTGAAGGCGCTGGCCCTGGGCAAGGTCGCGGCGGAATACGTGCTGCGCTGGGTGCCCGCCGGGACCCACGACTGGCGCCAGTTCATCCGTCCCGACGAACTGCGGCGGATGCTGTCGCACGAGCCGGTCACGGTGACCGGGCCCTATGGGCTGGCCTACGACCTGTTGGCCGACCGCTGGCGTGAAGGGCAGGACGCCGATATCAACTACATGATGATCGCCACCCGGGACTGATCCCCAGAGGGGCGACGAGGAGACATCCATGATCGCGCTGATGCTCGCCGGCCTTCTGGCCGCCGCTTCCCCGTCTTCCGCTTCGGCCCAGGAGCCGACCGCCACCGCGACCCGCGGTGCGCCGGGCATCTGCATCCGCTGGGCCCGCAACCGCTCCGCGCGGGTGGCCGAGGCGAGGGTCGTGCGCAGCTCGGGCAACGTCGCGCTGGACCGCCGCCTGGCCGAGGCCGTTCCCCAGATGGACTGGCCGGTGGGCGTGGACGACTATCGCGGCCAGTGGGTGGGCATCTGGATGGCGGTCGGCGGCGCCTCGACGCCGGAAGGCCCCCTGCCGGACTGCTCCAGCCTGCCCGACCGCAGCTGGACGCCCGCGCCGGCGCCCGCTCCGGCGGGCTGAGGCCGCCTTACCGCGATTTCACCTACCTATCGGGCTTGTAACGGGATCGGCGCAACGACGCGTGCGACGTCTTCGGCATCACCTTCACCGGAGCCGATCCCATGAAACGCCTGCTGATCCTCACCGCCGTCGCCGCCGCCGCCCTGACCAACGCCGCCTGCGTGACCGTCATCGACGCCACCAGCGACTACGGCTGGTCGGGCGAAAACGCCCGGCCGTTCAAGGGCGCCCGTGACAGCTGCCGCGCCAGCGCGGGCCGCGACGAAGGCACCACCGCCTTCCTTCAGTGCATGGCCGAAAAGGGCTGGACCCGCACCCGCGACTGACGGGCGGTCACAACGGCCGCATCATGTAGCGGGCGTCGTCGCCGTAGCTGGCCAGCTTTTCGGCCATGCCCGGCGGGTCGCGGACCTCAAAGCCATGCCGGGCCCAGAAGGGCGCGGCGGCGTTGACCGCGACCAGGCTGACGGCGGGCCAGCCCGCCGCCCGGGCGGCGTCCGCCAGTTGCTCGACCACGGCCCCGGTATGCCCGCCGCCCCGCGCGTCGGGGTGGATGGCGAGGTCGTGCAGGTACATGACCGCCGCGTCGTCGGGGATCGCCTCGATCAGGGTGTTCAGCGCCGGAACGGCGTCGGCGCGCCACGGATAGGCGACGAGATAGCCCCGGGGCGGCCCGTCGCCGTCCGCCAGCACGAAGCAGCCGGACGCGTTCAGAGCCAACCGGTTCTCGAACAGCTCGCGGCCTTCGAAATGATCGGGAAAGCCGAGCACGGCGATGGCCGCGACGGCGTCCAGATCGGCCGCCGTCATCGCCCGCCAGGTCAGGTCGGGCAGCGCGCGTTCAGTTCGGCCTTCTGGAACCGCCATCGGATCGCCCTCGCCTGTCCTTCGATCTCGCCCTCGATGCGGGCGTTCAGCACATCGCCGTCGCGTTCATAGATGACCCGCTGCGGGAAGTCGTGAGCCGACTGCTGGAAGACGACCCGGTTCGGAGCGGACTCGATCACCGGAAACACGGTCAGGGCCTGCCCTTCGGGGTGGGCGAAATAGGCGAAGGGGGCGTTCGCTTCGGGCCCCGCCGGCGCGATCCGGGACAGTTCCCAGCCGACCTGGCCGTTGCGGACCGTGATCGAGGTTCCGGCCATCAGGTTCAGGCGGGGGACGCTCCAGGTCTCGGCCACCTCGCGCCCGCCCTCGCAGGACAGCCAGTAGCCGGACATCCACCCCAGATCGGGGCGAAGATCGGCCTGCGGTCCGGCGGTCAGGGCGGCGGTCAGGATCAGGGCGGTCAGCATGGTCGGGTCTCTCCCTCGGGTTCGAAGGCAAGCTAGGCCGGATGGTCGGCGCCGGGCTTGTAGGATTGCGACGCGATGGACCGGGCCAGGGCCTGCTGCTCGCGCGCCCATTCGGTGGCGGTGCAACCGAGGAAGCGGCGGAAGTCACGCGCCATCTGCGGCTGGTCGAAATAGCCGGCCTCCAGCCCCGCCTCCAACCAGCCCTCGGCCTCGGGGCGGCCTGGATGAGCGGCGTGGTCGAAGACCCGGCGGAAGCGGAAGACCGAGCGCAGCATGCGCGGCGACACCCCGACTCGGTCGGCGAACCGACGCTGCAGGGCGCGTTGGTCGGCGGGCGCGCGAACCGACGACGCCCGATCGGCGGCGGCGGCCTCGATCTCGGCCCGGACCACCGGATCGACGGTCCAGCCGGCGCGGCGGCGCTGATCCGCCAGCCAGCCGGTGAAGGCCGCGACCTGGGCCTCCGGATCGCCGGCGGGGGCCGAGAAGCCCTTCAGCCGCTCGACCATGCCCAGCCGCCGGTCGGTGGCTGCGGCCAGGGGCAGCCCCAGCCAGTCGCGGGCGCCGTCGGGCGCGAAGCGGATCGCCACCAGCTCGGTCGGCCCCACTGGCCGCAGGGCCAGGGGCCGCGTCATCTGACCGGCGAACAGGGCGGAGGGCTGCAGCCGCCATTCGCCGTCCTCGGCCTGTTCCTCATAGGGGGCGCCGATGTCGAAGATCAGTTCGGGGCAGCCGTCGGGCGCGATGCGTTGCACGACCGGCGCCGGGTCCGGATCGGCATAGGTCCAGATCACCCGCACGAAGGGCTTCAGCGCCGCGGGCGGTTCGAACTCCTGATAGCGCTCCCCGCCCCCCGGCATGCTCAGTTCACCCGGGACTTGTCGGGCGGCAGGGCCGGAAGCGGAGCGCAGGGCACGCCGTCGTCGCGCAGCTTCTTCACATCGGCCACGGTGGCTTCGCCGTAAATCTCGCGCTTCTCCGAGCGGCCTTCATGGATGTCGCGCGCCTCGCGGGCGAAGGCGTCGCCGACGTAGTCGAAATTCTGCTCGACGTGGGCGCGCACCTCGCGGACGGCCTCCATCATCATGGTCTGCATCTTCGCGGCGGCATCAGACGCGGGCGCTGATCGCTTCGTGCCCGCGACGGCCGGGGCCATGACCTGCTTGGTCACCCCGGTCGAGCCGCATATCGGGCACTCGACCAGTCCCCGCTCAGCCTGGTCGTCATAGTCGGACGACGAACCGAACCACGCCTCGAAGCCATGGCCATGATCACAGCCCAGGGCGTAGCGGATCATGCCGACAACGGAGCGGGCGGCGCGAAGTCGCGGTCGTGAGTCAGCTGCGGCACCGCGTTGCGGGCCTTGTCGACCGCATCGAAATCCAGCGTGGCGAACAGCACACCAGGCTCGTCGGTGTCGAGCTTGGCGATCACCTCGCCCCAGGGCGCGACCACGGTCGAGCGGCCCCAGGTCCGACGGCCGTCCTCGTGCGTCCCGGCCTGGGCGGGCGCCAGGATGTAGGTTCCGGTCTCGATGGCGCGGGCGCGCAGCAGCACCTCCCAGTGGGCCTCGCCGGTCGGGACGGTGAAGGCGGCGGGGACGGCGATCATCTTCGCCCCGGCCTTGGCCAGGGCGCGGTGCAACTGCGGGAAGCGGACGTCGTAGCAGATGGTCAGACCCAGCCCGCCCCACGGCGTCGGGGCCACCACGGCGGTCTCGCCGGGCCGCACCGAGGCGCTTTCTCGCCAACGCTCGCCGGTCGGCAGATCGACGTCATAGACGTGCATCTTGTCATAGGTCGCGGTCACCGCGCCCGTGTCGTCGATCAGGATCGAACGATTGGCGGCGCGGTCGTCGCCCTCATGCCCCGACCGCACGATGGCCGAGCCGATCAACAGCCAGACGCCGAGCTCCTTGGCCAGCGCCCTGAGCCTGGCCACCACCTCGTCGCGATCGTCGGGGACCAGCACGGCCTCGCGGGCGGCGCGGTCCTGGATCAGGAAATTGGTGGCCTCGGGCGTCAGGATCAGCCGGGCCCCGCCTGCCGCCGCCTGGCGGATCAGCGGCTCGACATGGGCGAAGGCGGCCCCGGGCGAGGCCGGGGTGCGCGTCTGGATCAGGGCGACGGAAAGAGTGCTCATCAGGCGGCGAGCAGTGCGTCCAGCTCGCCCTTGCGGTCAAGCGCATGCAGGTCGTCGGAGCCGCCGATGTGCTTTCCGCCGATGAATATCTGCGGGAAGGTCATCCGGCCGTTGGAGCGCTGGATCATCTCCTGCTTCTTCTGCGGATCGTTCGAGGCGACGATCTCGGTGTAGTCCACGCCCTTGCGGGCCAGCAGGGCTTCAGCCGCCGCGCAATAGGGGCAACCGGGCTTGGTGTAGATGACGACGTCGGCCAATTTTATCTCCAGCTTGATGCGACCCCTGTCGCTCGCCGCGCGGCGGCTCGCTGATCGAGGGGCTTGTTCTTCCCCCCTACATAGTCAGTTCGCGCACGGTTCGCACGCGGGCGATGACCGCCAGGTCCACGGCGCGGGCTCCGGCCTCCAGCAGAACCCGGGCGCAGGCCTCGGCGGTGGCGCCGGTGGTCAACACGTCATCGATCAGAAGAACGCGCCGCCCCTTGATCCGGCGCGCGCCCGAAGGGGTGACCGCGAAGGCCGCCTTCACGTTCAGACGCCGCCCGCGCGCCGACTTGCCGCCCTGGCTGGTGGTGTGGGCCTGACGCACCAGGGCGTCAGGCAGATAGTCGAGCCCCGCGGCCCGGGCCAACGGCCGCGCCACCTCGGCGGCCTGATTGAAGCGCCGCGACAGCAGCCGCCAGCGGTGCAGGGGCACGGGCGCCACCACATCCGCCTCGGCCAGCAGGGGCGCGGCGGCGCGGCTGAGCCAGCGGGCGAACAGCGGCGCGAACGGCTGGTGGTCGCCGTGCTTGAACTTCAGGATCAGGCCGCGCGACGCCTCGTCATAGAGGCAGGCCGCCCGCGCCCGGGCGAAGGCGTAGGGCTGGGCCAGGCAGGCCGCGCAACGCTCGGACGCAAACACTCCGCCGTCCATCTCGAACGCCGCGCCGCAGCCGTCGCAGACCGGGTCCTCCAGAAACACCACCCGGCTCCAGGCGTCGGCGGTGAGGCCGGCCGAGGCGGTGGCTTCAGGGCTGTCGTGGGCCAGCGGCGGCAGCAGCAGATCGGCCACGCCCCGGCCCAGAAGACGGCCGAAACCGGCTGCGGCTTCCCATCGCGTGCGCCAGACCCCATCCTGAAGGCTCATGAGCCCCTCCTCCGGTCCCCCCGTCATCTTCGACAGCCAGCGCCGAACGGCAAGGCTTCAGCGCAGCGAAAAGTTGTTTTCCGGCGCCGACTTCCTGCATGCGCGGGCGGCGCAGAACGCCGTCGACAGCCTGGACGCCCTGCTGCGCGACTGGCCCGAAGTCGCTGATCTATCGGCCCATCCCGGCCCGTTCGCCGCCGCCCTGGCCGACAGTCATGCCGCGCCGCGGGTCGGCGCCGTTAAGACGGTGGGCGACCGCCCGGCGCGCGCGGCCCCGGGCCAGACGCCGCTGGACCTGCCGGACCAGTCGCAGGACCTGATCGTCAGCCTGATGAGCCTGCACTGGGCCAACGATCTGCCGGGCGCCCTGAGCCAGATCCGCCGGGCGCTGAAGCCGGACGGCCTGTTCGTGGGCACGCTTCTGGGCGCGGGCACGCTGAAGGAGCTGCGCGCGGTGCTGACCGAGGCGGAGCTGGAACAGCGCGGCGGGGCCCAGGCGCGGGTCTCGCCCTTCGCCGACGGCTTCGACGGCGCGGCCCTGCTGCAGCGGGCCGGGTTCGCCCTGCCGGTGTCGGACGTGGACCGGCTGACGGTCCGTTATCCCGACCTGTTCGCCCTGATCCGCGACCTGCGCGCCATGGGCGAGACCAATGTGCTGGCGGGGGCGAGCCGTCCGCTCACGCGCGGCATCGTCGCCCGGGCGGCGCAGCTTTATGCGGAAAGGTTCGGCGAACCGGACGGCCGCATCCCCGCGACCTTCGAGATCGTCCACCTGGCCGGCTGGGCCCCGCACGAGAGCCAGCAGAAGCCCCTGCCCCGCGGCTCGGCCAAGATGCGGCTGGCGGATGCGCTGGGCGTGAAGGAGCAGACGGGGGAGGAGTAGGCCCGGCCGGCCGTCAACCGCCCATCGCCGCGCGGATCGCATCCATGGCGCCGTTGAAGACGCCGCTGCCGGTCGCGCCGAAGGCGGTCAGGGCGGACAGGATCACCAGGAAGATCAGGGCGAGGATCAGCCCGTATTCGATGGCCGTGGCGCCGCTCTCGTCGCGCCGGAAGCGATCCAGGAAACGTTTCATCGGCGCCTCCCTTTCCGGACGGCTAGAGCAGATCGCGCAACCAGGCGATCAGGGGTTCGTCCGCCGGGGGCATGGGATAGTCCGGCAACTGCGCCGGCCGAACCCATTTCAGCGCCGAATGCTCATGCGCCTGCACCACCCCCGACCAACGTCGGCACAGGTATAGTGGCATCAACAGGTGAAATGACTCGTAAGCGTGACTGGTAAACACGAAGGGGGCCAGGCAGGCCTCGTTCACGTCGATGCCCAGCTCTTCCTTCAGTTCACGGATCAGGGCGGCCTCGGGACGCTCGCCCGGCTCGACCTTGCCGCCCGGGAATTCCCACAGCCCCGCCAGTTGCTTGCCCTCGGGCCGCTGGGCGATCAGCACCCGACCGTCGGTGTCGATCAGGGCGACGGCGACGACGAGGACGGTCTTAACGGGCTCGCTCACGACCGGTAGTCGCCGTTGATCTCGACGTAGCGCTTGGTCAGGTCGCAGGTCCAGACAGTGGCCGAGGCGCGGCCCGAACCCACGTCGACGGTGATGTCGATCTCGGAATTCTTCATATAGGCGCTCATCTTGGCCTCGTCGTAGGTCTGCGACGGGGCGCCGTCGACGGCGGCGACATGCGGGCCGAATTTGATGGCCAGGCGGTCGCGATCGACCGGCTCCTCGGTCTTGCCGACGGCCATGACGACGCGGCCCCAGTTGGCGTCCTCGCCGGCCAGGGCGGTCTTGACCAGCGGGCTGTCGGCGATGGACTTGGCCAGCTTGCGGGCCGAGGCGGGGCTGGCCGCGCCGTCCACCGTGACCTTGACGAATTTGGTCGCGCCCTCGCCGTCGCGGACCAGCTGGTGGGCGAGGTCGAGCATGACCTGGTCCAGCGCGCGGCTGAAGTCCTTCAGGCGGCGGTCGCCGACCCGGCCGATGCGCGGCGCGCCGCTGGCGCCCGTAGCGAACAGCAGGCAGGTGTCGTTGGTCGAGGTGTCGCCATCGACCGTCACGCTGTTGAAGGTCGTGCGCACGTGCAGGCCCAGCAGGGCGCGCAGCACGTTCGGATGGATGTCGGCGTCGGTGACGATGAAGGCCAGCATGGTGGCCATGTCGGGCGCGATCATGCCCGAACCCTTGGCGACGCCGGCGATGCGGACCTTGTGCCCCTCGATGTCGCACTCGGCGTACGAGCCCTTGGGGAAGGTGTCCGTGGTCATGATGGCCTGACCGGCGGCGGCCCAGTTGTCGGAATCCAGCCCGGCCTCGATGTCGTGCAGGCGGGCGGCGATCTTGCGGTCGTCCAGCACCACGCCGATCACCCCGGTGGAGGCCAGCATGACGTCGCGCTGGCGGCAGCCGAAGCGTTTGGCGACCTCGGAAGCCGTGCGGCGGGCCGCATCGGCTCCGGCCTTGCCGGTGAAGGCGTTGGCGCAGCCGGCGTTGACCACCAGCGCCCGCACGTCCTGGCCGCCGTCCTCGGCGCCCAGATGGCGTTTGCACCAGTCGACCGGGGCCGAGCCGACCTTGTGGCGGGTGAAGACCCCGGCGCAGCTGGTGCCGCGCGCGAAGCTGAACACCACCAGATCGTCGCGCTCGTGCTTGTAGAAGCCCGCGCGGCCGGTCGCGATCTCGACCCCGCCGATGGGCGGGATGATCGGGAAGGGCACGGCCAGCGGCGACACCTGCAGACCCGGCTTGCCCGGCGCGGAGGCGGCGGCCGCGGGTTTCGACGGAGTGGTGGCGCGCTTGATCGCCGTGGTCACCGGCTCCAGCGCCTTTTCGAAGGCCTGTTCGATCATCTGGCCGGTCGAACCCCGACCGGGGGGAGTGGGCGTCTTGCTCATCGGGCCTTGGCGGGAACGGGGGCGGAAACAGGGGCGGGCGAGGCGGCCGGCTGGGCAGGAGCGGCCGCGGGCGGAACGGCGGCCGAGGCCGGTTCCTGCGAAGGCGCGCCCTCGCCGCCCAGCAGGACCTCGACGGCGGCCTTGCCGCGCAGTTCCTCGAGCAGCTGGCGCACGCCTTCATAGGTCAGGTAGCGCACGATCTGCGGCCGGGCCTGCTCCATGGTCGGCGGGGTTTCGCGACGGCGGTCCTCGACCCGCAGCACGGCCCAGCCGCCCTCGGTCTGGAAGGGACCGACGGTGGAGCCGGCGGGCCGGTCGCGCAGGGCGTTGCGGTAGGCTTCAGGCATGACGTCCAGCGTCGAATAGCCCAGGTCGCCGCCCGAGAAGCGGGTCGCGTCATCGATCGACCGCTCCATGGCCACCGCCTCGAAGGCAGCGCCCTGCCCCAGGATGCCGACCACGGCGTCGGCCTCGGCGCGGGTGCGCGACAGGATCAGGCGGGTGCGGACCTCTTCCGAGGTCCGGGCCAGATTCAGCTGGCCTTGGTAGATGCCCTCGACGGCCTTGTCGGAAATCTTGTCGTTGACCACCGTCTCGACCAGCATGTCACCGAGGATGCGTTCGCGGGTGGCGGCCAGGCGGCGCTGGGCCAGGGGCGAATTGTCCAGCCCCCGGCGCTCGGCCTCGTGGGCCAGCAGCTTCTGGTCGATGACCTCGTCCAGGACGCGGCGGAACAGGTCCGAGGTCACGTCCAGCGGCTCGCCCTCGCCCACCAGTCCCTGCGCCACGGCCTCGCGCTTCACGTCGGAGGCCCAGATGGTCTCGTCCTGGATCTTGGCCACGGCGCGGTCGCCGGGCTCGGGCGGGCGGTCGGAGCCGCCGCCGCGATCACAGGCGGCGACCGTCAGCGCGAACGCCATCAGCAGGGGAAACAGGACGCGGGAAGGCCTCATGCAGACGCGCTCCGTCGGCGGGCGGCGAAAGGCCCTCGCGTTGACAGGGATAAGGCCGGTGCTTAAGTCCCGGCTGCGCCCAAGTCGAGGGGTTTTCGATCGTTCGCGCGGCCCTCGCGCGCGCCTGTTTTCAAGGGCGCACCGGGCCGTCGTCGCCGGAGCCCCTCTGCGGCGTCCGCCGCCGCCCTTCCGGGACCACAACCAGAGCCATTTGTCGCTCGCCCGCCTTCGGATCCTCCATGCTCGGCTTTGCCAAGAAGATTTTCGGCTCCTCCAACGACCGCAAGGTCAAGGACTTCATGGGCCGCGTTCAGAAGATCAACGCGCTGGAGGAGAAGTACGCCGCCCTCTCGGACGACGAGCTGCGGATGATGACCGACGCCTTCCGCGACCGTCTGGCCGGCGGCGAGAGCGTCGACAAGATCATGAACGACGCCTTCGCGGTGGCCCGTGAGGCCTCCAAGCGCGTCCTCGGCCAGCGCCAGTATGACGTGCAGCTGACCGGCGGCATGATCCTGCACGACGGCGGCATCGCCGAGATGCGCACCGGCGAGGGCAAGACGCTGGTCGCCATCGCCCCGGCCTATCTGAACGCCCTGTCGGGCAAGGGCGTCCACGTCATCACCGTGAACGACTACCTGGCTCGCCGCGACGCCGAGTGGATGGGCCGCGTCTATCGCTTCCTGGGCCTGGAAGTGGGCGTGATCGTCAACGGCCTGTCGCAGGGCCAGCGCCAAGCCGCCTACGCCGCCGACATCACCTACGGCACCAACAACGAATTCGGCTTCGACTATCTGCGCGACAACCTGGTCTACGACCGCAAGGAGATGGTGCAGCGTCCGCACCACTTCGCCATCGTCGATGAAGTCGACTCCATCCTGATCGACGAAGCCCGGACCCCGCTGATCATCTCGGGCCCGACCGAGGACCGCTCCGACCTGTATGTGACGGTCGATGCGATCATCAAGGACCTGATCCAGGACAAGACGACCTACGACCTCGACGAGAAGCAGCGTCAGGCGCTGCTGACCGAGGAAGGCTCGGAGCTGATCGAACAGTTGATGGAAGAGCGCGGCCTGTTCGCCGAGGACACCACCGGCCTGTACGACGCGGCCAACATCACCCTGGTGCACCACATCAACCAGGCCCTGCGCGCCAATACCCTGTACCAGAAGGACAAGGACTACATCATCAAGGCCGGCGAGGTCATGCTGATCGATGAGTTCACCGGCCGCATGATGCAGGGCCGCCGCCTGTCCGAAGGCCTCCACCAGGCCATCGAGGCCAAGGAGGGCGTGAAGATCATGCCCGAGAACCAGACCCTGGCCTCGGTGACGATCCAGAACTATTTCCGCCTCTACGAGAAGCTGTCCGGCATGACCGGCACGGCCGCGACCGAGGCCCAGGAATTCCTCGACATCTACAAGATGGACGTCCTGGAAGTGCCGACCAACCGCCCGGTCCAGCGCATTGACTACGACGACGAGATCTTCCGCACCGAGCGCGAGAAGAACCTGGCCATCGCCGCCCAGATCGCCGAGCGCCATCTGGCGGGCCAGCCGGTGCTGGTCGGCACGGTGTCGATCGAGAAGTCCGAGACCCTGTCCGAGCTGCTGAAGAATTTCGTCTACAAGGTAGAGGTCTCCCGCACCCCGAAGAAGGAGTTCGAGGGCAAGCCCAAGGACGCCGAGAAGATCGGCGATGCGGCCTATGACATCGAATACGAGGTCAAGCTGCGGGGCATTCCGCACAATGTCCTGAACGCGCGCCAGCACGAACAGGAAGCTTACATCGTCGCGGACGCGGGCCTGCCCGGCGCGGTGACCATCGCCACCAACATGGCCGGCCGCGGCACCGACATCCAGCTCGGCGGCAACCTCGAGATGCGTATGCAGAAGTGGCGCACGGAGCTGCGTAACATGGCGCAGGAGCTCACCCCCGAGATGGAGGCGGCCGAAGAGGCCCGCCTGAAGGCCGACATCGCCGTCCAGAAGGAAATCTCGCTGGCCGCCGGCGGCCTGTTCGTGCTCGGCACCGAGCGCCACGAGAGCCGCCGTATCGACAACCAGCTGCGCGGCCGGACCGGCCGTCAGGGCGACCCCGGCACCTCGAAATTCTTCCTGTCCTGCGAGGACGACCTGCTGCGCATCTTCGCCGGCGACCGTCTGGACTCGATCATGAAGTCGTTCGGCGTCGCCGAGGGCGAGGCCATCAGCCACCCGTGGCTGAACAAGGCGGTGGAACAGGCTCAGAAGCGCGTCGAGACCCGCAACTACGACATCCGCAAGAACCTGCTGAAGTACGACGACGTCGTGAACGACCAGCGCAAGGCCGTGTTCGAGCAGCGCCAGGAGTTCATGGACGCCACGGACCTGTCGGAACTGGTCAACGAGTTCCGCAGCGACGTGATTTCGGACCTGGTCGAGAAGCATATGCCGCCCAAGGCCTATGCCGAGCAGTGGGACATCGCGGGCCTGGACGAGAAGGTCCGCTCGACCCTGGGTCTCGAGCTGCCGCTGGCTGACTGGGCCGCCGAGGAAGGCGTGTCCAACGAGGAGATCGAGGAGCGCATCGTCACCGCCGCGGACGCCCGCGCCGAGGAACGCATCGCCCTGGTCGGCGCCGAACAGATCCGCAACCTCGAACGCCAGTTCATGCTGCAGATGATCGACATGCAGTGGCGCGAACACCTGGTCCAGCTGGACCACCTTCGCGGCGTCATCGGCCTGCGCGGCTACGGCCAGCGCGATCCTCTGAACGAGTATAAGACCGAGGCCTTCAACCTGTTCGAGTCGTTGCTGTACGGCCTGCGCCACGATGTGACGCGTTGGCTGATGACGGTGGAGTTCCGCTTCGAGCAGCCGCCGGCGATGGAGATGCCCGAGTTCCAGGAAATCCACCTGAACCCCGGCACCGGCGAGAACGAGATGGCCAACCCGCTGGCCCAGCTGCCGGAAGGCGCGCTGGAAGGCGACGCCCGGTCGCGTCTGCCGGTCGACGTCCTGCCCGTCGGCTGGGAACGCACCCCGCGCAACGCCGACTGCCCCTGCGGCTCGGGCCGCAAGTTCAAACACTGCCACGGCAGCCTGATTTAAGGACGCTATCGCTCGCCGCGCGGAGGCTCGCTGCCCGAGCGCCAGGACGTGTGATCGACCTTCGGGCGGCGGTTCAGACCGCCGTCGCCCGGAACCGGCTCCGCGAGGGCGTCGCCGCCGCCTCCCGACCCGCAAAGCGCACGATCCGGCGGAATTTGGCGCACGCCATCAGCGTCGGCGCCGTGCAGGCCGAGGCGTGCAGCAGGCCTTCGCGCATCCGCGACAGCTCCTCGATACGGCGGCCGATCTCTTCCGCCCTCGCCCGCAGCCGCGCCTTGTCGATGACCGGCTCGGGCGCGCCGCCCAGCATGGCCGCGATCTCGTCCAGCGAGAAACCCGACGCTCGCCCCAGCGCGATCAGGGACAGGCGCTCCAGCACCTCCGGATCGAACAGGCGTTTGAGCCCCCGGCGCCCCGTCGAGGCGATCAGCCCGCGCTCCTCGTAGTAGCGCAGCGCCGAGGCGCGCACGCCCGAGCGGCGGGACAGTTCGGCGATGTCGATGTCGCGCACTCTTGACCTCAAGTCGGCTTGAACTTGCAGGATGGACGCGCGGTCCCCTCGCCGCAACCGGATGGAGACCGAGATGACCGACCCCGCGCGCCCCGCCGTTCCCGATCAAGGCTATTGGAGCCGGTCGGGCGGCTCCGCCTGGGCCGATCTCCAGACCCTGATGGACCGGCTGTACCAGCCGATTGGCGAGGCGATCGCGGACCGGGCCGATCCGCCCGTCGGTGCGCGGGTGCTGGACGTGGGCTGCGGCGCGGGCGCGACGACGCTGGACCTGGCCCGGCGCGTGGGTCCGACGGGACACTGCACCGGCGTCGACATCTCCGCCCCCCTGCTGGAGGCGGCGCGGCGCAGGGCGGTGGCGACGGCCAATGTCGATTTCATTGAGGCCGACGCCCAGACCCATGACTTCGGCGCGGCGACGTTCGACGCCGTGACCTCACGGTTCGGGGTGATGTTCTTCACCGATCCGGACGCCGCCTTCGCCAATCTGAGGCGGGCGACCAAACCCGGCGGCCGCCTGACCTTCGCCTGCTGGCGTGCGGTCGCCGAGAACGCCCTCACCCAGGTCCCGCTGGAGGCCGCCACGCCCTTCCTGCCCGACCTGCCCCCGCCGCCGCCCGTCGACGCCCCCGGCCGGTTCGCCTTCGCCGATCCGGAAAAGGTGCGCGGCATCCTGCATCGCAGCGGCTGGACGGACATCGAGATCACGCCGCTGGACACGCCCACGCCCCTGAGCCTGGACGAGATGCTCGACCTCGGCCTGAAGTTCGGCGTGCTGGGAACGGCCCTGCCGCAACAGGACGAGACGGTGCGGGCGCAGGTGCGCGCGGCGGTGACAGATCGGCTGAATGTGCACCTCCGGGACGGGATCATTCCGATGAGCGCCGCCTGCTGGCTGGTCTCCGCCCAGCACTGAAGGCCGCTGGCGGCGACCGCCGCGCCGTGCGACATCCACGGATATGACCCATAAGGCCCTCTTCTCCCGCGCCCTGTCCCTGGACCCGGAGCGCCTGCATTTCGCCGCTCACAGCCACCACCTGTGGCCCGACGCCAGCTTCGACGGCCAGGTGCGGGCCTGGGTCGAGGCCAACCGGTTCGCCGACCGCAAATGGGACCTGGTCTTCGGCGACGTCGTGCCCGAGGCGCAGACGCATGTGGCCAAAGAGCTGAACCTGCCCTCACCGGACAGCGTTGTCTTCGCGACCAACACTCATGAATTCCTGCTGCGCATCGTCTCCGGGATCGAGGCCAAGCCCGTGCGCATCCTGTCGACCGACGGCGAGTTCCACTCGTTCCGCCGTCAGGGCGAACGCTGGGAGGAGGCGGGCGATGCGGTCATCACCCGCGTGCCCCTGCATCCGTTCGACACCTTTGAGGCGCGCTTCATCGAGGCCGCACGGGGGGGCGGCTTCGACTTGATCGTGATCAGCCAGGTCTTCTTCCGCACCGGACAGGTGTTCGGCGGCGTAAAGGCGCTGGCCGACCTGGCCAAGCCGGAAGGCCCGTGGGTGGTCATCGACGGCTACCACGGCTTCATGGCGGTCCCGACCGACCTGTCGGCGGTGGCGGACCGCGTCTTCTATGTCGCCGGGGGCTACAAATACGCCATGTCGGGCGAGGGCGCCGGCTTCCTGCATGCGCCCGACGGCTTCTGCCCCCGTCCGGTGATCACCGGCTGGTTCGCCGAGTTCGGCAATCTGACCGGGCCGCCGGAGGGGGTCCAGTACCGCGCCGACGCGGGCCGTTTCTGGGGCGCGACCATGGAGGCGACGCCCCTGTACCGCTTCAACGGCGTGCGCCGCATGCTGGACGAGGCCGGGCTGAGCACCGCGAACGTCGCGGCCCACGCCCGCGGGCTGATGGCGCGGTTCCAGGGCGCCGTGCAGGCGGGCGAGGCCGGACGGCTGGACAAGGCCGAGCTGATCAATCCCGTCGCCGGCGACGCGCCACGCGCCCGCTTCCTGGCCTTCCGCCACGCGGACGCGCAGGACTGGCGCAAGCGGCTGCTGGACGCCCATGTCGTCACCGACGTGCGCGACGATGTGATCCGCTTCGGCTTCGGCCTGTATCAGGACGAGGCGGACGTGGACCGGCTGATCGAGATCTGCCGCCGCGTCCTGTGACGCCGACCTAGTAGAAGGTGGTGTCTTCCTGCTGGCGCGGCTCGGGCGCCTTGCGCGGGGCCGAAGGCTGGGCCGGACGCGCCGGAGCCGGGGTCGCCCCAGGCGTTGCCGGCTGGGCGACGCCGGGCTGGGCCGGGACCTGACCGGGAACGGGCGTCACCTGCGGCAGGGTCGGATACGGCAGGCTCTGCGGCGCGGGTCCGCCGTCGGGGTAGGGCAGCGGCGCCTGGCCGTCCGCCGCGGGCGCTGCAGGGGCGATCCGGTCCGGGGCGTCCAGATCGTCGCGGATGAAGGCCCAGGAGCGGGCGTCGGAACAGGCGCAGGCCTTCATGAAGCCCTCGCGGTCCCGCCAGATGATCAGCGGATAGCGGGTCTGCAGCCCGGCCTCGCTCAGATTGCGACTCAGCTGGCCGACGAAGTCGCGACCGGCGTCGACCACCGCCCCCCGGGCCAGGTTGCCGTCGGCCGACGGAATGCCCGCCGCCGTCCAGTTGTTGACCGGCGTGGCGGTCCAGCGCTGGTACAGCACCCAGTCGCGGGTCAGCCACAGCTCGGCGACCGTGGCGCGCTCGGCGGCCGTGGACTGCTGCAGCCCCTCGCGGTCGCCGCGCGCGAAGACGAGGATGCGCATCTCGACCCCCGCGGCGCGCAGCTTGGGCCCCTCCTCGCGCTCGAACCGCTGCATGGCGGCGCTGTCGCGATAGCCTATGACGTACAGGGCCTGACCGCCGCCGCCCGCCGAGATCCACGAGCTTTCATCCAGCAGGCGCTGGATCTCGACCTGGTTGCGGGTGACCGTCACCGGCTGGAAGCGGGCGTAGAAATTCCAGTAGGCCCAGTAGCCGCCGCCCGCGAGGGCGAGGCCGATCACGGCGGCGAGGGCGGACCAGACGAAAAAGCGACGCATGCGGGGGAGCGCTCCAGCTTCACAGTGCGTGGAGGTTAACGCCTAACATCGAAATGCGCTGCCGCGAACGCCGGAAAGGCGAAACCTTGCCGACGTTCGTCAATCTCAGCCCATCGTCGGGATGACGAAGGAGCTGTCGGCGTGTTCCAGCTCCGAGTCCGGCCAGCGGGCGGTGATGGTCTTGACCTTGGTCCAGAACTTCACGCCTTCCATGCCGTGCTGGTTGGTGTCGCCGAAGGCCGAGCGCTTCCAGCCGCCGAAGGTGTGATAGGCGACCGGCACCGGGATCGGCACGTTGATGCCGACCATGCCGACGTTGACGCGGGCGGCGAAGTCGCGGGCCGCGCGGCCGTTCTGGGTGAAGATGGCGACGCCGTTGCCGTACTGGTGTTTGGACGGCAGCGACAGGGCCTCCTCGAAGCTGGCGGCGCGCATGATCTGCAGCACCGGGCCGAAGATCTCTTCCTTGTAGGATTCCATGTCCGCCGTGACGTGGTCGAACAGCGACGGGCCGACGAAATAGCCGTTCTCGTGACCCTGCAGGGTGAAGCCGCGGCCATCGACGACCAGTTCGGCGCCGTCCTTGACGCCCTGGTCGATCCAGCCTTCGACGCGTGCCTTGTGCTGGGCCGTGACGACCGGGCCGTAGTGGGCGCCCGCGTCGGTCGAGACGCCGACCCGCAGGGTGTCGATCTCGGCGACCATGCGCTCGCGCAGTTCGTCGGCGGTCTTCTTGCCGACCGGCACCACGACCGGCAGGGCCATGCAGCGCTCGCCCGCCGACCCGAAGGCCGCGCCGGACAGGTCCTTGATGACCTGATCCATGTCGGCGTCGGGCAGGACGATGCCGTGGTTCTTGGCGCCGCCCATGGCCTGGACGCGTTTCCCGTGCTGGGCGCCCATCTGGTAGACGTAATGGGCGATGTCGGACGAGCCGACGAAGCTGACGGCGTGGACCTGCGGGTGGGTCAGGATGGCGTCGACGGCGGCCTTGTCGCCATGGACCACGTTCAGGACGCCGGCGGGGGCGCCCGCCTCCATCATCAGCTCGGCCAGACGCACCGGCAGGGACGGATCACGCTCCGACGGCTTCAGCACGAAGGTGTTGCCGACCGCGATGGCGACGCCGAACATCCACATCGGGATCATGCCGGGGAAGTTGAACGGGGTGATGCCCGAGACCACGCCCAGCGGCTGGCGCATCGAATAGACGTCAATGCCGGGACCGGCGCCCCAGGTGTACTCGCCCTTCAGCACGTGCGGGATGCCGCAGGCGAACTCGATCACTTCTAGGCCGCGCTGGATGTCGCCCTTGGAGTCGGCGATCACCTTGCCGTGCTCCGACGACAGCAGCTCGGCGAGCTCGTTCATGTTCGCCTCGACCAGGCGCTTGAACTCGAACATCACACGGGCGCGGCGCTGCGGATTGGTCGAGGACCAGCCGTCGAAGGCGGCCTGGGCGGCCTGCACGGCGCGATCGACCTCGCCGGTCGTGGCCAGCTGGACACGGGCCTGGACCTCGCCGGTGTTCGGATTGAACACGTCGCCGAAGCGACCCGAGGCGCCGACGAACGACGCGCCGCCGATGAAGTGATTGATGTCACGCATGATGTGGGCGTTCCCTGAACCGGAGGCTTGTTCTTATGGGCGGCGGTTTAGCCGCTGCCGCGAGGGAAAACCAGCCGCGCACACCTGTACGGGCGTTGCGAAACCGTAACTGTCCGACGAGGACAGGCTGTGATCCAAAAAGGCCCGTCCCGCGCAAGATGTCGCCCGGGAGCCGCCGATGGAGCTCGCTATGGACGATGGATCCCTGGAACAACGCCTGATGAAGCTTGAGCGGCGCAATCGCCTGCTGACGGCGGGACTGGTCGCAACGGCGGCGCTCGGCCTGATCGCCGCGGCGTCCGCCGGCGCCGATCTCGACCGTTCGCCCCAGGTGTTCGACAAGATCATCGCCCGCGAGATCGTCGTGATCGATCCCAACGGCCGCGAGCGGGTGGTGATCGCCGCGCCCCTGCCCGAACCGCGTCTGGCCGGATCGCTCAGCAAGCGCGGCGAGGCTCTGTCCGGCATCCTGCTGTTCGACGGCGAAGGCAATGAGCGGGGCGGCTATGTCACCGGCGATGATCCGTCGAGCGGGATATCCCTGACGCTGGATGAGATCGGCCGGATGGCCGTGTCGCTCTGGGCCGGCGAGCGCGGATCTTCCGGCCTTCGGTTCGGCAATCAGGACGGCAACTCCGTCGATCTGCAGGTCAATCCGGCCGGAACCTTCCTGACGCTCCGGGAGAAGGGGCAGATCACCGCCGTGCTGCCGGCGTCCGCGACTCCGCCAGCGGCCGCTTCCCCGCCGTCTCCAGCGCCGGCGGCGCCCGCAGGGACGCCACAATGACCTTTCGCTCTCTGAAACCCGCGGCCCTCATGGGCCTCGCCCTTCTGGCCGCCGGCGTCAGCCCTCTAAGAGCGCAGGACGCCGGCGAGACGATTCGGGCCGCCGGTGAATCCATCAGCCTGAGTCAGCCTCGTGCGGTGACATCCCTGGATATCGATCCACGCGGCGAGACGCTGGCGGCGAGCGGGCTCGACGGCGCGGTGCGTCTCTGGTCGCTGGCGACGGGCGCCGCCGGGCCGGTGTTCCAGATTCACGAAGGGGACGCGGCCGCCGTGCGCTTCACCGCCGACGATCGCCACCTGCTCACCACAGGCGCAGACGGTCAGGTCGCCCTGCTGGACGCCGCCGCCGGAACCCGCGTCCGGACGTGGCGCTTTCCGACCTGGTGCCTAGGGCTGGCCGTCATCGACGGGGACACGGCGGCCGTGGGCTGCGCCGATCTGAAAATCCGGATCCTGAACCTCGGCGACGACCGGGTCGTTCGCGAAATCCAGGCTCCCGGAGATCTGCAGTACCAGTACGTCATCTCGCTTTCGGCCTCACCGGATGGGCGACTGCTGGCCTCGAACAACCCGCTCACCCTGTATGACGTGGAGACCGGGGAACAGCGGGGAAGCGTGCCCAGCTTCGCGCAGCGCGTGACGTTCTCGCCCGATGGTCGGAGCCTTCTGGGCGGCAGCATGAAGGCCGGAGCGTCAGTGGTTTCGGTCGACCCCCTTCAGGCCCGCGCGCGCCTGGTCACGGATGTGGAGCAGCAGGCGCAGACCCCGTCCGGGCGTCAGACCGTGCGGCAGGGAATGCCGATCTACGGCGTCGTCTGGTCGCCTGACGGCCGGTTCTTCGCGACGGGCGGCCTGGACCGGCTCGTGCGTATCTGGCGCATGCAGGACGGCGCCGAACCTGTCGAGGTCACGCGGCTGGAAGGTCATGAGAGCGCGATTTCCGCCCTGGCTTGGCGTGGCGACCATCTGGTCAGCGGCGACCTGGGCGGTCATATCCGGATCTGGCGCCTGACGAGCGGGTCCTGAGACCGCCCCCTCTCAGACCGCTGCGTCGAACAGGGCGTCGCGGGCGACGTCGGCCTTGAGCATGGGGAAGAAATGGGTGCCGCCGTGCACCGTCTCGACCGTGACATTGGACAGGCCCGGCGGGCTGCGGGTGGGGAAGCAGGTCGAGCCGGCCTCGGCGCGCAGAATGCGGACCGGACGGTCGACCCGTCCCAACGCCCGCCACGGATCATGCGACTGGGCCGCATAGTTGGAGGCTTCCCATTCCGGCGCGCAGGCCAGGACAAAGCCCTCGGGCGTCTCGATCAGACCATCGGCCAGATAGTCGGCGATCATCATCTCGGGCCAGCCGCGGAAGGCCCCCCGGCCCGAATAGGCGGCAAGCGCCTGCTCTCGGCTGTCGAATACGGCGCGGCGCTTGAGGGCGTTCTTCACCAGCGGGATCCGCGAGGCCAGGCGGTCGAACAGGGGCAGCTGGAACAGGGCCACGGTGACGCGGCCCCAGATCACGGGATCCATCAGCACCAGCTCTGACACCCGCTCGGGGCGTTCGGCGGCGGCGAGCAGGGCCGCGGTGCCGCCCATGGAGTGTCCGGCCAGCACCACTGGCGGGCCGTCCAGCGCATCCAGCAGGGCGACGAGGTCATCCCGGTGATCGCTCCAGCCGCGCCGCCCCTGCCGTTCCGTCGGCAGGGTGGTGCGCCCGTGACCGCGCAGGTCCGGGGCCCAGATGCGCAGCGTCCCGGACAGGGGCGCCAGCAGGGTGCGATAGGTCATGGCGTTGAAGCCGTTGGCGTGAACGAAGACCAGGTCCACGGGTCTCTTCGGGTCGCCGAAATCGAGGACCGACATTTCGCCCGCGCCCCACCGGTTGTCGACCGGCAGGCTCAGGCGACGGGGCGGGGAGAGCCGGATCGCGTCCATGCCGCAGAGATAGAGACCCGGGAGCCCGTTTTCCAGAGAAACCGACTTGAAACGGACGTCAGCCGGCGACGCGGCAGGCCGGGCACCGGCCGTGGGCCTCGATCGTGGTGCGCTCGATGACGTAGCCGGCGGCGCCCGCGGCCCGGTCCAGCCCCTCGGCGACCGTGGCGGAGACCTCCTCGGTCGCGCCGCAACAGTCGCAGATCAGGAAGGCGGCCGCATGGTCCGCCGAGCCCGAGGAACAGGCGACATAGGCGCTGATCGAGGCGATACGGTGGGCCAGGCCCATGCGCTCGAGAAACTCGAGCGCGCGATAGACGGTGGGCGGCTTGGCCGGCTGACCGTCCTCGCCGAAGCGCGCGATCAGGTCGTAGGCCTTCACCGGCTCGCCCGCCGCAAGCAGCAGTTCCAGCACCCGCAGGCGGGCCGCGGTCATGCGTTCGCCCTCGCCCGTCAGACGCGCGTCCGCGGCTGCCAAGGCCAGGGCCACGGTCGAGGCGGACGGCGGACCGTCATGATGATGGTGATGGCAGGTGTCGCCCATGACTGAGAGCTAATCCTTCCCCCGCCCCGCCGCAACCGCATCCCGCTTGACTTCGTGTGATGTTATCTCATAACACTCACAGAATCCTCCCCTCCGAGTCCTCTCCATGACCCTCGCCGCCGTCTCCCGCGCCGCCCTCCTGACCGCCCTCGGCTGGAGTGCGCTGGCGGGCGCCGCCTCCGCCCAGAACGGGCCTTCGGCGCCCCGGCAACCGGTGGCGGAGCTGGACGAGGTGGTCGTGACCGGGGCGCCCTTCGGCATCAGCCAGCGGGCCACCACCATCGCCACGACCGTTCTGACCGAGGAACAGCTGGCCCAGGCGCCGGCCGCCTCGCTGGGTGACCTGGTCAACGGCCTGCCGGGCGTGCGCTCGACCGACTTCGCGCCCGGCGCCAGCCGCCCGGTGATCCGCGGCCTGTCGGGCCCGCGCGTGCAGGTGCTGACCAACGGCATCGGCCTGATCGACGCCAGTTCGGTCTCGCCCGACCACCAGGTGGCCACCGATCCGGCCGAAGCCAATCGCATCGAGATCGTGCGCGGCCCGGCGACCCTGGCCTACGGCGGCACCGCCATCGGCGGGGTGGTCAATGTGCTGGACGGCCGCATCCCGGACGCCCTGCCCGACGGCGTGGACGGCATGGTCTCGACCCAGGCCTCCAGCGTCGATGACGGCTGGTCGGCTTCGGGCCGCGCCACCTTCGCGCTCGGCCCCGTCGCCGTGAACGTGGAGGGGGTGAAGAAGGACGCCTCGGACTACGACATCCCCTCGCCCGCCATCTCGCAGCGTCTGGCCGACGCCGAGGGCGTCGCGCGCGGTGACGGCGGCACGCAGCCGAACAGCTTCTCGCAGCTGGAAAGCTGGGGCCTGGGCGCCTCCTACATCGGGTCGCGCGGCCATATCGGCGCGTCATACAAGGACCTGTCCTCGACCTACGGCACCGTGGCCGAGCCGGACGTCTTCATTGAGCTGAAGCAGACCCGCGAGGACGTGCGCGGCGAGCTGCGCTTCGACGGCGGCCCGTTCCAGGCGGTGCGCGGCTCAGCCGGCCACGCTGAGTACACCCACACCGAGTTCGAGGGTCCTGGCGAACCGGGCACTATCTTCAACTCCGACGGCCAGGAAGGCCGTATCGACCTGGTCCAGCGCACCCGCGACGGCTGGAACGGCGCGATCGGGGTGCAGGCCCTGTCGCGCACCTTCGAGGCCATCGGCGATGAAGCCTTCGTCCCGTCCAGCAAGATCGAGGAGACCGGGATCTACACGGTCCAGCGCCTGGACCGCGACGGCTGGGGCCTGGAGGGCGGTCTGCGCTACGACCGGCGCAGCCTCGCCGCCAACCCGCTGAACGGCGACCCGCGCGTCGACCGCAGCTTCGACAACTGGTCCGGTTCGGCGGCGGTCTTCGTCCGCCCGACGCATGACCTCTTCCTGGGCCTCAGCCTGGCGCACAACGAGCGCGCGCCTTCCGAGGTCGAGCTGTTCGCCGACGGCCTGCACATCGCCACGGCCGTCTACGAGACCGGCGACCCGACGCTGGACAACGAGAAGGTCTCCACCATCGAGGGGACCGTCCACTATGACGCCGGCAGGTTCCGCGGCGACCTGCACGTCTATGCGTCCAAATACGACGGCTTCATCGACGAGCGCGACACCGGGGCAACCTTCGTCGACGACGGCGAGGAATTCCCGATCTTCCAGTTCGTCCAGACCGGCGCGAAATTCCGCGGCTTCGAGGCCGAGGCCGAGTACGAGCTGTGGAGCTCGGGCGACCGGGCGCTGTCGCTGCAAGGCGCCGCCGACTATGTGCACGCCGAGACCGACGTCGGCCCCGCCGCCCGCATCCCGCCATACAGCGTGACCGGCCGTCTGGCCTGGACCTCCACCCCCTTCGACGCGACCTTCGAGGTCCGCCACGTGGGCGAGCAGGACCGTCTGGCCGAGTATGAGCTGGGCACGGACGGCTACACCCTGGTCAATCTGTCGGGCGTCTGGCGGCCGTTCAGCGACCGCAAGGTCTCGATCTTCGCCGAGGGCCGCAACCTGACGGACGAGGAGGCCCGCGAGCACGTCAGCTTCCTGAAGGACATCGCGCCCCTGCCCGGCCGAAACCTCCGCGTGGGGGTGAGCTACAGCTTCTAGACGAACCTGGAAGGCGAGCCGGTTTGCCGGTCTCCCATCTCTGGGCTAGAAGGCCCGCCTTCCTCTTTTTTCCAGAGCTGACCGCGTCCATGACCGACACCACCGCCCAGACCGCCGGCCTGTCCGGAAACGTCCTCTTCTACAGCCAGCCCGAACCCCTGTCGGTCGAGGCCCACGGCACGCTGGGCGTCGATCCGGTCGATCGGCCCTACGCCTTCACCGCCGTCACCAACCTGGTGCCGCTGACTGTGACCGAGTTCGCTCCGGCCGCCCTGTCCTATCCGGTCATCTTCGTCGGCGAGGCCAAGCAGCCGGTCGCCGTAATGGGCCTGCGCCCGGCCGAGAACCTGTATGTCAGCGAAGAGGGCGACTTCCGCCCCGAGGCCTACATCCCGGCCTATGTGCGCCGCTATCCGTTCGTCTTCGCCAACGACGACACCCAGAAGCGCCTGATCCTGTGCGTAGACCGCGCCGCCCCCTTCCTCAAGGAAGCCGGCCAGACCCCGCTCTTCGTCGATGGCCAGCCGTCGCCGTATACGCAGCAGGCCATGGAGTTCTGCAACAATTTCGAACAGGAGCGTCAGCGCACCGAGGCCTTCGTCGCCCTGCTGACCGAGCTTGACCTGTTCGAGACCAAGGAAGCCGTCTTCACCCCGCGCAATCCGGACGGCACCGCCGCCGAGCCGCAGAAGCTGGCCGAGTATTTCGCCATTTCGGAAGACAAGCTGAAGGGCCTGTCGCACGAGAAGCTGGCCGAACTGCGCGACAACGGCGCCCTGGGCCAGATCTACGCCCACCTGGTGTCGCTGCTGGGCTGGGATCGCCTGATCGCCATGGCCTTCCAGCGCGCCGCGCAACAGCCGGCCGCCGCCAACGCCTGAGCGTCCATCCGGACTTCAGAATGAGAAGGCCCCGCCGGCGACGGCGGGGCCTTTTTCTTATCGACGCGCCAGAAGCGAGCGGGTCAGGCAGGAGAAGATCAGCCGTCCCGCCTCGTCCAGCATGTCGTGCTGGGCGATGACGATGCCCTTCTCGTCCCCTACCGGATCCTTGCCCATGACGGTCATGCGGCCGCGCATCAGCTCGCCGGCGGGCGGGTTGCGCATGTAGCGCAGGCCGTCGACCGCCAGCACCTTGGACTGGGCCCAGCCCGCCGCCTTGTCGGCGAACAGTCGACTCCATAGGGCGTAGACCATGGCGTCGGGCGCGCCATAGGCTGGATCCCAGCCCGGGAGGAAGCGTTCGATGAACACCTCCATCGCCGCCTGGTCGACCATACAGGCCCCCAGCGGCACCACCTCGCCGACGCCCAGATCTTCGAAATGGACGTGCAGGGGTTCGGTCATCCGGGGCGCTCCGTCAGGCGGCCGGTTCTTCCGACACCCGAACCAGCAGCTTGCCGTCGTGATCGCCGGTGAACAAGCGGTTCAGCGAGTCGAGCGCGCCTTCCAGCCCGTCATCGACATGAACCTTCCACTTCACCCGGCCGTCGGCCAGCATCGGACCGACCTCGGCCACCATCTCCTTGCCGCGATGGCCGTAGTCGAGGACCAGGAAGCCGCGCACGTCGAGCCGGTGGGTGATCAATCGGCTGAAGTTCGGCGACGGCGGCATGCGGGTGGCGTTGTAGGACGAGATCAGGCCGCAGACGGCCATGCGGCCATGGATCTTCAGACGGTTGAAGACGGCGTTCATGATGTCGCCGCCGACGTTCTCGAAATTCATCTCGAAGCCGTCGGGAGCCAGGCGGTCCAGGGCGTCGCCCACGTCTTCGTTCTTGTAATCGATGGCGGCGTCGAACCCGAGATCCTCGGTCAGCCAGCGGCATTTCTCGGCCCCGCCGGCGATGCCGATGACCCGCGCGCCGCGCGCCTTGGCGATCTGGCCCGCGATCGAGCCGACGGCGCCGGCGGCGGCGGAGATGACGATGGTCTCGCCCGCCTGCGCCTTCAGCACGTCGGTGACGCCCGCCCAGGCGGTCAGGCCGGTCATGCCCAGCACCGACATGTTGGCGGTCAGCGGCAGGCCCGGCGCACGATGGGCCCGCGACGCCGCGGCGTCGGGAATGACCGCATAGTCGGCCCACCCGCCTGCGGCGGTGGTGACCACGTCGCCCACCTTGAAGCGCTCCGACCGGCTTTCCTCGACCACGCCCAGCGTCAGGCCGCGCATCACGCCGCCCAGCGGCACGGCGGGCAGATAGCCCTCGGCCTCGTTCATCCAGGTGCGGTTGGTCGGGTCCAGCGACAGATAGACGGTGCGGACCAGGATCTCGGAATCCTTCAGGTCGGGCAGGGTCGCCTCGACCAGCTCCAGATCGCCGGGCTGGATCAGGCCCTTGGGCCGCTGACGCAGCACCCACTGACGGTTGGTTCGAGCCATGGGATGTCCCTCCGGGTTTTCTTTCTGGACCCACATAGTGGCGACAGCCGCGCGACTGTCCAGACGGCGCAAAGAAAAAGGCGGACCGCAGAGGGTCCGCCCGAAGTGGCATCATCGAGAATGAGGCGCGGAGGCGACAGACTGGCTGTGGCCAGTCCTAAGTCGGGGGGGCGTCGCCGCCTCCGCAGACTGATAACGGGGTCTCCTGAATGGGGTTCCGGAGCGCTTCGGATTTATTTCGCCTTTCGAGCGAGACCGGAACAGCGGCGCCGACCGCCGCGTTGAACAGCCGACCCATTGACCATCGGGAGGCCGTCATGACCCATGAATCCCCACACGACAAATCCGCCGACGCCGTCCACGAGGGCCGTCCCGTAGAGGCCCAGTATGTCCGGGGCGGCCGGGGCGGCGTGCGCATTCTGACCCTGCTGATCGTTTCCGCCGGCGCGGCTGCGATCCTGCTGCTGGGCATGTGGTTCGTCAGCAACGGCGGCTTCGAACGCACCAACGCCAACAACGGCGAGCAACCCGTCGACTCCCAGGCCTTCAACCGGGAGGCCGCCGCGCCCCCGACCGCTTCCGCTCCGGCTCAATAGCGGAAGCCCCAACGACAAAGGCCCCGGTCGCGAGACCGGGGCCTTTCTTCATGCGTCAGAAGGCGGAAACGGTCAGGCCGCTTCCCGTTGGCGCGAAGGATGGAAGAACAGCGCCTGGCTGATCGCCGCCTTCACCGTCTCCGGCTGGAAGGGCTTGGTGATCAGGAAGGTCGGCTCCGGCCGCTCGCCGGTCAGCAGACGCTCGGGGAAGGCGGTGATGAAGATCACCGGCACATCGATCCGCTTGAGGATGTCCTTGACCGCGTCGATGCCCGACGAGCCGTCAGCCAGCTGGATGTCGGCCAGCACGAGACCCGGACGATGACGCGACACCGCGTCGACCGCTTCGTCGTGGGTGGTGGCGGTTCCGGTGACACGATGGCCCAGCTCCTTCACCAGGCTTTCGATGTCGGCCGAGATGATGGCCTCGTCCTCGATGATCAGGACATCGGTGGCCAGTTCGGCGTCGATGTCCGACTGGGCTTCCGAGATCAGGCGCTCGACGTCCTGGGCGTCGGCGTCAAGGATCTGGGCGGCTTCCGAAGGGGTGAAGCCTTCAAGGGCGGTCAGCAGGAAGGCCTGGCGCGACCGGGGCGCGATGCGCATCAGGCGGCCCGTGGGATCGTCGCGGCCTTCGATGCCGCTCTTGTCCTCCAACTGGGCGCCGGTCGAGGTCCAGATGGCGTGGAACACATGATAGAGAGCGACGCGAGGCGTCATCTCGGTCGGCAGTTGGCGCTCGCCGGCGGCGAGGGCCTCCAGCGCGACGCGGACGTAGTTGTCCCCAGTGGTTTGATCGCCGGTCAACGCGCGAGCGTAACGGCGGACATAGGGAAGATGCGGCGCAAGGCGGGCCAGCAGGCTCATACTCGAAGTCCCCGACATAGGTTTGCAGGCCCCCGGAAACGGGACCGCAGCAATCGATGGAAACGTATCAAATCAGTCACGGTTCCCGAACGCGAAAGAAAGCTTGAGCATATTTCGGTTCCATCCCCGGAACCCGAAACCGGGGGTGGCGTTTCCCGCTTCTACAATAGCGTCTGGGTGGCGATTTTTTTTACAATGACAGACAAATCCAACCCTCCGGGGAAACCGGCCAAGGACGGAGCCGGCCTCGAGGAGGCTCGCCTGCGTCAGCAGGCTATCGGCGTGAAGCTGAGGCATATGTTCGATGAGGTCGTGAACGAGCCCGTCCCGGACGAATTTCTCGACATTCTGAGGCGCGCCGACGAGCGCGGGAGCGGCGCATGAGCGGCACGAACCCGCCGCCCAAGCCCCCTTCGGCTGACGACAACGCCTTCAAGAAAGAGCTGGTCGCGCTGATCCCGCATCTGCGTGCGTTCGCCCGCACCCTGACCGGTGATCCGACGGCGGCCGACGACCTGGCGCAGGACGCCATGATGAAGGCGTGGGACGCCCGCGCCAGCTATCAGATGGGCACCAACATGAAGGCCTGGACCTTCATGATCCTGCGTAACCAGTTCTATTCCGAGAAACGCCGATCCTGGCGCCAGTCGCAGCTGGACCAGGAAGCCGCCGAGCGGACCCTGGTGGCCGTGGACGATCCGGAATCCCCGGTCGCGCTGGACGAACTGCGCCTGGCCCTGGCCACCCTGCCCGAGGAACAGCGCGAGGCGCTAATCCTGGTCGGCGCCGGGGGCTTCGCCTACGAGGAGGCCGCCGAAATCTGCCAGTGCGCTGTCGGCACGGTCAAAAGCCGCGTCTCCCGCGCCCGCAAGGCGCTTCAGGCCACGCTCGAGAAGGGCGGCTACGCCCGCGACGGCCGCGCCGCCGGCGACGCCATGCGTTCCATCCTGGCCGCCGCCGACCGCTTGAGCAGCGTCCGGAACTGATCCGGTGCGGATCGGGCGCGCACTGGGCAGGGGGCTGGCTCAGCCGAAATTCCAGGGCATCCGCTTCCGATTGGGCGTCGCCCTGGCCCTTGCCCTGCTGCCCATCCTCCTGCTGGGCGCCTTCCAGGCCCAACAGCAGTTCCGTCTTCAGGACACGGAGCGGCGGCAGGACCTGCAACTGGCCGCCGAACGCACGGCCGCCAGCGCCAAGGCGCGGCTGGACAGCACCAGCGTCCTGCTCCAGGCGCTGCGGCCCGAGGCGCTGGAGCTGTTCTGCGAACCCCGGCTGACGGCGCTGGTCGACCGGCTGGACGACCTTGACGGCCTCGCCCGGCTGAGCTCCACCGGCTACACCGCCTGCGCTTCGCAAGCGCTCGGCGCCTCGCCGCCGCCCTGGCTGATCGACGCCCGCCGCAGCGCCTGGTTCCAGCGCCTGCGGGCCGGCGAGAACACGGTGCTGGCCCGCGCGCCCGCCGCGCCGGGACGACCGCCGGGACTGATCGTCGCCCTGCGGCTTGAACGGCCCCTGGGCGCCTTCGACGGCGCCATGATCGCGGTCATCCCCCTCGCCTCCCTGCAGCCGGACGTCGCCGACGCCGCCCTGCCCGAGGGGTCCCAGGCCGCCCTCACCGATGCGCAGGGCCGCATCCTGACGGCCACGGATGTCGACGCCTTCACCCTGACCGGCGACCAGAGCCTGCTCGGCTGGGTCGATCGCGCCCGCACCCAGGGCTCGTCCATCTTCGAGGGCGATTCCGACGGTCGGCGCCGGGTCTTCGCCGGCGCGGCCCTGGCCGGACGCGACGTCTACGCCCTGCTGTCGGCGCCGTCGCCGGGCCTGCTGTCATGGGCGCGCCTGAACCCGGTCGGCCTGCTTCTGATGCCCCTGGCCGCCTGGCTGGCCGCCTTCGTCTCGGTTATGCTGTTCAGCGAGCGCATCGTGGTGCGCTGGCTCGACTATCTGGAACGGATCGCCGCCATCTACGCCCGCGGCCGCTTCTCGGTGCGTCCCGTCCAGGCGGTCAATGCGCCGTCAGAGATCCGCGTGCTGGCCAAGACCCTGGACGAACTGGCCGAGACCATCACCACCCGTGACGCCGCCCTCTTGGCCTCGGTCGAGGAAAAGGACGCGCTGATGCGCGAGATCCACCACCGGGTGAAGAACAACCTGCAGATCATCTCGTCCCTGCTGTCGATGCAGCAGCGGGCCCTGAAGGACGAACCAGCCAAGGCGGCCGTGGGCGACACCCGCCAGCGGATCGCGGCCCTGGCCCTGATCTACCGCACCCTCTACCAGAGCGACGACCTGCGCTATGCGGACGCCCGCATCTTCCTGACCGAACTGGTCGGCCAGCTGATCGCCAGCGAGAGCGGGCGCGGCCATCTGGTCACCTCGTCGGTGGAGGCGGATTCGCTGGTCGTCGATCCCGACAAGCTGGCTCCACTGGCCCTTTGGCTGGTCGAGGCGGTGACCAACGCCCAGAAACACGCCTTCGCCGGCAGAGGCGGCGACCTGAAGGTCCGTTTCCGAGTGCAGGGCGACCAGAGCGTCCTGGAGGTGCAGGACAACGGACCGGGCGTCAGCGAGACGGAACGCGCCGGCGTGGGGCGCACCCTGATGGGCGCCTTCGCCAAGCAGCTGCGCGGAGAGGTCGAGATGCTGCCGGCCGAGGGAGGCGGCACGATCGCCCGCATGACCTTCGCCACGCCCGAGGCCGTGGTCCCTGTCGATCCCGCCGACCTGGGAACCCCCAAAGCCCCGCGACGTTGATACGGCAGACGCCTCCCCGGCCTCATGGAGTTGAACCGATGCGCAAGATTTTCATTCTGGTCGCCGCCGCCGCCGCCCTGACCACCGCCGCCTGCAACACGGTGTCCGGCGTGGGCCGTGACGCCTCCGCCGCCGGCAACGCCGTCACGGGCGCTGCGGAAGAAGCCAAGAACTAAACCCGTTTCGAGTTCCCGGATGCGGTTCCCCCGACCCGCGATCCGGTTGAAAGAGGCCCGCCGGTCCCCCCACCGGCGGGCCTTCGCCTGTCTGGCCCGCCGCTTCCCGCTTGCGCCCGGCGCGGCGCGCTCTAGCATCGCGCCGAAGCGTCCATAGACGACGCTCACGACGCGGGGAGGCGTTGGATGACGCAAGCGGTTGAAACCCGGGATGGACCGGGCCTGAAGACGGTCGTGGGCGCCTCAGCGGCGGGCACGGCGTTCGAGTGGTACGACTTCTTCGTCTTCGGCTCCCTCGCCACCGTCATCGCCAAGCATTTCTTCGCCGATGCGGGCGAGACCGTCAGCTACATCATGGCCCTGCTGACCTTTGGCCTGGGCTTCGTGGTGCGCCCCCTCGGCGCCCTGGTGTTCGGCTGGTTCGGCGACCGCACCGGACGCAAGACCACCTTCCTGGTGACCATCACCCTGATGGGGGTGGCGACCGTCGCCATCGGCCTGCTGCCGGACTACGGGACCATCGGCATCGCCGCGCCGATCCTGCTGCTGATCATGCGCATGCTGCAGGGCTTCGCCCTGGGCGGCGAGTACGGCGGGGCCGCCATCTACGTCGCCGAACATTCGCCGCCGAAGAAGCGCGGCCTGCTGACCGGCTGGATCCAGACCACCGCGGCCATGGGCCTGATCGGCGCCCTGGCGGTCATCCTGACGACGCGCGCCCTGGTCGGGACCGAGGCTTTCGACGACTGGGGCTGGCGCATTCCCTTCCTGCTTTCGGCCCTGCTGCTGGCGGTGTCGCTGTGGATCCGGCTGAAGCTGAACGAGAGCCCGGCCTATCAGCGCATGGAGGCGGAGTCTGGCGAGAACCGCGCGCCCTATCGCGAGGCCTTCTTCCAGTGGGGCAACGGCCGCTTTGTCCTGATCGCCCTGTTCGGGATCATGATCGCCCAGGGCGCGGTCTGGTACTGCGGGTATTTCTACACCCGTTTCTTCATGGAGAAGGTGCTGAAGGTCGATACGAACACGGTCGATCAGCTGGTGCTGATGGTCACCGTAGCCTCGGCCTTCCTCTACATCTTCTTCGGCTGGCTGTCGGACAAGATGGGGCGCAAGCCGGTCATGCTGTTCGGGATGATCCTGGCGCTGGTCGCCTTCTTCCCGGGCTTCCACGCGCTGACCCGCGCCGCCAATCCGGCGCTTGCGGAGGCCCAGGTCTCCAGCCCGGTGACCGTCGTGGCCGACCCCGCCGACTGCAACCTGCTGTTCGATCCGATCGGGAAGGCGGTCTTCTCCAGCTCCTGCGACATCGCCCGCATCGCCCTGTCCAACGCCGGCGTCCCCTATGAGACCGTCGACGCTCCAGCCGGCGCGCCGGCTGTGATCCGGGTCGGCGACGCCGAGGTCGCCTCGATCGATGGAAGCGCCATGGCCCCGGCCGCGCTGAAGGCGGCGCGCGCGGACCTCGAGGTCCGCGCCAAGGCCGCCCTGACCGCCGCCGGCTATCCGGCCAAGGCCGATCCGGCGCGGATCAACATGCCGCTGACCTGGGCCATCCTGATGATCTTCATGGTCGCGGCCTGCGCCCTGTACGGCCCCCAGGCCGCGGCGCTGGTCGAACTGTTCCCGACCCGGGTGCGCTATACGGCGATGAGCCTGCCCTACAACATCGGCACCGGCTGGGTCGGAGGGCTGCTGCCCGCCGCCAGCTTCGCCCTGGTGGCGGCGTCGGGGAATATCTATTTCGGCCTCTGGTACTCGGTCGCCTTCACCGTCGTGGCGGTCATCGTCAGCCTGATCTGGCTGCCGGAGACAAAGGGCCGCGACCTGGACACGATCGAGACCTGACGCGTTCCCTCCGTTCCTCCCCGAACCGGACGACTGACCATGAACACCTCCGCCCGCGACGCCGGCCTGGCGCTCCTTCGCGAACACGCCTTCATCGCCGGAGAGGCGGTGACGGGGGCGAAGCGGATCGCCGTCGATGATCCCGCCACGGGCGAGGTCATCGGCCACATCCCCGACCTCGGCGCCGCCGAGACCGAGCGGGCCATCCAGGCGGCCGACGCGGCCTTCCCCGCCTGGTCGCGGTCCGACCCGCACAAGCGCGCCGCCTTCCTGCGCGAATGGGCGCGGCTGATCGACGAGAACACCGAGGGTCTGGGCGCCCTGATGGCGCTGGAGAACGGCAAGCCGTTCGAGGAAGCCAAGGGCGAGGTCGCCTACGCCAACGGCTTCATCAAATGGTTCGCGGGCCAGGCCGAACGGCTGATCGGCGAGACCCAGGACAGCCCGCTCGGCCACGTCATCCTGACCTTCCGCGAGGCGGTAGGCCCCTGCGCCCTGATCACCCCGTGGAACTTCCCGGCGGCCATGCTGACCCGCAAGCTGGGTCCCGCCTTCGCCGCCGGCTGCACCGCCGTGGTCAAGCCGGCCAGCCAGACGCCGTTCACCGCCCTGGCCCTGGCGGAGCTGGCCTACAAGGCGGGCCTGCCCAAGGGCGCGCTGAGCGTCATCACCGGTGACGCGGCGACCATCGGCGGGGTTCTGACCGCCTCGCCCCTGATCCGCAAACTGTCCTTCACCGGCTCGACCCCGGTCGGCCGCAAGCTGGCCGAGCAGTGCGCCCCAACCCTGAAGCGGGTGTCGATGGAGCTGGGCGGCGCCGCGCCGCTCATCGTCTTCGCCGACGCCGATCTGGATCTGGCCGTGGCCGAGACCATCAAGGGCAAGTTCCGCAACTCGGGCCAGACCTGCGTCTGTCCCAACCGCGTCTATGTCGAGGCGTCGGTCGCCGAAGCCTACGCCGAAAAGCTGGCCGCCGAGGTGGCGAAGATCCCGGTCGGTCCAGCCTTTGAAGCCGGGGTCAAGGTCGGGCCGCTGATCGAGGACAAGGCCATCACCAAGGTCGAGGACCACCTGGCCAAGGTGCAGGCCTTGGGCGGGCGAGTTCTGACCGGCGGGACGCGCCACGAACTGGGCGGCCGCTTCTTCCAGCCGACCGTGACCCTGGGCGGCGATGACAAGCTGTTCCGCGAGGAGGAGACCTTCGGTCCGTTGATCCCGGTCTTCCCGTTCGAGACCGAGGACGAGGTGCTGGGCAAGGCCAACGACAGCGAGTTCGGCCTGGCCTCCTATCTGTTCACCCGCGACCTGGACCGCGCCTTCCGCATCGGCCGCCGCATCGAGGCGGGGATGTGCGGGGTGAACACCGGCCTGATCTCGACCGCCGTGGCTCCGTTCGGCGGGGTGAAGTCCTCCGGCTACGGCAAGGAGGGCTCGGTCCACGGCATCGACGAGTATGTGGACATCAAGGCCGTGACCCTGGCCCTGCGCTAGGCGCGACTTCGCTACGCGTCCGGGGCCAGCGGCCAGAGCCGGTCGACGGGCCGTTCCAGCACGCGGGCGGCGACCGGATGCAGGACCTCGGGCGCGAGCCGGCCCCGGCGAACCGCGTCGGCGAGCCAAGCCTCGATCGAGCCGCCCTCGCGCGACCAGCGATCCTCGCGCAGCAGGCCGTAGAGTCCCGCCGCCAGCACATGCATGCCGTCGTCCTGGGTGCGCCAGCGGTCGGCCGGATTGCGCGCCACGCCGAGGACTTCGCTGACGGTCTGGTCCAGCGCCTGGCAGAGGTCCTCGTTCAGGACGCCTTCCAGGGTCGTGTAGCCGAAGCGGGGATCATGCTCGCGAACGATGCGGGGGATCAGCGGATCCCTTTCCAGCACGGCCAGCGCCGCCAGGGCCGTCGGGCCGTCCATCGGCACGGGCGGATGCAGCAGCTCATGGGCGGCGATCCGGACGGTTAGGCCCACGTCGTAGTCGGCCGATTGCAGGAAGCGCTGGCCGTGCACCTTGATCCCATGGGGCTTGGAGAACTGCAGCAGGGTGATGTCGATGCGGGGATCGAAGGTCCGTCCCGTCAACTTCTCCTCGACCTTGATGATGTCGAAGGCCGGCAGGGCGGCGCGCAGCATGGTCAGTCCGGCCTCCAGCGCCGCGCCGGCCCGCTCGCGGCGCCAGGCGGGGAAGCCGGCGGTCTTCATCGCCTCCAGAATCGTGCGCGTCTCCGGCGCATGACGAACGAACCAGTCCCAGTCCTTCTGGTCCCAGTAGGGACCGGCCTGGTAGGTCGGACGGACGATCGCCTCCGGATCGCCCAAGGCGACAATCATGTCGTCCAGGGTCGCGTCGCGGTCGGCGTGGGACAGGATGGTGTTCAGGTTCGGCGAGAACAGGCCGAAGCCGTCATCCTCGGCCGTCTGCCATAGAGCCGGGACGGCGCGCCGCACCGCCTCCGGCAGGCGGGGCGCGAAGGCGGCGACATCTTCGGCGTAGTAGCGCGTGTAGAGCTCACGGCCCGACAGGGGCGCCAGGAAGGCGATGGCGTCCTGCCCCTCGGAATCCTGCACCCGCCAGTCGGTGCGGCCGGGCGGACGGCTCGATCCCGAAGCTTGCGGCCGCGCCCGCGCAGACGACGGCATGGTCAGCAGAACGGCGGGCGCCAGGGGCGCGGCGAGGGCGGCGGAGAGGAGGGTGCGTCGATCCATGGCCCAGACCTAGTCGAGCCCGGAGCCTCAGGATTGAACCGACTTGACCCGAAGCCGTCCTGGCGGAAGGCCGGTCAGGGCGGCGACAGCGCGGCTCATGTGGGCCTGGTCGGCGAAGCCGAGCTCGGCCGCCAGCGCCGCCGGCGGGTCCTCGCGCCGTTGAAGCGCCCGGGCGGCCCTCAGCGCCCGCTGCTCGGCGCGGTATCGTCGGGGCGTCGTGCCGAAGACCTGGCGGAAGCCCCGGCTGATCGTTTCGGGCGCCAGGCCGGCCCCGGCCGCCCAGGCCTCAAGTCCGACATCCGGTCCCCTGCGAAGCGCGGCCGCCAGCAGGTCGGGCCAGTCGCCTCCGTCGTCCGACGCGGGCGTCAGCGCTTCACGGAACAGCCCCAGGGCCTCGACCATGTCACGCCGGGCGGCCCGCGCGACGACGTCGGGATCGGCGATCCGGCCGACGCCGAAAGCCACCGGGTCGGTGAAGGGCAGGTTCAGCACCACCGCCCCCGAGGCCGACACCGCGTCCATGTGGGATTCCCAGGCGCCGTGGATCAGCACCTGGCCCGGAGCGGCGCGAAAGCGGCCCCGATCCCCCGCCTCGACATAGCCGCCGGACAGCACCAGGGCGGCATAGGCGTGCGCGTGGCGGTGCCGCTCCATGCGGCCGCCGGCGGTCAGGGTCTGGAAAAGCGAATGGCCCACCCCGCCAAACTGAGGGCGGGATCGGTCGGGGTCCAGTGTCAAACCGGTAATGCGCCGCGCTTGACCACCGTCCGCATCGCCACGCTGGACGACACCCGCGTCACACCGGGGATGCGGGTCAGTTCGCGAGAGTGGACCCGTTCCAGGTCGTCCACGTCGCGGACCACGAGACGCAACAGATAGTCCGAGCCGCCGGTCATCAGATAGCATTCCACCACCTCCGGCACGGTGGCGATGGCGGTCTCGAAGGCGGTCAGGGCGGCTTCGGCCTGGGACGAGAGGGTCACCGTCACGAAGACGCTGATCGGCAGGCCGACGGCGCGTTCATTGATGATGGCGGCGTAGCGGCTGATCACCCCTTCGCTCTCCAGCGCCCTGAGTCTGCGCAGGCAGGCGCTCTCGGACAGGTTCACGGCGCGGGCCAGATCGGCGTTCGTCATGCGCCCGTCGCCCTGCAGGGCGCGAAGCATCTTCCGATCCGTATCATCGAGGGTGACAGCGGAAATCGTCTTCACAGGCGGCCTCGTTCGCAGATTCTGCGACTTTACGTCGATCAGTCAGCAAAAAGAACAGGAACCTGCGCGGAAACCGCCGCTAGATTGCGCGCGAAACGCGGCCGCCGCAGAGTGGCTCGTACCCGGTTCAGGCAAGGAAACTCCCCATGCGCGTCGGCGTCCCCAAGGAAATCAAGAAGAACGAGCACCGCATCGGCCTGACGCCGACCGCCGTGCGCGAGTACGTGTCCCACGGCCACGCCGTCTCGATCGAGAAGGGCGCCGGTCTGGGCGCCGGCTTCACCGACGCCGACTACGTCAAGGCGGGCGCCAAGATCGTCGACACCGCCGCCGAAATCTTCGCGAACAACGACATGATCGTGAAGGTCAAGGAGCCGCAGAAGGTCGAGTGGGAAATGCTCCGCGAGGACCAGATCCTGTTCACCTACCTGCACCTGGCGCCCGATCCCGAACAGACCAAGGGCCTGATCGCCTCGAAATGCGCCGCCGTCGCCTATGAGACCGTGACCAACGCGCAGGGCGGCCTGCCGCTGCTGGCCCCGATGTCGGAAGTCGCCGGCCGGATCGCCGTCTTCTCGGCCGCCGAGACCCTGCTGAAGCACAACGGCGGCATGGGCCTGCTGTTCTGCGGCGTTCCGGGCGTGGCTCCGGCCCGCGTGCTGGTGCTGGGCGGCGGCGTCGTCGGCCTGAACGCGGCCCGCATGGCCATGGGCCTGGGCGCCGAAGTCGTGGTGCTGGAACGCTCGATCCCGCGCATGGCCTACATCGACGAAGTTACGCAGGGCCGGGTCATCACCCGCTATTCCTCGATCGGCGCGATCGAAGAGGAACTGGTCAAGGCCGACGTCATCATCGGCGCCGTGCTGGTGCCGGGCGCCGAGGCGCCCAAGCTGATCAAGAAGGAACACCTGAAGTCGATGAAGCCCGGCTCGGTGCTGGTCGACGTCGCCATCGACCAGGGCGGCTGTTTCGAGACCAGCCACGCCACCACCCACGAAGACCCGACCTACGTCATCGACGGCGTCGTCCACTACTGCGTGGCCAACATGCCGGGCGCCGCCCCGCGCACCTCGTCGGAAGCCCTGAACAACGCCACCCTGCCCTTCGGTCTGGCGCTGGCGGACAAGGGCCTGGACGCCCTGAAGGACAACCCCCACCTGGCGCGCGGCCTGAACGTGCTGAAGGGCGAGCTGACCTATCCGGCCGTCGCCGAGGCGCTGGACATGCCGTGGAGCGATCCGTTCGGCGTCTGGGCGAAGTAGGCCTTCAGCCAGACTGAAAGATCGGCGGGCGGGATCGGAGACGGTCCCGCCCGTTTTCGTTCTCGCGCCGCCATGAAATTATCTGGGGGCCGGCCGGAGTTCTCATCCTTTGTGAGGCGTCGCCGCCCGTGGCTAGCTTTCCCGGCACGGGGAGGCGCGCCGATGTCCAGACCGAGAGTGATCCTGATCGTGACGTTCCTGCTGGCCGCCGCCGCAGGCGCGTTCGCCTGCACCGGGAAACCGGAGGCGGAGCCCGATCCGGCGCCGCCGGCGGCCCAAGAGATCGGAACCCGCATCGGCGTCTGGCGGCAGCCGGAGGGCCTGATACAGACCCCCATCTGGCCCGGCGTCGCGCCGGACATGGCCGGCATGACCCAGCCGCCCGAAAGCGTCCTGACCAGGCACACGCCGGACGCCATCGGCGGCATGACCTCGCAGGCCGTCCTCGACGTCTCCGTTCCGACCATGACGGTCTTTCCGCCCAAGGGCCGCAACACCGGCGCCGCCATCGTGGTCTTCCCGGGCGGCGGCTTCCGCGCCGTCGTCCTGACCATCGAAGGCACGGAGATCTGCGGCTGGATCACCTCGAAAGGGATTACCTGCATCCTGTCCAAATACCGCGTCCCGGGCAGCAACCACTACTGGAACCCGGAGTGCCGCTGCAGCATCACGCCAGACGTGCCGCGCGCGCTGCAGGACGCCCAGCGCACCATCCGGCTGGTTCGCGCCCGGGCGGCCGAACTGCAGATCGATCCCGACAAAATCGGCGTCATGGGCTTCTCGGCCGGCGGGTATCTGGTCGCCCAGACCAGCAACATCTTCGAGCCCGCCTACACGCCGGTCGACGCGGCCGACCGGATCAGCAGCCGCCCGGACTTCGCCATCGCCTTCTTCCCCGGCCACATCTGCCGTCGCGGCGGCGCGATGGATCCGGGCCTCCGCGTCACCGGGCGGACCCCGCCGACTTTCCTGTTGCAGGCCTGGGACGACCCGGTGGACGACATCTGCAACAGCACCCTCTACGCCCGGGCGCTCGACGCCGCCGAGGTGCCGGCGGAGGTGCATCTGTTCGCCAGGGGCGGGCACGCCTTCGGCCTGAGGCGTAACGAGAGCCCCGATACCGTCTGGCCCGGCCTGGTCGAGACCTGGCTGAAGGGAATCGGCGTCCTCTAGACAATCAGCGACACCAGGCCGCCGCCCAGATCGGCGCCGGCCTGTCCGACCTGGCGATCCATTTCGGCGACAGCCTTGTCCAGTTCGGCGGCTTCCTGCGGCGACATGGCGTCGTCGTCCTTGCCGGCCTTGGCGCGCTCGGTGGCGGCGCGGACCAGGGCCTTCAGCTCGGCGGCCATCTTGCGGACATCGGCCATCAACTCACTGTCGGCCTGCTGCTGGCCGCTGCGGCGGGCCATGTCGGCGACCTGCGCCTTCTGCTCGTCGATGGCCTGTTGATAGGGATTGGCGGCCTTGCCCGCATCCCCCTTGCCGGCGTCGGTCTCGCCGGCCTGCGTTTCGCCCGTCGGGGTCTGCTCTCCGGAGGCGACGGGCGAGCCCTCGCCACCGGCGGCCGCATCGCCCTGGGCTCCGGCCGCGTCGGAGCCCGAGACCGGAGCCGCCGGCGCGCCGCCCACCCCCACGCCGGAGGTCACGCCGCCCGCCGCCGCATATTCCTTGACCGCCGCGCCCAGTTCGCGCGCGATCTGGGCCGCGATCCGCGCTGTGCCCTTCGGATCGACCCCGGCCATGGAGCGCAGCATCTGCAGCCGCGCCTTCAGCTGTTCGATCTTCTGGCGCGCCGCGGCCTTGCGCTCTTCCGAGGCCTGGCTGCTCTTCGCCCGAAGCGTCTCGGAGGCGGCCCTGGCGTCGCGCAGCCTCGCCTCGGCCGCGGCCTTGAGCCGATCCTCACGCGCCGTGTCCGCCGCCTTCAGCGGCGTCAGCATGTTCATCAGGCTTTCGGACGAGATCTTCACCCCGTGGAGGGTGAGGTGATGCGCGCCGCCTGTAAATCGCCGCTCTCTTGCGGCATAAGCCGCCGATGAAGTTTCTCGACCAGGCCAAGATCTATATCCGCTCCGGCAACGGCGGCGGGGGCTCCGTTTCGTTCCGCCGCGAAAAGTTCATTCCCAACGGCGGGCCGGACGGCGGCGACGGCGGCCACGGCGGCAACGTCTGGATCACGGCCATGGACGGCCTGAACACCCTGATCGACTTCCGCTACCAGCAGCATTTCAAGGCCCAGACCGGTCACCACGGCCAGGGCCGCCAGATGCACGGCGGCAAGGGCGAGGACGTGATCCTGAAGGTCCCGGTCGGCACCCAGGTGCTGGACGAGGACAAGGAGACGGTCCTGCTGGACATGGATTACGCCGGCAAGACCGAGATGCTGCTCAAGGGCGGCAACGGCGGCTGGGGCAATACCCGGTTCAAGGGACCGTCCAACCAGGCGCCGACCTACGCCAATCCGGGCCAGGAAGGCCAGGAGCGCTGGATCTGGCTGCGGTTGAAGCTGATCGCAGACATCGGTCTGGCGGGCCTGCCCAACGCGGGCAAGTCGACCTTCCTGTCAGCCGCCAGCGCGGCCAAGCCCAAAATCGCCGACTATCCGTTCACGACTCTGGTGCCCAACCTGGGCATGGTCGACCTGTCGCCCACCGAGCGTTTCGTCATCGCCGACATCCCGGGCCTGATCGAGGGCGCCAACGAGGGCGCGGGTCTGGGCACCCGCTTCCTGGGCCACGTCGAACGCTCGGCCTCGCTGATCCACCTGATCGACGGGACGCAGGAGGACGTGGCCGGAGCATACCGGATCATCCGCGGCGAGCTGGACGCCTACGGCGAGGGCCTGGCCGACAAGACGGAATTGCTGGCGTTGAACAAGATCGACGCCTTGTCGCCGGAAGAGCGCGACGCCAAGGCCGCCGAGCTGGAGGCCGTATCGGGCAAGCGACCGTTCCTGGTGTCCGGCGTGTCCGGCGAGGGCGTGACCCCGCTTCTGCGCGCGGCCTGGAACGAGGTGCGCAAGACGCGCGGCGAGCTGACCCGGGTGGACGACGAGGACGAGGGCGTGGTCGAGACCCCCGGCGGCTGGGCGCCTTGATCCTGCCTTGAAACGCCCCTGTTCTCCCAAAGGAGAATGAGGGGCTCTTCGATGGTTCGACACGCTGCGCTGACGGTCGCCGCCATGGCGGTCTGTATGATCCTTTCCGGGTTCCAGAGCGCGCCCACGCAGACGCCGCCGCAACTGACTCCGGCCCTCGCGGCGTTGGCCGAGGACGCCGACGCCGCGAGAGCCTTCGACTACATGGCGCTGAAGGCTGAGGGCGCTGACCTCAGCGCCTTGTCCGACGCCGTCTTCCGTGGCGCCGTGATCGACGGAAACGGCCGCTGCCTGTCAGAGGCGGAGGCCGAACTCCAGGCCAACCTCGCCGCCGCCATGATCGCGGCGGACCCGGCGGCTTTCGACGACGATCGCGCGGCGGCGGCCGAGGCCTGGGCGAAATGGGACCTGTTCGCCGAGGGGATCGAACACGGCCAGGTCGCCACCGAAGAGCCGTTCAAATGGGTCTCGGACCGCTATGCGCAACTCGAGAGCGAGACCAGTCCGCGGTCGCGGGAGCTGCTGCGCCGGACCGCGCGCGACCAGCTGTACCGCCACAGCTGGACCGGCGGCCCGCAGGTTTGGGGCGAACTGAGCCCCGGCGCCAAGGGGCGGGTGATGTCACGCCTGATGCGAGCCACCTGCCTGACCGACCGTGACAACACCGCCTGGCTGAAGGCCGATGTGGCGGCCAACGGCTGGTTCACGATCTCAGCCACGGGCGAACGAGCCTCGAGCTCGGCCTGGCTGATGGCCCAGCACGCCGACCGTGATCGCGACTTCCAGCGGCACGTGCTGGCCCTGATGGAGCCGCTGGTCGCATCGGGCGAGGTCACGCGCGGCAACTACGCCTATCTCTGGGACCGGATCGCCGTCAGCGAGAACCGGCCGCAGCGCTACGGCACCCAGGGGCGCTGCACGGGCCCCGGCCGCTGGGAGCCGAACGAGATCGAGGACCGCGACCGGGTCGAGGCGCTGCGCGAGGAAGCCGAGATCGGCAGCCTGGTGGAGTACGAGGCGCACATGCAGCCGCACTGCGCCGGGTTCGCCGGCTGACAGGATCTAGGCGACCCGGCTCCACTGCATGATCCAGTTCCAGTCCCAGGTCGCGCCACCGTCGCGGGAGGCGCCCTGACGCCAGCGGCAGCTCGTGGCGGTGATCTGGTCCCAGCAGCCGCGGTAGATGACCGGTCCCTGACCGTCGGTCTCGGCGGCGTCGAAATCGCCGACGCCGTCCACGAAACGGCCGGGCGTGCCGGTCGATCCGGGCACGCCGGTCCTGGCGTTCATCCAGTAGTCCAGCCAGACGCCGTTGGCGGCGTCGAGCGTGCGCAGCCCCATGCCGCTGAAATCCCTCGCCGGGATGCGCAGCTCCTCGACGCTGGCCACGCCGCCCAGCATGCTCCAGCAGGTCGCCTCGCCGTCGAACTCGTCCCAGTCGCCCGGAGCCTTGAGGCGCCGGTTCCGGATACGCCATTCGCCGGACAGGAAGTCGAACTCGCCCGCGCGCGCCGGGACCTGGGCGCGCGCGGGAACGGCGACCAGGGCGGGCGCGGCGGCGAGGCCGGCGGCGGCTTTCAGGACGCCCCGGCGGCCGGGGCGAAGCGATGCGTCAGTCATGGAGTCCTCCCTGTAGGGACCGAACCTGCGCCGGGGCTGCCGCCACCCTGCTGTCAGCATCGGGGGGCAACGACGAAACTGAGGCGACACGGACGATCCCGCGTGTTAGGGCGCGGATGAGCATAAGTCGCGCGAGCCCGCCTTGCCCTTCTTCCACGCCGGTCCCGCGCCGAAGATCGCCGGCCCCCGCAGGGGCGCGCTGCGCGACGGCCTGGACCTGCGCCCCGGCATGTCGGTCGGCCTGTTCGGCGGCTCGTTCAATCCCGCCCACGACGGTCACGCCCATGTCGCCGAAACGGCCCTGCGGCGGCTGGGGCTGGATCGGGTGATCTGGCTGGTGTCGCCGCAGAACCCCCTTAAGGACGCCCGCGACAGCGCCCCGCTGGCCGAGCGCATGGCCTCCGCCGGACAGGCGGCCCGGCTGGCGGCCTCCGGCCCGTCGATGATCGTCTCCGATGTCGAGACGCGGTTGGGCACCCAGTGGACCATCGACACCCTGCGCGCCCTCGTCGCCCGCCATCCGGGGGTGAATTTCGTCTGGCTGATGGGCTCGGACAACCTGGCCAGCTTCCACAAATGGCGCGGCTGGACGGACATCATGCGGCTGATGCCGGTGGCGGTGATCGCTCGTCCGGGCTCGATGCTGGACAGCCGCACCGCACCGGCGTCGGCCCGTTTCGCCGACGCCCGCGTGCCCGCCCAGAAGGCCCGACTGCTGTCGTCGATGGAAGCTCCGGCCTGGACCTATCTGACCGCGCCGCTCAATCCGCGCTCGTCCACGGCGCTGCGCGCGGCCGCCAAGAGCCGCGGTGCGTGACGGCGGGGGCCGTCCGTGCTAGACTGCCGCTTTAGTAACGACCCCCGGAGCCCTCCGCTGACCCCCTCTACCGCGTATGACGCGCACGATGACGCCGTCTCCAACACGGCGCACGAGATGGACGAGATCGAACCCGTCCACTCCGAAGACGGTCAGCAGGCTCCCCTCCCCGTCGGCCTGACGGACCTCGAGAACGCCATCCTGGGCAAGCTTGACGATGACAAGGCGCAGGACATCGTCCTGATCGACCTGCGCGGCAAGAGCCCCATGTCCGACGCCATGATCGTGGCTTCGGGCCGCTCGCACCGCCACGTCGGCGCCCTGGCCGACCACCTGCAGCGGCTGATGAAGGAAAAGGGCCTGGGCAAGGTCAAGGTTTCCGGCCTGCCGCACTGTGACTGGGTGCTGCTGGATGGCGGCGACGTGATCGTCCACCTGTTCCGCCCGGAAGTGCGCGCCTTCTACAACATCGAGAAGATCTGGTCGGTCGAGAGCGGCCACCGCACCGACAGCCGCGCCTGATCCCCTGATCCGACCATGAAGCTGGGCGTCATCGCGATCGGCAAGCCGGGACGCGGGCCTGAAGCCATGCTGGCCGAGGACTACGCCCAGCGCGCCACCCTGGCGGGCCGGGCGCTGGGTCTCGGGCCGCTGGAGCTGATCGATCTGGAGCCCCGCAAGCCGGGTAAGGCGCTCGAAGCCGAGCTGATCCTCAAAGCCGCCGAGGGCGCGCACCTGATCGCCTGCGACGAACGCGGCAAGACCTTCTCCAGCCGCGCCTTCGCCGACCATATCGCCCTGCTCCGGGACCGGGGCGAGCGGCGGCTGGTGTTCGCCATCGGCGGAGCCGACGGACTGGACGCCAGCGTGCGCGAAGCCGCGGGATCGACCCTGGCCTTCGGCCCCCAGACCTGGCCGCACGCGCTGGCGCGGGCGATGCTGGCGGAGCAGCTGTATCGCGCCGTGACCATCCTGGCCGGATCGCCTTACCATAGGGACTAGAGCGAAATCGGTTTGGATGCGCAGCATCCGGGCTCAGATTTCGCTCCAGAGTTATGCCGGACCATTTTTTGGATTCGGATTGGAGCAACCCGAAGCAAAAATGGTCTGATGCGTCCCCTGATCGCCATCGCCATGGTCGGCCTGATCGCCCTGCCCGTCGCCGCCGCGGCGCCGCAGGAACGGGGCGAAGTCGCGCGCCTGCAGGCTGAGTTCCGCGACGAGCAGGCCCGCGCCCGCCGCCTGAGGGCCGAGGCCGACGACGCGGCGGCCGAGATCGGAACCCTGGAACGCGAGCTGGGCCGCCTGACCGCCGCCGTCAGCGCCGACGACCAGCTGATCGCCGCCCAGCGGGCGCGATTGCGCGAACTGGGTCAGCGCGAGAGCGAGCTGGTCGCGCGCCTGGCGCTGGCGCGCGGGCGGCAGGCGCGGCTGCTGTCGGCCCTGCAGATGATGAGCCGCAAGCCGCCGCCCCCCCTGCTGGTGCCCGCCGACGAGGCGGTGGACGCGGTGCGGGCCTCCATCCTGCTACGCGCCATCGCCCCCGAGTTGCAAAGCCGGGCCAAGGCCCTGGCGGATCAGCAGGCCGAGCTGACCCGCATCCGGCGGCTGGCGGCCCTGAACAGCGAGCAGCTGTTCACGACCGAGAGCGCGCGGGGCGACCGGCGCGGCGAGATCGAAAGCCTGTCGGCGCGCAAGGCGGCGCTGCAGGCGGTGTTGCGCGCCGAGGCCGTGCAGGCGGAACGGGCCGGGCGTGCGCTGGAAGCCCGGCTGAACGCGCTCGGCGCCGCCGTGCCCGCGCCGGAGACCGACGCGCCGACGACGGTGGCCCGCCTGCCCGCGGGGCGCAGCCGCCTGACCGCCCCGGTCGAAGGCGCGCCCTCGACCCGTTTCGGACGCGGCTCGAACGGATGGCGCTGGAGCGCAAACCAGCTGGAGGCCCGCGCCCCCGCGGCCGGACGCGTGGTCTTCGCCGGCCCGCTGTCGGGTTGGGGACAGGTGGTGATCGTCGACCTGGGCCCCGGTTGGCGCGCGGTCATCGCCGGGCTGGACGAGGTCTCGGTCGAGACCGGGACCCGGGTCTCGGACGGCCAGGCCGTGGGCCGCACCGCCCCCGACGGAGAGGTCTGGTTCGAGCTGCGGCGCGACGAACGCGCGGTCGATCCGGCGCCGTGGTTGAATTGACTCCGGTCGGGCTCCGAACGGGCGAATCCGCTTCCCATCCGCTGATGACGCTGATTTTATCGACCGTCTCCGGATCGGCCACGATTTCGTCGTCGCCCGGGACCTAACTGCCGCCCTGTAAGACCGCCTCCCCGGTCCGCTGAGAAGAAGACGAATGCGCAAGCTGCTGATGATCGGCGCCGCCGCCGCCACCGTGGTCGGCCTGGGGGCCGCGACCGCCGCCGGTCAGACCCCGCGCAACGAAGCCTTCCGCATGATCGGCCTGTTCGGCGACGTGCTGGGCATTGTCGAGCAGGCCTATGTCGTGCCGGTCGACGATAAGAAGCTGATCGAGGCGGCGCTGCAGGGCATGATGGGGGCGCTGGACCCCCACTCCAACTATCTGCCGCCGGAAGGCTACGGCGATCTGCGCGAGCGGACCGAGGGCCACTATTCGGGCGTCGGCCTGACCATCTCGTCGGAAGGCGGGCTGGTGAAGATCATCTCGCCGATGGATGGCGGCCCCGCCGCCCGTGCGGGCGTCAACGCCGGCGACGTCATCTCGGCCATCGACGGCCAGAGCGCCTCGGGCCTGACCGTCAGCCAGGTTTCCGACAAGCTGCGCGGCGCCGTGGGCACCACGATCAAGGTCACCTTCCTGCGTGACGGCGAGGAGCCGCGCGAAGTGACCCTGACCCGCGAGGTCATCCGCATCGAATCCGTCACCGGCCGCGTCGAGGGCGATTTCGGCTATCTGCGCGTCTCGACCTTCAACGAGAACACGGGCCGCGAACTCAGCGAGACGATCGCGAAGCTCAAGACCGAGAACCCGGCGCTGAAGGGCTATGTCCTCGACCTGCGCAACAACGGCGGCGGCCTGCTGGACGCGGCCATCGCCGTGTCGGACGCCTTCCTGGAACGTGGCGAGATCGTCAGCCAGCGCGGGCGCAAGCCGGACCAGATCCAGCGCTACGCCGCGACCCCGGGCGACCTGACCAACGGCCTGCCGCTGGTGGTGCTGATCAACTACGGCTCGGCCTCGGCTTCGGAAATCGTCGCCGGCGCCCTGAAGGACCACCAGCGCGCCACGGTCGTGGGCCTGACCAGCTTCGGCAAGGGTTCGGTGCAGACGGTGATCCCGCTGCGCAACGGCGCCGACGGCGCCCTGTCGATCACCACCGCCCGCTACTACACGCCGTCCGGCGCCTCGATCCAGAAGATCGGCATCGAGCCGGACCTTGAAGTGGCCCGTTCGGAAGCCGAGGCGCGCATCATCTCGCGCTCAAGCTTCATCTATTCCGAGGCGGCCTACGCCACGGCGCTGGACGCCTCCATCGGGGCCGAACGCAAGGGCGCCCACGTGCCGCACGAGGCCCCGGGCGAGGCCTATGACAAGGACAAGGACTACCAGCTGGAGCGCGCCTTCGACGTGCTTCGCGCGGGCGGTCAGCTGACCCGGCTGGCGGCGGCCCCGGAGGGCATCGTCACCTCGGCGCCCGGCACGGTGCTGGCCGACAACGGCGCGGCGGGAAGCCCCGGCGAATAAGCTCCCACATGGCTAACGCGCCGTTAGGGTTTCTTAACCGGCGCTCGGCAATGTGAGCCTCGAAGGGGTCCGCGTGCGCGGGTCCCGCCCATCGAGCGTGCTCACCTGTCCATGTTCGCCAAGCGCCAGTCCGCCCTCGCCGCCACCGCCGGAGCTCCGCCGGTGAAGATTCCTTTGCGCGACCGCCTCGCGCCGCTCGGCCGCCTGCTGAAGAAGCCGCCGGTCGCCGTCGCCGGCGCGGGCCTGCTGCTGCTCGCCGCCGCCGCCCTGTTCATCACCGTGCTGGGCGATCCGCGCGCCGGCGCGCCCTCGGCCCGCGCCACCCTGAAGCGGGAGGCCGCCGCCGGCGCGCCCGCCCCGTCCGGCCTGGACGCCTTCTCGATGAACGGCGGGGCCTACGAGGACCTGATGGCCGGCGACGGGACGCTGGATCCGTCGGCCATGGGCCAGGCCATGATCACCCTGCCCGACGGCGCCAGCGTGTCGGGCGACGGCGCGCCGGTGACCGCCCCGCGCATCGCCGCCCAGCCGCTGACCCAGGCGCCCATCGCCGGCCTGCACCAGCCGGGCCCGGACGGCGTCCTGCCGCGCATCGCCAGCGACGGCCGCGTGCCCGCCCAGGCCTACGCCCGCCCGTTCAGCGCCAACGGCCGCCCGCGCGTGGCCGTGGTGGTCGGCGGTCTCGGCCTCAACGCCGTGACCACCCGCGCCGCCATCGAGCGCCTGCCCGCCGAGGTGACGCTGAGCTTCGTCCCCTATGCCGAGGGCCTACAGGGCTGGATCGACCTGGCCCGCGCCCAGGGCCACGAGGTGATGATCGAGATGCCGATGGAGCCCACCGGCTATCCGTCGAACGATCCCGGCCCCTACACCCTGCTGTCCTCGGCCGACGCCGCCGATGTGACGGCCAAGATGAACTGGCTGCTCAGCCGCGCCACCGGCTATTTCGCCGTGACCAACTATCTGGGCGACCGCTTCCAGACCTCGGACGAGGGCATGAACGCCTTCATGGGCATGCTGCGCGCGCGCGGCCTCGCCTTCATCGACGACGGCTCCATGAGCCGCAAGCCGGGCGCCTGGGCCCGCGCCAGCGCCAACCGCGTCATCGACGAGGAACAGACCCCGGCCTCCATCGTCGGCCAGCTGAACGCGCTGGAGGCCCTCGCCAAGGCGCGCGGGCAGGCTATGGGCACGGGCTTCAGCTATCCGGTGACGGTCGAGGCCGTGGCCCGCTGGACCGCCGGCCTGGAAGCGCGCGGACTGCAGCTGGCTCCGGCGAGCGCGATGACGCAGCGGCCGGGACGGTAAGGCCGTAGGGCCGCGGCCGAACGACCTGCTACAAAGCCCACTGCCAATTCCCTATTGCCTCGGGCCCCATGACCGACCTGTCCCTCTACCGCCCCAACGTCGGCGTCGTGCTGTTCCATCCGGACGGACGCGTCTGGTACGGGCGGCGGGCCGGGACGCCGGAACCCCATAACTGGCAGTTCCCGCAGGGCGGCGTGGATGACGGCGAGGACTATGAGACCGCCGCCCGCCGCGAACTGGCCGAGGAGACCGGCGTGGTCTCGGCGGAACTGATCGGCGAGATCAGTCAATGGGTCGCCTATGATTTTCCCGAAGGCTACGGCGGCTCGAAGCAGGCCCGCGGCTGGAAGGGCCAGAAGCAGAAATGGTTCGCCTTCCGCTTCACCGGCGCGGAGTCCGAGATCGACCTGGAGCAACACGACGAGATCGAGTTCGACGCCTGGCGCTGGGGCCGTCTGGACGAGGCGCCCGACCTGATCGTGCCGTTCAAGCGGGCGGCCTATGAGCAGGTGGTGTCGACCTTCGCGGCCTTGCTGATCTAGGCCGCCGCACAGCCCTCGGGCTTGAGCACCCGCGCGGTGGAGGCCGGATATTTCGCCAGCAGATGCGCGGGCCGGATCGGTCGGGCCGCGAACCCGCCGCCGCAGTTCGGGCACACGCCCTTCAGCCGCGTCTCCACGCAGTCGGCGCAGAAGGTGCACTCAAAGGTGCAGATTCGGGCGTCAGCGCTATCGAACGGCAGATCGCGGTCGCAGCATTCGCAGTTGGGACGGAGTTCGAGCATCGGGGCCTCCCTGTGGAGACCCTGACACCCGCTCCGTCCCACCGCAACGTCAGTGCGCGCCGCCGCCCGGCGCCAGGCGGAACAGCACCAGGCCCGAGAGCACCAGCACCGCCGCCAGGATGCGCAGCGGGTTGATCTGCTCGCCCAGCAGGACCACGCCGACGACGAAGGCCCCGACCGCGCCGATGCCGGTCCACATCACGTAGGCCGTACCCATGGGCAGGGTCTTCATGGAGATGGACAGCAGGGCGAAGCTGACGGTCATGAAGCCGAGCGTGGCGACACTGGGCCACAGGCGGGTGAAGCCGTGCGATTGCTTCATGAAATAGGCCCACACGATCTCGAGCAGGCCGGCGATGAGAAGATAGATCCAGGCCATGGGTTGCGGCCCTCCTCGCAAAGGGCCGGGCCGTCCCGGACTTGACCCGGCGCCGGAGCGCGGGGGCGAGGACGTGGCCTCGTCTTGCTGGGGCTATCTAGGGCGCCGGGCGCGGGGGTCAAGAGCCGGGGCGAACAAGAAAAATCCGGCGGACGCGCTGGGCGTCCGCCGGATATTCAGATCAGATTTGCGGGGCCGATCAGGCCGCGGCCACTTCCGAGGCTTTTTCGGCCAAGATGGTCAGGCCGGCCGGGGTCACGTCGGCGAAACCGCCGTGCACCTCGAACTGACGGCGCGAACCGCCGTCGATGACCGTGACCACGCCTTCGCGCAGGGCGGTCATGAAGGGCGCGTGGTCAGCCAGGACGCCGAAGTCGCCCTCGACGCCCGGCGCGTCGACCTGGTCCACGAGGCCCGCGAAGACCTCGCGTTCAGGCGAGACGAGGGAGAAGCTCAGCTTGCCGGCCATGATCAGGCTTCCGCGGCCAGCTTCTGGGCCTTCTCGACGGCTTCCTCGATGGCGCCGACCATGTAGAAGGCCGCTTCCGGCAGGTGGTCGTATTCACCGGCCACGATGCCCTTGAACGAGCGGATCGTGTCTTCCAGCGAGACGAACTTGCCGGGCGAGTTGGTGAACTGCTCGGCCACGAAGAACGGCTGCGACAGGAAGCGCGAGATCTTGCGGGCGCGCGAGACGACCAGCTTGTCCTCTTCCGACAGCTCGTCCATGCCCAGGATGGCGATGATGTCCTTCAGCGCCTTGTAGGACTGCAGGACTTCCTGGACCGAACGGGCGACGCGGTAGTGCTCCTCGCCGATGACCAGCGGGTCCATGATCCGCGAGGTCGAGTCCAGCGGGTCCACGGCCGGGAAGATGGCCTGGGCGGCGATGTCGCGGCTCAGAACGGTCTTGGCGTCCAAGTGGGCGAACGAGGCGGCGGGCGCCGGGTCGGTCAGGTCGTCGGCGGGAACGTAGATGGCCTGGATCGAGGTGATCGAGCCCTTCTTCGTCGAGGTGATGCGCTCCTGCAGGTTGCCCATCTCGGTGGCCAGCGTCGGCTGATAGCCCACGGCCGACGGGATGCGGCCCAGCAGAGCCGACATTTCCGAACCGGCCTGCGTGAAGCGGAAGATGTTGTCGACGAACAGCAGCACGTCCTTGCCTTCCTCGTCGCGGAAGTACTCGGCCTGGGCCAGGCCGGTCAGGGCGACGCGGGCGCGGGCGCCGGGGGGCTCGTTCATCTGACCGTAGACCAGGGCGCATTTGGAGCCCTCGGTCGAACCGCCGTTCTTGGCCGGGTCCACGTTCACGTTGGACTCGATCATCTCGTGGTACAGGTCGTTGCCTTCACGGGTGCGCTCACCCACGCCGGCCAGAACCGAGTAACCGCCGTACGCCTTGGCGATGTTGTTGATCAGCTCCTGCATGGTGACGGTCTTGCCGACGCCGGCGCCGCCGAACAGGCCGGTCTTGCCGCCCTTGGTGTAGGGGCACATCAGGTCGATGACCTTGATGCCCGTGACCAGGATTTCCGACGAGGTCGACTGCTCCTCGAACGACGGCGCCTCGCGGTGGATCGGGCGGTACATGGTGGTCTTGATCGGGCCCTGTTCGTCGATCGGCGCGCCGACGACGTTCATGATGCGGCCGAGCGTGCCCGGGCCGACCGGCGCCAGGATGGAGGTGCCCGTGTCGGTCACCGGCTGGCCGCGCGTCAGGCCTTCCGAGGTGTCCATGGCGATCGTGCGGACCACGTTCTCGCCGAGGTGCTGGGCGACTTCCAGAACCAGGGTGAAGGGCTCGCCCGTCTTCTGGTCGATGTTCTGGGTCGTCAGGGCGTTCAGGATGGCCGGCAGGTGGCCGTCGAACTCAACGTCGACGACGGCGCCGATGACCTGAGAGATGCGGCCGGTGGCGACAGCAGCCGTGGCCTGGGCGGCGGCGGGCGTCTTCGCGGCGGCCGGAGCCTTCGGGGCGGCGGGCTTCTTGGCGGCGGGTTTCTTCGGGGCGGCGGTGTCGGTCATCGGTTCGTTCCGTTCGGAAAGTCTTGTCTGTGCGGGAGTCGGATCAGAGCGCTTCAGCGCCGGCGATGATCTCGATCAGTTCGGTGGTGATCTGGGCCTGGCGCTTGCGGTTGTACTGCAGGGTCAGGGCATTGATGAGGTCGCCCGCGTTGCGGGTGGCGTTGTCCATGGCGCCCATCTGGGCGCCGAAGAAGCTGGCCTGGTTCTCGTACAGCGCGGCCAGCACCTGGGTCGTGATGTTGCGCGGCAGGACGACGTCGAGGATTTCCTCTTCCGAGGGCTCGTAGTCGTAGACGGCGCCGTTCAGGTTGATCGGCTCGGCGTCGCCGTCGACGACCGCCGGGATCAGCTGCTTAGGCGTCGGCACCTGCGAGATGACCGATTGGAAGCGGCTGTAGAACAGGGTCACGACGTCGGCGTTGCCGGCTTCGAATTCCTCCGCGATCAGAGCGGCGATCGGCTCGGCGGCGGGAAGGCCGACGATCTTGTGGTCCGACATCTCGAAGGTGCGGATCAGCTTGTCGCCGTACAGGCGCGACAGGCCGTCGCGAACCTTGCGGCCCACGGCGACGATGCGGACGTCCTTGCCGGCGGCGATCAAGCCGTTGATGCGTTCCTTGGCGGCGCGGATGACGTTGGTGTTGAAACCACCCGCCAGACCCTTGTCGCCGGTGGCGACCACGACCAGGTGCTTTTGGTCCTTGCCCGTGCCGGCCAGCAGCTTGGGCGCACCGTCGCCGGACACGCCGGCCGCCAGATTGGCGATCACGGCGGCCATCTTCTTGGCGTACGGACGGGCGCTTTCAGCCTGGTCCTGGGCGCGCTTCAGCTTGGCCGCGGCGACCATGTTCAGGGCTTTCGTGATCTTCTGCGTGGACTTCACGCTGTCGATCCGATTGCGCATTTCCTTGAGGCTGGCCATCCGGCGCTACTTTCTCGCTATCCGGTCCGGTCTCAGGCGAAGGTCTTGGTGAAGGCTTCCAGCACCGACTTCAGCTCGGCTTCGAGCTCGGCGGTGAGGTCCTTCTTGGTGCGGATGCCTTCCAGCAGACCCGGGTTCGACGACTTCACGCGGGCCAGCAGCTCCGACTCAAAGCGGCCGATGTCGCCGACGGCGACCGTATCCAGGTAACCGCGGGTGCCGGCGTAGACCGACACGACCTGCTCTTCCATGGTCAGCGGGCTGTATTGCGGCTGCTTCAGCAGCTCGGTCAGACGCGCGCCGCGGGCCAGCAGCTTCTGGGTCGAGGCGTCCAGGTCCGAGCCGAACTTCGCGAAGGCGGCCATTTCACGGTACTGGGCCAGCTCGCCCTTGATGGTGCCGGCGACCTTCTTCATCGCCTTGGTCTGGGCCGAGGAGCCCACGCGCGACACCGAGATGCCGACGTTCACGGCCGGGCGGATGCCCTGGTAGAACAGGTCGGATTCCAGGAAGATCTGGCCGTCGGTGATCGAAATCACGTTGGTCGGGATGTAGGCCGAAACGTCGTTGGCCTGGGTCTCGATCAGCGGCAGGGCGGTCAGCGAGCCCGAGCCGTTGTCAGCGTTCAGCTTGGCCGAACGCTCCAGCAGGCGGCTGTGCAGGTAGAAGACGTCGCCCGGGTAGGCTTCGCGGCCCGGCGGACGGCGCAGCAGCAGCGACATCTGGCGATAGGCGACGGCCTGCTTGGAAAGGTCGTCATAGACGATCAGGCCGTGCATGCCGTTGTCGCGGAAATACTCGCCCATGGCGGTGCCGGCGAACGGGGCCAGGAACTGCAGCGGGGCCGGTTCCGACGCCGTGGCGGCCACGACGATGGTGTATTCCAGCGCGCCGGCTTCTTCGAGCGTCTTCACGATCTGGGCGACGGTCGAGCGCTTCTGACCGATGGCCACATAGATGCAGTACAGCTTGGCGGACTCGTCGTCCGAAGCGTTGACCGACTTCTGGTTCAGGATGGTGTCGATGGCGACGGCGGTCTTGCCGACCTGACGGTCGCCGATGATCAGTTCGCGCTGGCCGCGGCCGACGGGGATCAGGGTGTCGATGGCCTTCAGGCCGGTCTGCATCGGCTCGTGCACCGACTTGCGCGGGATGATGCCCGGGGCCTTCACGTCCACGCGGCGGCGCTCGGTGAACTGGATCGGGCCCTTGCCGTCGATCGGCTCGCCCAGCGGGTTAACGACGCGGCCCAGCAGGCCCTTGCCGACCGGAACGTCCACGATCTCGCCCAGGCGGCGGACTTCGTCGCCTTCCGCAATGGCGGTGTCGGCGCCGAAGATAACCGCGCCGACGTTGTCGCGCTCCAGGTTCAGGGCCATGCCCTTCACGCCGGCCTTCGGGAACTCGATCATTTCGCCGGCCTGGACGTTGTCCAGACCGTGGATGCGGGCGATGCCGTCGCCGACCGACAGCACCTGGCCGACGTCCGAAACGTCCGCTTCCACGCCGAAGTTGGCGATCTGCGACTTGAGGATGGCCGAAATCTCGGCGGCGCGGATGTCCATTTGGATCTCTCTGTCTTCGTCTCAGGGCGGGCCGTCAGGCGCGCTGCATTCTTGTTGTCGGTGCGCGCTTACGCGCGCTTGAGGGCAAACTTCATCTGGTCGAGCTTGGTCTTCAGCGAGGCGTCGAACAGCTTCGAGCCGACCTTGACCTTCAGGCCGCCCAGGATCGCCGGGTCGACGCGGGCCGTCAGTTCCGGATCCTTGCCCAGCGAGGTGCGGAGCGTGGTCTGGATGGTCTTGAGCTGGGCGGCGGTCAGCGTCTGGGCGGACACGACCTCGGCGGCGACGACGCCTGTCTTCTTCGCGTACAGCGCCTCAAAGCCCGCGATCACGCCCGTCAGGTCGCGGGCGCGGCCGTTCTGGGCCAGCAGGCCGAGGAAATTCTTGGTCACGGCGTTGAACTTCGCCTTGTCGGCGATGGCGGTCAGGCCCTTGCCCTGGTCTTCGGCGGCGATCACCGGCGAAGTGGCCAGGCGGCGCAGGTCCGCGCTCTCCGCCCAGGCGGCGCGCAGGGACTTCAGATCCGCTCGCACGGCGTCCAGGACGCCCGTCTCGTCTGCCAGGTCGAACAGCGCCTGTGCATAGCGCTCGCCGACTTCCGTCGTTCTGAAATCGTCAGCCACTTATAAAGTCCGCGCGGGTTAGCGTTCGGGTTGGTCGACCGGCCGCGTGTCCGCGTCGATCAAAGGCATGAAATGCTTGAAGAAAGCACACCGGGGACGCGCCTTGCGACGCATCCTCCGGTTCAGCCGGGCGCCTGATAGCACCCCTGCCGTTCCGCCGCAACCGAGACAGGCCGCCACATCCCGCCGCATTGCCGCACCCGCAACTGCACCGCTACAGATGAGTTTCAGCGTTACGCTCCAGGAAAATCCCCACCGATGTTCGACTTCTCCGTCTTCTTCACCGATCCGACCGTCTGGGCGGCGCTCATCACCCTGGTGGTGATGGAGGTGGTGCTCGGCATCGACAATCTGATCTTCATCTCGATCCTGTCGAACAAACTGCCGCCCGAGCATCGCCAGCGCACCCGCCGCATCGGCATCGGCCTGGCCCTGGTCATGCGACTGGGCCTGCTGGCCACCATCGGCTGGATCGTCGGCCTGACCGCGCCGGTCTTCGACCTCGGCATCCATGGCGCGCTCAACAGCCACGGCGAGCCCGCGTTCGACACCGCCTTCAGCTGGCGCGACCTGATCCTGATCGCGGGCGGCCTGTTCCTGATCTGGAAAGCCACCAAGGAAATCCACCACGCCACCGACACCACCCCGTCCCATGACCTTCTGGAGAAGGACAAGAAGGACGTGGTCATCAACAATGTCGGCGCGGCCATCTTCCAGATCATCCTGCTGGACCTGGTCTTCTCGATCGATTCGATCCTGACCGCCGTCGGCATGACCGACCATGTCGTGGTCATGATGATCGCCGTCGTCGTCGCCGTCCTGACCATGCTGCTGGCCGCCGACCCGCTGGCCGAGTTCATCGACAAGAACCCGACCGTGGTCATGCTGGCGCTGGGCTTCCTGCTGATGATCGGCGCCGTGCTGATCGCCGACGGCTTCGGCGTTCACGTGCCCAAGGGTTACATCTACGCCGCCATGGCCTTCTCGGCCCTGGTCGAGGGCCTGAACATGCTCAGCCGGGCCTCCGCCAAAAAGAAGGAGGCGGCCCTCGCGGCCCGACAGGCCCAGTTGAACAAGGCCGAGACGGCCGAGCCCGGAGTCTGAGCATGCGGCGGCTGATCCTTTTCGCCGCCGCCCTGCTCGCTTCGGCGCCCGCGGCGGCGTTGGCCCAACAGGCCGCGCCCGCCGTCCGGGCCGCCCCCGCGCCCACCGCGACGCCCCACTACGGCTTCGAGGTGGTGCGCACCTATCCCCATGACCCCCATGCCTTCACCCAGGGCCTGATCTGGCGGGACGGCGCCCTGTACGAAAGCACCGGCCGCTCCCCCTCGACCATCCGCAAGGTGCGGCTGGAGGACGGGGCCGTGCTGCAGCGGCGCGTCCTCGACCCGGCCATCTTCGGCGAGGGGCTGACGGAGCTGAACGGACGGCTGCTGACCCTGACCTGGACCGACGGCAAGGGCTTCATCTGGGACCCCGCCGACCTGAGCCCCCGCGGCGAGTTCGCCTATGACGGCGAAGGCTGGGGCCTGACCACCGACGGCGAGCGCCTGATCCTGTCCGACGGCGCGCCGCGCCTGCGCTTCCTCGACGGCCGCACCCTGGTCCAGACCGGCCAGGTCGAGGTCACGCTGGACGGCCATCGGCTCGGCAAGCTGAACGAGCTGGAATGGGTCGAGGGCGAGGTCTTCGCCAACATCTGGCAGACCGACTTCATCGTCCGCATCGACCCGGCGACGGGCGTGGTGAAGGGCGTCATCGACCTGACCGGCCTGCTGCCCGACCGCACGGGCATGGATCCTCGCGACGACGTGCTGAACGGCATCGCCTGGGATCCTGTCGGCCGCCGCCTGTTCGTCACAGGCAAGAACTGGCCCAGCCTGTTCGAGATCAAGCTCACCGGACCGCGCTGACCTCGCTTCTCCCTCCCCTTTTGGGGAGGGTGGCTGTCGCGCAGCGACAGACGGGTGGGGAACCGCCGCACGGACGAGCAACGTCAGACATACCCCACCCTGTCGTCGCTTCGCGCCGACATCCCTCCCCACAAGGGGGAGGGAGAACGCGCTCAAACAGCGAGCGATAGCGCCCTACAGGAAACTATACGGGTCCACGTCAACATTGAGCCTGACGGACGCCGGCACCTTCACCCGGCTGAGCCACACCCGCAGGAAGCCCTGCAGGTCGACATCGCGGTCGGCGCGGACCAGCAGCCGCTTGCGTCGGCGGCCGCGCACCAGCGCCAGCGGCGCGTCGGCCGGGCCATAGACCTCCAGCCGCTCGGCGTTGGGAATGTTCTCGGCCAGGTCCCGGGCCACCTTTTCGACCGCCTGGGGATTTTCGCCCGACAGGATGATCGCCGCCAGCCGGCCGTAGGGCGGCAGGGACGCCGCCTCGCGCTCGGCCATCTCGGCGTCGACGAAGCCGTCGCGATCGCCCGCCGCCAGCGCCTGCAGCACTGGATGCTCCGGCGTCCAGGTCTGCAGCAGGGCCCTGCCCGGCTTGTCCGCCCGCCCCGCCCGGCCCGTGGCCTGCGTCAGCAGCTGGAAGGTCCGCTCGGCCGCCCGCAGATCACCGCCGCGCAGGCCCAGGTCGGCGTCCACCACCCCGACCAGGGTCAGGTGGGGGAAGTTGTGCCCCTTCGCCGCCGCCTGGGTGGCCACAAGGATGTCGATCTCGCCCTCGGCCATCGACTGGATCAGGGCGCGGGCCGATTTGCCGTCGGGCACGGTGTCGGAACTGAACACTGCCGTGCGCGCCTGCGGGAACAAGTTGCGCACCTCCTCCTCGACCCGTTCGACGCCTGGTCCGACCGACACCAGCGAGTCCTCGGCGCCGCAGGACGGACAGAACTTGGGCCGCAGCATGGAAAAGCCGGTCAGGTGGCAGACCAGCCGTCCGGTGTAGCGGTGCTCGACCAGCCAGCTGTCGGTGTCGGGCGCGGTCAGGCGGTGACCGCAGACGCGGCACAGGACCACCGGGGCGTAGCCGCGCCGGTTGAGGAACAGCAGGGTCTGCTCCCCCCGGGCCAGGGTCTCGCCTATAGCCTCTCGCAGCGGTTGGGACAGCCAGGTCTGGGGGTCAGGCGGCGCGGCGCGCAGGTCCAGCAGGGCGATGTCCGGCAGCACCGCCGCCCCGTGCCGCGCGGCCAGCTTCAGCCAGCGATAGCGGCCCTGGTGGGCGTTCCACAGGGTCTCCAGCGACGGCGTGGCCGAGGCCAGCACCACCGTCGCCCCCTCGATCCGCGCCCGGGCCACGGCGAGGTCGCGGCCGTGATAGACCAGCCCATCCTCCTGCTTGAACGAGCCGTCGTGTTCTTCATCGACCACGATCAGGCGCAGGTTGGCGTAGGGCAGGAACAGGGCCGAGCGCGCGCCGACCACGATGTTGCAACGACCGGCCTGCACCGCCTCCCAGACCTGACGGCGGCGGGGCGGGGCGACGCCGGAATGCCATTCGGCGGGCGCGGCGCCGAAGCGGGTCGCGATGCGCTCGATCAAGGCCTGGGTCAGGGCGATCTCGGGCAGCAGGATCAGGACCTGCGCCGCCGGATCGGCCTTCAGGGCGCGGGCGGCGGCCTCCAGATAGGCCTCGGTCTTGCCCGAGCCGGTGACCCCGTCCAGCAGGAAGGGGACGAAGCCGCCGGCCGTCACGGCGTCGGCCACGGCCTCGGCGGCGGCGGCCTGATCCGGATTTAGCGTCGCCGGCGCATGGTCCGGATCGGGCGGGTCGAAGGCGGCGATCGCCTCGATCTCGATCGTCTCCAGCACGCCCTCGTCCAGCAGGCCCTTCACGACGCCGGACGAGACGCCCGCCGCCCGCGCCAGATCAGGGCCGGGCATGGACTTTCGGCCCAGCGCCTCCAGCACCGCCGTGCGCGCCGGCGTGGGGCGGACAGGCGACCGGTCGCCGACCCGGCGCACCCGGCGCTCGGGCCGGGGCCGCGGCGCGCGCAGGCCCTTCAGGGCCGCCGAGGCCATCTCGCCGGGCGCGCTCAGAGTCCAGCGCGCCGCCCATTCGACGAAGTTCACGGTGCGTTCGGGCAGGCGCGGCTCGTCCAGAACATGATCGATGGCCTTGAGCCGACGATTGGTCCCCGTGGTCTCTCGCGCTTCCGACACGACGCCCCGGATCAGGCGCGGCCCCAGCGGCACGGCCACCTGATCACCCCGCACCACCTCGACGCCGTCGGGGATCTCGTAGTCGAAGGCCTCGGGCACCGGCAGCGGAATCAGGACGGATGCGACTTTCACCGCGCTCCCCTCTCCGCTAAAAGCCCGCCCATGAAACTCTTCCTCGACACCGCCGACGTCGCCGTCATCAAGGACCTGCTGCCCACCGGAATGGTGGACGGCGTGACCACCAATCCCACGCTGATTGCAAAGTCCGGGCGCAACATCGCCGAGGTCATCGCTGAAATCTGCGCCCTGGTCGAGGGGCCGATCTCCGCCGAGGCCGTGGCGACCGATTTCGAGACCATGGTCAAGGAAGGCGACAAGCTGGCCGCCATCGCCCCGAACGTGGTGGTGAAGCTGCCGCTGACGTGGGACGGGCTGCGCGCCGCTCGGGTCTTCTCGGACAAGGGCGTCAAGACCAACGTCACCCTGTGCTTCTCCGCCGCCCAGGCCATGCTGGCCGCCAAGGCCGGTGCGACTTTCATCTCGCCCTTCGTCGGCCGTCTGGAAGACCACGGCGCCGACGGCATCGCGCTGCTGGAAGAGATCCGCACCCTGTACGACATCCACGGCTTCGAAACCGAAATCCTGGCCGCATCGCTGCGCAATCCGAACCACGTCTCGGCCGCCGCGCTCGCCGGCGCCGACGCCGCGACCCTGCCGGCGGACACTTTCAAGGCGCTGGTCAAACACCCGTTAACCGACAAGGGGCTTGATGCCTTCCTGGCGGACTGGGGCAAGACCGGCCAGTCGATCCTGTAGGGATCGACAACTCCCAGAACGCTCCATTCTCTAAGTACCGCCTCGAGGAGAGGTTTGTGAGCGTTTCACCCGACCTCTCTGCGAAGCCTGAAGAGCCGCACTGGCCGGACATCCGCGCCTGGCTGCAGGCCCATCCCCAGACCCTGCTGGACGACCGGTCCCTGCTGGAGGAGATCGGCCTGAAGCCGCATGGGCGCAATGTGGTCGAGTTCGGCCGCGCCGCCCTGACGAAGCTGGAAGAGGCAGCCGAGCGCGAGGCGGACGCCCGCAAGCGCATCGAGGCTGTGGCCCGCGCCAATTTCGCCGCCCAGACCCAGACCCATGTCGCGGCGCTGGACCTGATGGAGGCGCGCAATCCCTCCGATCTCGCCCGCCGCCTCGACGCGGTGGCGCAAGGGCGTTTCGGCCTTGCCGGCGCGGCCATCGCCATGGAGAAGCCCGGCGGCGTGCCGTTCGGCTGGAAGGCGCTGGAGGTCGGCGGCGTCGACGCCCTGCTCGGCGACCACGGCCTGACCTGGCTGGGCCCGAATTTCGACGGCCTGGGCCTGTTCAGCGCGGCCGAGGACGAGGTCCGGTCGGTCGCCCTGATCCGCATGGCCCCGCAATTCCCGGGGTCCGAGACGCCGGGCCGTCACGCCCTGTGCGCCTTCGGCTCGCCGGAAGAGGACGGCTTCACCCCCAATATGGGCTGCGAACTGGTGGCCTTTATCGCCCGGGTGGTCGAACGCACGGCCGAACGATGGCCCATTCTCAGCTGACCGCCTCCGAAGCCCTGTCCGCCTGGCTGGAGCATCTGGCCCATGAGCGGCGGCTGTCGCCCCGGACGCTGGAAGCCTACGGCCATATCGGGCGGCTCTATCTGGCCTTCCTGGAACGCCATCGGGGCGAGCCGCAGGGATTGGCGGACCTGGGGGCGATCACGGCGGCGGAAGTTCGCGCCCATCTGGCCGAGCGCCGATCCGGCGATCATCCCCTGAACGCCCGGTCGATCAGCCAGACCCTGTCGGCCATCCGCGCCTTCCACAGCTTCCTCGACCGGCGGCTGGATACGCCCGCGCCGCAGCTGGCCCTGGTGCGCGGCCCCCGCCTGAAGCCCACCTTGCCCCGGCCTGTCACCGAGGATCAGGCGCGCGGCCTGCTGGAGGAGACGCAGGCCGATCCGGACGCCGAGCCGTGGGAGGCCGCCCGGGACCGGGCCGTGCTGACCCTGCTGTACGGTTGCGGGCTGCGGATTTCGGAGGGCCTGTCCCTGATCCGGGCCGACGTCCCCCTGCCCGAGACCCTCAGGATCACGGGCAAGGGCGACAAGACCCGGATGGCTCCGGTGCTGCCCGCCGTGCGCGCGGCGGTCGACGCCTATCTGGCCCTCCTGCCCTGGCCGCTGGAGCCGTCGGACGCCCTGTTCCGCGCCCGTCGCGGCGGGCCTTTGGGACCGCGTCAGGTTCAGGCGGCGATGCAGCGTCTACGCGGCCGCTTGGGCCTGCCCGCCGGCGTCACGCCCCATGCGCTGCGTCACAGCTTCGCGACCCATCTGCTGGGCGCCGGAGCCGACCTGCGTTCGATCCAGCAACTGCTGGGCCACGCCAGTCTGTCGACGACCCAGAAATACACCGCCGTCGACGCCGCCCGCCTGCTCGACGCCTATGCGGCGGCCCACCCCAGGGCTTGAGAGAACACGGACTCGCCACGGCGCGCGAACGGTGCCTAGAGTGCGGGAAAAATAAAAAAGATAAGGGGAAACGCCGCTGACCTCATATCCCACGCCGATTCTCCCGCGCCGCGATCTGCTGATCGCTCTGGGCGCGGCGGGCGTCGCCGGGGCGACGGCCGCCCCCGCCGCCTTCGCCCGAACCCAGGACCGGCCTCAGCAACCGCCCGCCGACGCTCCGTCGCCCATCTCGGTGCAGGCCAATCTGTTCACGCGGATCGCCGCCGAGGTGACGATCAACGGTCAGGGCCCCTTGAGCTTCGTGATCGACACCGGCGCCGGATCGACCGCGGTCGCCGACACCGTCGCCGCGCGGCTGGCGCTGCCGGCCCGCGAGCCGCTGATGGTGCACGGCATCACCGCGGCGGCCCGGACCGACAGCGTTCAGGTGGATCGCCTCACGCTGAGCGGGCTCGGCTTCCGAAATCTGCGATGCCCCGTCATTCCGCGCGAACAGCTGGGCGCCGACGGCCTGCTGGGCCTGGATGTGCTGGGCCGGTTCCGGCTCGCCTTCAACATCGAGCACCAGTCCGTCTTTATGAGCGCGCGCGGCATACGCGTGTTGATGGGCGGCGAGCAGATGTCGACCGGCTCCCGCATCCGGCAGGCCGGGATTCACTCGGTGCGCGGCCGGTTCGGTCAGTTGATCCTGACCGAGACCTTGGTCGAAGGCCTGCCGACCGCCGCCTTCGTCGACAGCGGCGCGCAATATTCGATCGGCAATAATGCGCTACGCCGGGCGGTCGCCGCGCGTCGTCCCGACGGCGCCGCCCTGTCCCGTCCCGTGCCCCTCTACGGCGTGACGGGCCAGACCTTGTCCGCCGACCTCGCCAGGGTGGATCAGATCCGACTGGGCCGCTCGCGCCTCGGCACGACGCCGCTGCTGTTCGCCGACCTGCACTGTTTCGAGACGCTGCAGCTGGCGGACCGCCCGGCCCTGCTGATCGGCGCCGACCTGCTGGGCCGGTTCCGCCAGGTCACCCTGGACTTCACCGCGAACACCGTGAACTTCGAGGGCCTGCGTCGTCGGACGACACGCACCATCGAGGACGAGTTGCTGCTCTAGGGCGAAATCGGTCGACGGCCCCCAGGTCGGCTCGCGCCGGCCCCGGGGCGCTGGAGCGTCAGGCCTGCATGGTCCAGTTGTCGACGCCCATGGCGGCCTGTTTGACCGCTTCCGACCGGGTCGGGTGGGCGTGGCAGGTGCGGGCGATGTCTTCCGAGGCGGCGCCGAAGGCCATGGCGATGCAAGCCTCGCCGATTAGCTCTCCCGCCTGCGGGCCGAAGATGTGCACGCCGAGCACCTTGTCGGTCTTCGCATCGGCCAGCACCTTCACGAAGCCCTCGGTCTCGTGGTTGATCTTGGCGCGGCTGTTGGCGGTGAAGGGGAATTTGCCCTTCTTGAACTCGACGCCCGCGGCCTTGAGCTGCTCCTCGGTCTTTCCGACCCAGGCCACTTCGGGGCTGGTGTAGATGACGCTGGGGACCAGGTCGTAGTCGACGTGCCCCGCCTTGCCGGCGATGTATTCGATCACGGCGACGGCTTCTTCTTCCGCCTTGTGCGCCAGCATCGGGCCGTGGGTCACGTCGCCGATGACCCAGATCCCGTCCTTGCCGGCCTTCAGGTGGTCGTTGTTGAGGAAACCGCGCTTGTCGGTCTCGATGCCGACCGTCTCCAGGCCCAGACCGGCGGTGTAGGGACGACGACCGATGGCGACCAGAACCACGTCGCCCGTCAGGGTCTCGGCGGTTCCGCCGGCGGCGGGCTCCAGCGTCAGGACGACGCCGTCCTTGGCGGTCTTCGCCGAGGTGACCTTGGTCCCCATCTTGAAGGTCATGCCCTGTTTGGTCAGGCCGCGCTGGAAGGCGGTGGCGACCTCGGCGTCCATGCCGGCGCCGACCTTGTCGAGGAACTCGACCACGGTGACCTCGGCGCCCAGACGGCGCCAGACCGAACCGAGCTCAAGGCCGATGACGCCGGCGCCGACCACGATCAGGTGTTTCGGAACGGCCGGCAACGACAGGGCGCCGGTGGAATCGATGACCTTGCCCTCGACGAAGTCCACGCCCGGCAGCGGCGTGGGCTCGGAGCCCGTGGCGACGACGATGTCCTTGGCGGTCAGGGTCGTGACGGTCCCGTCGGCGGCGGTCACCTCGACCGTGCCCGGACCGGTGATCTTGCCCTTGCCCTTGATCCAGTCGGCCTTGTTCTTCTTGAACAGGAATTCGATGCCCTTGGTCAGGGCGCCGACGCTGTCGGCCTTCTGCTTCATCATCTGCGGCAGGTTGACCTTGGGCGTTCCGACATCGATGCCGAGCGTGGAGAACTCCTTGCCCGCGACCTCGAACAGCTCGGAAGCGTGCAGCAGCGCCTTGGACGGCATGCAGCCGACGTTCAGGCAGGTGCCGCCCAGCGTCTCGCGCATCTCGATGCAGGCGACCTTCAGACCCAGCTGGCCGGCGCGGATGGCGGCGTTGTAGCCGCCGGGACCGCCCCCGATGATGACGACGTCATAGGATGCGGCTTCGGCCATGGGGTCTCTCTGATGCTTGTCTGGGCGCGGGAAGGCGCGCGGAACCTAGCGCCGCCCCCGCGAGGGTCAACCGCCGCGTCAGTATATGGGGGCGATACCCTGGCGCTAGAAGGCCAGCTGACCCGCGACGCGGCGCTTGCGCTGGCGGCGGGCGAGGACGACCACCAGCACGCCCAGCAGGAACAGGCCGCCCAGCACCAGCCAGACCGGATCGACCGGCAGGCCGCTGTCCGCCGCCATGGCCGTCGGCCCCGCCGAGCGCGCACTGGCGTCCGGACCGCCGCTGTCCATGGCCAGCCGCAGCACGGCGTCGGCGATGAAGCCCAGGAAGTAGGCCACCGAGGCCTTGGTGTTGCCGGACCCCAGCATCAGGGCGGCGATGAGATACAGAACGATGGCCCCGGCCCACAACGCCCAGCCGGGAATGAAGCCGAACAGGTCGCCGCCGGTCAGGGCGTCGGCCTCGGCGCGCATCGCGCCCATGTCCGGGGTCGCGCCGCCGATGATCGGCGACAGAAGAGGCCACGCCAGCCAACCCGCATAGGCGAGGATGACCACCGCGATGAGGATGCGCGCAAACTTCATGACCGGGCTCCGTCTTCGTCGTTAACCACCCTACACCCAGGACGGAGAACGTCGATAGCGGGGTCAGGCGCGCTGAAGTTCCGCCTCCTCCAAGGGCTGCGGCAGGGTGATGGACACCTCGGCCCCGCCCCCGGGCGCTTCGTCGATCGACAGCACCCCGCCCGACTGGCGCGCGAAGGCATAGGCCTGGGACAGGCCCAGACCGGCCGCGCCGTCACGGGTGGTGAAGAAGGGCTCGACCGCGCGGGCGGCCATTTCACGATCCATTCCGGGGCCGGTGTCGCGCACGCTAAGCCGCAGGCCGCCCTCCATCAGGGCTTCCAGCCGCACGGCGACGGAGCCCTTGGAGCCCACCGCCTCGACGGCGTTCTGGGTCAGGGCGCGAACCGCGCCCTCGAAGGCGACGGGGTCCAGCCGGGCCGGGGCAACGTCTGACGGCCCCTCGATCATCAGGTCGATCTCCGGACCGGCCATGGCGCGCAGCCGGGCTTCCATGCCGCGCAGCAGGACGCCGGCGTCCAGCGTCTGGAACACGGGGGCGTCGTCGCCCTGCGAGAAGGCGGTCAGGCGCCGCGTCAGCTGTTCGCCGCGCTGGCCGGCGGCCAGGGCGGCCTGGCCCAGACGGCGCACGCGCGCAGGGTCGTCGGCCTGGCGCAGCATCATGTCCAGCGCGCCGGTCATGACGCCCAGCAGGGCGTTGAAGTCATGGGCCAGACCACCGGTCAGACGGCCGACGCTTTCCATACGGCGTCCGCCCTGCAGTTCGAGCTCGGCCTCTTCTCGCGCCTGATGAGCGGCGGCGCGGGCTGCATCGGCCTCCTGACGCGCGGCGGCGGCGGCGGCGAGAGCCTCCTCGGCCTGACGGCGGGCGGTCTCGGCCTCCTCGCGCAGGGCCCGGGTCTCCTCGGAGATTTCCGGCGCCTCGGGCTCGGGTTCGGGGGCGAAGGCGATGGTCTCGACCGGAGCCTCCTCGACGACCTCGACCGGCGTCTCTTCCACCACGGGATCGGCGCGTTCGCCGGCCAGCAGCAGGGCGTCGACCCGGCCCTCGGCGTCGGTCAGGGGCAGCATGGACCAGCGGATGCCTTCCGGCGCGCCGGTGCGCGAGACGAAGGCCTCAGCCTCGCCCGCCGGGGCGGATAGGGCCGCGCGCAGGGCCTGACGGCCCTCGACGCGCTCATCCTCGGCCAGGAAGGCGTCGGCGAAATCGCCCTCGACGGCGTCGCGGCCCAGCACCAGCAGGGCCGTGCGGTTTGCCTCGCGCACCAGGCCGTTGGCGGCGACCACCACCAGGGCGCTGGAGGCGGCGTCGAACACCCGGCGGGTCAGGTCGTCGCCGACGACCTGCACGGGCTCCGGCGCGATGACCTCGGGCGTCTGCAGGCCCTCGGTCTCGACAATGGCGGCGGTCGAGCCGGTGATCTGACCCAGCTCATTCTCGATCGGCATGGCCGTGACCGAGACCAGCATCTTCTTGCGGGTGGCGGGGTTGGAGATCAGGTGGTGGAAGCCCTTGACGGTCTGGCCGCGCAGGGCGCGGGCGCTGGGCAGCAGGTCCGGCGGCACCGGACGTCCGTCCGGGAAGGTGATGCCCCAGGTTGCGGAGTGGAAGCGCAGGCCGATCAGCTCGGCGTCGCGGCGACCCAGCAGCTGATGGGCGGCGCGGTTGGCGAAGACGAACTTGCCCTGTTTGTCGGTCTCGACCAGGGCCACTGGGATGGCGTTCAGGGTCTCGAACAGTCGCTTCTGGGAATCCTCGGCCACGCGCTGGACCAGATCCAGCTGGCCCGAGGCGTCGACGTGGCGTGACCGGTTGGTCAGCGCGAACCATAGCGCGATCAGCCCGACGAGCCAGCCGACGACGGCGACGGCGCCCAGCACCCACATCCAGTTGATCTGGCCTTCGAGAAACATTCGACCTGACTGTCCCGTTCTGGCGCGGCGCGCGCCCGTTCGGGAGATGCCTTGCAAACGGCGAACCGCAACGACCGCCTTTCGCCCCCAAGGCGACCTAGCCCTTGATTCCGAAACGGTCCAGCTCGACCGTTAACCATTGGGCGCTGGAATCGAAAAGGGCCGGGCGTCGCCGCCCGGCCCCTTCTGTCTCGTCTCTGGACAGGCGTCAGAAGGCGACGCGCATGACCAGCTGGTAGACCGGGCCGGCGCTTTCGCTCTCCAGCTCGTACTCGTCGTAGCTGCGGCTGATCTGGTCCGCCCGGTCGCCGAACTTGTCGAACACCTCGTCCTTGGAGCTGTCCAGCAGGTTCGAACCGGTCAGGCGGACGACGGTGTTGGCGAACACGCGCTTCTCGAGGAAGACCTCCAGGTCGGCGCCGTAGGACGTCTTGACCTCTTCGGCGTAGACCCGGCCGAAAGCGTCGCCCTGCTTGCGGTAGGTGGCGCCGAAGGCCGCGCCCCAGGTCGGGATGTCGTGGGTGAAGCCGACGTTCACCACATAGTCCGACTGGTCGTTGAAGCGGCGCTCGCCGAGGCCGTCCTCGACCTTGCTGTCCAGCCACGAGGCGTTCAGGAACACCCCGGTGTTCTCCATGCCGATGAAGTCCAGCGGCGTGGAGAGGTCGAACTCGACGCCATAGACCTGACCGTCGCCGACGTTGTCGATGGACTCGATGAACGCTTCGATGACGGTGGGCGTGGCGGGGTTGTCGCCGCTGCCCGCTTCACCCGTATTGACGTCCTCGATCAGGTCCGTGATGTCCCGGTAGAAGACGTTGATCCCGACGACGCCGCGACGGCCCAGACGACGCTCGAAGCCCGCATCGATACCCCAGGCCAGTTCGGGCTTGAGGTAGGGATTGCCGCGGAAATCGTTGTCGCCGCGCTCTTCCTCGAGCGTGACGGGGGCCAGATCGTCGAAATCGGGACGGCGGACGGTGCGCGCCACCGACAGGGTCAGGCGGTCGGTGTCCGACAGGCGGTAGCGCAGGCTGGCCGAGGGCAGCAGCTCGGCATAGTCGTTGTCGATGCCGGCGATGGTGGTGTCGGTCGTCTCGTAACGCAGACCCGCCTCCCACTTCAGCGCGCCGCTCTCACCCGAGAACATGACGTACGGGTCGATCCGGGTCTCTTCGATGGCATAGGCGCCGTCGGTGAAGACGAACGGCGGCTGGACCGGGCGCGGCGCCGGGGCGTTCGGGATGGTGAAGCGGACGCGGGTCGCCGTGCGGGTGTTCGAATCGCGATCCTTCTGGACGCCCTGGAGGCCGAACTCCAGCTCGACGCCGTTGCCGAGCTCGCGGGTGTGTTCGATCGCCGCCGAAACTTCTTCGTCCTGGAGGTCGCGGTATTCCAGATCGGCCGTGAAGCGATCCTCTTCAGGGAACGGGTTGGCGTCGCGCAGGTATTCGGACTCGTTCTCGAATTCCATCTGCTCGTCGTTGAAGCTGGCGTAGCCCAGCTTGAAGCGGGTCTCGCCGCCGAACATCTCGCGCTCGTAGCGGGCGCGCAGGCTCAGGTTGTCGGTCTGGATGTCGACGTCGTTATCGTTGACCGTCAGCAGGTTGGCGTTGTTCTCGAGGCCGAACTGGTACTCGAGCGAGTCCTCGTCCTGCAGGCGCTCGGTGCGGACGAAGACGCCCGACAGGTCCAGCGTGCCGCCGCCGACCTCGACCTCATAGGCCGCGTTGAAGGAGTAGTCGGTGCCGCTGCGGACGTCGGTCTGGACCTCGGTGTTCAGCAGCGTGCCGCCCGGCTGGTTGAAGCGTTGGCTGTACTTGTTCTTCGGGTTGCGGCGGTCCTGGAGGCTGCCGCCGACCAGCAGGCGGCCCGGTCCGACCTGACCGCCCCAGACGGCGCCGAAGGTGCCGCCGATCTCATCGTCCGGGAACATGATGGCGCCGGCGCGGATGTAGCCGCCGTCCAGGGCGAGAGCGTCACGCAGCACGATGTTGATGGCGCCCGAGACGGCGTCGCCGGAACGGTTCGCCGACGACGAACGCACGACCTCGACCCGCTCGATCAGTTCGGCGGGGATGCGGTCGACGAAGAAGGACCGGTCGACGCCGGCGCCGGGCACCTGCTCGCCGTTGATTAGGATCTGGGTGTAGCCGGGATCCAGGCCGCGCAGGCGCACGCCGTCGGCCTCCAGGATGTCCGACAGGAAGGTCACCGAGGGCACGCGCTTCAGGGCGTCGCCGACGGTCAGCGGCTCGAAGCGCTGGAAATACTCGAGGTCGTAGGACAGGGTCGGAACCACGTCGTCGGTGCGGTTGCGCATGACCGGCTCGCCGGTGACGATGACCTCGTCGAGGGCGGTCGTCGGACCGTTCTGGGCGTCTTGCGCCAGAACCGGGCTGGCCAGGGAGAAGGCGAGCGGCGCGACGGCGGCGCCGAGCAGAAGTCCGATTTTCATTTGAAGCATCCCGATGCGTCCGGTCGACCCCCCGGCCGCCAGCTCTGGACGCGCCAGCTAGGCCGCACCGGCGACGCGGGCGCGACGGTTTCGCGAACGAGGCTTGGCGATTTGCCGACGCCGTCGTGACGATTCGTCCCGAGGCTGATCGTTCGTCACGAAGGTGACGCGGGACCGTCATCGTGCGTTGCTTGACCGTCCACCACGGCGCGTGGTCTGGCGCGCCCGTCTAGCCTTGGAGGGGCGTATCCAATGACTGTCCGGACCCTGATCGTCGCCGTCGCCGCCGCAGCCCTGCTGGCCGCCTGCGCGACTCGTGAAGTCGACTATCAGGGCGAGGGCGAGGGCGTCGTCGGCCAGGGCGCGCCGGTTCACGCCGTGCTGGAAACCCCGCCGGTGGGCCTGCCCGGTCAGGACGCCGCCGATGATCCCGCGGTCTGGGCCTCGGCCACGCCGGTCCATATCAAGGGCGCCGTCGTGAACGGTTTCGTCGCCGGCACCGACAAGAAGGCCGGCCTGTATATCTACGGCCTGGACGGCGCGATCCTGCAGTTCCTGCCGGAAGGCCTGCTGAACAATGTCGACGTGGCCGAGGGCCTGAGCGTCGGCGGCCGTCCGCAGGTGGTGTTCGGCGCCAGCGACCGCACCCCGGGCAAGGCCGGCATCGCCCTGTATCTGTTCGACCCGGCGGCGACCGGCGACAACGGCGTCCGTCACTGGGGCAATGTCGCCACCGACGTGGTCGAACCCTACGGCTTCTGCTTCGCCCGCCGCGGCGCCGAACTGCACGCCATCCTGGTCGGTCACGAGGGCGAGCTGCGCCAGTTCGTGCTGACCGTCGCGGCCGATGGTCAGCCGGCCGCCCGCCTGGTCCGCCGCGCCGAGATCGGCAGCATCTCGGAAGGTTGCGCCGCCGACGAGGCCACCGGCGCCCTGTACATCGCGGAAGAGAACGTCGGGGTCTGGCGCTACGGCCTAGACCCGGCCTCGGGCGCGACCCGGACCCTGGTGCAGGCGATCGCTCCGGGCGTGCTGGTCGCCGATGCGGAAGGCCTGACGATCATCGCCGACGGCGCGGCCCGCTACCTGATCGGCTCCAGCCAGGGCGACTCGACCTTCCCGGTCTGGCGCATCGACGGCGCCGCGCCCGAGTACAAGGGGCGTTTCGTGGTCGCGAACGGCGCGATCGACGGCGTGACCGGCACCGACGGCCTGGACGCCCTTGGCGGCCGGGTCGGCGACCGCTTCCCCGAGGGCGTGGTCGTGGTGCAGGACGACGTGAACGACGTCGGCAACCAGAACTTCAAATACATCGACTGGCGCGACATCCGCGCCGCCCTGGGTCTTTAGGTCCGGCGGTTCCGCCGGGTCACGACAAGCACGCCGACAGGGATGAGGTTGTAGGCCACGCCCGGCAGCCAGGGCGCGACCTTCAGAAGGGGCGTCGCCGCGATCAGGGCCGAGATCAGTCCGGTCGCGGCCGAAATGGTCCAGGTCCTCGCCCACTGCACGCCCTTGCGGTGCGTGGCGGCGTCCCCGCTGCGCAGGGCTCTCGCGGCGTGGGCGAACAGGCCGGCGTTCAGCCCAGACAGCACGGCGAAGGCCACGCCGTAGATCACATAGGTCCAGCGCAGGTCGGCCAGGCCCGACATCAGCCGCCCGCCCGGCAGCACGCCGCCCGAAACATAGTGCGTCGCCGTCTCGGCCAGCAGGCGCAGCGGGAAGACGAAGACCAGCACCGCGAACACCACCGCGAGGCTGAGGAGGGTGGTCCAGCCTGTGCGCACCGGCGTCAGGGTCGACCACGTCCGGTGCGCCGTCCAGAACAGGGCGATCAGGGCGAAGCCGAAGATGAAGGCTGGAATGCGGGCCAGCGCCGTGGCCAGGTCGGTGAAGGACCGCAGCGGCTCGGTCCCGCCGATGATCAGCAGGGAGACGGCGAAGGCGAAGGCCGCATCGACGAAGGCGTCCAGCCTTTGCGACTCCGGCCCCTGGAACACCCGGACCCCCGACGATCCGTCCATCTCAGTGCCCGCCGGAGGGATAGGGGATGGTCACGCCGGTGCTGATGATGCCCGGCAACGCCTCGCCCAGCCCCATCAGGATGAACTGGATCGCCAGGGCGCACAGGATCAGGCCCAGCACCCGCACCACGATGGCCAGGCCCACCTCGCCGAGGATCCGGCTGATCGGGCCGGTCAGGGCGAAGCAGATGAACGAGACCACGCAGGCGCCGGTGATCGCGGCCAGTGAGGCGGCCGTGCCGGCCGGGCCGATCTTCGTGGCTTCGCCCGCCTGGATGATGATGGCCGAGATCGCGCCGGGCCCGATCATCAGCGGAATCGCGAAGGGCACGACCAGCCGCTGGAAGCGCCGCTTGGCGTAACCGCGCACGTCCTTCAGATCATTGGCCGCGTCCTTGTCGGCGAAGGTGGCGAGGAAGTCCTCGCGCGCCATGTCGAGGCCCAGCAGCAGCAACAGGATGCCGCCCGCGATGCGGAAGGCCGCCAGCGAGATGCCGAAGAACTGCAGCAGGCCCAGGCCGGTGAAGAAGAAGAACCCCAGGAAGAGCGCGGCGAACACGCAGATCAGGAACGAGACCGACACTCGCTGGCGCAGCGTCGCGCCCGCTGTCGCCGCCGCGAAGATCGGCAGGTTTCCCACCGGATCCAGCAGCGCGAACAGCGTCACGAACAGGTTGACCCCCAGTTCGACCGCGTCCATGACCTGACCTCGCCCCCAATTCACCCAACCGCCATAAGGGCCGACGCACGTCCGCGCGTCCACCCCCGGCGGCAAAGGAGATCGACCCATGACGCCTGTGCTCAGCGACCCGCGCCTGATCGTCGGCCTGGACCTGCCCTCGCTGGACGCCGCCCGCGCCATGGTCGAGCGGCTGGGCGCGACGATCACCGCCTACAAGATCGGCCTGACCCTGCTGGCCCGCCCGGGCGGCGTGGCCTTCGCCCATGAGCTGAGGACCGCCGGAAAGATGGTCTTCCAGGATTGGAAACTGCACGACATCGGCGCCCAGGTGGAGGGCGCGGCCCGCGCCGTGGCCGAGGGCGGCTGCGACCTGCTGACCGTCCATGCCGAGCCGCAGGTCATGAAGGGCGCGGTCAAGGGCCGCAACGCCGCCGGATCAGGGACCAGGCTGCTGGCCGTCACGGTCATGACCAGCCTGTCGGACGCCGACCTGGCCGAGATCGGCTACGGCTTCGACGCGGCCGCCCTGGTCGAGCGGCGGGTGCGTCAGGCGCTGGACTGCGGCGTCGACGGCGTCGTCTCCAGCCCGCTGGAAGCCGCCCGGGTGCGCGAGATCGCCGTCGCCGCCGGTCGTCCCGACTTCCTGATCGTCACGCCGGGCGTCCGTCCCGAGGGCGCTGACAGGGGCGATCAGCAGCGCGTGGCCACGCCGCGCGCGGCGCTGGAGGCCGGAGCGACCCATCTGGTGGTGGCCCGCCCGGTGGTGGGGGCTGACAATCCGCTGCTGGCGGCCTCGTCCATCGCCGAATCGATCAACGGCGTCGCCCTTTAGAGATCAGCCCCGCTCGCCGGGTTCCTGGCGGTATTCCTGCCGCGGCGTCTGGCGTCGCGGCGGCTGGGGCCGGTGAGCGCGGGGCGGCGGCGGGGCGACCCGGTGCGGCGGCTCGTAGCGCGGCGGCTCCGGCAGATAGACGGGCGGATAGGGCGCCGGCCCCCGGTCGCAGTCGCAGCCGCGCCGATCCTCGTAGCGGCGGCCGTCGTCGCGGATGTAGCCCTCTTCGTAGGCCTCGTAGTCGCTGTAGCTTTCACGGACCTCGTAGCGGCTCTCGGAATAGCCGTCGTACCGGTCGTGACGCTCGCTGTAGCCGTAGCGGCCGCCCCGGTCGTAGCGGTCGTCATAGCGGTAGCCGCAACGCGAGGGGCGCATGTCGTCACGACCGAAGCCGGTGACCACATAGCCGAACGGCGCCGAGGGGCAGGCCCGGCCTTCCAGCACGCGCTCGTCATAAACCGCCGGACCGCCGGAGTAGTAGCCGCCCGCGTCGCCGCCGTAACCGCCGCCGACATAGACCGTGCCGCCGCCGTAGCCGCCGCGGGGGCCGCCGCGGGGGCCGCCCATGTCATAGGTCCGGGCGTTCAGATAGCCGCGGGCGCCGGCCGAAGCGTAGGCCTCGGCCCGCGCCGAGGCGTTGACGTTCACATTGATGTTGGAGTTCCAGCCGCCGCCGTGCGGGGGCGACGGCGGACGCGGCCCCCCGCCGCCGCCATGGCAGCAGGGCGCGGGCGGGCGGGGCTGGTGGCCGCCCCCCCGCGGATCGCCGGCGAAGGCGGGCGAGGCGGCGAGGATAAGTAGGGCGGCGCCGGCCGCGGCGGTGAGCATTCGCATGTCACGGACTCCGTTTCAGGAGCCGTTATGACGCGCCCGGGCCAGCCGCCGCGCGGCCTTGCACCGACAGGGGGAGTGCTGGACCGCGCTTTCCCCTCAGAGGACGGAAATTAACCCTGCTCAGGGGTCAGCGGTCGTAGAAATACACGTCGGGGCCCCGATCGCGCGATCGGCCGTAGTGATCGACGTAGCCCTGTCGCCCGGGCCGGGCGCGGTCGTCGTTGTAGCCCCACTCATCGCGGTAGCCCTGGTGCGGACGGCGGTCGTACCCGCGCCCTTCATAGCCGTACCAGCGGTAGCGGCTCGCGCCATAGCCGTGACCGTATCCGGGCGCGCGGCCGGGCACATAGACGTAGGGGCGCTCATGAGACCCGTCCGCCCAGCGACCGGTTTCGGCGTAGGACCGGGTTTCGACCTCGGACAGGGGCGTTCCGCCGACCGGACGGCCCCAGCTGTCGAGATAGACGGGCTGGCCCCAGGACGGCGCATGGGTCTGGGCCGTCGCGGCGCCCGCGCAGAGGAGGAAAGCGAGGCCCGCTGAGGCGGCGAGAAGGCGGATCATCGGCGCGTCTCCTGAACGTCAGGGTTAACGCCGTTCGGCGGGTTTCGTTCGCCGTCAGAAATCGACGGCGATGCCCTTCTTCTCCCAATCGCCGTAGCGGGTGGGCTCGGGACCGCGCGGACCGCCGTGTTCGGTCTCCAGCGCGGCCTGTTCCGAGGCGGCGCGACGATCCGCCGCCTCCAGCAGGGCGCGGCGCGCCACCTCGCTCAAGGGCCGCTCAGGCGTGGCGTGCGGGACATCCGCGTTGAAAACGGGGGCGGGTTCGGTCTCGGGGGTGGGATGATCGGTCACAGCGTCCTCGCCTTGAGCCATCGCGTTGCAATTCGCAAATTGGGAGCCTCCCCCAACGGCGCCAGTGCGCGCCCCAGTTCGAGTTCAGATGAACCATCTCAAGACCTTCGCCCTGCTGGCCGCGCTGACCGCCCTGTTCATGGGCGTCGGCTTCATGATCGGCCGCGTGCCGGGCATGCTGATCGCGCTGGTCGTGGCGGGCGGGATGAACCTGTTCAGCTACTGGAACGCCGACAAGATCGTCCTGAAGATGTACCGGGCCCAGCCGGTCGACGAGAACCATCCCAACGCCGTGGTGCGGACCTATGTCGCCGACATTCTGCAGATGGCGCGGGACGCCGGCCTGCCACGGCCGATGATCGCCATCATCCCCAACGACCAGCCCAACGCCTTCGCCACCGGCCGCAACCCGCAGAACGCCGCCGTCTGCGCCACCACCGGCCTGCTGGACATGCTGACCCGAGACGAGATCCGGGGCGTGATGGCGCACGAACTGGCGCATGTGAAGAACCGCGACACCCTGACCATGACGGTCACCGCGACCATCGCCGGAGCCATCGCGGCGCTGGCGAATTTCGCCCTCTTCTTCGGCGGCGGCGACGACCGCGAGCGGCCCGGCGGCATTATCGGGACCCTGGCCCTGATGATCCTCGCCCCCATGGCCGCGGGCCTGGTTCAGATGGCCATCAGCCGGTCGCGCGAGTACGAGGCCGACCGCGTCGGCGCCGAGATCGCCGGCGACCCCAACGCCCTCGCCTCCGCCCTGCAGAAGATCGAAGCCTACGCCAAGCGCATCCACAACCCGACCGCGGAGCGCAATCCGGCCTCGGGCCAGCTGTTCATCATCAATCCGCTGGCGGGCCGGGGCGCCGACAACCTGTTCTCGACCCACCCGGCCACCGGCAACCGCGTCCGCGCCCTGATGGACCTGGCCGTGAAGATGGGCCGCACCCCCGCGGCGCGCCCAGTCATGGTGGGGTCTCCTCCGATCCGGCCGTCAGTGACGTCTGTGCCGGTCACCGATCAGGCGCCATCCCGGGGACCGTGGGGCTAACCCCTATGACCGGGATGATCGTGTGACTTCTGGACGATGTTCAGAAGACCGACGCCGCGAGGGCCACCAGCGTAAGCAGGGCGAAAACAGCAGGCGGCAGAACCCTGAGGACGTCGATTCCAATCTCGATCTTGCGGTATCCGATCCGCTGCGCGGGATCCTCGCGCTGGAGGGCGACCAGCGCCCCGGTCGCCTGCTGCAGCGACAACGTCAGCGACTGTTTGATCGGGTCTTCCCGGCGAAGATCAGCTTCGGTCTGGGCTTGACGGGCGCTCAGACTTTCGAGTTCGGCCTCAGCCTGCGCAACGACCGACTTGGCGCCGAACTCCTGCAAGGAGTCCAGATCAATCCCGCTCCCGGGCTCTTTGCCCTCAGTTCGGCCAGGCCTTCTGCGAATTTCCTCCAGTTGGGAAAGCGCCTTCTGAAGGCTTTCGCGCGCTGCCGTCATCTCCTCAGGCGCAACCCTTGGCCGCTGGTCCTGATAGTCGTTGAGGCCTCGCTGCGCCTCGCTGACTTTCTGACGCCCGGCAGCGAGTTCGTCCTCGCGACGGAAGGCCAGCCGCTCCCGAAGAACCAGGTCGTAGCTGACTGACAACTGGGCAACGAGCATGACGTACTGGAGCAAGAGGTACGCTATGCCGGCGAGCAGGAAGTTTCTGACGACGCCGTTCGGGAGCGTTATGACCTGAAGCAGGGCTTTCGCCGCCGCTTCATCATACAACCCCATGGCGACAAACGCCCCCAAGCCGGCTCCTAGATATAGCCACTTCCGTGTCTTGAGCACGCGACTGTAAGGGCCGTCCTTTGCCGTATGTTCGTCGTCGCCGAAGAGTATCTGCAGGGGCATGGCCGCAATCATACGTCTGCGTGCCCTAAAGCTCTACCGTTAGTGCAACCACGGTTCGAAACCTGCGGCGAACGATCTTTTCCAGACGAACTCCGTCGAGCGGGACGCTCGACTGCGCATCGACTTCAGGCTGATAGCGCCGCCAGAACGCCTTTGCCGTAGCGGTCCAGCTTGGTCTGGCCGACGCCGGAGATGTGGCCCAGCGTCTCCAGATCGCCGGGCTCCGCGATGGCGATCTCCAGCAGGGTCTTGTCCTGGAAGATGACATAGGGCGGCACCCGTTGTTCGGCGGCCCGCTCGCGGCGCCAGTTGCGAAGCACCTCGAAGCGGGCGCGGACATCGGCGTCCATGGTCTCCAGCGCGGCGTTGCGGCCGTTTCGCACCCGTTCTCGCGGGGCCGAGACCCGGGCTGGCGTCAGCCGCACCTCGATCACCCGTTCGCCGCGATAGACGCCGCGCACCGCCTCCGGGTCGCCCAGTCGGACCAGCGGCTTGCCCTCGTTCGGATCCTCGACCAGCAGGCCCTCGAACATCAGGTGGTCGATGACGTCGCGCAGGGTGTGCGAGGCGATGTCGGCGCCGATGCTCCAGGTGGACAGCGCCGTCTCCCACGGCTGTGCATCCTTCGTCCGCCCCTGCAGGTGATCGACGATGCGGGTCTTGCCGAAGCGTTCGCCCAGCCGCTGCACCGCCGCCAGCGCCTTCTGGGCCGGGACGGTCGCGTCGAACAGGGCGGGCGGGTCCTGGCAGATGTCGCAGACGCCGCAGCGGTCCGCGCCAGTCTCGCCGAAATAGCGGCGCACGGTCTGGGGGCGGCAGGTCGCGCCGTCCAGCATGGCGAACAGCTGGCGCGCCTTGCGCACCTGCACCGCCTTGACCTCCTCGGCCATCGGGCGACCGTCGAGCCGGCGCAGGGTCCAGGCGATGTCGGAGGGACCGTACAGGGTGATGCCCTCGGCCGGTTCTCCGTCGCGTCCGCCCCGGCCGATCTCCTGCCAATAGGCCTCCAGCGAGCCGGGCGGGTCGGCGTGAATGACGAAGCGCACGTCGGCCTTGTCGACCCCCATGCCGAAGGCGATGGTCGCCACCATCACCGCCCCGTCCTCGGCCAGGAAGCGCTCCAGCCGCTTGTCGCGCTCCCGCGCATCCATGCCGGCGTGATAGGCGATGGCGTTGGTCCCCGCGTCGCGGAGCGCCTGGGCCACCCGCTCGCAGCCGTCGCGGCTGCCGCAATAGACCACGCCCGACTTGCCGCGCCGCTGCCGCACCAGGTCGATCACCGCCGCGTCCGTCTTGGCCCGCGAGCCGCTCTCCTTGCGGATGGCCGACAGCTGCAGGTTCGGACGGGCGAAGCTGTCGACGACGACCTTGGCGCCGTCCAGCCGCAGGGAGCGGACGATGTCCTCGCGCGTGCGGGCGTCGGCGGTCGCCGTCACCGCGATGCGCGGCACGCCGGGGAACAGTTCGGCCAGCCGGCCCAGCGTCCGGTAGTCGGGCCGGAAGTCATGTCCCCATTGCGAGACACAGTGCGCCTCGTCGATGGCGATCAGGCTCAGCGGCAGGTCGTGCAGGCGATCGATGAGGTGCGGCTGGGCCAGCCCCTCGGGCGAGACGTAGAGCAGGTCCAGCTCCCCCGCCCGCGCCGCGCGCCAGATGGCCGAGCGGTCGTCCATGGAGACGCCGGAATCCAGTCTCGCCGCCGAGACACCCTGTTGCTTCAGCGCCTCGACCTGATCGGTCATCAGGGCGATCAGGGGCGACACTACAAGGCCGAGGCCGGGACGCAGCATGGCCGGGATCTGGTAGCAGACCGACTTGCCGCCGCCGGTCGGCAGCACCGCCAGCACATCGCGCCCGGCCAGGATCTCCTCGACCACCTCGGCCTGCCGTCCGCGGAAGTCGGCGTGACCCCAGACGCGCTCCAGCGTCGCGCGCGCGTCCATCAGGGTCGGCGCGAGCGGGGCGGAGATCGAGTCGGGGAGCATGGCGGGGTTGTGCCGGATTTGTTCCGGGGTGTCACCGTGGGTCGTGGTCCGCTAGAGGAGCCGGATGACGACGCTTCTCTATGGCCGCCCCCCGGCGGTGTTCGATCCGCCGGGCGACGCGACCCAGACCTCGCCCCTGATCCCCGGCGCGCAGCCGCTCGAAGCGGTGGCCGAAAGCTCGGCCGACAGCATCATGATCTACGCCCCGCCGGGCGTGCTGGAGCGCCGCTACATCTTGGCCCTGGCCCTGCGGGCCCTGAAGCCGGGCGGGCGGCTGGACGTCATGGCCGCCAAGGACAAGGGCGGCTCCCGGCTGAAGAAGGAGCTGGAAGCCTTCGGCGCCGAGGTCGGCGAGAGCGCCAAGGCCCACCATCGTCGGTGTGTGGTGATCAAGGGCGACGGCCTGACCGGTCTGGACGCGGCCATCGAGGCCGGGGCGCCGCGCCTCGTGCCCGGCCTGGACGCCTGGTCCCAGCCCGGCGTCTTCGCCTGGGACCGGATCGACCCCGGTTCGGCCCTTCTGGCCCAAACCCTGCCTCCGCTGAAGGGCGCGGGCGCCGACCTGGGCTGCGGTTACGGGGCGCTGGCCACCGTGGCGCTGCGTTCGCCGCTGGTCACGGCCCTGGCCCTCTACGATCTGGACCGCCGTGCGGTCGAGGCGGCGCGGCGCAACGTCGAGGATCCGCGGGTCGTTATCGAACAGGCCGATGTCCGCACCCTGGCTGTCAACGGCGACCTCGACTTCATCGTCACCAATCCGCCCTTCCACGACGGCGGCGCCGAGGACAAGCGGCTGGGCCAGAACTTCATCCGACAGGCCGCGGCCATGCTGAAGAAGGGCGGCGTCCTGTGGCTGGTCGCCAATCGCCACCTGCCCTACGAGGCCGACATCAACGAAGCCTTCAAGCGCGTGCGGATGGCCGCTGACGCAGGGGGCTACAAGGTCTTCGAGGCCATCAAGTGAACGCGCCCTCAAGTAGCCCGAAGGGCGGTAGGGCATGAAAAAAGTCCCGACATCGCGCGTCGACAAGCTGCTCGGTTCGCTGGGCTACGGCTCGCGCGCCGAGATGGCGCGCATGGGCAAGGCGGGCGGCATCGTGCTGGACGGCGTCGACATCACCGATGTCTCCAAGCGCATACCGGTGACCCCGGATCTGCCCACCCGGATGGAGATCGACGGCGAGCCGCTGGATCCGCCGCAGGGCATCGTCATCCTGCTGCACAAGCCGCTGGGCATGACCTGTTCGCACAAGGAGGACGGGGCGCTGGTCTATGACGTCCTGCCCGACCGCTGGCGCCGCCGCGACCCGGCCATCTCGACCATCGGGCGGCTCGACAAGGAGACGTCCGGTCTGCTGCTGATGACGGACGATGGCGACCTGCTGCACCGGGTCATCAGCCCCAAGAAGAACGTCGCCAAGATCTATCGCGCCACGCTGGCCCGCCCGCTGGACGGTTCGGAGGCCGCCCGGTTCGCCTCGGGCGAACTGCTGCTGGAGAACGACGACCGGCCGCTGAAGCCCGCCGGGCTGGAAGTGATCTCTCCCACCGAGGCGAGGGTCTCGGTGACCGAGGGCCGCTATCACATGGTCCGCCGGATGTTCGCCGCCTTGGGCAACCACGTCGAGGCCCTGCATCGCGAGCGGCTGGGCGGCCTGGCCCTGCCCGACAACCTCGCTCCGGGCGAATGGCGGTTGCTGACATCGGACGAGATCGACGCCATCTTCGCCGGGCCCGCAGACTGAGCGGAACCGGCGGGCCCCTCGCCCGCTAAGGCTCCGCTTCTGCGGAGACGGCATGACCGGGGCCACCCTCAAACGCGATCTCAGGACCGGCCGGTCCCTCTGGGCGGACAGCCCCGGGCTGGGCGTGCCCGTGCGGCCGCTGGAGACGGCCGTCTCGGTGGATGTCGCCATCGTCGGCGCGGGGATCAGCGGCGCCTTCATGGCGCACGAGCTGAGCCGCGATCACTCGGTCGCCGTGCTGGATCGGCGTCCGCCGCTGATGGGCTCGACGGTGGCCTCGACCGCCCTGCTGCAGTGGGAGATCGACCTGCCGCTGACGGCGCTGGCGGATCGCATCGGGCAGGCGAAGGCGAGACGGGCCTATCTGAGATCGCGGTCGGCCATTGATGATCTGAAGCGGATCGTCGCCGATGACCGGATCCGCTGCGGGCTGAAAGACAAGGCGACCCTCTATCTCGCCGGCGACGAATACGGCCATCGCGCCCTGGCGGCGGAGGCGGACGCCCGCGCCGCGATCGGCCTGGACAGCGCCTATATTGGACCCGCCGACCTGCGCGAGCGGTTCGGGATCGAGCGAACCGGTGCGATCCTCAGCCATGGCTCAGCCAGCGGCGACCCGGCCCGGCTGGCCGCCGGCCTGCTGCGCCGCGCGGCGGACCGCGGGGCGAAGGTCTATTCCCCGGTCGAGGTGCTGGAGGCGGTCAGCGACCCCGACGGCGTCACCCTGCTAACGGACGCCCATCATCCGGTGCGGGCCGGGACGGTGATCTTCTGCTGCGGTTACGAGTTTCCGAAGACCGTTCCGACGCCCGGCGCGAAGGTGATCTCGACCTGGGCCATGGCGTCGACGCCGCGCCAGCGCTGCCCAGCCTGGCTGCGGGACACGCTCGTCTGGGAGGCGTCCGATCCATACCTGTATTTCCGCATGGGCGGCGACGGGCGTTTGATCGTCGGCGGCGAAGACGAGCCGTCGCCCACGGCTCACGCCGACAAGGCCAAGCTGAAGCGCAAATGCGCGACGATCACAGCCAAGCTGAAGCGATTGCTGCCCGATATCGAGTTCGAGATCGACTACAGCTGGGCCGGGGCGTTTGGGGAAAGCGCGACCGGCCTGCCGTCGATCGGCGCCGTGCCGGACATGGACCATGCCTGGGCGGTCATGGGCTTCGGCGGCAACGGCATCACCTATTCCGTCATCGCCAGCCAGATCGTGTCGGCTGCGATACGCGGCGGCGGCGATCCGGACGCCGACCTGTACCGGCCTTGACCCCGACCGGCGGCGAGCGCACCTGCCGGGCATGACCCGGGCCAAGATTTGCGGACTGACCACGCCTGACACGCTGGATGCGGCCCTGGCGGGCGGCGCGGCCTTCGTCGGCGCGGTCGTCTTCCCCAGGAGTCCGCGCCACATCGCCCCCCTCCACGCCGCAACGCTGTTCGAGCGCGCGCGCGGCCAGGGACCGGGCAAGGCCAGGATCGTGGCCGTCACTGTCGACGCCGACGACGCCCTGCTGACCGAGATCGCCCTGATCCTGAAGCCGGATCTGATCCAGTTGCACGGGTCCGAGACCCCGGTCCGCGCCGAACAGGTGCGGGCCCTGACCGGGGCGGGGATCATCAAGGCCCTGCCGATCCGCGCCCAGGAGGATTTCGACGACGCCGTCGCCTGGGAGCCCTTCGCCGATCATCTGATGTTCGACGCAAAACCGCCGGAAGGATCGGATCTGCCGGGCGGGGTCGGGGCCCGGTTCGACTGGACCCTGCTGGCCGGGCGGGCCTTTCGGCATCCGTGGTTCGTCGCGGGCGGGCTGAATCCCGACAATGTCGGCGAGGCGGTGCGGATTTCCGGCGCTCCCCTCGTGGACGTGTCCTCTGGCGTGGAAAGCGCGCCGGGTGTTAAGGACCCGGCCCGGATCGCGGCCTTCCTCGAGGCCGTCCGGACCGCCTGATCTCCGCGCGAGTTTGCCCCGTGAACGCCATCCTGCCCAACAGCTACAGTTTCCCCGACGCGGAGGGCCGGTTCGGCCCCTATGGCGGACGGTTCGTGGCCGAGACCCTGATGCCGCTCATCCATGAGCTGAACGACGCCTATGAGGCCGCCAAGGCGGACCCTTCGTTCCAGGCCGAGCTGGACGGCTTCCTGACCGACTATGTCGGCCGCCCCAGCCCGATGTATTTCGCCGAGCGCCTGACCGAACACCACGGCGGGGCGGATATCTGGTTCAAGCGCGACGAGCTGAACCACACCGGCGCCCACAAGGTGAACAACTGCATGGGCCAGATTCTTCTGGCTATGCGCATGGGCAAGACCCGCATCATCGCCGAGACCGGCGCCGGCCAGCACGGGGTGGCCACCGCCACCGTCTGCGCCCGCTTCGGCCTGAAATGCATCGTCTACATGGGCGCGACCGACGTGGAGCGTCAGTCGCCCAACGTCTTCCGCATGAAGCTGCTGGGCGCGGAGGTGATCCCGGTCACCTCGGGCCGGGGCACGCTCAAGGACGCCATGAACGAGGCCATGCGCGACTGGGTCACCAACGTCGAGGACACCTACTACCTGATCGGCACCGCCGCCGGACCGCACCCCTATCCGGCCATGGTGCGCGACTTCCAGTCGGTGATCGGCCGCGAGGCGCGCGCCTCCATGCTGGCGCGCAAGGAGAAGCTGCCGGACGCCTGCGTGGCGGCCATCGGCGGCGGCTCCAACGCCATCGGCCTGTTCTATCCCTTCATCGAGGACGCGGGCGTGCGCCTGATCGGCGTCGAGGCCGCGGGCCGCGGGCTGGACGGTCCGGACCACGCCGCCTCCATCCAGGGCGGCCGCCCGGGCGTGCTGCACGGCAACCGCACCTATCTGCTGCAGGACGACGACGGCCAGATCCTGGAAGGCCATTCAATCTCCGCCGGCCTCGACTATCCCGGCATCGGGCCCGAGCACGCCTGGCTGAAGGACATCGGCCGGGCAGAGTACCGCGCCGCCACCGATCAGGAAGCCCTCGAGGCCTTCCAGCTGTGCTCGAAGCTGGAAGGAATCATTCCCGCCCTGGAGCCCAGCCATGCGCTCGCCCGCGTCGGCGAGATCGCAAAAGAAGTGGGCAAGGGCGGCGATGTCGTGCTGAATATGTGCGGGCGGGGCGACAAGGACATCTTCGCCGTCGCGAAGCATCTGGGCGTGGAGCTCTAGCGTATCATGAAGACCCTCATTCTGGCCGCCGCCGCGGCCCTGTGCGCGGCGACCGCCCCGACCCTGGTCATGGCCCAGACGCCGCCGGCGGCCCTGCAGGTGGAGATTCCGGAGCTGGAGCGGGTCACCGCCGATCCGACCTGCGGCGGCAAGACCGCCATCGCCCAGCAGGCCTTCTGCGTGACGACGACCCAGGCCGGCGTCAACGATGCGGTCGACGCCTACAGCGCCGCCTTCCAGGAACAGGGCTGGCTCGCCGCCGGCGGGGACAACAACCTGATCATTTACGTCAAGCGCAAGCCGGATGGCGGCTGCGACGGCTTCCAGATGCTCGCCTTCGCCGACGACACCCGCGTCCCGGCGCCGGGCGCTGCGGCCTGGCTGGCCTTCGCCGCCATTCCCGGCAACGTCTGCGCCGCCGCGCCGGCCGGGCCGATCTCCGGCCCGCCCGCCCCGAGACAATGATGCTGAGCGTCCTCGCCCTCGTCGCCGCCCTCGCAGCGGCCCCGCAAGCCGCGGCCCAGACGCCCGGGCTCTCGCCCTCCCCCGACTGCGGCGGCCTGACGGAACGGATCGCCGGCCCGGGCGTGCCGATGCGCTGCGTGACCGCTCCGATGCAGTACATCCCGCAGGTCGCCTATACCTTCGCGGGCGAAGCCCAGCGCAATGGTTGGGTTCCCCTCACCCAGACCTCAAGCTCGATCTGGTTGCAGAAGCCCCTGGCGGACGGGAAGTGCGATCGGATGATCATCTTCGGCTTCTGGGATGTCGAGATTCAGCCCGAATCCCGCCCGGACACCCCCGGCTACGTCGGGGTGGTCAACCAGGCCGGGCAGACCTGCCTGTCCCTAAACTCACTCCCCGCACCGAACGCCCAATGACCACCCAACGCATCGACGCCCGCTTCTCCGCCCTCAAGGCGGAGGGCCGGGCCGGCTTCGTCGCCTATGTCATGGCCGGCGACCCCTCGCGCGACGAGGCGCTGGAGATTCTGCGCGGCCTGCCCGCCGCCGGCGCCGATATCATCGAACTGGGCTTCCCCTTCTCGGATCCGATGGCCGAAGGGCCGCCGATCCAACGCGCCGCCCTGCGCGGTCTGAAGGCGGGTTTGACGCTGAAGGGCACGCTGGAGCTGGCCAGGGCCTTCCGTGACGGCGACGCCGACACCCCGCTGATCCTGATGGGCTATCTGAACCCCATCGAGAGCTACGGCCACGAGGCCTTCGCCCGCGACGCGGCGGCCAGCGGCGTGGACGGGGTCATCGTCGTCGACTGCCCGCCGGAAGAGGCCGATCCCCTCACCGACGCCCTGGACGCCCATCAGGTTTCGCTGATCCGCCTGGCCACGCCGACCTCGGACGACGACCGGCTGAAGATCATCGCCGAACGCACCTCGGGCTTCGTCTACTACGTCTCCGTGGCGGGCGTGACGGGGGTCAAGGAAGCCCAGGCCGGCTCGGTCGCCCCGGCGGTCGAACGGGTGCGCAAGGCTTCGGGCCTGCCGGTCGCGGTCGGCTTCGGCATCAAGACGCCCGAGCGGGCCGCCGAGGTGGCGCGCGTGTCCGACGCGGTGGTCGCCGGCTCGGTGCTGGTGGACGAGGTCGCCGCGGCCCTGGCGGCGAACGAACCCGCCGCCCCGCGCGTTCTGGCCAAGGTGCGCAGCCTCGCGGACGCCGTGAAGGGTGCGCGCGCGGCAGAAACCGTCTAAAGCGCGCCCATGGTCGACAAGAACAAACCCCAGCAGGAGAAGCGCGGCGGCTGGCTGTCCCGCTTCGCACCCGGCGTCCGCAAGATCGTCAGCCGGCGCGACACGCCCGACAATTTGTGGGTCAAGGACCCCGACACGGGCGACATGCTGTACCGCTCGGACCTGGAAGGCGCCCTGTGGGTCACGCCGTCGGGCCGTCACATGCGCATCGACGCGCCGACGCGGCTGCGCTTCACCTTCGACGACGGCGCCTACGAGTCCATCGAGACGCCTGAGGTGCCCGAGGACCCGCTGAAATTCTCGGACGGCAAGCCCTACAAGGACCGCCTCAACGCGGCCCGCAAGGCCGCCGGCCGCAAGGACACCATGGCCATCGGCTTCGGCGAGGTCGGCGGTAGCGAAGCCGTCGTCATCGTCCAGGACTTCACCTTCATGGGCGGCTCCCTGGGCATGGCCGCGGGCGAAGCCTTCATCGCCGCGTCCCGGGCGGCCGTCGCGCGCGGCGTGCCCCTGGTCTGCTTCACCGCCGCAGGCGGGGCGCGGATGCAGGAGGGCGCGCTCAGCCTGATGCAGATGGCCCGCACCACCCTGGCCATCCAGGAGCTGAAGGCGGCCCAGCTGCCCTTCGTCGTGGTGCTGACCGATCCGACCACGGGCGGCGTCACCGCCAGCTACGCCATGCTGGGCGATGTCCACCTGGCCGAGCCGGGCGCCCTGATCGGCTTCGCTGGTCCGCGCGTCATCGAGGCGACCATCCGCGAGAAACTGCCCCCGGGCTTCCAGCGCGCCGAGTACCTTCAGGAAAAGGGCATGGTCGACAAGGTCGTCGCCCGCGCCGACCTGCCGCACACCCTCGGCCAGATCCTGTCGATGCTGATGGGCGGGAAGCGCCGGGCCGCGTAAAAAGCGGCCATGGACCCGATTTCCGAACGCCTGCGTGCGCGGCACCCCCAGCGCATCGACCTGTCGCTGGACCGGATGCGTGTCCTGTGCGCGGCGCTGGGCGATCCGCAGCACCGCCTGCCGCCGGTCATCCATGTGGCGGGCACCAACGGCAAGGGCTCGACCGTCGCCCTGCTCCGCGCCATCGCCGAAGCCGCGGGGCTGAAGGTCCACGTCTATACCTCGCCCCATCTGGTGCGCTTCAACGAGCGCATCCGGCTGGCGGGCGAACTGATCACCGACGAGGCCCTGAACGCCATCCTCGACCGCATCGAGGTGGTGGCGAGCGAGGCGACGGTGTTCGAAAGCACCACGGCCGCCGCCTTCGTGGCCATGAGCGAGACCCCCGCCGACTTGGCCGTTATCGAGGTCGGGCTGGGCGGTGTTCTGGACGCCACCAACGTCATCGAACGCCCGCTGCTGAGCCTGATCACCCCGGTCGATCTGGACCATGCCGAGTTCCTCGGAACCTCGCTGCGCGGCGTCGCCGTGGAGAAGGCGGGCATCCTCAAGCCCGGCGCGCGCGGCCTGATCGCGCGGCAGGCCCTGGAGGCGATGGAGGCCATCGAGGCCGCCGCCCTGGCCGTGGGCGCGCCCCTGACCGTCATGGGCGTGGATTTCGACGCCTGGGCCGAGCGCGGGGGGCTGGCCTTCCAGGATCAGGAGCGCTTCCTCGACCTGCCCGCGCCCGCCCTGGCGGGACCGCATCAGATCGACAACGCGGGCCTGGCCGTCGCCGCCGCGCTGGAGTTGGACCTGCCCGAGGCCGCGATCGCTGAAGGCCTGCGGACCGTGCGATGGCCGGCCCGGATGCAGCGGTTGACCGAAGGCCCCTATGCCGAAGCCGCCCGGGCCGCCGACGCCGAGCTGTGGCTGGACGGCGGGCACAATCCGCACGCCGCCCGGGCCTTGGCCCTGACCCTGGCCCGACGTCAGGCCTCGGCGCCCCGGCCCACGGCCCTGATCGTCGGCATGCTGGGCAACAAGGACGCCGGCGGTTTCTTCGAGGCGCTGAAGGAGTCCGGCGCGACCGTCTTCGCCGTCGGCTTCGACGGCGCGGCCGCCGAACCCGAGGCGCTGGCGGCGGTGGCGCGCGGCCACGGCCTGGGCGCGACGGCGGCTGGAACCGTGGAACAGGCGCTGACGCACGCGCTCCGGCTCGGGGCCGGGCGCGTGGTCATCTGCGGGTCGCTGTATCTGGCCGGCGAGGTCCTGGGCGCGGCGCGCGAGACCTGGCCGACCTGACGATCAGGCGGTGGCGGACGAGGCGGAGGTGATGCCGCTTTCAGCCAGCCATTCGACGATCTTGCCCTTGGGCATGGCGCCGACCTTCATGGAGGCCATCTGGCCGTCCTTGAACAGCATCAGGGTCGGGATGCCCTTCACGCCCAGCTTGGACGGGACCATCGGGCTGTCATCGATGTTGACCTTCGCGATGGTGACCTGGCCCTGCAGTTCGTCGGCGATCTGCTCCAGCGCCGGACCGATCTGCTTGCAGGGGCCGCACCATTCCGCCCAGAAATCGACCAGCACGGGCTGGGACGCCTTCAGCACATCGGCTTCGAAGCTTTCGTCGGTGACCTTGACGGTGGCCATTGCGGTTCTCCTGGCGGCCCGCCAGGCAGGCGCGCCTCATAAAATCAGCCGGCCATCATAGGGTGATTCCGGCCCGTTGCAGTCGATGTGGGATGCCGGAGGCGGCAAATCAACGGACTAGGGCGGCGTCCATCAGGGCGGCCGGCACGGGCATCAGCTTCGGCCCGTCGGTCCAGACCAGCGCCGCCTCGACCGGGCGGTCGGGATAGAGCTGTCTCAGTATCGAGACGTAGATCGCCAGCTGCAGCACATAGGCCGGATCGGCGTCTTCGATCCGGTCCGGGGCCGGGCGGTTGGTCTTGTAGTCGACGACCAGGACCCTGTCCGGCGTGATCACCAGCCGGTCCATCCGCCCGGAGACGGCGACGCCCGCCGCCCGTCCGGTGAGGGCCACCTCAGGCCGCGAGCCGGGGCCGAACACCGGGGCGAAGCGGGCGTCCTCCAGCACCGAGAAGGCGGCGGCGATCATCTCGCCGCGCTGATCGTCGCTGAGGTCTCGCTCACGGGACAGCAGGCGTCGCGCCGCATCGGGCCGATCGGCCGCCGCGATCTCGGGCAACCGCTCCAGCAGGCGGTGGATCAGGTCGCCGCGCCGGAACCGGCCGAGGCTTCCCGCCGCCACGGCCAGCGGCGACGGGGCGGGCAGACGCAGCACCTCGTCCATCCGCGACGGCGCCGCGATGCGCGCGGTCGGATCGGGCGCCGGCGATACCCCCGCCCAGGCCGGAACGACCATCGTGGCCGCGGTCGCCGCTCCCTGCGGTGGAAGCCGGGCCGGATCGGCGCCGAACCGGCGCACCCCGTCCGTCTCATGCACCCGGTCGCCGAGCTGATCGAAGGTCCGGGCCAGGACATCCCACCAGCTGCCCTCGTCAAAGCCCGTCTTCGTCTTCGTGCTTCCCCGACCCATGATCACGATCCGGTCGCGGGCGCGTGTCAGGGCGACGTAGAGCAGGCGCAGGGTCTCGGCGTCGGTGCGCGCCTGCCGGGCGTCGCGTGCGGCCGCGGAGGCCTCGCAGTCATCCGCCGAGCGGCCGGGGCACATCAGCCACGCCTCTGAACCGTCCTCCAGCGTCACCGGCATCAGGGCCGGCCCCTGCGCCTTCGCGCGGCTGGTGGTGTCCGGCAGGATGACCACCGGCGCCTCCAGCCCCTTGGCCCCGTGTACGGTCATGACCCGTACCTCGCCGCGTGGGCCCTCCAGCTCGCGCTTCACCTCGACGTCCGCGGCCTCCAGCCGGGCGACGCAGGTTTCCAGATCCACCGCGCCGCGATCCTCGGCGGCCAGCACCTGGTTCAGGGTCTCGTCGATCGCCTCCTCGGCCTCGCGGCCCAGGCGTCGCAGCACCCGCGCCCGGCCCGAGACCCCGGTCTCGTCCACGCGGTTCAGCAGGGCCGAGAAGAAGCCGAACGGATCGCGATCCCGCGCCGACAGGGCGAACTGCAGCATGTCCCGCGCGCGAGACCACTCCAGCCGCTCCCCGGCCCGGTCGCGCAGTTCCCGCCACAGCCGGCCGCGCTTCGCCGTCGCCCCGGCCAGGGCGAACAGGCTATCCTCGTCCACGTCGCAGAAGGGGCTGCGCAGCACCCCCGCCAGCGACAGGTCGTCGTCGGGATAGAGGACGAAGCGGGCGAGCGCGATCAGGTCGTCGAAGACGATGTGCGACGACAGCTTCAGCCGGTCCGCCCCCGCCACGGGCACGCCCGCCGACTTCAGGGCGCGGATGATCTCCTCGAAGGTGGCGTCGCGTCGGCGCACCAGGATCAGGAAGTCGCCATAGCCCGACGCTCGCGGCTGTCGCGTCCGGCGATCATACACGGCCACGCCGGTCTCCACCTGACGCCTGATGTCCGCGGCGAGGTCGGCGGCCAGCCGCTTGCGCGCCGAGGCGACGGACTCATGGTCCACCGGCGCATCCCAGGCTTCGCGCTCCGGTCCCTTGATCTCCTCGTGCAGCGGCCACAGATCGACCGATCCGGCCTGGCCCTCGCGCATGGCGGCATGGGGTGGGATGGCCGCCAGCCCGGCGCCGACCAGGGCGCGGGTCCGCTCGGCGCCCTCGAACACGGCGTCGACGAAGCCCAGCACCTCCGGCGTCGAGCGGAAGGACTTGGCCAGCTCCACGCCCTCGAACCGGGCGTCCGCGCCGCGCGCCAGCATGTCATAGCGCTGGGCCTCCTGCCGCAAACGCTCGGGCCGGGCCCCTTGGAAGGAGTAGATCGACTGCTTCTCGTCGCCGACGGCGAAGACCGTCCGGTCCAGCCTCTCGCCCGAGGCCGGCATGGGGGTGAAGCGCCGCCCGCCCTCGCCCGCGAAGAAGCCCTCGGTCAGGGCCTTGAGGATGTCCCACTGCTGGGGCGCCGTATCCTGCGCCTCGTCGACGAGTACGTGCTCGACTCCGCCGTCCAGCTTGTAGAGCACCCAGGCCGCCGAGGCGCGGCGGGTCAGCAGGTCCACCGTGCGCGCGACCAGATCGCCGAAATCGAGCGCGCCCTTGGCGATCTTGGCCTGGTCATAGAGGTGGGCGTGGGCCTGGGCCAGGGTCAGGACGTGGATGGTGTCGCGCGCCACCCGCACCCGCTTCAGCCGCTCCAGCACGGCGACGTACTTCAGCTGCAGATCCAATAGCCAGGCGCCCGCCGCGGGCGGCGCCTTGGCCGTCGCCATCGCCTTGCGCGGCTCGCCGCCGGTCAGGAAGACATTGGCCAGCCCGGGGAAGGTCCAGGCCGCCTCTCGCATCCGGTCGGCGCATTTCTGGTCGTTGGTCGAGCCCGTCGCCATGGCCGCCGCCGTCTCCAGCCACTGGCCCCGGTCGAGGTATCGGATGAAGTCGGCCTCCAGCCCCTCGACCGTGTCCTCGGGATGGGCGCCCGCCACCGCATGGGGGCCCGGGGCCGTCCCGTCGGCGACGCGGGCGGTATAGTCGACCAGCTTGTCCCGTTCGGTCTCGATCATGGCCAGCAGCGACTGGAACGAGGCCCAGTCCAGCTCGACCGCGAAATGGCTGTAGGCCTGGCCGATCACGCCGTCGGCGTCGCGCAGGGCGGCCCGGGCCAGATCCTCGCGCGCCGAATGCGACAGGGCCGTCGCCGCCTCGTTCTCCAGCACGGTGAAGCCCGGTGTCACCCCGGCCTCGATGGGGAAACGGCGCAGCAGCTTTTCGCAGAAGGCGTGGATGGTCTGGATCTTCAGGCCGCCCGGCGTCTCCAGCGCCTTGGCGAACAGACGGCGCGCGTCCGACAGCTCCGGCCCCGACAGGCGGGCCGGATCGCGCCCGTCCAGATCGGCCAGCGACTGCGCCAGGCCGGCGTCGTCCATCACCGCCCATTCGCCCAGCCGGTCGAACAGCCGCGCCTGCATCTCCGCGGCGGCGGCCTTGGTGTAGGTCACGCACAGGATTTCGCCCGGCTGGACCTCGCGCAGCAGCAGCCGCGCCACCCGGTCGACCAGGGTCGAGGTCTTGCCCGAGCCGGCGTTGGCGGTGACGAAGACCGACTGGCCGGGGTCGGCGGCTGCGATCTGGGCGGGATCAGGCAGGATACGCGCGCTCATTCCGCATCCCCCTCGTCGCCGCCGACCACATGCCACTCCCAGACCCGCGCCAGGTGGTCGTAGTTGCCGCCGAAATTGCCCATGAACTGCGGCGCGACCCAGCTGAGATAGGGCGTCTCCTCATGGTCGAACCGCTCGATCCGCGCGGTCAGCCCCGCCAGCGCCGCCTGCGACAGGGCCATCGCCTCCGCGCCCGCCGCCCGCACCGCGGCCTGCCCCGGCTCCTTGCGGCCGACGACGCGGACATAGGTCAACTCCTCCGGCTCGACCGGCCCGGCATCCTTCAGCCCGGCCTCGGCCAGGATGGCGCCGGTCAGGGTCAGCTGGGGCGAGAAGCCGGTGCGCACCTGTTTCGGCGAGGGGATGGAGCCGGTCTTGAAGTCCAGCACCGCCGCGCCCGTGGCCGACAGTTCGATCCTGTCGGCCTTGGCGGTCAGCTTGAACGGTCCCGCCGGGGCCGGGATCAGCATCTCGACCCGTTCCTCGACCCGAATTTCCACCCCGCGCGCCCGGCGTTCAGCCTCGAACCCGGCCAGCCAGACCGCGCTGTTGCGAGCCAGCGGCGTCTCGCGCGCCATGGCCGCATCCTCGAACCCGGCCGAGGTCAGCTCCTCCAGCAGCAACCGTTCCAGCTGGTCGGCGCTGTCCTCGGGCAGGACGTCGGGCCAGGACAGGGTCAGCCGTTCAACCGCCTTGTGCACAGCGTTCCCCCGCGCGATCGCCTCGGCCGACTGGCCCGGCCGGTCGAGTTGTCTCAGATTCAGGACATAACGCGCATAGACGGCGTAGGGATCGCGCACCCAGCGCTCGACCCCTGTCACCGGCAGCTCGCGCGGGCGCCGGTCCACGGGCGGGCGCGGCGCGGGTCGGGGCGCATATTCGGGCGTCAGGCGCGCGGGCGCGTCCAGCGTCCGCGCCTGATCCAGGACGGCGGATGGTCGGGCGATCGACACCGGCGTCGTGGGCGTGTCGGCCCCCCGCGTCAGCATCTCCAGCCGCCACAGCCAGCGCGACTTGACCGCCGGCTGGCCGCCGCGCCGCTCGCAATGCACCAGTATGGCCTCGTCGGCGCTGGCCGCCTGGACAAAGTCCTGCGCCGTCTGGCCCAGGCGCCGCTCGGGCGGCGGGAGTTGCATTGTCCCGCGCATGGGACGCGACAGGAAGGGATCGGTCGGGGCGGCGTTGGGCCAGACTCCCTCCTCCAGTCCGGCCAGGATCATGCGGTCGGCCCGCACGAGACGGGCCTCGATGGCGCCGAGGATGCGCAGGCGCGGCTGGGTCGCTCCGCCGGTGCGCACCGTCTCGTCGGTCAACAGGCCGTGAACCAGTTCGGCGAAGTCGCCGCGCGACACGGCGCCCAGGGACCCGCCGCCCTCGATCAGGGCCGACAGCAGGCCGGCCGCCGCCTCCCCGTCCGGTCCGGCCCAGGCGTCCTGCCCCGCCACCGCCTCGATCAGCCCGGTCAGGGCGCGCGCCGCGGCGTCCAGCGGGGCCTCGTCCAGGAACGGCGTCCGCGCCTCGGCGAACAGGGCCTCGAGGCGGTCCAGCAAGAGCCGCGCGGCCAAGAGTCTCTCCTGCGTGACACCCGACGGAACCCGTCCGTCGTCGCGCGGCTGTCCCGCCTCGAACAGGGCCTTGCGCGCGCGGGACCAGTCACGGCGGCGCGGACCGCGCAGGGCGAAGGCCTCCAGCGCCTCGACCGCGGCCCGGAAGTCTGTCTCGCCAAGGTCCAGCCGGACCAGCGGATGTTTGAGCAGGCCCAGCAGGGCGTGGGGATCCAGCGGATCGGCGATGAAGCGGACCGCGAGATCGACCAGACGCCCGCCGGCCATGCGCGACAGGGGCTGGCCCGAGGACACGTCGGCGCTGACGCCCCAGCGCTCCAGCCGCGCCGCCACCCGGCGGCCCAGCGCCAGATCGGGCGTGACCAGGGCGCAGGTCTTGCCCGGCGTCTCCAGCGTCTCGCGCATCATCAGGGCGATGGCCGCCGCCGCATCCTCCTCGGCTCGAGCCGTGACCACCGACAGGCCGCGCAGCCCCTCGGCGATGGGATCAGCCGACTGGGTCCCCGCCGCCTCGGCGCGCATGGCGCGGATCAGCTTGCGCCAGTCGTCGGTGGCGTCGGCGGGCCGCAGGGCCTCGTTGAGCAGCCGCTGGCGGGCGCGGCCGCGCGCCTCCAGGGCGGGTTCAACGGACGGCCGGAACCAGGGGCGCACGGCCTCGCGCTCGACCCGGCCCTCGAGCAATCGCCACAGGGCGTTCTGCGGGTGTTGCTCGTTGTCTCCCAACCGGGACCAGACCGCCGGATCGAGGTCGATATCCAGTCCAGGCAGGACGACGCAACCCTGCGGCGCCTTGGCGACCGCAGCCAGCACGTCTGCAGCGGCCGGCGCCGAACCGGTCGAGCCGGCGGCGATCACCGGATGCTCGGGCGGTCGCGTCTCCCAGCTGTCGGCCAGCAGCCGCAGCAGCTTCGCCCGTCGCCAGGCGGGATCCACCAGCCCGAGCGCGGCCAGCCGCTTCGGCCATGTCTCGACGGCGAGACCGAGGAACCGCGCTGATTCCCGCCAGTGTTCAGCCAGATCGCCCTCGACCAGGGTCGCGACCTTGCCGATGTCCTTGATCTCTTCCAGGTGGCAGGAATCCAGGAAGCCGCCCAGCGCATCCGCCAGCTCCAGCGCGCGCAGGGGCGACAGGTCCGAGCGGAATTCCTCGACGATCATCCGCGCCATCTCGAAGCGGCGGGTCAGGGGGGCGATGGCCGGCGGCAGGTCCAGCCCGACCTCGCCCGGCGCGAAGGGCGGTTCGTCCTCTTCCAGATCCCCCAGTGGCCGGACCTGGGGCAGCAGCACCGGCCGACCGCGCGCCTGTTTCGTCAGGGCGGCGGTGAAAGCCCGCGCCGCGCGGCGGTTGGGCAGCAGGATGACCGCGTCCGACAGGGTCTCGGGCGGCCTGTCGCCCAGCCAGTCCAGCACGCCCGCCGCCAGATCCTCGAGGAAGGGGCGATAGGCCTCGACCGCGTACCAACGAGGGGTCTCTCCGGCGAAGGGATCGAACCGCGCGGTCATACCGCTCCAGTCAGCTTCGCCTCGGCCTCGTCGCGGGCCTGCGGGTCGCCGACATGCATCCAGTCGCCGTCCATGACCACGCCGTACAGCCGCCCGGCCGCCGCCGACCGGCGCCAGAACTGGCTCAGCGAGAAGGCCCCCTCGGGACCGTCGGCGACATAGTCAGGCCGGCAGATGTGCACGCCCATGTAGGCGAAGGGCGCGGACGCCGCCTCGCCCCGGAAGGTCAGCTTGCCGTCTTCGCCCAGGAAGAAATCCCCGTCGCCCTCGAACCCGATGGAGCCTTCGCGCCGCGCGAGAAGAAGCGCGGCATCCATGATTGACGGATTCCAAAACCGGGCGAGTTGATTCAGGGCGTCGCCCCGGTCCAGCCAGACGCTGTCGATATTGGCCACGAAGACCGGGTCGTCGCCCAGCAGCGGCGCCGCCTTCTTCAGGCCCCCGCCTGTCTCCAGCAGGGTTTCCCGCTCATCGGAGATGACGATCTCCGGTCCGCGCCCGCGCGCCGAGAGATGCCTTTCCAGCCGATCGGCGAACCAGTGGACATTGACCGCGGCCTTCTCCACGCCCGCATCAGCGAGCCGGTCCAGCACATGGTCGATCAGGGCGCGTCCAGCCACCTCGACCAGGGCCTTGGGCCGGTCGTCGGTCAGGGGGCGCATGCGCGTGCCGAGACCGGCGGCCAGCACCATCGCGGTCTTGGGCGCGGTCTTCGGAGCGGTCATCGGCGGCTGGCCTCCGGCACGTGGGCGTCGAACCAGGCGCGGACGGTCTCGAGCCCCGGCTTCTGCAGATTGGCGTTCAGGTGCGCCCACATGCGCGGCATGAAGGCGCGGTAGCGCGGCTTGCCGTCGCGCACGATCAGCCGGGCGAAGATGCCGAGAATGCGCGCCTCATTCAGCGCCGCCAGTCCGGCGTAGTCGCGCATGAAGCCGGCCCGGTCGACGCCCGGACGCAGGCTGAAATAGTGATCCAGCGCCCTGGCCTCCAGCGCCGGCGACACGTCGCGGCGGGCGTCCTGCAGCAGGGAGTGGAGATCCCACGACGGGTGGGCGCGCACGGCGTCCTGGAAGTCGATCATCCCGACCATGGCCGCCCCCTCGCGGTCCGGCAGGCGGATCAGGTTCTCGGCGTGATAGTCGCGGTGCGCCATGACCGTGGCCCCGGCCGCGCCGCGCTCGACCACAGGCCGCCAGGCCGCGCGCCAGTCGGCGACGGCGGCGTCATCGAAGCTCAGGGCCGGGTCCAGCGCCGGCATCCATTCGACGAACAGGTCGGCCCCGCCCTGCAGCGCCGTCTCGTCATAGACCAGCAGCGGCCAGTCGCCCGCCGCCCCGCTCAGTTGCACAGGCGGCTCGACCGCATGCAGGGCGGCCAGGGCCTCGACCGCGGCCAGATAGAGCGGCTCCTCGGCCTCTCCCGCCTCGATGACCCGGGCGAACAGGGCGTCGCCGAAATCCTCCAGCACGGCCAGGCCGGCGGCGGCGTCGACGGCGATGATCTCCGGCGCCGACAGGCCCAGCGCCCGCAGGTGGTCGGCCACGGCGGCGAAGGCCTCGATCCGGCCCGCCGACAGCCGCGCGGTGGCGTTCCAGCCCGAGGCCAGCCGCTGCGCCGGCGTCCACGCCGGATCGGCCGGCGGGCTTTCGGCGTTGGCCGGCTGGTCCATCAGCATCAGCGACCGCCCGTCCGCCGTGGTCAGCCGCTCATAGCGCCGCGTCGAGGCGTCGCCGGGCAGCGGATCGCGCACCGCCTCGGCAAGGCCGGCGGCTTTCAGGAACTCGAGACGAAGGGCTTCGCGGTCAGACATTCAGGTCCTTCAGTTTCTCGGCCCAGGCGCCGGCGCCGGACACCGACGCCCGACGGCCGTCGCCGTCCTCGGCCAGGATGACCGTCAGCCGGTCCGGTCCCAGCCAGGGGTCGGGATCCTCGCCCAGCCGCTCGGGCCATTCGATGATCGCACAGCCTTCGTCCAGCGCCTCGTCCAGCCCGATCTCGGCGGCCTCTTCCGGCCGGGTCAGGCGGTAGAGATCGAAATGCGCCACCGGCGGATCGCTCTCGTAGAACTGCACCAGGGTGAAGGTCGGCGACGGCACGTCCTCGTTGGGCGAGGTCAGGGCCCGGATCAGGCCGCGCGCCAGCGTCGACTTGCCCATGCCCAGCGGCCCGTACAGCAGCACCGTCTCGCCCGGCGCCAGCAGGGGCGCGATCGCCGCGCCCAGCCGGGTCGTGGCGTCCGCGTCAGACAGGGTGAAGACGGCCTCAGGCAAAGTCGGCGTCCGGCTGGCTGGGCAGGACCCGTTCGGTGAAGGCCTTGAGGGCGTAGGTCGCCTTGCCCGCGTCGATGTCGAGGCGCGCGGCCAGGATCGGCTTGCCGACCATCAGCTGGAACGGCTTCTTCCGCTTGTTCAGCAGCTCGTGGAACAGGGTGATGTCCCGCAGCTCCTGCGACACCTGGTCGAACCAGTGGAACAGACGGGAATAGGGGCCGGCCACATGGATCGGGACCACCGGGGCGTCGTATTTCCGCGCCAGGGAGGCGGCGGTCGAGGCCCACTCCGGATCGGTCACCGAGCCGTCCTTGCCGATCCGCGCCAGCCGCCCGGCCGGGAACATGACCACGCAGCGTTCGGCCTCGAAGGCCGCCTTGGCGGCCTGCAGGGTTTCGCGGGTCTTCTCGCGGGTGCGCTTGTCGACCACCCACTCCACCGGGATGACGGTCTCGCCCAGCCGCGGCGAGACCCGCAGGGCGTCGGCGTTGGCGAAGAAGATGGCGTCCGGCCGCCGCGTCTTGATCGCATCGAACACCGCGATCCCGTCGGCGATGCCGGTCGGATGGTTGGCGACGATGATGCAGCGCCCCGTCGCCGGGATGCGCTCGGGGTTCATCACCGAGACCTTCAGATCCAGCAGGTCGCTCATATAGTCCAGCGCCGCCGCGCCGGAGAGGGGCCGGACCGCGTCGGCCATGCGCACGGCCTGGCGGTAGTTGAGCAGCCGGTACAGCACCGGCCGCACCACCGGCCAGAAGGCCGACGCCGTCAGCCGGGGCGCGCGCTCGGCGATCAGCACGTCGCAGATGTGCGGCGCGGGACGAACGGGCATGGCGGCGGCGGGGGCGGTCATTCGAGGCCGGTTGTCGCCGCTCGCGGGGCGGACGGCAAGCGGCTTGGCGGCGGCGGGAAGCGTGTTACCTCTTGCGCTGGACGTGGAGGGGTGAAGATGGCGATCCGGATGGAACTTCTGGTCGGCGCGGCGGTGCTGGCGCTCGGCGCGGGCGCGGTTCCGGCCTCGGCCCAGACATCGGCCCAGACATCGGCCCAGACGCCGGCGCCCGCGAAGGCGCCGGCCGCGACGGACGCTGCGCCTTCGACCCGGCCCACGGCGGCCGGCGGGCTCAGCCCCGGCCAGCTCGCGATGATGGAGCGGGCTTCCGATCCCCGCCTGTCGCCCGACGGCCGCCGCGTCCTCTACAACCTGCGCACCACCGACTGGGCGGGCAACCGCGGCGTCGGCGCCCTGTGGGTGATCGAGGCCGACGGGACCTCGCGCCGGCTGGCCGCATCCGACGGCGGCGCGGCCTCGGGCCGCTGGGCGCCGGACGGGAACAGCGTCTATTTCCTGTCCAGCCGCGGCGGCTCCAACCAGGTCTGGCGCGCGGACCGCGACGGCCAGGCCGCGACCCAGGTCACCACCCTGCCCGTGGACGTCACCGCCTTCCGCCTGTCCGGGGACGGCCGGACCCTGATCGTCGCCCTGCCGGTCTTCCTCGACTGCGCCGACCTGGACTGCACGCGCGACCGGTTGAAGGCGCAGGCCGCGCCGGGCTCGACCGTGCGCGGCTATGACCGCCTGCCGCTGCGGCCGTGGGACAGCTGGAATGACGGGCGGCGCAGCCATCTGTTCGCCCTCACCCTCAACGCCTCGGGTCTCGCGGCGGGGACGCCGCGCGATCTGATGAGCGGGCTGGACGGCGACACGCCCTCGCGGCCGCTGGGCGACGACAGCGAGTTCGCCCTGTCGCCCGACGGGACCCGGCTGGTCTTCCAGACCCAGACCCAGGGCCGCACCGAAGCCCTGACCAACAACACCGACGTCTGGATGGTCCCGGTCGCGGGCGGCGCGCCCGTGAACCTGACCCAGGCCAACACCGCCCCCGATTCCAACCCGACCTTCTCGCCCGACGGCCGCCGCCTCGCCTGGCTGGCCGGGCGGCGCGAGAACGTCTACGGCGACCAGCCTGTCCTGATCATCGCCGACGCCGACGGCTCCAACGCCAGGCCGGTCGCCGCCGACTGGGATCGCGGCGCCGCGGGCCTGCGCTGGCGGCCCGACGGTCAGGCGCTGTACGTGCTCGCCGCCGAGAACGGCCAGCAGAAGCTGTTCGAGATCAACGCCCGCACCGGCGCGGTCCGGGCGATCACCGACCAGGGCACGGTGCCGGGCTTCGACGCGGCGGGTGATCGGCTGGTGCTGGCGCGCGAGACCTTCACCGGCCCGTCCCAGATCGTCGAGGCCGGCCGCGACGGCCTGACGCCCTTGACCCGCCACAACGCCGACCTGCTGGCCGGGACCGACCTGCCGGCGGGCGAAAGCTTCAGCTTCCCCGGCTGGAACGGCGAGGCGGTGCAGGGCTGGACCTTCAAACCCGCAGGCTTTGTCGAGGGCCGCCGCTATCCGGTCGTCTATCTGATCCACGGCGGGCCCAAGTCGCCCTGGGCCGACGGCTGGAGCTACCGCTGGAACCCGCAGATCTACACCGGCGCCGGGTACGGGGTGGTGATGGTCAATTTCCACGGCTCGCCGGGCTTCGGCCAGGCCTTCACCGACGCCATCAACGACCATTGGGGCGACCGCCCGCTGGAGGACCTGCAGAAGGGCTGGCAGACCGCCCTGGACCGCAACGGCTGGATGGACGGTGGACGCGCCTGCGCCCTGGGCGCCTCCTACGGCGGCTACATGGTCAACCTGATCGCCGGACGCTGGAACGGGCCGTGGGACTGCCTGGTCAACCACGCGGGCGTGTTCGACGTGGGCCAGCTGATGAACGCCATGGACATCGGCAATTTCAGTTCCGAGTTCGGCGGAGCCTCATGGGAGAAGCCGGAGCTGTACCGCGCCTTCAGCCCCAACACCTATGTGGGCGACTGGTCCAAGCCCATGCTGGTGCTGCACGGCTCGCGCGACTTCCGCGTGCCCGTCGAACAGGGGCTGGGGACCTTCTCGGCCCTGCAAAGGCGGGGGATCGAAAGCCGCTTCGTGCATGTGCCGGACGAGAACCACTGGGTCCTGAAGCCGCGCAACTGGGTCGACTGGCAGTCGGAAATCCTCTCCTGGACCGACCATTACACGGCTGAGTGAGGCGACGGAGCGCGACTTTCGCTGCGTTTCACGTGGTGCTACGCCAGCGGCCAAGTTGGCGATCAAGCCATGAGGAACCGCCCATGCGTCACCGCTCCCTGCTCTCGTGCGCCGTCGCCGCCATCGCGCTGGCGACCGCCGTCCCCGCCCTGGCCGAGGCGCCCGCCGCCTCCCCCGCCACGGCGTCGTCCCAGGCGCGCGAGGCCTTCGACTACAACGACATGATCTCGGCCAACCGGCTGGGCGATCCGCAGGTGTCGCCGGACGGCCGCTGGGTCGTCTATTCGCTGACCACCACCGACGTGGCCGCCAATCGCCGCGCCGGCGCCCTGTTCGTGATCGACCTGCAGAACCCGGGTGAAGGCCGCCGTCTGGCCATCAACGAGGGCGGCGCCAACACCGCCCGCTGGGGTTCGGACGGCAAGCTGTACTTCCTCTCGAGCCGTTCGGGTTCGAGCCAGGTCTGGCGCGCCGAGGCCGACGGGACCGCCCCGGTGCAGGTCACCAACCTGCCGCTCGACGTGAACGCCTACCGCCTCAGCCCCGACGCCGCGCAGGTGGCCGTGTCGCTGGCCGTCTTCCCAGAGTGCGAGACGCTGGCCTGCACGGTGGACCGCAACAAGGCCGTGGCCGATGATCCCTCGACCGGCCAGACCTATGACCGCATGTTCGTGCGCCACTGGGACACCTGGAACGACGGCACGCAGAACCACCTGTTCGTGGTTCCGACGGCCGGCGGCCGCGACCCGGTCTGGGTCACCCGCGGCTTCGACGGCGACACCCCCTCCAAGCCCTTCGGCGACGAGAGCGAGTTCACCTTCACTCCGGACGGCCAGGGCATCGTCTTCTCGGCCCGCGAGGCCGGCAAGTCCGAGCCGTGGAGCACCAATTTCGACCTCTACCAGGTCGCCATCGCCGAACCGGGCCGGCTGACCAATCTGACCGACGCCAACGACGCCTGGGACACCGGCCCCGTCTACTCGCCGGACGGCAAGACCCTGGCCTACCGCGCCATGGCCCGCCCGGGCTTCGAGGCTGACAAATATTCGATCTTCCTGCGCGACGTGGCGACGGGCCAGACCCGTCAGATCGCCGCCGACTGGGACCGCTCGGCCGACACCCTGCAATGGTCGAAGGACGGCCGGACGCTGTACACCACCGCCGGCGACGTCGGGCAGACCCGCATCTTCTCGATCGACGTCCGCAACGGCTCGGTCGTGCCGATCACCGGCCCGGGTCACGTCTCGGCCTTCCAGCAGACCCCCTCGGGCTTCGTCTTCGCCCAGGACACCCTGACCCGGCCCAGCGAGCTGTTCGTCAAGACCTTCCGGGGCCGCGAGATGCCCGCCCGGATCACCAATGTGAACCCGCAGCTGGACGCCAAGGCCTTCGGCGAGGCCGAGCAGTTCAACTTCCCGGGCTGGAACGGCGAGACGGTCCACGGCTACGTCATCAAGCCGGCCAACTATGTCGAGGGGCGGAAATACCCGGTCGCCTTCCTGATCCACGGCGGGCCGCAGGGCTCGTTCGGCAACGGCTGGTCCTACCGTTGGAACCCCGAAACCTACGCCGGCGCCGGCTACGCCGTCGTCATGATCGATTTCCACGGCTCGACCGGCTACGGCCAGGCCTTCACCGACTCGATCAGCCAGCACTGGGGCGACCGCCCGTTCGAGGACCTGCAGAAGGGCTGGGCCGCCGCGCAGGCGAAATACGGCTTCCTGGACGGCGACAACGCCTGCGCCCTCGGGGCGTCCTACGGCGGCTATATGATCAACTGGATCGCGGGCAACTGGCCGGGCGAGTTCAAATGCCTGGTCAACCACGACGGCGTCTTCGACATCCGCGGCATGGGCTACGGCACCGAGGAGCTGTGGTTCACCGAGTGGGAGTACGGCGGCACGCCCTACGAAAACCCGCAGGGCTATGAGCAGTTCAACCCGGTCCACCACGTGGCCAACTGGCGCGACCCGATGCTGGTGGTCCAGGGCGACCTCGACTACCGCATTCCCACCGCCCAGGGCCTGTCGACCTTCACGGCGCTGCAGCGTCGCGGCATCGACAGCCGCCTGCTGTTCTTCCCCAATGAGAACCACTGGGTGCTGAAGCCGGCCAACAGCCTGCAATGGCACAACGAAGTGTTCGGCTGGCTGGACAAGTATCTGAAGCCGGCGAACTGATCGCCGCTTCAGGCAAGAGAAAGGGCGCTCCCGCCGGGAGCGCCCTTTTTCATAGCCGTCGTCCGGTACTAGCGGGCGGTGCGGGCGTAGGTGGTCGCGGCGCTGACGTAGCGGGCGTGCTCGACCGAGGTCATGCAGCGCGGCGTCGACCAGGCGGGATCGGACGGCTGCAGCGCCAGGGCTTCGCGGGCGGTGATGAACACCGGCGCGGCGCCGTGTTCCCGCGTGAAGGCGCGGCGGGTGGCGGCGTCCGTGCCGCAGACCAGCACCGGTCGGGCCGTCGACGACTGGGCCGCATCATGGGCGACGGCGGGCAGGGCCGACAGGGCGGACGCGGCGACCGCGAGGGCGGCAAGGGCGCGGATGGTGCGCATAGGAGTTCCTCCAGAACGCCTGAAATGCTCAGGACTCGGAGCGAATAATGCGCCAAACGCAGCAGATGTAAATGTTATGTGACGTTTGAAAGTATGAAATTTGACATGAAGCCAAACGCCGGTCCTGAGGCTTTCGGTCCCCTCATGCGTTGTGCAGGCTTCGACGGAGCCGTACCGATTGCCCAACCCCTTGAAAGACAATCCGAACTGGCTGGCCTTCCGCGACCGCGCCCTGGCTCCGGCGGGAGCCCGTCTGCGGGAATGGCGCGACAACGACCCCTTCATCGCCGCCGCCCGCCGCCCGGGACCGGCCGAGAAGACGGCCGTCGCCATCACCCTGCTGCTGATCCTCGCCGTCGTGGCCTTCCTGATGCTGTTCGACTGGAACTGGCTGCGCGGTCCGATCGGCCGCTGGGCCTCGGCGAAGTACGAGCGTGAGATCGAGCTGAACGGCGACCTCGACGTGAAGCTGTTCAGCTGGACCCCGTCGGTCCAGGCCCGCGAGATCCGCGTCGGCGGCCCCGTCTGGGCGCGGGAGCGCGACACCCTGCGCGTCGCCGACCTGCAGGCCTCGGTGCGGCTGCGCGCCCTCTTCATAGGCCGGATCGAGATGCCCATGGTGGCCATCACCCGCCCGGAGGCCGTGCTGATCGCCACCGAGGACGGCCGCCAGAGCTGGAAACTGAACCCGGACAGGCCAGACGACGGACAAGGCTTGAAACTGCCGCCGATCAACCGGCTGATCATTCGCGACGGCAAGATTTCGCTCGATGAACAGCGCCGCAAGATCAGGCTGGAGGCCACCGTCACCGCCCGCGAGGGCTCGGACGGTCGGGCCGGCTTCAATCTGCAGGGCGAGGGCACGATCAACGGCACGCCCCTGACGCTGGCCGTGCACGGCGGCCCCTTCATCAACATCCGCCGAGACCATCCCTACGCCTTCCAGGCGACGCTGGCGGGCGTCGGCTCCCGGCTGGAGGCGCGCGGCTCGATCACCCGGCCCTTCGACCTGGGCCAGTTCCGCTCAACCCTCAGCCTGCAGGGCCGCGACCTGGCCGATCTCTACCTGCTGACCGGCATCACGACGCCGAACACCCCGCCCTATCGCCTGTCGGGGACCCTGACCCGCGACGACGCCAAATTCACCTTCAGCGACTTCGCCGGTCGGGTCGGCTCCTCGGACCTGTCCGGCGACCTCGTGGTCGACAAGGTTGGCGACCGCCGCCGCGTCGACGCGGTGCTGCACTCCCGCCTGCTGGATATCGACGACCTGGCCTCGGTGCTGGGCGGCCGACCGACGGTGACCCCCGCGGGCAATACGGTCGTCACCTCCGGCCAGCCCGGCCGCCTGCTGCCCGACGCCCCGCTGGCGGTCGAGCGCCTGCGCGCCATGGACGGCACGCTGAGATACACCGCCGCCCAGGTGAAGCGGAACGAGCTGGATATCCGCAAGGTCGAGCTGGGGGCGGAGCTGAAGGACGCCGTCCTCGATCTCGATCCGGTCGCCTTCAACTTCAACCGGGGGGAACTTCGCGGCACGGCGCGGATCAACGCCAAGCGCGACACCCCTTACAGCGCCATCGACTTCCGTCTGCGCGGCTATCCGCTGGAGTCCATCATTCCCGCGCGCGGCGGCGCCCCCACCGTGACCGGCAGCGCCCTTGGACGCGCCCGGCTGGAAGGCCCCGGCGCCTCGATCCATGACTTCGCCGCCGCCTCCAAGGGACAGATCACGCTGGTCGTGCCGCACGGCAAGATGCGCTCCGCCTTCGCAGAACTGCTGGGCATCAACGCCACGGCGGGCCTGTTCAGGCTGCTGGGCGGCGACGAGTCCACGACCGAGATCCGCTGCGGCGTCGCGGATTTCAGCGTCGCCGGCGGGACCGCCACCGCCCGCACCTTCGTCATCGACACCACCCCGGTGCTGGCCCGGGGCGCGGGGACCATCGACCTGGGGGCCGAGACGATGAACCTGCGCATCGATGGCGAGACCAAGCAGGCGCGGCTGGTCCGGCTCTGGTCGCCCATCGTGGTGCAGGGACCGCTGACCGCGCCGCATGTGGGCATCGACACCGGTTCGGTCGTGGCCCAGGCCGGGCTGGCGGGCGTCCTCGGCGCCGTGGTCAATCCGTTGATCGCCCTCCTGCCCTTCGTCGATCCAGGCCTGGCGGAGGACGCCAATTGCGGCGCGCTGATTTCTTCCGCCCGATAAACGCCCGCGCCTTGGTCCGGAGCGGCTCTTCGTGCGTATCTGGGGCATGACCCGACGCGGCCTTCTCGTCCCGACCCTCGGCGCCCTCGCCGCCGCCTGCTCTCCCCTCGGCCTGCTCAACGGCCTGGGTCCCCGCGACGGAGGCGTGCGCCGCGCCGCCCACAACCTGTCCTACGGCCCGGACGACCGGCAAACGCTGGATGTCTGGACGCCCCTCGCGCCTTCGACCGGCCCGCGGCCCGTGCTGGTCTTCTTCTATGGCGGCGGCTGGTACGCGGGCGACAAGGACCTGTACGGCTGGGCGGCCCAGGCCCTCGCCGCGCGCGGTTTCGTGGTCGTGGTTCCCGACTATCGCCTTGTGCCCGAAGTCCATTTCCCCGCCTTCATCGAGGACGCGGCGGCGGCGACCGCCATGGCCGGACGGATCGCGGCGCAGTACGGCGGCGACCCGGCCCGACTGGGAGTGATGGGCCATTCGGCGGGCGCCCATCTGGCCATGATGATCGCGCTGGACCGCCGCTATATGGCCGCCGTCGAGGCGCCGGACCTGATCAAGGCCGCCGCCGGACTGGCCGGCCCCTATGACTTCCTGCCGCTGGACACGCCGTCCTCGATCAACGCCTTCGGCCGCGCGCCTGACTTGACCCTGACCCAGCCGGTCTCCTTCGTCCGCGCCGACGCCCCGCCGATCTGGGCCGGGCACGGTACGACCGACAAGATCGTTCACGCCGAGGACACCACCATCCTGTGCGAGCGGATGCACGCCGTCGGCGGCCGCTGCGAGGCCAAACTCTATCCCGGCCTGTCGCACGAGGACCTGATCGCGACCTTCTCGCCCCTGTTCCGCAAGAAGGCCCCGGTGCTGGACGACGTGGTCGCCTTCTTCCACCGCGAACTGGGCTGAGCGTCAGACAGCGTCACTGGACGGCGACCTAGATCAGCGCATTCTGCGTCTCGGGAGAACACAGCCATGAAGATCGCCGCTCTGCTGGCCTCGGGCCTTGTCTGGGGACTGTTGACGGCCGCCGCGCCGCAGGACCGTGAGCGCGCCGCCCAGGCCGCCTTCGCCGCCGCCCGCGCGGCCACGCCGACGCCGCTGCGGCTCGACCGCGAACATCAGGAATGGCGGCTGGATCGCCAGAGCGAGGGCGCCGATCCCGGCGACACCGATGAGCGCTGGGCGGACCGCTGGCGCGCGGCCGCCGCACGGGACAGCAAGGCGCGGTCCCTCGCCGTCGCTCTGGACAGCCTGCCTGGACGGTGTGTCGACATCGGCTTGGACAACTGTCTCTCGACCATGGGCGGCTATCTGAACATCCGGGGCGAACCCCTGATGTGGCAGCTCCAGCAGGGCTCAACCGACGAGGACGGCGTCAGCGGCGGCTATGTGCTGATGACCGGATCCGACCGGCTCCGCCCAGAAGCCTGGAGCCATGACGGCGCGTGGTACGATACGCCCAGGGCCTTCTGGATCGGGGAACGGGCCTACGTGGCCGTGCCCGGGTTCATGGCCGGCACCGGGGCGTACAACGCCGACGCCCTGTATCGCTTCACCCCCGGCGCCGATCATCCGCTGACCGAGATCGACAACGAAAGCTGGCGCGACATCGACCTGCCCGCCCTGCTGCCCACCGGCCTGGAAATCTGGAAGGGCGTCTCGTTCAGCTATGACGGCATGACCGCCCGGACCGCCCTATGGCGTCCGTCGGACGGCAACTGCTGCCCCTCCGGCGGCGAAGCCACGCTGGAGTTCGAGATTCGCGGCGACCGGCTGGTCCTGACCCGATTGGTCAAGGACGACGCGCCTTAAGCTCCGCCGTCTCGCCAAGGTCATGATCTTCCGCTAGGGGAGGTCATGACAAACACGATGACAGCACAGGCGGCGCTGGACCGCCTCGAAACCCTCTACAGCCAATCCGTCGCCAATCTGCGCGACGCGGTGAAGACCTTCCTCGCCACCGGCGAGCGCCCCGACGCCGCGGCCCGGGCCACCGGCCTCTTCTCCTATCCCGAGCTTCGCGTCAGCTGGTTCGGCGACCGGCCGGCCAATCTGGCGACCCGCTCCTACGCCCGCCTCTCGCGGCAGGGCGTCTATTCCACCACCATCACCCGGCCCGACCTGTACCGTTCGTACCTGAACGAACAGCTCAACCTGCTCGAGGAAGACTACGGCGCGACCTTCGACGTCGGCCCGTCCGAGCAGGAGATTCCCTTCCCCTACGTGCTGGACGGCTCGGACGTGGTGCTGGACGCCAGTATGACGGCGGCCATCGCGCGGTATTTCCCGACCACCGACCTGGCCCACATCGGCGACGAGATCTCCGACGGCCTGTTCGATCCGGCCGAGGACTTCCCGCTGTCGCAGTTCGACGGCCTGCGCACCGACTTCTCGCTGGCCCGGTTGCGCCACTACACCGGCACCCCGGTCGAGGACGTGCAGAACTACATCCTGTTCACCAACTACAACCGCTACGTCGACGAGTTCGTCCGCTGGGCGCTGGAGCAGATCAAGGATCCGAACAGCATCTACGAGACCTTCTCGACCTCGGGCGGGGTGGTGGTCACGCGCGATACGCCCAACCCCGAGGCTGTCGTCGCCGACGCCGCGTGGAAGAAGCACCAGATGCCGGCCTACCACCTGACCGCGCCGGGCTGGAACGGGATCACCCTGGTCAACATCGGCGTCGGCCCGTCCAACGCCAAGACCATCTGCGACCACCTGGCCGTCACCCGGCCGCACGCCTGGATGATGATCGGCCACTGCGGCGGCCTGCGCCCGTCGCAGACGATCGGCGACTACGTCCTGGCCCACGCCTATCTGCGCGACGACCACGTGCTCGACGCGGTGCTGCCGCCGGACATCCCCATTCCCTCGATCGCCGAGGTCCAGCGCGCCCTCTACGATGCGGCCAAGATGGTCTCCGGCGCGCCGGGCGAAGAGGTGAAGAAGCGTCTGCGCACCGGCACCGTCGTCACCACCGACGACCGGAACTGGGAGCTGCGCTATTCGAAGTCGGCGCTGCGCTTCAACCAGAGCCGCGCCGTCGCCATCGATATGGAATCCGCCACCATCGCCGCCCAGGGCTATCGCTTCCGCGTGCCCTACGGGACGCTGTTGTGCGTGTCGGACAAGCCGCTGCACGGCGAGATCAAGCTGCCGGGACAGGCCAACCGCTTCTACGAGGGCTCCATCTCGGAACACCTCCAGATCGGCATCCAGGCCGTGGATCTGCTGCGCGCCGAAGGCAACCGCCTGCACTCCCGCAAGCTGCGCGCCTTCGACGAGCCGCCGTTCCGCTAGGATTGGGCCGTTAAGCCCTATTCGTCGTCGCCGCCGAAGGCCTCTTCGACCTCCTCCTCGGTGATCCGTTTCGACGGGTCGCCGGGCTGGTTCAGGTTCTGCTCTTCGGTGCCGTCGCCCATCATGCCGGGATGCGGGTCGGTCTTCTTGGGATCGTCAGCCATCTGGGCCTCCGTTGCTACGAAGGCGGAAGCCTTGGCCGCGCGACTCGTTCCCTACTTCCGGAGCCGTTTCGCATTGGCGGTGGCCGCCGCGTGGATCGGCTGCAGGGCGTCGGTCTGAAGCTTCATCAGGGCCGCGCCCATGGCCCAGCCGTCCTGCATCGAACGGGTCCAGGCGTTGGCCGCCCACAGCCCCTGGGCGGTCATCGCCTCGGCCGGAGTGGTCGAGGTCATCACCGCGTCGAAGGCCCGGCTCGCCGCCGCCGTTTCGCGCGCGGCCACGGTCTGCGCGGTCTGGGCCAGCGCCATCGCCCCCGTCATGCCCACGCGGGCGGAGGCGGCCATGGCCTCGACCTTCTCGGAGCTCATCAGCGACAGTTCGCGCATGTCGGCCTTGGACGGATCGCGCATCGCGTCCGCGACGATGCCCAGCCGCCGGGCGATCACGTCGCCCGAGGCTTGCATCAGTTCCTGTCCGGCGCGGGCGGCGCGGGCGGCTTCGTCGATGGGGCTCATGCCGGGACCGTGCGCTTCGCCGGAGGCTACGGCAACACTTCGTTCGAGAAGTCGGCCACGTCCTTCAGCAGGGCGGGCACGGAAGCGTCGATGATCGTCTGGCCGTGCTCGGGGCTGGCCAGGGCCGGATCGGAGCCGATGCGGCCGTCGGGGAAGCGGGCGCGATAGTCCAGGGCGTCGCGGATAGGCCCCGTGGGCGCGATCTTGGGGCTGTAGTCCGCCGTCTTGATCCGGTCCGGATAGGCGGCCTGGGTGACGGCGATCTCGGACGGGGTGGCGTGCATGCCGTGGCCGGTCGGGAACAGGCGGTTGCACAGCCCGTGCACCCCCGGCAGGTCCCACCAGTTGCGCAGCTTCAGCACGAAGGGCGGACGCTCCTCGACAAAGCTCCACTCGGCGTAGATCTCGGCGAAGGTGGCCTCGATGGTGGCGACGTTGCCGCCGTGCCCGTTGAGGAAATAGATCCGCTCGAAGCCGTGCCGCTGCAGCGACATCACCCAGTCGGTGATCGCGGCCATGAAGGTCGAGGGGCGCAGCGAGATGGTGCCCGCGAAGGCCAGATGGTGCTGGGCCATTCCGATGTTGAAGGTCGGCGCCACGACCAGCGACTCATCCTCCTTCTCCGCCGCATGGGCGATGATCTCGGGGCACAGCCAGTCGGTGCCCAGCAGGCCCGTCGGCCCGTGCTGCTCGTTGGAGCCGATCGGCACGACCACGGTCTTGGTGGCCTTCAGCCGGGCGTCGATCTCGGGCCAGGACGACAGGTGGATCAGCATGGGGGCAGGCTCACGACTTGGGGGACGGGCGCGGTTTACACCCATCACCCGCCCGCGTCATTCCGGAGCGAAGGCCCGGATGAAGCGGCGCGCCGTCTCCAGAGCACGAGCGTCCGGGTCGAACGGGGGCTGGGGCACGCCAAGTATTCCGCGCAGATGTCCGTGGCCAAGGGTCATCCCGGCGAACATCTCGGCGGCGGCGACTGGATCGGGCACCACCAGCAGCCCCTTCCGGTCCTGTTCGGCCAGCCAGACGGACAGACGCCTCAGCCCTTCGGCCGGTCCGGCGTCATAGATGGCGTGGGCGACCTCGGGCGCCTGGGGCGAGATCATCGCCACGCCGCGCATAGAGCCCCGGCCGTCCCGGCTGCAGATCTTTTCCAACAGCGCGCGGGCCATGCCGGTCAGCACCGTCTCGGGATCGCCGCCCGACCGCAGCGGCGCGCTGATGGCGTCCGACCGGCGCGAGGCCAACGCGCGGGCCATCTCCACCCGGGACGGGAAGCGGTTGTACAGCGTCTGGCGCGAGACCCCGGCCTTGCGCGCGATGGCCTCCATCGACACCCCCGCGCCCTTCTCCGAGAACAGGGCGAAGGCCGCGTCCAGGATGGCCTCGGTCTTGGTCTCGTCGACCTGTCCGACAACGCGCGGCATCAGTGTGCGTCCGCCGGCGGGGCCACGCCCGTGCCCGGCTTCACCGGCTTGGCCAGCAGGGTCACGAAGGCCGCGGCGGCGCAGCCGATAGCCAGCATGGCGAAGGCGTCGCCGAAGGCCAGCGTCGTCGCCTGCAGCTGCAGCATGCCGTAGACCGCCTTCATCGAGGCGCCTGCGGGATCGATCGAGCCCGCGAACCGGTCCTGCATCCCCGCCAGCATGCCCTGCATGCCCGCGTTGGTGTTCTGGATGTTCTGGGTCAGCTCGCTCATGTGCAGGGCGGTGTTGGTCGTCAGCGAGGTGTTCAGCAGAGCCAGGCCCACCGCCCCGCCGACGTTGCGGAACAGGTTCACCAGCCCCGAGGCGTTCTTCACCATGTGCGGCGGCAGGGTCGACATGGTCACCTGCTGCGAGGCGATCATGGCGATCATCACGCCGACGCCGCGCAGCGCCTGCACGCCCGCGAACTGCCAGAAGCCCCACTGGTCGGTGACCGCATGGGCGTCCCACATGCCCCAGGCGCACATCATGAAGCCGCCGAACATCAGGATGCGCGGATCGACCGCCCGCACCAGACGGCCGGCGAACGGGCCGGTGGCGAACATGGCCAGGCCGGACACCACCATCGTCGTGCCGACCTCGGCCGCCGAATAATGGCGCACCCGGCCCAGGAAGAGCGGCAGCAGGAAGGTCCCGCCGAACAGGGCCAGGCCGACGGTGAAGGTCATCACCACCCCGACGAAGAAGTTGCGGTTCGCGAACGCCCGCAGCTCCACGATCGGGTTGTAGTAGGTCAGGGTCCGCCAGATGAAGGCCGGTCCGGTGACGGCGACGACGACGGCGAGCAGCAGGATCTGGTCGTCGGCGAACCAGTCGTTCTTGGCCCCCTCCTCCAGCACGAACTGCAGGCTCATCAGGAAGGTCGCCATCAGGGCCAGGCCGAACCAGTCGAAACCCTTGGACAGCGACGGGTCGCCCTTGTCGAAATTGGCGTAACGGCTGACCAGGAACAGCACCAGCATGCCCGGAGGCACATTGATGAAGAACAGCCAGCGCCAGCTGAGCTGCTCGGTCAGGTGGCCGCCCAGCGTCGGCCCGATGGTCGGGGCCAGGGTCACGATCAGGCCCATGATCACGCTGGCCGTCACGCGCTGCGCGGGTGGGAAGGCGGTGAAGGCCACCGCGAACACGGTCGGGATCATGGCCCCGCCGACGAAGCCCTGGACGGCCCGGAAGAAGATCATCTGCTCGACCGACCCGGAAAGGCCGACGGCGACACTCATCAGGATGAAGCCCGAACAGGACAGCAGGAAGACCCGCTGCGTCCCCCATAGCCGCGACAGGTATCCCGACAGGGGGATCATCACGACCTCGGGGATCAGATAGGCGGTCTGGATCCAGCTGATCTCGTCCGCCGAGGCGCCCACGCCCGCCTGGATCTGCGGCAGGGACGAGGCGACGATCTGGATGTCCAGGATGGCCATGAACTGGCCGATCACCATGCCGGCGAAGCCGAGCAGGAGGATCGTCCAGTTGACCTGCGGCGCCGCGGGGGCGGGCGCCGAAGTCTGTGCGACGGACTGGGACGTCATGGTTCAACCTTCCCCAGGAGGGGAGAAAATCACTGCGCCGTCGCGGTCGGGGCGGCGGCGGTCTGGATCGCGCCCGCGGCGGACTCGGCGAAGGTCAGGCCGCCCTCGCTCTTCAGATCGACCTTGACCTCGACCGACAGGCCGGGACGCAGGGCCGCGCCCTCGCGCCGGTCGACCCGGATGCGGACCGGGATGCGCTGGGTGATCTTGGTGAAGTTGCCGGTGGCGTTCTCGACCGGGATGAGGGCGAACTCCGAGCCGGTGGCCGGGGCGAAGCTGTCGATATGGCCGACCAGCGGCTCGCCCTTGAAGGCGTCGGCCTTGATCTCGACCGTCTGGCCGATGCGCAGGCGGCCCAGCTGGGTCTCCTTGAAATTGGCCACCACATAGGTGTCGCCCAGCGGCACGATCGACAGGATGGTCCCGCCCGGACGGACATACTGGCCCACGCGCACGCCGCGCGCGCCGACCACGCCCGCGACGGGCGCGCGGATCACCGTCCGCTCCAGGGCGATGCGGGCCTTGTCGACCTGCGCCCGGGCCTGCTCGACCGAGGCCACCGACTGTTCGCGGGTCGAGCCCAGCACGCCGGCGGCGCGCTGTTCGGCGACCAGGGCGGCCTGGGCTTCGGCGACGCTGGCCTGCGCCGTGCGCACCCCCGCCTGCTCGCTCTCGATGCGCTGCTGCGAGACCCAGCCCTTCTCGGCCAGCTGGCCGTAGCGGTTGACCTGCTGGCGGGCGAGGTCGGCCTGGGCCTGGGCCTGCGTCACCGAGGCGGCGCGGCTGGCGATCAGGGCCTGTTCCTGCTGGGCGCGGGCGTCGACGTTGCTGACCCCGGCCTGAAGCGCGACCAGATTGGCCTCGGCCTGGGCCAGGTTGGCCTTGGCGTCGGCGTCGTCCAGGCGGATCAGCACCTGGCCGGCCTCGACACGCTGGTTGTCGGCGACCAGCACCTCGACCACATAGCCCTCGACCTGCGGGCTCACCTCGGTGGTGTCGGCCTGCACGAAGGCGTTGTCGGTGGCCTCCCACCGCTGCTTGCCCTGCCACCACACGACCCCGCCCACGATCAGGGCGAGGCCCACGATTCCGGCGACGATCAGGGGCAGGCGTTTCTTGACGGCGGGATTCAGGGCCATGTGCGGAATTCTCGAGAGGAGGCGTTCGGGGAGGAACGAGCGCATAAATGGACACAAGCGTCCAAAAATCAACTCTGCTCATTTCGACGCCGCAACACGTGATGTTTCGATGTGTGATCGGTCCTGTCGGAGGACGGCGCCTTGAAGCTTTCCGCCGCTTCGGCGACAGGTCGCATACCCATCTGTCAGGACCGCGATGACCGATACCCTCCCCGCCTCCGTCGATGTCGCCGTCATCGGCGCGGGCGCCGCCGGCCTCGCCGCCGCCCGCGCACTGTCCGGCCGCCCGCTGACCGTCGCCGTGCTGGAGGCGCGCGACCGCATCGGCGGCCGCGCCTGGACCCTGCCGTTCGAGGGCGAGGGCCTCGACATGGGCTGCGGCTGGCTGCACTCCGCCGACGAGAATCCGCTGGCCGCCCTGGTCGAACCCGCCGGCCTGACCGTCGATCGCACCCCGCCCCCCTGGCAGAGCCAGGCCTTCGGTCATGAGATCACCACCTCGGAACAGGCCGAGTTCCGCGCCGCCTTCGACGCCTTCGACGACCGCATCGCCCAGGCCGCCGCGCGCGGTCACGAGGGCCCGGCCTCGACCCTGCTGGAGCCTGACTGCCGCTGGAACGGCCGCATGGACGCCATCTCCGGCGCCCTGAACGGCGCGCGTTTCGCCGAGGTCTCCATCCTCGACTACGACGCCTATCGCGACACCGGGATCAACTGGCGGGTCCGCGAGGGCTATGGCCGCCTGATCGAGACCTTGGGCCGTCCGGTCGCGGTGGTCACGGGCTGCCCGGTGCGCCGGATCGACCGCTCGGGACCCGTTCTGCGGCTCGAGACCGACCGGGGCGTGATCGAGGCCCGCACCGTCATCGTCACCGTCCCCACCGACCTGATCGCGCGCGAGACCCTGCGTTTCGACCCGCCCCTGCCCGACCTGGTCGAGGCCGCGACCTATGTGCCGCTGGGGCTGGCGTCCAAGATACACATGACGGTCGCCAAGGCCGAGGACTTCCCGCCCGACAGCCAGCTGTGGGGCCGCCGCGACACCGGCGACACCGGCGGCTATCACCTGCGCCCCTTCGGCCGTCCGATGATCGAGGGCTACTACGGCGCCGACCTGGCCCGGGGGCTGGAGGCGGAAGGCCAGGACGGCTTCTTCGCCTTCGCCGTGGAAGAACTGGTCCACCTGCTGGGCTCGGACATGCGCAAGCGGCTGGCCCCGGTCGTGGCCACCATGTGGGGCGCCGATCCCTGGTCTCACGGCGCCTATTCCCACGCCATGCCGGGCCACGCCGGCGACCGCCGCAAGCTCAAGGCCCCGGTCGAGAACCGCATCTTCCTCGCCGGCGAAGCCACCGCCGAAGCCTTCTACGGCACCGCCCACGGGGCCTGGATGGAGGGCGAGCGTGCGGCGCGGGAAGCGTTGGCCGCGCTGGGGCTCGATCCCGGCCCAGCTGCCGGGGACGAGGGGGAATGAAGCCTCCCACCCGCCCCCGCAAGAAGCCCGCGCCCAAACGCCCCGCCGTCATGACCGGCGCGGCCATTCCGATGCTGCGCTGGCCGCCGGACGAGGATCGGGTCGAGACCATCTTCGAACGGCTGGCGGCCGTCATGCCGGACCCGAAGACCGAGCTGAACTACTCCAATCCCTTCACCTTCGTCGTCGCGGTCGCCCTCTCGGCCCAGGCGACCGACGTCGGGGTCAACAAGGCGACCGACAAGCTGTTCAAGGTCGCCGACACGCCGGAGAAGATGCTGGCGCTGGGCGAGGAAGGGCTGATCCCCTTCATCAGCTCCATCGGCCTGTATCGCGGCAAGGCGAAGAACGTCATCGCCCTCAGCCGCATCGTGCTGGAACAGCACGGCGGCGAGATCCCGCTGACCCGCGAGGCGCTGCAGGCCCTGCCCGGCGTCGGGCGCAAGACCGCCAGCGTGGTGCTGAATGAAATGGGCGTCGAGCCGGCCATCGCGGTGGACACCCACGTCTTCCGCGTCTCGCACCGACTGGGACTGGCCAACGCCGGCACGCCCGACAAGGTCGAGGCCCAGCTGCACCGCATCGTGCCTGAGGAGTGGCTTCCGAAGGCCCACCACTGGCTGATCCTGCACGGCCGCTACACCTGCACGGCGCGCCGGCCGAAATGCAGCGCCTGCGTGATCAGCGACCTGTGCCCGAGCCGGGCGGGGCTGCAGGCGCTGGGCGAGGCGGCTTGAACAGGTGGCGAGTGGCTAGTGGCTGGTATTCGCGGATCTCGGTGGCGGCGGAAGGGCGGCGCTCACGGCGCCGTCGCACTCTGGTGGCCAGCCACTAGCCACTAGCCACTAGCCACTAATCACTTTCCGCACCGCCGCCGCGAAGTTCGCGCCACCGTCCGGCGCGCTGCCCAGGTAGAAGTCCGGCTCGATCAGCTCGGCCTCCATCAGCAACCATTGACCGTCCGGTCCCGGGGCCATGTCGATGCGGGCGTAGAGCAGATCCTCGCCGATGGCGGCCAGCGTCGCCTCGGCCAGCGCGAGCGCGTCCTTCGGCGGCTCCGGCAGGGTCACATACTGCCCGCCGAACTGCACCTGGATGCGGAAGTCGCCGTTCACCGGCCGCTTGTTGACCACGTGGCTCAGCTTGCCGCCGAAGAACAGCAGGCTGGTCTCGCCCTCCGTCTCGATCGACGGCAGATAGGGCTGGATCATCGCCGGCCCCTCGGGCGCGCCCTGCATCGTCTCGCCCCGCGCCAGCCGCAGCGTCTTGTACGCCCCGCCCGAGACGCGCGGCTTGACCACCACCACATCGATCCCGAAGCGGTCGAAGGCGGCGTCCACGTCCGCCTGCGTCACGCCCTCGACCCAGACCGTGTCCGGCATGGCCACGCCCTTGTCGGCCAGGCGCCCCAGATAGCTCTTGTCCGAGTTCCAGCCGATCACCGACGCCGGATTGCGCATCGTCACCCCCGCCGCCTCCCACGTCCGGCAGGCCTGCATCCACCGTTGATGATCGCGGTGATAGCCCCACACGATCAGCGGCAGCACCAGCGGATAACCGGTCAGGCCCGAGGCGTCCGTGACGTGGTCGGTCCACGGCGTCGGCTCGACCGCGACCTCCGCCGCCGCCAGCGCCTGGGACAGCCGTTCCAGCACGCCCGGCCACTGCCCGGCGTATGAGGGATCGGCGGGATCGGGGGTCAGGACGGCGATACGGGTCATGCCGCGCTCATAGCCGTGAAAGTCGTCGCCGTCATGGACCGCTGGCCAATCGGCGTCGTGAGCGCTATGGCGCGCCCATGACCCAGAACCCCACCTATGACGTCATCGCCGTCGGCAACGCCATCGTCGACGTCCTGGCCCCCTGCGAGCCCGCCTTCCTGGACGCCCAGGGCCTGATCGTCGGCTCGATGCAGCTGGTCGATGCGAACCAGAGCGCCGCCCTCTACGCCGCCATGGCGGCGGGGGTCGAGGCCTCGGGCGGGTCTGCGGGCAACACCGTCGCGGGCGTCGGCAGCTTCGGCGGCCGGGCGGCCTATATCGGCAAGGTCGCCGACGACCAGCTGGGCGGGGTCTTCACCCATGACATCCAGGCCGTGGGCGTCCATTTCGAGACCCCGCCGCTGCAAGACGGCGCCGCGACCGGCCACGCCACCGGCGTGTGCATGATCAACGTCACCGCCGACGGCCAGCGCACCATGTGCACCTTCCTGGGCGCCGCCAATCAGCTGACGGTCGCCGACATCGACGCGGACCTGATCGGCGCCTCGGCCATCGTCTATCTGGAAGGCTATCTGTTCGACCCGGCCCCGGCCCGCGCCGCCTTCGAGGCCGCCGCCGCCGCCGCCCATGCCGCGGGCCGCAAGGTCGCCATCACCCTGTCGGACAGCTTCGTCGTGCACCGGTGGCGCGCGGAGCTGCTGGCCTTCATCGAGGCCTCCGCCGACATCGTCCTGGCCAATGAGGCCGAACTGGCCGCCCTGTTCGAGACCGACGACTTCGACGCCGCCGCCGAACGCCTGGCGTCAATGGTTGACGTGGCCGCCGTCACGCGCGGCGCCGAGGGCTCGGTGGTGATCTCGGGCGACCAGCGCGTCGCCGTCGCCGCCTTCCCGGTCGACAAGGTGGTCGACACCACCGGCGCCGGCGACCAGTACGCCGCCGGCCTGCTGCTGGGCCTCGCCCGCGGCCTGTCGCTGGAGGACGCCGGCAGGCTCGGCTCCCTCGCCGCCTCCGAAGTCATCGCCCACTGGGGCCCGCGTCCGATGACGTCGCTGGAGACGCTGGCTAGGGAAGCTGGGCTTGTTCTGAACTGACGGAGCCTCGCTGGTGATTAGTGGTTAGTGGGTCGATGCGTTCTCGCTCGGAGGCCGCCATGGAACCGCCGTTTCAACCCCCACCCACTAACCACTAATCACTAATCACTGTCCGGCACGCTGCCCGCCGCCTCATCCCCGCCGGATCGTCACATACAGCGCCCCGTCGCCGCCGTGATGCCGGGCGGCCGGGGCGAAACCGGACACCACCGTGCGCAGTCCCGGGGCCTGCAGCCATTCATGCACCGAGGCGCGGATGACGCCGGTCCCGCCGCGGCGGCCCTGCCCGGTGACCACCAGCACCGCGCGATAGCCCCGCGCCTGCGCCCCCATCAGGAAGGCGGTCAGGGCGTCCTGGGCCTGGAAACGGCCATAGCCGTGCAGATCGATCTTGGCCTCGATCGGATCGCGCTCGCGCGACAGGCGACGCTGGCGGCGGGGCTCCAACTCTTCGGGCAGGCCCCGACCGCGCGGGGCGAACGACGGCGCGGCGGGCGCGGCGGCGGCGCCGGGCTTCGGCGGCTTGACGAATTTCGGCGGTGTTTTGGTCGGAGCCTTCGGATGGGGCGCGGCGGGCGGATCGGCCTCCACCGCGCCGGGCGTGACGCGCAGCGCCTTCTTGGCGACCTTCTCCTTCACCGAGCCGGAAACCCGGGCCCAGATGCGGCGATCCTCGGGGCTCAGGTCGGCCCGGCGGCTCATGAGGTCCCGTCGACGTCCTCGTCGGCGCCGAGGTCCTGCGGACCCGGCGACCAGGCCAGCAGGTCGCCCGGCTGGCAGTTCAGCTCGCGGCACAGGGCGTCCAGGGTCGTGAAGCGGATGGCCCGCGCCTTGCCGGTCTTCAGGATCGACAGATTGGCCAGGGTCACGCCCACGCGATCGGCGAGCTCGGTCAGCGACATGCGTCGTTCGACGAGGATGCGGTCAAGCTGGACGCGGATGGCCATGGGGACTGCTCTAACTCAACAGGATCAGATCGTCAGGTCGGATTCGCGGCGCAGGCGGGCGCCTTCGCGGAACACTTCGGCCAGCACGAACACGACCAGAACGGAGAAGGCGGGGGTGACCAGGTCGAACAGGCTCGGCGGCTCCAGCGCGCCGCGCACCAGGCGCGACACCAGGGTCTGGCCCACCCAGGCGCCCCCGGTCACGGTGGCCAGGGTCAGGCCGATCTGCTTCAGGCGGCTGACGTTGGCGGGCTGGAAGGGATCCCCGATGCGCAGGGTGTGCACGATCACCTTCAGGTGGCGCAGGATCAGGGCGAAGCCGCCCAGATAGCCGACGAAGGCGCCCAGGCCGAACAGCAGATAGGCGCGCGGCACGGGCACGCGCGTGCCTTCATCGCCGGTGGTGGCGGTCAGACCCATCGGGCCCATCGGCACGAAGGCCACGAAGATGAAGGCGAGGACGGCGGCCAGGGTGGCCAGGGCCAGGGCCCAGAAGGCGGCGCGCAGCGCAACGCCCAGAAGTCTTGTCATCGATCCGGCGCGAAGGCCCGGCAGGGCGGGGGCGCGGACGGAAGGCAGGCGAAACCCGAGTGATGACGGCTTCGGGAAACGCATGGATCGGCCTTTCTCAGACCGGATGTCGGGGCGCGATCGCCGCGCGGGGTCCGGTGAACCCACGCGCGGGCTTATTATTCGCGTTTGTCATGCGGATCGTCAAAGCTCCCGACCGGGGTCGATCAGAAGAACTGGACGAGGGTCGCAACGAAGGCCGTCGGCATGGCGGCGAGCAGGAAGGCGTTCAGGACGCCGTGGCCGACCTTTTCGATGAAGTAGGAAGCGTTCATGGTGTTCATAGTCGTTCTCCGTCAGTCCTGAGTGAGGGATGTTTTCACCCCTCTTTCGTTGATCCGCTGGATCGATCTTGCCGGGGAAGGCCTTGACCGGGGAACGTTGCGGCGTCCGTTCTTGAGATAATAGATAGGCCGTGCCCCGGGGTAAGTCATGTTACATATCGTTTAACGATATTAAACTTGTGCAATGAATCATTACAGCGTCGCTTGAGGTCAAAATGTTGAAACTTGTCAAAGGGATGCGCATTCTCGCGGCGACCCACAACCCGGGCAAGGTTCCCGAGATCGAGGCGCTTCTCGGCGGACATTACGAGGTGGTCACCGCCGGCGGCCTGAATCTGCCCGAACCGGACGAGACCGAGAGCACTTTCGTCGGCAACGCCCTGCTCAAGGCGCGTCACGCGGCGGATCTGTCGGGCGAGGTCTCGCTGGCCGACGACTCCGGCCTGTCGGTCGCGGCGCTGGACGGCGCGCCGGGCATCTTTTCCGCCCGCTGGGCCGGACCGGACAAGGATTTCGCCTTCGCCATGCGCCGCGTGGAAGAAAGGCTCGAGGAAATCCGTTCCGACAACAGGCGCGCCTGGTTCACCTCGGCGCTCGCGGTCGCCTGGCCCAACGGCCCCGCCGTGGTGGTCGAGGGCCAGGTCCACGGCCTGCTGACCTTCCCCCCGCGCGGCGACCGCGGCTTCGGCTACGACCCCATCTTCATCCCCGAGGGCCAGACCCAGACCTTCGGCGAACTGGATCCGGCGCTGAAGGACAGCCTCAGCCACCGCGCGCGGGCGTTCGAGAAGCTGAAGGCGGCTCTGATCGACTGATACGGCGTCTCCCTCCCCTTCTGGGGAGGGTGGCCGAGCGAAGCGAGGTCGGGTGGGGAGCCGTCGCACTGACGGACGACCCCGCCATCCCCACCCTGTCGTCGCTTGCGCGCCGACGTCCCTCCCCGCTTCGGGGGAGGGAGATGAATAGTGTAGACCCCGTCCATGCCCCCCCACCCCGGCAATGACGTCGCCCTCTACGTCCACTGGCCCTACTGCGCCCGGATCTGTCCCTATTGCGACTTCAACGTCGTACGTGACCGCGGCCGGACGGAGGAGCAGGCCGCGCTCGCCGACGCCATCGTCTCCGACCTTGAGGCCCAGGCGGCCCTGACCGGTCCGCGCCGCCTCGCCTCCATCTTCTTCGGCGGCGGCACGCCCTCGCTGATGGATCCCGACGACGTCGCCCGGGTCATCGCCCGGGCGCAGACCCTGTTCGAACCGCGCGGCCCCATCGAGATCGCGCTGGAGGCCAATCCCACCGACGCGGAGGCCGGCCGCTTCGCCGCCCTGGCCGACGCCGGGATCAACCGCCTGTCCATGGGGGTGCAGGCCCTGGACGACGCGGCCCTGACGATGCTGGGCCGCAATCATTCCGCCGCCGAGGCCCGCCGCGCCGTGGCCCTGGCCGCCCGCGCCTTCCCGCGCCTGTCCATCGACCTGATCTACGCCCGCCCCGGCCAGACCATCGGCGGCTGGCGCGCGGAACTGACCGAGGCCCTGGACCTCGGCTTCGAGCACGTCTCGCCCTATCAGCTGACCATAGAGCCCGCGACCGCCTTCGGCCGCGCCTTCGCCCGGGGGACGCTGGTCCCGCCGGACGAGGACGCCGCCGCCGAACTTTATGAGACCACCCAATCCGTGCTCGAGGCCGCGGGCTTCGACGCCTATGAGGTTTCCAACCACGCCCGGGGCGAGGCGGCCCGCTCGGCCCACAACCTCCATGTCTGGCGCGGCGGCGACTATGTCGGCGTCGGCCCCGGCGCCCACGGCCGCCTGACCCTGGACGGCGTCCGCACCGCCACCGTCGCCCGCCGATCCATCATTGACTACCTCTCCGGCGTCGCCGCCGCCGATCCGTGGAGCGAGCGCGACGGCCAGTCCCCCGTCGAGGCCGCCGAGGAGCGCATCCTGCTGGGCCTGCGCACCGTCGAGGGCGTCGCCCTGACGGACCTGGAGGCGCTGGACCTGACGCCGGAGACCGGCCGCTTCGCCGACCTGCTCGCCGACGGCTTCCTCGTTCGCCAGGGCGACCGCATCGCCGCCACCGCCACCGGCCGGCCTCTGCTGGATGCGGTGTTGAAGGCGCTGCTGACCTGATCGCTCCTGCGTCCATTTCTGGCGTACCGCCCCGGTAGACTGGCCTCTCCGGTCTTTGAAAATCAAACAGCGACGCTCGAGTTGAACCCCGAGCGCGATACTCCGCCTCAGGCGAATTTGTGCACGATGTGCACTCCATTTTTTTCGAGTGCGCTTTTCGCTCCCGGCCGTATCGGAAGTTTCGGCATGATGGGGTTTCGGCATTTTTCCCCTGACAGGGCCAGGCCTGTCAGGCACGGTCCCGCCGATGCCTGATCCGTCCGTCTTCCCGCCGACCGCCCCGCCTCCGCGCACCGTCGCGCCTGGCCTCTATCTGGTGGCGACGCCGATCGGGAACCTGCGCGACATGACTCTGCGGGCGCTCGACGTGCTGGCCGCCGCCGATCTGGTGCTGGCCGAGGACACCCGCGTCACCGCCAAGCTGCTGTCGGCCTATGGACTGAAGGCGAAGCTGGAGCGCTGCGACGACCACGCCTCGGAGCGCGCCGCCGAACTGGCCGTCGAACGGCTCAGGGACGGCGCCGTCGTCGCCCTGGTCTCGGACGCCGGCACCCCGCTGATCTCGGACCCCGGCTTCGTCGTCGCCCGCGCCGTCCTGGCCGAGGGCCTGCCGGTGCATCCGATCCCCGGCGCCTCCAGCCTGCTGGCCGCCCTGTGCATCGCCGGCCTGCCCGCCGACCGCGTCCTGTTCGCCGGCTTCCTGCCGCCCAAGTCGGGCGCCCGCCGCACCGCGCTGGAGGAGGTCCGCACCGGCCGCCAGACGCTGGTCTTCTTCGAGAGCGGCCCCCGCCTCGCCGACAGCCTGGCCGACATGGCCGCCGTGCTCGGACCCCGCCCCGCCGCCGTCGCCCGCGAGCTGACCAAGCTGTACGAAGAATGCGTGCGCGGGACCCTGGCCGACCTGGCCGTCGATCCCCGCTGCCAGTCGCCCAAGGGCGAGATCGTCATTGTCGTCGGTCCCGGCGAGGCCGAGGTCGCCTCGGAGGCCGACGCCGACGCCGCCCTGAAGGAAGCCATGACCCGTCTCCCGCCCGGCGAGGCCGCCGCCGAGGTGTCCAGGGCGCTGAACCTGCCCCGCAAGCCGCTCTACAAGCGGGCGCTGGAGCTTCAGGGCCGGTGACCGCGAAACGGCCCTCGGTCCGCCTCAAGGCGCCGAAGGTCGTCAGGGCTCCGCGCGGCTGGCGCGTCAGCCTGGGCCGACTGTCCCATCGGCTGGGCCATCGTTCCGAATGGCTGGCGGCGGCCCTGCTGATGCTCAAGGGCTATCAGATCCTCGGCTTCCGGCTGAAGACTCGCGCCGGAGAGATCGACCTCCTGGCCCGCCGCGGCCGCACCCTGGCCGTGGTCGAGGTCAAGCGCCGATCAACCATGGATCAGGCGCTGGCCGCCCTCGGACCGGACCAGTACGCCCGCCTGCTCGCCGCCGGACGGGCGGTGTTGCGCCAAAGACCCAGCTTGGCCGGGCATCTGTTGCGGATCGATATTGTGGCGCTGGCCCCCCGCCGCTTTCCGCGCCATCGTCGGGACGTGAACCGGGGGCGGGCATGACACGCGACGAGGCCGAAAAGGGGCTGACGGAAGCCGGCTTGGCCGATGACGACGACTTCCCCTTGCTGGAAGCGGCCATCGCCTGCGCCATCCATGACTATCCCTTCCGCGAGGCCGAGCCGGTCCGGCTGCTGGCCGCCCACGCCGCCGAACGCCTGTCCGAGCGTCTGCCCAGCGAGGGACCGGAGGACGCCCTGGCCGAGACCTTGGCCGGCGACCTTCGACTAAACGGCGACCTGATCAACTATGATCACGTCGGCAACACCGACATCATCGACGTGGCGGAGCGCCGCCGGGGCTTGTCCGCCGCGCTGGCCGTCTTCTACCTCGACGCCGCCCGCCGCGCCGGGATCAAGGCCCAGGGCGTCGACTTCCCCGGCCACTTCCTGCTGCGGATCGAGACGCCGGAAGGGCCGGTGGCGCTGGACCCCTTCAGCCAGGGCCGGCTGGTCCTGCCGTCCGAGCTGACCCGGCGCGCGCTTCGAGCCGGGCTGACCCCCCATGTCGCCGACCGCCTCGACGTGTTGATGGCTCCGGTCAGCGACCGCCAGGCCCTGATCCGGCTGCAGAACCTGCTCTTCATCCGCGCCATCAAGGTTCAGGACTATGAGAGCGCCGAGCGCTCGGCCCTGCGCCGCGCCCTGCTGGATCCCGAGGACCACCGCCCGTGGCTCGACGTCGCCGCCGCCCGCGAGAAGCAGGGCGCGCTGGCCGGAGCGCTGGAGGCCCTGTCCCACGCCCGCACCCTGGACGATCCCGGCGAAGTCCGCCGCCGCATGTCGGTGGACCGGGTGCGGCTGCAGCTGAACTGACGAGCTCGCCGGGTGGGGAGCAGAGCCCAGCTAGTGATTGGTGGTTAGTGATGAGTGGTTCGATGCGTCCTCGGTCCGGGGGTCGTCCTGGAACCGGCGGTTCAGCCGCCACCCGCTAGTCACTAACCACCAATCACTTCCCCGCTCCGGCCCCAAAGGGTTGCGCCCAGCCTCGCGGCCACCCATTAGCCAAGCTGCCCAACCGGAAGGACAGCTCATGCTGAAGGTCGCGATCCAGATGGACCCCATCGAAGGGGTCAACATTGAGTCGGACACCACCTGGCTGCAGGCCATGGAGGCCCAGGACCGGGGCTATCCGGTCTGGGTCTATGACTTCCGCACCCTGGCGCTGGAGGACGGCGTCCTGTTCTGCCGCGCCCGCCCGGTGACCCTGAAGCAGGTGGTCGGCGATCATGTGGCGTTCGGCGACGAGGTGAAGCTGGACCTGTCCAAGGACGTCGACGTCATCCTGATGCGCCAGGATCCGCCGTTCGACATGGCCTATGTCACCGCCACCTATCTTCTGGAGACGGTGCACCCCAAGACCCTGGTCGTGAACGATCCGGCCGAGGTGCGCTCCGCGCCCGAGAAGCTGCTGGTCACCCACTTCCCCGGCCTGACCCCGCCGACCCTGATCAGCTCGGATCCCGTCGCCCTCGTCGATTTCCACGAGCGGCACGGCGACGTGGTGCTGAAGCCGCTGCACGGCGCGGCGGGTTCGGGCGTGGTCAAGCTGAAGGCCGGCGACCCCAACCTTGAGGCCCTGATCGAGATCCACGCCACCGGCAGCCGCGATCCGCTGGTGATCCAGAAATTCATCCCCGCCGTCTCCAAGGGCGACAAGCGCATCATCCTGATCGACGGCGAGCCCGTCGGCGCCATCAACCGCATCCCGGCCAAGGATCAGGTCCGCTCCAACCTGCGCGTCGGCGGCACGGCGGCCCCGGTCGAGCTGACCCCGCGTGACCTGGAGATCTGCAAGGCCATCGGCCCCACGCTGAAGGCGCGCGGCCTGATCTTCGTCGGCATCGACGTGATCGGCGACTATCTGACCGAGATCAACGTCACCTCCCCCACCGGCGCCCAGCAGCTGCTGCGCTTCACCGGGATCAATGCGGCGGCCCTGATGTGGGACGCCATCGAGAAGAAGCGCTGGGCCTGAGCCTTGCCGTTGGGAAGCTCCAGTTCATGAAGTCCGTCGCCGTCGCCGCCCTGCTGTTCGCCGTCCTTCCCGTCGTTCCGGCCGCGGCGCAGGACGCAGCGCCCCAGGGTCCGCGCCGCCCCTCGGTGGAGACCCTGCGCTCGATCATCGTCACGCAGGAGCCCGAGGTGCGGGTCGCGGCCGTGGATCACGACCGCATCACCGCCCGCCGCATCGACATCATCGGCGAGGACGGCGTGATCCGCATGACCCTCGCCGCCGACACCCCGGCCCCGATCATCGACGGCATCCAATATCGGCGCGCCTTCGGGGTCGCGGGCCTGATACTCTATGATGAGAACGGCAGCGAACGCGGCGGTTTCGGCGTCGCCGACGTGGACGGCGGATTGGCCGTTCTGGCTCTCGACCATCCGGCCATGGACGCCATCGGCTGGCGGGTGTCGCCCGACGGCTCCGTCAATTTCACCATCAATCAGGCCCCGCCCCTGATCCGCGAACCGGCGCTGGACAACCGTCTCGTCCCGGGCGTCCAGACCTCGACACGGATTCGACTGAGCGTGGCCGCGGACGGCGCTCCCTCCGTCGCCCTCGCCGACAAGGACGACCGCACCCGGGTCCGCATGACGGTCACGCCGGAAGGCTATGGAGCCATCGAATTCCTGAACGCGGAGGGCGAGGTCATTCACACGCTCGCCCCTGAGGCGGATCTGCGCCGCTGACGGCATAACGCCGCTCTTGCAAAGGTTGTCAGTTCGTGTTTCGTTCTTTCCCGGATAGCGGGAGGAAACGATGCACGCCAGCGTCGTCACGGTGGCTTTCGAAGGCGTCGACGCCCGGCGGGTCGATGTGCAGGTGTCGCAGCTGCATTCGGGGAACGAGGGCAGCTTCACCCTCGTCGGCCTCGCCGACAAGGCGGTGGCCGAGAGCCGGGAAAGGGTGCGGGGCGCCTTCGCGGGCATCGGGCTGGCCCTGCCGTCCATGCGGATCATCGCCAATCTCGCGCCGGCGGACCTGCGCAAGGAAGGCAATCATTTCGACCTGCCCATAGCCCTGGCCCTGCTGGCCTCGATGGGGGTCGTCCCGCCCGACGCCCTGTCCGGCTGGGCCGCCATCGGCGAGCTGGGGCTGGACGGGCGGATCGCGCCGGTGGGCGGGACCCTGCCCGCCGCGGTCGCCGCCGACGCCCTGGGGCTGGGCCTGATCTGTCCGGAGGCCAACGGGCCGGAAGCCGCCTGGGCGGGCGATGTGGCGGTGCTGGCCCCGCGCTCGCTGATCGCCCTGGTCAACCACTTCAAGGGAACCCAGGTGCTGCGCCGGCCCGAGCCGGGGGCGATGCGGTCAGGCGACCGCATCCCCGACCTGCGCGAGGTCAAGGGGCAGGAAAGCGCCAAGCGGGCGCTGGAGATCGCCGCCGCGGGAGGCCACAACCTGCTCTTCGTCGGCCCGCCGGGCTCGGGCAAGTCGATGATGGCGGCGCGCCTGCCCGGCCTGTTGCCGCCGCTGACGCCCAAGGAACTGCTGGAGACCTCGATGGTCTGGTCGGTGGCCGGGCTTATCGAGCGCGGCGCCCTGACCCGCGACCGTCCGTTCCGGGCTCCGCACCATTCGGCCTCCATGGCCGCCCTGACCGGCGGCGGCCTGCGGGCCAAGCCGGGCGAGGCGTCTCTGGCCCACAACGGGGTCCTCTTCCTGGATGAACTGCCGGAATACAGCGCCCAGGCGCTCGATTCCCTGCGGCAACCGCTGGAGACGGGCGAGATCGTGGTCGCCCGCGCCAACGCCCACGTCCGCTATCCGGCGCGGTTCCAGCTGATCGCGGCCATGAACCCCTGCCGTTGCGGAATGGGCGGGGCCGGGCGCGGGGCCTGCGGCAAGGCCCCGCGCTGCCAGCGCGACTACCGCAACCGCATCTCCGGCCCGATGTTCGACCGCATCGACCTGACGGTGGAGACGCCGCCGGTGACCGCATCGGACATGGCCCTGCCGCCGCCCGCCGAAGGCACGGCCGAGGCGGCGGCCCGCGTGCTGACCGCCCGCCAGATGCAGGCGGATCGGCTGCGCGCCGCCGGGATCGATCCCGAGACGGCGCAGGATCAGGCCGTCAACGCCCGCGCTTCGGGCGAGACGCTGGACCGCTTCGCCACCCCCGATGAGCCGGGCCGGGCCCTGCTGATGAAGGCGGGGGAAGTCGGCGGTCTGACAGCGCGCGGCTGGACCCGGACGCTCCGGCTGGCCCGCACCATCGCCGACCTGGACGGCTGCGACGGCGTGTTGCGCCGCCATGTGGCCGAAGCCCTGATCTATCGCCGCAACACCACCGAGGCCGAAGGCGCCTTTGAGGCCCGCCGCGCCGAGACCCCGGCCCCGTTCGCGCCGACCGCCGCGTGGTGATGTCTTAACGTCTTCAGGGCAGGCTGTGCTTGAGGGAGACAGGCATGGCGCGGCGACGGACGGACAAGGCGACGACGGCGACAGCTCCGCAGGCGGCGGGCGGGGCGTCGGCGGAACAGCAGTTCCTGCGCCTCATGAGCCACGAGATGCGCACGCCCCTGAACGGCGTGATCGGCATGCTGGGCCTGCTGTCCCGCACCCGGCTGGACGGCGCCCAGCGCGCCTACGCCGAGGCCGCGCGGTCGTCCGCCGAACACCTGCTGGGCCTGGTCAACGACCTGCTGGACTACGCCCGGCTGGAGGCCGGCAAGCTGGAGTTCGACGCCGCCCCCGTCGATCTGGAATCCCTGGTGCGCGGCGTCGCCGAACTGCTGAGCCCCCGCGCCCACGAGCGCGGCCTCGAGATCGCCTGGTCCGTCGCCGCCGACGCCCCCGACGTCCTGGCCGACGAGGGCCGGCTGCGTCAGGTGCTGTTCAACCTGGCGGGCAACGCCGTGAAATTCACCGCCCAGGGCGGAGTCCGCATCGCCGTGGAGCGCGCCGGCGGGACCGCCGGGAAACCGCGCCTGGCCTTCATCATCGACGACACCGGCCCGGGCGTCCCGGCCGAGGCGCGCGAGCGCATCTTCGAGGAATTCGGCCACGTCGACGCCACCGACGCCAGCCGCTTCGGCGGCGCCGGCCTCGGCCTGGCCGTGGTGCGCAAACTGGCGGCCGCCATGGACGGCTCGGTCTCGGTCAGCGACCGGCCCGACGGCCCCGGCGCCCGCTTCCACTTCGAGGCCGCCTTCGACGCCGCGCCCGACGCCGAGCGCGGTCGCCCGCTGGCCGGACAGGCGGTCAGCGTCATCAGCCCCGATCCTTTCGTGCGGCGCACCGCCATGGCCCAGGTCGAGGCCTCGGGCGGCGCGGTCGTGGACGGCGCGTCCGTCGTCCTGATCGACCACGCGGCGCGCGAAAGCAGCCACGGCCTGGCCGTCCGCCCCGCCGACAGCCGCGCCGTGGTCCTGCTCAAGCCGTCCGAGCGCGACCTCATCGCCCGTTACCGGTCCGCCGGCTTCCACGGCTATCTGATCAAGCCGCTGCGCCGCGCCTCGCTGGCCGAGCGGGTGCTGGCCGCCGCCGGCAGCCAGACCGCTCGCCTGCCCGGCCCCCCGCCCGCCCCTCTTGCCGACGACGACCGCGTCCTGCCCGGCCGTTTCTCGGGCACGCGGGTCCTGCTGGTCGAGGACAACCCCGTCGGCGCTCTGCTGGCCTCGACCCTGCTCAAGCGCGAGGGCTGCGCCGTCGAGACCGCCGCCAGCGGCGACGAGGCGCTGGAGGCCATGAAGCGGGCCCGCTACGACTTGGTCTTCATGGACATGCGCATGCCCGGCATGGACGGTCCGACCGCCGCCCGCGAGCTGCGCGCCCGCGGCGACCGGACCCCCATCGTCGCCCTGACCGCCAACGCCTTCGCCGAGGACCGCAAGGCCTGCCTCGAGGCGGGGATGAACGACCATCTGGTCAAGCCGCTGGAGCTGGAGTCGCTGCGCTCCGCCCTCAGCCGCTGGACGAACCGCGAAGTCCGCGCCAAGGTCGCCGTCTGATTTGACGACGCCGTAATTCGCAAGAGTTGGGGGGCGTCCGGAGACGCGCCCATGACCGACAGCACCACGCCCGCCAGCGAGGTCGCCGCCCTTCAGCCCGCCCCGAAAGGGCTGGGCGTCCTGAAGGCCGCCTTCCGCGAACGCCGGACGCTGGCCATGCTGTTGCTGGGCTTCTCCGCCGGCCTGCCCTTCGCCATGCTGATCGGCACCCTGAACGCCTGGCTGACCGAGGAGAAGATTCCGGTCGCGACCATCGGCATCCTGAGCTGGATCGGCCTGTTCGGCGCCTTCCGCTTCCTCTGGTCCCCCGCCGTCAGCTGGACCCCGCCCGTCCTCGGCAAACGGCTCGGCCGCCGGCGCAGCTGGCTGATCGTCCTGCAGATCGTCATCGCCGCGGCGCTGGGGCTGGTCGCCCTGTCCCATCCGGGAACCGGCGTGCTGGGCCCGCTGGCCCTGGGCGCGGCCCTGGGCGCCTTCGCCTTCGCCACCCAGGACATCGTCATCGACGCCTGGCGGATCGAGGTCGCGGACGAGAAGACGCCGATCGACCTGCTTTCGACCATCTATCAGCTGGGTTATCGCACCGCCGCCCTGGTCGGCGGCGCCGGCGCCCTGCTGCTGGCGACCGTCCTCGGCTGGCCCGGCGTCTTCGCCGTCGGCGCTCTGCTGATGGGGGTGGGAATCATCGGCACCCTGATCGCTCCGGAGCCGGAAGCGACCTCCCGGGCGGCCGTGGCGCGCGAGCGGATCGGGTCGCCGCGCCTGCGACTGGCCGTCCTTGTCGCCACGCTGGCGGCCTGGGCGTGGGCCGCCTTCATGCTGGTCAACTTCATGATCACCGCCCTGACCACCTCGCCGGCGCCCAGCGCGGGCGAGTTCACCGCCGATTGGGGCCCGTGGATCGTCGCGGCCACCGTCATCCTGCCCGCCGGCCTGGCCGGCCTGATCGTCTGGAAAGGTCGGGCGGCGACCGAAGCGGAGGCGGTCGCCCTGCCGCGTCTGGCCGATACGCTTTACGACGCCATCCTGGCCCCGCTGGTCGAGCTGATGGGGCGGCTGGGCTGGGGCGCGGTGATCGTGTTGGGGCTGATCCTGACCTACCGGATCACCGACGGGGTCTGGGGTCCGTTCGCCTTTCCCTTCTACATGGGCGACACCGGCGGGGCGCTGGGCCACACCAAGGCCGAGGTGGCGCTGGCGTCCAAGACCTTCGGCGTCGTCATGACCATCGTCGGCATCGCCTTGGGGGGATGGGCGCTGCTGGTCATCGGCCGGATGTGGAGCCTGTTGATCGGCGCGATCCTCAGCGCCGCGACCAATCTGCTGATGATGGATCTGGCGCTTGGCGCGCCGGTGATCGACTCCTTCATGCGGACGACGGGCCTCTACGGCCTGTTCGGCGCCTTCCATATCGGCGAGCCCCTGTCGCGGCTGATGCTGGCCATCTCCGGCGAGAACATCGCCGGCGGTTTCGCGGGCGCGGCCTTCGTGGCCTATCTGTCCGCCCTGTCGAACAAGATGTTCGGCGCGGTCCAGTTCGCGGTCTTCATCTCGCTGGCCCTGCTGATCGGCACCCTGGGCCGCGGCGCCCTAGGCGAGCTGATCGACGCCCAGGGCTATGCGCCCATGTTCGCCATCGCCGCCTGGCTGGGCCTGCTGGCGGTGGTGTTCTGCATCGCCGAGTGGGTGCGCGGCGCCCTTGAACGCCGCAAGCTGGCCGCCGCCCAGGTCTGAAAGCCCGGGCGGCCGTCAGGCCCTACTCCTCGCCTTCGGCGCCTTCTTCGTAGGCGGCGAAGGTCGCGGCGGTGATGATCTCGCTGACCGAGGCCCCCAGCGACACGATCTGCACCGACTTCTCCAGACCGACCAGCAGCGGGCCGATCACGGTCGCGCCGCCCAGGGACTGGACCAGCCGCGTCGAGATGGCGGCTGAATGAATGGCCGGCATGACCAGGACGTTGGCGTGGCCGGTCAGGCGCATGAACGGGTAGCGCCCGCGCAGTTCCGGATCCAGCGCCAGCTCCGGCGGCATCTCGCCTTCGTATTCGAAGTCCACGCCCTTGCTGTCGAGGATGCGGATCGCCTCGCGCACCTTCTCGCCGCGATCGCCGGGAGGGTTGCCGAAGGTCGAGTAGCTGAGGAAGGCCACGCGCGGAGTCTTGCCCAGCTTGCGCACGGTGGCGGCCGCCTGGATGGCGATCTCGGCCAGTTCCTCGGCGTTGGGCAGTTCGTGGATCGAGGTGTCGGCGACGAACAGGGTGCGGCCCTTGGCCAGCAGGATCGACAGGCCGATCATCCGCTCCTTCACGTCCAGGACGCGGCGGACCTCCTTGAGCACCATGTTGAAGTTGCGGGTCACGCCGGTGACCATGGCGTCGGCCTGACCGCGCGCGATCATGGTCGCGCCGAAGTAGTTGCGGTCCTGGTTGATCATCCGCTGCACGTCGCGGCGCAGATAACCCCGGCGCTGCAGCTTGGCGTACAGCCAGTCGGTGTACTCCTCGTTCTGGTGGCTGATCCGGGCGTTGATGATCTCGATGCCCATCTCGTCGAAGTTCAGACCGGCCTCGGCGGCGTTCTTGCGGATCAGCTCCTCGCGGCCCAGCAGGATCGGCGTGCCCAGCTCGGCCTGTTTGAAGCCCCAGGCGGCGCGGATCACGGCGGTTTCCTCGCCCTCGGCGAACACGACCCGCTTGTTCGGGGCCGCGCGCACCGCGCCCGAGATGTTCTGCATCAGGGCGGCCGACGGATCGAGGCGCTGGCGCAGGGAGACGCGGTAGGCGTCCATGTCCTCGATCGGCTGGCGGGCCACGCCGGTGTCCATGGCGGCCTGGGCCACGAACGGCGGGATGAACCAGATCAGGCGCGGGTCGAACGGCGACGGGATGATGTAGTCCGGGCCGAACTTCAGCTTGCGCCCGCGATAGGCGGCGGCGACCTCGTCCGGCACGTCCTCGCGGGCCAGGGCGGCCAGGGCCTCGGCGCAGGCGACCTTCATCTCGTGGTTCACGCGGCGGGCGCGCACGTCCAGCGCCCCGCGGAAGATGTAGGGGAAGCCCAGCACATTGTTGACCTGGTTCGGATAGTCCGACCGGCCGGTGGCGATGATGGCGTCCGAGCGCACCGAGCGCACGTCTTCCGGCGTGATCTCCGGGTCCGGATTGGCCATGGCGAAGATGATCGGATTGGGCGCCATCGAGGCGACCATCTCCTTGGTGATGGCGCCCTTGGCGGCCAGGCCCAGCACCACGTCGGCGCCGACCATGGCCTCTTCCAGCGTACGGTGCGGCGTGTCGGTGGCGTGCGCCGCCTTCCACTGGTCGATGTTGGGGCGGCCCCGGTAGACGACGCCGTCGCGGTCCAGGATCACGGTGTTCTCGGCCCGGACGCCCGCCGCCTTCATCAGGCCGATGGACGACAGGCCCGCGGCGCCGGCGCCGACCAGAACGACCTTCAGGTCTTCCAGCTTCTTGCCGGCGATGTGGGCCGCGTTGATCAGGCCGGCGGTCGAGATGATGGCCGTACCGTGCTGGTCGTCATGGAAGACCGGGATATCCAGCAGGTCCTGCAGCTGGCTTTCGATCTCGAAGCATTCGGGGGACTTGATGTCCTCCAGATTGATGCCGCCCCAGGTGTCGCCGATGTTCTTGACGACGGTGATGAACTCGTCCGGGTCGGTGGTCTTCACCTCGATGTCGAAGCTGTCGACGTCGGCGAAGCGTTTGAACAGGACGGCCTTGCCCTCCATCACCGGCTTGGACGCCATATGGCCGAGGTTGCCGAGGCCCAGGATGGCCGTGCCGTTCGAGATGACGGCGACCAGATTGCCCTTGGAGGTGTAGTCGTAGGCCTTGTCGACATCGGCGGCGATGGCCAGGACCGGCACCGCCACGCCTGGCGAATAGGCCAGCGACAGGTCGCGCTGGGTCGCCATGGGCTTGATCGGGGCCATCGAGATCTTGCCCGGAGCGGGGAAGCGGTGGAAGTCCAGCGCGTCCTGGTCGGAGAAGGTCTGCTTGTCTGTCAGGTCGGGCATGGCTCTCGGCGTTTCCGGTCGCGGCTTCGCGCGTGTTCAGTTCGACCCTGTTCCTAGTGCGCGGGGCCGGAAGGGACAACCGCTGACGCGAGGGAAGCCGCGTCCCGGCGGCGCGGGGTTTGAACGCCGGGATAAGCCGAGACTGTCCGGAAAATGTGACAGCGGGCCGCGCGTTTTGAGCGGATTTCCGCCGACCTGGCCCCCTGCGGCGAAAGGCCCGCCCGCCAGATCGGTTGTCAGGGCGGAGGGCGGCTGTTACTGCGAGCCGTTCTCAATATCAGCCCTCCCCCAAGGCGACCCCGTGACTCTCCGCTCCATCCTGCTGCTCTCCACCACCGTCGCCGGACTGGCCGCGGCCCCCGCCTTCGCGCAGGAGGCCCAGACCACCGAGCTGGGTGAGGTCGTCGTCACCGGCTCGCAGGTCCGGCAGGCCCCGCCCTATGCCGGCGGCCAGGTCGCCACCGGCGGGCGCGTGGGCATGTTCGGCTCGCAGGACGTGATGGACACGCCCTTCACCGTGACCAGCTACACCGAGCGACTGGCCCGCGACCAGCAGGCCCGCAGCGTCGGCGACGTGCTGCAGAACGACCCGGCGGTGCGCGTCACCAAGGGCTTCGGCAATTTCCAGGAGCTGTATGTCATCCGCGGCTTCCCCGTGTACTCGGACGACATGACCTGGAACGGCCTGTACGGCATCCTGCCGCGCCAGTTCGTGGCCTCCGAGTTCATCGAGCGGGTCGAGGTCTTCCATGGCGCCACGGCCTTCCTGAACGGCGCCGCACCCGGCGGCAGCGGCGTCGGCGGCGCCTTCAACCTGACGCCCAAGCGCGCCAGCGACACGCCGCTGAACCGCCTGACCCTGGGCTGGGACGGCGGCGACGCCCTCTACGCCGCCGGCGACTTCTCGCGCCGCTTCGGCGCCGACAAGGCGTGGGGCGCCCGCCTGAACGTCGCGGCCCGCGACGGCGAGAGCACGGTCGATGGCGAGAACCGCGAGCTTCAGGTGCTGGGCCTCGGCCTCGACCGCCGCGGCGACCGCGCCCGCTTCTCGGCCGACCTCGGCTGGCAGAACCACCACATCGACGCTCCGCGCCCGACGGTCACCCCGCTCGGCGCCATCCCGACGCCGCCCTCGGCGGACGGCAATTTCGCCCAGCCCTGGACCTACACCGACGAGGAACAGCTGTTCGGCGTCGCCCGCGGCGAGTTCGACCTGACCGACGACGTCACCGTCTGGGCGGCCTTCGGCGGCCGCAGCGGCGAGGAGGACAACGTCCTGGCCAATCCGAGCGCGGCCCCCGACGGCGCGCTGAGCGCCTACCGCTTCGACAATGTGCGCGAGGATGCCGTCTGGTCCGGCGACATCGGCGTCCGCGCCGACCTGACCACCGGACCGGTCGGCCACCGCCTGGTGGCTTCGGCGTCGCAGGTGCAGCTGAAGTCGGCGAACGCCTACGCCTTCTCCAGCTTCGCCGGCTTCCCGAGCAACCTCTACAACCCCGTAGACGTCGCCCCGCCGGTCCCGAACTTCTTCGTCGGGGGCGACCTGTCCGACCCGCTGACGACCGAGCGGTCGATCACCTCCAGCATCGCGATCGCCGACCAGCTGTCCTTCCTCGACGGCCGTCTGCTGGCCACGGTCGGCGCCCGTTATCAGGAGGTCGAGACCCGGTCATACGACTACAACACCGGCGCGCCGCTCTCGTCCTATGAGGGCGACGCGGTCACGCCGGCCTTCGCCGTGGTCTACAAGCCTTCGGACCGGATCTCGATCTACGCCAACTACGCCGAGGCCCTGATCCCCGGGAAGATCGCGCCCGCCACGGTCAACGCCGACATCCCCGGTGACACCCCGGACCTCGGTGTCACGCCCGTTCCCGTCGCCAACCAGGGCGAGGCGCTCGATCCCTTCCGCGGCGAACAGATCGAGGCGGGCGTCAAATATGACGGCGGCGGCTTCGGCGCCTCGCTGAACGCCTTCCGCATCACCCTGCCGAACGAGTCGTTCGATCCCGTCACCCGGATCTACAGCGCCGGCGGCGAGCAGCGGAACCAGGGCGTCGAGTTCGCCGTCTATGGCGAGCCGGTCGAGGGCCTTCGCCTGCTGGGCGGCCTGACGCTGATGGACGCCGAGGTCACCCGCTCCATCACTCCCGCGCTGTCGGGCAAGGCGGCCATCGGCGTGCCGGAAGTCCAGGCCAATCTGAATGTCGAATGGGACGTGGCGGCGGTTTCGGGCCTGACCCTTGAGGGCCGCGCCATCTACACCGGATCGCAGCCGGTCAGCGCCGACAACACCGTCGAGCTGGACTCGTGGACCCGCTTCGACGCCGGCGTGCGCTATGAGTTCGAGGCCGGCGAGCGTCCGCTGAGCCTCCGCGCACGGGTCGAGAACCTGGCGGACGAGGACCAGTGGGTCGCCGCCGGCGGCTATCCGGGCGCCAACTACCTGACGCTCGGCGCCCCGCGCACCTTCCGGGTGTCAATCTCGACGGACTTCTGAGCCGGATGAAGCCGGGCGCGATCAGGGCCTGGAGCTGGGTCCATAAGTGGTCGAGCCTGGTCTCGACCGCCTTCCTGCTGATGCTGTGCGTCACGGGGCTTCCGCTCGTCTTCACGCACGAGCTGGATCACGTCCTGCTGGCCCACGAAGTCGCCGCACCGGCCGACCCGAGCGCTCCGAAATTGAACCTCGACCAGGTCCTGAACGTCGCCCTCGCTCGCAAGCCGGGCGAGGTTCCGGCCTTCATGAGCTTTGACGTGGAACGGCCGGTGGTGAACGTCACCAGCATCGATCCGAACGGTCCCGACGGGAAATACAGCTTCCAGCCGATCGACCAGTTCACCGGCGAGGCGGCTCCGCTGGTGGCGGGCCACCCGGTGATGGAGTTCATTCTGCAACTGCACACCGACATGTTCCTGGGGCTTGCGGGGATGCTGTTCCTCGGCGCCATGGGCCTGCTGCTGGTGGCGGCGTTGGTGTCCGGCGTGGTGCTCTACGCCCCCTTCATGCGCCGCCTGCCGTTCGGCACGGTGCGGGCGGGCAAGGCCGCGCGGACGCGCTGGCTCGACTATCACAACCTGCTGGGGGTGGTGACCGTGGCGTGGGTGCTGGTCGTCGGCGTCACGGGCGTGGTCAACACCTTGGCCGTGCCGATCATCGCCTACTGGAAGGATGACGCCCTGAAGACGCTGACCGCCGCCTATGACGCGCCTGTCAGCCTGACGGAGCGCAGCTCGCTGGACGCCGCCGTCGAGCGGGCCAGGCAGGCGTTGCCGGGCATGACCCTGCAGTTCGTGGCCTTCCCCGGCTCCACCTATTCGACCGAGAACCACTATGCGGTCTTCTTCCACGGCGACACGCCGCTGACCGAGCATCTGACGACGCCCGCCCTGATCGACGCGCGGACCGGCGAGCTGGCCGCGGTCGCGCCCGCGCCCTGGTATGTGAAGACCCTGTCCCTGTCGCAGCCGCTGCATTTCGGCGACTACGGCGGCCTGCCGCTGAAGATCCTGTGGGCCCTGCTCGACCTGGCGACCATCGTCATTCTGGGCAGCGGGCTTTACCTCTGGTGGGTCAAGCATCGGTCGGCGAGGCGGGACGCGAAATGAAGACCGGTCCGCTAGACCTGAAGGCCATCTTCGCCGTTCCGTTGGTCGTGGCCGTTCTGTCCCTGATCGGACTGGTCGGCGCGCTGCTGGGCGACGGCGTCTGGGACGGGATCGGCTGGATCGGTCTCGGCGCCGGCGTCGCCGTGACCGTCTGGGCGTTGATCGCCCGGCGGCATCGCTGAGCTAGGGCTGAACGCCGACCCGCGACGGCTCATCGGAGCGCACGACGCTGACCACGACACCGCAAAGATCGGCCGCGGCGGTCGGCCCGTGCATCCGATCATCGATGGCGTTGTCCCGGTTGTCGCCGAGAGCGAACCAGCGCCCTTCAGGCACACGGATTTCAGGCGTGTCGTCCAGCATTCCGCCCTCGCCAAAATCGAACGTCAGCCATGATCGGCCAGAAGGCAGGGTCTCGCGCCAGACAGAGATTTCCGGAAACGGGCCCTTTGACACGCCGCCCGGCACGGTGGCGGGATCGACGCGCTCCCGTTTCACCGGCCGTCCGTCGATATGGAGAACGCCGCCGATGATCTGAAGTGTCTGGCCCGGCCCCGCAACGACCCGTCTGAGCCAGGGCTCGTCTCCGGTGCGGGCGACCACGACGTCTCCCGGCGTGGGCTGAGTCGTGCCGCAGACGCCTTGGGGACGGTCAGCGAGGACAACGTCCCCCTGCGAGAGGGTCGGCTGCATCGAACCGGAAGATACGCGATAGGGATGGTGTCCCACCGGCGCCAGCACCGGTTCTTCCGTCAGCAAGGCGAGAAGAAGCAGGGCGCCGATCACAGGCTCAGCAGCCCCGTCCGCTCGACCTCGATCGGCCCTGTCATGAAGACATGGTCCGAGGCCTCGTCCCAGTCGATCATCAGGCGGCCGCCGTCGACGTCCACCGTGGCGTGACGCCCGGTGACGCCGCGACGGGCCGAGGCGACCAGGGCCGCGCAGGCGCCGGTGCCGCAGGCCTTGGTCAGGCCCGCGCCGCGCTCCCATACCCGCAGGCGGATGTGATCGGGCGACAGGGCGTGGACGAAGCCGACATTGACCCCCTCCGGGAACAGCGGGTGATGCTCCACCAGTGAGCCGGAGCCGCGCACGAAGCCGTCGTTCGGCGCGTGGTCCATGAAGAAGACCACGTGCGGATTGCCCATCGAGACCGCGCCCGGCGTGTGCAGGACGGGATCGTCGATCGGCCCGACCTGAAGCTCGATCCCGCGGGTGTCCATCTCCTCGGCCAGCGGCACCTGGGTCCAGTCCAGACGCGGCGCGCCCATGTCGACGGTCACCTGGCCGCCCGCCGCGCGGGTGGCGACGGTCGGCCCGCCGGCGGTGTCGATCACCACCCGGTCCTTGCCGGTGGACTCCATCAGCACCCAGCCCACGCAGCGCAGGGCGTTGCCGCAGGTCTCGACCATGCTCCCGTCGGCGTTCCACACGCGCATGAAGGCGTCGGCGTCGGCCGAGGGTTCGATGGAGATCAGCTGGTCGCAGCCCTCGCCCGTCTCACGGTCGGCGATGGCGCGCACCTGCTCGACCGTCGGCGTGAACGGCGTTTCCAGCGCGTTGACGACGACGAAGTCGTTGCCGGCGCCGTTCATCTTGACAAAGGGACGGGTCATTTCAGCCTCCATATAGGGCCAGACTGGACCTGAGACGAGAGAACGGCGTTAAGCTGGGCCATGAGTCGCCAGTCGCCCGCCCGAAAGGCCGCCCGCAAGTCCGCCACAGCGGTCGAGCCGCCGCACGCGGAAGGCCTGCGCCTGCGGGCCCGGCTGCGCTACCTCTACCATGGGTCGTCGCCGCTGGCGGTGCGGTTCCGGCTGGCGGTCATCGTCATCGACTTCGCCATCATCGCCTTCTTCCTGGCCGCGCCGATCCTCCATGAAGCCGGGCTGGTCTTCTATGTGATCGACTATCTGATCGCCGCCATCCTGATCGTGGACCTCGCGGCCCGAGCGCTCGCCCATACGGACATCAAGGACTGGCTGAAGAAGCCGGCGACCTGGATGGATCTGTTCGTGCTGGCGACCCTGCTGTTCCCCGCCTGGCTGTTCAACCTCGGCTTCCTGCGGCTGCTGCGGCTGTGGACCCTGCTGCATTCGGAATTCTTCTGGCGCACCATCGGGCACAAGTACGACGACACCCGGGTGGAGGAGATCACCAAGGCGGTCGCCTCGCTGCTGACCTTCATCTTCGTGGTCACGGGCTTCGTCTACGCGACCTTCCGGGGCACGCATCCGGGCATCACCGGCTATCTGGACGCCCTGTATTTCACCGTCGCCACCCTGACGACGACCGGCTTCGGCGACATCACCCTGCCGGGCAACTGGGGCCGGGTGCTGTCGATCGTGGTCATGCTGACCGGCATCACCCTGTTCCTGCGGCTGGCCCAGACCATCTTCCGCCCGCACAAGATCAGCCACGACTGCCCCACCTGCGGCCTGAAGAAGCACGACCCCGACGCCGTCCACTGCAAGGCCTGCGGCAAGGTCCTGTGCATTCCGGACGAGGGCGCGTGAGGCTGAGCCTCATGACAAACCTGTAACGTTTGCGGCTTCGCCTTGTCGGGGGGGCGACGGCGGATAAGGTGCCGCCCGACATTTCCCGGGGGAGTACCCATATGATCCGTTCCGCCGCGCTCGCCGCGCTTCTCGCCACCTCCGCCCTTTCGAGCGCCGCCATGGCCCAGACCGCCGCCCCCGCCTCCGCCAACGCCCCGACCGGCGGGTTCGCCACCTCGGATGCGACCGATCCCTATCTGTGGCTGGAAGAGGTCGAGGGCGAGCGGGCGATGGAATGGGTCCGCGCCCACAACGAACGGTCGCTCGGCGTCCTGCAGGGCGACCCCCGCTACGCCCAGCTTCACGACCAGGCGCTGGAGATCGTCCAGTCGCGCGACCGCATCCCGGGCGTCGGCTTCAACCACGACGGCACGCTGGACAATTTCTGGCAGGACGCGTCGCACGTGCGCGGCGTCTGGCGCACCACGACCCTGGACAGCTACCGCACGGCCGAGCCGCGCTGGGAAACCATCCTGGACATCGACGCCTTGGCCGCGTCGGAGGGCAAGAACTGGGTCTACAAGGGCGTGACCTGCCTGCCGCCGCAAGAGACCCACTGCCTGGTCAGCCTGTCGGACGGCGGCAAGGACGCCGTCACGGTCCGTGAGTTCGACCGCCAGACGAAACAGTTCGTCGATGGCGGCTTCGTCCTGCCGGAGTCCAAGGGCGGCGCGACCTGGATCGACGCCGACACCCTGCTGATCTCGCGCGATTTCGGCGAAGGCACCCTGACCGATTCCGGCTATCCGCGCACCCTGCGCCTGCTGCGCCGCGGCCAGTCGCTCGATCAGGCCACGGTCGTGTTCGAGGGTCAGCAGACCGACGTCTCGGTCAGCGGCTACACCCTGCGCGACGCCGACGGCGTGGTGAAGGCGACCCTGATCAATCGGGGGATCAACTTCTATGAGGGCGAGACCTGGCGTCTGAACGCCGACGGCACCACGACCCAGCTGCAGCTGCCGGCCAAGTCCAGCATCAACGCCTTGGTCAAGGGCCAGCTGGTGGTCACCACCGATCAGGACTGGACCGCTCCGTCCGGCCAGCAGTTCCGCACCGGCGACGTCATCGCCTGGAACCTGGAGCAATGGCTGGCCAATCCGGCGACGCCCGCCCAGCTGGTCCTCCGCCCGACCGACCGCGAAGCCATCGAGGGCATCTCGTCCACCCGCAACAAGCTGGTCGTGGCCCTGTACGAGAACGTGCGCGGCTCGGTCTATGTCTATGAACCCAACCCGTCGGGCGAATGGGCGCGCACCCGCCTGGACCTGCCGCAGAACGTCACCGTCGGCGTCGGCTCGGCCTCGGACCGCGACGACAAGGTCTTCGTCAGCGTCGCCGGCTACCTGAACCCGTCCAGCCTGTACCTCGCCGACGCCGCGACCACCCAGGCCGCCGTGGTGAAGTCCCTGCCGGCCAAGTTCGACACCACCGGCATGGTGGTCGAGCAGTTCGAGGCCCGCAGCGCCGACGGGACCATGATCCCCTACTTCGTCGTCCATAAGGGCGACATGCCGATGGACGGCTCCAACCCGACCCTGCTGTACGGCTACGGCGGCTACCAGAACTCCCTGCTGCCCGGCTATTCGGCCACCGTCGGCAAGCTGTGGCTGGAGCGCGGCGGCGTCTATGTGGTCGCCAACACCCGCGGCGGCGGCGAGTTCGGTCCGCGCTGGCACCAGGCGGCCCTGCAGCAGAACCGCCAGCGCGCCCACGAGGACTTCCAGGCCGTGGCCCTGGACCTGGAGGCCCGCAACATCACCAGCCAGCCCCGCCTCGGCATCATGGGCGGCTCGCAGGGCGGCCTGTTCATGGGCGCCATGCTGACCCAGCGTCCGGACCTGATCAACGGCGCCGTCATCCAGGTGCCGCTGTTCGACATGCTGCGCTTCCACAAGCTGCTGGCCGGCGCCTCGTGGATCGCCGAATACGGCAACCCGGACATTCCGGAGCAGCGCGCCTGGATCGAGCAGTATTCGCCCTACCAGAACCTGCGGGCAGGCCAGCCCTATCCGGAGGTCTTCATCCACACCTCGACCAAGGACGACCGCGTCCACCCGGGCCACGCCCGCAAGGCGGCGGCGCGTCTGGAGGAGCTGGGCTATCCGGTGCTGTTCTACGAGAACACCGACGGCGGCCACGCGGCCGGCGCCAACCTGCGCGAGACGGCCCGCCGTCTGGCGCTGGAGTACACCTATCTGACCCGCCGCCTGATGGATTCGCCGGCGCAGGAATAGGACCTTTCACCCGCTCATCCCCGCGAAGGCGGGGCCCCAGCGCTTTCGTCAAGACGCTGATGGGCGGGATTGCTGTTAGGGGCGGTCGGCCGGCGCCGGCCGCCCACGGATCTGGGTCCCCGCCTTCGCGGGGATGAGCGGAGTTGAAAATGCGCCACCTGCTTCTGTCCGCCGCCATCCCGGTGCTTCTTGCCGCGCAAGCCTCGCCCGTCCTCGCTCAAGCCTCGAGTTCGAATGAGATCGTCATCGAACACAGCCGCCCCGCCCCGCCCCACTACCCGCGCGACCTGACCCCCGCCGGAGTCCGCGCCGCCGACGACCATCTGGCGCTGGAGGATGTCAACGGGACCGAGGCCATGGCCTTCGTCCGCGCCGAGAACGAACGGTCGCTGGCCGCCCTGACCGGCGACCCGCGCTATGAGACCTTCCGCCAGGAGGCCGAGGCCATCCTGACCGCCACCGACCGCATCCCCGCGCCCAGCTTCCTCGGCGACGGGATCGGCAATTTCTGGCAGGACGCCGCCAATCCCAAGGGCGTGTGGCGCCGCACCACCCTGGACAGCTACCGCGCGGCGGACACCCGCTGGGAGACCCTGATCGACCTGGACGCCCTGTCCCGCGCCGAAGGCAAGGACTGGGTCTGGAAGGGCGCCAGCTGCCTGGCCCCGGACGAGACCCGCTGCCTGATCAGCCTGTCGGACGGCGGCAAGGACGCCGTCGTGGTGCGTGAGTTCGACACCACCACCCGCCGGTTCGTGGACGGAGGGTTCGTCCTGCCCGAGGGCAAGCATCGGATCAGCTGGCTGGATCGCGACACGCTTCTGGTCGCCACCGACTTCGGGGCGGGGACGCTGACGGAGTCGGGCTATCCCTACATCATCAAGTCCCTGAAGCGCGGCCAGCCGCTGGACCAGGCGACCGAGGTCTACCGCGGCGACCCGTCGGACGGCGGCTATGGCGTCTCGGCTTCGGTCTACCGCGATAGTCGAGGCGCGGTGGAGGCCGTGATCATCTCGCGTCCGCTGGACACCTACAGGTCGGAGACGTGGCGGCTGATTGACGGTCGACCCGTGAAGCTGGCCCTGCCCGAACAGGTCTCGATCTATGGAACCCTGGGGCAGCGGCTGGTGCTGTCGAATGACGAGGCGTGGCGCTGGAGCGCCCGGACCATCACCCCCGGAACCCTGCTGGCGATTTCCATGGAGGAACTGGCGCGTGGCGCCGGCGGGCTCTATCCCGATACGGACCCGGAAACGATCTTCACGCCCACACCGCGCCAGTCGCTTCAGGACGTGGCGGTGATGGACGACCACGTCGTCGCCGTCATTTCCGACAACGTCGTCAGCCGGGTCAGGCGCTATCGGTTCGGCCAGAACAATCAGGCCGCCTGGTCGGGGAGCGATATCGCCGGACCGGAAAACAGCGCCATCGGATTGGGCGACAGTTCGAAGGCGTCGGGACGGGTCTTCGTCTCCGCTCAGGGGTTCCTGACGCCGCCCACGCTGGGCCTTCTGGCGGCCGACGCTGCGGCGCCGACCGAGCTGAAATCAGCCCCGGCCAAGTTCGACGCCTCGACCCACGTCACCGAACAGTTCGAGGCCACCTCGTCCGACGGGACCAAGATTCCCTATTTCGTCACCCGCCCGCGCAACCAGAACGGCCCGGCCCCGACCATCCTGTTCGGCTACGGTGGTTTCCAGGTCTCCTTCCCGCCCGCCTACAAGCCCGAGATGGGCAAGCTGTGGCTCGAGAACGGCGGCGTCTTCGTCCAGGCCAACATCCGCGGCGGCGGCGAGTTCGGACCGCAGTGGCACCAGGCCGTGCTGAACGAGAACCGCCAGCTGGCCTTCGACGACTTCGCCGCCGTGGCCCGCGATCTGGAGCAGCGGGGCATCACCTCGCCGCGACGCCTGGGCATCTACGGCCGGTCGAACGGCGGGGTCCTGACCTCGGTGTCGATCACCCAGCACCCGGAACTGTTCAACGCGGCGGTGATCGAGAGCCCGCTGATCGACATGCTGCGCTATCACGAGCTGCCCGCCGGGGCCTCGTGGATCGGCGAATACGGCGACCCGCGCATTCCTGAGGAAGCCGCCTGGATCGCCCGCTATTCCGCCTATCAGCAGCTTCGTCCGGGCGCGCACTATCCGCGCGTCTACATCACGACCAACACCCGCGACGACCGCGTCCATCCGGGTCACGCGCGCAAGTTCGCGGCTCGTTTGGGCGATATGGGATACGACCATCTGTACTATGAGGAGACGGCGGGCGGTCACTCGAACGACGCCGACCCGGTCGCCAACGCCCGCCGCTGGGCCCGCCACTACGTCTACCTGTCGCAGCAGCTGATGGACTGAGGAGGCGGCCGCTCCATAGGCGATGGAGCCACCGTCGTCCGTCTGCGCGGGGGAAGTGGTTAGTGATTGGTGGTTCGACGTTGCGGGCACGGTGCGCGAATTACGGGCGCCGGCGCTGACGCCGCCACCCACTAATCACTAACCACTAATCACTGGCTGGGCTCCAAAGCCCTCCGCCCCAAGCACGGAGCCTGCCGCCTATGCCGGCTCCAGCACCTTGGTCTTCTTCGCCTTGGCCGGCTTTTCCGCCTTGGCAGGCTTGTCGGCCTTCTTGGCGGCCTTCTCGGCCTTCTTCATCTCGCGGGCGGCCTTCTTGGCGGCCTTGGCTTCAGCCTTGGCCTTCACCGGCGCGGCGTCGGCCTCGCCGGCCAGTTCGCCCAGCAGCTCCAGGAAGCCGTCGCGCTTGCCCTTGGGCAGCAGGGCCATGATCCGCTTGTCGGCGGCCTCGACCCGCGGACGGGCGGCCTCCAGCGCGGTCTCGCCGGCGGCCGACAGGCGCACGGCCTTGGCGCGGGCGTCGATGGCTGACTTCTCGCGATCCAGCAGACCCTTGGTGGTCATGCGGGCGACCAGGTCGGCCAGGGTCGAGCGGTCGATGCCGGTGGCGCGGACCAGGTCGGTCTGGGTCAGGCCGGCCTTGTGGCTGACCGCCTCCAGCACGGCGAACTGGCGCTGGGTCAGACCGTCCGGACCCGTCTCTTCGGCATAGATGTCGAGCGCCAGCTGCAGGGCGCGGTGAATCAGATGGCTCGGAGAGGCCGCAAGGGCTCCGCCGCGCTTGGGCTTGTTACCGGACTTGACCATGAACCGTATCCCCTCGGCTGCAGCGCTACAGGTAGCAGGCACGTTTTACGGTTTGACGACGGACGATCCCGCGACGCCTACAGACCGGTATCGGGCGAGACCGGATCGGGTTCCGCATCGTCCTTGATCAGATGCTTCATGATAAAGAACACCTGCCAGATGCCGAAGGCGGCCGAGGCGATCCAGAGCCCGCCCCGGAAGGCCACCCAGGTATCGTCGCCCTGGGTGCGCCAGACGATCTCGTTCACGATGGCCACCGCCGCGAAATACAGGCCGTACCGCAGGGTCAGCCCGCGCCAGCCGAGGTCCGTGATCTTGATCGCGTCGCCGAGCAGATATTTGAACGGATATTTCTTCAGCGGCAGCGACCCCAGCAGCACCACCGCCAGAAGGCCGTTCTGGATGGTCAGCTTGATCTTCAGCAGCGTCGGATCGTGGAAGACCAGGGTCAGTACGCCGAAGATCAGGGCGAAGCCGCCGGTGATGAGCGGCAGGGGCGCCAGACGCTTCTCGACCACATAGCCGACGATCAGGGCGAGGGCGGAGGCGCCCACCAGCACCCAGGTCGCCTGGACCAGGGCTTCCTGCCCGTCGAGGCCGCGTACGAAGCGATTGACCGCATAGGCGGCCATGAAGGCCAGCAGGGCGCCGAAATCGACGGCCTGACGGATGTTGGAGTTGCGGGCCGCGGCGGGGCTGCTCTCGGTCATGGTCTAGTCCTCGAGTCCCACCAGAGACCTTGAAAAGGCTCGCGCGTCAAAGGGTTGCAGATCGTCGACGCCTTCGCCGACGCCGATCAGCTTGATCGGGGCGTCCGAGGCCTGCGCGACGGGCACCAGAACCCCGCCGCGCGCCGTGCCGTCCAGCTTGGTCATCACCACGCCGGAGACATAGGCCGTCCGCCCGAAGATCTTTTCCTGTTCCAGCGCATTGCGGCCGACCGTGGCGTCCAGCACCAGCAGGGTCTCATGCGGGGCGTCCGGATCGATCTTCTTCAGCACGCGAACGATCTTCAGCAGTTCGTCCATCAGGGCGGACTTGTTCTGCAGCCGCCCGGCCGTGTCGATCAGGACAACGTCAAAGCCTTCGGCCCGGGCGCGGGTATAGGCGTCGAAGGCCAGGCCGGCAGGATCGGCCCCGTCGCGGCGGCTTTCGAACGTGGCGCCGGCGCGGTCGGCCCAGACCTTCAGCTGCTCGCGGGCGGCGGCGCGGAAGGTGTCGCAAGCCACGATCATGACCTTGGCGCCCTGGCCGGTCAGGTCCGAGGCGATCTTGCCCAGCGTCGTGGTCTTGCCCGAGCCGTTGACGCCGACGAACAGGGTCACGAACGGCTTTTCGCCGCCCAGCGGCTCGTAGCGGGCCTGGTGGTTGATCAGTTCGGCGGCCACGGCCTCGGCCAGCGCCTCCTTGACCTCGCGCTCGTCGGCGCCGGCGCCGAAGCGCAGGTCGCGGAAGCGCTCGACGATCCGGTCGGTCGCCGCCGGGCCCAGATCGCTCTCCAGCAGATGCTCTTCCAGCTGCTCCAGCGCCTTGTCGCTGAGCGGCTCCTTCACGAAGGTGGCGACGACCTGTTCGGTCATCTGCTTCGAGGAACGGCTCAGGCCTTCGGTGAGCCGGGAGAACCAGCCTTTTTTCGGCGCGTCAGTCATGACTTCCGTTTAGCGGTCGGAGTCACCAAGGTCACGGGCTAACGTAGCCGCAGCCTGACTTCGGCTCTATATGAGCAAAAGACCTGAAGGATCGCGCCTTGGCTGAGACGTCCTCGTTCCACTCGCCCGCCACGCACGGCTTCGTCCGCGTCGCCGCCGCGACCCCGGTCGTGCATACCGCCGACCCTTCCGCCAACGCCGACGAACACATCGCCCTGATCAGGCAGGCGGGCGAACAGGGCGTCGACCTGATCGTCTTCCCGGAGCTGTCGCTGAGCGGCTACGCCATCGACGACCTGTTGATGCAGGACGCGCTGCTGGATGAGGTGGACCGCCAGATCCAGCGGGTGGCCGATGCGACGCGTGAGGCCGGGGTCGCCGCGGTCGTCGGCGCCCCGTTGCTGCATGGAGACGCCCTGTTCAACTGCGCCGCGGTCCTCGCCAACGGCTTCGTCTGCGGCGTGGTCCCCAAGACCTATCTGCCGAACTATCGGGAGTACTACGAAAAGCGCTGGTTCTCTCCGGCGGGGCCCATCGGAGCCGAGACCAGCATCCTGATCGGCGGGGCGCCGCAGTCGTTCGGGACCGACCTGCTGTTCCAGGCCGACAACCGCCCCGGCTTCGTCTTCGGGGTCGAAATCTGCGAGGATTATTGGGCGCCCCTGCCCCCCTCCACCCGTCAGGCCCTGGCCGGCGCCCGCATCCTGGTGAACCTGTCAGCGTCCAATGTCGTCATCGGCAAGTCCGAGGATCGGGCCCTGCTGTGCGCCAGCCAGTCGGCGCGCGCCATGGCCGCCTATGTCTTCACGGCCTCAGGCTGGGGCGAAAGCACCACCGACCTCGCCTGGGACGGCCAGGCCAGCATCTTCGAACTGGGCGCCAGGCTGGCCGAAGGCGAGCGCTTCTCGATGGACAGCCATCTGACCGTCGCCGACGTCGACGTCGGCCGCATCGGGCTGGAGCGCCTGCGCACCGGCACCTTCGCCGACTGCGCCCGTCGCGAGGTCGAGCCAGAGACCTTCCACGCCACGGGCTTCATGGCCCGCGAGACCGCGCCCGCCACCGACCTTCTCCGCCCCCTCGACCGCTTCCCCTTCGTCCCCGACGATCCCGCCCGGCTGGATCAGGACTGCTACGAGGCGTTCAACATCCAGGTGCAGGGCCTGATGCGGCGGCTGAAGGCGACGGGATCCAGGACGCTGGTGATCGGCGTCTCGGGCGGGCTGGACTCGACCCAGGCGCTGCTGGTCGCCTGCCGGGCCTTCGACCGGCTGGGCCTGCCTCGGACCGGCATCCTCGCCTACACCATGCCCGGCTTCGCCACCTCGGAGGGGACGAAGTCCAACGCCTGGGCCCTAATGACCGCGCTGGGCGTGACGGCCGGGGAGATCGACATCCGCCCCGCCGCCGAGCGGATGCTGGCCGACATCGGCCATCCCTACGCCAGGGGCGAGGCGGTCTATGACATCACGTTCGAGAATGTGCAGGCCGGCCTACGGACCGACTATCTGTTCCGTCTCGCCAACCAGAACGGCGGGTTGGTGCTGGGCACCGGCGACCTGTCGGAGCTGGCGCTGGGCTGGGCCACCTACGGCGTCGGCGACCACATGAGCCACTACAACGTCAACGGCGGCGTGGCGAAGACCCTGATCCGGCACCTGATCCGCTGGGTGGCCGCCAAGGAGCACGAGGGCGAGACCGCCCGCGTCCTGCACGCCATCCTGGACACCGAGATTTCGCCCGAACTGGTCCCGGCCAGGGACGGGAAGATTCAGTCCACGGAAGGGACCGTCGGCCCCTACGCCCTGAACGACTTCTTCCTGTTCTACATCACCCGCTTCGGCCTGAGCCCGTCGAAGGTCGCGTTCCTGGCCCATCAGGCCTGGAAGGACGCGTCCACCGGCCACTGGCCCGAAGGGACGCCCGAGGACGAGAAGGTCGAATACGACCTGCCGACCATCAAGGCCTGGCTGCGCAAATTCCTGCACCGCTTCTTCCAGACCAGCCAGTTCAAGCGCTCGGCCGTGCCGAACGGACCGAAGGTCGTCACCGGCGGCTCGCTCAGCCCTCGCGGCGACTGGCGCGCGCCGTCTGACGCGACGGCGAAGGTGTGGATCGACGAGCTGGAAGCGAACGTGCCCGACTGAGGCCGCCTAGGGCACTTCGTTCAGGAACGGGAAGATCGCCGCCTTGGCCTCCGGCTCGTCCAGCATCGGCGCATGGCCGACCCCCGGGACTTCGACGAAATCCATCTTGGGGGCGCGCTTACGCATCTTGGCGGCGATGCTCTCGCTGAGCAGGTCGGAGGTCTGCCCGCGCACCAGCAGCACCTGCCGGCCCCGGGTCAGGCGGCTGAACATGGGCCACAGGTTCGGAACCAGGGCCTTGGCCCCCGCCGCCCTGATCGGCACGGCGATGTCCGGGTCGTAGTTCAGCACCGGCGCCCCCTCCGTCCCCTCGCGGAAGATTCGGCGGGCGAAGGCGGCCCAGTCGGCATCGGTGTAGTGGGGGAAGGCGACGGCGTTGATCCGCTTCGCATAGGCGGCGGCGTCGGCCCAGGTCGGGGTGTCGACCGGCTGGCCCGAATAGGCGGCGATGCGCATCAGCCCTTCCTTCGCCACCTCGGGGCCGATGTCGTTGATGATGGCCGCGGCGATGACCTTGGACCGGACGGCGGCCAGCGCCATGGTGATCAGCCCGCCCATGGAGGTGCCCACGAAGACCGCGCGCTCGATGCCGGTCTGCCGCATCAGGGCCAGCACGTCCTGCGCATAGGTCGCGGGCTGGTAGGTCATCGGATCGCGGGCTTCGTCCGACAGGCCGCGGCCGCGCACGTCGATGGCCAGCACCCGGCGGCCGCTCTGGGCGATGAGCGGGGCGATGACCTCGAAATCCTTCGAATTGCGGGTCAGCCCGTGGATGGCGATGACCGGCAGCTTGGCCTGACCGCCCGAGGGCGCGTAGTCGCGGGCGTAGAGGCTGAGGTCATCGGCGCTGTTCCAGCGACGGTCGACATAGGGCTGGCTCATGCGGTCTCCGGGGTAGAGGCCTGATCGTATTTCATCGCCGCGCGAAATCCCACCGGTCGAACCTTGACGATCCCGTCACCAGCGCGTCAGTGGCCCAGAAGCTCGCGCACGAAGTCATCCAGATTGCCGCCCTCGAAGCGGAAGCCGGGGATGCCGGCGCGCCTGGCCGCTTCCATGTCGGTCGGCTGGTCGCCGATCATGAAGCTGCGCGCGGGATCGATGTGATGCTCGGCGATGGCGCGCAGGATCATCCCCGGATTGGGCTTCCGGTCCGGATGGTCCGGGTGGATGTAGGCCTCGACCCGGCCCTCGGAATGATAGGGGCAGGCGTAGACCGCGCCGATGCGGCCGCCGCCCAGCGCCAGCCGCCGCACGATCAGGTCGTTGAAGGCGTGCATCTGCTGTTCGGTGAACAGGCCCCGCGCCACGCCCGACTGGTTGGTCACGATGACGCAGAGATAGCCCAGGCGATTGAGCCGCCGCACCGCTTCGGCCGCGCCGGGCATGATGCGCAGCTGGGATTCGAGATGGGGGTAGCCTGTGTCCTCGATCAGCACGCCGTCGCGGTCGAGAAACACAGCAGGATGGCCGGTCGACATGGCGACGGGGATAGGCGCCCGCGCGGTCCGTTGCAATCCCTCACCCGAAGTGACTCCATGCCGTTTGGCGCAAACTCGTCAGATTTGTTAGGGAGCGCCCACCCTGAACGGCGCGTTGAATCCGCGCCGCCCCGCCCGCGCGTCCGCGACCGGAGAATTCCCGCATGACCATCCCCTTCATCGACCTCCAGGCCCAGCGCCTGCGCCTGGCCGGAAAGATCGAGGCCGCCGTCCAGGAGGCCGTCGTCGGCGGCGCCTGGGTCATGGGTCCGCAGGTGCGCCAGTTCGAGGCCGACCTGGCTGCCTTCGGTCAGGCGAAGCATGCGCTGGGCTGCGCCAACGGCACCGACGCCCTGGCCCTGCCGCTGATGGCCTGGGGGATCGGGCGGGGCGATGCGGTCTTCGTGCCGTCGTTCACCTTCGCCGCCACCGCCGAGATCGTGCCGTGGTTCGACGCCGAGCCGGTCTTCATCGACGTGGACGCGACGACCTACAACATGGATCCCGGCCACCTCGAGGCGGCCATCGAGGCGACGCTCAAGGAAGGCCGGCTGACCCCGCGCGTGGTCATCGCCGTCGACCTGTTCGGCCAGCCCGCCGACTATCCGGCCATCAAGGCCATCTGCGACAAGCACGGCCTGAAGCTGATCTGCGACTCGGCCCAGGGCTTCGGCTGCACTCTCTCTGGCGAGCATCCGCTGAAGTGGGCCGACATCACCACCACCAGCTTCTTCCCGGCCAAGCCGCTGGGCTGCTACGGCGACGGCGGGGCGGTGCTGACCAATGACGACGAGTTGGCCCAGCTGATCGATTCGATCCGCGTGCACGGCAAGGCCGTGGCCATCGACCTGAAGGACCGCACCTTCGAGCACGATCCGAAATACCTGAACATGCGCATCGGCCTGAACAGCCGTCTGGACACCATCCAGGCCGCCGTCCTGATCGAGAAGCTGAAGGTGTTCGGCGAAGAGATCGAATGGCGCAACCGCATCGCCGCCCGCTACAACGAAGGCCTGCGCGCCCACGTCGCCGCCGTGCCGGACGTGCCCGCCGGAAACATCTCCAACTGGGCCCAGTACACGATCGAGCATGACGACCGCGACGCCTTGGCCGCCCACCTGAAGGAACAGGGCGTGCCGACGGCGGTCTACTATCCGATCCCGCTGCACCTGCAGCCCGCCTATGACATGTACCCGCGTGGGCCGCAGGGCCTGCCGGTGACCGAACGCCTGAAGGACCGCGTCATAAGCCTGCCGATGCACGCCGACCTCGACGAGGCGACGCAGGATCGCATCATCGCCGCCGTAGCCGGCTTCAAGGGATAAGCGGATGACCGTTCAGACCACTCCGCTCAAGGCCGGCGTCGCCGGCGTCGGCGTCATGGGGCGCAACCACGCCCGCGTGCTGTCGGACATCCGCGACTTCAACCTGACGGCGGTGTTCGACCCGGATGAAGCCACCGCCTCGGGCGTCGCGGGCCTGTATGACGCCAGGGCCTTCACCTCGGCCGACGATTTCGTCGCCGCCGGTCTGGACGCCGCCGTGGTCGCCACGCCCAACCGGCACCATGCGGACCTTTCGGTCGCCCTGCTGGAGAAGGGCGTCCATGTGCTGGTCGAAAAGCCCATCGCCGCCACGGTCGCCGACGCCCAGCGCATGATTGACGCCGCCAAGGCCAACAGCCGGGTGCTGATGGTCGGCCAGGTCGAGCGCTTCAATCCGGCGGTCGACGCGGTCAAGCGCGCCATCGCCGACGAGGACGTCATTTCCATCCAGATCACCCGCGTCGGCCCGTTCCCGCCGCGCATGGGCGAGGTCGGCGTGGTCATCGACCTGGCGGTGCACGACATCGACATCATCCGCCACCTGACGGACTCCGAGATCGTCGAGGTCCAGCCGCAGCTGGCCCGCACCCGCGCCGAGCGTGAAGACACCGCCCTGCTGCAGTTCCGGCTGGAGAACGGGGTCATCGCCCACATCACCACCAACTGGGTCACGCCCTACAAGACCCGCACCCTGCAGGTGGCGACCAAGACCAAATTCGTCGTCGCCGACCTGATGACGCGCCAGGTGACCGAGTATTTCGGCCAGCAGCCGGACGGCAGCTATTCGACGCGCGGCGTCATGAGCTGGCCGAACGAGCCGCTGAAGAAGGAGCTGGAAGCCTTCGCCCACGCCATCCGCACCGGCGAGACGCCCGCGGTCACCGGCGAGGACGGCCTGCGCAATCTGGAAGTCGCCCTGCGCTGCCTCGGCGAGGGCTGACCGCTCAGGCCTCCAGCGGCGCGGACTCCCGAAGCAGGAGGTCGCGCCGTCCGGGAGCCGGGCGGAAGGTCAGGCGGGCCGTCAGACCGCTCGCCGCATAGTCCAGCTCGGCCGAGCCGCTCAGATCGCCCTTCAGGCTGGTGGCGATCAGGCGCGAGCCGAAGCCGACCCGCTCCGGCGAGGCGGCGATCCGGGGCCCATCTACTTCGGTCCAGTCCAGAACCACGATCCCGGCCTCGTCCGGCGCGGTCCAGGACACCGTCACGCAGCCGCCGGCGACGCTCAGCGCCCCGTGCTTGGTGGCGTTGGTGACCAGTTCGTGGATCACCATGCCCATGGCCAGCGCCTGCGGCGGCTCGAACAGCACCACGGGCCCCTGCAGCCGGAACTGTTCCGCCGAATAGGGCCGCAGCTCCTTGGCCAGCAGGTCCTGTAGCGTCGTCTGCTCCCACCCCGTCGCGGTCAGCAGGTTGTGCGTCTCGGACAGCGCCATCAGCCGCGCCTCGAACAGGGCGGAGAACTCCGCCACCGAGGTCGCCCGGCGCGCGGTCAGAGCCGCGATCGCCTGGATGGTGGCCAGGGTGTTCTTCACCCGGTGGTTCAGCTCGTTGATCAGCAGTTTCTGGCGGCGCTCGCTGGTCTCCAGCGCCTCGAAGGCGCGGCGGCGGTCGGTGCTGTCGTTGACCACTCCGGCCAGCTTCAGCGCCCGTCCCGAACGGGAGCGGATCAGGCTGCCCCTCGAGTGGACCCAGCGTCCGCTGCCGGCGATCGGATATTCCACGTCATAGTCCGCCTCGCCCGCCAGTGCGGCCTCCAGCGCCAGGTTGCGGGCGGGAAGCTGCTCCGCGTCCAGCCAGACCGGCTGGCCCACGTCGCCGGTCGCCTGGTCCGCGCCGAGCCCGACCAGTTCCCGCGCCCGGGGCGACAGGGCGAAGGTCCGGTCCCAGGGATTGACCTCCCAATAGCCCACCCCCGCCGCCGCCAGCACGGACAGCAGCCGGGCGCGCTCATCGGCCATGGAGGCGGCCAGGCCGATGAACAGGATCACCGCCGTGACCGCCGCGACGCTGACCGCGATGGCCAGCGGCGGCGCCCCGTCATGGTCGAGGCCGCCGCTCACCGGCTGGAGATGAAGCGCGGCCATGCCCGTGTAGTGCATGCCGACCACGGCCACGCCAAGGATGGCCGCCGCCGCCGCGCGCCAGCCCACCGAGGTCTCGCGCCGGCTGGCCCACAGGGCGGCCATCGAGGCGCCGATGGCGATGACGATGGAAATGATGACCAGCTCGATGCGCCAGCCGACCGTCGCGGTGGTCCGCATCGCCGCCATGCCGACGTAGTGCATCAGGGCGATGGCGCCGCCCATGACCGCGCCGGCGACTGGAATGCGGCCGGCGCCCAGCCGGTCCTGCGAGGCCGCGAAGAAGGCCGCCGCCGTGCCCGCCACGGCCAGCAGGAAGGACAGGACCGTCAGGCCGGGATCGTACCGGACCGGGGCGCCCGGATCGAACCCCAGCATCGCGATGAAATGCATGGCCCATATGCCGCCGCCCATGGCGACGGCGGCGGTGGCCAGCCACGGCGTCTGGTCCCGGCCTTCACGCCCCCGGATGCGCTGGAACAGGTCGAGCGCCGTCCAGGCCGCCAGAACCGCGACCGCATAGGACAGAAGCAGGAAGACGGCGCCGTGATCGTGGTGCAAGGGCGAAGTCCCGTAGGTAGGTCTCGAATCGCTGTTATCGACCGAGCAAGGCGGCGGCGTCCACTACACTCAACCTGCAAGCATCTGCATGCTCAACCATTCAGCGATCAGGGCGGGCTTCTCGCTCCCTTCGATCTCGACGGTCAGCTCATGCTTGATCAGCCACCGGCCGCCGCCCTTGTCCTCGGCGGACAACAGCTTGAACCGGCCGCGGATCTTCGAACCGGCGGGCACGGGAGCCAGGAAGCGCAGCTTGTCGAAGCCGTAGTTGACGCCCATGGCCACCCCGTCCAGCGGCTTGACGCAGTCATAGGACATGGCCGAGGCGAGGCTCAGGGTCAGGAAACCGTGGGCGATCGTGCCGCCGAAGGGCGTCTGTTTCGCCAGCTCCGGGTTCACATGGATGAACTGCCAGTCCTCGGTGGTGTCCGCGAAGGCGTCGATTTTCGCCTGATCGACCAGGAACCAGCGGGACAGCCCGACCTCGGTCCCGATGAGCGACTGCAGTTCTGACGGCTTGGGCATGCGATCCTCCGGTTTTCCGGCCACGCTACCGGCGTCCGTCTTCTCTCGAAACCCCCTTATTGGCCTTTGAAGCGGCCCTCGATGATCTCCGCGAACAGGGTCGGATCGACGTTGCCGCCGGACAGAACGACGGCGGTCGTCCGGTCCTTCGCCTCGGCCTTTCCGGCCAGCAGGGCGGCCAGGGACACCGCGCCGCCCGGCTCCACCACCAGTTTCAGGGCGTGGAAGGCGTAGCGCACGGCCTCGGCCACCTCGGCGTCGGACACGGTCTCGACGCGGGCCAGCCGGCGGTTGATCGGGAAGGTCAGCTCGCCCGGCCGATCGGTCATCAGGGCGTCGCAGATCGTGCCCTTGGCCGGAGCATGGGTCAGGCGCTCGCCCGCCGCCATCGACAGCTGGGTGTCGTTGTAGTCGCGCGGTTCGATCCCGATCACCGGAACCTGCGGCAGCAGGGCCGCCATCGACAGGTTGACGCCGGCGATCAGCCCGCCGCCCGAGGCGCCGCACAACAGCTGGTCGATCGTTGCGCCGAGGCCTTCCGCCTGCTCGACGATCTCCAGGCCGACCGTACCCTGGCCCTCGATCACGAAGGGGTCGTCGAAGGGACGGACCAGAACGCTGCCGCGCGTCCGGGCGATCTCCTCGCCGATGTCCTCCCGGCTCTCGGTGTAGCGGTCGTAGAGGCGAACTTCGCCGCCGAAGCCGATGACGCCCGCCACCTTCACCTTGGGACTGTCGGCCGGCATGACGATGATGGCCGAGGTCCCCATCATCTTCGCCGCGCAGGCCACGGCCTGGGCGTGGTTGCCCGACGAATAGGCGACGACGCCGCGCTTCAGCTCGTCCGGCGTCAGGCGGCTGATGCGGTTCCAGGCGCCGCGGAATTTGAAGGCCCCCGCCTGCTGCAGGTTCTCGGCCTTCATCAGCACCCGGCCGCCCAGCCGTTCGTTCAGGGCGGGGCTTTCGATCAGCGGGGTGCGGACGGCGTGGCCGAGGATCTGGCGGGCGGCGTCGCGGACGCCTTCGAAGGACGCGGTGTGGGTCATGGCTGGGGTTTAGCGCAGCTTGGTGACGAGTGACGAGTGGCGAGCGAAGCGGCGGACCGGAGGTCCCAGTCGTCCGCTGATCATGAGCAGGGCTCGTCCTTGCCTCGCCACTCGCCACTCGCCACTAATCACGCATGAAGAGCCTCATCCTCGCCATCGACCAGGGCACGACCTCCACCCGGGCCATCGCTTTCGAGCGCGCCTCGCCTCAAGCAGCGCAAGGCGCGGTAGGCGACAAACATGTCGGCGGCCTCAGGCCCGTGGCGGTCAGCCAGATCGAGCTGGAGCAGCATTTCCCCCGTCCGGGCTGGGTCGAGCATGACGCCGCCGAGATCTGGGCCGCGACCCTGCAGACCTGCCGCGAGGTGGTGCGCAAGGCGGGCGGCGTCGGGCGGTTCGCCGCCATCGGCATCACCAACCAGCGCGAGACCTCGGTGCTCTGGGACGCGGCCACCGGGGAGCCCCTGCACCGGGCCATCGTCTGGCAGGACCGGCGCACGGCGGCGGCGACCGGCGAACTGGCGGCCGCGGGTCATGAACCCGGGGTGCAGGCGGCCACCGGCCTGATCCTCGACCCTTATTTCTCCGCTTCGAAATTCGCCTGGCTGCTGGACGCCGTCCCGGGCGCGCGGGCGCGGGCCGAGGCGGGCGAGGTCAGGCTGGGCACGATCGAGACCTGGCTGATCTGGAAGCTGACGAACGGAGCCAGCCACGTCACCGACGCCACCAACGCCAGCCGCACCTCGCTGATGGACCTGCGCACGCGGGCCTGGCGGCCCGAGCTGGCCGAACTGTTCAATGTGCCGATGGCGGCCCTGCCCGAGATTCGCGGCTGCGCCGATCACCTGGGCGACTCCGAGCCGTCCCTGCTGGGCGCGCCCCTGCCGATCCACGGCGCGGCGGGCGATCAGCAGGCCGCGCTTGTGGGACATAGCGCGCTGAAGGCTGGGGACGCCAAGATCACCTACGGCACCGGGGCTTTCCTGGTGGCCAACGTCGGCGCGGCGCCCATGACCTCGACCAGCCGACTGCTGGGGACCCTGGGCTATGAGGCGCAGGGCGTGGCGGCCTATGCGCTGGAGGGCTCCATCTTCTCGGCCGGATCGGCGATCCAGTGGCTGCGCGACGGGCTGAAGGTGATTTCGGAATCGCGCCAGTCCGAGGCCATGGCCCAGGGGCTGAAGGACAACGGCGGCGTCTATCTGGTTCCCGGCTTCACCGGTCTGGGCGCGCCGTGGTGGGAGCCCGAGGCGCGCGGAACCATCGTCGGCCTGACCCGCGACAGCGGCCCCGCCCACATGGTCCGGGCCGCGCTGGAATCGCTGGCCTACCAGACCCACGACCTGCTGGAGGCGCTGGAGAAGGACGGGGCCCCGAAGCTGTCGGTGCTGAAGGTCGACGGCGGGGTCACCGCCAACGCCTTCGCCATGCAGTTCGTGGCCGACATCTGCGATGTCACGGTGGAGAGACCCGCCTTCCAGGAGATGACGGCCCTGGGCGCGGCCAAGCTGGCGGCGCTGGGGTGTGGGCTGATCGACACGCTTGACGCAGCGCCCGCCGAGGCTCCGGCTGTCTGGCGTCCCCGCATGGCCGCCGATGAGCGCGGGCGGCTGCTGAAAGGCTGGCGCGGCGCCGTCAAGGCCGCCATCATCGCCGCGCAATGACCGACACCCAGACCGATCCCCAGTCGACCTTCTCCGGCACCCGTGAGGTGGACGCCCGATCCGCCCTGGACGAGGCCGCGCTGGCTGCTTGGCTGACGGCCCATGTCGAGGGCTACGCCGGCCCGCTGACGGTGCGCCAGTTCAACGGCGGCCAGTCGAACCCGACCTATGAGCTGTCCACGCCGGGCCGGACCTACGTCCTGCGCCGCAAGCCGCCGGGCACGCTTCTGCCCAGCGCCCACGCCGTGGACCGCGAGTTCACCGTCATCTCGGGCCTGCACGCCCAGGGCTATCCGGTCGCGCGACCCTGGGCCCTGTGCACCGACGACGCCGTCATCGGCTCGATGTTCTACGTCATGGACAAGGTCGAGGGCCGGGTCCTGTGGGACCTCAAGCTTCCGGGCCTGGAGGCCGCCGAGCGCCGCGCCATCTATGACGCCCAGGTCGACGCCCTGGCCGCCCTGCACCGCTTCGACCCCGTGGCCATCGGCCTGGGCGACTACGGCAAGCCGGGCAATTATTTCGAGCGTCAGGTCGGGCGCTGGACCAAGCAGTACCGCGCCTCCGAGATCGATCCGATCCCGGCGATGGACCGGCTGATCGACTTCCTGCCCGCCACCCTGCCGCCGGAAGGGCCGGCGCGGATCGTCCATGGCGATTTCCGTCTCGACAACCTGATCCTCGCTCCGGACCGGGCGGAGGTGCGCGCCGTCCTCGACTGGGAGCTGTCGACCCTGGGCGATCCAATGGCCGACTTCTCCTACCTGCTGATCGCCTGGGCCATTCCGCAGTCGGTGCGCAACGGACTGGCCGGCGCCGATCTGGAGGCGCTGGGCATTCCGTCCGTCGATGAGGTGGTCGAGCGCTATGCGGCGCAGACGGGGGGCGAGCGGCCCCGGAACCTCGACTGGCTGTTCGCCTACAATCTGTTCCGGCTGGCGGCCATCTGCCAGGGCATCGCCGGGCGGGTCCGCGACGGCACCGCCGCCTCGCCGCAGGCGAAGAGCATGGCCGCCCAGGTGCCCTTCCTCGCGGAAGCGGCCTGGAGCTACGCCAGGAAAGCCGGGGCCTAGCCCGGCTCTCCCACCAGGGTGAAGGCCGCCCAATAGGCCGGATGCGACCAGCGGCGTTCGGCGCGGACAGCGCGCTGGCCCGCCTGCAGGGCCCGGGCGCGGACGCCGGGATCGCCCGCCGCATGGCTGTCCAGATCGGCGAAGGTGGCGGTGATCAGGGTGGTGGTCGCCGCGTCCGACACCTCCCAGTGCGAGACCATCACCGACCGCGCCCCGGCGTAGAAGAAGGCCCGCGCCAGGCCCGACAGCCCCTCCCCGCCCGGCCGCCCGTCGGAGGCGGCGGTGTTACAGGCGGACAGGACCACGAACTCGGCGTTCAACCGCAGCTGGGCGGCCTCGGAGGCGCTCAGATAGCCGTCGTCGGCCTCGGTCGCCTCGTCCGGCGGGGTCATGACCAGCCCCGGCTCGGCGGCGGCGGAGCCCGCCATCAGGCCGTGGGTCGAAAAGACCACGAAACGCGCCCGCGACAGGGCGGCGAAATCGACCGCCCGCACCGCATGCTCGGTCGCCTCCGCTCCGATGCGGACGATGGAGTCGGGATAGCGGGCCTTGAGCGTCTCCAGCTCCAGCCGCGAGCCGCGCAGATAGGGCAGGGCCTTCAGCCGGGCCACATCGGCCAGGCGGCCGTCCATCACCGTATCGGCGGCGGGCGCGCCGCGCGTCGGATCGACGGGGGCGCCGGTCAGCAAGGGCGCGCCGAAGGCGGCCAGCCGCAGGGGCGTGGCCGAGGCCGTCCGGCGCGGCGCGGCGGCGGTCGGCATGGCCGGGCAACCCGGGCTGCGCGCCGCCGGATCGGCGACCAGATAGCAGCGCAGGGCCCGCAGGCTCGACACCGCCGGCAGGCTGGCCAGGGCGTAGCGGTCGGCCAGCCAGGGCGTCGCCGCCAGCGCGTCCAGATCGGCGTCCTCGCCCCGGGGCGGCGCCGTGGTCAGCACCGACAGCGGCAGGGTCGACAGGACGCCCGTGGTGACGGTGATCAGGGTGGTCTTGTCCTTGAAGGTCTCCTCCACCGGCAGGATCAGCTCGGAATAGAGGCGATAGCTCTCGGACCGGTCGAAGGGCGCCGGCTGCCGGCCCGCGAACAGGGTCGGGTCCACGTCGTCGCCGCGCGGCGCGGCGGTGGCGCTGAGCGAGAGGCGCAACGTGTCGACCGCCGCCTTGAGCCGGGCCTCGTCCAGCGTCTCGGACCGGGTCCAGGCCACCCGCTCGCGGGTCACGGCCCAGACATAGGTCGCCTCCGGATTGGCCAGCACCAGCAGCAGGCCCTCGTCGGGGCGCAGCAGCTGCTGGGTCTCGGCGATCGACAGGGCGCGCGGACTGGTCAGTTCGGAATAGGCGGGGAAGCGCGCCTCGATATCGGCGTCGATGACCCCCAGCCGGCCGGTGGCCGCCTCCCAGTCCGACTGGGTGCGGGTGCGGACCGCGAGGTCGGCCGGGTCGGTGGAGGCGTAATGGCGCTCCAGCTCGCGCTCCAGCCGGTCGCGGCGGACGATCAGGTCCTCCCGCTCCTCGGCCAGCCGGCCCAGCGCGTCGTCGCCCTGGGCGAAGCGGGCGGACACGCGGGCCAGGGCGTCGGCGGCGTCCGAGGCGATGGCCCACTGGGCGGCCTCGAAGGCCTCGGCGCGCAGGGTCTCGGGCGTGTCCGGATCGGCCGGCGCCGCGCCCGCCGCGAGCAGCAGGCCGATCGCCGCCAGGACCCCCGCCCAACGCATCAGTTGCTCAGCACCTGGATGCTGGTCCAGACATCGCCCCGGTTGGAGATGGCGACGCGCATCTTGCCCCCGGTGCGCGAGGAGACGGTGCAGACCGGATAGTGGTCGCCGAAGCCGTCGCGGCAGACCGTGGCTCCGCGCTGATCACGGATGGTCAGGTCGATGTCGGTGTCGCCGTCGCCGATGGCGGCGACCCGCAGCACCTCGCCCGCGCGGGCGTCGACCTCGAAGCCCCAGCTTTCCCGGGCCTGCAGCTGTTTGACGGTGAACACCGGCCCCGCGCCGAAGGGCGAGGAGCGGACGCCGCGCGTCATGGGCTCGCGCAGGCGGTCGATGGCGTCGATGATCGGCTGGTTGCCCGCCGACAGGGCCGCCGCCTCGTCCAGCAGGCGGCCGGGGGTCAGGATGGGCTCAGGCCCCTCGCCCTGACGGACGGGCACCTCGGACAGCAGCCGGGCGGCCATGATCAGGGCGCCGGCGTCGCCGCGTTCGCGGCCCCAGGCGGCCAGTTCGGCGGCGGTGACGGCCTGGGCGACCCCGCGGGCCTCGGGCGAAACGGCGGACTCGGGGTCAGGCGAAAACGCGGCCGCCCCCGCGGCCGCGGCCAGGACGGCGGCGACCGCCAGCCCCTTCAAGACAGGCTTCATGCCGACCATGCGCGGATCCCCCAATGCCGTCGCCCCAATCGCCAGGAACGACGTCTCGGGGCCGATCATGCACTGTGCGGGCGTACGAGAGAACAGGGTACTGATTGAAGCTGACGACGGGACCGGCGCCGAAGATCAGCGGCTCTCCAGAACGGCCCCGTTCAGGATGCGTCGGTCCGCGCGCGACTGGACCAGGACGGCCACGGCCTGGTCCGCCGACGGCGCGTCCGGCAGGGCGTAGAGGACCGGGCGGCCGGCCCAGGGGCCCAGCACCCGCACGGACCGGACCACGTTCACGTGCCGGACCTTCTGGCCGCGGTTGTCGCCCGAGGCGATCTCCACCGTCTGCGCACCCGGCGTGTAGAAGACGGCCACCACCTCGGCTCCACCTGACGGCGGACGGCCCGAGCCGACGCCGACACGGTCCCCGGTCTCGCGGAACTCGATCTGGGGCGGGAAGGTGCGGCGAAGCCCCTCCTCGTCGATGGCGGCCTGCAGCGCCTCGGCGGTGGCGGGGGCCTGACGGCGGCCGTCGATCACCACCTGCGGCGTCGAGACGTTGCGCAGGCGCAGGGCGTGGCGATAGTCGCGCTGGCGCTGGGCGAACTCGGGGCGGGCGAAGGTGTCGGCCCAGCCCAGATAGTCCCAGTAGTCGACGGCGTAGGTCAGGACGATCACGCCCGGTTCGGCGGCCACGGCCTCGACATGGGTGTTGGCCTCGGGACAGCCGGCGCAGCCCTGGGCGGTGAACAGTTCGACCACGACCGGCTCGACCGGCGTCGCGCGATGGCGCACGCGCGTCGCCGACGGCTGGGCCGAAGAGGCCGCCGCAAGCAGCGCGGTCAGGGCGACCGCGACAGGAAGTGTCCACCCCCGAGTACGCATGCGGACACCTTAATCACGCCGGACCGGCCAGTGGCGGTCATTTTCGCGTGAGGGGCGCGTCAGATCCGTCCGCCGACCGGCCTTCAGACCCGGATATCGAGCAGGCTGCCGGGTCGGGTCGACCGCAGGGCGGCGTCGCCTTCGGCGGGCCGGGCCGCGACCGAGCGGACCGGGGTGTCGCGCACCGGGGCCGGTGCGACGGGCGCGGCGGCCTGGACGGCGGGAGCCGAGGCGTTCGACAGGGCCGCGTGGAAAAAGGCCGACCGCGAGGTCTGGACCGGAGACGGCGGCGTCTGCGACGGGAACAACGGCGACGGAACGGGCGGGCGAATCGCGCTCATGCCGACAGGGTTAATGAAAACCGTCGGAAATGGGTTAACGCCCGCCCCGCAAGGGTTCTAGCGGCCCCTCAGCGGCGGGTGGCGGTCGGCAGGGGGCGCGGCGGGGCCTGGATGGCGGCGACCAGACGCTCGATCTCGGCGTCCTCCAGCATCGGTCCGGAGAATTTCGCCACCACATTGCCCATGGCGTCGACCGCGAAGGTTTCGGGCGCGCCGGTGATGCCCAGATCCAGCCCGGCCCGGCCGTCCTGATCCATCAGGACCATCGAATAGGGATTGCCCAGTTCGTCGAGGAAGGCGCGGGTCTTGGCCGGATCATCCTTCCACGCCACCCCGACGACGGCGACGCCGCGCGCCTGCAGAGCCATCAGCTTGGGGTGCTCCGCGCGGCAGGGCGTGCACCAGCTGGCGAAGACGTTGATCAGCATCGGCTTGCCGACGCCGGCGGTCTTCAAATCCACATGGCCGGGTCCGGCCTGGGCCCCGGTCAGCATGGGCAGGACCGTTTCGGGCACAGGCTGGCCGACCAGAGCCTCGGGCTTGACCGAGGGATCGCGCTTCAGCGACCAGCCGATGAACAGGGCGGCCAGGGCGACCAGCACCACCAGCGGAACGACGGCGAACCAGCGGCTCATTCTTCTTGCCCTAACGCGCGTCGCGCTCCTTGAGGGCCTTCTTGCCCTACCGCGCCTTGCGCGGCTTGAGGGCGGTCCGGATCGTTCTCCAGCCGCTTCAGCTGCGCCGACCAGCGGCGGGCCGCCAGCAGGGCGCGAGCGGCGAGCGCGGCCAGAACCACGGCGCTGATCCCCCAGGCGGGCCAGACGTAGGCGGCGTATTTGCCCATGTCGAAGTCGAGCATCATCAGGCCTCCAGAGCCTTGCGGGCGCGGATGGACAGCACCCGGCGGCGCACGATCTCGGTGCGGATGGCGGTGATCCAGACGGCGAGGAAGAAGACCAGATAGGCCCCCATCATGACCAGCAGCGGAGCCAGCATACCCTCCGCCAGCGACGGCCCGTCGGAGCGGATCAGGGAGGCGGGCTGATGCAGGGTGTTCCACCAGTCGACCGAGAATTTCACGATCGGCAGGTTGATCAGGCCGACCAGGCCCAGCACGGCGGCGGCGCGCGCCGCCTTCGCCTCGTCGTCGATCGAGGCCCGCAGCGCCATGTAGCCGATGTAGAACAGCAGCAGGATCAGCTCGCTCATCAGCCGCGCATCGCCCCAGACCCACCAGGCGCCCCACATCGGCTTGCCCCACAGGCTGCCCGTGACCAGCGCCAGAAGCGTATAGGCGGCTCCCGGCAGGGCGGCGGCGCGGGCCGCGGCGTCGGCCAGCGGGTGGCGGAACACCAGGGCGAAGAAGCTGGAGACGCCCAGCGCGCCGTAGATCATCAGTCCGACCGAAGCGGCGGGGACGTGTACGAACATGATCCGGACGGTGTCGCCCTGCTGGTAGTCCTCGGGGGCCGTGAAGGCGAGCCATGTCCCGACAATCAGCAGCACGACGGCGGCGCCCCACAGCACCGGAACGAGCGGGCGCGTGAAGCGGGCGAAGCGGTCGGGATTGGCGAGGCCGAACATGATCGGGGTCTTTAGTCGCCTATCGCGCGTCGCGCTACTTGAGGCGTTGCGGGAGCCGTGTGCTAGAGCGTCGCGCTCAGAAGAGGACCGATCATGACCGACGACGTGACCAAGGATTCCAACGGCAATATCCTCGCCGACGGCGACAGCGTGACCCTGATCAAGGACCTCAAGGTCAAGGGTTCGGGCGGGGTGACGCTGAAGCGCGGAACCCTGGTCAAGAACATCCGCCTGACCGGCGACACCGACGAGATCGAGGCCAATGTCGAGAAGGTGCGCGGCCTCGTCCTGCGCACCGAGTTCGTCAAAAAGGCCTGAGCAACCTTACGAAGGCTTAAGTGGCGGCGCCCTGACGGCATGGCTACCCCTGGGAGCGAACCGAGGGGATGCTTCATGACCGCCACCGCCCGAACCCTGCTGACCGCCGCGGCGCTGGGCCTGATCGCCGTCGCGCCCGCCCACGCTCAGGAAGCGGCGGCCGCACCGTCCATGACCGCCGACCGCGACTGGTCCGCCGCCTTGGTGCACGACGCCACGGCCCTGCACGACATCATCGCCGACAGCCATCCCGGGATGCACGATCCCCTCAACCCGGGCTTCCGCGCCAAGGTGGATGAGGGGCTGGCCCTGGCCTTGCGCCGTGCGCGGACGACGACCGACGCCGGCGGCTGGTGGTGGGCGTTGCGGGCCTATGTGGCCAGCTTCGACGACGGCCATGTGCAGATCGGCATGAAGGACGGCTCCTATGGCTTTCCGGCCCGCTGGCCGGGCTTCCTGACCGCCTATCGCGGCGCGAACCAGGTGGTGGCGGATCGTCTGGCGGACGACCCCGCCGCCCCGCCGCTGGACGCGCGCCTGATCGACTGCGACGGCGTGGGCGCAGACCGCCTGGCCGAGACGCGGGTCGGCGGCTTCCGCGGCCGCTGGTTCCTGCAGTCCCAGCACGCCCTGCTCGGCGACTGGGTGTTCCTGAACGCCTCCAACCCCTGGATCACCGAGATGCGCGAATGCCGCTTCGAAAGCGGCGGCCAGACCCGGTCCTATGCGCTGAACTGGCGGGCGATCGAGGCCGCCGACCTGTCCGCGCGCCGCAACCAGCTGAACCAGCGCTTTTCCCCCGAGTTCGGTTTGAAGACGATGGATGACGGCGGCCTGTGGCTGTCCATGCCCTCGTTCAACAGCGCGCCGGGCAGCACGGCCTATGTCGCCCTGACCGCCCTGCTGGCCGAGGCGCAGGCGAAGCAGGAGGCGCTCAGGACGGCGCCCTGGGTCGTGCTGGACCTGCGCGGCAACGGCGGCGGCTCTTCGCACTGGAGCGACAACCTGGCGACGCTGATGTGGGGGGAGGACTGGCGGCGCACCCATAGCCCGCCGTCCAGTGACGCGGTCGACTGGCGGGTTTCGGACGGCAACATCGCCGAGATCGTCACCTTCATGGATCAGTTGAAGACGGCCGGCGGCGACGCTGACGTGATCGCCTGGGGGGATCGGGCGATCGTGGGCATGCGCGCCGCCCAGGCCGCCGGACAGGTCTATTGGCGGGAAGCGGACGACGCGTCGAAAGACGCCTCCGAAACGCCCGCTCCAGCAGGCCCGGCCCCGGTCAATCCGATGCGCGGCCGCGTCTTCGTCCTGACCGATTCCGGCTGCGGCTCGGCCTGTCTGGACGCGGTCGACATCTGGAAGGCGGCGGGCGCGGTCCAGATCGGCCGTGAGACCTCGGCGGACACCGTCTACATGGAGGTCCGCGACGCCGACCTGCCCAGCGGCCTAGCCGGCGTCGGCGTGCCGATGAAGGTCTATCGCGGCCGGGCTCGCGGCAACAACGAACCCCAGCGCCCGACACACGTCTACGACGGCGACATGAGCGACGACGTCGCCCTGGCCGCCTGGGTCAGATCGCTCGGCTAGGCGCGCTTGTGGCGCGCGCCGAACTCGGAAAGAACACGGGCGCCGGATTTCCGGCGCGCCTTCCGCAAGGAAGAGAGGGACATCCAATGAAGACCACGGCCGCCATCGTCACCGGCCTTTGGGCTGTCCTCGCCGCCCCCGCCCTGGCCCAGGAGACCGCCCCCCAGGCGTGGATGGCGGAACCCCGCGACTGGTCCGCCACCCTGGTCCAGGATGCGACGGCGCTCCACGACATCGTCATCGACAGCCATCCGGGCGTCCACGACCCCCTGAACCCCGCGTTCCGGGGCCGGGTCGACGCCGGCCTGGCGCTGGCGCTCGAACGCGCCAGGACCACGACCACGCCGGGCGGATGGTGGTGGGCGATGCGGTCCTACGTCGCCGGCTTCGATGACGGCCACGTGCAGATCGGCCTGAAGGCCGGCTCCCTGCCCATGCGCTGGCCGGGCTTCCTGACCACCTATCGCGGCGCGGATCAGATCGTGGCCGACCGGGACGAAAGCGATCCGGAGGCCCCGCCCCTCGGCGCCCGCCTGATCGACTGCGACGGCGTGTCCGCCGAACGGCTGGCCGAAGAGCGCATCGGCGCCTTCCGCGGCCGCTGGTTCCTGCAGTCGCAACGGGTCACCTTCGGCGACTGGCAGTTCCTGAGCGCCGCCAATCCGTGGGTCACGGAGATGCGCACCTGCCGTTTCGAGAGCCACGGCCAGACGCGCGCCTACGCCCTGAACTGGCGGTCCGCCGACGGCGTGGACCTGCCCGCCCGCCGGGCCCGGCTGTCGCAGCGCGCCCATACCGCCATCGAAATGAAGACGCTGGCGGACGGCGGCTACTGGCTGTCCGCGCCCAGCTTCAGCGGCGGACCGGACAGCGACGATTTCCGCAACCTGACGGCCCTCATCGCCGAAGCCCAGGCGAAACAGGCCGACCTGCGTCAGGCCCCCTATGTCGTGCTGGATCTGCGCGGCAACGGCGGCGGCTCGTCCCGTTGGGGAAGCCGGCTCGCCGTGGCCCTGTGGGGTATCGACTGGGCGCGCGCCCACAACCTGGCGCCGATCGAGGCGATCGACTGGCGGGCCTCCGAGGCCAACCAGGCCCGGATGCAGGCCTATGCCGACGAAGCACGGGCCGCCGGCCAGGACGCCAATGCGATCGCCGACTTCGAGTCCACCGCCACCGCGCTCGGAGCCGCCCGCGCCGCGGGTGAAGTTTACTGGCGCGAAGTCGGCAGTCCTCAACCGGCCCGGCCCGCGGCCGAGCAGTTGGTCCGGGGCCCGGTGTTCCTGCTGACCGACCCGGTTTGCGCCTCGGCCTGTCTGGACACCGTGGACCTGTGGAAGGCCCTGGGCGCGATCCAGGTCGGCGCCGAGACCTCGGCCGACACCGTCTACATGGAGGTACGCGCCGCCGCCCTGCCGAGCGACCGGGCCGATGTCGCCATTCCGATGAAGGTCTGGCGCGGCCGGGCCCGGGGCAACAACGAACCGCAGCGGCCGGTCCACCTCTATACCGGCGACCTCAGCGACGACGCCGCCGTCCAGGCCTGGATCGCGGGTCTGGCGGCCCGAAACTAGCCCCGTCCAAAACTAGCCCTGGGCGTTGCGGATCGCCGCCGCGCCCGCGAAGGGCGTGATGAGCCCCGCGAACAGGACATAGGCGACCAGGAAGGCCAGCGCCGGGGCGGGCGACTGGCCGTTGGCGGCCCGCTCCAGCGCGCCCGCGCCGAACACCACCGGCGGGATGAACAGGGGCAGGACGACCACCGCGATCAGCAGGCCGCCGCGCCTGGACCCCAGGGCCAGGGCCGCGCCCAGCGCCCCGGTCAAAGCGAAGCCGAGGCCGCCGATCAGGGCCGCCAGCGCCGCCAGCGGCGCCAGCGACGGCGGCAGGCCCAGGGTGATGGCCGCCACCGGCGCGGTGACCGCCAGGGGCCAGCCGACCGCCAACCATTGCGCCTTCGCCTTGGCGATGACCGCCAGTTCCAGAGGGACGGGACCGAGGGCGATCAGGTCCAGCGTCCCGTCCTCGAAATCGCGTTCGAACAGCCGCTCCAGCGACAGGATCGACGAGACCGCCAGCGCCACCCAGGCGACGCCGCCGGCCACGGGCTTCAGCCCCGCCGGGTCGCCTCCGGCCGCCAACGGGACCAGCACGGTCAGGCACAGGAAGAAGCCGCAGGCCAGCAGGGGTCCGCCCCCGCCCGCCCAGGCCAGCGACAGCTCGCGCCGCCACAGGATCATCAGCGCCCTCACCGGCCCGCTCCGATATCGAGCGAGCGGTGGGCGACGGGCAGCGGGTCGTGGACTGCGGCGATGATGGTCCCGCCCCGCCCCACATGGGCCTGCATCAGCAGACCCAGCGCCGCGCGCCAGCGGGCGTCCAGCGGGCTGAGCGGTTCGTCCAGCAGCCAGATCGGGCGCTGCACGGCGATCAGCCGCGCGAAGGCCAGGCGGCGGCGCTGGCCGGCGGACAGCTTGCGCACCTCCAGGTCCAGCAGGGGCTCCAGCGCCAGCACGTCGACCGCGGCCGCGACGCCGTCGGCCCCGGCGCCCAGCCATTGCGCCTGAAAGGCCAGCTCCTGTCGGGCCCGGCGCGCGCCCTTCAGCCCATCCAGATGGCCGAGCCAGTGCAGGTGTTTCGTCCGCGCCTCGACCGGATCGACGCCGGCGAAGGCGACGGTCCCGGCGTCCGGGCGCAGGAAGCCGGCCAGGGCGCGCAGCAGGCTGGTCTTGCCCGCGCCGTTGGCGCCGGTCAGGGCCAGGACCTCTCCGGACACGGCTGAAAACGACAGATCGCGGAACAGGACGCGCTCGCCGCGGGACAGGGTCAGGCCGTCGACGGCGATCATCAGGCACATCCCCAGTTGCGAACGTCTCTCAATACCCATGTCGCCGACATGGATTCATGGACGGACAACGGAACCCTCGCTATATGCGCGGTCGCCGCAGCAGGCGTTCGCCGCGCGCGTCGGGGACCTGTGCGCCCCGCCGTCAGCCGCGCGAGCGTGCAACCGGATTGTCGGGCGGCGTTGACCAGAGGAAGCCTCTCCATGCCGTCGAACGACAGCCTCAAGACCCGTCAGGACCTTTCCGTCGGGCGCAAGAAATACGCCTATTACAGCCTTCCCGCCGCCGAGGAAGCCGGTCTGGCCGGGATTTCCCGCCTGCCGCGCTCGATGAAGGTGCTTCTCGAGAACCTGCTGCGCAACGAGGACGGCGTCTCGGTCACCGAGGCCGACCTGCGCGCCGTCGCCGCCTGGATCGAAAACAAGGGCTCGGTCGAGCACGAGATCGCCTTCCGCCCGGCCCGCGTCCTGATGCAGGACTTCACCGGCGTTCCGGCCGTCGTCGACCTGGCCGCCATGCGCGACGCCATGAGCGCCCTCGGCGCCGACGCCACCAAGATCAACCCGCTGAACCCCGTCGACCTGGTCATCGACCACTCGGTGATGGTCGACCATTTCGGCACCGCCGGCGCCTTCAACCAGAACGTCGAGCGCGAGTATGAGCGCAACATCGAGCGCTACAACTTCCTGCGCTGGGGCTCGTCGGCCTTCAACAATTTCCGCGTCGTGCCCCCCGGCACCGGCATCTGCCACCAGGTGAACCTCGAGAATCTGGCCCAGACCGTCTGGACGCTGGAAGAGGGCAAGAAGACCGTCGCCTATCCCGACACCGTCGTGGGCACTGACTCCCACACCACCATGATCAACGGCCTGGCCGTCCTGGGCTGGGGCGTCGGCGGCATCGAGGCCGAGGCGGCCATGCTCGGCCAGCCGATCCCGATGCTGATCCCGGAAGTCATCGGCTTCCGCCTGACCGGCGCCATGACCGAGGGCACGACGGCCACCGACCTGGTGCTGACCGTCACCCAGATGCTGCGCAAGAAGGGCGTGGTCGGCAAGTTCGTCGAGTTCTTCGGTCCCGCCATCGCCGGCATGACCATCGAGGACCAGGCCACCATCGCCAACATGGCCCCGGAATACGGCGCCACCTGCGGCTTCTTCCCGGTGTCGCGCGCGACCATCGACTATCTGACCGCCACGGGCCGCGACAAGGCGCGCGTCGCCCTGGTCGAAGCCTACGCCAAGGCTCAAGGCCTGTGGATCGACGAAACCTCGGAAGACCCGGTCTTCACCGATGTGCTGGAACTGGACATCTCGACGGTCGTGCCGTCGCTGGCCGGCCCCAAGCGTCCGCAGGACAAGGTCGAGCTGACCACCGCCGCGCCCCAGTTCGAAACCGCCCTGGGTGAAGTCTTCAGCCGCCCGGCCGACGCCCCGCGCGTCAAGGTCGAGGGCGAGAAGTTCGACCTGGGCGACGGCGACGTCGTCATCGCCGCCATCACCAGCTGCACCAACACCTCCAACCCGTCGGTCCTGATCGCCGCAGGCCTGGTCGCCCAGAAGGCCAACAAGCTGGGCCTGAAGGTCAAGCCGTGGGTCAAGACCTCGCTGGCCCCCGGATCGCAGGTGGTCACCGACTATCTGACGGCCGCCGGCCTGCAGAAGGAGCTGGACGCCCTGGGCTTCAACCTGGTCGGCTACGGCTGCACCACCTGCATCGGCAACTCGGGTCCGCTGGCGGAGACCGTCTCCAAGGCGATCAACGACAACGGCCTGGTCGGCGTGTCGGTGCTCTCGGGCAACCGCAATTTCGAAGGCCGCGTGAACCCGGACGTCCAGGCCAACTACCTGGCCTCGCCGCCGCTGGTCGTCGCCTACGCCCTGGCCGGCTCGATGCGCATCGACATCACCAAGGATCCGATCGGCCAGGACAAGAAGGGCAAGGACGTCTTCCTGAAGGACGTCTGGCCGACCACCGCCGAGATCGCCGCGATCCAGAAGAAGTCGGTCACCCCGGCCATGTTCGCCAAGCGCTACGCCGACGTGTTCAAGGGCGACAAGCACTGGCAGGCCATCAAGGTCACCGGCGGCCAGACCTACGCCTGGGACGACAGCTCGACCTACGTCGCCAACCCGCCGTATTTCGAAGGCCTGTCGATGGAGCCGACCCCGGTCACCGACATCGTCGAGGCCCGTGTGCTGGCCATCTTCGGCGACTCGATCACCACCGACCACATCAGCCCGGCCGGTTCGATCAAGAAGACCTCGCCCGCCGGCGCCTATCTGACCGGCCGCGGCGTCGACGCCCTGGACTTCAACAGCTACGGCGCCCGCCGCGGCCACCACGAAGTCATGATGCGCGGCACCTTCGCCAACATCCGTATCCGCAACAAGATCACGCCGGATATCGAAGGCGGCGTGACCAAGCATTTCCCGTCGCAGGACACGATGTCCATCTATGACGCGGCCATGCGCTACCAGTCGGAAGGCCGCCCGCTGGTCGTCTTCGCCGGCAAGGAATACGGCACCGGCTCATCGCGTGACTGGGCCGCCAAGGGCACCCGCCTGCTGGGCGTCCGCGCCGTCATCGCCGAAAGCTACGAGCGCATCCACCGCTCGAACCTGGTCGGAATGGGCGTCGTGCCGCTGCAGTTCAAGCAGGACGGCTGGCAGAAGCTGAACCTGACCGGCGAGGAGATCGTCACGATCCGCGGCCTGTCGGACGTCAACATCGGCAAGCTGCGTCCGCGTCAGGACCTGTGGGTCGAGCTGTTCCGTCCGTCGGACGGCAAGATGGCCCGCTTCCCGGTCCGCTGCCGCATCGATAACCAGACCGAGCTGGACTACTTCAAGGCCGGCGGCGTCATGCCCTACGTGCTGCGCAACCTCGCCGGCGGCGCGACCCCGGCGCCGGAAGCCGTCGCGGCGGAATAGACCTCGGCGACAGCTTGAAAAGACAACGGCCGCTGGAGCGATCCAGCGGCCGTTTTCTTGTCCGTCTTCAAGAACCGCTCAGTCGTCGAGCCAGCCCTGGGCGCGCAGTTCGCCCACCCTCGCCCGCGACACCGGCGCCTCCAGCCCGCCCGTCAGCCGTAGCCGCAGGTTCCGGCCGTCCTCGAGCACGCCCTCCACGGCGGAACGGGCGACCCACCACGAGCGATGGGTTCGCGCGCCCTCCACGCCCTGCAAACCGGCCATCGCCTGCGACAGCGACATCAGGACCAGGGTCGAGCCGCGCGGGGTGTGAACCCGGACGTAGTGGTCCTCCATCTGCAGGCACAGGACCTCCCGCCCCAGCGCGGGCGGCAGGCGGTCACGCGGGTCCGCCGATCCCGCGTTCGCCTCGGCGCCCCCGGGACGACGCTTCACCCACCACAGCAGCGCGGCCGTGGCGATCAGGCTGACCACCACGGACTGGGCGTACCACTCCAGTCGCGGCACCCGTCCGACCTCCGGCCACATGGCGCCGGCCAGCACGCGGCTGAGGATCGCGGCGGGCAGCGCCAGAACCGCGATCACCGGCGGGACCCAGATCCAGGCGGAGATGCGCCGTCGCGCGGCGACGCCCGCGATCCACGGCACGGTCAGACCGAAGACGGCCCAGCCGCCCCACAGGCTGAGCACCCAATAGGCCACCCGCCCCGGAAGCGGACCGTTGGAATAGCTGCCGAACGGCCCGATCACGCCCAGCAGCAGGCCGAGCGCCGTCGACACGGCGAACCCCGCCGCTGTCGAACCTGTCCCCCATCGTTTCAGCAGTCCCGAATCCATCGGCCGATCCTGACACAGCCTGATGGGATGCGCATTCGCGCCCGGTGGCCGGATCACGCGCCCGTTGGCCCGTTCACGCAATCGGCGTGGCGGGGCGGGTCCGCAGGCGAAAGAAGATGGCTCCCGCTTTTTCCGGAACCGCCTCATGTCCCTGACCGCCGTCCTCGCCGCCATCGCCCTCGCCGCCGCGCCGTCCGTGTCGCCGCCTCCGTCCGCGTCCGCGACACAGGCCGCCTCGCAGGCCGCCGCGCACGCTGACGCCGTCACCTTCACCCGCCGCACGATCCCCGACGGCGATGTCGTGGTCGAGGTCGGCGTCTGGCGCCCCGCCCATGCCACCGCGGAGGCCCGCCTCCCGCTGGTGGTCATCTCGCACGGCAACGGCGGCGACTATCGCGGACATGACGACACCGCGCGCGCCCTGGCGGCCGCCGGCTTCATCGTCGCCTCCCTGACCCATACGGGCGACAATTGGCGCGACCAGAGCCGGGCCACCGACGTGGCCCTGCGGCCGCGCCAACTGTCCCTGCTGATCGAGGCCATGGTGCGGGAGCCGGATGTCGATCCGGACCGCATAGGCGCCTTCGGCTTTTCGGCGGGCGCCCTGACCGTCCTCACGGCGGCGGGCGCGGAGCCTGATCTGGCGCGCGTGGCGGCGCACTGCCGGAGCCATCCGGCCTTCTACGACTGCGCACTGATCGCCGCCCGGGGCATCCCGGCTTCGGGTGCGGACGCGGTCTGGACCCACAATCCCCGCATCAGGGCGGTCGTCGCCGCCGCCCCCGCGCTGGGCTTCACCCTGACGCCCGAGCGCCTGGCCGCCGTCACCCAGCCGGTGCAGCTGTGGCGGGGAGAGAACGACCGCATCCTGCCGTCGCCCTTCTATGTCGAGCCGGTGCGCGACGGCGTGCCCCGTCCGCCGGAGTTCCACACCGTTCCGGGCGCCGGTCATTTCGACTTCCTGCCGCCCTGCTCGGCGCAGCTGGCGGCCAACGCCCCGATAATCTGCGCGCCCACCCCGGGCTTCGACCGGGCGGCCTTCCACGAGACCTTCAATCGCGAAATCGTCCGCTTCTTCCGCCAGGCGCTGGTCAGCGGAAACCCCTGACGTCCGACCAGCGCGCGCGGCCTCGCCGGGCACGGCTGAAGACGACAACGTCCCAGCGTGTCGCCCGCAGGGAAATTCCACGCATGCGACCGTATCTGACGGATCGCGACGCCATAATGCCGGCTATGAACCGGCCGCAGCCAGCATCCGCACTGTGCGACTCTTCCACGTCATGGAAATCAGTGACTTACGCGGAAGTTTCGCACTGTTCGCACCCGCTTTTTCTGCGATCAGCGCCCGAACACCTCGACCCCGACCTCGCCCGTGGTCGTCAGCCAGGCCCGCTTCATGCCCTGGCTGTTGAACGGGGCGGCGATGGCGCCGTCGCGGTCCAGGGCGATCAGGCCCCCGTCGCCGCCCAGCGATCCGATGTCGTCGATCACGGCGCGCGCGGCCTCGCTCAACGATTGACCGGCGGCCACCCGCCACGCCGTCTGGGCGCAGGCGGCGACGCGGATGAAGTATTCGCCCTGGCCGGTGCCCGAGACGGCGACGTTTCCGTCGGCCCAGGTCCCCGCCGCCGGGATCGGCGTGTCGCCGACCCGTCCGGGCATCTTGCCGAACACGCCCGCGGTCGAGGTCGCGGCGGCCAGCCGGCCCTCGGCGTCCAGCACGCAGCAGCCGACCGTGCCATGGCTCAAGGTTCCCGGCGGATGATTGTCCTCGCCCTGACCGGCGCGGGTGAACCAGGCCTCCTCGTCGGCGATGGGCTCCAGCCCCTGGTCCAATGCGAACAGGGCCGCCCCCTCCCCCGCCAGCATGACGTGGGGCGTGCGGTCCATGACGGCGCGCGCGGCGATCACCGGATTGCGGAAGCCCTGCAGGGCGGCGACCGCGCCCGCCCGGCGGGTCGCGCCGTCCATGATGCTGGCGTCCAGCTCATAGGCGCCGGCCAGGTTGGGCGAGGCGCCCCGCCCGGCGACGTACAGGCCGGAGTCCTCCAGCATCGTCACCGCCTCGACGGCGACGTCCAGCGCCGACGCCCCGGCGTCCAGACGGGCCTTCATGGCCTCCACCACCTCGCGCATGTGCACGACCTCGCGGTCATAGTTGCGCTCGCGCCGGGCGCCCGCGCCGCCGTGGAGGATGAGGGCCGTCATTCGCTCTGTCTCCTGATCGCCTCTTTTCAACGGGCGTGGCGCTGCTTAGCGTCCCAATGACGCGAGCGCCACGGGCGAGCGCTCCCTCCTCCCAAGGATCAACAATGCGCGCAGTTCTCTCCAAGGCCCCCGGCGGCCCCGAAACCCTGGTGGTCGAGGAGGTCCTGGACCCCCGTCCGATGAAGGGCGAGGTCGTCATCGAGGTGAAGGCCATCGGCGTGAACTTCCCCGACACCCTGATCATCGAGGACAAATACCAGTTCAAGCCGCAGCGGCCCTTCTCGCCGGGCGGCGAGGTGGCCGGGATCGTCGAGGCCGTCGGCGAGGGCGTGAAGGGGATCTTCAAGGGCGATCGGGTCATCGCCGTGCCCGGCTGGGGCGGCATGGTCGAGCGGCTGGCCGTGCCCGCCGCCTCGGTGATCAAGATCCCCGACGGGATGGACTTCCAGACCGCCGCCGCCCTGGTGATGACCTACGGCACCTCCTACTACGCCCTGAAGGACCGGGCGCAGCTGAAGGCGGGTGAAAGCCTGCTGGTGCTGGGCGCCGCGGGCGGCGTCGGCGTCGCCGCGGTTGAGCTGGGCAAGGCCATGGGCGCGCACGTCATCGCCGCCGCCTCGACCAACGACAAGGTCCAGTTCGCCCTGGAGGCCGGCGCCGACAACGGCCTGATCTATCCGTCGGGCAAGATGGACAAGGCGGCCCAGAAGCAGCTGTCGGGCGAGCTGAAGCTGGCCTCGGGCCGCGACGGTCCGGACGTGGTCTATGACGGCGTAGGCGGCGACTATTGCGAGCCGGCCCTGCGCGCCATGGACTGGAACGGCCGCTATCTGGTGGTCGGATTCCCGGCCGGCATTCCGTCCCTGCCGCTGAACCTGACCCTGCTGAAGTCGGTGTCGGTGATCGGGGTGTTCTGGGGCGCGGCCGTGGCGCGCGATCCGGACATCCACGCCGCCAACATGGCCGACCTGTTCAAGTTCTGGAGCGAGGGCAAGATCCGCCCGCGCATCAGCCGCACCTTCCCGCTGGAGCGCGCCCACGAGGCGATCCAGGCCCTGGGCGACCGCTCGGTCATGGGCAAGGTCGTCGTCACGATCGAGGACTGAGGTGGCCGATTTCGAGATCGGTCCGCATCTCGATCCGGCGCGGATCGGGCCGGTGTTCCAGCGCGCCGGGCGCCTGCACATGCCCGACTTCCTGGACGGCGCCGGCGCCGCGCGGCTGCATACGGCGCTGACGTCGTCCACCGCCTGGTCCCGGTCGCTCATGCTGGGCCGCAAGGCGTTCACCCTGCCGACGGCGGACTGGGACGCCCTGCCCGCGGACAACCGGGCGGAGTTGGAAGCGGGCATCCTCAGCGAGGCCCGCGCCGGATTCCAGTACGCCTTCGACACCTGGCCGGTGTCGGACGAGATCGAGGCCGGCCGGCGCAGCGGGCATCCGGCCGAGGCCTTCCACGACTTCCTCAACAGCCCGGTCTTCCTGGACTGGATCCGGGCGCTGACCGGCGACAGCCGCGCCGCCTATTGCGACGCCCAGTGCACCCGCTACCGGCCCGGCGACTATCTGAACCGGCACACCGATGCGGCCGAAGGGAAGCACCGGCTGTTCGCCTATGTGATGAACCTCACCCCCGGCTGGAGCGTCGACTGGGGCGGCCTGCTCCAGTTCATCGATCAGGACGGCCATGTCGCCGAGGCCTACACCCCGGCCTTCAACGCCCTGAACATCTTCAAGGTGCCGCAGCCGCACTCGGTCTCCTTGGTCACGCCCTTCGCCGGCGGCGACCGGCTGGCCGTCACCGGCTGGATCCGATCACAGCGCCCCTAGTCCTTGAGGCGCTCCACCGCCTTCTCGGCCTGTTCGCGGTGGCGGCTCCTGACGTTGGCGCCCAGGGTGGCGATCAGGGCCGCGATCACCGCCGCGTCGTCGGTGAAGCCGATGCCCGCGAAGATGTCGGGAATGGCGTCGATGGGCAGGACGAAATAGGCCAGGGCTCCCATCATGATCCCCTTGGCGGCCAGCGGCGTCTCGGGATCGCGGGCGGCGTAGTAGACGCTGACCAGCTGGGCCGCGAACGGGATCCGGGCCGCCGTGCGCCGCAGCTTCGGCCAGAAGCCCTTCTGGACCCTGACCTCGTTGACCTCCAGCACCGAGGGCACGAGCGCCTTGGACGGGTCCAGCGCCTCTTCAGGCGTCACAGGTTTGGCTTTGGCGGTCATGGCGGCTAAATCCCCCGCGACAGTACTCGGTTCACACAAGACATAGGGGCTCCGGCCATGAAACTCGACAGCAGCATCGCCGCAGTGGTCACCGGCGGGGCCTCGGGCCTGGGTGAGGGCACGGCCCGCGCCATCGCCGCCACGGGCGCCCGGGTCGCCCTGTTCGACCTGAACGAGGAGAAGGGCGAGGCCATCGCCGCCGAGATCGGCGGCGTCTTCTGCAAGGTCGACGTCACGGACGACGAGAGCGTCGCCGCCGCCTTCGCCAAGGCCCGCGCCGCCCACGGCCAGGAACGCCTGACCGTCAACTGCGCCGGCATCGCCACGGGTCAGAAGACCGTTAGCCGCAAGAAGGACACCGGCGAGATCCGCGCCCACGACATGGCCGGCTTCGAACGCACCGTCCGGGTCAACCTGTTCGGCACCTTCCGCGTCCTCAGCCAGTCTGCGGCGGGCATGGTGACGCTGGAGCCCATGGCCGACGGCGAGCGCGGCCTGATCGTCAACACCGCCTCGGTGGCGGCCCAGGACGGTCAGATCGGTCAGGCGGCCTATTCGGCGTCCAAGGGCGGCGTCTACGCCATGACGCTGCCGGTGGCCCGCGACCTCGCGCAGGAAGGCATCCGCTGCAACACCATCCTGCCCGGCATCATGTGGACGCCGATGATGGCCGGCATGGACCAGAAGATCCAGGACGCCCTGGCCGCCGCCATCCCCTTCCCCAGCCGCCTCGGCACGCCCGCCGACTACGCCTCCCTGGTTCTGGAGCTGGCCCGCAACGTCTACATCAACGGCGAGTGCATCCGCCTCGACGGCGCGATTCGTCTGGCTCCGCGCTAAATTCGCGAAAGGGGGCTTGCGAGGGTCCGCGAGGGTCCGCTATACGCCCCCTCCTCGACACGGGACGGCCTCGCCGTTCCACGGAGTGCGGGCGTAGCTCAGTGGTAGAGCACAACCTTGCCAAGGTTGGGGTCGAGAGTTCGAATCTCTTCGCCCGCTCCAGTCGTAGTTGGAAAAGGGCCGTCCTTCGGGGCGGCCCTTTCTGCGTCGGGGACTGAGGGTCGAACCGGAGCACCGCGCAGGTGCGCTCGCCGTCTCCGGACAGGCGTCCCGGCCTCTGGAGACACAGTCTCTTGTAGGGATTGGGCGAAGGCGGCCCTTGACCCGCTACCTGGCCCTTGGGACCATCGGAAAGACGCAGAGGCTCGGCAAACGCGAGAATTCCGCGCCGCCTGAGCGTGCAACCCAGGCCGAGAGTCCGGCGCCGGCTCAAGGCAGGAGGTCAGGATGTTCGGTTGGAACAAGAAGCTCAACGATGTGATGGAGCAGCTCAGGCCCGACCTGAGCCGGGACTCGCTCGGCGTCGGCCCCGACTTCCCTGGCGTCGCCCCGAACCCTCTGATGAGCAGTGAGGCGCGCAAGCGCAATGCGGAGCTGCGTACGGGCGTGCTCGCGCTCGGCGTTCTCGTCGACTGGCGGGAGGTCAACAGCAATCCGCGCGTCGTCCTGATGTTCGACGTGGATACCGCCGATGGCCTCTCGTTCCGCGGTATCGCGGACGAAGCGCTTACGATCACCGAACTCACCCGGCTCGCCCCAGGACAGACGCTGCCCGTGCGCTACCGGCCGGCCGTCATGGACCACTACGTCGCCCTTGCCCGGGATGCGGACCCCGCCGACGTGCAGCGGCTTTCCGACGAGATCGCTAGCCGCAGGCGGACCTGACCCGAAGCTTCAGATCCGCTTCAACCGCTTCGCGTGGCCGCCGACCATGTTCAGGGCGATGCGGTCGGGCAGGTGCTTGGCCAAGCTGGCCAGCACATTGTTCATGACGCCCGGGGTCACCTTGGGCCGGTTGGCCTCGACGGCGTCATAGCCGACGCGGGCGACGTGCTCGGCCGTCTGCCACATCCAGGCGGGATAGGCGGTCGAGACCTCGTCGCGGGTGCCGTTGACGTCGTGGAACTCGGTCAGGGTGTAGCCGGGGCACAGGGCGGTGACGTGCACGCCGGTATCACGCAGTTCCAGATGCAGGCCCTGCGAGGCCTTGATCAGGAAGCTCTTGATCGGTCCGTACAGGGTGTCGCCGCCGGTGGCGGGCATCTGGCCCGCCAGCGAGGCCACATTGAGGATGCGGCCATGGCTGCGGGCGACCATGTCGGGCGCGAACAGCCGGGCCAGCTCGATCGGCGCCGTCAGCATGACCCGGATCATCGCCGCATGGGCCGCCGGATCGGTGTTGAGGAAACCGGCGGTGCGGCTGAAGCCCGCGTTGTTGACCAGCCCGTCAACCTCGATCCCGCGCAGGGCCAGGGCGTCGAACAGGCGGCGCGGAGCCTCGGGATCGGCGAGATCTTCCGGGATCACGGTGACGGCCGAGCCGACGCGCCGCAGGTCCTCGGCGAGCGCCTGCAGGGGACCCTCGCGGCGCGCGGTCAGGACCAGGTCCCAGCCCTCGGCGGCGTAGACACGGGCCAGGGCCGCGCCGATGCCCGCGGAGGCTCCGGTGATCAGGACGGTGCGGCGCCGACCGGGGTTCACGCGCGGATCAGGCCGCGACGGGGCAGGACTTGTGCGGCGTGAAGGCCGCCAGCGAGGACGGATTCTCGGCCAGCAGGTCGGCGATGGTGACCTTGGACAGGGCGTCGGCCGCGGCCAGTTCGGCGGCGGTCAGGGCCTTGGCCACCTGACGCGGAATATGCTCGCTGACCGGGCAGCCCTTGGCCCCCGCGGGCGGCGAGCCGATGTGGGCGCAGCCGTTCACGGCGGCGAGCACCTCGTTCAGCCGGATGTCCTCCGGACGGCGCAGCAGCCAGGCGCCGCCGGACGCGCCGGGGCGGGTGGCGATCAGGCCGGCCTTGGCCAGCAGGGCGGTCACCCGGCGTACGACGACGGGATTGGTCGGCACCGAAGCGGCCAGAACCGCGCTGGGCGCGGCGTCGGCGGCGGAATACGCGCCCTTGTGGGCCAGATAGGCCAGAGAGTGGGCGGCGACGGGAAAGCGTTGGCTGTCGGACATGGGTCCTCGTTTCAGACGTCAAGATAAGCGCTCGAAGGGCGTTTCACAAACCGGCGCCACCTTCGCAGATGCAGCACGATTGAATCGCTCTATGAAAGGGCCTAAAGGCTCGCGGCTCTTTTGATGGGGCCGCGTCTCGCGGAGCCCCGGAGGAACTTCATGGCCGGGGCCCCTCCCCAAGCTGAAGATGGCGAGAACCCCGCCAGCCAGCCGTCCGACACCGATACCGCCGCCTCCCAGACCCCGCCCTCGCCGGCGGAGGCGCACGGGCTTGGCCACACGGTCGGCAAGGCGGGCAAGTTCGGCCTGATTATCGGCGCCATCGGCGTGGTCTTCGGCGATATCGGCACCAGCCCGCTCTACGCCCTGCGCGAGGCGATCGCCCATGCCCGCGACGGCGTCGGCGGCGACTTGGCCGTGATCGGCGTGGTCTCCCTGGCCTTCTGGGCGCTGATGGTGGTGGTGACGTTCAAATACGTCTTCTTCCTGATGCGCGCGGACAACAAGGGCGAGGGCGGCACCCTGGCCCTGATGGCGCTGGCCCAGCACGCCATCGGCCGACGCAGCGCCCTGATCTTCCTGCTCGGCGTTTGCGGCGCCGCCCTGTTCTACGGCGACGGCATCATCACCCCCGCCATCTCGGTGCTTTCCGCCATCGAAGGGGTCAAGGAGGCCCCCGGCATCGGCGGAGCCCTGGATCCCTTCATCGTGCCGGTCGCCGCCGGCATCCTGGTCGCCCTGTTCCTGCTGCAGGCCCGGGGCACGGCCGGCCTGGCCAAGTATTTCGGCCCGATCACCGCCGTCTGGTTCCTGAGCCTGGGCGTGCTGGGCCTGATCCACATCTTCGACGACGTCTCGATCCTGCGGGCCCTGTCGCCCCACTACGGGGTTCAGCTGCTGCTCAATGACGGCTTCCTGGGCTTCGTCATCCTGGGCAGCGTCTTCCTGGCGGTGACCGGCGCCGAGGCGCTGTATGCGGACATGGGCCATTTCGGCAAGGCGCCGATCCGCGCCGGCTGGCTGTATTTCGTCCTGCCCTGCCTGACGCTGAACTACCTCGGCCAGGGGGCGCTTATCCTCGCCCACCCCGGCGCCGCCGAAAACCCGTTCTGGAGCATGGTGCCGCAGGTCATCTACTGGCCGATGCTGGCGCTCGCCACGGCGGCCACGGTGATCGCCTCGCAGGCCGTCATCACCGGCGCCTTCTCGGTGACCCAACAGGCGGTCCAGCTGGGCCTGCTGCCCCGCATCCAGATCCTGAACACCTCGGAAAGCCAGGCGGGCCAGATCTTCGTGCCCGCGGTCAACAGCCTGCTGATGATCGGGGTCCTGGTGCTGCTGTTCGTGTTCCAGAGCTCGCACAACCTGACCGCCGCCTATGGCGTGGCGGTGACCGGAGTGATGCTGATCAACACCCTGATGGCGTGGTTCGTCATCACCAAGAAGTGGAACTGGCCGATCTGGGCCGTGCTGGGCTGCCTGATCCCGTTCGGCTTCATCGACAGCGTCTTCCTGACCTCCAACCTGCTGAAGATCCCGCAGGGGGCCTGGATGCCGCTGGTGCTGGGCGCGGCGCTGGTGCTGCTGATGTGGACCTGGGTGCGCGGCACCCAGATCCTGTCGGCCAAGACCCGCAAGGACAGCCTGCCGCTGCTCGACCTGATCGAGATGCTGCGCGCCCGTCCGCCGCACCGCGCCCCGGGCACGGCCATCTTCCTGACCAGCGATCCGGACATCGCCCCGGTCGCGCTGATGCACAATCTCAAGCACAACAAGGTGCTGCACGAGAAGAACGTCATCCTGACCGTGCGGACCACGGACCGGCCCCGTGTCGATCCGGCCAACCGGGTGTCGATCGAGCCGATCTCGGACGACTTCAAGAAGCTGGTCATCTCCTACGGCTTCATGGAGCAGCCCAATGTGCCCAAGGCGCTGGGCGTCTGCCGCAAACAGGGTCTGAAGTTCGACATCATGTCGACCAGCTTCTTCCTGGGCCGCCGCTCGGTCATCGCCTCGGCCACCGAGGGCATGCCCATGTGGCAGGACCGGCTGTTCATCTTCCTGATGCGCAACGCCGCCAACCCGACCGACTTCTTCCACATCCCGCCCGGCCGCGTGGTCGAGCTGGGCACACAGGTTTCCGTATGACCGGACGTGACACCGGCCGGAACTCGGCCTCCCGCGGGCGCCGCATGGCCGACAAGGCGCGCGGTCCGCGTCCGCCGCGGGTGGAAGCCCCGCGAGACGAAGCGGCCGACATCGGCGTCGAGGCCCGCCTGGCCGCCGGCGTGCTGCTGAACGCGGCGCTGGAAGGCCGGGGCGGTCTCGACTCCGCCCTGAACTTCCGCGAGGTCGCCTCGCTGGAAGGCCCCGACCGCGCCTTCGCCCGCGCCGTGGCCATGGCCGCCCTGCGCCGCCTGGGCGAGATCGACCAGATCCTCGACCGTCGCCTGCAGAAGGCGCCGCCGCTGGCGATCCGGACCATCCTGCGCGTCGCCCTGGCCCAGACCCTGGTGCTGGAGACCCCGGCCTTCGCCGCGGTGTCGACGGCGGTGAAGCTGGCCGAGCGCGATCCCAAGACCCGGCCCTACAAGAACCTGGTCAACGCCGTGCTGCGCGGCGTGGGCCGCGACGGTCCCGGCCTGACCACGGCCGAGAGCAATCTGCCCGAATGGCTGGCCGCCCGCTGGAAGGCGACCTGGGGCGAGGCCGGTCTGAACGCCCTGGCGCTGGCCGCGCGCGAGGAGCCGGCGACGGATCTCAGCGTCAAGCCGGACGCCGATCCCGCCGAGGTGGCCGCCCTGGTCGAAGGCGAAGCCCTGCCGGGCGGAACCGTCCGCACCGGCCGCCGCGGCGACGTGGCGAGCTGGCCGGGCTTCGAGGACGGGAGCTGGTGGGTGCAGGACGCCGCCGCCGCCGTCCCCGTCCGCCTGCTGGCCCCCAAGGCCGGGGAATCCATCATTGACCTGTGCGCCGCGCCGGGCGGCAAGACCCTGCAGCTGGCCGCCTCGGGCGCCTCGGTCGTAGCGCTGGACCGGTCGGAGACACGCCTGAAGCGCCTGCGCGCCAATCTGGAGCGCACCAAGCTGGAGGCCGAGATCGTGGTCACCCCGGCCGAGGACTGGGAGGACGACCGCGCCTTCGACGCCGTCCTGCTGGACGCGCCCTGCACGGCCACCGGCACCTTCCGCCGCAATCCCGAGGTCCTGCGCGCCACCAAGCCCGCCGAGGTCGCCAAGCTGGCCGACGTGCAGCACCGCCTGCTGGACGCCGCCGCCGAGCGGGTGAAGCCGGGCGGCCGCATGGTCTATTGCGTCTGCTCGCTGGAGCGCGAAGAGGGCGAGACCCAGATCATCGCCTTCCTGCGCCGCAACCCGGCCTTCCGGACCGTCCCCGCCGTCCCCGCCGAGGTGGGCGCGCCGGACGAGGCGCTGACGCCCGAAGGCTGGCTGCGCATCCTGCCGTCCATGTGGGCGGAAAAGGGCGGTCTGGACGGCTTCTTCGTCGCCCGGCTGGACCGCGTCGCCTAGGCGACGTCCATCACCACATAGCTGGGCGTGATCCGGGGCTTGAACCCCAGGGTCTCGTAGAAGGCGATGGTGTCCGTATGCCCGATGCGGGCGTGCAGGAAGACCGTGTCGCCCCGATCCAGGATACGTTGGCCCACCGCCCTCATCAGCGCTCCGGCGTAGCCGTGGCCGCGATGGTCGGGATGGGTGCAGACCCCGCTGACCTCGCTGAAGCCTTCCAGGCTCAGCCGCTCGCCGGCCATGGCCACCAGCGCCCCCTCGTGCCGGATGCCGATGAACGGGCCGAGCAGATGGGTCTTCGAGAAAAAGGGCCCCGGCTGGGTCAGGGCGGCCAGCACCAGCATCTCGGGTCCGTCCGCGTCGGTCAGGGCCTCGAACGCGACCTCCCGACCGCTGGCGCTCATGGCTGTCGCCGTCATCTGCAGGCAGTCGATCCGGTCGATCTCCACGAGGCCTGGCGGCACGACCGGATCGGCCTCGAACAGGGCTACCCGGCCGGTTTCACGGGCCAGGGCGACCCAGTCGTCGGCCCTCGCGTCCGGCCCGGCGGCGGCGAACAGGGCGTAGGCCGGATCGAACCGCATCACCCCGCCCTCACGGATCGAGAGCGGCGCCTGACGGGTGGACAGGGCGTTCCAGACGGCGCGGTCGAGCGGATGGTTCGAGGACATGCCCCTACCTAGTCGCCCCGGCGACATTCGCCAGACCCCGCGGGACGCGGGGTCTGGAAATCGCCGTCACGCCCGCCAGAAGCCCACGATCTTCTTGACCTCGTCCACCACCGGATCGGCGATGGCCGAAGCGCGTTCGGCGCCGTCCTTGAGGACGCGGTCGATCTCGGCCGTGTCGGCCATCAGGCGGCGCATCTCGGCGGTGACGGGGGCCATGGAGGCCACGGCCAGCTCGGCCAGGGCCGGCTTGAAGGCGCCGAAGCCCTTGCCGCCCCATTCGCGCAGAACCTGCTCCCGGGTCTCGTCGGCCAGGGCGGCGTAGATGGTCACCAGGTTCTTGGCCTCGGCGCGGCCCTCCAGCCCCTCGACCGCTTCCGGCAGGGCGTCGGGGTCGGTCTTGGCGCGGCGGATCTTGGCCACGATGGTGTCGGCGTCATCGGTGAGGTTGATGCGCGAGGCGTCCGACGGATCGGACTTGGACATCTTGGCCGCCCCGTCGCGCAGGCTCATCACCCGCGGCGCCGGACCCTGGGTCAGGGGCTCGGGCAGGGGGAAATAGCCCGGGACGCCGAAGTCGTTGTTGAACTTGGCGGCGATGTCGCGGGTCAGTTCCAGGTGCTGCTTCTGGTCCTCGCCGGTCGGCACCTCGGTGGCCTTATAGAGCAGGATGTCGGCCGCCTGCAGCACCGGATAGGTGTACAGGCCGACGCTCGAGCGCTCCTTGTGCTTGCCCGACTTCTCCTTGAACTGGGTCATGCGGTCCAGCCAGCCGAGGCGGGCGACGCAGTTGAAGATCCAGGCCAACTCGGAATGGGCGCGCACGGCCGACTGCGGGAAGATCACGGACTTCGACGGATCGAGGCCCGAGGCCAGATAGGCGGCGGCGATCTCGCGCGTCTGGGCGGTCAGCAGGGCCGGGTCCTGCCACACGGTGATGGCGTGCAGATCGGCCACGAAAAGGAAGCAGGGCGCGCCCGTGTCCTGCAATTGTGTGAAGCGCTTCAGGGCGCCGAGGTAGTTGCCCAGGTGCAGGGCGCCGGAGGCCTGGATGCCGGACAGGATGCGGCGCGGGCCGTCATAGGCCGGAACGGTCTGGGCCGGGGTGGAATCGGTCATGGTCGGTACTCGGGAGGAAATCTGGATCAGGCGCGCGGCAGCGCGCGCGGGAAGGCGCCGGAGAAGATCAGCCGCGCCATCGGCGGACGGTGAAGGTCTGTCCTGAAATCGTCATTTCATCGCGCTTATCGTCTCGCTGGCGGTCAGTCCAGACCGGACGAGATGGAGGCTCCCGGCTCGCGGCGCAGCACCGCCTTCAGTTCGGACAGGCTGACAGCCCGGAAGGCGATCAGGCAGACCCCGTAGACCACCGCGCCGAGGGCGCAGACGACCACCACGGCGACCTCCTTGGCGAGGAAGACGCGGCTCAGGATCTCATAGCCGATCCCCGCCGCCAGCAGGCCCGCCGCCATGACGGCGCTGGCCAGCAGCACCCGCGACAGGCGCGACAGGAAGGGAGTGGTTGCGCGCCACGCCTTCTCCCGGATCAGGGTCCCGCCCAGCAGGGCGACGTTGACCCAGGCCGACAGGCTGGTGGCGATCGCCAGCCCCAGCACGCCGTCGGCGCCCATGGACTGAAGCAGGAAGAACAGACCCGTGCCGACCACGACGGTGATCCCCACCGAGGTGACGGCGAAGATCATCGGCCGACGCGTGTCTTGGCGGGCGAAGAAGGGCGGGGTCAGGACCTTGGCCAGCACGAAGGCCGGCACGCCCCAGGCGAACTGGCGCAGCACATCGGCGGTGCGGGCCGCGTCGGCGCTGGTGAAGGCGCCGCGCGTCACGGTGGCGTCGATGATGAAGAAGGGGATGACGAACAGGGCCACGGCGGCCGGCAGGGTGAAGGCCATCGACAGGGTGATGCCGTCATCCAGCGTGCGGCGGCCGCCCTCGTGGTCTCCGGTGACGAAGGCCCGGGTCAGCCGGGGCACCAGCGCCAGGCCGATGGCCACGCCGACAAGGCCCAGCGGCAGCTGGTACAGACGGTCCGCGTTGTACAGCACCGACCGGGCGCCCTCGTTCGAGCCGGTCAGGAACTGGCTGACGACCGAATTGATCTGCAGCGCGCCGCCCGCGAGGACGCCGGGAATGGCCAGGGCCAGGGTCTTCTTCACCCCGGCGGTCAGGCGCGGCCACGACAGCTTCAGCCGCACGCCGAGCCGGCGCACGCCCCACCACAGCAAACCCGCCTGAAGCACGCCCGAGACCGTGACCGCCGCGCTGACCGCCAGCAGGATGTTCGGCTGGCTCATCGGGATCAGGCTGGGCGCCAGAAGCGGCACGAGGGTGCACAGGTTCAGGAACACCGGCACCCCGGCGGACAGGGCGAACCGGCCGCTGGTGTTGAGCACGCCCGACAGCAGCGAGGCGATGGTCATGCAGGCCAGATAGGGCATGGTCAGCTGGGCGGCGGTGACGGCGGCCCACATGACCCCGGAATCGTCCTTCCAGGCCAACAGCAGCACCGGCATGATCCACGGCATCAGCACCTGCAGCAGGATGCAGAAGCCGGCGACGACGGCGAACATGAAGCTGAGCGCCTCGGAGGCCGTGACGGCGGCCGCCTCCTCGCCCTCGCGCTCGCGCACCCCGCCGTAGATCGGCACGAAGGCCTGGGCGAAGGCGCCCTCGGCGAACAGGCGCCGGAACATGTTGGGCAGCATCAACGCCGTGGTGAAGGCGTCCATCATCGGCCCTTGGCCGAAGCGGGCCGACAGGACCAGATCGCGGGCGAAGCCCAGAAGGCGGCTGCCCAGGGTCAGGGTCGCTTGCACCAGGGTGTTGCGGGCGAGGCTCATCGGGAACTCAAGGGCGGCGGGAGCTGCTGGATTAGCGTGCTTCAGGACGGGGCGATACGGGCCGTTTCCGGTCGAATTCGGAGACGTCGCGCAGGCTGGCGCGGACCGGCGCGGAAACCGAGCGGCCGTTGGCGTCGCGGCGGTCCAGCACGGCCTCGAGCTCGGCCCGCAGCTGCTCCAGCTTGGCGCCCGGCCTGGGACGTCCGCCCCTCGCGTCGGTGACGTAGAAGCTGTCCACCGCCCGCTCGCCGAAGCCGGCGATATGGGCCGAGCGGATCGACAGGCCGTGGTCGGTCAGCATGCGCGACAGTTCGGCCAGCAGGCCGGGACGGTCGGCGCCCGACAATTCGATCACCGCCGCGTCGGGGCTTTCGTCCAGATCGATCAGCACCACTGGCCGCACATCGAAGGCGGCGCGGCGCGGATTGGGCTGCGGCTCGGGCGGAGGGGCGGACCGGTCGCCCCGGGCCGCGCTTTCCAGCGCCGCCACCAGCCGGGTCAGCCGGCGCGGCTCGGCCTGGCCATAGGGGGCGCCCGATCCGTCCTGCAGTTCGAACACATCCAGCGCCGTGCCGTCCTCGGCGGTGGCCACCCGGGCCCCGACCACGTCCGCCCCGCCCGCCGCCAGCGCCGCCGCCAGATCGGCGAACAGACCCGGCCGGTCCTTGGCCGCCACGGCGACGCGCGCTGCGGCCAGGGGCTCGCTGCCCTCGTCGTTCTTGCGCTCGGCGACGATGCTCGCCGCCGCGCCCGAGGCTCCGGCGCGGGCGACCAGATCGGGGAAGTCGGCCAGCGGGTCGGCGCGGGTCACGTCCTCGCCCCGGAACACGCCCTCGGTGCGCTGATACAGGTCGCGCATCAGCTGGCCTTTCCAGCCGTTCCACACCCCCGGCCCCACGGCGCGGATGTCGGCCACGGTCAGCACCAGCAGGGTCCGCAGCCGTTCGGGATCGCCGACCAGCCCGGCGAAGGCTCGCACCGTCGCGGGATCGGACACGTCGCGCTTCTGGGCGTAGTCGCTGAGGGCCAGGTGATGGCGCACCAGCCAGACCACGAACTCGGTCCGGCGCGGATCGATGCCCAGCCGGTCGCAGGCGCGCCGCGCGGCGATGGCCCCATCCTCCAGCTGCCCCCGGTCGCCGCCCTTGCCCACATCGTGCAGCAGCATGGCCAGCATCAGGGCCTCGAAGTCGTCGATGCGGTGGACGATCTCGGTGGCCGTCGGATGTTCGGCCTGAAGCTTGCCGCGCCAGATGTCGTTGATGATGCCGATGGCCTGCAGCGTGTGCTCGTCGACCGTATAGGCGTGGTACATGTTGAACTGGGTCTGGCCGACGATCCGCCCCCATTCGGGCAGGAAGCGGCCCAGCAGGCCTGTCTCGTTCATCAGCGTCAGCACGCGATAGGGCCGCTGCCCCGTCAGGATGTCGAGGAAGGCGCGGGTCGCCTCGGCGTCGCGGCGCAGCGACGGCGTGACCAGCGACAGCGACCGCGTCACCGCCGAAAAGGCGTCGGGGTGCAGGTCCAGGTCATGCTCGTCGGCAGTGCGGAACAGGGTCAGCAGCTTGGTCGGGTCCTCAGCGAAGACCTCGGGCCCCGTCACCGACAGGCGGCCCGAGACTTCGACGAAGCCCTCGACGCCCAGATTGCGTTTCCGGCCCGGGATCAGCCGCGACAGGCTCATCGTCGGCTTCTGATGGCGCGCCTCCAGCTTGGCCGACATGGCCCGGGTCAGGGCGCCCACGTCCCGCGCCACGATGAAGTAGCGGCGCATGAACCGCTCCACCGCCGGCTCGTCGCCCCGTCCTTGCCAGCCCATCCGGCGGGCCACCTCGGGCTGCAGGTCGAAGGTCAGCTTTTCCTCGGCCCGACCCGCCAGCAGGTGCAGATGCGCCCGAGTGCGCCACAGGAAGTCGAAGGACTCTTCGAACGTCCGGCGTTCCCGCGAGGTCAGCAGATCGTCCATGACCCGCGCACCCAGCGGGCTGTCCGGCGCCAGCGAACGGGCGATCCAGAACAGGGTGTTGAGGTCGCGCAGGCCGCCCTTGCCGTCCTTGACGTTGGGCTCGACCCGATAGCGCACCGCGCCGGTCTTCTGGTGGCGGACGTTCCGCTCCTCCAGCTTGGCGGCGATGAAGGGGCGGGGATCGGCCTTGGCCACGAAGGCCTGGAAGCGGGCGATGAAGTCGTCCGCCAGCTTCTCGTCCCCGGCCAGGGGGCGGGCCTCCAGCAGGGTGGTGCGGACCATCATGTCGGTTCGGGCCAGCGCCAGCGAGTCATCGACCGACCGCGCCGCCTGCCCGACCTTCACGCCCAGGTCCCACAGGACGTAGAGCATGAATTCGATCACCTGTTCGGTGCGCGGAATCGACTTCCACGGGCGCAGGAACAGCAGGTCCAGGTCCGAGAAGGGCGCCATCACGCCGCGTCCGTAGCCGCCCACGGCGATCAGGCTCAGCCGCTCAGCCTCGGTGGGATTCGGGGCCGGATAGAGGACATCGGTGGTGAAGCGCCACAGGGCGGTCAGCATGTCGTCGGCGGCGGCGGCGTAGAGCCGCGCCACCTCGACGCCCTCGCCCCCCGCCTCCAGCCGCCGGGCCGCCTTCGCCCGACCCGCGTCCCAGCTCTCGCGCAGGATCGCCGCCACGGCCCGACGCACATCGGACGCCCCGGCCGTTTCCGCCAGCCGCGCGTCGAGGGTCTGGTTCACCGGCCTGCCGGCCCTTTGGCTAAACCCTTGAGGCGATACAGGGCCTCCAGCGCCTCGCGCGGGCTCAGCTCGTCGGGCTCGATGCCCTTCAGCGCGTCCTCGACCATCGAAGGCCGGGCCGGTTCGGGCGCGGCCGGCTCGGCCATGGCGAACAGGGGCAGGTCGGTGAGATTGGCGCCGGCGGTCTTCTCGCCTTCCAGCCGGTCCAGCACCTCGCGGGCGCGGGCGACGACCGGTCCCGGCACGCCGGCCAGCCTGGCCACCTGCACGCCGTAGGAGCGGTCGGCGGCGCCCGGCGCGGCCTCGTGCAGGAAGACCAGCTCGCCGTTCCACTCCTTGGCCCGCATGGACAGGTTGCAGACGTGGGCCAGCCGCGTCTCCAGCACCGCCAGCTCGTGATAGTGGGTGGCGAACAGGGTGCGGGCGCGGTTGCGATCGTGCAGCGCCTCGGTCGTGGCCCAGGCGATGGCCAGGCCGTCGTAGGTGGCGGTGCCGCGGCCGATCTCGTCCAACACCACGAAGCTGCGCTCGGTGGCCTGGGTCAGGATGGCGGCGGTCTCGACCATCTCCATCATGAAGGTGGACCGGCCGCGCGCCAGATCGTCGCCCGCTCCGACCCGGCTGAACAACCGGTCGACCACGCCCAGCCGCATCGATTTCGCGGGCACGAACGCCCCGGCCTGGGCCAGCACCACCAGGAGGGCGTTCTGGCGCAGGAAGGTCGATTTACCGGCCATGTTCGGCCCGGTGACGATCGACAGTCGGGCGCCGGCCGCGCCCGAACCGTCAAGCCGGCAGTCGTTTGGCGTATAAGGATCACCCGCCGCCTTGACCGCCGCCTCGACCACCGGGTGACGCCCGGCGGCGACCTCGAAGCAGAGGGTATCATCGACGTGCGGCCGCACCGCCCCGACCTCCTGCGCCCATTCCGCCAGGGCGGCGTGGGTGTCGAGCTCGGCGAGCGCTTCGGCCACGGCCTGGAGCGGCTGGGCCAGGGACTGGACCGTGCGCCGCCAGATCTCGAAGGTCTCGCCCTCGATGGCCAGCGACCGGTGGCCGGCCTGGCTGATCTTGGCGTCCAGCTCGGACAGTTCGACGGTGGTGAAGCGGACCTGGTTGGCCAGGGTCTGGCGATGGATGAAGGGGCTTTCGCCAGTGGGGCGCAGCAGGGGTTCGGCGGCCTTGGCGCTGGTCTCCAGGAAATAGCCCAGAACGGCGTTGTGCTTGATCTTGAAGGCCACGCCGGACTCCGCGACCGCGCGGGCCTCCAGATCGGCCACAACCCGGCGGCTGTCGTCGCGCAGGCGGCGCGCCTCGTCCAGCTCGGGGCGGAAGTCGGGGTTCACGAAGCCGCCGTCGCGCGCCAGATGCGGCGGCTCGGCGACCAGCCCCTCGGCCAGATCGACCAGCAGGCGGCCCAGGTCGGGCGTCAGGGTCAGACGGTCGACGCAGGATGCGATGCGGGGCGGCGGACCGGTCAGGGGATCGGCCACCGGCGGGAACAGGCCGGCGATCCCCTCGGCGATCGACAAACCGTTGCGGATGCCGGCCAGATCGCGCGGCCCGCCCCGGCCCAGCACGAGCCGCGACACCGCGCGGGCCACGTCCGAAGAGGCCTTCAGCCCGTCGCGCAGATCGCGGCGCAGATCGCGGCGCTCCAGCAGCCATTCGACCGCATCGAGTCCATGATTGATGGCGACGGGATCGCGCAGCGGACGCGCCACCCGCTCGGCCAGAGCCCGGGCGCCGCCCGAGGTCACCGTGCGGTCGATCGAGGCCAGCAACGAACCCTCGCGCTCGCCGCGCTGGGTCCGGTCGATTTCAAGGCTGAGACGCGTCGCCGGATCGATGGCGAGGAAGCCGGTGTCGCCGGTGCGGCGCGGCGGGGTCAGGGCCGGGATCTTGCCGGCCTGGGTCGTCTCCAGATAGGCGGCGATCAGGCCCAGGGCCGAGACCTCCGCCTCCTCGAAGGCGCCGAAACCGTCCAGCGAGGCCACGCCGTACAGGCGCTCGACCCTGGCCTTGGCGCCGACCGGCTCGGCCAGCGCCTGCGGCAGGGCCTGGACCACGCCGCCGGACCCGTTCAGCGCGTCCTTGGTCGCCTCGTCCGAGAACAGGCGATCGGGGACCAGCACTTCGGACGGCCGGAAGGACGACAGGGTCGCGCCCAGGTCCTCCAGCGAACAGGCCACCACATCCACCGCCCCGGCCGACAGCTCGACCACGGCCACGGCCGCCCGGCCCTTGCGCACCGCCACGGCGGCCAGCCGGTTGGCGCCGCGCGCGTCCAGCAGCGAATCCTCGGTCAGGGTGCCCGGTGTGACCACCCGCACGACGCCGCGGTGCACCACCGCCTTGCCGCCGCGCTTCTTGGCCTCGGCCGGATCTTCCAGCTGTTCGCAGATGGCCGCCTTGAAGCCCTGCCGGATCAGCCGCGCCAGATAGCCGTCCAGCGCATGCACCGGCACCCCGGCCATGGGGATGTCGTCGCCGTTGTGCTTGCCCCGCTTGGTCAGGGTGATGCCCAGCGCCGCGGCGGCGATCTCGGCGTCCTTGAAGAACAGCTCGTAGAAGTCGCCCATGCGGAAGAACAGGATGGCGTCCGGCTGTCCGGCCTTGGCCGTCAGATACTGGGCCATGAACGGCGTCGCGCCCTCCAGGGACGGGACGGCGTCGGCGTGCGGCGAGTGAGCGAGGGGAGCGTTCATGCGTGTCGTCAGGGTGACGGATCGGAGCAGCCGTCTCAAGCGCGATCCGCATTCCTTGCACAAGCGTCGCTGCACTGCGACAAGCCGCGTCGGCGGTTAAGGGAACACGGTGCGAAACCGTGGCTGTGCCCGCAACTGTAGGCGGCGAGATCGCTGTCCGCCCGGAGCTCGCTCCGGCGCCACTGGCCTTCGGGCCGGGAAGGCGAGGGCTTCGATTGTCGACCCGCAAGCCAGGAGACCTGGCCGCCACCGTCGCTCGCCGCTGTCCGGGACCAGGCAGAGGCGCGGGGACTTCCGTCGCAGCGACCCGATCTTGCGCCGTCCGGACCTTCGGGTTCGGCGGATCGGTTCGCTCACATGAGGCCTCTCGCGCGCATTCGCGGGGCCTGTACGGGGTTTTCGCTCATGAAGCGCTCCATTCTGCTTTCCACCGCGGCCATGGCCGCGGCCTTCGCCGGTCCCGCCTTCGCCCAGGAGGCGCAGGACGATTCCCTGCCCGAGATCGTGGTCACCGCCACCCGCATTCCCTCCATCGTCGCCGACACGCCCGGCGCCCGCGTGATCGACAGCCGGACCATCGAACAGCGGGGCGCCGTCTTCGCCGCCGACATCCTGTCCGACGTTCCCGGCCTGTCGGTGACCCGCTCAGGCGCCTTAGGCGGCGTCGCCCAGGTCCGCATGCGGGGCGCCACCCCCGGCAAGACCCTGGTCCTCGTGGACGGCGCGCCGGTCAACGACGCGGCCGAGCCCAACGGCGCCTATGATTTCTCGGGCTTCGACCTGGGCGACATCGAGCGCATCGAGGTCCTGTCCGGCCCGCAGTCCTCGCTGTGGGGTTCCGACGCCATCGGCGGCGTGATCGCCTTCACCACCAAGGAAATCGACGATGTTCGCGCCGAGGCCGAGGCCGGCAGCTTCGGCACTGTGCGCGGCCGCCTCGCCGGCGGCGTGGCCAATGAGACCTGGGCGCTGGGCGGCTATGTCTCGCGCTTCACCACCGACGGCGTCTCCGTCGCCGATGAGGCCAACGGCAATCCTGAGGCCGACGGCTTCGAAAACACCACCGTGGGCGTTCGCGGCCGCTACGCCGTGTCCCCGACGGTGAAGCTGGAGAGCTCGGCCCGCTGGTCGCGGAGCGAGGCTGACCTCGATAACGGCTTCCCGGTCTCGGACAACGCCGACCGTTCGGAATCCGAGCAATGGTCGGGCTTCACCCGCGCCGGCGTCGAAGCCTTCGGCCTGGACCACCAGTTCAGCGTCTCGGCCTCGAACATCGAGCGCGAGACCTTCAGCGCCTTCGGTTCGGTCTTTGAAGCCGACCGCCAGGCCTACCGCTGGCAGGCCAACGGCGAGACCGGCGCCGCCACCTACGCCTTCGGCGCCGAGCGCGAAGAGAGCGAAGGCAGCATCTCGACGGGCGCCAAGGTCGATCTGGGAACCACCTCGGTCTTCGGCACGGGCCGCTATCAGGTCACCGACGCCCTCAGCGTCACCGGCGGCCTGCGCTTCGACGACACTGACGACTTCGGCTCCAGGACCACCGGGCGCGTCTCGGCGGCGTGGGACTTCGGTTACGGCTTCACCCTGTCGGGCGCCTACGGCACGGGCTTCAAGGCTCCGTCGGTCAGCCAGGCGGTTTGCGACTTCTGCTTCTCGTCGATCCCCTTCCCGACCCTGCGTCCGGAAAAGGCGGAAGGCTTTGAGGCCGCCATCGGCTGGCGATCGGCTGACGGCCGCATCGAAGGCCGGGCGACCGCCTACCACCTCTCGGTGGAGGACCAGATCACCTACTTCTTCGATCCGGTCACCTTCGACAGCTACTACATCAACCTGGCCGAAACGGCGACGGACGGGATCGAGCTGGAAGGCCGGGCCCTGCTGGGCGGCGGCTTCGACCTGAGCCTGGCCTACGCCTGGACCGACGCAAAGGACGAGAGCAACGGCCGTGCGTTGGCGCGTGTGCCGGAACATGCGGGCTCGGCGACCCTGGGCTGGACCGGCGATCGCCTGTCGGGCGCCCTGACCGTGCGTGCCGAAGGCGACGAGCCTGACACCAACTCGGCCACGGCCGCGACGCGCGAAGGTTTCGTCACGGCGAACCTGAACGCGGCCTACGTCCTGACCGACAACGTCACGCTGACGGCCCGGGTCGAGAACCTGGCCGACAAGCACTATCAACAGGTGCTGGGATACGGCGAGCCGGGTCGCTCCGGCTACGTCGGGATCAGGCTGCGCTACTGATCCGCGCGCGAGGCCCGGCCGCTGCGGCGGCCGGGTGCTCGAGCTGAAGGCTCTGCCAGTCCAGCGCCGGCGCCGGCGCATGGGCGGCGGCCACCACGGCGCGCAGTTCGGCGGCCGAGGCGGCGCTGGCCACCACGGCGGCGACCTGCGGCAGACCCAGGGTATAGGCCAGCGTCGCCTGCATCGGATCGACGCGGGCCTCGGCGAGACGGCGGCGGATGCGCGACAGCTGCGGCGCGTGATGCGCCATATCGGCCGGCAGGGCGTCGCCGCTCATGAACAGCAGTCCCCCGGCGAACACCGACGACAGGTGGATGTCGGCGCCCAGCTCGGCGATCTCGTCCAGGGCGCCTGAGCGGTGGACCCGCTGATCCAGGAGGCTGCACGGCAGCTGGACCACGTCCGGCTGGAAGCGTCGGGCCAGCAGCGCCGGGCCGTCCTCGACGGTGGCGCAGAAGCCGATGCGGCGGAACAGGCCCCGATCCTTGAGCGACTGCATCCGGTCCCACAGGGCGCGGCCCTCGGCCCCGACCAGATCGGTGGCGTTCGACGCCAGCAGGGTGTCGCCGCGCGGCAGGCCCATGCGCTCCAGAGAGCGGCGGGCGCGGGCCTCGACCCGATCAACGCCCTCCTCGATGGAGACGGTGCGCACGGTGACCTTGAAGGGCGACGGGAAGGGCCAGGCCTGACCCAGCCAGCGCTCGCCATCGCCGTCCGGCTTGGACGCCACCACGGTGACGCCGGCGTCGGCGGCGGTCTGGAGCAGGAACCGCAGGGCCTCCTCGCGCGCGCCGGCGGGCGCGGGCATGGCGCGTTCAGGCTGGTGCACGACGGCGAGAGCCAGCTTTTCGACCGGAGACGGGGCGCGGTTCGGGATCACTGCCGGACCTTGCAGCGCGAAAGCTTAAGACCGCCCTTCCAGGACCTTGACCGAATCTTACCGAACGAACGCCGGTAGGGCCGCAAACCGGCCTTAATTCAAACCCTTGATCCCTATCGGTATGGCTTGCCCGCGCGCCAGGGCAGGCCTGAAATCCACAGGAAATTTCGCGAAAACCTCATTCAGGCGTGGCCTTTGAAAACCGCGCCGGAGCCGCCTCAACGTGAAAGCGGGGCCGCCGCCCCAATCCCGCCCTTGCATCGCGCGGCGTCTGGTCCTTTAAGCGCGCGCAAAGAGGAACGCCTCCCCGCGTTCGCCGAAGGATTCTGCCCCATGTCGTCGTCCTCCGCTCCCAAGAAAGTCGTGCTGGCCTATTCGGGCGGCCTGGACACCTCGATCATCCTGAAGTGGCTGCAGACCGAGTATAACGCCGAGGTCATCACCTTCACGGCGGACCTGGGCCAGGGCGAGGAACTGGGCCCGGCGCGCGAGAAGGCGCTGAAGCTGGGCATCAAGCCCGAGAACATCTTCATCGACGACCTGCGCGAGGAGTTCGTGCGCGACTTCGTCTTCCCGATGTTCCGCGCCAACACCGTCTATGAGGGCCAGTACCTGCTGGGCACCTCGATCGCGCGCCCGCTGATCGCCAAGCGCCAGATCGAGATCGCCAAGATGGTCGGCGCCGACGCCGTCTGTCACGGCGCCACCGGCAAGGGCAACGACCAGGTCCGCTTCGAACTGGGCTACTACGCCCTGGATCCGGACATCCACGTCATCGCCCCCTGGCGCGAGTGGGAGTTCCGCAGCCGCGAGGCCCTGCTGGACTTCGCCGAGAAACACCAGATCCCGATCTCCAAGGACAAGCGCGGCGAAGCCCCGTTCTCGGTCGACGCCAACCTGCTGCACTCCTCGTCCGAGGGTAAGGTCCTGGAAGACCCGGCCGTCGAGGCGCCCGAGTTCGTCCACCAGCGCACCATCGCCCCGGAAGACGCGCCCGATAAGGCGACGATCTTCACCCTCGGCTTCGAGAAGGGCGACGCCGTCTCCATCGACGGCGTGGCCATGTCCCCGGCCACGATCCTGACCAAGCTGAACGAACTGGGTCACGACAACGGCGTCGGCCGTCTGGACCTGGTCGAGAACCGCTTCGTCGGCATGAAGTCGCGCGGTGTCTACGAGACCCCCGGCGGCACCATCCTGCTGGCCGCCCACCGCGGCATCGAGTCCATCACCCTGGATCGCGGCGCGATGCACCTGAAGGACGAGCTGGCGGTCAAATACGCCCACCTGATCTACAACGGCTTCTGGTTCTCGCCCGAGCGCGAGATGCTGCAGGCCGCGATCGACCACTCGCAGGCCAAGGTCACCGGCACGGTCCGGGTCAAGCTCTACAAGGGCAATGTCTCGATCATCGGCCGCGAAAGCCCCCTGAGCCTGTACGACCAGGACCTGGTGACCTTCGAGGAAGGCGTCCAGGCCTATGACCACCACGACGCCGAGGGCTTCATCAAGCTGAACGCCCTGCGCCTGCGCGTGCTGGGCAAGCGCGACAAGCGCCAGGGCTAGGGTCGAGCGATCCGGAGGATGGCCGCGTTGCGGTCATCCGCGATCCAGATCGAGCCGTCGCGCGCCACCGCCAGACCGACCGGCGCCCCCATGGGATGACGGCCGGCCTGCGCGTTCCAGGCCGGCGTCAGCACCCGGCCCCGGGGCGCGGGCGCATCGGCCGGATAGGGCAGTGAGCCGCGCGGATAGATGGCGTAGCGCGCACGCACGTCCGTTCGCGGCGCGCCCTCCGCGTCGGTCTCGATCGCCACGATCCGCCCCGCCGCCCGCCGGTATCCGTGCCAGCTCATCAGCATCCGGCCCCGCAGCTCGGGGAACATCTCCCCGTCGTAGTAGAGCATCGCCAAGGGCGCGGCGTGGGGCGGCAGCAGCGAGACGGGCGCGGTCCGCGACCCGCAGCGCGCCTGCCGCGCGGTCCAGCCCGGCATCGCCGTCGCCATGTCGGTGCAATAGGGCCAGCCGTGGTCGCCGCCCCGCCTCAGCCGGTTGATCTCGTCGAACGGCCGGTCCGGCGTCGGCAGGTCGACGGAGTTCTCGGCCTGGTAGATCGCGCCCGAGGCGTGCCTCGCCATCGCAACGGAGTTTCTCAGCCCGGTCGCCCAGGGCGTCCAGTCCGCGCTCCAGCGGCCGTCGCCGAGGTAGGCGTAGCGCCGCACCATGGCCTGGTCGTCGTCTTCGGCGCACAGGCCGCCGGCGTTCCGCCGCGGCGCGCCCTGGGCGTCCAGGCACCGATCGGACGGCGCGCCGACATTGACCAGAAGCGCGCCATCGGCGTCGAAGATGAAACTCGACAGGGGGTGGCGGTTCTCGTGCAGCCGGTTGTCGGGCAGGCCCTCGACCACGGCGGTCGTACGATCGGGACGGGCGGGATCGAATGCGAATATCCGGCTCATCTCGGCGACGTAGAGACGTCCGTCCGGACCGCGCGCGATCGTGTGCGGCATGGACAGCCCCGCCAGAAGACGCGTCCATCGCGGTTGGCCCGAAGCCGTCGACAGCCGCCACAGCGCGCCACGCCCGGCGTCCCAGGTTCCGAGGTCTGCGACCAGCCAGTCACCGTCGTCGAGCTCGAACAGGGTCCGGGGCATGCGCGGTCCATCGGCGGCGCGCTGCCAGACGAGACCGAGACAATAGCCCTGCGCCATGCCGACGAGGGTCGCCGGCCGGCCTGCGCAGTCGCCCTGAACCGCATAGGCGCGCGTGGCGGACTGGCCGGCCACGGGCGGGGCCGCGACGACGGCGAACAGGGCGGACAGGATCAGGGCCGAACGGCGCATGGCCGACCCTAGACCATTTTTGCTTCAGGTCGGATCGACCTGAATCCAAAAAATGGTCCAGCACCAAACCGGAGCGGCTGAAGCTGAGCCGCGAAAGCCGTCTCGTCAGCGACACGGAAATGCGCCACGGTGGCTCGGACGGGCCGCCGCGGCCCCTTTAGTTTCGATGGAAGACCCATGTCCCTGCGCCTGATCCTGGCCGTCTCGACCGCCCTCATCACCACCCCCGTGCTGGCCCAGACCGCGCCGCCGGCCCCGCCCGCCGCCGCCGCGCCCGCCCCCTCGCCCGAGGAAGCGGCCATGGAGGCCAAGGGCCAGGCCTTCCAGGCCTCCATGGAGGCGATCGGAGAAGAACTGGAAGCGGTGATGTCGGACACCACCAAGGACAACGCGACCAAGGCGACCGAGACCAACGCCATCATCGACCGTCACGCGCCCGAAATTAACGCCTTCGCCGCCGACCTGGAGACCTTCCTGCGCGCCATGGCCGACAAGCCCGAGAACGCGGCCCGGCGCGACGAAATCGTGAACGCCGCCAACGCCGCTCCGGCCGCGATCCGCAGCATTCCCGAGCAGATGCGCGCGGGCATCGCCCAGGCGCTGACCGCGGCGCCGGCGGCCCCGGCCGCAGCTCAGTAAGCACGCGTTACGGCGATTTCACTTGAGCTCGAACGGGGTTGGGCGGACCTTCGGGTCCTGCCCTTCCCCGGAGCCGTTCGATGATCAAGGCCCTCTCCCTCGCCGCCGCCCTCGCCGTCCTGCCGTTGTCGGCGGCGCTCGCGGCCGATCCGCAGACCGCGAACGGATCCTCGTCGGACGCCGCCGAGGCGGCCATCGAGGCCGCCGCCGACCGCTTCGAGGCCCGCATGGAAGCCTACGGCGAACGCGCCGAGGCCGTTTCCGATGACGACAGCCTGACCGATGCGCAGAAGAAGATCCGCATCGCCCAGATCTGGGCCGAGTATGAGCCGGACGTCTCCGCCTTCACCGCCACCATCTCGGAACACGTCGGCGCCATCGCCGGCGCGGCCCTGGCCGAGATCGACGTCGAGGGCATCGTCGCCGAAGCCATGAACGCCGTCGAGGAATCCGGCGCCCTGCGGGTCGCGAGCGGCGTGGCGAGCAACGGCGCCTGGGCCTCGAATGATCCCGAACACATGGCCACCTACGGCCTGATGGCCGAGTACGCCGTCGGCGAGGCGCTGGACGCCATCGACGAAGCGAGCGCCGGCGAGATCAGCGTCCATCTCGATACCCCCGTCGAAGCGGTCCCGGCCGCGCCGCCCGCGCCGCCCGCCAAAAACGACGCCCGCTGATCCTCGCGGCTTGACCGCAACCGGTCGCGGCCCGACATCGGGCCATGGCCAGCCTGCCCGTCGATCCGCACCTGTATGCGACCTTCCTGGGCGTGATGGCCGTGATGGCGATCACCCCGGGCCCAGCCAATATCTTCTCGGTCGCCAACGGCGTACAGAGGGGCAAGGCCGGCGCGCTTCTGGGCGTCGTCGGCATGAACGCCGCCACCCTGGTCTGGTTCGGCGCCGCGGCGCTGGGCCTCGGCGCCCTGGTGGTCGCCTTCCCGCAGGTCTTCCGCATCATCTCGGTGGCCGGAGCCCTCTATGTCGCCTGGCTGGGCTATCGCGCCTGGCGCGGCGCGTTCTCCACCGCCGCCCAGCCGGACGCGCCGGCCGTGAAGATGGGCCGCAGCGCCATCGTTGACGGCTTCATGGTGCAGATCGCCAATCCCAAGGCGGTGCTGTTCTTCACCGCCGTCCTGCCGCCCTTCCTGGACGTGAACCGGCCCGCCGCGCCGCAGCTGGCTCTGTTCGCCGCGGCCACCATCGGAATGGACGTGCTTAGCATGTCCGCCTACGGTCTAGGTGGGGCTGCGCTGGCCCGGCGCATGTCCGAACCCCGCTTCCGCAAGGGGTTCGCCTTCCTGACGGGCGCCTTGCTGCTCGCCGCCGCCGTGCTTATTCTTTCACGTTTATAACGGCTTGCCGGGTGCGGGAACCGGCGCCGTTCATGTCCCGTTCAGCCGTCAGGGCGCGTAGTGACGCGTCAAGGAGCATCCCATGAACATCCGTTTCCTGAAGCCCGTGCTGTTGGCGACGGCGGCGGCGCTCGCCTTGTCCGCCTGCGCCACGGCCACGCCCTATGGTCCGGCCGGCCCGCAAAGCCGCTACGGCTATTCCGAGCAGCGCGTCGACGCTGACCGGTACCGCGTCAGCTTCGCCGGCAATTCGGTGACCTCGCGCGAGCAGGTCGAGATGTCCCTGCTGTTGCGCGCGGCCGAACTGACGCTGGAAAGCGGCCACGACTGGTTCGCCACCGTCAACCGCGCCACCGACCGCGACGTGCGCCTGACGGGCACGCCGGATCCCTTCTATTATGACCGGTACAGCCCCTTCTGGGGTCCGTCGTGGCGCTACTACCGCCGCGGCCTGTGGAGCCCGTGGGGTTACCGCGATCCGTTCGGTCCGGACTTCGACGTCCGCGAGATCGACCGGTTCGAGGCCACCGCCGAGATCGTCTTCGGCCGCGGCGCCAAGCCGGCCGGCGATCCGAACGCCTTCGACGCCCGCGAGGTGATCAACAACCTCGGCCCCCGCGTTCCGCGCGGCTGAGGTCTCCGAGCCTGAACTGACGAAGGCCCCGCCGGTCGATCCGGCGGGGCCTTTTGTTTGCCCTAGCCGACCCGCGGGTTGTTCAGCCGCCGCTTGTTGGTGTGGGTGGAGGGCGCCGAGCCCAGTTCCTCGGGAATCTCGCCCTTGAAGTAGAAGCGTTGCCACGCCTCCTTGGCCGCGTCGGGATCGCCCGAGGCGAGGCGGTGGTTGAAGTCGCTGCGCGCCTTCAGCCAGGCGTCGTACTGGCCCTTCATGGTCGGATTGGACTCCAGCGTCCGTATCACCGGCTGGAAGGCCTCGACCTTGCGGTGCTCGACCGGGGTGATGAAGCAGAAGGGCTCGCCCTTCTCGAACCTGACCTTGCCGGGGCGGGTGAAGGCCCAGTTCATGGTGAAGGGGAAGGGCAGCCAGTCGGTCTCGATCAGGCCGACCAGCGGCTGGATGCCGTCCTTCACATGGTTGGGCGCGCCCCCCGCCAGCATCCCCCAGCCCGGCGGCGTGCGGAACAGATACTGCGGATGCAGGGTCAGGATGCCGCGCGTGAAGTGGGAGGTGACGAAATGGGCCACGTTCGGCGTCGTCCGCTCGGGCGTGATGACGATGTCGGCCTGGGTCGGCCCGCCGTTCCACTCGGCCGTGAAGCCGAACGGGCACAGGATCTCCCAGCCCGTGGTGTTGGCCATGTTCAGCGGCAGGCAGCGGTAGGGATGCCGGCTGGCGAAGGCGTCCATCCAGTCCCGCGACACCCGGCCGGGCACCAGGTCCGGCGGCTGCGGCGCCATCGGGTAGCATTCCAGTTCCACAGGCGGTCTCCGGCGGGTAAGCGAAAGCGTCCCTCTCCTAACGACGCCGCATGACCGAAGACAACCCGAACCCGCCCGAACCGCCTTTCAACCGTGACCGCCTGCTGGCGTGGATGGCCGAGCACGGGATCGAACAGGTCACCCATGACCATCCGGCCGTCTTCCGCGTCGAGGAGGGGCTGGAGCTCAAGGCCGCCATGCCCGGCGCCCACACCAAGAACCTCTTCCTCAAGGACAAGAAGGGGAAGCTGTGGCTGATCTCGGCCCGGCAGGACACGGTCATCGACCTGAAGCGCGCGCCGAAGACCATAGGCTCTGACCGGCTGTCCTTCGGCAACGAGGGCCTGCTCTACGAGACCCTGGGCCTGCGCCCCGGCTCGGTCACGGCGCTGGGACTTATCAACGACCCCGACCATCGCGTCACCTTTGTCCTCGACAAGGCCCTGTGGGACGCGGACATCGTCAACTTCCACCCTCTGACGAACACGGCGACGACGGCGATGGCGCAGGATCAGTTCCGCAAGGCGCTGGCGGCGATGGGGCGGGAGCCGATCGTGGTCGATTTCTCCGAGCTGATCTGACCTCCCCGGTTCTATCCGCCGCCGGACAGTGCTAGAGCCCCGCGCGTCTCCCCGACCCCTCAGCATACGGACGCCGCCATGCCCGCCGCTCCCGACTTTCCCCCCGCGCCGGACCGCGTGGCGCCGAAACGCGCCCTGATCTCGCTCAGCGACAAGACCGGACTGGAGGACGCCGCGCGCGCCCTGCACGGTCTGGGCGTCGAACTGGTCTCGACCGGCGGCACCCGGGCCGCCATCGCCGGGTTCGGCCTGCCGGTAAAGGACGTGGCGGATCTGACCGGCTTCCCCGAGATGATGGACGGCCGGGTCAAGACCCTGCACCCCGTGGTCCACGGCGGCCTGCTGGGCGTCCGCGACGAGCCCAGCCACGCGGCGGCCATGGCCGAGCACGGCATCGGCGGCATCGATATCGCCTGGATCGACCTCTATCCCTTCGAGGCCACGGTCGCCTCGGGCGGCGGTTTCGAGGCCGCGGTCGAGAACATCGACATCGGCGGCCCGGCCATGATCCGCTCGGCGTCCAAGAACCACGGCTATGTCGCCGTCTGCGTCGACAAGGACGCGGTGGACCAGGTCCTGGCCGCGCTGAAGGCCGACGGCGTCACGACGCTGGAGCTGCGCAAGCGCCTGGCCGCCCGCGCCTTCGCCCGCACCGCCGCCTATGACGCCGCCGTCTCGGGCTGGTTCGCCGGCCAGGTCGGCGACGAAGCCCCGGCCCGCAAATCGATCTCGGGCTCCCTCGCCCAGACCCTGCGCTACGGCGAGAACCCGCACCAGACGGGCGCCTTCTACCGCACCGGCGAGGCCCGCCCCGGCGTCGCCCACGCCACCCAGATCCAGGGCAAGGAGCTGGGCTACAACAACATCGCCGACGCCGACGCCGCCTATGAGCTGGTGGCCGAGTTCGAGGCCCCGGCCTGCGTCATCGTCAAGCACGCCAACCCCTGCGGCGTCGCCGTCGGCAAGGATCTGTCCGAAGCCTACGCCCGCGCGCTGGAATGCGACGCCGTCTCCGCCTTCGGCGGCGTGATCGCGGTCAACCGCCCGCTGAACGGCGACGACGCACGCGCCATCACCGGCATCTTCACCGAGGTCGTGATCGCCCCCGGCGCTGATGACGAAGCCCGCGAGGTCTTCGCGGCCAAGAAGAACCTGCGCCTGCTGATCACCGACGGTCTTCCGGATCCGCACGGCCCGGGCGAGGTGTTCCGTTCGGTCGCCGGCGGCTTCCTGGTGCAGGGCCGCGACCGCAGCCTGATCCGGCCCTCGGACCTGAAGATCGTCACGCGCCGCCAGCCGACGCCGACCGAGATCCAGGACATGCTGTTCGCCTTCACGGTGGCCAAGCACGTCAAGTCCAACGCCATCGTCTACGCCAAGGACGGCCAGACCGCCGGCATCGGCGCCGGCCAGATGAACCGCCGGGACTCGGCCCGCATCGCCGCCATCCGGGCGCGCGAAGCCGGCGAGGCCAAGGGCCTGGCCCATTCGCTGGCCGAGGGCTCGGCCTGTGCGTCGGAAGCCTTCTTCCCCTTCGCCGACGGCCTGCTGGAAGCGGTCGCGGCGGGCGCCACGGCGGTGATCCAGCCGGGCGGCTCGATGCGCGACGCCGAGGTCATCGCCGCCGCCGACGAAAAGGGCATCGCCATGGCCTTCACGGGCGTGCGGGTGTTCAGGCACTAGCGCCATCTGCGGCAGGCAGGGCGCCCAGCTAGTGATTAGTGGTTAGTGATTAGTGGTTCGATGTCGCGAGCGCCGGCGGTTCCGAACCTAGCGCCGGAGGCTGATCCAGCCACCCACTAATCACTAACCACTAATCACTTCGACGCACCGGCGCTTCCCGCTAAGCTCCCGTCCATGGACACCCTCGCCGCCCGCTGGACGATGCTCGAACCCGGCGTGGCCGTGGTCGGACCCGAGGATGACCGGCCGCGCCCGGCGGTGATCCTGTTCCACGGCTGCGGCGGCCTGCGCGACCACCTGCCGCGTTACGCCGAGGCCGCCAAGGCCGCGGGCTGGCGCGCCTTCATCGTCGACTCCTACGGCCCGCGCGGCTGGAGCCGCGAACGGGCCCTGATGACGGTCTGCACCGGACTGGTCCTGCGCGGGGACAAGCGCGCCGGGGACGTGCTGGCCGCGCTGGACGGCGTGTCCCGCAGGCGGGACGTGGATGCGTCACGCATCGCCCTGGCCGGCTGGAGCCACGGCGGCTGGGGCATCATGGAGGCGATGAGCTCGGAGCGGCATGACCGCATGCTGGGCCTGGCCGACCCCGGCGCGGTCAGCCTGGACGGGGTCCGCGCCGTCTATCTCGCCTATCCCTACATCGGCGTCGCCGCCCTGAACCGCATGCGGCCGTGGAAGCACTGCCCCAAGACCCTCGCCGTCATCTCCCGCGGCGACCACCTGACCACGGTGCGGAACGCCGAGACCGTCCACGCCATGGTCCGCAACTGCGGCGCGGACGTGGAGACCTGGATCGCCGAGGGCACCCACGCCTTCGACGAACCCGGCGCGGCCAAGCCGATGCGCTACCACCCCGAGCTGGCCGACGAGGCCGTGCGCCGCTTCGTCGCCCTGCTGGAAGACGTGGCGGTCGCCCCCGCCTGATCCGGTTTCCGGAATTATCGCGCGCCGCCCTTGACGATCAGCCCATCACGTAACAATTGAAGTTACATGAAACGGGATTCACGACTCTCCGGCGTCCTGCACGCCCTGCTGCACATGGGAGACGCCGACGCGCCGATGACCTCGGATGCGCTCGCTGTCTGTCTGCAGACCAACCCCGTCGTCGTCCGACGCACCATGGCCGGGCTGCGCGAAGGCGGTCTTGTCACCTCGGAGCGTGGGCATGGCGGCGGCTGGCGGCTGGCGCGGCCCCTGTCGGGCATCACCCTGCGCGACGTGCACACGGCGTTGGGAGAACCGGCCCTGACCCCGGAAGCGCCGCCGGTCGAAAGCCACGGCTGTCTGGTCGAGGCGGCGGTCAATCGCTCGCTGGAGGCCGCCTACGCCGAGGCCCGGGCCCTCATCGAGGCCCGGCTGGCGCATATCACCCTCGCCGACCTGGCCGCGGATTTCGCCGACCGGAAGGCCCAGCTCAACACCGGAGGCTCCCGTGGATCCGACCATGCCGCATGACGCCATCATCATCGGCGGCTCGTACGCCGGACTGAATGCGGCGATGCAGCTGGCCCGCGCCCGGCGGCGCGTGCTGGTCATCGACGACAATCGCCCGCGCAACCGCTTCGCCGCCCGCGCCCACGGCGTCATGGGCCGCGACGGCGTGCCGGGCTCCGAGATCGCCGCCGAGGCCCGCGCCCAGGTCTCCGCCTATCCCACCGCCGCCTTCCGGCGCGGCGAAGTCGTGAACGCGCGTAAGGGCCGTTGCGGCTTCGAGGTCGATCTGGCTGACGGCGCACGGGTCACGGGCCGACGGCTGATGCTGGCCTATGGCGTCCAGGACATCCTGCCCGATCTTCCCGGGGTGAAGGAGCGCTGGGGGCGGACCGTCCTGCATTGCCCCTACTGCCACGGCTATGAGATCGGCGGCGGTCCGATCGGCGTGCTCGGCGCCGGTCCGATGTCGGTCCACCAGGCCGTCATGGTGGCCGAATGGGGGCAGGTGGTCCTGTTCCTGGACGGAAAGCTGGAGCCCGACGCCGATCAGTCGCGGATGCTGGCGCGGCGCGGCGTCACCGTCGAAGCCACGCCGGTGGCCGCGCTGGAGGGCGAAGGCCCGGCGCTGGACGGCGCGAGGCTGGCGGATGGACGGCTGGTTCCGCTGAAGGCGGTCTTCGTCGGCCCGCGCCTGCGCCTCAACGGCGACCTCGCCCAGGCCCTGGGCTGCGAGATCGAGGACACGCCCGTCGGCCAGATGATCCGCACCGACGAGATGAAGCAGACCACCGTCCCGGGCGTTTTCGCCGCCGGGGATGCGGCGCGCGTCATGTCGAATGTCACCCTGGCCGCCGCCGACGGCGTCATGGCCGGCATCGCCCTGCACCGCTCCCTGATCGAGGAAGATGCTGCTTAGACCGGTTGCGGCTCCACCGTCACCGGCGCCCGGATCGAGTTGGCGACGTAGCAGTGCTCATGCGAGCGATGGTGCAGGTCGGCGATCGCCGCCGCATCCGGTCGCTTGTCGCCCGAGAAGGCCACCGTGGGCCTCAGGGTCACCGCGGTGATCGAGACCTTGCCGCGCTCGTCCCGCCCCATCACGCCCACGGCCTGATCCAGATAGCGGTCGACCACGAAGCCGTCCTTCGCCGCATAGGCGAGGAAGAACAGCATGTGACAACTGGACACGGCGGCCACCAGCGCCTCCTCCGGATCCACGGCGGCGGGATCGGACAGGGGGACCGGCACGCTGCCCGGGGCCGACGAGCCCCGCACCACCGCCCCGCCGTCGAAGCGCCAGTCGTGGGCGCGGGCGTATTTGTTGTCGAGGAAGGGCTGGTCTCCCCGGACCCATTCGACGGTGGCGACGTATTCACTCATGGCGGGCTCCCCGGCTGTGATGACCAAACCGTGTAGCACGGTTGCGCGCGTGAACCCGGCGCCCGGCTTGCCCGCGCCCGCGACCCGCCTTATCCGGGGGCATGGCCGCCCCCCTTATCTGCCCCTCCATCCTCGCCAGCGACTTCTCGAAGCTGGGCGAGGAGGTCCGCGCGCTGGACGCCGCGGGCGCCGACTGGATCCATATCGACGTGATGGACGGGCATTTCGTGCCCAACATCACCCTGGGCCCCGACATCGTGAAGGCCATCCGGCCGCACACGAAGAAGACCTTCGACGTGCACCTGATGGTCGCCCCCGTGGATCCCTGGCTGGACGCCTATCGGGACGCGGGCGCCGACATTCTGACCGTCCACCCGGAAAGCGGGCCACACCTGCACCGCACCCTTGGCCGCATCCGCCAGCTGGGCGCCAAGGCCGGCGTCGTTCTGAACCCCGGCACCCCCCTGACGATCCTGGAAGAGGTGGTGGAGCTGGTCGATCTGGTCCTGCTGATGTCGGTCAATCCGGGGTTCGGCGGCCAGTCCTTCATCCCAACCACCCTGCGCAAGATCGAGAAGGCCCGCGCCCTGCTGGACGCCGCCGGATCGCAGGCGCACCTGCAGGTCGACGGCGGAGTGACCAGCGCCAACGCCGCTGCCTGCGTCGCCGCCGGGGCCGACGCCCTCGTGGCCGGCTCGTTCGTGTTCAAGGGCGGCCCCGACGCCTACGCCGCCAACATCCAGGCCCTGAAGTCCGCGTGAGCCCCCTGGGACCCTTCGCCCCGCCGGAAGGCGACGGACCCGCGCCCGGCGAGATCCCGGGCCTGCGCGGCGCGCCCGTCCGCACACCGGTGCGCGCGACCGGCGCCAGCACCGGCCCGGCCCTGTGGCCCGCCATCGCCGGACGCCTGCTGAGCCGCCAGCTGTGGATCGAGGCTTACGGCCTGCCCGGCTACGCCCTGACGCTGAGGGGCCGCACCGCCCAGAGCTTCGCCTCCACCCCCCGCGACTTCCGCCCGGTCGATCCGGCCGTCGGCAAGGGCGTCCTGGGCGGTCGTTTCGTCCTCGCCGGCTCAAGCCTCGAAGCCCCGGCGCCCGAGGATCCGTTCAACCGCCCCAGCCCGACCCGCGCCTTCGCCGTCGATCTGCACGCCTTCGCCTGGCTGCCGTCGCTGATGACCCAGGGCGAGCGCGGCGCGCGCGAGGCCCTGCGGCTGACCCTGATCTGGGCCGAGGTCTTCGTCCGCTGGTCGCCCTTCGCCTGGGATCCCGACATCCTGGCCCGCCGTGCGGTCAACCTGGCCTGCGCCGCCCGGCGCATGGGACAGGTCGCCACCGAGGCCGAGCGGCTGAAGCTGGCCGATGTGCTGGGCCGTCAGGGCCGCCAGCTGCTGCGCCCGCCCGGCGGGGTCGCCACCCGCGCCGAACGCCTGACCGCCGCCGCCGTGATCGGCTGCGTCCTGGCCGGCGCGCCGGGCGCCTCGATCCGCCGCAAGGCGCTGGGCCGCCTGTCGCGCGCCCTTCCCCGCGCCGTCGGTCCCGACGGCGGTCACGCCAGCCGCAGCCCCGAGGCCGGCCTGGAGCTGCTGCTTGACCTGCTGGCGCTCGAGGACGGGCTGGGCCAGCTGTCCGAACCCCTGCCCGACGCCGCCTCGGCCGCCATCGCCCGCCTCGGCGCCGCCCTGCGGATCCAGACCCTTCCCGACGGCCGCCTGGCCACGCTGCAGGGTGGAGGCCCGTCGACCGCGGCCCGCGTCGCCGCCGCGCGGGGCACGGACGCCGAGCCCGCCGACGGGGCCGGAACCGTCGCCGGCGCCACCCGCATCCGCAGCCCCCTGCTGACCGTCTTCGCCGACACCGCCCCGCCCGCCCGCGGCCCGTGGTCCTCGGCCGCCTGCGCCCAGCCCCTGTCGCTGGAGATCGTCTGCGGCAAGGACCGGCTGGTCACCGGCTGCGGCTGGACGCCCCGCGCCGCCGACCGGCAGGGCCTCCGCCTGACGCCCGGCCATTCCACCCTGACCCTGGGCGAGACCTCGACGGGCGAGCCGCTGGGGGGCTGGAAGAGCGAGCTGCTGGGCCCCCGCCTCGTCGGCCGTCCGCTCCATGTGGAGGCCAACCAGAGAGATGGCGAAGGCGCCGTCTGGCTGGAGATCGAGCATGACGGCTGGGTTCATGAGTTCGGCCTGCTGCACCAGCGCCGCCTCTATCTGGACCAGCGCCTCGACGAGCTGCGCGCCGAGGAGCGGCTGCACCCCGCCCCGGGCCAGAAGGAGGTCGTCCGCGCCATCGCCGCCCCCTACGCCGTGCGGTTCCAGCTTGAACCGGGCGTCCAGGCCTCCCTGGCCCGTGACCGCCGCTCCATCCTGCTGCGCGGCCATTCGGGCCGAGGCTGGTGGTTCCGCACCGACGGGCCGGATGTCGCGATTGAACCGTCCGTCCATGTGGACGAGGGCCTGACCCGCCGCTCGCTGCAGATCGTCGTGCGCGGCTCGGCCCGGACGGATTCTGAGACCAAGATCCGCTGGAAGCTCAGCCCCGCGGGCGCCGGCAACGATCCTTCCTAGTGCGCCCGCCGCGCTTCGACCCTTGAGCGCGGCGCCCGACGCGACCATCTGACGACCTGACGCGTTACGACTGATCCGAGACCAGGACCGACATGACCCTCGCCGACCCGACCGACCTGCCGCCCAACGCCAATGGGGACCTGATCAAGGAAGGCTCCGACGCCGGCTTCATGGCCGATGTGATCGAGGCCTCCAAGACGCAGCCCGTGCTGGTCGATTTCTGGGCCACCTGGTGCGGACCCTGCCGCACCCTGACGCCGCTGCTGGAGAAATCCGTGCGCGCCGCCGGCGGAGCGGTGAAGCTGGTCAAGATCGACGTCGACAAGAACCCCGCCTATGCGGGCCAGCTGCGGGTGCAGTCGATTCCCACCGTCTACGCCTTCGTCAACGGCCAGCCGGTCGACGGCTTCCAGGGCGCGGTGCCCGAGAGCCAGATCAAGGCCTTCATCGACAAGCTGACCGGCGGAACGAGCGCCAACTCCGATGTCGAGCAACTGCTGTCGCTGGGCGAGGAGTCGCTGTCGCTCAACGATCTGGGCGGCGCCGCCCAGGCCTTCGCCCATGTGCTGACGCTGGAGCCGGGCCACGAGAAGGCCATCGCCGGCATGGCCCGGGTCTATCTGGCCGACGGCGATGTCGATCAGGCGCGCCAGACCATCGCCATGGCCCCGCAGGATTCGCGCGACGCCACGGTCCAGTCGGTCCGCGCCCAGCTGTCCCTGGCCTCAGCCGCTCCGAGCGGCGCCGCCGCCGAGCTGGAAGCGAAGCTGGCCGCCGATCCGAACGACCACCAGACCCGCTTCGACCTGGCCCAGGCCCTGGCCGCCTCGGGCGACTTCAAGGGCGCGGTCGACCAGTTGCTGAAGATCGTCGCCGCTGATCGCGAGTGGAACGAGCAGGCCGCCCGCAAACAGCTGCTTACGGTGTTCGACGCCGCCGGCGCGACCTCGGAAGTGGCCCGCGACGGCCGCCGCCGTCTGTCCTCGCTGCTGTTCGCTTAAGGAGGAGGTCGCGGTGGCTCAAGGGTATATCAGGGCCGCCGACCTGCCGCAGGTGATCCCCGTCTTTCCGCTGTCCGGGGTGCTGCTGCTGCCGCGCGGCCAGCTGCCGCTGAACATCTTCGAGCCGCGCTATCTGAACATGGTCGACGACGCCATGGCCGGGGACCGCATTATCGGCATGATCCAGCCGACCGGGGGGCTTGGACCCCTGCCCAGCCTGTCGCCCATCGGCTGCGCGGGACGGATCACCAGCTTCAACGAGACTTCGGACGGCCGGTATCTGATCACCCTGACCGGGGTGGCGCGTTATCGCATCATCACCGAGCTACCGACCCAGGCGCCCTACCGGCAGGTGCGCGCGGCCTTCGAAGCCTGGGAGGGCGACCTGACCGCCCCGCCCGCCGGCGAGGGCGGACTGGACCGCGAGGGGTTCCTGGACGCGCTGAAGGCCTATCTGGAGACCCGCGGCCTCGATATCGACTGGGACACGGCCGAGACCGCCCCGCCCGAGGCCCTGGTCAACAGCCTGGCCATGGCCCTGCCCTTCGAGCCTTCCGAGAAACAGGCCCTGCTGGAAGCCGCCAACCTCGACGCTCGCGCCGAGGTCCTGACCGCCCTGATGCGCATCGGCGCCGCCGGCGACGGCGAGGGCGAAATCCCGTCGATGCAGTGACGAGGGTCGAGGCCTGAGAGTCGAGGGATGAGGGCTTTGAGTCGCGCCTGCCACCCTCGACCCTCGGCCCCCGACCCTATACCCTTCCAGAATGTCCGACGCCTTCCACACTCCCAATACCGTCGACCCGCGCCTGCTGGAGGTGCTGGTCTGCCCGGTCACGCGCGGCAAGCTGACCTATGACCGCGAGGCCCAGGAACTGGTGTCGGCGGGCGCCAAGCTGGCCTTCCCTATCCGCGACGGCGTGCCGATCATGCTGCCGGAAGAGGCGCGTCAGCTGGACTAGGCTTCAGCCGTCGATCAGGACCCAGCGGCCCCCGTCGCGGGCCACAATGGCTTCGCGCGGCTCCCAACGCCCTTCGGCCGTCCACCGCTGGTAGCGGCAGGTCCACTCCGACCCTTCCTCGGCGATAAAGACGCAATCGACCTGGCGAACGACATGATCGGGCACGAGAGCCGAGAACTCCCGCGTGTTCGGCCCCGTGGGCGCGACGGTGGCGCAGCCGGCCAGGAAGGCCGCGATCCCGATGAGGGCCAGGGCGCGGCTCACACCAATTCACCCCGCAGCAGCCGCGGCAGATCGCCCGTCGCGCCGCCGGCCTCATGCATGAAGGCGCGGCGCAGCGCCGGGATGCGGTTGACCACGGCGATGCCGAGATTGCGCGCCAGCCGCACGGGCGGCAGGTCGTTGGAGAACAGGCGGACGAAGCCGTCGAAGCCGGCGGCGAGGGCGGCGTTGTCGAACCGCCGCCAGCGGGCGTAGCGGTCCAGCACGATCTCCGAACCGATGTCCTCGCCCGTGCGCATCGCCTCGATCAGCACTTCGGCCAGGGCGGCGGCGTCCTTCAGCCCCATGTTCAGCCCTTGCCCGGCCACCGGATGGACCGCGTGGGCGGCATCGCCGATCAGGGCGGTGCGGGCGGCCGTCAGCTGCTCGGCCAACTGCAGGGACAGCGGATAGACGAAGCGTGGTCCCACCACAGAGACTTCGTCCAGATAGTCGCCGAAGCGCCGCATCAGATGAGCGTGGAAGGCCTCGTCCGACGCCGCCTTCAGCGCATCGGCCCGGCGCGTCGTCTCGGTCCACACCAGGCTGGCGCGCTGTTCCGTCAGGGGCAGGATGGCGAAGGGCCCGGCAGGCAGGAAATACTCATGGGCGACATTGCCGTGGTCCCGGCCCAGGGACACGGTCGCCACCACCCCGCTCTGGCCATAGCCCCAGCCGACGGTGTCGATCTTCGCCGCCTTGCGCACCGGCGAGGCGCGGCCCTCGGCCCCGACGACCAGCGACGCCTCCAGCACCACGCCGTCCGCCAACGTCACCCGTGTCCGCGCCGGGCCGGTCTCGACCGAGGAGACAGCGGCGGGGGCCCGGACCTCGATCCCGGCGGCGGTGATCGCTTCGGCCAGGGCCGAGCGGATGCGGCGGTTCTCGACCATATAGCCCAGCGGCTCGCCGTCTGTCCGATCACCGATCTCGTCGGCGTCGAAGCGCAGGAAGGCCGATGAGGCGCTCCGGCTCGCCGCGCCCGGCCGGCGTCCATCGGTCACCAGGATCCGGTCCATGCGGCAGGCGTGGGGGCGCAAGGCCGCGCCGACGCCCAGGGCGTCCAGCATGCGGAAGGTGGAAAAGGCGATCGCCGTCGAGCGCCCGTCGAAGGTCGGAGCCAGCTGGGCCGAGAAGGGCTGCGGATCGACCAGCACGACCTTCAGGCCGCCCTGGGCGGCGGCGAGGCCGAAGGTCGCCCCGGCCATGCCGGCGCCGGCGATGATGACGTCATAGCGATCAGGCGTGCTCATGGAGCGGTTGTCGCTCTGCGGGGCGCCGGCGTCCAGTGCGCGAAGGTCGCGCATCAGCCACTAATCACGTCCCCTCACCGCCTCTGGTAAACAGCCCCTTAACCCTCTGCGCGCGACAAAGGCGGCTCCGAAGCCTCGTCCGGAGTCCGCTCTTCGCATGTCCGCCGCCCTCGCCCTCGGTCAACGCGCCTGGGTCAGCGCCCGCATCCTGTGGGACGCGCCCTTCGTGGTGCGCTTCCGCGGCGTGCTGCAGGCCCTGCTGGCGACCCTGCTGGTGGTGGCCCTGATCTCGTGGAATCCGGCCGACCCCAGCCTGAACGCGGCGTCGAGCGCCGCGCCGACCAACTGGCTGGGGGCCAACGGCGCCCTGTTCGCCGACCTGTTCATGCAGTCCCTGGGCCTGGCGGCCTGGCCCTGCGCCCTGCTGCTGATCGCGTTTGGACTCGCCGGCGCCATCGGCGACGCCATCCAGCAGCGCCTGAAGCCGACGCCCTTCAAGGCCCTGGCGGCCACCGGCGGGGTCCTGGCCCTGTCCGCCGGCCTGTCGGCCCTGACCCATCCGGCGGCCTGGCCGCTGGCGGCCGGTCTGGGGGGTCTGTGGGGGGATGCGGTCTTCGGCCTGCTGAAGATGGCCTGCGACGCCCTGCGTATCGGCGCCGCGCCGATCATCGGGGCGCTCCTCTTCCTGCCGCTGGGCCTGTGGGGCGTCGGCTACGCCATCGGCCTGAGGCTGGCCGACCTGGGCGAGGCCTTCGCCTGGACCCGCGGCCGCGGCGGCTCCGACGCGCCCCGTCCCGCCCGCGCCCGCCGCGAGGCCGCGCCCAAGCCCGCGCCGCGTCCCCGCCCGGCTCCGGAGCCGGACCTGGAGCCCGAAGCGAGCTACGCCCCCGTCAGCCTTGATGACGCCGACGACGGCGCTCCGCCGTGGGAAGAGCCGCTCCCCGCGCCGACACCCGCTCGCAGCGCGCCCGAGCCCAAGGTCGCCGCCACCAAGGCCCCCAAGGCTTCGCGCCGCGAGATCGACGACAGCCAAGGCGCCTTCGACTTCGCCAAATCCTCGACCTCCGACGGCTTCGACCTGCCGCCGCTGGGCATGCTGTCCAAGCCGGTCAAGCGCGTCGCCTCGGTCGACGAGGAGGCGCTGAAACAGAACGCCAAGATGCTGGAAGGCGTGTTGCAGGAGTTCGGCGTCCGCGGCGTGATCGACCAGATCCGCCCCGGCCCGGTCGTCACCCTGTACGAACTGGTCCCCGCTCCCGGTGTGAAGCACGGCCGCGTCGTGGCCCTGTCGGACGACATCGCCCGCTCCATGTCGGCCCGCGCCTGCCGCATCTCTGTGGTTCAGGGCCGCAACGCCATCGGTATCGAGCTGCCCAACGCCAAGCGCGAGACCGTCTATCTGCGCGACCTGCTGGCCTCGACCGAATACGACAAGCCGACCCATCTGCTGCCGCTGGCGCTGGGCGAAACCATCGGCGGGGAGCCCTATGTCGCCGACCTGGCGCGCATGCCCCACCTGCTGATCGCGGGCACCACCGGCTCGGGCAAGTCGGTCGGGGTCAACGCCATGATCCTGTCGATCCTGTACAAGCTGACGCCAGCCCAGTGCCGCTTCATCATGATCGACCCCAAGATGCTGGAGCTGTCGGTCTACGACGGCATTCCGCACCTGCTGGCCCCGGTCGTCACCGATCCGAAGAAGGCCGTGGTCGCCCTGAAGTGGACCGTGCGCGAGATGGAGGACCGCTATCGCCGGATGTCCAAGCTCGGCGTGCGCAACATCGCCAGCTACAACGACCGCGCCCGCGCCGCGATCGAGAAGGGCGAGCATTTCGAACGCACCGTCCAGACCGGCTTCGACGAACAGGGCCGCCCGGTCTACGAATCCGAGAAGATCCGCCCCGAGCCCATGCCCTATCTGGTCGTGGTCATGGACGAGATGGCCGACCTGATGCTGGTCGCCGGCAAGGACGTGGAAGGCGCCGTGCAGCGCCTGGCCCAGATGGCCCGCGCCGCCGGCATCCACCTGATCATGGCGACCCAGCGCCCCTCGGTCGACGTCATCACCGGCACCATCAAGGCCAACTTCCCGACCCGGATTTCCTTCCAGGTCACGTCCAAGATCGACAGCCGCACCATCCTGGGCGAGCAGGGCGGCGAGCAGCTGCTGGGTCAGGGCGACATGCTCTATATGGCCGGCGGCGGCCGTATCACCCGCCTGCACGGCCCGTTCGTGGACGACAAGGAAGTCGAAGCCGTCTGCAATCACCTGAAGTCGCAGGCCGAGCCGGACTACCTGGACCTGATCACTGACGATCCGGACGGCGACGGCGACAACGCCTTTGATGACGGCGGCGGAAACGGCGGCTCGGGCGACGACCTCTATGATCGCGCCGTGGCGGTGGTGACCCGCGACCGCAAAGCCTCGACCAGCTATGTCCAGCGCCGCCTGCAGGTCGGCTACAACCGCGCCGCCTCCCTGATCGAGCGCATGGAGCAGGAGGGCGTCGTCAGCCCCGCCAACCATGCCGGCAAGCGCGATGTCCTGGCCGGCCCGCCGCCGATGGGCTGACCGGGCTCAGCCTGGGATGACGGCGGTCGTGTACGGGGAATGCAGCCGCCAGCCGAGGCGCTCGTACAGGGCGCGACCAGCCTCCGTGGCCACCAGCACGCCGTCGCGCCCGCCCCGTTCACGCCCGATCGCCTCCAGCGCCCGCATCACCCGGCTGCCCAGTCCCCGACGCTGGTGCTCCGGCGCCGTGATGATCCGGTCGAAGATGATGCGGCCGTCGACCACCACCGCCAGCCCCCGCGCCGCTTCCTCGCCGTCCGGCGCGACCAGGCGGACGAAGACGGTCGGGCCCGACTCGATCTCCAGCCGATAGCCGTCCGGCGCCACGTCGGCGGGCCCCATGCTTCCGGCCAGGGTCATCACGAAGCCCGGCGGCTGCACCACCCATCGCGCGTCCAGCAACGGCCGAACCGTCTCGGCGTCGGCGCAGACCTTCAGGAAGATGTGGGGCTCGCGGATTCGCATGGCCCGGTCGCGGACCGCCTCGACAGCCTCCGCATAGACGTAGCGTGCGATCTGCTCGGGCTGGCCGACGTCCACGCGCCACGCGCCGGCGTCCAGGACCGGCGCCGGCGCCCCGCGGGTCAGGGCCCAGCCGCGGGTCCAGGTCGCCAGAAGATGGGGATCAGCGCTCATGCCGCCATCCTGGCGATCCCGTCGATTTCGGGCAACGACCCGTCGCCGGGAGCGTTTCGCCTCCCGCTGTCTATCGGATGAAGCTGAACAGGGCTTCATCGCAGCGCCGAAATATGGTCTGGCTTGGGTCACGCCCCTGACAGACAAGACCTGCAAGACGGCATGATCGACAACCATCCCGAACGGGAGAAGACCTGATGACCGTCTCGCGTAGAGCCTTCGCGCTTGGATCCGCCGCCGTCGCCGCCATCGCGGCCCTGCCCGCCCACGCCCAGGCCGGTCTGTCCGCCGAGGACCAGGCGACCCTGCGACGCGCCCAGACCTATCTGCAGGGGCTGACCTCGGCCCAGGGCGGGTTCACCGAGGTGTCGGGACCCCAGTCGCGCGAGGGCCGCTTCTACCTGCAGCGCCCGGGCAAGATGCGCTTCGAGTACACCAACCCGGCCGGCCTGCTGGTCGTCTCGGACGGCCACAACGTGAAGCGCTACGATCCGCGCCTGAACAATTTCCAGCAGGTGCCGCTGGGCCAGACGCCGCTCTCGACCTTCCTGGCGCGCAATGTCCGCCTCGACCAGGGGGTCCGCATCGACCGCGTCACCCGCATGCAGTCGGGCGCCTTCGCCATCACGGCGCGAGACGCGCGTCGCCCGAACGACGGCCAGATCATTCTGTCGTTCGCCGGAGAGCCTTTCCGTCTGCGCGAATGGACCATCATCGACGCCCAGGGCGGGCGCACCACCACGCGCCTCACCACGCTGGAGCCGGCCTCCAACCTGGCCGCCAGCCTGTTCCAGCTGCGCGACCCCACTCGCAGGCCGGGCCGAAACTAGATCATTCGCCTTTCGCGGGAAGCGTGGCCGTATCGACACGCCGGAACCGGGACAGGAATCGGCTTGACATTTTCCGTCATGCGTGGCACTTTCGCAACAGATCGGCGGGAGCCGATCTGAACCGCTACGGATTTCATCCCCTTCCCGGCGGCGAGAGAGACGAACTTCCCCGCGCCCGGTCCACTGCGACCGGGCGCTTTTTTTCGCTCGCCGCCGAGGACTGTTCGGGGCGGCGCCGGCATTGTACGGACAGGCATGTCCGCATCGTCCCGCTACCTCGACTGGCTCAGCAGCAAGCTCGCCCTGCCCGGCGAACACGCGCGGACGGAGGACGGCCATCCCCGCGCCGTGCTGGGCTATGCGACCGGCTACGCCGCCGCTGACCTGATGCCGTTCGTCCGGTCGCTGCGGGCCCATTTCGACGGCCAGATCGTCCTGACCGCCGACGACCGGCCCGACATTCGCGCGCTGTTCGCCGAATACGGCGTCACCGCCGCCGAGCGCCTGCCCGCCGGATCATGGTCGCCCCATCCCGTGATGGAGCGTTTCGCCGCCTATGACGCCTGGCTGACCGCGCGACCGTGGGTGAAGGAGGTCCTGCTGACGGACGTCCGCGACGTGGTGTTCCAGGGCGATCCGTTCGCGGAGCCCGCGCGCGGCCTGGAAGTCTTCATCGAAAGCGAAGGCTCGACCCTCGCCGATCACAGCTTCGACCAGAAATACCTCAAGGCGCTGGTCGGTCCCGCCGTCACGGCCCGGATCGCGGACAAGCCCTGCCTGTGCGTCGGCACCGTCTTCGGCCCCGCCGTCGAGGCCAGCCGCCTGTGCAAGGCCATCCTTCTGCTGGCCGCCATCCCCCGGTCCGAGATCGGCGGAATCTTCGGCGCGGACCAGGCCGCCTGCAACCTGGCGGTCCACCTCGGACTGATCGAAGCCGACGTGCGGCCGAACTACGGACGCGTGGCCACCATCGGCGATCGCAACCAACCGGCGCTGCGCCCGGACGGACTGATCGCCAATCCGGATGGAAGCGTCAGCCCCGTCATGCACCAGTACGACCGCCACAAGGTCCTGGCCGACGCCGTACGCAAGCGCTGGGGCGCGCCCGAGCATGTCGCCGTCAAGGGCCGGACCAAGTCCCTCTCCGAGCGCCTGCAACGCCTGTCCGTCTCGGTCGCCCGCCGTCTGCCGGAACTGCGCTGAGCCCATGCTTCGTATCGCCACCTGGAACATAAATTCGGTCCGCCTGCGCGCCGATCAGGTCTCCCGCTTCGTCGCCGAGAGCGGGACCGACGTCCTGTGTCTGCAGGAGATCAAATGCCTGGAGGACCAGTTTCCCCGGGCCGCCTTCGAGGCCATGGGCCTGCCGCACCTGAAAATCGGCGGCCAGAAGGGCTGGCACGGCGTGGCCATCGCCAGCCGCAAGCCGATCACCGAGGCCCCCAGGCTGGACGTCTGCCGCGAGGGGCACGCCCGCTGCGTCGGCGTCGTGGTCGACGGCGTCGAGATCCAGAATTTCTACATTCCCGCGGGCGGAGACATCCCCGACCGGGCCGTGAACCCGAAGTTCGACCACAAACTGGACTTCTACGAGCGGCTGACCGCCGACATGGCGACGCGAGACCGGCAGCGCCCGCTGGTCCTGGCCGGAGACTTCAACATCGCGCCAGGCGAGAACGACGTCTGGAACCACCGCTACATGTCCAAGGTGGTCAGCCACACGCCGATCGAGGTCGAGACCCTGCGCCGCCTGCAGGAGGCCGGCGACTTCTGCGACGTGCTGCGCGACCAGATCCCGGAGCCGCAAAAGCTGGCCAGCTGGTGGAGCTACCGCGCGGCCGACTTCCGCAAGTCCAACCGCGGCCTGCGGCTGGACCACCTGTGGACCTCGCCGGGGCTGACCGCCGCGGTGAAGCCGGGCAGCGCCCGCATCCACGACGATGTCCGGGCCTGGGAGCAGCCCTCGGACCACGCCCCGGTCACCATGGACCTCGACGTCTAGAAACGGACCTCTTCCGCCAGGAAGTCGAGGAAAACCCGCACCCGCGAGGGCAGTCGCCCGCCGTGGCCGACATAAACGGCCCGCGTCTCCTCGATGTCGCCGGGATTGAACGCCTCCAGCACGGGGACGAGCCGCCCCGCCGTGATGTCGGGACCGATGTGGAACCGGGACAGCCGCGCCAGACCGGCGCCCGCCAGCGCCAGCGCCCGGGCGCTTTCTCCGTCCCCGGCGGTGGTCGGTCCCGTGACTGGCCGCAGGATGCGCTGTCCGTCCGCCGTCACGAAGGGCCAGCCGTCCAGGCTGCGGGTGAAGTTGAAGCCGATCAAGTCGTGGGCCGCCAGATCGTCCAGCGCTTCCGGCGTCCCCCGCCGCGCCAAATAGTCGGGGCTGGCCACCACCACCATCCGGGTCTCGATCAGCTTGCGCGCCATCAGCTGCGACGCGGGCATGGGGCCGACGCGGATGGCGACGTCCGCCCGCTCGTCCATCAGGTTCACCACCTGGTCGGTCAACACCAGATCCAGCGCCACTTCCGGATAGCGGGCGCGGAACAGGGGCGTGAGCGGGATAAGGCAATGCAGGCCGAACGGCACGCTGGAATTGACCCGCACCCGCCCGCGCGGCGTCGCCGAGACCGTCACCGACCGCTCGGCCTCGTCGATATCGGCCAGCACCCGGACCGCCTGATCATGAAACACCTGCCCCTCGGGCGTCAGGGTCAGGCTGCGCGTCGAGCGGTTGATCAGCCGCGCGCCCAGCCGCGTCTCCAGCCGCGACAACAGCTTGCTGACCGCCGAAGGCGTCATCTTCAGGGACCGCGCCGCCGCCGACAGGCCGCCGGACGCCACCACGCGAACGAAGACCTCCATTTCGCCGGAGCGGTTCAGGTCGAGCCGGGCCATCGTTGATTTGATCTCACAGATGCAGGTCTTTGATGACATCTAGTGCGGAAACCAGCGCTCCGCCATCTGCGCTCCATGACCAGCGCACCCTCCCGCACCCCGCTCGCCCTCTACGCCCTGACCGTCGGCGCCTTCGGCATCGGCGTCACCGAGTTCGTCATCATGGGCCTGCTGCTGCAGGTCTCGGGCGATCTGGGCGTCTCCGTCCCCGCCGCCGGCCTGCTGATGACCGGCTATGCGCTGGGCGTCTTCGTCGGCGCGCCCCTGCTGACCATCGCCACGCGGACCCTGCCGAAGAAGACCACCCTGCTGGTGCTGATGGTCCTCTTCACCCTGGGCAATCTCGCCTGCGCCGTGGCCCCGACCTATGAGCTGCTGATGGCCGCGCGCATCCTGACGGCCCTGGCCCATGGCACCTTCTTCGGCGTCGGCGCCGTCGTGGCGACCCAGCTCGTCGCACCGGAAAAGAAGGCCTCGGCCATCGCCATCATGTTCACCGGCCTGACGCTGGCCACCCTGCTGGGCGTGCCGTTCGGCGCCTGGCTGGGCCTGCAGTTCGGCTGGCGCTCGACCTTCGTGGCCGTCACCGGCATCGGTGTCCTGGCCCTGGCCGTCCTCGCCGCCTTCGTTCCCGCGACGAAGACCACCGAGCCGCTGGGCCGCCTGCGCGACGAGTTCGCCGTGCTGAAGCGCCCGCAGGTCCTGCTCGGCCTGGCCATGACGGTGCTGGGTTTCGGCGGGGTGTTCGCCATCTTCACCTATATCCAGCCGATCCTGACCGAGATCTCCGGCTGGTCCGAGGCCGCCGTCTCGCCGATCCTGCTGGTCTTCGGCGCGGGTCTGGTCGGCGGCAACCTGCTGGGCGGCAAGCTGGCCGACAGGCGCCTGGCGCCCGCCCTTCTGGGCACGCTGGCGGCCCTGACCCTGGTGATGTTCGTCTCCGGCTGGGCCTTCCATGACCGGATCGGCGCCATCGTCGCGACCTTCTTCCTGGGCGCCGCCGCCTTCTCGACCGTCGCCCCGCTGCAGTTGCGCGTGCTGCAGCAGGCGGGCGGCGCGGGTCAGGGGCTGGCGTCCAGCCTGAATATCGCCGCCTTCAACCTCGGCAACGCCTTCGGCGCCTGGCTGGGCGGGGCGGTGATCGCGAGCATCGGCATCGCCGCCGTGCCGATGATCTCAGCCGCCGTGCCTCTGGCCGCCCTGGGGCTGGCCGTTCTCAGCCTTTCCATCGAACGCCGCGCCCGCGTCGTTCCCGCCTGAAGGAGTTCTCCATGGAAACCCGCCGTCTCGGAGCGTCCACGCTCGAAGTCCCCGTCCTCAGCTTCGGCGCCGGCACCTTCGGGGGTCAGGGGCCGCTGTTCAGCGCCTGGGGCGACACCGATGTCGCCGGCGCCCGGCGTCTGATCGACATCTGCCTGGAAGCCGGGGTCAATCTGTTCGACACCGCCGATGTCTATTCCAACGGCGCGTCGGAAAGCATTCTCGGCGAGGCGCTGAAGGGCCGCCGCGACGCCGCCCTGATCTCCACCAAGGTCGGCCTGCCGTTCGGCGGCGACCCCGCCGACAAGGGGACCGGCGGCGCGCGCCTGCTCCGCGCCGTCGATGACGCCCTGGCTCGCCTGCAGACCGACCGCATCGATCTGCTGCAACTGCACGCCTTCGACGCCCACACCCCGATCGAGGAGACGCTGGCCGCCCTGGACGCCCTGGTGAAGGCCGGCAAGGTCCTGCACGTCGGAGCCTCGAACTTCTCCGGCTGGCAACTGATGAAGTCGCTCGCGCTCGCCGACGCCAACGGCTGGCCGCGATACGTCGCCAACCAGACCTACTACTCCCTCGTCGGCCGCGACTACGAATGGGAGCTGATGCCGCTGGGGCTGGACCAGGGCGTCGGCGCCATGGTCTGGAGCCCGCTGGGCTGGGGCCGCCTGACCGGCAAGATCCGCCGCGGACAGCCCCTGCCCGCCGGCAGCCGCCTGCACGACACCGCCGCCTTCGGTCCTCCCGTCGACGACGAGCGCCTGTACCGCATCGTCGACGCCCTGGACGCGATCGCGGCCGAGACCGGCAAGACCGTGCCCCAGATCGCCATCAACTGGCTCCTGCGTCGCCCGACGGTGTCCAGCGTGATCCTGGGCGCGCGCAACGAAGACCAGCTGCGCCAGAACCTGGGCGCCGTGGGCTGGACGCTGACGCCTGAACAGGTCGCACGCCTGGACGCCGCCAGCGCGGTGACGCCGGCCTATCCCCACTACCCGTACTGGGGCGAAGGCGGGTTCCGGGCGGTCAATCCGCCGCCGGTCTAGGGACGGTGGGAGCCTGGGGCCGCCGCCGATCGGAAGGCGAGCCAGCTGGCCAGGGCGAAGACCCAGACGCTGACGCCGCCGAAGAGCAGCACCCCGCCCATGCCGTCGGCCAGGGCCTGATGGACGACCGCCGCCGGCACGCCTGCCTCGATCGGCGGCGTGGTTCCGGCGGCGACCTGTTCGGCGATCGCCTTCAGGCTGGCGGCGTCGGCGCCCGCGGGTGAGGCGGCGGCCAGGGAGGCGCGAACGCCTTCCAACAGGATGAAGCCCATCAAGGCGATGTTCACGGCCAGGGAGATCATGCGCGCGCTCATGTCGACGCCTGACGCCATGCCGGCGCGCTCGGGCGGCGCGGCGCCCGTCGTGGTATTGGTGACGGGCGTGTTCGTCAGTCCCAGTCCCATGCCGGCGATGACGCAGCCCGGCAGGATGGTCAGGGCGCTGGCGTCCGCCGTCTCGCTCCCCAGCCGCATCAGGAAGAAGCCGAGCCCGATGGTGAACAGTCCGGCCGGAATGACGACGCGTGGCTGAAGGCGCAGGGACAGGCGTTCCGCGATCGGCGGCATGACCAGCGTCGGCAGCGTATAGGCCAGCAGCCCGATCCCGGCGGCGACGCTGTCCAGGTGCAGGCCGGCGCTGAACCAGATCGGCAGGTAGATCATGAAGGGCCAGTAGCTGACGTTCATCGCCGCCGACCCCAGGATCGCGCCCGAGAAGGCGCGGATGCGGAAGATCGAGAAATCGATCATCGGCCGCCGGGTCGCCCGTTCGACCAGCACGAAGGCGACCGCGCTGGCCACGCAGACGCCCAGCACGGCGAGCGCCACCGGGTTGGCGAAGCCGAGCGCCGGACCCTGGGTGATGTACCAGGCGAGGCAGAACACCGTCAGGGAAAGGGTCGCCATGCCGGCCAGGTCCAGACGCGCCGCGTCCGGATCGCGGGATTCCTCGATGGCGAGCGCCGCCAGTACGATCACGGCCACCGCCAGGACGCCGTGGATCAGGAACACCCATTCCCAGCCCCAGACCGAGACGATCCCGCCGCCGATCAGCGGGCCGAATCCCAGGCCGACGCCGGCGACGACCCCCCACCAGGCGAAGGCCCTGCTTCGCTCGCTCGCACTGCGGAACTGGTTGGACAGGACCGCGATCCCGCAGACCAGCATGGCTCCGCCGCCCAGGCCCTGAAGGGCGCGGGCCGCGATCAGGACCGGCGTGTTCGGGGCCAGGCCGCACATCAGGGACGCCAGGCCGAAGGCGACGACGCTGGCCATGAAGACCCGCTTGCGCCCGAAACGGTCGGCCAGGGTCCCCGTCCCCATCAGCACCACCGTCACGGCGATGGTGTAGGCGTTCATGATCCACTGCAGCTCGGCGAAGTCCGCGCCCAGAACCGCCGGGTCCCTGAGCGTCGGCAGGATCGCCGGGATGCTGGAAATCTCCAGGCCGAACATCAGGGCGGACAGGCAGATCGCCAGCAGGGCGATCACGCCGCGTCGGGACGCGGATGCAGTGGGAGCGGTCGTCATGGAAAGCCTCTCGTGATGGCGAGCGGCGAACCTAGGGAGGTTCCAGTCACAACAGAACTGGATGTCTGACCATTTCAGAGATAACGATTTCGAATGACATCACCCACCATTCTCGACGTCGCCGCCGTACGCGTCTTCGTCGCCATCGCCGACCTGAGCAGCTTCACGCGCGCGGCCGAGGCGCTCGGGTCCACCCAGGGGGCGATCAGCGTCAAGCTCCGGCGGCTGGAGGACCAGTTGGGCCAGCGGCTGGTCGAACGCACGCCCCGGCTGGTCCGGCTCTCGCCCCAGGGCGCCCTGTTCATCGACGCCGCCCGCGAATTCCTGGCCGCGCACGAAAAAGCGGTCGCCACACTGTCAGCGACGCGTCGGCGCTTCGCCCTGGGCGTCGCCGCCCATGTGGCTGGACCCGAAGTGACCACCCTGCTGGCGCATCTCAACGCCTACGACCCCTGCCTCACCATCGAGGTGCGGATCGAGACGCCTCGCGCGCTGCTGGACGCCTTCGACCGTGGGGAGCTGGACGCCGCCATCGTCCGGCGTGAGGACGTCCGGCGCGACGGCGAAGTGCTGGGACCCGAACATTTCGGCTGGTTCGCGTCGCCCAATCTTCGCTGCAGGCCGGACGAGCCGTTGCGGTTCGCCGCCCTGTCGGCCGAATGCGGCGTCAGGAACATCGCGACCCAGGCGCTCGACGCCGCCGGCATCGCCTGGTCGGAGGTGTTCGTGGGCGGCAGTTCCTCGGCCGTCGCCGCGGCCGTGTCGGCGGGGGTCGCGATCGCGGTCTTTCCCCTGCGGCTCGCGCCGCCCGGGACGGTCGAGGTGAGCGAGCGCTATGCGCTGCCGCCCCTGCCCGACTCGGAGATCCTGCTGTTCTCCACCCTCGTCGACGCCAAGTCCCGCGAGGCCCTGCGGACGATCGCGGCCGGGTTCCGGTCGCACCGCTCCCGAGACGCGGACGCGCCGGTCGCCGCCCTGGTCTAGAGCGAAATCAGATGCTGGACCGTTTTCTGGAGTCTGGTCGAAACGACCTGAAGCCAAAATGGTCTAGGGCTGGAGCCGGTAGCCGCCCGCGTCGGTCAGCAGCAGCCGCGCCTGACCGGGCTCGGGCTCGATCTTCTGGCGCAGGCGGTAGATGTGGGTTTCCAGCGTATGGGTCGTGACCCCGGCGTTGTAGCCCCAGACCTCGGTCAGCAGCTCCTCGCGCGACACGGCCTTGGCCCCGGCGCGGTAGAGGTACTTCAGGATATTGGTTTCCTTCTCGGTCAGCCGGACCTTCTTGCCCTTGTCGTCGACAAGGACCTTGGCCGCCGGACGGAATTCATAGGGCCCGATACGGAAGACGGCGTCTTCCGACTGTTCGTGGCTGCGCAGATGGGCGCGGATGCGCGCCAGCAGGACCGCGAAGCGGAAGGGCTTGGTGACGTAGTCGTTGGCCCCCGACTCCAGCCCCAGCACCGTGTCGGAATCCGACGACTGGGCGGTCAGCATGATGATCGGGGTCGAGACGCCGTCCTTGCGCAGCAGGCGGCAGGCCTCGCGGCCGTCCATGTCCGGCAGGTCGACGTCGAGCAGGATCAGGTCGGCGCGGACCTCACGGCCCATCTTCACGCCCTCGGTGGCCGTCGAGGCCTGGACCGGGCGGAAAGCCTCGTGGAGCGCCAGCTGCTCGGCAAGCGCCTCGCGCAGGTCGTCGTCGTCGTCGATGATCAGGATCGTCTTGGGCGTCGGCATGGGTCCAACAATGGAGAGAGCCGGTCCAAACGCCAAGGGCGCCGGTCCGTTAGGGCGTGATTTTCAGTCCACAGAGGGCGTTTCGCCGCGATTTCGTTCCCCGAACAGGGCCGAACCGATGCGAACATGGGTCGCGCCGAAGCGGATCGCGACCTCATAGTCGCCGCTCATCCCCATCGACAGGACGTCCAGTCCGTTGCGGCGCGCGATCTTGCGCAGCAGGGCGAAATGGATGCCGGGGGCCTCGTCCGCCGGCGGAATGCACATCAGGCCCTCGACGGTCAGCCCCGCGGCCCGCGCCTGCGCGACCAGGGCGTCGGCCTCTTCCGGCGGAACCCCGGCCTTCTGCGGCTCGGCGCCCGTATTGACCTGCACCAGCACCCGCGGCGCCCGGCCCGCCTTCGCCCCCTCCGTCGCCAGCGCCTCGACCAGTTTCGGCCGGTCCAGGGTCTCGATGACCTCAAACAGGGCGACGGCGTCGGCGACCTTGTTGGTCTGTAGCGGCCCGATCAGGCGCAGTTCGAGGCCCGGCGCGTCCCGACGACCGGACCAGTGTCCTTGCGCCTCCTGAACCCGGTTCTCGCCGAACACCCGCTGTCCCGCGGCCAGCGCCGCCTCCAGGGCGACGTCAGGCTGGGTCTTGGTCACCGCGGTCAGGATCACGGTCGCCGGATCGCGCCCGGCGATGCGGCAGGCGCGGGCGATCTTGCGACGGACGGCGTCGAAGCTGGACGCGATGGAGGGATCGGGGGAAGAGGAGGTCATGAACCGGTCGGACGCGGATACCCTGTGGCGGATCGCCAGCGGTCTAGCCCGTGAAGCGGCCAAAGTCAGCCGGGCGCAAGGCCGCCCGCGTCCCAACCTGCCGCCCCTGCTGTTCTTCACCGATCCCGAACGCACGCCGCGTCCGTGGGAGGTCGCCGAACGCCTGCCCGTCGGCGCCGGCGTGGTCTGGCGCCATTTCGGCGCGCCGAACGCCCTCGAGACGGCGCTGCGGCTGCGCGAGGCGACGCGGCGGCGCGACGGCCTGCTGCTGATCGGCCTGGACGCCGCCCTGGCCGAGACGGTCCAGGCTGACGGCGTCCACCTGCCCGAAGCGGCGACGGACCAGGCCCCCGCCCTGGCGGCCCGTCACCCGGGCTGGACGATCACCGCCGCCTTCCACGACCTGTCCGCCATTCCTGATATCGTCGGGGTCGACGCCCTGATCGTGTCCCCGATCTTCCCCGCGGGCGGAGCCTCCGCATCCAAGATCCCGCTCGGCGTGGATCGATTGAAGGCGCTGACCCAGGCCGCCCCGGCGCCCATCTACGCCCTGGGCGGCGTCGACGCGTCGAACGCGCACACGCTCATCGGCTCGGGCGTCTATGGAATAGCGGGAGTGGGGTCGGTCCGCGCGGCCTTCGAAGCCGATTAGAAGCGGAAGATCGATTCCAGACGGAAGCGGGCCGTCGGACGCTCGGTCTGCGGCGCGCGGGCCGGATCGCGTTCAGTCTCGGCCAGGCCGGCGGCGGCCCCGACGCGCAGGCGCGGGTTGACGCGGTAGTAGGCCCCGGCCTCGACGTCGCCGAGGGAGTCTTCGCGGCCGACGGGCTGGTTCAGGTTCAGGTCCAGGCCCCAGCGGCCGCGCTCGGTGAAGCGCAGACGGCTCTGGTTCTGGCTCGGCGTGGCGGTGCGGGCGGCGCTGGCTTCACTCAGGGACACCGCAGGCGCACGCCCGCGCGTCGCGGTTTGGGCCGCGGCGGCGTCAGCGGCGGCGACGAGGGCGAGCCCCGCGACCAGTCCAGCGATGACGGCGCTCTTGCGCATGTCCTGCCCTTCATGTCCCGCCGGGGGTCCCGGCGTGATCTGTATCCGGCAACTAGACACCGCCGGACAGCCCGGTCAACGGAACGGCGACGCTGAACGTCAGTTCCGTACGACTCAGAGGGACTCCTGTGGCGCGAGCGTCACGGCCACGGCCTCCCCCGCCGCGTGCGCGCCGCCTCCCGGACACGATCCGGCGCCGCTTGAAACGTCTTCGCCTTGTCATCGCCCCTTTTCGCCGTGTTATAGAGCCTCGCTTCGGCTCTGACCCGCGTTCGGGCGGCCCGGCGCGTGCGACGGAAGGTCCGGCGTACGCCCTTGATCGAATGGAGAACTCTCGATGGTGCTGGTTCGCGGTGCGACGCTCGCCCTGATCGCCTCGGGCCTGGTGCTGGGCGCCTGCTCTGCCGAACGTCCCTTCGGTCCCACCGTCGGCGACGTCTTCGGCGGCGGAAAGCCCTCGGCCACAGCGGCGCGCGCCGCCCAGACGGGCATCGGCGTGAACGCCTATCTGTGGCGCGCCACCCTGGACACCTTCGCCTTCATGCCGCTGGCCAACGCCGACCCGTGGGGCGGCGTGATCAACTACGACTGGTTCACCGACCCGCAGACGCCGAACGAGCGCTTCAAGGCGACCGTCTTCATCCTCGACACCCGCCTGCGCGCCGACGCCCTGAACGTCACCGTGACCAAGGAAACGCGCGATGCGACGGGCAATTGGGTCGGCGCTCCGGTGGCGGCCCAGACGGAAACCGACCTGGAGAACGCGATCCTGACCAAGGCGCGCCAGCTCAACCTCCAGAACGCCGGCTAACACCCTCTCACGACCACCGCCTCCTTTAGGCCGCGCCCTTCAGGAGCAGCCTCAAGGATTCCCGTGGCCCGCTACGAGCCCAAGACCGCCGAACCCCGCCAGCAGGCCCGCTGGGCGGCCGCCGACGCCTTCCGCACCCCGACCCAAGGCACCGGAAAGCCGAAATACTATGTGCTGGAGATGTTCCCCTATCCGTCGGGGAACATCCACATGGGCCACGCCCGCAACTACGTCATGGGCGACGTGGTCGCGCGCTCCAAACGGGCCCAGGGATTCGACGTCCTGCATCCGATGGGCTGGGACGCCTTCGGCCTGCCCGCCGAGAACGCGGCCATCGAGCGCGGCGTCCATCCCGGCGACTGGACCTGGTCCAACATCGCCGCCATGCGCGAACAGCTGAAGCTGCTGGGCCTCTCGCTGGACTGGTCGCGTGAGTTCGCCACCTGCGACCCGGCCTACTACGGCAAGCAGCAGGCCTGGTTCCTGGAGCTGTTCAAGCGCGGCCTGGTCTATCGCAAGGACTCGGTCGTCAACTGGGATCCGGTCGACAACACCGTCCTGGCCAATGAGCAGGTCGTCGACGGCCGCGGCTGGCGCTCGGGCGCGATCGTCGAGAAGCGCAAGCTGAACCAGTGGTTCCTGCGCATCACCGATTACGCCGACGACCTGATCGAGGGTCTGAAGGAACTGGAAGGCCGCTGGCCCGACAAGGTCCGCCTGATGCAGGAGAACTGGATCGGCCGCTCCAAGGGTCTGCAGATGACCTGGGCCTGGGCCGGGGACGCCCCCGCCGGCGCGCCCGACGGTCTGGAGATCTACACCACCCGCCCGGACACCCTGTTCGGCGCCAGCTTCATGGGCATCGCCGCCGACCACCCGGTCGCCCGCGCCCTGGCCGAGACCAACCCCGACGCCGCCGCCTTCGTCGCCGAATGCCGCAAGGGCGGCTCGACCCAGGCCGAGATCGAACAGGCCGAGAAGATCGGCTTCGACACCGGTCTGAAGGTCCGGCATCCGTTCGACGGCCGCGAGGTCAGCGTCTGGATCGCCAACTTCATCCTGTCCGACTACGGCACCGGCGCCATCTTCGGATGTCCCGCCCATGACCAGCGCGACTTCGAGTTCGCGACCAAGTACCAGCTGCCGATCATCCCGGTTGTGAGACCTGACGGTGCCGGTGATGATTTCGTCGTTGGAACAGAGGCTTACACGGGCCCCGGAACCATCTTCCAGTCGGACTTCCTGGACGGTCTGGAAATCGAAGCGGCCAAGGCCGCGGCCATCGCCCGCATCGAGGCGGCCGGCCAGGGCGAGGGCAAGACCATCTATCGCCTGCGCGACTGGGGCGTCAGCCGCCAGCGCTACTGGGGCTGTCCGATCCCCATCGTCCACTGCGCGTCCTGCGGCGCCGTGCCCGCCGCCGACCTGCCCGTGGAGCTGCCCAAGGACGTGACCTTCGACACGCCCGGCAATCCTCTGGACCGCCATCCGACCTGGAAACACGTCAAATGCCCGTCGTGTCACGGTGATGCGACCCGCGAGACAGACACGCTGGACACCTTCGTGGATTCCAGCTGGTATTTCGCCCGCTTCACCGATCCGACGGCGGCCGAGCCGATCTCGCGCGACGCGGCCGACCACTGGCTGCCGGTCGATCAGTACATCGGCGGCGTCGAGCATGCGGTGCTTCACCTGCTCTACGCCCGCTTCATCAGCCGCGCCCTGAGCGACGCCGGCCTGATGACGGTCAAGGAGCCCTTCGCCGGCCTCTTCACCCAGGGGATGGTGGTCCACGAGACCTACCGCCGCGCCGACGGCGCCTGGGTCGAGCCGACGGACGTCGAGCTGTCCAACGACAACGGCGTCCGCTCGGCCCGCCAGCTCTCGACCGGCGAGACCCTGACCATCGGCGACATCGAGAAGATGTCGAAGTCCAAGAAGAACGTCGTCGCGCCGCAGGAGATCGTCGAGACCTATGGCGTCGACGCCGGACGCCTGTTCGTCCTGTCCGACAGCCCGCCCGAGCGCGACGTGCAATGGACCCCCGGCGGCGTCGAGGGCGCCAGCCGCTTCGTCCAGCGCGTCTGGGCCGAGATCGAGGGCTACGACCCCGCGTTCGCCGGCGAGGCCGGCGCGAACGCCGCCCTGCTGCGCGAGACCCACAAGGCCATCAAGGCCGTGTCGGAAGGCATCACCGGCTTCCGCTTCAACTCGGCCATCGCCAAGCTCTACGCCTTCGTCGCCACCGTGCGCGATCACCAGACGGCGGGCGGCGACGCCCGGCGCCAGGCCCTGTCCGCCCTGCTGCGTCTGGTCGCTCCGTTCACCCCCCACCTGGCCGAGGAAGGCTGGACGCGGCTGGGCGAAGAGGGGATGATCCTCGACGCGCCCTGGCCGGAATACGATCCGGCGCTGGCGGCCGACGACGAGGTCACCCTGCCCATCCAGGTCAACGGCAAGCGCCGCGGCGAGATCCGCGTCGCCCGTGGACTGGAGCCGGCGGCGGTGGAGGCCATCGTCCTGGCCGATCCGGACGTTCAGGCGCGGCTGGAGGGTCTGACCGTGAGAAAGATCGTCGTGGTCAAGGATCGGATCGTCAACGTGGTGGTCGCCTGATGAGAATGCTCGCACCCCGCGGCTTGGCGTTGGCGCTTGTCGCATCACTGGGACTGGCCGGTTGCGGCTTCACGCCGCTGTATGGCGACGCCGGCGCCGGGACGTCGCTGTCGCGCATCGCCGTCACCACCCAGGATGACCGCTTGGGCTACCGCGTCCGCGAGCAGCTCGAGGACGCCCTGGGGCGCGACGGGTCGCAGACGCCCCTGTGGCGTCTCCAGACCACCCTTGAACAGTCGCGCCGCCCCATGGGCCGGCGCATCGACGACACCGCCACCCGCTATGAGCTGACTGTGCGCGGGACCTGGACCCTGACCCCGACGACCGGCGGCAACCCCGTCACCGGCGTCGAGACCGTCACCACTACCTACGCCGCGGCCGACCAGCCCTACGCCGCCATCGCCGCCCAGCAGGACGGTGAGGAGCGTGCGGCGGCCGAACTGGCGCGCCTGATCCGGCTGGACCTCCTCAGGACCCTGTCCGCCCCGTGATCCTGTCGAAGCGGCCCGAGGTCGATCGCTTCCTGAAGTCTCCGGACAAGGGCGTTCGCGCCGCCGTCATCCACGGCAAGGACCGCTCGGGCGTGGCCGAACGGGCCGAGATCCTGTGCAAGGCGATCACCCCGGACCTCAACGACCCCTTCAATGTCACCGTCCTGACGGACAGCGATATCGACGGCGACGAGGTCCGGCTGGATGAGGCCCTGACCGCGCTGAGCATGATCGGCGGACGCCGGCTGGTGCGGGTGCGTCTGTCGGCCGAGAAGGCCTCGATCGACAAGATGTTGGCGGCGGCGCTGAAATCCCACGCCGCCGGCGATTTCAATCCCGACTGCATGCTGGTCATCGAGGCCGGGGCCCTTGGCCGTGACTCCGCCCTGCGCAAGGCCGCCGAGGCCGATAAGGGCGCCGTGGGCATCGCCTGCTACGAGGACGAGACCGGCGACGTGGCCCGGATGACGCGCGAAGCCCTGGCCGCCGACAAGGTCGGCCTGACCCAGGACGCCCTGGACCGTTTTGTCGCCCGCCTGCCCCGCGAACGCGGCCTGATGCGGCAGGAGATCGAGCGGCTGGTGCTCTACATCGGCCCGGGCAGCGGCCACAGCATCGACACCGCGGAGCTGGAACTGCATCTGGGAGTCGAACCCGACGCCTCGCTGCAGGACGCCGCCCTGCAGGCCTTCGGCGGACGCCCCGGCCCCGCCCAGTCCGGCCTTCGGCGCGCCCTGGCCGAAGGTGAAAGCCCTGTCATGGCGGTGAGACAAGCGTCGATCCACCTCGGAAAGCTCCGCAGGATCAATGTCTTGCAAACGAACGGGGCGAACGCCAAGGAGGCCGCCAAGGCCGCGGGCGTGTTCTGGAAACAGGAGGCGGAAATGCTCCGCCAGGCCCGCAGCTGGCGTCTGGACGACCTCGACAAGGTCCTGGACAGCGTCAACGCCGCCGACATCGCCACCAAGACCACGGGCTCGCCCGACCAGCTGATCGCCGAACGCCTGCTGCTGGAGATTTCGTCGCGCGCCAGAAGGCTGGGGCTTTAGCCCCGCTTCGACGCCTTGCGGAAGGCCGGCTTGTTCGCCGCCGCGCTTTGACGGGCCATGGTCTTTTCGGCGTGCTGGGCGGGTTTGAAACCGCCCGCGGACGGCGCGCCGCCTCCGGCCTTCTTGGCGGCCAGCGCCTTCTTCATCGCTTCAGCGGTCGGATTGGTCGGCTTGTCGGTCATGGCCTCAGTCTGACACGCCGCGCCGCGCCGTCCAAACTCTTGCCCCCTCATCTCGATCAGATGTGAGCGCGACCTCCTCGATCTCGACCAGTCCGGCCTGTTCCAGCCCGGCGCGATACTCCGCAGGCTCCAGACTGGCGTGATACAAGGGCTGATCCATCCATTCTCCCAGGACCACGCCCCGTTCAGGTCCCCCGATGAACATGAGCACGCCGCCGGGCCGCAGGTGTCGGGCGTAGACCGCCGCCATCGCGCCTTGAGCCTCCGCGGTCAGATGAAAGGCGCTGAACCAGGCCAGAACGCCGTCAAACCGGCGGCCCAGGTCCAACCCGCGCATGTCGTCCACCCGCCACTCATGCTCCGGAAAGGCGGCCTGGCAGCGCGCGATCAGACCCGGCGAGGCGTCCACGCCCGTCAGGCGGAAACCGCGCCCGATCAGCCAGTCCGCGATCGGCCGCCCGGAGCCGCACCCCAGATCCAGCACCTCCGCGCCCTCGGGCAGGGCCGCCGCGTAGCGTTCCAGATGAGGGCGCTCATCCGCGGTCGGCGGTCCGTCGCGCATCCGGGCCCAGTCGTCGGCGTGCCGGCTGTAGAGGCCGATGATCGCCTCGGCCGCCGCCTCGACCGGATCCGTCATCTCAGCCGCGCATCAGCCGGCGGCACAGGTCGTCCAGCTGTTCCAGCGTGCCGTAGCGGATGGTGATCTCGCCCTTGCCGTCCTTGTCGACCAGCTGGACCTTCAGGCCCAGGGCGTCGGCCAGATCCTGCTCCAGCGCGGCAACGTCGGCCGAGCCTTCGCCCTGGGCGCGTACGGCCTTCGCCTTGACGGGCTTGGGACCCTCGGCGGCGCGGCGCGCCAGCGCCTCGGCCTGACGGACGTTCAGTCCGCCGTTGACGATTTCATTGGCCAGCTCGACCGCATTTGGCGACCCCACCAGGGCCCGGGCGTGGCCGGCGCTCATCTTGCCGTGCCGCACGTACCACAGCACCTCTTCCGGCAGCTGCAGCAGGCGCAGGGTGTTGGCCACATGGCTGCGGCTCTTGCCGACGATACCGGCGACCGCGTCCTGGGTGCGGCCGAAACGCTCCATCAGCTGGCGATAGGCGTCGGCCTCTTCCAGCGGGTTCAGGTCCGCGCGCTGGACGTTCTCGATGATGGCGACCTCGAACACCTCGACGTCGTCCATCTCGCGCACGACGATCGGCACCTCGGTCAGGCGGGCCAGCTGCGAGGCGCGCCAGCGGCGTTCGCCGGCGATGATCTGCCAGACGCCGTCCTCGCCGGGCTGCGAGCGCACCAGGATCGGCTGCAGCACGCCTTTGTCGCGGATCGAGGCGGCCAGTTCCTCGAGGATGTCCGGTGTGAAGATCTTGCGCGGCTGATCCGGATTGGGTTTCAGGCTCTCGATCGGCGCCAGGCGCACGCCCGCGGGCGTCGCCGTCCCGTCGACCGGCACGGCTTCGCCGGCCTGCTCTCCCAGAAGGGCCGACAATCCCCGGCCCAGGCCGCGCTGACGTTCGCTCAAGATACTGATTCCGTTCTTCTAATTATTCAGGCAGCGACTTGCAGGCGACGTTTGCGCTCGCGCGCCACCACCTCCCGCGCCAGCCGCAGATAGGCCTGGCTGCCGGCGCATTTCAGATCGTAGATCAGCGCCGGCTTGCCGAAGGACGGCGCCTCGGCGACCCGCACATTGCGCGGAATGACGGCGTCATAGACCTTTTCGCCGAAGTGGGCGCGCACGTCGTTGGCCACCTGGCCCGACAGCGCGCTGCGGCGGTCGTACATGGTCAGGACCAGGCCCTGGATCTCCAGCGACGGGTTCAGGCTTTGGCGGACCATGTCCACCGTCTTCATCAGCTGCGTCAGCCCCTCCAGAGCGAAGAACTCGCACTGCAGCGGCACCAGCACGGCGTCCGCGGCCGCCATAGCGTTCAGTGTCAGCAGGTTCAGCGACGGCGGGCAATCGATCAGGACATAGTCATACCGGGTCTGACCGTCCCTCCCCTGCCCCGCCAGAGCGTCGCGCAGGCGGAAGGAGCGGCGATCGGCCTGACTCAATTCGATCTCGACGCCCGACATGTCCGCGTCGGCCGGAATGATGTGCAGCCCCGGCACTGAGGTCTGCACGGCGGAATCGTCCACCGAACGGCCGTCTACGATCACGTCGTAGATGGTCACCCGGCGTGTTTCACGTGGAACACCCAGCCCCGTCGACGCATTGCCCTGCGGATCCATGTCGACGATCAGCACCTTCTCGCCGATCGCGGCCAGGGCCGTACCCAGGTTGATCGCCGTGGTGGTCTTGCCGACGCCGCCCTTCTGGTTGGAAACGGCCAGAACGCGAGTCTTACCAGTTTTTGACACGGCTAATTCCCCGGACGGATACGATACGGCCGCGCGGATCGCTGCGCGAGACGGAGAGGTCGCTCTTGAATTGCCAGACCTTGCGGGCCTCGGCCACCTCAACCTCGGCCTTTTCCCCCTTCAGGAACAGCCCGCGCGCACCGCGTTGTAGATAAGGCTGTGCATAGCCGAGGAGCTTTTCCATCGGGGCCACCGCGCGAGCCGTGACCACCTCGACGGTGACCGCATTCTCCTCGGCCCGGCCGTTGATCACGGTCGCGCGCAGGGACAGGCCGTCGACCACCTCCTGCAGGAAACGGCAGCGTTTGCCGAGACTGTCGATCAGCCAGACGTGGCTCTTCTGCTCAGTCTTCAGCATAATCGCCAGCACCACGCCGGGGAAGCCCGCGCCGGCGCCGAGGTCGGCCCACATTCTGGCGCCGGGCGCCAGGTCCAGCAGCTGGGCGGAGTCCCGGATATGCCGGCTCCAGATATCCGGCAGGGTGTCCGGACCGATCAGGTTCATCACCGCATTGGCCTCGGTCAGCCGATCGATGAACCGCTGCAGATCGCCCATCTGGGCCGGCGTGGCGTTGAACTCCGCCTGGAAGGCGGCCGCATCATAAGTACTCACGCCGCGACTCCGGACGGCTTCGGCGCCTTCTTCACATGGGACAACAGGGCCGTCAGGGCGCCCGGGGTCATGCCTTCGATCCGGCCCGCCTGCCCGAGGGTGCGCGGCTGGACCATCGACAGCTTCTCGCGGACCTCGTTCGAGAGCCCGCCGATGACGGCGTAATCGAGGTCCACCGGCAGGGCCAGCGCCTCTTCCCGGCGCAGGGCCTCGGCGTCGGCGGCCTGGCGGTCCAGATAGCCGGCGTAGCCCGCGTCGATCTCGATCTGCTCGCGGACCTGCCGTGGCCAGTCGCGGATCTCAGGCCGGACCCCCTCGAAGGTCGCCAGCGTCACATCCGGGAACGACAGCAGGTCGCGGATCGAGCGGCGCTGTCCGTCGGCGTTGACCTTGATCCCCAGCTCCCCCGCTTCCTTGGGCGTGAACCGTGTTTCACGTGAAACAGCGGTCGCCTCGGCCAGCGCCGCCGCCTTTCGCTCGAAGGCCTTCGCCCGGGTCGATCCGACGATGCCCGCCTCGACGCCGATCGGCGTCAGCCGCTGATCGGCGTTATCGGCGCGCAGGGTCAGCCGATACTCCGCCCGGCTGGTGAACATGCGGTAGGGCTCGGTCACACCCTTGGTGACCAGGTCGTCGATCATCACGCCGATATAGGCCTGATCCCGGCCCAGGATCACCGGATCGGAACCGGCCGCCGCGCGGGCGGCGTTGAGACCGGCGATCAGCCCCTGGGCCCCTGCCTCCTCGTAGCCGGTCGTGCCGTTGATCTGCCCCGCCAGATAAAGCCCGGGTCGCTTCTTGACTTCCAGCGCCGCAGTCAGCTCGCGCGGATCGACATAGTCGTACTCAATGGCGTAGCCGAAGCGGAACACCTCGACCTGCTCCAGCCCGGGAATTGTGCGCAGGAAGGCCAGCTGCGTCGCGTCAGACACCGAAGTCGAGATGCCGTTCGGATAGACGGTCGGATCGTCCAGGCCTTCTGGCTCAAGGAAGATCTGGTGCGAGGTCTTGTCGGCGAACCGGACCACCTTGTCCTCGATGGACGGGCAATAGCGCGGCCCGCGCCCCGACAGGTGGCCGCCATAGACGGCGCTCTCGCCCAGGTTCTCGGCGATGATCCGGTGGGTTTCCTCGGTCGTGTGGGTCACCCCGCAGGTGATCTGCGGCACGTCGATCCGGTCGGTCAGGAAGCTGAACGGGACGGGGTCTTCATCGGCCGCCTGGCTCTCCAGCCGGTCCCATCCGATGGTCCGGCCGTCCAGGCGCGCCGGGGTGCCGGTCTTCAACCGGCCCATCTGCAAGCCGGCGCCGTACAGGTCCGCGGCCAATCCGGTGGACGGCGCCTCGCCGTGGCGGCCCGCCGGAATGCGCTGGTCGCCCTTATGAATCACCCCGTTCAGGAAGGTGCCGGTCGTCAGCACGACCGCGCCCGCCGACAGAACTGCGCCGCCGCCGGTCACCACGCCCGTCACCCGACCGCCGTCAAGGGTCAGACTTTCGGCCGTACCGGCCATCAGAGTCAGGTTCGGGGTCTGGGCCAGCTCGGCCTGCATGGCTTCGCGGTACAGGCGGCGGTCGATCTGGCTGCGGGGTCCCTGCACCGCTGCCCCCTTGGAGCGGTTCAGCAGGCGGAACTGGATGCCGGAGACATCGCCCAGCCGGCCCATGACGCCGTCTAGGGCGTCTATCTCGCGCACCAGGTGGCCCTTGCCCAGACCGCCGATGGCCGGGTTGCACGACATCTCGCCGATGGTCTCGAGCTTCTGGGTCAGCAGCAGGGTACGCGCGCCGGTGCGCGCGGACGCAGCGGCGGCTTCGCAGCCGGCGTGGCCGCCGCCGATGACGATGACGTCGAAGGAGTTCATCGCGGGGACATAGTCGAAAACGCCCCCTTTCGCCACCGGAGTCGGCGGCGTGTTTCACGTGAAACAGATCACTTCCCGATGCAGAAGGTCGAGAAGACCTCGCCCAGAATGTCCTCGACTCCGATGGCGCCGGTCACCCGGGCCAGGGCGTCCGCCGCCCGGCGCAGGTCGTCGCCCGCCATCTCCGGCGCGATATCCAGGGCGCGTCGCCCGGCCTGCACGTCGGCCAGAGCCTCCTCCAGCCGCCGCCGATGCCGCTCTCGCGTCACCGCCGGGAAGTCCGCGCCGGACAGGTCGCGCGCCAGCCGGGCCGCGATCCAGTCGTGCAGCGCCGCCATCCCCTCCCCCGTGGCGGTGCTGACCGCCAGCGCTTCCTGACCGGTGGGGGGAGGCGCACTCTCGATATCCGCCTTGGTCAGGACCAGCAAATCGCCGGGCCGAACATAGTCCGCCGCCACGCCTGCGGGGTCGCCCGGCGCCCGGACCCACAGTCGCAGCTCGGCCTGTTCCGCCCGCGCCCGCGCCCGGCGCACCCCCTCGGCCTCGACCACGTCCGCGCTGTCGCGCAGTCCGGCCGTATCCGACAGGGTCACGGCGTAGCCGCCGATGATCAGGTCGGCGTCCAGCACGTCGCGCGTGGTCCCTGCGATCGGCGTCACGATCGCCGCCTCGCGCGCCACCAGCGCATTGAACAGCGACGACTTGCCCGCATTGGTCTCGCCGATCAGGACGATGCGATAGCCCTCGCGCACCCGCTCCCCCCGGCCCGAATCCGCCAGGGCGGCCTTCAGGTCAGCGATCAGTCCGTCCAGCACCGGCCCCGCGGTCCGCGCCAGATTGTCCGGCACCTCCTCGTCGGGAAAGTCGATCTCGGCTTCGACCAGGGCCAGGGCTTTCAGCAGATCGCGGCGGAAGCCGGCGTAGGCGGCGCCCAGGGCGCCGTCCAGCTGACCCAACGCCTGCGCCGCCTGGGCCGTGGTCTCGGCGTCGATCAGGTCGGCGACCGCCTCGGCCTGGGCCAGGTCCATCCGTCCGTTCTCGAAGGCCCGGCGGGTGAACTCGCCCGGATCCGCCGGACGTAGACCCAGCGCGACCAGGGCCGCGCTGGCCGCCTCGACCACCGCCCGGCCCCCGTGCAGGTGCAGTTCGGCGCAGTCCTCGCCGGTATAGGAATTCGGTCCCGGAAAACGCAGTACCAGCGCCTGGTCGATGATCCGTCCCCCGTACGTCAGCGTTCGCAGCGAGGCCATCCGCGCCTTCAGGCCCGGCGCGCCGAGCGCGGCCAGGACGGCGTCGGTCGCGGGGCCGCTCAATCGCACGATCGCGATGGCGCCCCGTCCGGGCGGGGTGGCTAGGGCGAAGACGGTGTCGGTCATGCCGAAATCTCCTCCCCCTCATGGGGGAGGTGGCGCGGCGCGCGCGCGCCGTGACGGAGGGGGCGACAGCGGCGCGGGACGGACCCCCTCCACCGCTTCGCGGTCCCCCTCCCCCAAGAGGGGGAGGAGACCAGCATCACGGCTTGACCGCGCTTTCCATCAGACGTCGGAACTGGTCCTGGGCCTGCAGGCCGAAGCTGGTCCAGGTCTTCATCAGCTCGTCGGGCTGCATGGCCGAGATGTTGTCGTCCATTCGCTTCTTCATTTCGGCGACCAGATGCTCGTTCAGCGGAGCCACATCCGGCAGCCCCATGAAGGCTCGCGCCTCGGCCGGGGTGCAGTCGATCTCGACATTGATTTTCATGGGATCGCTCCAATCTGAACAGGACCGTTTTAGGCCGATCCGGCCGCGTAAAGGAACCCGCTCATGGCCCTCCCCTCGATCCAGCAGGCCGTCCGCTTCGACCGCACCGGAGGACCGGACGTGCTTGAGCTGGTCGAGGTCCCCGTGCCCTCGCCCGGCCCCGGGGAAATCCTGATCCGCCAAGCCGCCGTGGGATTGAACTTCATCGACATCTATCAGCGCACCGGCCTCTATCCCCTGCCCCTCCCCTCGGGTCTCGGACGGGAGGCGGCGGGCATGGTCGAGGCGGTCGGCGACGGCGTCACCCGCTTCAGGGTGGGCGATCGGGTCGCCACCGCCACCGCCCCGGTCGGCGCCTATGCGCAGTTCCACGTCCTGCCCGAGAGCGCCGCGGTCGCTGTGCCGGACGACGTCAGCCTGGAGACCGCCGCCGCCGTCATGCTCAAGGGGATGACCGCCGAGTTCCTGGTGCGCCGGACGTTTCACGTGAAACAGGGCGACGAGATCCTGCTCCATGCCGCCGCCGGCGGGGTCGGCCTGATCCTGGCCCAGTGGGCCAAGTCGCTGGGCGCGACCGTCATCGGTACGGTCGGCTCGGAAGCCAAGGCGGCCCTGGCCCGCACCCACGGCAGCGACCATGTGATCCTCTATGATCGCGAGGACGTCGCCGTTCGGGTCAAGGACCTCACCGACGGGCGGGGCGTCGCCGTCGCCTATGACTCCGTCGGCCAGTCCACTTTTGAGTCTTCCTTGGCCAGCCTGAGGAAGCGCGGGACCCTCGTCCTGTTCGGCAACGCCTCTGGCCCGGTCCCGCCGTTCGACCCCCTGCGCCTGTCGCGCGGCGGCTCGCTCTACGTCACCCGCCCGACCCTGTTCGACTATGTCGCCACCGTCGAGGAGCTCGACGCCAGCGCCGCCGCCCTGTTCGATGTCATTCGCTCGGGCGCGGTCAAGGTCGAGATCGGCCAGACGTTTCCGCTGGCCGAGGTCCGCCAGGCGCACGAGGCTTTGGCCGGTCGCCAGACCACCGGCTCGACCCTGCTCATTCCCTGACAGAAAAAAGGCCCCGGATCACTCCGGGGCCTTTTCGTATCCGTCCGGCAATCGCCGGTCAGGTGTTCATCGACTGGAAGAAGTCGCCGTTGTTCTTGGACTGGCGCAGCTTGTCGAGCAGGAACTCGATCGCGTCCTGCGGGCCCATCGGGTTGAGGATGCGGCGCAGGACATAGGTCTTCGCCAGCTGGTCCTTCGGCGTGATGAGGTCTTCCTTACGGGTGCCGGACTTGAGCACGTCGATGGCCGGGAAGATGCGCTTGTCGGCGACCTTGCGGTCCAGCACGATTTCCGAGTTACCGGTGCCCTTGAACTCTTCGAAGATGACCTCGTCCATCCGCGAGCCCGTGTCGATCAGGGCGGTGGCGATGATGGTCAGCGAGCCCCCCTGCTCCACGTTCCGCGCAGCGCCGAAGAAGCGCTTCGGGCGCTGCAGGGCGTTGGCGTCGACGCCCCCGGTCAGGACCTTGCCCGACGACGGGACGGTGGCGTTGTAGGCGCGGCCCAGGCGGGTGATCGAGTCCAGCAGGATGACCACGTCCTTCTTGTGCTCGACCAGGCGCTTGGCCTTTTCGATCACCATCTCGGCGACGGCGACGTGGCGGGTGGCCGGCTCATCGAAGGTCGAGGCGATGACCTCGCCCTTCACCGTGCGCTGCATGTCGGTGACTTCTTCCGGACGCTCGTCGATCAGCAGGACGATCAGGAAGACTTCCGGGTGGTTGCGCTCGATCGACTTGGCGATGTTCTGCAGCATGACCGTCTTGCCGACGCGCGGCGGGGCGACGATCAGGCAGCGCTGGCCCTTGCCGAGCGGGGCGACGATGTCGATCACCCGGCCCGAACGGTCCTTCAGGGTCGGGTCCTGGATTTCCATGTGGATCCGCTCTTCGGGATACAGCGGGGTCAGGTTGTCGAAGAGGACCTTGGTCTTCACCATCTCGGGGTCTTCGAGATTGATGGTGTCGACCTTCAGCAGGGCGAAGTAGCGCTCGCCCTCGCGCGGGCCGCGGACGGCGCCGTGGATGGTGTCGCCCGAGCGCAGGCCGAACCGGCGGATCTGCGACGGTGAAACATAGATATCGTCCGGACCCGGAAGATAGTTGGCGTCCGGGCTGCGGAGGAAGCCGAAGCCGTCGGGCAGGATTTCGAGCACGCCGTCGGCGATGATCTCGACTTCCTCGTCGGCCAGGGCCTTCAGGATGGCGAACAGCAGGTCCTGCTTGCGCAGGTTCGAGGCGTTCTCGACCTCCAGCCCCTCGGCGAAGGCGACCAGGTCGGCCGGCGTCTTCTCGTTGAGCTCGGCCAGGGTGATGCGGCCGTTGGGAACGATCGGCTCGCCGTCGTCATCGTCGTCCTCGTCGGCCTCCTGATCGACCATCGGCAGGTCGGCGGCGGAGACCTCGTTCGACGGCTCGTCGAAGGTTTCGGTCTCGGGCGAGGTCGGATCGGTGTCGCGGACGTCGGTCATGGGATTTCGTCTTCTGGCATGCGCGCCCGGGCGCTCGCCGGGGCGAGGTCGGGTCAGGCTGGCGATGTCTGGCCTTGCGGCCGGCAGGAAGGGCGATGGAGTCCCGCAGGGTCGATCCGGCAGGCATCGCTTTGAGAGAGGGACCGTCCGGCGAAACGCCAGGATCGGTTCGCGACCAGCGAAACCATGGTTCCGGGGGTCAGGTCAAGCGGGGCCTCAGCCCAGCGTCCACTCCGTCGTCACCGACAGCACCATGATGATGGCCAGGAGGAAGGGGATTTCATTGGTCATGCGCCAGAACCGGCCCGAATATTTCGAGGTCCCGGCCGCGATCTTCTTCCTCTGTCCGGCCAGGAAGCCGTGCCAGCCGGCCAGCAGGAAGACCCCGACAAGCTTGGTGATCATCCACGGCTGGTGGACGAAGCTCCAGTCCGCGCCCTCGCCGCTGCGCAGCCACAGCAGCCAGCCGCCGAAGACGAAGGCCAGCCCCATGGCCGGGTTGACGATGATGCGCAGCAGCCGGGTCTGCCACAGACGCAGCAGGGCCTGCATCTCGCTTTTCAGCGGCTCCGGCTTGCCGTTCTGTTCGGCGTCATAGGCATAGAGGCGGGGCAGGAACAGCATGCCCGCCATCCAGGCGATCACCGCCAGGATATGCAGGCCGCGGGCCAGGTCGTACCAGTTCACGCCGCTCTCCGGTCGCAGGTGCGCGGACAGGCCTTCCAGTCCGCGCGGCAGCCGGGACCGTGCGGCGCGACGCCGGTTCGCGCAAGCGCGCCCACGGCCGCCTCGGCCAAACCGTCGATGAAGCCCTCGTTCACCCCGACCGCCGGAACCCGCAGATAGGGGACCACGCCCAGCTTGTGGGCCAGTTCGCCGTATTCGATGTCCAGCTCGACCAGGGTCTCGACGTGCTCGGAGACGAAGGCGATGGGCGCGACCACTGCGCCGACGCCGTCCTTCGCCGCCTGTTCCAGCGCCTCGATGGTCGATGGGCCCAGCCATTTCATCGGCCCGACCCGGCTTTGATAGCAGACGGACCAATCGGTCAGGCCCGCCGCGGCCGCCACGGCGGCGCAGGTCGATTCCACCTGCTCCTGATAGGGATCGCCCTTCTTCTCGACCAGGCTCTCCGGAATGCCGTGGGCTGAGAACAGCACCCGGACCGGCTGGTTGCCCGCCTCGCCCAGCTTGCCGCGGATCGCCTCGGCCTGGGCCTCGACCCAGCCGCTGGCCTGGGGCCAGCAGCAGACGGTGCGCGCCACGCCCGATCCGGCGTAGGCGGCGTTCCAGGCCTTCAGCGAGCTCTCGCTCGTCGTGGTCGAGAACTGCGGATAGAGCGGCAGCAGCACGATCTCGTCCGGCCCGAACACCGCCACGTCCGCGGCGGTCTCCTCGGTCAGCGGAGACCAGTAGCGCATGGCGATGAAGGCCCGGACCTCATCCCGCGGCAGGCGGCGGCCTAGGGCGGCCTCCAGCGCATCGGCCTGTTTCCGGGTCTCGGGCAGCAGGGGCGAACCGCCGCCCATCAGGGCGTAATTGGCCTGGGCCGTCTTCTCGCGCCGGCTGGAGATCAACTTGGCCAGCGGCGTGCGCGCGAAGCCCGGCAGGCCGATGATGGCCGGGTCGTTGAACAGGTTGAACAGGAAAGGCTTCACCGAAGCCTGATCGTCCGGCCCGCCCAGATTGAACAGGACGACGGCGATGCGGCGGCCCTTCATCTGCGTCATTGCGCGCCGATCCGCTTCAGCACCTGCTCGACGTGGGCGACCGGCACGTCCGGCATGATCCCGTGGCCGAGGTTGAAGATCCAAGGCCCCTGCCCCCAGGCCTCCATCAGCTGATCGACCCGCCTGTCCAACAGCGGCCCGCCGGCGCGCAGCAGCAGGGGATCCAGCGCGCCCTGAATGGTCTTGATCTTCTGGACGCGTTGTCCAACCGGCAGAGGACAGGCGGTGTCCAGCGCCACGCCCTGCACCGCGACCTCGCGCGCATAGCGTTCCGCCAGCGCCGCCGAGCCCCTCGGGAACCCGATCAGGGGCGTGGTCACGCCCAGTTCGCGCACCCGCTTCACCAGCTTGATGTGCGGCTGCAGGACCAGGGTCTCGAACAGATCGTCCGGCAGGCCCTCGGCCCAGCTCTCGAAGATCTTCAGGGTCTGGGCCCCGGCATTCGCCTGCATCTTCAGATAATGGGCGGTGGCCTCGACCAGCACGTCCAGGACGCCGGCGACCTTTTCCGGCTCGGCATAGGCGTAGGTCCGGGCCTGGGCGCGCTCGCCCTTGCCGATCGTCCGGGCCTCACCGTCCAGCATATAGGTCGCAACCGTCCACGGTGCGCCCGCGAAGCCGATCAGGGCCTTAGACGGATCCAGCTGTTCGCGGACCAGGCTCAGGGTCTGTCCGATGGACTTCAGAGCCTCGCCCGCGCCTTCGGCCCTGCCCCGCATGGCCTCGACCGACGGCATGGCGCCCAGTCGCGGACCCTCGCCCGCTTCGAACCACACGTCCTGGCCCAGGGCCCGGGGGATCAGCAGGATGTCGGCGAACACGATGGCGGCGTCGAAGCCGAACCGGCGCATCGGCTGCAGGGTCGCCTCGGCGGCCTTCTCCGGATCGTGGCAGAACTCGATGAAGCCCGGGGTCGTCGCTCTCAGCGCCCGGTACTCCGGCAGGTATCGTCCGGCCTGACGCATGAACCACACGGGCGGACGAGACGTCGTCTCGCCGGCGAGGGCCCTGAGGAACAGCGGAGTGTCGGAAGAGGTCGTCATGTGACCGTCGGCTTACCGGGGGGCGAGGACAGGCTCAAGCCCGACCCGTGTCGCACCCCTCCCCTTCTTATAAATCGAATTGATTTAAGGGTTGAAGGAAGTGGCTAGGGCCCGGGATGGCGGGGACAAGTGGGTGAAATGCACCGTTTCCGGAGCGGTTGTCCGCATTCGGTCACAGGCTGATCGACAGACCGAGTCTGCCCTGTCGATACCGGGGATAACCCTTAACAAGACCTTAACATCGGGAGTTTTCGGGCACTTGGGCGAGCGGGGGGCCTGGGCGCCGGTTCGGGAGACTCCGGTTCCTCCACAAGCGAACCTTCGGAGCGGCCGGCGCAGTGGAGAACCCGGCGCACGACCAGGGCGCTGGTCCACCATCATCCCCGCTCGCGACCCTCGCCGGGGAAAGCTATAGAGATCGGCGCCCGGGCCGCACGGAACGGCGCCCCGTCCCGTCCACAGGAGTCCGCGCGCCATGGACCCGTTATCCCAATGAGTCCTGTCCGATGAATCCGGGCCGTCCCGCCGGCGCCTCGCGTCTGGCCACCTATTTCCACGTCCACCTGGTCTCGGACTCCACCGGCGAGACCCTGAACGCCATGGCCAAGGCCGTGGTGGCGCGGTTCGACGGCGTCATCCCCATCGAGCACATCTACGCCCTGGTCCGCTCGGACCGGCAGATGGAGCGGGTGCTGGAAGAAATCGCCGCCGCGCCCGGCGTGGTCCTGCACACCCTGGTCGATCGCGAGCTGCGCGAACAGCTGGAGGAGGGCTGCCGCCGTCTCGACATGCCTCAGATCGCGGCCCTGGATCCGCTGGAAACCGTTCTGTCGCGCTACCTCGGCGCGGCCCTGGCGCCCCGCGTCGGCGCCCAGCACGCCCTGAGCTCCGAATATTTCGACCGTATCGCCGCCCTGGACTTCGCCATGGCTCACGACGACGGCCAGGGCGCCACCGAACAGCTCGAGACCGCCGATGTGGTCCTGTGCGGCGTCAGCCGGACCTCCAAGACCCCGACCTGCATCTATCTGGCCCACCGGGGCATCCGCGCGGCCAATGTGCCCCTGGTGCCGGGCCAGGAGGACGGGGAACGCCTCGTCGCCCTGAAGAATCCGCTGGTCATCGGCCTGACCGTCTCGCCCGATCGGCTGGTGCAGATCCGCCGCAACCGCCTGGACGGGCTGAACGCCAACCACGCCACGGCCTATATCGACCACGACGCCGTGCGCGAGGAGACGGTCAAGGCCCGGCGCGCCTTCGAACGCCGCGGCTGGCCGGTCATCGACGTGACCCGCCGCTCGGTCGAGGAGACCGCGGCCGCCATCATCAACGTCCTGAATGAACGCCGCACCCGGCGCGTGGGCGCCGCATGGTAGGCGAACGACTGGTTTTGGCCTCCAAGAGCGCCGCCCGCCGCGCCATGCTGGAAGGCGCCGGGGTGACCTTCTCCGTCCACGTCGCGGATGTGGACGAGGATGCGGTCAAGGCGGTGCATGACCCGGCCGACGCCGCCGGCCTGGCGGTCGAGCTGGCGCGGGTCAAGGCGCTGGCCGTCTCCCGCCACGATCCCGACGCCTGGGTTTTGGGCGCCGATCAGACCCTGGCCTTCGACGGCGGCCTGATCTCTAAGGCCCGCTCGCTGGACGAAGCCCGCGCCCGCCTGTCGGCCATGCGCGGCAAGCCCCATGCGCTCCATTCCGGCGCGGCCCTGGCCCGCAACGGCCAGATCGTATGGTCCGGCGTCGATACGGCCCTGATGCAGGTGCGGACCTTCTCTGACGCCTTCCTGGACTCCTATCTGGACCGTGAGGGCGAAAGCCTCCTGTCCAGCGTGGGCTCGTACAAGCTTGAAGGCATGGGGTCCCAGCTCTTCGACCGCATCGACGGCGACTATTTCACCGTCCTGGGCCTGCCCCTGTGGCCGGTGCTGACCGAGCTGCGCCGCGCCGGGGTGCTGATCCCATGACGGTGCGGGCCGGCGTCGCGGGCCAGCCGATCGCCCACTCCCTCAGCCCTCTGATCCACGGCTTGTGGATCAAGGCCGCCGGGCTGGACGCGACCTATGAAGCCTTCGGCCCCGCTGATGCGGCCGGGTTCGACGCCCTGATCGCCGAAGGCCGGGCCGGACGCCTGCGCGGCCTCAACGTGACCGCGCCGTTCAAGGAGCAGGCTCTGGCGGCGGCCGATCTCGTCAGTCCCATGGCCTGCGCCTGCGGCGCGGCCAATCTGCTGGTGTTCAGCGACGGCGGCCTCTCCGCCGACAGCACCGACGGCGAGGGCCTGATGTCGGCGCTGCGTGAGCAGGCCCCGGCCCTCGCCCTGCCCGGCGCGCCGGTGGTGGTGCTGGGCGCCGGCGGGGCCGCACGGGCGGCGGCCGCGGCGCTCAAGGCCGACGGGGCCCGGGTTTCGGTCCTCAACCGCACCCGCGCCCGGGCCGAGGCTCTGGCCGCCGACATCGGCGTCTCCGTCGCCGATCCCGAAGCCCTTGGAGAGGCCGCCCTGGTCGTCAATGCGCTCAGCGTCCCGCCGGAGATCGACATCCCCGCATTGCGGGACGGCGCAGTGCTGATGGACATGACCTACAAGCCTCTGATCACCCCCTTCCTCGCCGCAGGCCGGGCGCGGGGGCTCACGGTGGTCGATGGGCTGGCCATGCTGATCGGCCAGGCGAAGCCGTCGTTCGAAGCCCTGTTCGGCGTCCCGGTCCCGCCCGTCGATGTCCGCGCCGTCGTCCTGCGTCATCTGGGAGAGGCCGAATGATCGTGCTCGGCCTCACCGGCTCCATCGGCATGGGAAAGTCGACGACGACGGCCATGTTCGCCGATCACGGCGCCCTGATCTGGAACGCCGACGAGGCCGTGCACCGGCTTTACGCCCGGGGCGGAGCGGCGGTCGCGCCTGTAGATGAGGCCTTTCCCGGGGTGGTGGTGGACGGCGCCGTCGATCGGGTCCGGCTGGCCGAGGCGCTGGGCCGGGACGATCAGGCTTTCCGCCGGCTCGAAGCCATCGTCCATCCCCTGGTGCTGAAGGGCCGGCTCGAGGACCTGGAGGCCGCCAAGGCCCGAGGCGTGAAGATGGCCGTGCTGGACATCCCCCTGCTGTTCGAGACTGGCGGAGACGCCGCCGTCGACGCGGTGGTGGTGGTCTCCGCCCCCGCCTCGGTTCAGGCCGAACGGGTGCTGGCCCGCCCCGGCATGACGCGCGAACGGTTCGAGGCCATCCTGTCGCGCCAGATGCCGGACGCCGAGAAACGTCGCCGCGCCGACTTCGTGGTCGACACCGGCGAGGGGCTGGAGGCGGCGCGGGCCCGGGTCGACGAAATCGTGGGGATGGTTCTGTCCGAAGACTGGACCCCGCCCCGTCGCGGTCTTCCGAAAGCCGCCGAACGCCCCCATTAAGGGACCATGTCCCGCGAAATCGTTCTCGACACCGAAACCACCGGCTTTGACCCGAGGACGGGCGACCGGCTGATCGAGGTCGGCTGCATCGAGATCATGGACCTGCTGCCGACGGGGCGGACCTACCACACCCTGGTGAACCCCGAACGGCTGATCCCGCCGGATGCGATCCGGGTGCACGGCATCACCGACGACAAGGTCAAGGACGCGCCCAAATTCGCCGAGATCGTCGCCGATCTGGCCGCCTTCATCGGCGACGCGCCGGTGATCGCCCACAACGCCCAGTTCGACCGCAACTTCATCGACCATGAGTATAATCGCTGCGGCCATCCGATGATCGACGGCGAGCGCTGGATCGACACCCTCCAGCTGGCCCAGAAGAAATTCCCGGGCATGCCCAACTCGCTGGACGCCCTGTGCAAGCGCTTCAAGGTCAGCCTGGCCGACCGGACGTTCCACGGCGCGCTGATCGACGCCCGCCTGCTGGCCGAGGTCTATCTGGAGCTGCGCGGAGGCAAGGAGCGTCGGCTGGACCTGTCGTCGGCCCGGATCACCGTTGCCGGCGGACCGGTGGTCGCCGCCGCCCACGGCGCCCGCCCCCGCCCCCTGGCGCCGCGCTCTACGCCTGAGGAACGCGCCGCCCACCTGGCCTTCCTCCAGGCGACCCTGAAGGATCAGTCCCTGTGGGAAGCCTATGGACTGGACATGGAAAAGGCGTCCGCCGCCTGACGGACGCCTTCTCTATTTTGGGAGCCCTGTCGCAGGCGATGGGGTCGCCTGCTGCCTGAGGGCGGGACGGCCCCGCCGCTCTTTCCGGGTCTGTCTTACGCCTGGCCGCTGTCGGCGGGGCCGCGGGCGATCTGTTGCTGGCGGGCGACGTAGATGGACGCGAAATCGATCGGGTCCAGCATGAAGGGCGGATAGAAGCCGCCGTCCGAGGTCGCGCGGGCGATGATCTCGCGGGCGTACGGGAACAGGTAGCGCGGGCATTCGATCAGCAGCAGCGGCTCGATGTCCTGCTCGGCCACGCCCTGCAGGGCGAACAGGCCGCCGTACTGCAGCTCGACATGGAAGACCGTCATGGTGTCGGTGGTGGCCTTGATCGACAGGCGCAGCTCGACTTCGAACAGGCCGTCCTGTCGGCCCTGGGCGTTCATCTCGACGCCCATGTCGATCGCCGGCTTGCCGTCGATGCGCAGGCTGTCCGGCGCCTTGGGGTTCTCGAAGGACAGATCCTTCACATACTGGGCGACGATGCGGAAGCCCGGGCCCATGGGCGGCTGGCCGTCGGTCGCGGCGGGGTTGGCGTCGGCGGGCGGAGCGGCGTCGGTCATGGGTGGAAGTTCTGTCTGGAAGGTGGGTCGGACGACTGTCCGGAAGGCGCGGCGACTAGCATGAGAGCCCCCCTGCGGCAACGACGCTCGCCCAACCGGGAGGGCGGTGCGCCTTGCGCGCCCCTATATGACCCCCTAATCGTCGTTTCATGCGCCCGTCCCCCCGCGGCGCCCTTCAAGGATTGCCCGTGCCGCCGGTTCAGGTCCAGATCGTCATCTTCGCCGTCATCGCGGCCTTCGTGCTGTTCCAGCTCTACAATGTGCTGGGCAAGAAGGTCGGCCGTCAGCCGGAAGAAGACGCCCGCGCCCAGCCGCCGGCGCCCGCCGCGCCCCAGGCCGATGCGGGCTCGAACCGTCCGGGCGTGCTGGACGCCGTGACCCTGGCCTCCATCGCCGGTCTCAAGGCCCGCGATCCGGCCTTTGATCCCGTCCGCTTCCTCGAAGGCGCCCGTCAGGCGCACGAGACCATCGTGCGCGCCTACGCGGCCGGCGACCGCGACACCCTCAAGCCCCTGCTGACCGCCAAGGTCATGGAATCCTTCGAGGCCGGCATCGCCGCCCGCGAAGCCCGGGGCGAGACCGCGACGGTCGAGTTCCTCCACCCCGCCCGCGCCGATCTGGAACTGGCCACCGCCGAGGACAATCGCGCCATCGCCAAGGTCCGCTTCCTGGCCGAGCTTCGCGACACCGTGAAGTCCGCCGACGCCTCCGCCGAACCCCAGGTCGAGGAGCGCCGCGTCGCCGAGCTCTGGACCTTCGAACGCACCCTCGGCGCCAGCGACCCCAACTGGGTGCTGGCCCGCAACGAAGCCGCCTCGGCCTGACTGTGGGCCGCGCGCGCGCCGTGCGGATCCAGGGCGTCGCCGCCGCGCTGCTCCTGTCCCTGCTCGCGGCGTGCGCGACCCGTCCGCCCGTCGTCACGCCTGGGCCTTCGCCCGACGGCGGCCCCGCGCCGTCCCGGCCCCAACCGCCTGAACCCCGGCCGACGCCGCGTCCGGAGCCGCCGCGCGGCGTGAGTCCCGCGACCCTGCCCGGTTGGAACGAGGAGGACCATCTGTCGGCCTTCAACGCCTGGGCCGATGGGTGCCGCGCCGCCCGGGACGCCGCCGCCCGCGTCCAGTGCGACCGGGCCATGCACATCCGCCAGACCTCGCGGCCGGTGACGCCTTCCATGGCCCGCGCCTTCTTCGAGACCGGATTCACCGTCGTTCCGGCCGAAACCGCCGACGGGCGTACGGGCCTGCTGACCTCCTATTTCGCGCCGGAGTACGCCGCCCGCCATGCGCGGGACGCCGACTTCGACATGCCGGTCCTGGCCGCGCCCGCCGGTTGGCGCCGGGGCCAGACCCTGCCGCCCCGCGCCGAGATCGAGGCCGCGCCGCCGACGCAGACCCTGGCCTGGATGCGGGCCGAGGACCTGTTCTTCATGCAGATCCAGGGCTCGGGCTATCTGACCTTCGAGGATGGGTCCAAGGCTCGCGCCGCCTACGCCGCCGACAACGGCCAGACCTTCGTCGGCATCGCCCGTCCGATGGCGCAGCAAGGCCTGCTGCCTCAGAACGGAACCTCGGGCGAGGCCATCCGCGCCTGGCTGGCCGCCCATCGCGGGTCAGAGGCCCAGGCGGTGATGGCGCTGAACCCGCGCTACATCTTCTTCAAGCTGGACCCGGATGACGGCGGCGATCCCGCCGGGGCCGCGGGCATCCCCCTGCCGGCCCGCCGCGCCATCGCGGTCGATCCGTCCCACTGGCGCTATGGCGACCTGGTCTGGATCAGCGCCGACGGCGGCAACCTGGCCGGCGCGCGCGGCAGCTATCAGGGGTTGGTGGTGGCGCTGGACACCGGCTCGGCCATCCGCGGCCCGGTCCGCGCCGACCTCTACATGGGCCGGGGCGACGCGGCCGGCGCGGAAGCGGGCGCGGTCAGGCATCCGCTCCGGATGTGGCGGCTGGTTCCCAAGGCGAACTAGGGGCGCCCAAGAGCTTTCCTGAAGGCGCGAGGATTGCGCAGGACCAGTCTGAAGCTCCGGCCATCGTCGAATTCGACGACGATGAAGTCGCGAAGGATCCCGGACCACTCTCCGACCCGCCGGATCCGCGAAACCGGAATCCGTATCTCCAGACCGTAGATTTCCGGCAGGAACATCAGATTGAAGGGAAAGAAGGGTGTGACGACAAGCTCATGGCCGGTCACTGCCACGATCAGACACCGATTGGCGTGGCCGATCCGACTGAGCCAGTGGCTGTCGTTCACTCCCGATGCGGCCCGTTCGACGAAGAGCGCGCTCTCAGGCGTGCGAGGGAAGATCGGCTTGTCGTGAATCCGCCGATAGATGATCGAGGCCGTGATCCAGCCTGCGATCCACAGAAACGGAAAGAAGACGACCCAGACCAGTTCGGGCGCTTCATTCACCGCCGCTTCAGCCCACCCAGCAGGCCGCGAAGCAGCTCCCGCGTGATCGTGCTCCCCGCCGTGCGCAGCACCGACTTGGTGGCCGCCTCGATCGGGGTCTCTCGCGTCGAGCGTCGAGCCGGAGCCCGCGACCGGGCGGCTTCGCGCTCATACTGCGCCTGCTGTCGGGCCTGCTCCTTCTCGCGGGCGGCGGCGGCCTTCTCGGCGTCCTTCGCGGCGATGGCGTCGGCCTTTGCCTGGGCTTGGGCGCGGGCCTCGGCCAGCTTGGCTTCGGCCGCGGCATGGTCGGCCTCGCCCCGGCGCGCGGCCAGGATTTCCTCGGCGGACTCGCGGTCCACCACCGTCTCGTACAGGCCCCGCACCGGACTGGCGGCCATGACCTGCGCCCGTTCGGCGTCGGTTGCCGGTCCCAGGCGGCTGTCCGGCGGACGGATGGCGGTGCGCCCGACGATGTTCGGCGCGCCCTTCTCGTCCAGGGTCGAGACCAGGGCCTCGCCCACGCCCAGACCCTGGATGGCCTCGGCGGTGTCGAAGGCGGGATTGGGCCGGAAGCTCTCGGAAGCGGCCTTCAGCCCCCTTTGCTCGGACGGGGTGTAGGCGCGCAGCGCATGCTGGATGCGGTTGCCCAGCTGGGCCAGCACGCTGTCGGGAATGTCGGCCGGGTTCTGGGTGACGAAATAGACGCCCACGCCCTTCGAGCGGATCAGGCGCACGACCTGTTCGACCTTCTCGCGCAGGGCGTCCGGCGTGTCGTTGAACAGCAGGTGGGCCTCGTCGAAGAAGAACACCAGCCGCGGTTTCTCCGGATCGCCGACCTCGGGGAGCTGCTCGAACAGCTCGGACAGCAGCCACAGCAGGAAGGCCGCGTACAGCCGCGGGCTGTTCATCAGCTTGGTCGCGTCCAGCACATTGACCTGGCCCCGGCCGTCCAGGCCGGTCCGCATCATGTCCTCCAGCTTCAGTGCGGGCTCGCCGAAGAAGGCCTTGCCGCCCTGTTGCTCCAGCTGCAGCAGGGCGCGCTGGATGGAGGCGATGGAGGTCGGGGCCACATTGCCGACCTCGCGTCCGATCCGCTCGGCGTTCTCGCCGACATAGACCAGCATCGCGCGAAGGTCGTCCAGGTCCAGCAGCAGCAGGCCTTCGGCGTCGGCGACGTGGAACACCACCGACAGCACGCCTTCCTGAACGTCGTTGAGGTTCAGCATGCGCGCCAGCAGCAGCGGCCCGATCTCGCTGACGGTGGTGCGGATGGGGTGGCCCTTCTGGCCGTACAGGTCCCAGAAGACCACCGGAGCGGCCTTCGGGGTGAGCGTCAGCCCCATGCCCTGGGCCCGGGCCAGCAGCTTCTCGTTCGGCGACCCGGGCAGGGCGATGCCAGACAGGTCGCCCTTCACATCGGCGCAGAAGACCGGCACCCCGGCGTCGGAAAAGCCCTGGGCCATGATCTGCAGGGTCACCGTCTTGCCGGTGCCGGTGGCGCCGGCCACCACCCCGTGCCGGTTGGCGCGGCCATACAGCAGGATTTCGGGCTTGTCGGTCCCGTCCTGCGAGGACTGGCCGAGGAAGACGCCGGTATCGGTCATGGGAACTCCGGGGTGAGGGCGGCGCTCATGCTCCACCGGCAAGGCCGCCGGTTCAAGGGCGATTGACGCCGCCTCGCGAGACCTTGACCATATGCCGATGAAGCCGCCGATCACCCTTCCGACCTCGACCGTGGCGCGCAACGCCCTCGTGGCCCTCGCCGTGGTCGCCGTGGGCGCGGCGGTCTACTGGCTGGCCGACATCCTCACGCCGCTGGCCATGGCCATCTTCCTGCTGATCATGATCGACGGGGTGAAGCGGACCATCGAGAAGCGGACCCGACTGCCTTCGCACGTGGCCGGCATCTCGGCCCTGCTGGTCGTCGTCCTGGGTTTCGTCGCCTCCATCGCCTTCATCGTGAACGGCGCCTACGGATTCTTCAGCGACGCATCGGGGGTTTCGGCCAACATCGGGCCGCGCCTCGACCAGATCCTGGAGGACGGTTCCCGCCTGGTCGGCGTGACCACCCCGCCGACCACCACCGACCTGATCGCCCAGATAGACGTGCGCGGCTACCTCATGGCCATCGCCGGCCAGGCCCAGGGCGTCGTCGGCGGCGCCGTCTTCGTGATGATCTATCTGGGCTTCCTGCTGGCTTCACAGAGCGGCTTCCGCCGCAAGCTGGTCGGTCTTTTCCCCGACCGCACCGCCCGTGGCGAGGCGCTGGAGGTGTTCCAGCGCGTCCGCGGCGGGGTCGAGGGCTATCTTTGGGTCCAGGCCGTCACCGGGGTGATGATCTGCGCCGCGGCCTGGATCCTGATGCGCATCGTGGGTCTTCAGAATGCGGAGTTCTGGACCTTCGTGATCTTCATCGTCGGTTTCATTCCGGTGCTGGGCGGCGCCATCGCGGGCCTGGTCCCGCCGCTGTTCGCCCTGGTGCAGTTCGAGACCTACTGGCAGGCCACGGTCCTGCTGGGCGGACTGCAGGCGATCCTGTTCATCAGCGGCAACTTCATCCAGCCGCGCATGCAGGGCGACAACCAGAACATCGACCCGGTGGTCGTCCTGCTGGCCCTGGCCTTCTGGGGCAAGGTCTGGGGCGTGGTCGGCATGTTCCTGTCCACCCCGCTGGCGGTCATGGCCATGGCCATCCTGGCCGAGTTCCGGGGGTCGCGCTGGATGGCCATCCTGCTGTCCGGCGACGGCGAGCCCTATGCGGAGAAGGAAACGGCCGCGAGCAAGCCGAAACGGCGCCGCGTCAACCCGCCGCAGTTAAAGGACGAATGACGAACTTGGGCGCCCTTGATTGGTCACAAGCGGCGCCTATCTCCCCTCTGTCGCCGCGGGCCCCCCCTCCCCCCCAAGCCCGCGGTTGAAGCGATCGGCGCCAACCCTCCCCCTCCTGGGCGCCGGTCCGAAGCAGGCCGCCGAACGCAAGTTCGGCGGCCTTGTCGTTTCCGCCAGGGCGTTCCTGTTTTCGCGTCATTCCGGCCACAGCTGATCCGCAACCCGGAAACGGGATCGGAACAGGGGTGGGCCGGCGCCGTTCAACCCCCCGTCGGCGGGGGCCTACAGTTCTGAACGCGAAAGACTATTCGATGAAATTCCTCCTCCCCGCCGCCTCCCTGTCCCTTCTGATGGCGGGGGTCGCTGCGCCGGCCCTCGCCCAGTCATCCCCCGACTGGAGCGGCCCCTACATCGGCGTCTACGGCGGCGCTCTCGACAACAAGCAAGACGACGGCGAGACCCTTGTCTTCGACCGCAATCTGGACGGGGTGTTCGGTGAAACCGTCACCACCGCGGCCGCGGCGAATGCGTTCGCCCCCGGCTTCTGTGATGGCGGCGCCTCGGGTGATGCGGCCGCCAGCGGCTGCAACAGCGACAACACGGGCGTCGAAGGGTCGGTCCGGGCCGGCTATGACTGGCAGTTCGGCTCCATCGTCGCCGGCCTGGCGGCCGAATGGAGCGCGACGGACGTCTCCGACACCGTCACCGGCTTCAGCAGCACTCCGGCCAGCTACGTCTTCAAGCGTGAGCTGACCGACATGGCCGCCCTGCGCGCCCGCCTCGGCTACGCCACGGGTCCGGCCCTGGTCTACGTCACCGGCGGCGCGGCCCGCGGCAGCATCGAGAACAGCTTCCGCACCACCAACACCGCCAACAGCTTCGTGACGCAGAAGGACGAGGACAAGGCGGATGGCTGGCAGGCCGGCGCGGGTCTGGAATGGCGCCTCGCTCCGAACCTCTCGGTGACCGGCGAGTACCTCTACACCTCGCTGTCGACGGACGACTATGTCGTGCGCGCCGGCAACACCGGCACGACCCCGGCCACCAACCCCTTCATCCTGGCGCCCAATACGACGGGCACGGACATCGCGCGCAGCAGCGACGAAATGAAGCTGCACGCCTTCCGGATCGGCATGAACGTCCGCTTCTGATCCGTTCCTGACTGATCACCGATAACCGGCGCCGGCCCCCGCAAAGGGCCGGCGCCGCCGTTTTTGGGGGTTCACGCTTCGGTCAGGCTGGCCTAGGACCGCCACCGACGGACCGGATGCTTGCCCCCGCGCGCAACCGGCCTAGTCTGCCTTCTGAAACCGGCGGCCCGCCCGGGCCGCGCCATACGAGACCTGTCCATGTCCGGCGCCACCGCCCCCACGCTCCCTCAGGCGATCAACCTGGAGGCGCTGGAGGCGAATTTCGCAGCCGCGAACGGCCATCCGCCCGGCCCGGCCGAGAAGGCCTACCTGTCCCAGGTGCTGGAGGACTACGCCGCCGACGAGACGCCGGAGCTGGACGGCGCGGACCTCGCCGCCCTGCTGGCCACGGTGTGGCGTTCGGTCGCCGAACACGATCCCGCGGCGCCGGCCCGCATCAGCGTCGGGCCGCACACCGGCGCGACGGGCGCGGCCTCCGGCTATGACGTCCTGACGATCGTGCAGAACGACAAGCCCTTCCTGGTCGACAGCGTCATGGGCGAGCTGGCCGAGGCCGGCGTCACCGTCCGTTCGATGTTCCACCCGATCGTCCAGGGGCCGACCGGCCGCGTATCGGTGATCATCGTCGTCATCGACGCCCTGCCCCAGGAGCGCCGCGACGCTCTGGGCGAGGCCATGGCCCAGACCCTGGCCGACGTCCGCTCGGCCGTGACCGACCACGGCGCCATGAACGACCTGATCAGCCGTTCGATCGCCCACCTCGAAACCTCGCCTCCGGGCGTCGACGCCGAGGTTCTGGCCGAGAACCTGGAATTCCTGCGCTGGCTGGCGTCGGATCACTTCGTCTTCCTCGGCGCCCGCGACTACGACTATCCGCGCGGCAAGAACGGCGAGTACGAGGCCGAGGCGCCCCTGTCGCAGTCCGGCGTCGGCGTGGGCGTTCTGGCGGATCCCGAGCGCACCGTGCTGCGCCGCGCCTCCGAACCGGCGGTCCTGACCAAGCAGATGAAGCGCCAGCTGGACCTGTCCGAGCCGGTCACCGTCGCCAAGGCCAACGTCCGCTCGCGCGTCCACCGCCGGGCCTACATGGACTATGTCGGGGTCAAGCGTTTCGGGGCCGACGGGCGCCCCTCGGGCGAGACCCGCTTCGTCGGCCTGTTCACCGCCGAGGCCTATGACAAGGCCGCGTCAGAAGTACCGCTGATCCGCCGCAAGGTGGCCAACGCCCTGGCCCGCGCCGGCAAGCTGGAAGGCACCCACAGCTACAAGCGCCTGAAGAACATCCTCGAGAACTATCCACGCGACGAGCTCTTCCAGATCACCGAGGACGAACTGCTCGACATCGCCTTGGGCATCCTGCACCTGCACGACCGCCCGCGGATCAAGACCTTCACCCGCAAGGATCCGTTCGACCGTTTCGTCTCGATCCTGGCCTTCATCCCGCGCGAGCGCTTCGACGCCTCGGTCCGTGAACGGATCGGCGCCATCCTGGCCCGCGCGTGGGGCGGCCGGATGTCGGCCTGGTATCCGCAGCTGTCGGACCAGCCGCTGGTCCGCATCCACTATATCATCGGCGTGACCCCGGGGGATCATCCGTGCCCGGATCAGGCCGCGCTGGACGCCGAAGTCGCGGAGGCCGGCCGCAGCTGGATCGACCGTTTCGAAAGCGCCCTGCGCGCCGCCGACGTGGAAGAGGTCTCGGTCGGACCGGTCAGCGCCCGCTGGGCCGACGCCTTCGGGGCCGGCTATCGCGACCGCTATGACGCGGCCGAGGCCGTCGCCGACTACCAGGCCATCGACACGCTGAACGCCTCGGGCGAGGTCGGCGCCGGGGAGCCGGTGGCCGTGCGCGCCTTCCGCAACGCGTCCGACGGCCCGCTGAACTTCCGCTTCAAGCTGTACCGTCGCGGCTCGGCCGTGCCGCTGTCCGACGTCCTGCCGATCCTGGCGGACATGGGGCTGAAGACGCTCGAGGAATGGGGCCATGCCCTGAAACCCGCGGGCGACGCCGAAATCCACGTCCACGAATTCCTGCTCGAGGACCCGCGCGGCGGCGACCTCAGCTTCGGCACGGTCAAGGATCCGTTCGAGGCCGCCTTCGCCGCCGTCTGGAACGGCCGCACGGAAAGCGACGGCTTCAACCGCCTGGTGCTCGAACTGGGCGTGGGCTGGCGTGACGCGGCCCTGATCCGCACCCTGGCCCGCTACCGCCAGCAGACCGGCTTGGATCCGTCCCAGGCGGTCCAGGAAGAGGCGCTGCGCGACTATCCGGCCGTGGCCCGCGCCATCCTGGCCCTGTTCGACGCCAAATTCAGCCCGGCCGCCGGTGGTGATGCGGCGGCGCGCGAGGCGGCGGTCGCCGATCTGGCCGGCCACATCAACGACCTGCTGCAGGACGTGAAGAGCCTCGACCACGACAAGGCGCTGCGCCGCCTGTCCCTGCTGGTCCAGGCGATCAAGCGGACCAACTACTATCAGCCGGGTCCGGACGGTCAGTCCAAGCCCTACATCTCGATCAAGATCGCCTCGCGCGAACTGGTCGACCTGCCCCTGCCCAAGCCGTTCCGCGAGATCTTCGTCTGGGCGCCCTACATCGAGGGCGTGCACCTGCGCTTCGGCCCGGTCGCCCGCGGCGGCCTGCGCTGGTCGGACCGCCGCGACGACTTCCGCACCGAGGTGCTCGGCCTGGTGAAGGCCCAGCAGGTCAAGAACGCCGTCATCGTGCCCGTCGGCTCCAAGGGCGGCTTCTTCCCGAAGAAGCTGGCCGAGATCGTCCGCGCCGGCGGCGACCGCGACGCCCAGCAGGGGGAGGCCATCCGGGCCTACAAGACCTTCCTGTCCGGCCTGCTCGACGTCACTGACAACATCGCCAAGGACGGCTCCGTCGTCCCGCCGGCCGCCGTGGTGCGCTGGGAAGGCGACGATCCCTATCTGGTCGTGGCCGCCGACAAGGGCACGGCGACCTTCTCAGACATCGCCAACGGCGTCTCGGCCTCGTACGGCTTCTGGCTGGACGACGCCTTCGCCTCGGGCGGGTCGGTCGGCTACGACCACAAGGTCATGGGCATCACCGCCCGCGGCGCCTGGGAGGCCGTGAAGCGGCACTTCCGCGAAGAGGGCAAGGACATCCAGTCCGAACCCTTCACCGTGGTCGGCGTCGGCGACATGTCGGGCGACGTGTTCGGCAACGGCATGCTGCTGTCCAAGGCGATCAAGCTGGTCGCCGCCTTCGACCACCGCGACATCTTCATCGATCCGAACCCGGATCCGGCGACGTCGTGGGTCGAGCGCGACCGCATGTTCAAGGTCCCGCGCTCGTCCTGGCAGGACTACGACAAGTCCAAGATCTCGGCCGGCGGCGGCGTCTTCCCGCGCTCGGCCAAGTCGATCGAACTGACCCCCGAGATCAAGGCGGCGCTCGACATCCAGGAAGACGTCCTGGATCCGGCGGCCCTGATGAAGGCCATCCTCAAGGCTCCGGCCGAACTGCTCTACTTCGGCGGCATCGGCACCTATGTGAAGGCGCCGAACGAGACCGACGCCCAGGTCGGCGACAAGGCCAATGACGCCATCCGCGTCGACGGCGCCGAGGTGCGGGCCAAGGTCATCGGCGAAGGCGCCAATCTGGGCCTGACCCAGGCGGGCCGCATCGCCTTCGCGCGCAGCGGGGGCCGGATCAACACCGACGCCATCGACAACTCGGCCGGCGTCGACAGCTCCGACCACGAGGTCAACATCAAGATCCTGACCGGGGCCGCCATCGCCTCGGGCGCGCTGAAGCAGGAGGACCGTAACGCCCTCCTGGCCTCGATGACCGAAGAGGTCGGCCTCAAGGTTCTGGTCCACAACTACGACCAGACCCTCGCCCTGACCCTGCAGCAGGCCGAAGGCGCCGGCGCGCTGGATTCCCAGCAGCGCTTCATGCAGTGGCTGGGCTCCAAGGGTAAGCTGGACCGCAAGGTCGAAGGCCTGCCTGACGATCTCAAGCTCGCCGAGATGAAGGCCTCCGGCCAGCCGCTGTCGCGGCCGGAACTGGCGGTGCTGACCGCCTATTCCAAGCTGGAGCTGTTCGACGAGATCGTCGCCTCGGGCGCGCCCGACGACGCCTTCTTCAAACAGACCCTGGTCCGCTACTTCCCCGGTCCGCTGGCGAAGTTCGAGGCCGACATGCAGCGGCACCGCCTGAAGCGCGAGATCATCTCGACCATCCTGTCGAACGAGATCGTCAACATGTGCGGCCCGACCTTCCCGGAACGCCTGCGCCTGTCGGCCCAGTGCGACACCGGGGCCATGGTCATCGCCTTCGAGGCGGCGCGCCAGATCTTCCGCCTCGACCAGGCGTGGGACGCGGTTTCGGCGCTGGACGGCAAGATCCCGGCCGAGGCCCAGACCGCCCTCTATCAGGAAATCTCCACCGTCCTGCGCCGCCAGACCTTCTGGCTGGCCAAGCGGGCGGCGCGCGAGGGCGCGACCGTGGACGGCTTGATCGCCGCCTACCGTCCGGCCGCCGACGCCCTGCGTTCGGCCGGCGGCTCCGTCCTCAGCCGCTTCGAGGAAGGCCGTCTGGAGGCCCGGGTGCAAAGCTTCGTGGGTCTGGGCGCCTCCGAGGAAATGGCCCGCGACTTCGCCATGCTGCGTCCGCTGGTCGCCACCGCCGACATCGGCGACCTGGCCCGCGAGGCCGGCTGGCCGGAACCGGCCATGGCCATGCTCTACCACCAGGTGGGCGCGGCCTTCGATTTCGACCGCCTGCGCGCGGCGGCCGGAAACGTGCCGTCGGCGGACCACTTCGACCGGCTGGCCGTGCGCCGTCTGATCGAGGATCTGATGGCCGAGCAGATGACCCTGACCCGCGCCGTGGCCAAGGCCTCGAACGTCTCGGTCGGCGCCAGCGAGGCGGCGGCGGAGAAGGCGGTCGATGACTGGGTCGGCCCGCGCCAGGGCGCCGTCGAAGGCGTCCGCGCCTCCGTCGACGAGATCGAGGCCTCGGGCTCCGGCTGGACCTTCGCCAAGCTGACCATCGCCAATTCGGTCATCCGCGAGATCGCTTCGTCAGCAACCTGAAGAAGCGATTTGGGCGCCGCCCGCTCGCCGCGCGGCGGCTCGCTGCTTGAGCGCGCGCGGCATTCCCCTCCGGCTGGTCCGGAGGGGGTTTTGCGGCGCGTAGGCATTGGGGCGCTTCATCTGCTAGCGTGACGGGCTGAGGGAGAGGGCTGATGCCACGTAAGTTCCTGGTCGTCGTCGACGACAGCCCCGAATTCGAGGCGGCCCTGCGCTATGCGGCGCGGCGGGCCCGCTCGACCGGCGGCCGCGTCGTCATGCTGCGCGTCATCCCGCCCGCGGCTTCGGACGCCCATTGGGCCGGGGTGCGAGACGAGATCGAACGTCAGACCCGCGCGGAGGCCGAGGCCTCGCTGAACCGCTGGGCCGGGGAGGCCGCCGAACGCTCGGGCGCCACGCCGGTGCTGGTGATTGAACGCGGCGAACCGCAGGCCTGCATCCGCAAGGTCGTCGGCGAGGACGCGGACATCAAGATCCTCGTCCTTGCGGCGGGGGAGGGCGGTCGCGGCCCCGGTCCGCTGGTCGCCGCCGTGGTCAAGCAGGGCGCCGCCTTCACCGGCCGCAAACTGCCCGTCACCATCGTCCCCGGCGAACTGACCGAGAACGACATTGAGGACCTGGCTTGAAAATCTCCCTCCCCCTTGTGGGGAGGGATGTCGGTGCGTCAGCGACGACAGGGTGGGTTTCGTGTCCGAGCGCTCGGTTCCCCACCCGTCCCGCTTCGCGGTCCACCCTCCCCAGAAGGGGAGGGAGAAGCGGCCCGGCCCTTGAACCGCCGCCCCGGCGAGCGCACTTACGCCCCATGTTCATCCAGACCGAACCGACGCCGAACCCCAACGTCCTGAAATTCCTGCCGGGCCGCGACGTATCGAGCGACCCGCGCGACTTCGTGAACCGGGAGGAGGCCGCCGCCTCGCCCCTGGCCGAAGCCCTGTTCGAGCTCGACGGCGTGACCGGGGTCTTCTTCGGCTACGACTATGTCTCCGTGACCCGCGAGGCGCAGGGGCTGGAGTGGGCGCAGATGAAGGCGCCGATCCTGGCCGCCATCATGGATCACTTCGTTTCGGGCGCGCCCCTGCTGCGCGGCGGAGCCTTCTCCAGCGCCGATCCCGACGGCGAGGACACCGAGATCATCGCCGAGATCAAGCAGCTGCTGGACAGCCGCATCCGCCCGGCCGTGGCTCAGGACGGCGGCGACATCCTGTTCGACGCCTTCGACGAGGAGACCGGGGTCCTGTCCCTGCGCATGCGCGGCGCCTGCGCCGGCTGCCCGTCGTCCTCGGCCACGCTGAAGGCCGGGGTCGAGCAGATGATGAAGCACTATGTGCCTGAGGTGACCCGCGTCGAGCAGGTGATCTAGGCGGCTGTCGACGCGAGAGCCTTCGCTACCCTGAAGGCGACAAAACCGTTTTATTTCTCGTCACACGCGACACTCTCCGGCATTCTGATGCGATGCCCCGGTTTGAAAGCGACCATGACGCCCGACGTCTCGGCGAGGCCCTCGCGGCCCTGCGCCGCGCGCGCGGTCTGAGCCAGGCCGAGGCCGGTGCGCGCGTCGGCATCACCAGCCAGGGCTGGGGCCTGTACGAGGCGGGCAAGCGGCCGGGCCTGTTCCGCCCCGACGTCCAGCGCCGCCTCACCGCCGCCGTCGAGTCCACCCCCGAGGCCCTGGCGCTCAATCTCGCCGCGGCGGCGTCTGACGACCCGGCGGCTTCAGGGGTCGAAAGCCGCGCCCGCGCCTTTGTGGACGCCGCCCCCGCCGAGACCCGCCGCCTTCAGCTGTCGAGCGACGACCTCGCCCCATGGGCCGCCTCGGGCGTGACCCTGGAGTATGCGCCGGGCCGCTGGCCGCGCCGTGACCAGGGCTGTGTGATCGACATGGCCGACGGCCGCCGCCTGGTCCGTCTCTACGAGCGGGCCGAGGGAGAGATGCTGGTGGTGCGCGGCGGACCGGGCGGCCTGTCGGCGGAGGAGCGCATTCCGCGGGCTGACACCCGCGCCGTGTCTGCGGTGGTCGCGCGGCTGGACCAGTAATGAAACTTTTTGATTGCAACTTGGGCGTGTCGATGAAACTGTTCGGTATAGAACAGGAGACTCGCCATGGCCCGAACCGCCGCCCCGGATCATATCGACGCCTATGTGGGCGCGCGGATCGGCCTCAGGCGCTCGGCCCTGGGCCTGTCGCAGGCGGCGTTGGCCCAGCGCATCGGGGTCAGCTTCCAGCAGGTGCAGAAATACGAGACCGGGCTGAACCGGATCTCGGCGTCGCGGCTGCACCGGGTGGCGGTGGTGCTGCGCTCGCCGGTCGAAGCCTTCTTCCCGCCGATCGATGGTCATCCGTCCGGCGAGATCGATGTGCTCCGCACCCTGAGCGCGACCGTCGACGGACGAACGGTCGCGAACGATTTTCCGCGCATCGCCGATCGGGCCGTGCGGCAGGCGGTGGCGCGCATCGTGGCGGCGCTGGCGCCCGCCTCCTGACCGGAGCGGCGGCGTGAGGGTCCTCGTCATCGATACGGCGCTGGGCCTGTGCACCGCCGGAGTGTTCGAGGTGGGCGAGACGGCGCGGGCGCTGGGCCTGCGCTCGGAGGCTATGCTCAAGGGCCATTCGGAACGTTTGGGCGGACTGGCCCGCGACGCGGTCGCGCAGGCCGGGGGTTTCGACGCCATCGACCGCATCGGGGTGACCGTGGGTCCGGGCTCCTTCACCGGCCTGCGCGTCGGCCTGGCCTTCGCGCAGGGCCTCGGCGCCGCGTTGAACCGTCCGGTGGTCGGGGTCTCGACCCTCGATGCGCTGGCGGCGTCCGCGAGCGCGCCCGACATCGCCGCCCTGATCGACGCCCGACGAGGCCAGGTCTACGCCCGCTTCTGGCGCGACGGCGTCGCAGAAGGCCCGCCCGAGGCCCTGTCGCTGGAACAGGCCGCCGAACGGGTGAGCGGCCTCGCCGCCGGCGCCGTCCTGGTCGGATCCGGCGCGGTCCTGATCGCCGACGCCGCGCCGGGCGCGGCCGTTCTCGACCTGGCCGGCCCCTCGCCCGAAGCCTTGGCCCGGTTGGCCGCCCGGCTCGATCCAGCGGCCGCGCCGCCAAAGCCGCTCTATCTGCGCGCGCCCGACGCCACCCCGCCCACCCGTCTGCCGGGCCAGCCGCGCGTCCAGACCCCCGCATGACCCGCGACCCGGATGCCCAGGCGGACCGGCTGGCGGCGCTCCACGCCACGGCCTTCGATGCGCCGTGGGACGCCGCCGCCTTCGCCGTCCTGCTGGAGCAGGCGGGCGTCTTCGCCGCCGAGACGGCGCAGGGTTTCATCCTCATGCGCGTGGTCGCCGACGAGGCCGAGATCCTGACCCTGGCGGTCCATCCCGAGGCGCGCGGGCGAGGGCAGGGGGCTCGACTGGTGGCCGAGGGCGTCGCCGCCGCCGGCGCGAGGGGCGCGGATCGGATCTTCCTGGAAGTGGCCGACGACAACGCTTCCGCGCGCGCCGTTTACGCCCGCGCGGGCTTCGTCGAGGCCGGCCGGCGCACCGCCTATTATTCGCGCCCGGACGGTTCGCGCGCCGACGCCCTGCTTTTGTCGCTCAACTTGCCGGTTCGACTTCCCTAGGCCGCCGACGCCGCCTATTCTCGTCTCCCATGGACCGGATCGAAAAACTCTGCGCCGACCGCGGCATGCGAATGACCGAGCAACGCCGCGTGATCGCGCGGGTGCTCTCCGCCGCCGCCGACCACCCCGACGTCGAGGAGCTGTACCGCCGCGCCTCGGCCATCGATCCGCACATCTCGATCGCCACGGTCTACCGCACCGTGCGTCTGTTCGAGGAAGCGGGCGTCGTCGAGAAGCACGATTTCGGCGATGGCCGCAGCCGCTATGAAGAGGCCGGCGACGATCACCACGACCACCTGATCGACACCCGCTCGGGCGAGGTCATTGAATTCTTCGACGCCGAGATCGAGCGCCTGAAGACCGAGATCGCCGAACGCCTCGGCTTTAAGCTGATCGGCCACAAGCTGGAGCTCTACGGCACGCCCATCGAAGGCGCCGAGCCGTCGAACCGCGAAGGTCTGATCTTCACCCGCCACGCCCACCGCGACGAACCCGAAGCTTGATACGGTCCGGCGCCGCGCGATCGACACGCGGCCCCGGAATCGTCCGCGCTCTGGTAGAGCGAAGCGCGGTAGCGCCCTAAATCGTCCGCGCTCAAGTAGCGCGAAGCGCGGTAGCGCCCTAAAATGCCTTCATGACTGAAACCCTCGTCCCGCCGTCGGGGAAGCAGGCCGCGCCCAAGCGCCTGTTCATCAAGACCTACGGCTGCCAGATGAACGTCTATGACTCCGAGCGCATGGCCGACGTGCTGCGCCCGCTCGGCTATGCGTCGACCGACACCGCCGAGGACGCCGACTTCGTCATCCTGAACACCTGCCACATCCGCGAGAAGGCCGCCGAGAAGGTCTATTCCGAGCTCGGCAAGATGCGCGAGCTGAAGGACGCCAAGGCCCAGGCCGGTCGCGGCGCCATGACCATCGCCGTCGCCGGCTGCGTCGCCCAGGCTGAGGGCGAGGAGATCATGAAGCGCCAGCCGGCGGTCGACCTCGTCGTCGGTCCGCAGGCCTATCACCAGCTGCCCGAGCTGCTGACCCGCACCGCCCGGGCGCGCGGCGAACGCATCGGCGCCGACTTCGCCCCCGATGAGAAGTTCGACGCCCTCCCGGCGGAGCGCGGGGTCGAGGGCTTCACCGCCTTCCTGACCGTGCAGGAGGGCTGCGACAAATTCTGCACCTTCTGCGTCGTGCCCTACACCCGCGGCGCCGAATGGTCTCGCCCGGTGGCGGCGATCCTGGCCGAGGCGCGCGAGCTGGCGGCCAAGGGCGTGCGCGAGGTCACTCTGCTGGGCCAGAACGTCAACGCCTATGACGGCGAGGGCCTGGACGGAAAGCCGTCCACCCTGGCGCGGCTGGCCTGGCTGCTGGCCGAGATCCCCGGCCTGGACCGCATCCGCTATACGACCAGCCATCCCAACGACATGTCGGACGACCTGATCGAGGCGCACCGTCAGCTCGATGTCCTGATGCCGTGGCTCCATCTGCCGGTGCAGTCGGGCTCGGACCGCATCCTGCGCCTGATGAACCGCAAGCACGGGCGTCAGAAATATTTCGACCTGATCGAACGCATTCGCGAGGCGCGGCCCGACATGGCCATGTCCGGCGACTTCATCGTCGGCTTCCCCGGCGAGAGCGATCGGGACTTCGAGGACACCATGGATCTGGTCCGTCGCGTGACCTACGCCTCGGCCTTCTCCTTCATGTACTCGCCCCGCCCCGGCACTCCCGCCTCGACCATGGCGGCCCAGGTCCCCGAGGCGGTGTCGCGCGAGCGGCTGCAGGCGCTGCAGGCCCTGCTGTTCGAACAGCAGACGGCCTTCAACGTCTCCCGCGTCGGCCTGACCATCCCGGTCCTGTTCGAGCGCCCGGGCAAGTTCGACGGCCACGTCACCGGCCGCTCGCCCTGGCTGCAGCCGGTCTATGTCGACGGCGTCGCGGATCAACTGATCGGCCAGATCGTTCCAGTGACGATCGAAACCGGCGGCCTGAAATCCCTTAGCGGCCGTCTGACGGAAACTCCCGTCGCTCAGGCAGCGAGGCTCCGCGAGCCGAGCGCTGGCGACCCCCAGAACGTCGCTCAAGCAGCGAGCGTCCGCGACGCGAGCGTTAGCGACCTAGAGAAAGCCCTTCATGGCGCGTGAGAGTGAGTTCCTGGCCCTGGACGACGTCGCCCTGCGCGCGGTCATCGGGCCGAACAGTCGCCACCTGGCGCTGATCGAGGACCGCTTCAAGGTCCTGGTCGAAACCCCCGGCGGGGGCGTCTCCATCAATGGTTCGGCCCGCGACCGGGCCCAGGCCAAGCGGGTCATCGAGGTGCTGGCCGACCGCGCCGACACCGGCGCCGAGATCACCGAGGCCGACGTGCGCACCGCCCTGGGCGCCGCGGTGGCCCAGCCGCGCGCCGGCCAGGGCTCCGTCGCCCCCGACGCCGCGGCCCTGCCGGTCGGCCGCCGCGGCGCCATCGCGCCCAAGACGGCCGCGCAGGCCCGGTATCTGGAACTGCTGTCACGCTGCGAGCTGAGCTTCGGGGTTGGACCGGCGGGCACGGGCAAGACCTTCCTCGCCGCCGCCTACGGCGCCTCCCTTCTGCGCCGGGGTCAGGTGGACCGGCTGGTCATCACCCGCCCGGCGGTCGAGGCGGGCGAGAAGCTGGGCTTCCTGCCGGGCGATCTGAACGAGAAGGTCGACCCCTATCTGGCTCCCATCTGGGAAGCGCTGAACGACATTCTCGGCGCCGACGACGTGCGCCGTCGCCGCGACAAGGGCGAGATCGAGGCCGCCCCCATCGCCTTCATGCGCGGCCGCACCCTGGCCCACGCCTTCATCATCGTGGACGAGGCGCAGAACCTGACCCGTCTGCAGATGAAGATGGTCCTGACCCGTCTGGGGGAGGGGGCCCGGATGGTGGTCACCGGCGATCCTTCGCAGATCGACCTGCTGAACCGCCGGGACTCGGGCCTGTCGCACGCCCTGCGCATCCTCGACGGGGTTCAGGGCGTGGGCGTGCTGAAGTTCGAGGCCCAGGACGTGGTGCGCCACGCCATGGTCGAGCGGATCGTGCGCGCCTACGACGCCGACGCGGCGGCCCCGCCGCCCGACCTGGAAGAGCCGCGCCGGTGATCGAGATCGAGATCGAGGACGACGCCTGGTCCGCCGCCCTGCCGGAGGTCGAGGCGGTGGTCGAGCGCGCGGCGAAGGCGGCGCTGGGTGTGATCCAGGGCGACGTGGTCGTCCTGCTGACCGACGACGAGAGCGTGCGCGAGATCAACGCCCGCTTCCGCGACCGCGACCGGCCGACCAACGTCCTCTCCTTCCCGGCGGCGGAGAGCGCCTTTCCCCATCTCGGCGACCTGACGCTGGCCTATGGCGTCTGTTCGCGAGAGGCCGTGGAACAGGGCAAGACCCTGTCCGACCATCTGTCGCACCTGACCGTCCATGGCGTCCTGCACCTGCTGGGCCGGGACCACGAGGACGACGCCGAGGCCGAGGCGATGGAGGACGAGGAGCGATCCATCCTTGCCAGCCTGGGCGTGGCCGACCCATACACGGCGGATGACCAGTCTCGCGGCGACGCCTGAAACCGACAGCCCGCGCGCGCGGCTGATCCTCCGCTTCGGCCGGATCGGCCTGGCGCTGGCCGCCGGCGCGGCGGCGGCCCTGGCCCATCCGCCCTTCGGCGTCCTGCCCGGCCTGCTCGGCTATGCGCTGCTGATGTTCCTCAGCGAGCGGTCGACGAGCGTGCGCGGCGGCTTCTGGATGGGCTGGCTGGCCGGTTTCGCCTATTTCTTCATCAGCTGCTGGTGGGTGGCCGAGGCCTTCCTGGTCAATCCGGCGCAGGCGTGGATGGCGCCCTTCGCCGCCTCGGCCCTGCCGGCCGGCCTGGGCCTGTTCTGGGGAACGGCGACCGCCCTGTACCGCCGCTTCCTGCCCTCCGGGATGAAGCGGGTCCTGTTCTTCGCCGCCCTGTTCTGCCTGCTGGAATGGCTGCGCGGCCATGTGCTGACCGGCTTCCCGTGGAATCCGGCGGGCGCCAGCTGGAAGGCCGGCTCGGCGGCGTCCCAGTTCGCCTCGATCGCCGGCGTCTATGGCCTCGGCTTCGTCACCGTCGCGGCCTCGGCGGCCTTCGGCCCCCTGCTCGGCGAGGGCGCGCGCAAGGCCCGCATCGTCACCGCCGCCCTCGGCGCCCTGGCCTTGGCGGTCCTGGTGATCTCGGGCGCGATGCGGCTGTCGTCGGCGCGGCTGGAGCTGACCCCGACCCTGGTCCGTATCGTCCAGGCCGACGTGCCGCAGGCGTCCAAATGGACCCCCGAGGCCTATCAGGGGATCGTCGACCGCTATGTGAACCTGACCGCCCGCCCCGGCGCGGCCACGCCCGACCTGATCATCTGGCCCGAGGGCGCCCTGCCGGCCACGGCCAATGAAGTCTTCGCCCAGGGCTCGCCGGACGCCGCCGCCATCGCCCGCGCGGTCCAGCCGGGCCAGAGCCTGATCGTCGGCCTGGGCCGCGGCGTCGCCGATCCTTCGGTTCCGGAGGGCGGCCGCTACTTTAACAGCCTGTTCGTCCTCACCGACGAGGGCGGCGACGGCCTGCGCATCGCGACGGTCTACGACAAATACCGGCTGGTGCCGTTCGGCGAATTCCTGCCGGCGGGCGGACTGATGGGGGCGCTGGGCGTGCGCGCCCTGACCCATATGCCGCTGGACTTCAGCCCCGGCCCGCGTCCTGCGCCCATCGATATCCCCGGCGCGCCTCGCGCCCAGCCGCTGATCTGTTACGAGAGCCTCTATCCCGGCTTCACCCCGGGATCGACCGGGCGTCCTGGGTGGATCGTCAACATCTCCAACGACGCCTGGTTCGGCCGCACCTCCGGCCCGCTGCAGCACCTGAACCTGGCCAGCTATCGCGCCATCGAGACCGGGCTGCCGGTGGTCCGGGCGACGCCGACGGGAACCTCGGCGATGATCGATCCCTGGGGGCGGGTAGTCGATGGTCAGCGGCTGGACGCGGGCGAAAGCGGCGTCATCGACGCCCGCCTGCCGCAGCCCACCGGGGTCACCCTGTATGGCCGTATCGGAGACCTCCTGTTCTGGCTGGCGGTCGTGGCGGGCCTGCTTGTCGCGGCGCCGTGGCGCCGGGTGATTCGTTCCAAGACCGTTGTTCCGTAAGACGGATTCCCTTCTCGGTCGCTACCCGGATGACGGGATTCGCGCTGTGCGGGAAAGGGGGCGAATTCATGGCCAAGAAGCCTCTCCACACGCCCTGAATTGTGCATTTTTTGATGACAGAGGCCTGCGGGCGGCGCATTCAGGCTTAGCTGAATGGGCGACTTGAAGGGCGTGTCACGATGGCGAGAGGCAAGGGCGAGGATGGTCCTCATCCCGTGGACCGGCATGTTGGCCGGCGAGTCTGCGAGAAGAGGCTGGCCCTCGGCTATAATCAGAGCGATCTCGGTCGTGCCCTGGGTCTGACGTTCCAGCAGATCCAGAAGTACGAGAAGGGCGCCAACCGCATCTCCGCGTCGAAGCTCTGGGATATCGCCCGCTTCTTCAAGGTGGATATCGGCTACTTCTTCGAAGGTCTGACCGGCGCGCAGCTGGCGGGGATGGCCGAGGGCGAAACCGCCTTCGAGCACGACTTCCCGGCCACGCGCTACACCATCGAGATCAGCCGTCTGGCGCCGCAGCTGTCGACCCGGCAGCAGAAGCTGGCGCTCGAGCTGATCCGCGACATGGCCGACCGCAAGGAGACGGACGAGGACTAAAGGTCCTCTCCGCTTTCAGCCTTCCCGATTCTCCGATGACCGCCGCTGGCCGAAGGTCGGCGCGCGCGCCTTCTGCTCGGCCCAGTAGGCCGCGCCGTCGCGCGGCTTGAACATGGTCTTGGCAACGCCGTCGCGCGACACGACCGCGAAGGTGTTGGTCGAGGCCTGGTACAGCAGCACGTCGCCGTTCGGCCGCTCCACCCGCTCGGCGTCCGCCGGCGGCCGGGTGGTGAAGGCCTGGACCCTGGCCAGATAGTCTTCCGCCGTCCGCGCCCCGAAGTCCGCCCCGTTGCGCTCGAACAGCCGCGCGATCTTGGCGTCCACGGTCTCCTGCCGGTTGGCGGTCAGCGCCGGTTTCGCCTTCACGGGCGCCGCCTCCGCCGCCTCGACCGGACCGCCCGCCGCCGAGGTCAGCACGGCCTGCGCGCCTTCCGCCGCCCGGTCCCGCGTCTCGACCGCGGAGCCCCCGTCACCGCAGGCCGCCAGCCCCAGCAGGGCGGCGCCGACGGCCACGATTGTCGCTGATTTTCTCATCACACCCTCCTACGTTGAACCCATCGGACGCAAGCCTAACCATAGGTTAACAGTTCTTGCAATGTTCCGTTTTGTCGAACCGTCACTCGACTAGGGCGGATCGCGTCGCTAGATCAGCGGCATGACCACGACATCGCTGTACGGACGCAAAATCCTGCTGATCGTCGGCGGCGGCATCGCCGCCTACAAGGCGCTGGAACTCACGCGCCTGCTGAAGAAGTCCGGGGCGGAGGTGATGAGCCTGCTCACCGCCGCGGGCGCGGAGTTCGTCACCCCCATGTCGCTGGCGGCCCTGACCGGCCATCCGGTGCGCCAGGCCCTGTTCATGCCTGAGGACGAGACGGCCATGGGCCATATCGAACTCTCGCGCTGGGCCGATCTGGTGGTCGTGGCTCCGGCCACCGCGGGCCTGATCGCCAAGGCGGCCAACGGCCTGGCGGACGATCTGGCCTCCACCACGCTTCTGGCCACCGACAAGAAGGTGCTGCTGGCCCCGGCCATGAATGTGCGGATGTGGCTGCACCCGGCGGTGCAGGCCAATGTCGAACGGCTCAAGGGCTTCGACGGCTTCCACGGCGTCGCGGTGGTCGGCCCCGACGAGGGCGAAATGGCCTGCGGCGAGTTCGGTCCCGGCCGCATGGCGGAGCCGGCGGCCATCCTGTCGGCCATCCAGGGCCTGCTGGCCGGTCCCGACGGACGGCCTCTGACGGGTCGTACGGCGGTGGTCACCGCCGGCCCCACCTTCGAGCCCATCGACCCAGTGCGCGGCCTCACCAACCGGTCCAGCGGCAAGCAGGGCTATGCGATCGCCCAGGCCCTGGCCGAGCTGGGCGCGACCGTGACCCTGGTCTCCGGCCCCGTGGCGCTGGAGGCCCCGGTCGGGGTCGAGCGCGTCTGGGTCGAGGCCGCGACCGAGATGCAGGCCGCCGTCGAAGCGCGCCTGCCGGCCGACATCGCGGTGATGAGCGCGGCGGTCGCCGACTGGCGGGTCGACGGCGTCGCCTCGGGCAAGATCAAGAAGGCCCCAGGCGGCCCGCCCTCGCTGGCCCTGATCGAGAACCCCGACATCCTCGCCGGCGTCTCCAAGCCCGGCAAGGCGCGTCCGAAACTGGTCATCGGCTTCGCCGCCGAGACCTCGGACCTGGAGGCCAACGCCCGGGCCAAGCTGTCCCGCAAGGGCTGCGACTGGATCGTCGGCAACGACGTGTCCGACGACGTCTTCGGGGCCGACGGCAACGCCGTCACCCTGTTCACCAGGGACGGCGCCGCCGAAAGCTGGCCGCGCCAGTCCAAGACCGAGGTGGCGAGGAAGCTCGCCGCCCGCATCGCCGATCAGTTCAAGGCCTGAGAGAGACACCGCCCATGACGACCGTTCGCGTCGAACGCCTGCCGCAAGCCCAGGGCCTGCCGCTTCCGGCCTATGAGACCGCCGGGTCGGCAGGCATGGACCTGCGCGCGGCGGTGCCCGAGGGTGAGCCGCTGACCCTGGCGCCGGGCGCTCGGGCGCTGGTGAAGACGGGCCTGAAGATCGCGCTGGAGCCCGGCTATGAAGCCCAGGTGCGCCCCCGCTCGGGCCTAGCCCTCAAGCATGGGATCACCTGCCTGAACTCGCCCGGCACCGTCGACAGCGATTATCGCGGCGAGGTCGGGGTCATCCTGATCAACCACGGTCAGGAGCCCTTCGTGATCCAGCGCGGCGAACGCATCGCCCAGCTTGTTATCGCAAGGCATGAGCAGGCGACGATGATCGAGGTCGAGGCGCTCGACGAGACGGCGCGCGGCGCGGGCGGTTTCGGCTCCACGGGCCGTTAAGCCTGGCGGGAGCGATTCCGCGAGACCGGCGTTAACCCTGCGAAGCGGTCAGGCTTGGCCGTATGCAGATGGAGACGACCGGTATGGAATCCCTGATCGATTCAATCACCGCATTCCTGTCGGGGCTGTTCGGCCTGGCCCAAGGCGGGTTCGACGGCGTCAATCAGGTCATGGGCCTGCTGATCGCGGTCATCGCCGCGCTGCTGATGCCGGCCTGGAACCGGTTGTGGGCCACGGCGCTCGGCGCGGCCTTCGTGCATATCCTGATCGGCGTGGTGCGCCCGGCGCTGGACGGTGGATCGCTGACCCTGCCGCCGCTGCTGACGCTCAGCTTCTGGATGACGGTGCTGGCCCTGTTCCTGGGCTATGCGATCGTCATCGCGGTCTTCTTCTTCATCAAGTCGCTGTTCACGGGCGGTCATGGTCGCCGGGCCCACGTGCACTGAGCGCGCGGGTTAAAGCGCCATCAGCGGCTGCAACCAGACGCGCAGGCCAAGGCAGATGGTGGCGAACGCAGCCAGACCGTAGGCGGACAGTTCGAAGACCAGAGCTGTTCGCCCGCCTCGCGGAAGAAGCGCGGGCCGCCTGTTGAGGGTCACGAGAGCAAATAGTCCCAGCAGGACGACCGTCGCGATAGCGTATGCCCGGCCTGAGATTTCCACTTCACGTGTCCTGACGGTTCTGATTACGCCTGTCTGAAACCGAGCACGTCCTGCATGTCGTACAGCCCCGGCTTGCGGTTGCGCACCCAGGCGGCGGCCGCCACCGCCCCGCGCGCGAACAATGAGCGGTCGACGGCCGAGTGGCTGAGGGTCAGGACCTCGTCGTCAGAGGCGAACAGGACGGTGTGGTCGCCGATGATCCCGCCGGCGCGGATCGAGGAGAAGCCGATCTTGCCGCTCTCGCGCGGGCCGGTGATGCCGTCCCAGGGCGCGGCGCGCACGGCGTCCAGGTCTTCATTGCGGCCGCTGGCGGCGGCTTCGCCCAGCATCAGGGCGGTGCCCGAGGGCGCGTCCACCTTGCGGCGGTGATGGGCCTCGGTGATCTCGATGTCCCAGTCACGGGCGTCCAGCCGCAGGGCGGCGTGCTCGACCAGTCCGATCAGGATGTTGACCCCCAGCGAGAAGTTTCCGCTGCGCACGATGGCCACCGTCTCGGCGGCCTTGAGGATCTCGGCGTCCTGCTCGGGCGACAGGCCGGTCGAGCCGATCACCAGGGCCGGGCCGCCGCGCGCGGCGCAGGCCTGGGCCAGTTCCACCGAGGCGTCGGGGGTCGAGAAGTCGATGATCACGTCGCACAGCGACAGGTCGGGCGTTTCGCCCCGGTCGAAGCGGGCGGCGACCACCACGTCGTCACGGGCGTCCAGAACGGCCGAGACGGCCCGGCCCATCCGCCCTCGGGCGCCCGAAATACCGGCGTGGAAGATGGCGCTCAAATCAGACCCCCGAACGTTTCGGCCGCATACTGACGGCATTCTCTGCGACCGTCATCCTCGGGCTCGACCCGGGGATCAGGCATGGACGGCTCGGGCGACTACTGCGCCGTCTCGCCAAGGATGTCGGCCCAGAAGCGTTTGGCCTTGCCCGCGAAGGACGAGTTGCGCGGCGTCTGGGTCTCGCCCAGCGAAGCCGCCAGCTCTTCCAGAAGCTCCTTCTGACGCGGGGTCAGGTCGGTCGGGGTCTCCACGAACAGCTCGACCACCAGATCGCCGCGCTGGCGGCCGTTCAGGTGGGGCATGCCCTTGCCCTTGATGCGGACCGTCTTGCCGGTCTGCGAGCCGGCGGGAACGTCCACGGCGGCGCGGCAGCGGCCGTCGCAGGCGTCGGAGACCAGGCAGGGCGCATCGACCTCGCCGCCCAGGGCCGCGGTGGTCATCGGCACCGGCACCGTGACCAGCAGGTCCAGGTTATCGCGTTCGAACAGCTCGTGCGGGGTCACAGACAGGAAGACGTACAGGTCGCCGCGCGGACCGCCGCGCTGGCCGGCGTCGCCCTCGCCCGACAGGCGGATGCGCGAGCCGTCGTCGACCCCGGCCGGGACCTTCAGCTGCAGCTTGCGGTTCTTCCGCACCTGACCGTGCCCGTGGCAGGTGGTGCAGGGCTCGGCGATCATCTGGCCGTTGCCGCCGCAGCGGGGGCAGGTGCGCTCGACCTGGAAGAAGCCGTTGGCGGACCGGACACGGCCCGCGCCCTGGCAGGTGGAGCAGGTGGTCGGCTTGGTGCCCGCCTTGGCGCCCGAGCCCTCGCAGGTCTCGCAGGAGGCCGTGGTCGGCACCGCGATCTCGACGTCGGCGCCCTTGTAGGCCTGCTCCAGCGTGATCTCGAGGTCGTAGCGCAGGTCCGAGCCGCGGCGCGGTCCGCCCTGTCGTCCGCCGCCCTGTCGTCCGCCGAAGGCCTCGCCGAACGCGTCGCCGAAGACCTGGGAGAAGATGTCGTTGATGTCGTGGAAGCCCTGGCCGCCGCCGGCGCCGAAGGGATTGCCGCCGCCGCCGTTCACGCCCGCGTGGCCGAACCGGTCGTAGGCGGCGCGCTTCTGGTCGTCGGACAGGACGGTGTAGGCCTCGGAGATCTCCTTGAACATCGCCATGGAGTCTTCCGAACCGCCGTTGCGGTCAGGGTGATGCTGCATCGCCAGCTTGCGATACGCCGCCTTCAGACCGGGCGCGTCGATCGTCCGCTCGACCCCCAGAACCTCGTAATAGTCTCGCGCCATCCGGCGTTCGTCCTCTTACTCTCGCCCCCGCCCTGCACCTGTTCCCGGTGCTCGAGCGAAGCGGTGACCGGGCTGACATGGGCGCCCGATCCTGTGATGCAAGTTTGATGAAAGGAGCCCCCGCCTGCGGATGCAAGCGGGGGCCCGATTTATGCGCCCGGTGTGTCCTAGGCGCTCTTCTTGTCGTCGGAATCCGAGACTTCCTCGAACTCCGCGTCGACCACGCCGTCGTCGGCCGGCTTCTCAGCCTCGCCCTCTTCGGCGCTTGCGGCGTTCTGGGCCGCGTACATGGCCTCGCCCAGCTTCATCGAGGCCTGGGCCAGGGTGTTGGTCTTCTCGCGGATGGCTTCCGGATCGCTGCTGTCCTTGGCGGCCTTCAGGTCCGCCAGGGCGGTCTCGATGGCGGCCTTGCCGTCGGCGTCGATCTTGTCGCCGTGTTCCGACATCGCCTTCTCGGTCGAGTGGATCAGGCTGTCGGCGCCGTTGACGGCCTCGACCAGCTCCTTGCGGGCCTTGTCGGCCGCGGCGTTGGCTTCGGCTTCCTTGACCATCTTGTCGATGTCCGCGTCCGACAGGCCGCCGTTGGCCTGGATGCGGATCGACTGCTCCTTGTTGGTCGCCTTGTCCTTGGCGGTGACGTGCACGATGCCGTTGGCGTCGATGTCGAAGGCGACCTCGATCTGCGGCATGCCGCGCGGCGCCGGCGGAATGCCCATCAGGTCGAACTGACCCAGCACCTTGTTGTCGGCCGCCATCGGGCGCTCGCCCTGGAAGACCCGGATCGTCACGGCCGACTGGTTGTCGTCGGCGGTCGAGAAGGTCTGGCTCTTCTTGGTCGGGATCGTGGTGTTGCGTTCGATCAGCGGGGTGAAGACGCCGCCCAGGGTCTCGATGCCGAGGGTCAGCGGGGTCACGTCCAGCAGCAGCACGTCCTTGACGTCGCCCTGCAGCACGCCGGCCTGAACGGCCGCGCCCAGAGCCACGACTTCATCCGGGTTCACGCCCTTGTGCGGCTCCTTGCCGAAGAAGGCCTTCACGGCCTCCTGCACCTTGGGCATGCGGGTCATGCCGCCGACCAGCACCACTTCATCGATGTCCGAGGCCTTGAGGCCCGCGTCCTTCAGCGCCTTGGCGCAGGGCTCGATGGTGCGCTGGACCAGATCCTCGACGAGGGCCTCCAGCTTGGCGCGCGACAGCTTGATGTTCAGGTGCAGCGGGCCCGAGGCGTTCATGGTGATGAACGGCAGGTTGACCTCGTACTGGGTCGTGGAGCTCAGCTCCTTCTTGGCCTTTTCGGCCTCTTCCTTCAGGCGCTGCAGGGCCAGCTTGTCGGTCCGCAGGTCGACGCCCTGCTCCTTCTTGAACTCGTCGGCCAGATAGTCGACCAGGCGCAGGTCGAAGTCCTCGCCGCCCAGGAAGGTGTCGCCGTTGGTCGACTTCACCTCGAAGACGCCGTCGCCGATCTCCAGGATCGAGACGTCGAAGGTGCCGCCGCCGAGGTCATAGACGGCGATCTTCTGGCCGTCGTTCTTGTCCAGGCCGTAGGCCAGGGCGGCCGCGGTCGGCTCGTTGATGATGCGCAGGACTTCCAGGCCGGCGATCTTGCCGGCGTCCTTGGTCGCCTGACGCTGGGCGTCGTTGAAATAGGCGGGAACGGTGATGACGGCCTGGGTGACGGTCTCGCCCAGGTAGGCCTCCGCGGCCTCCTTCATCTTGCCCAGGGTGTAGGCCGAGACCTGCTGGGGCGAATAATCCTTGCCATGGGCCTTCACCCAGGCGTCGCCGGTCGGGCCCTTGACGATCTCATAGGGCACCATGTCCTTGTCCTTCGCCACCACGGGATCCGTGAAGGAGCGGCCGATCAGGCGCTTGATGGCGAAGAAGGTGTTGGTCGGGTTGGTCACGGCCTGGCGCTTGGCGGGCTGGCCGACAAGGACCTCGCCGCTGTCCTGGATCGCCACGACGGACGGGGTCGTGCGGTTGCCTTCCGCGTTCTCGATGACCTTGGGGTTCTTGCCGTCCATGACGGCGACGCACGAATTGGTCGTACCCAGGTCGATGCCGATGATCTTGGCCATGCTTAGTCTTTCACTCCATCTCGGCGGGCGGTGCGGCGGCCTTTTAAAGCGAAGCGCCGCGCGTGACTGCCCCCGATTTCAGGGTTGGTTCGATTTGTACGGTTACGGGCGGAAAGCCCCACGCTTTGCGGGGTTTTCCAGGGACTGACGCCGATATGGGAAACACCCCCCCGCCTGCAAGGCCTTATGCAGATTCAGTCGTCAGGCCTCGTCAGGCGACAAGCGCGAAAAGAGGGTGCATTACGGTGTTATCGGAGAGCCGGGAGGCGGCTCGGGGAGGAAGACATGAAGAAGGCCATCAACATCATCGCCGGCGCCGCCCTGCTCGCGGCCGCTCTTGGAACGGTTTCGACCGCCACGGCCGGCGAACCGCGTCTCGGCGCCGAACCGGCGGCCAGCATCCTGGTCCAGTCGCGCGACGGCCAGAACCGCCGGGTCCGCATCCATAACCAGACCGGCTGGACCATGACCCACTTCTTCGCCTCGGATTCGCGTGTCGATGACTGGGAAGAAGACATGCTGGGTTCGGGCGTGCTCGCCAACGGCGCCAGCATCACCATGAACATCGACGACGGCTCGGGCGCCTGCCTGTACGACTTCAAGGCGCGCTTCACCAACGGGCAGGAGCTGACGCGCATGCGCATCAACGTCTGCGAGATCGCGGACTATTATTACACCCGCTGATTTTTCAATCAGTTAGCTGACGGGCCGCCTCCCAGCTCACGCGGGGAGGCGGTTCGCGTTTCAGGCGGCGGCTTCGGCCGCGGCCGGCTGCAGGGGGCGCAGGTCCAGCAGGGCGAACAGGCGGGCGTCCTCGTCCTGCTCGGGGTTCGGCGTGGTCAGCAGCTTGCCGCCCACGAAGATGGAGTTGGCGCCGGCCAGGAAGCACAGGGCCTGCATTTCCGGGCTCATGGTCTCGCGGCCCGCTGACAGCCGCACCATGGCCTTGGGACAGACGATGCGGGCCACGGCGACGGTGCGGACGAATTCGATCGGATCGATCTCGCCCTCCTTCTTCACCCGGTCGCCCAGCGGGGTGCCGGTGACGGGCACCAGCGCATTGACCGGCAGGCTGTCGGGATGGACCGGCAGGGTCGCCAGGGCGTGCAGCAGACCCGCCCGGTCGCGCCGCGCCTCGCCCATGCCGACGATCCCGCCGCAGCAGGTCGACATGCCGGCGTCCCGCACATGCTCCAGGGTGTCCAGCCGGTCCTGGTAGGTCCGCGTGGTCACGACATCGGCGTAGTAGTCCGGGCCGGTGTCGAGGTTGTGGTTATAATAGTCCAGGCCCGCGGCCTTCAGCTGCTTCGCCTGATCGGCGGTCAGCATGCCCAGGGTCGCGCAGGTCTCCAGTCCTAGGGCCTTCACGCCCGAGATCATGGCCGCCAGTTTCGGGGTGTCGCGGTCCTTGAGCTCGCGCCAGGCCGCGCCCATGCAGAAGCGCGAGGCCCCGCCCGCCTTGGCCGCCATGGCCTCGGCCAGCACGGTGGAGGTCTCCATCAGCTTCTCGGCCTTCAGCCCGGTCTTGAAGCTGGCCGACTGCGAGCAGTAGCCGCAGTTCTCGGCGCAGCCGCCGGTCTTGATCGACAGCAGCTGGCTCTTCTGCACTTCCGACGGGTCGAACCAGGTCCGGTGCACCGTGGCGGCGTCATAGACCAGCTCCATGAACGGGCGGGCGAACAACGCCTCCACCTCTTCGAGCGTCCAGTCCTGGCGGGGGGCGGCGAGGTCACGGGTCATGGGACGGGTTCCTAACCCCGCCCGGGGCGCCCGCCAAGCCGGTTCAGTCCTCGCTGCGGTAGACCCGGCCGTCCCGCATGACGAAGTCCACATCGGTCAGGACGGTCACGTCGGTCAGGGGATCGCCGTCGACCGCGATCACATCGGCGCGCTTGCCCGGCTCCAGGGTCCCGACCTCGGCGGACAGGCCCAGCAGGTCGGCGGCGTTCACCGTCGCCGCCTCGATCGCCGTCATCGGCGTCATGCCGTTCTGCACCATCAGGGCGAATTCATCGGCGTTGCGGCCATGCTTGGACACACCCGCGTCGGTTCCGAAGGCGATGCGCACGCCCGCCGGGACGGCGCGCCGCAGCGACTGGCCGGTGATCTCGATGCGCCAGCGGATCTTCGGCAGGACCTCGGGCGGATAGGCGTTCGGATCCGCCGCCAGCCGCTCGATGTAGCCGTTCACGGTCGACAGGGTGGGCACATAGTAGGCGCCGCTTTCGCGGAACAGCCGGATCGTCTCGTCGTCGAAGATCGTGCCGTGCTCGATGGAGTCCGCGCCGAGGCGCAGCGCCATGTTGATCCCGTCGGCGCCGTGGGCGTGGACCGCGACCTTCAGGCCGTACAGGTGGGCCGTCTCGATCAGGGCGCGCGCCTCGTCATCGAACATCTGCGCCCCGACGCCGGCGCCGATGCGGCTGTTCACGCCGCCGGTGGTGGCGATCTTGATCACGTCGGCGCCGCGACCGACCTGGATGCGCACCGCCTCGCGGCAGCTTTCGACACCGTTGCAGACGTTCTCGTGGGGGACGACCTCCCGGAAGTCGTCGTTGAAGCCCAGCCGCCCGTCCATATGGCCCGAGGTGGTCGAGATGCTGTTCCCCGCGTCCACTATACGGGGCCCTGGGAGCCGGTGGGCCGCCGTCTCGTCCGCCAGCGCCAGCGTCACCCCGCCCTCGTCCCCGAGGTTCCGTACCGTGGTGAAGCCGGCCATCAGGGTCTTCTCGGCGTTCTCCGCCGCCCGGTAGGCATGGACGGGGAGGTTCTCGGTCACGCCGGAGAGGAAGCCCGCCTGGCCGCCGAGGTCCGACACCAGGTGCACATGGCTGTCGATCAGGCCCGGCAGGACGAAGCGCCCGCGCTGGTCGATGACGACGGCGCCGGGGAAGGCCGAGGCGTCGACGAAGCCGTCGCGGATCTCGACGATCCGCCCGTCACGAACCACCAGGGTCGAGGGGCCGCGCGGCGCCCGGCCGGGCCGGTCCAGCAGGCGGCCCGCCTGGATCAGCGTCACCGGGCCTTCTGCCGCCGGAGCCGCCTCCTGCGCCCATGTCGCTCCGGCGACCAGCGCCGACGCCGCCACACCCAGAGCGCTCGCAGCCAGACGGTTCATGCCCGATCCCCCAATGAACAGGCGGGCACTAGAGCCCAGATCGGCGGCCTTCGCCAGCGACGCCCGTCAACGGCCCCGGCGTCCAAACACATAAGGATATCTTTATGGGTTTCTTGCCGGATCGGCGGCTTCGGGCTATAGGCCCGCGCGAACATCCGACCGGAACAGACCCCATGACCGACTATATCGTCCGCGACATCTCGCTTGCCGACTACGGCAACAAGGAAATCGCCATCGCCGAGACCGAGATGCCCGGCCTGATGGCGCTGCGCTCCGAGTTCGGCAAGGACAAGCCGCTGAAGGGCGCCCGCATCGCCGGCAGCCTGCACATGACCATCCAGACCGCCGTGCTGATCCAGACGCTGGAAGCGCTGGGCGCCGAGGTCCGCTGGGCCTCGTGCAACATCTTCTCGACCCAGGACCACGCCGCGGCCGCCATCGCCGCCTCGGGCACCCCGGTCTTCGCCACCAAGGGCGAGACCCTGGTCGAGTACTGGGACTACGCCCACAAGATCTTCGAATGGGCCGACGGCGGCTATCCGAACCTGATCCTGGACGACGGCGGCGACGCCACCCTGCTGTGCGTGCTCGGCCCCAAGGCCGAGAAGGACATCTCGGTCCTGTCGAATCCGCAGAATGAGGAAGAAGAAGCCCTCTTCTCCGTCATGAAGCGCTATATCGCCGAGAAGCCCGGCTTCTACTCGGCCATCCGCGACGCCATCGGCGGCGTGTCGGAAGAAACCACCACCGGCGTCCACCGCCTGTATCAGATGGCCGAGAAGGGCGAGCTGCCGTTCCCCGCCATCAACGTCAATGACAGCGTCACCAAGTCCAAGTTCGACAACCTGTACGGCTGCCGTGAATCCCTGGTCGACGCCATCCGCCGCGGCACCGACGTCATGCTGTCGGGCAAGGTCGCCGTGGTCTGCGGCTACGGCGACGTGGGCAAGGGCTCGGCCGCCTCGCTGCGCCAGGGCGGCGCCCGCGTGAAGGTCACCGAGGTCGACCCGATCTGCGCCCTGCAGGCCGCCATGGAAGGCTATGAGGTCGTGACCCTGGAAGACGCGGCCGCCGACGCCGACATCTTCGTCACCGCCACCGGCAACAAGGACGTCATCACCGTCGAGAACATGCGGGCGATGAAGAACAACGCCATCGTCTGCAACATCGGCCACTTCGACAGCGAAATTCAGGTCGCCGGCCTGAAGAACTTCAAGTGGGACGAGATCAAGCCGCAGGTCCACCACATCGAGTTCCCGGACGGCAAGAAGATCATCCTGCTGTCGGAAGGCCGCCTGGTGAACCTGGGCAACGCCACCGGCCACCCCTCGTTCGTGATGTCGGCGTCCTTCACCAACCAGACCCTGGCCCAGATCGAACTGTGGACCAACGCGGCCAAGTACGAGAACAAGGTCTACACCCTGCCCAAGCACCTGGACGAGAAGGTCGCCTTCCTCCACCTGGCCAAGCTGGGCGCCAAGCTGACCACCCTGAAGACCGAGCAGGCCGACTACATCGGCGTGCCGCAGCAGGGTCCGTTCAAGCCGGACCACTACCGCTATTGATGCGAAGGCGGCCTGGCCGGCGGATCAGCCGGCCAGCCGCAGAGGCGGGGCCTCGTTGCGCTCCAGCCTGAAGCCGGCGACCTGCCGGCTCAGGGTCTGGGCTTCCTGCGCCAGCTGACGCGCCGCCGCGGTCGCCTGTTCGGTCATGGCGGCGTTCTGCTGGGTGATGTCGTCCATCTCGCCCATCGTCCGGCGCACGCGGGCCAGGCCGTCGGCCTGTTCGCGCGCCGCCTCGGCGATGCCGCCGGCCAGGGCGTCGATCGACAGGACCCGCGAGCGAATCCGCTCCAGCGCCTCGCCGGTCCGGGCGGTCAGTTCGACGCCGCGCGCCACCTGGGCCGAGGAGGTGGCGATCAGCTGCCGGATCTCCCCCGACGCCGCCGACGAGCGCTGGGCCAGGGCCCGGACCTCGGACGCCACGACCGCGAAACCGCGTCCGGCCTCGCCAGCGCGCGCGGCCTCGACCCCGGCGTTCAGGGCCAGCAGGTTGGTCTGGAAGGCGATCTCGTCGATCAGGCTGGTGAAGCGGCCGATCTCGCCCGAGGATTCCGCGATGGCGTGAATGGCGGCCACGGTCTGGCCGGCGACGTCGCCGCCTTCCTCGATATCGGCCCGGGCCGAGACCAGGGCCTGGGCGGTCTGCCGCGCGCCGTCGGCGGTGCTGGCCACGGCCAGGGCGATGGCGTCCGCTTCGGCGACGGTCCGTTCCAGGCTGGCGGCCTGCCGCTCGGTGCGGACCGCCAGGTCCTCGGCCGCGCTGGCCAGTTCGCCGGCGCCCGCGTCCAGGCTGCCGACGCTGTCGGCCATCGACCCGACGGCGGCCCGCAGGGCGCTGGTGGCGGCCTGGAAGTCGGTGTGCAGCGCCTGGTATTCCTCGGGGAAGGCCCCGCCCAGCGACACCGACAGGTCGTTCTCGGCCAGGGCGTGCAGGGCGTCGCCCAGGCGGCGCACCACCAGCGACTGGCGCGCCTCCGTCGCCGCCTGCACCGCCTGCGCCTGATCCCGCTCGACCTGCAGGATCTCGAGATAGATCGAGATGGCCAGATCCATGTCCAGCATCACCCGGCGGGTCAGCTCGCCGACCGCCTCGGCGGTGGTCCGGTCATGGGCCTTGCGGCTGGCCCAGCGCGCCCGGGGCCGGGAGACGATGGCCTGGGTCAGATGGGCCAGGAGGGTGCTGTAGCCGCCGATGTACCAGCGAGGCTCCAGGCCGATGCGCGCATGCACCTGGCCGATGGCGCGGACCGACCGCGCATAGTCGGCGTCCGCCCGTCCGTCGATCAGGGCGTCCCAGTGACGCTGCTGCGCCAGGCTGGCGGCGCCGATGTGGGCCTCGTCGCGGAAGAAGGCGCGGGTCTCTGGAAAGGCGCGGACCCGGTCGTAGAAGGCGCCCAGGGCCTGAGGAACCGCCTCGCGCAGGATCGGACCCATCGCCCGGTACCCCGGCGACGGCTCGCCCAGGTTCATGAAGGTCATGCGCCGCTGGATGTCCTCGTTCGCCATGACGGCGCCTCTCCTTCTCGCCTGTTGATGAGCGGGAAGTCCCTGTGCCTCGTGGGGGTATTAGGGTCTTAAGGCTGGGCTACGCAGTGTTCCCTAGCGGGGCCGTTCAGGCGGCCAGGATGCGCTGGCCCAGGTCCTGGTTGCGGTCGGCCAGGCCGGTCTCGAAGTCCATGAAGACATCGATCAGTTCGTCCACGCCGATGGGCGCGGCGCCGGGGCTGAAGCGGAAGCGCCAGAAGCTGACCACGTGCTGGATCGCGCCCAGCTGCTCGCCCAGCCGGGTGAACAGGCGCGGGGCCTGCAGCAAGAAGTCGCGGAAGGCGCCGGGACGCGAATCCTGCGTCAGGGCCGCATAGGCGTCGTCATAGATGCGCAGGGTCCGCGCGGCGTCGTCGCAGACCGCGACGATCCGGTCGCGCAGCACCTGACGGCCCCGGTCCAGATACTCGCGCGAACTGCGGTCGACCTTGCCGAGAGGCTTCACCGTCGCGACCGCCTCGGCCACATGGGTCACGTCCGCCATCAGGCTGGTCAGCACCCATTTGTAGTAGAGGAAGCCCTTCCAGCAGAAGATGCCCTCCTGATACTCCTCCGGCTTCAGGTGCAGGGTCTGACGCAAGGCCTCCATGCGGTCGCCGGGATCGTTGGACAGGATCTTGCCGGCCAGCCGCCGGGTCGATCCCACCGCCTCGACGTCCTCGCCGAAGCTCAGGGTCACCAGCGGCCGGATCTCGGCCTCGACGAACTGCGCCATCCGCGTCAGGTCGCCGTCGCTGATCGAGAAATAGCAGGGGGCCGGCTCGATCCCCTCGCGGCGCAGCTGTTCGCGCAGCAGGAAGGGGTCCAGCGAGGGCAGGGCGTCCATCAGACGCAGGGTGCGCAGGTCCGGATGCTCGGTCTCCAGGCCGAAGGCCTCCTGCATCATCCGTTCGAAACTGCGCTGGTCGACGAAGACGAAGCGGCCGCCGGTCTTCAGGTCGTCGGCGTCGATCGGGATGACCACCTTGGTCGCCACTTGGCGGCGCAGGTGGAAGGCGTCCAGCTCGTCGCGGCGCAGGCGGTGCTTGATGATCAGGGCGCTGTTCAGCGCCGGGGTGCGGAAGATCGGCCGGGTCCGCCACTCCAGCTCGTGGCCGTGTTCGTTGGCCACCTTCAGCAGGTTCAGCACGCGGGCCGTCGACGCGGAACGGCGCAGGTGGGCCAGATTTCGGATCGCGCGGTCAGTCATGGGGCCCCCAGGCAAGCGAACGTTGAAACACGAATAGATGACCAACGGCTTAGCCGAGGTGGTGCGACCGTGCGGTGCTGGCCTCGGCGAGGCGTCGGGCCTAGAAAGCGTCCATGACCGTCTTCGACATCCTCATTCTCACCGCCGTGGCCGCCGTGGCCGTGACGCTCGCCCTGGGTCTGCGCCAGCTCTACAAGGACGGCCCCGAGGCCCGCTCGCGCTCGAACAAGCTGATGCGGCTGCGCGTCCTGCTGCAGGCCGTGGCCGTGGTGCTGCTGGTCGCGGGCATGTGGTGGAAATCCACGCACGGGGCCTGACGCCCATGGTGGTCCTGAACAAGATCTACACAAAGACCGGCGACGGCGGGCAGACCCGGCTGGCGTCTGGCGCGACCGTGTCCAAGAGCGACCGCCGGGTCGAGGCCTATGGCGCGGTGGACGAGCTGAATTCCGTGATCGGCGTGGCCCGCCTCCACTCGGGCCAGAACGACCGCATCGACGCCATGCTGGGCCGCATCCAGAACGAGCTGTTCGACCTCGGCGCCGACCTGGCCACCCCGCTGGAGCCGCCGCCCAAATGGGAGGCCCTGCGCATCCTCGACAGTCAGGTCGAGCGGCTGGAGCAGGAAATCGACTGGATGAACGAAAGCCTCAAGGCGCTGGACAGCTTCATCCTGCCCGGCGGCGCGCCCCTGTCGGCGCATCTGCACCTGGCCCGCACCGTGGCGCGCCGGGCCGAGCGCGAGGCCGTGCGGCTGGTCGAAAGCGGCGAGGCGGTGACGCCGGCGGCCGTGCGCTATCTGAACCGCCTGTCCGACCACCTGTTCGTCGCGGCCCGCCGGGCCAACGCCAACGGCGCGGGCGACATCAAGTGGAAGCCGGGGGCGACGCGCTGAGGCTAGTTGCCGCGTGCGGCGGCCAGGGCGACCCGTTGACGCTCGGCGTCGGCGTCGCGGGCGGCCTGCTGGGCCACCAACTGGTCCTCGATGGCCACCAGTTCGCGGTTCTTGCGGTCCGAGGCCTGGGCCCGGGTCTCGCCGGGAAGGCGGCCGGTGATCCCTTCGATCTCCGCGATCGACATCGGGCGGGCGCAGACGCGCTGGTCGGGGTCCCACCATCCGCCGTCGGTCACGCAGCGCTCGCCCGGCGCCTTGACCAGCGCCTGCCAGGCGAAGGTCGCGCCCAGCAGCACGGCGAAGGTGCACAGAAACAGCACGCTGAGCCGCTTCATGGTCAGGAGACGGTGCATGTGAGGCGTTCCGTGATCTGGCGTGTTGACGCCGCGTTACGTTGACAGGTCGGGTCCGGCGTACCTATTGCCTGACCCAACATTCCGGCGACTTTGTGGATAGCGCAATGAAGGTTCTCGTCCCCGTCAAACGGGTGATCGACTCCAACGTCAAGGCCCGCGTCAAGGCGGACCAGACCGGCGTCGACCTCGCCAACGTCAAAATGAGCATGAACCCGTTCGACGAAATCGCCGTCGAAGAGGCCGTGCGCATGAAGGAAGGCAAGGAACACCACGCCGCCGGCACCGCCGACGAGATCGTGGTCGTCTCCATCGGCGTCACCCAGGCGCAGGAAACCATCCGCACCGCCCTGGCCATGGGCGCCGACCGGGGCCTGCTGATCCAGTCCGACACGGACCTGGAGCCGCTGGCGATCGCCAAGCTGCTCAAGGCGGTGGTCGACGAGGAGAAGCCGGACCTGGTCCTGCTGGGCAAGCAGTCGATCGACGGCGACAACAACGCGGTCGGCCAGATGCTGGCCGCCCTGCTCGACTGGCCCCAGGCCACCTTCGCCGGCAAGATCGTGATCGAGGGCGGCAAGGCGACCGTGACCCGCGAGGTCGACGGCGGCCTGCAGACCGTGTCGGCGGCCCTGCCGGCGGTGGTCTCGGTGGACCTGCGCCTCAACACCCCGCGCTACGCCTCCCTGCCCAACATCATGAAGGCCAAGAAGAAGGAGATCGCGGTCAAGGCGGTCGCCGACTACGGCGTCGACACGGCGCCGCGCCTCAAGGTGCTCAAGGTCGCCGAGCCGCCCAAGCGCTCGGCCGGCGTGAAGGTGGCTGACGCCGCCGAACTGGTGTCCAAGCTCAAGTCCGCGGGGGTCCTGTAATGGCCGTTCTCGTCATCGCCGATCACGACGGCAAGGCCGTTCGCGACACCACCCACAAGACCGTCACCGCCGCCCTGGCGATCTCGGGCGACGTGGACGTGCTGGTCCTGGGCCAGGGCGCCCAGGGCGTCGCCGACGCCGCCGCCAAGATCACGGGCGTCCGCAAGGTCCTGCTGGCCGAGAGCGCCGGCCTGGGCAAGATGCTGGCCGAGGCCGTCGAGGCCACCGTCCTGCCGCTGGCCGCCGGCTACGACGCCGTGCTGACCCCGGCCAACACCGACGGCAAGAATTTCGCCCCGCGCATCGCCGCCAAGCTCGACACCGCCCCGATCTCGGACATCGTCGAGGTCGTCTCGGCCGATACCTTCGTGCGCCCGATCTACGCCGGCAACGCACTGGAGACCGTCCAGTCGTCGGACGCCAAGAAGGTCATCACCGTGCGCCCGACCGCCTTCGCCGCCGCCGCTGACGGCGGCTCGGCCAAGGTCGAGACCGTCACCGGCGCCGACGCCTCCAAGACGACCTTCGTCAGCGAGGAAATGGTCAAGTCGGACCGTCCGGAACTGGGCGCCGCCAAGATCGTCGTCTCGGGCGGCCGCGCCCTCGGTTCGGCCGAGGAGTTCCACGCCGTCATGGACCCGCTGGCCGACAAGCTGGGCGCCGCCGTCGGGGCTTCCCGCGCCGCCGTGGACGCCGGCTATGCGCCCAACGACTACCAGGTCGGCCAGACCGGCAAGGTCGTCGCCCCGGCTCTCTACCTCGCCATCGGCATCTCGGGCGCCATCCAGCACCTGGCCGGCATGAAGGATTCCAAAGTGATCGCCGCGATCAACAAGGACCCTGACGCCCCGATCTTCCAGATCGCCGACTACGGCCTGGTGCAGGACTACAAGGTCGCCGTGCCGGAGCTGATGAAGGCGCTGGGCTAGGGTTCAGCCCCGCCGCAAGGATCGAGAAGGGCGCGGAGCCGGAAGGGGCCGCGCCCTTTTTCATGGGCTATGCAGGCGTGGCTGAACAAGACTACCTGCTCTTTGATGACGTTAGCCAACGGCACCGTTCGGATCGTATGAAGTCGAGTTCTACCTCCTCCTCGGTCAGCATGATCGTTAGGTCGATTGGGAACTTGTCAGAAAGCTCCGCCAAGCTGTTTCGAGCCAAAGGGCCGTCGACCTCAAGCTCACAGACGATCAAGAGGTCGATGTCCGACCACATCGCCGTCTTTCGATTGACGACCGAGCCGAAAACATAGGCTTCGAGCCGCCCCTTTGTCCGCAGGCTGCCAATCGTTTCAGCGATCGCTCTGATGATCGGCTTCGCCGTCATTTCGCAGGCGGGTAAAGATGCTGGATTGGTCACAGATTTCGATGCCAAGTTCCGCTGCGGTTGCCCAGCCTTGGGATGAGACACGGCCGTAGGGTGTGTTCTTGAGAAGAATGTCGAACGGCGCGAGTGCCCCATAGGCCGTGCGCACCGTGTCTGCGGTTACTTCATATGCATCCGTCAGCGCCACAACGACAGGCCCACCAGTCACACGGTGAAGCCGATAGACCTGATCGCTCACACGTTCGAGGTAGCCCACGTTCCTGTGCTGTTGAAACAGGCGCTCTATGAACGATAGGCTCGGGTTGCGATAGCTTGAGACATCGTCCTCCATGTTCAGGGCCCGGTACAGGTCGTACATCTTGCCCCAAGCCACGCCTTGGGCTTCCAGACGATCGATTACCTCGCCTTGCCACGTTGCAGCCTTGGGGATATTGAGGATTAAGTCCGGACGCGGAGTACCGTTCAACAACGCCTCACAGTCAGCCGTTCGAACTTGATCGGCCGAAATCACTCCGATGATCGCCGGTGGAGCCGACTTGCGGTCAACCCGCACGAGGTTCGGTCCGAGACGTTCGAGATTCGTGACTTCTGCATGCTGAGGCAGGACGCCAACCAGCCAGTTTGCGTGGTCCTTAGCCATCATCCACCATTATTTGGTCCATTGCCCCAGGAAACCTTTGGCCGCCATCCGCATCCGTAAGGTGGCGGGCGATAAGGTCATCGGTGTGCTGCCGAAATTTCTCAACTGTTACGGCTTCTCGGCCGGATGCTAGACCTCGATTTTTGTCGAGGATTGCGAGGATCCGCTTGTTGTTGGGGATGATGCTGCCAAGCATCTTACGGTGCCAAGCGGTAGGCACTTCACTCTCGATATCAAACCGCGCGTCAGAGCCGGGACCGTAGGTCTCGAATGTGACCTTGTTCGCCGTCAACAAAGGTTCGATCGCAGCGCGAACTTCAGCTCGAGAAGCAAAGGCTTTGACGGAAAACAGGTCTGCCAGTCGCTCGGCGCGATCGCGTTTCCATTGTCTGATCAGAGTGTCTGGATAGTCGTCAGGCGCCTTGTCAATCGTTGTGTGGCAGTTGGCGCAAAGGAGAATAAGGTTGTCGTATGATCCGCGCTCAGCGTCGGTCAAATCTGCTTTCGACCTAGGCCCGTTATCGCTGGCCGCGAAAATGTGGGCCATCTCGGCGAAGTGGATAGCTTCCCCCTTGGCTGTGTCGACGAACAATTGCTGCGCACAAGCCGGGTTCTGACAATAGCCCGCCGAATCGGCAAACAACTTGGTCCGTGTTGCTGCGCTTGGATTGGCTACACCGCGAGAGCATGTCAATTCTTGCATCCGAGATCAGTAGGCTTGAACAAGCCGCATAATGGAGCGTCGAGCCTCCACAGCCAAGCTGGCTCTGCGACGCCGCATCTCTGCTGCCCCTCGGTACTCCCATGGCCCACCTCCCCATCCGCCTCACCCCCGGCGCCTCCGCCGACCGCATCGACGGCTGGGCCACCGACACCGACGACCGCCCCATCCTCAAGGTTCGCGTCCGCGCCCGGCCGGTCGAGGGCGAGGCCAATGCGGCCCTGCTCAAGCTGATGGCCAAGGCGCTCGGCGTGCCCAAATCCGCCGTGACGCTGGCGCGCGGGGGTCAGTCCCGGACCAAGATGCTGGCCGTCGCCGGACTGTCCGAAGACGAAGCGAAAGCCCGCCTTACCGACTTGTAATGTTTAGGGCCTTGTCGCGGCGGCCCTCAGCCTCTTGTAATCCGCCCCGAGTTCGCGCCGCCGTTTTCGAGGTTGGGCGCACAGGGGAGCTTTTCATGAGACTTCGCCGCCTGGCAGGCCCCGGCCTTGCCGCCCTCGCCGTGCTCGCCCTCGGGGCCTGCGCCACCACCAGCACCGGAAGCAGCCAGACGCCCGCGCCTGACGGATCGTCCGGCGCCAAGACCCGCCAGCCGCTGGCGGCCGGTCTGGACTCCGCGACCAACCCCGATCCCTATCCGTCGACCTACCGCGGCCTGCCGCGCGAGAATTTCGCCATCGTCGGCGGCACCGTCCTGGACGGCGCCGGACGCAGGATCGAGAACGGCGTGGTCGTGATCACCGATGGCCGCGTGGCCGCCGTCGGCGACGCCTCCACGGCCATTCCGGCCGGCTACCGCACGGTGCAGGCCAACGGCCGCTTCGTGACCCCGGGTATCATCGACGTCCACTCCCACCTCGGCGTCTATCCCTCGCCGGGCGTCAGCGGCATGAGCGACGGCAATGAGGCCACCAGCCCCAACACCGCCCAGGTCTGGGCCGAGCACAGCCTGTGGCCGCAGGATCCCGGCTTCAACGCCGCCCGCGCCGGCGGCGTGACCACCCTCCAGATCTTGCCCGGCTCGGCCAACCTGTTCGGCGGCCGCGGCGTGACGGTGCGCAACATCCCGTCGGTGACCATGCAGGGGATGAAATTCCCCGGCGCGCCCTATGGCCTGAAGATGGCCTGCGGCGAGAACCCCTCGCGCGTCTACGGCGGCCGCAACCAGAGCCCGGCCACGGGCATGGGCAATATGGCCGGCTATCGCGCCGCCTTCATCGCCGCCCAGGACTACCGCGCCAAATGGGACAAGTGGCGCGCGGACGGCGAGGGCTCGCCCCCGACCCGCAACCTGCAGAACGAGACCATCGCCGGCGTGCTGGACGGTTCGATCCTGGTGCAGAACCACTGCTATCGGGCCGACGAGATGGCCATGATGATCGACCTGTCGAAGGAATTCGGCTTCAAGATCACCGCCTTCCACCACGCCATCGAGGCCTACAAGGTCGCGCCGCTGCTGGCCCGCGAGGGCATCTGCGCCGACATGTGGACCGGCTGGTGGGGCTTCAAGATGGAAGCCCTGGATGCGGTGGAGGCCAACGCCGCCCTCGTCGACGCCCAGCCCGGTTCGTGCGCGGTCATCCACTCCGACGACGCCGAACTGACCCAGCGCCTGAACCAGGAAGCCGCCGCGGCCCTCGCCGCCGGCCGCCGCATCGGCATGAACATCTCCGAAGAGCGGGCGATCAGCTGGATCACCCTGAACCCGGCCCGGTCGCTCGGCATCGCCGACCAGACCGGCTCGCTGGAAGCCGGCAAACGCGCCGACGTGGTGATCTGGAGCGCCAATCCGTTCTCGGTCTACGCCCGCGCCGACCAGGTCTTCGTCGACGGCGGTCTGGCCTTCGACCGCAGCAACCCGGCCTTCCAGCCGGTCTCCGATTTCGAGCTCGGCCAGCCGGGCTTCGGCCTGTCGGCCGCCAACGTGCCGCAGGGAGCCCGCTGATGCGCCTCAAGAGCCTCATCCTCGGCGCGGTCTGCGCGGCCGCGCTGTCTTCGCCCGCCTTCGCCCAACAACTGACCGCCATCACCGGCGGCCGGGTCCTGACCGGCTCGTCCGTCATCGAGAACGGGACGGTGGTGATCCAGAACGGCCGGGTCGTCTCGGTCGGGACCGGCGCGGCCCCCTCCGGCGCCCGCGTCATCGACGCGCGCGGCAAGGTGGTCGCCCCCGGCTTCGTCGCGGTCGATTCCGGCCTGGGCGGTTCGGAGATCTCCTCGGTCAACGGTTCGGACGACCTCAGCAACGGCGCCAACACCATCAGCGCCGCCTTCGACGTCTCCTATGGCCTCGACCCCTGGTCCTTCACCCTGCCGGTCGCCCGTCTGGGCGGCATCACCCGCGCCATCGTCGTGCCGAACCATCCGGGCGGCTCGGGCGGGCATGAGCATCAGGACGACAGCGACTTCGCCGGCGTCGGCGCCGGCGGCTTCCAGTCGCCCAGCCTGTTCGCCGGCCAGGCGGCCATCATCCATCTCGGGACCGGCAACGACATCCTGGTCAAGCCGCGCGTGGCCCAGGTCGCGCCCTTCGGCGAGGCCGGAGCCGGCGTCGCCGGCGGCGCGCGCGGGGCCGAGTTCACCCAGTTCCGCGAAACCCTGGCCGAGGTCCGCCTCTACGCCCGCAACCGCGCCGCCTATGACCGGGGCGCCGTCCGCGACCTCAGCCTGTCGCGCGCCGATCTGGAGGCCCTGATCCCGGTCGCCGACGGGACCATGCCGCTGATCGTCACCGTGCGCCGCGCGGCCGACATCCAGCAGGTCCTGCGTCTGGCCCGCGAAGAGAGGATCAGGATCATCCTCGACGGGGCGGAAGAGGGCTGGATGGTCGCCGACCAGATCGCGGCGGCGGGCGTGCCCGTGCTGCTGAACCCGATCTCCAACCTGCCCGGCAATCTGGAGACGCGCGGCGCGCGGATGCAGAACGCCGCGGCCCTGGACGCCGCCGGGGTGGTCATCGCCATCAAGGGCAACGAGGGCTCGATCCACCGCGCGCGTGAGACCCGCTACAACGCGGGCAACGCCGTCTCGCACGGCCTGCCCTACGATGCCGCCATTGAAGCGATCACGGTCAATCCGGCCAGGATCTTCGGCATGGCCGGCCAGTTCGGGGAGCTGCGCGCCGGCGCAGCCGCCGACGTGGTCGTCTGGTCCGGCGACCCGCTGGAACCGCTCAGCATCGCCGAGACCATCTTCGTCAACGGCCAGGAACAGGCGCCCACCAGCCGCCAGTTCCTCCTGCGCGATCGCTATCGCACGGGCGGCGAGGGGGCGATGCCGCCGGCTTACACGCGCTGATCTGACGGTTCTCCCTCCCCATAAAGGGGAGGGAGAGATACGATGCCGCCATGACCGCCGCCCCCCGCATCTTCATCGACGCCGACGCCTGCCCGGTGAAGGACGAGGTCTATCGCGTGGCCGAGCGCTACGGGCTGAAGGTGTTCGTGGTCTCGAACGGCTGGATCAACACCCGCCGCGATCCGTGGATCGAGCAGGTCGTGGTCGACGCCGGGCCCGACATCGCCGACGACTGGATCGCCGAACGGGCCACGAAGGGCGACATAGTCGTCACCCAGGACATCCCGCTGGCCGACCGCTGCCTCCAGGCCGGGGCGCAGGCGATCAAGTCCAACGGCACGCCCTTCACCGCCGACTCCATCGGCTCGGCCCTGGCGGGGCGGATGGTGGGCGAGCATCTGCGTTCCATGGGCGTGGCCACCTCGGGTCCGCCGCCCTTCGGGCCCAAGGACCGCTCCGCCTTCCTGCAGGCGCTGGACCGGGCCGTGGTCGTCGCCAAACGGGCGCTGGCATGACCGTCATTCCCGAGGATGAGCTGGAGTTCCGCTTCTTCCGCTCCGGCGGTCCCGGCGGCCAGAACGTCAACAAGGTCTCGACCAGCGTCCAGCTGCGCTTCGACGCCCGCAACTCGCCCTCCCTGACCGATGCGGTGCGCGAGCGGCTGATCAAGCTGGCGGGCAGCCGCGCCACCCTGAACGGCGAGATCCTGATCACCGCCGTCCGCTTCCGCACCCAGGAACGCAACCGCGCCGACGCCCTCGAACGGTTGCAGGGACTGGTGGACGAGGCCTCCATCAAGCCGGTCTACCGCGTGCCCACGCGCCCCACCCGCGCCTCGAAGGAGCGGCGCTTGGACGGCAAGGCGAAGCGGTCCTCGATCAAGAGCGGCCGCGGCCGGCCCCGGTCGGACGACGGCTGACGGAACCGGAGGCGGGTTTTCCCCGTTATGGCGAAGCTTGGGTCGATCGACCGGCCTGCTGTCTCCTGTTCAAGAAGGGCGCCTCCGCATGAAATTCGCCTCCCTCCCCCTGATCGCCGCAACGGCCGCCGTGTTCGCTCTGGCGGCGTGTCAGAGTCCCGAAGAGAAGGCCGCGGCCGCCGCCGAACGCCCGGCGACGGACGGCACGAGCGCCGCGGAGATCGCGGCCCGGGCGACGACGCCCCAGGCGTCGATGACGCCCGACGAGCGCGCCGCGTTGCGCGCCGAGCAAATCTCGCTGCTGGATCAGGTCGGCGCCGAGCGCGCCAAGGGCCACGTCCGCGTGCCGGGCGTCGAGGATCAGGTCGTCACCCTGCAGCCGCTCCAGTCCCACAACTTCACGGTTCCGATGACGCAGGGCGTGCCCTACCTGCTCTTCGCCTCCTGCGACGGCGACTGCACGGTCGTGGACCTGGCCCTGCTGGACGCCTCCGGCGCGGTGATCAAGACCGACACGGACAGCGGAGACTTCCCCGTCCTGGACTTCACGCCCACGACGACCGGGACCTACACGGCCAAGATCACCATGGCCGAATGCAAGCTGGCGCCCTGCTACGCCTCCGCGCGGGTCTACCAGAAGCCCTGAACCTGAGCGGCCGGGCGCCTTATCGGCGCTCGGCCTGCACCTGAAGCGGCGTGCGGGGCAGGGTGGCCAAGGTCAGCTTGCCGTCGCGGTCGGTATCCAGCGAATAGAACCAGCGCTGCGTCGCCGCCGCCCATTCCTCGCCCGTGACGCGTTGGTCGATGTTGACGTCGGCCGACTTCACCGGCTGCGGCAGGTTGAAGAAGCCCGCCTCGGCGATCACGCCGTAGCCCTGGGGGCGGCCGCGCGGCGCGGGCCGACGGGTGCCGCCGTTCTGGGGCGCGAGGCCCACCGTAGAGGTGTCCACGCCCGACAGGCCGGCCATCCCGCCGCTACGCGGTCCACGGGGGCCGCCGGGCCCGCCCGGGCGTCCGCCGCCCATGCTGAAGCCGCGCAGGCTCCGTTCGTAGGCCGCCAGCTCGTCCTGGTTCAGCCGGCCGTCCCCGTCGGTGTCCAGGGTGGCGAAGAACCGCCGGCCGTCCGCCTCGAACTCTTCGAAGGTCACCGCGCCGTCCAGGTTGTCGTCCGCCCCGGTGAACCAGTCAGACGACGGCCAGGGCTGGCCGGGCTCGCCCTGGAAGGCCTCGCCGAACGGGCTGATGAACAGCGGCGGGCGGGGCGGAGGCTGCGGGCCGAAGGGATTGGCCGCGCCCGGCGCGCCCAGTCCCCCCACGTCGCTGGCGCAGGCGCCCAGCAGGGCGGTGAGAGACAGGACGAGCGCGGTCGTCCCCACGTGGATCACACGCATGGGCAGGTCTCCGAAGGGGCAGGGTCTACTGGGCGGGCCGGAACAGCAGGGCGGCGACCTTGCCGTCCTGGAAGCCGATCACCCACTGGGTCGCGGCGTTGGCGAAGGTGACCGCGAACAGATCCGCGCCCTCCTGGCTGCCGACGAAGTCGACCGCCTGCACCGCGCCGAAGCCGCGGATGAGGGGCAGCACCTGCGCCTCCTGCTCGCGCACCTTGGAGGCCAGGTCGTCGGTCATCAGCGCATAGTCGATCGCGCCGCTCTGGGCGCCGGCGATGATGGCCCGCAGGGTTTCCTCGGCCTTGGGGTTCGCGGGCGCGGTGACCGGGGGAATGGGCGCCGGCGCGCGGGCGGGGGTCTGGGCGGACCCGTCGAAGGTGTTGGGCACGCTGCCTGCGGCCACCTGGGCCTGGGCGGCGACGGGAGAGAGACCGATCAGGGCGGCCAGAACCAGCAACTTCATAGGGTCGTCTCCAAAGATCAGCTCAGACGATGGCGGGCCAAAGCGACAGAACAAGGGCGGCGGCCGAAGCGCAGATTGCAACGGTGACACACACGATCATCCAGGCCGGCGTCCGGGTTTCCCGGATGACCACAGTCTGCGTCTGCGGCGGATTTTGCGCCAGTCTGGCCAGCGCCTTCAGGGTGGCGCGCAACTCCTCGACGGCGTCGCGGATCTGCGCCTGCGGACCCAGTTCGCGGCGGATCCAGCGCTCGACCACCGGCTGGGCGGCGGCCCACAGGTCGTGATCAGGGTTCAGCCGCCGGGCGACGCCCTCCACCGAGACCATGGTCTTCTGCAGCAGGATCAGTTCGGGCCGCAGGTGCATGTCGAACAGGTCGGTGATCTCGAACAGCTGGCCCAGCAGCCGGCCCATCGAGACCTGCGACGCCTGCTTGCCGATGACCGGCTCGCCGACGGCGCGCAGGGCCTGGGCGAAGGCCTCGACCGAATGTTCCTTGGGCACGTATCCGGCCTCGAAATGGACCCGGGCGATGCGGTCGTAGTCGCGGCTGATGAAGCCCCACAGGATCTCGGCCAGATAGCGCCGCTCGGCCGGCCCCAGCCGCCCGACGATGCCGAAGTCGATCGCCGTCAGCTCCGCCGGGGCGTGGCAGAACAGATTGCCTTCGTGCAGGTCGGCGTGGAACGCCCCGTGGTCCAGCGCCTGGCTCAGGAAGGAGCGCACCACGTTGTCGGCCAGCGCATTGACGTCCAGTCCGGGCTGAAGGGCCGCCGCCGGGTCGGTCAGGGGCATGCCCGGGGCCCATTCCAGCGTCAGCACCCGCTTGCCGACCCCGTCCCAGATCACGCCCGGCGCCGACATATGGCCGGTCAGGCCCAGGGGATCCGGCTTGGCCATGATCTCCTTCAGCTCCGAGGCCGCCGCCGCCTCCAGCCGCATGTCCAGCTCCAGCTGCAGGGCGCGGGCGATGGTCTCGACGAAGGCCGAGGGCTGCAGCCGGCGCGACAGGGGGACGAACCGCACCGACAGCTTCGCGGCCAGGCGCATGGAGTCCAGGCCGTGCGCCACGCGCCGCTCAATCCCGGGGCGAAGAATCTTGACCGCCACCTTGCGGCCGTCGGCCAGATAGGCCGGGTGCGCCTGCGCCAGGCTGGCGGCGGCGACGGCGGGGGCGAAATCGGTGAACAGGGCCTCGACCGGACGGCCCAGCGACCGCTCGACCTCGCGCCGCGCCTGATCCAGCGGGAAGGGCGGCAACGCGTCCTTGAGACGGCCCAGGTCGCGGGCGAATTCGACGCCGAAGATGTCGGCGCGGGTGGCCAGCACCTGCCCCAGCTTGATCGCCACCGGCCCCAGATGTTCGAACGCCTTGCCCAGCCGCTGGCCGGGGCGGCCGTCACGGCTCTCGCGCCCGGCGAACAGGTGCAGCAGATGGGCGATCCAGCGCGCCCACACCGGCAGCAGGGGCGTGATCTCGCGCGGCGCCAGGGCGTCGTGGCGGATCAGCACGCCCAGCCAGCCCAGCAACCTCAGGGACGCGCCCAGCGGATCGCGCACCGGCACGGTGGCCGGCGGCGGCGGAGGCGTGCCGGGGTCGATCTTCTGGCTCAGATCGCCCACCCGTGATGGATGGCCGCGACGCCGCCCGACAGATTGGCCACCGTCACGCGGCTGAAGCCCGCATCCTCGATCATGCGCTTGAAGGTCGGCTGGTCCGGGAAGCGGCGGATGCTCTCGACCAGGTACTGATAGCTGTCCCGGTCCTTGGCCACCCAGCCGCCGATGCGCGGAATGGCGTGGAAGGACCAGGCGTCATAGGCCTTGCGGATCGGCGCCGCGATCGGGCGAGAGAATTCCAGGCAGAGGAATCGCCCGCCCGGCTTCAGCACCCTGCGCGCCTCGCGCAGGGCCTGGGACACGTCGGCCACGTTGCGGATGCCGAAGCTGATCGAATAGGCGTCCACCGAGGCGTCCGGCAGGGGCAGGGCCATGGCGTCGCCCACGCTCCAGCTCATCTCCGGCTCGCCGCCCTTGTGGACCCCGGCCATGATCATCTCGGCGTTGTAGTCCAGCACGATGACCGAGGCGTCCTCGCCCCCCATCCGCAGCTGGGCCGCCCGGGCCATCTTCGAATAGCGGCGCGACATGTCGCCGGTGCCGCCCGCGACGTCCAGGATGGTCTCGCCCGGACGCGGGTTCAGCTTCGCCGCCGCCGCGTCCTTCCAGAGCCGGTGCACGCCCGCGCTCATCAGGTCGTTCATCAGGTCGTAGTTCGACGCCACGGAGTCGAACACGCCGCGCACCATGCGGACCTTTTCCTTGGCGTCCACGTCGCGGAAGCCGAACGAGGAGGTCTTGCCGGTACTTTGGCCGGACGGGGTTTCGGAGGCGTCGGTCATGCTTGCGGTCTAGCGCTTCGCCGGGGCCGCGTCATCCGTCCGTGTGGCCGCAGGATGCGGTCTTTAATGCGCGGCGTTCGGCCTCGGCACGCCCAGGTCCTTCATCACCCCGGAGATCAGGCCGTAGCAGCCGCAGGACGCCTTCTCGAGGCCCGGCCGGTCCAGCACCTCGACCCAGCCCCGACCGCGCCGGATCAGGCCCTTGTCCTCGATCTCGGACCCGACCTCCGACACCGTGGCGCGGCGCACGCCCAGCATCCCGGCGATGTCCATCTGGGTCAGGTGGATCCGGTCGCCGCCCGCCCGGTCGTGCAGGGTCAGCAGCCAGCGCGCCAGCCGCTCGTCCAGCCGGTGCTGGGCGTTGCAGGCGGCGGTCTGCTGCACCTGGGCGAACAGGCTTTCGGTGAAGCGCGACAGGGCCTCGCGCATGGCCTCGCTCTCGCCCAGCGCCTCGGAGAAGACGTCCGCCGGACAGCAGGCGGCCGAGCCCTCCAGCTGGGCGATGGCGCGGCTGGAGGCGCGGGCGTTCAGCGGCCCGCAGGTGACGCCGACCAGCCCCTCGCGGCCGATGGCGGCGGTCTCGACCATGTGGTTCTCGGCCAGCACGGTCATCAGGGACACCACGCCGGTCAGCGGGAACCACACCTCGTCCACCGCCTCGCCGGCGTCGTACAGCATCTGGCCCTGGGTGAACGGGCGTTCGGTCAGGTGCGGCTCAATGCGTTTTCGGTCCGCCGCGGGCAGGGCCGTGATCCAGAGATTGTCCATGATGTTGTCGGCCTCGGAATAGTGACGCTCGGTAACGCTCACGCTTACCGCCTCGTTCCTGCCTTCCGTCGCTTGTGGCGCGGCGCCGGGCGCGATACGCCGGATAAAACGGAGGGAACGATGCCGGAACAGATTGACGTGGCGGAAGCTCTGGGCGGCCTGCCGCTCTGGCGAAAGGCGCAGGACCCGCGCCCGGCCATCGCCCGCACCCTGGCCTTCGCGGACTTCAACGCCGCCTTCGGCTTCATGACCCGCGTCGCCCTGCTGGCGGACAAGGTCGACCACCATCCGGAATGGTCCAATGTCTACAATCGGGTGGAGGTCCTGCTGACCACCCATGACGCCGGCGGCGTGACCGAGCGCGATGTGAACATGGCCCGCTTCATCGACGAAGCCGCCGCTGCGATGGGAGCCCAATAATGGGGAAAGAAGCGATGGCCGGACGCGTCTCGGGCAAGAAGATCCTGATCACCGGCGCCGCGGGCGGGCTGGGAACGGCCATGGCCTACATGCTGGCGCGCGAGGGGGCGAAGGTCGCCCTCACCGACGTCAACCTGGACGGCGCCCAGGCCCTGGCCGACGCCGTGAACGCCGAAACGCCCGGCAGCGCCTTCGCCTTCGCCCACGACGTGACCTCCGAGGATCAGTGGATCTCGGTCATCGCCGCCGCCGCCTCGGCCATGGGGGGGCTGTCGGTGCTGGTCAACAACGCCGGCATCGGCGGCCCGCTGGCCTTCGTCGAGCAGGACACCGTCGAGAACTGGCAGCGCCAGTATGAGATCAACCTGCGCTCCATCATGCTGGGGACCAAGCACGCCATGCCGCTGCTGCGCGAGAACGCGCCGGCCTCGATCATCAACATCTCGTCGGTGGCGGGCCTCGCCGCCGCGCCGGGCATGGGCGCCTACAACGCCACCAAGGCCGGCGTCTGGATGTATTCCAAGACCATCGCGCTGGAGGCGGCCAAGATGGAGTGGAACGTCCGTTCCAACTCGGTCCATCCGGTCTTCATCAAGACCCCGATCCTCGACCCCTTCGTGGCCATGGCCGGCGGCGACGAGGGCAAGGCGCACGAGCGTCTGGCCCGGGGCATCCCGCTCAAGCGCATCGGCGAGCCGGACGACGTGGCCTACTGCGTCGTCTACCTGGCCTCGGACGAGTCGAAATTCATCACCGGGACCGAGTTCGTCATCGACGGCGGCATGCTGGCCCAATAGGGCCCCCGGGACGTCCCGTCCTCAGTCGACCGCGGTCACCTCGACCGACTGGCCGGCCACCACGGCCTCGTCGCCGACCCGCTTGCCGATCAGGGCGCGGGCCAGCGGCGAGACGTGGCTGACCGAGCCCGCCGCCGGGTCCGCCTCATCCTCGCCGGTGATCTTCCAGGTCTGGGTGCGGCCGTCCTCGCGCTTGATCGTCACCGATCCGCCGAAACGCACCCGCCCGTCGGCTTGGGTCTCGACCAGCTGGGCGGTGGCCCGCCGCGCCGACCAGTAGCGCAGGTCCCGCGCCGCCCGCGCCATGGGCGTGCGGTCGGTTTCGATCGTGCCGCTGGCCTGCGCCGTCGCATAGGCCGCGCGCGCGTCCGCCAGGGCGGCCTCGATCCGCGCCAGCCCCTCCGGGGTGACGAGGTTGGGGTGGGTGGAGATCGGACGGTCGGGAAGGTCGGCGGCCGTGGCCTCCAGATCTTCCTCGCGGGTGAAGGCGACGCTCATGGGGCGTCAGCGTATGGCCGGTCCGCCCGTTCCGGTCCACCGGTCATGAAAAAGGCCGTGGTCTGACGACCACGGCCCTTTCGATGTTCGGCGGTCGAGACCGCTAGACGCGTCGTCCCCTGCCGGTGATGAAGTGCACGATCAGCAGGATGATGAAGATCACGAACAGCACATAGGCGATGTTCAGCGAAAGACCCGCCACACCACCGGCGCCCAGGGCGCCGGCGACAAGAGCGAGCACGAGAAAGATCAAGGCCCAACGCAGCATGAGCGTTCCTTCCAGAGCGGTTGTTCAAGGCGGAACGGCTCGTACGCCGCACCAGTCTGATCAACGTTCCGGAAGCCCGGCCGTTCCGCTCAGCGGCGGCGGCGGGTGTGCGATTTCTCGGTGAAAGCCGCCGCGACGATGCTGGCAAGCGCTGGATTTCGCAGGAAAATCCAGCCACCGGCCAGGGCCGCGACAGTGCCGAGGATCGGCCGTTCACGGAACAGCATGAAGGCGCGTTCGCCGATCCCGGAGGGCTCTTCCTCCTCCTCTTCGTCATCGCCTTCGCCGCGCAGGAACAGCACGGCGATCAGGGCGGCGATGAAGGCGAACAACAGGAAGGTGATGGCCGCCGCCGCCAGCGGCGGAACGATCAGGCACAGCGCGTAGAAGATCGCCACGCCCAGGAACAGCACGGCCACCAGCGCCGCGCCGGCCGCCGCGGCGGCCGCGACGGCCTTCTTAACCAGACCCCTGGCCAGCCCCCCGCCGAACATCAGCGGCGGCGACCGGCGAGCAGCAGGCCGAGCACGACGCCCACGCCCAGGGCGATGGCGGTCGACTGGATCGGACGCTCCTGAACCCGTTCGGTCAGATAGCGCTGGGCCTCGTCGAAACGCTCCGAGGCGTCGTCGTAATATTCGCGGCCCTTCACGCGGGCCTCGTCGTAATAGCCGCGGGCGCGTTCGCGCAGCACGTCGGCCTGTTCGCGCAGGCGGGCCTCGGCCTCGGCGGCCTTGGCGCGGACGCGGGCGTCGGCGGCCGACGCCTTCTCGCGCAGGGCGGCCTTCTCTTCGGACCCGAGGATCTTCAGATCGTCCTTGAGCGTGTTCAGATCGTTCTTAACTGCGGCGCGGGCCGCCTTGGTCGTCGCCATGATGCGCGCTCCGTGTGGTCAAGCTTGACGGTTAAATAGAGAACCCTGAGCCGGAACGCCACTGTCCGGTGACGGTTCCCGCAATGCAGCATGGCGAAGGCGGTAGGGAATAGGCGGCAGGCAGTAGCGGAATGGCGCTCAGGCAGGCTGTCCGGGCCATTTCGGATGCGCTACCTCCCTACTGCCTACTGCCTCCTCCGGAGTCCCATGACCGACTGGCTCTTCCCCCCCGCCCCTACCCCCTCCCTCCCGATCCAGGACCGCGCCGAGCGCTTCCCGGTCCGCCGCATCCTCTGCGTCGGCCAGAACTACGCCGCCCACGCCCGCGAGATGGGCCATGAGCGGGCCGAGCCGTTCTTCTTCTCCAAGCCGGCCGACGCCGTGGTCGCGGACGGCGCCGACCCGGTCTTCCCGTCGGCGACGTCCAACCTGCACCACGAGGTCGAGCTGGTCTGCGCGATCGGTCCGGAAGGGATCGTCGGCTGGGCGGTCGGCTGCGACCTGACCCGCCGCGACCTCCAGGCCGCGGCCAAGGAAAAGGGCCGCCCCTGGGACGCCGCCAAAGGCTTCGACCAGTCGGCCCCCTGCGCCGCCCTGGTGCTGGGCGCCCTTCCGGACCCCGCCGCCCCTATCGCCCTGACCGTCAACGGCGAGGCGCGCCAGTCGGGCCGGCTGGACGACATGGTCTGGAACCCGGACGAAATCCTCGCCAAGGCGCGCACCCTCTGGGACGTCCGCGCCGGCGACCTCATCTTCACCGGCACGCCCGAGGGCGTCGGTCCGCTCCAGCCCGGCGACCGGGTCGAGGCGACCATCGGCGGCCTGCCTTCGCTCACCTTCACCATGGCGGCACGATGATCCTGCACGGCTACTGGCGCTCGGGCGCCGCCTATCGCACCCGCATCGCCCTGGCGCTCAAGGGGCTGGCCTACGAACAGGCGGGCCATGACCTGCGCACGGGGGCCCAGAAGGACCCGGCCTATGTCGCGCTCAATCCGCAGGGCATGGTCCCCGCTCTTGAAATCGACGGCGCCGTCCTGACCCAGAGCCCCGCCATCCTCGAATGGCTGGAGGAGACGCATCCAGCGCCGCCCCTGCTGCCGTCCGACTCCGTCGGCCGCGCCCATGTCCGGGCCATGGCCGCCCTGATCGGCTGCGACATCCATCCGCTGAACAATCTTCGCGTCGGCAAGGCCCTGCGCGAAAGCTTCGGCGCCGACCAGGCCGCCGTCGACGCCTGGGCCGCCCGCTGGATCGTCCCCGGCTTTGAGGCGCTGGACGCCCTCGTCGCCCGTCACGGCGCCGGCTGGTGCTACGGCGACGCCCCGACCCTGGCCGACTGCTACCTGATCCCGCAGATCTATTCGGCGGCCCGCTTCAACGTCCCGCTGGACGCCTTCCCGCGCCTGCTGGCGATCGATGCAGCGGCCAAGGCGCATCCGGCCTTCGTGGCGGCCCATCCGGACAACCAGCCAGACGCGGACTGAGGTGAGAAGGCTGCCCGGAGCGAACTCTGCGAATGTCTGCGATGGGTGGAAAGCGGACGGCCTACGCGATCTCAGTCGTTTGCGCCGCCCTCTGATCTCTCTCGTTCTTGCCGCGCAACAAGCGCGTCGATGACGAAGGAGACGGCGATGATGACGAGAAAGCCAGCGACAACGACCTTTGCATCGACCTGGATCAGGTTGAAAAACCATAGGAGCGCGACGGCGGCATAGACGAAGCAGACAATGCCGAAGACTCTTCGGAAACTTCCCATCTCTTCAATCCGATTCAGGCCCCGGGACGGCCGAAGCCTACGCCCTGGACTGAGCTTCCGCTATGGGTCGAAGCGGACGCCCCTCACCCCAGAAACCGGTCCACCGCGGCCAGGAACCGCGTCGGCCGGTCGATCATCACCATGTGCTCGGCGCCCTCGATCCGCTCGAAGGTCGCCGGCGCGCGCAGGCGGGCGTAGGCGCCGCGGAACAGGCTGTCGGTGCGGCTCCGTGGCGAGTTCTGGTCCGCGCTCCAGCCATAGACCACGCTCACCGGCGCGGTGATCCGGGGCAGGCGGGGGCGCAGGTCGACGGTCATCACCTCATACAGGGACTGGGCCAGCACCTGCCGGTCGCCGCCCTGCCAGCCGATGGTCCCGAACAGGGCGTCCGTCGCCCCGCCCAGCTCCACCCCCATCTCGCGGCCGCGCGTCCGCAGGGCTTCGTCGCCGAGGAACTGGATCGCCTGATAGGCCAGCTGGGCGATGGGCCGCACGTCGTCCACCTTCGCCTCGGGGCTGATCAGGGCGGCGAAGAAGGGCGAGGAGTCCACCGTCATCAGCCGACCGACCGCCCAGGGCCAGTCCGAGGCCAGCCTCAGCCCGATCTGGCCGCCCATGGAGTGGCCGATCACCGCCGGCTGGTTCAACCGGCTTTCGGTGATGTAGCGCAGCACCTCGCCGGCCGCCGGACCGAGAATGGCGCCCTCGGCGTTGGCCTGGGGCGCCAGGTCGCCGAAGCCGCGCACCGAGACCAGATGCAGCCGGTATCGCCCCGCCAGTCGGTCGGCGGTCGAGCGCCAGACGGCGGCGGTCGAGGCCAGGCCGGGGATCAGGATCAGGTCCGGTCCGCTCCCGCGCGTCTCGACCGTGATCCGGCGCGAGGCGAAGGCCGTTTGCGCCCACGCGCCGGAGGCCGTCCCCGCCAGAGACAGGGCGCCCGTCGCACCGATCAGGAATTCACGTCTGGCCTGCATGACCCCGTTCTTCCGGGCGATTGCGGCGCCATCATGAAAAAGGCCCGGATGCGCGAACATCCGGGCCTCGATCATGTCGGGATGGGCTGAAGGATCAGCCCCGGGCGGGGCGCAGGCCTCCGGCCATGGTCGGGGCGCCCGAGCGGCGCTCGCCGCCCGAGGCGATGATGCGGTCGATCCGGGCCTTCTCGGCGCGGAAGGCGGCCAGGTCGGCGCCCGCCAGGACGGTGCCTTCGGTGGTGCGCACGCCGGCCGGATTGATCCGCTGACCCCCGCGCCACAGTTCATAATGCAGGTGCGGACCGGTCGAGGCGCCGGTCGAGCCGACGTAGGCGACGACCTGGCCCTGACGGACGCGCTGACCGGCGCGGACGCCCGGGGCGTAGCGGGACAGGTGGCCGTAACCGCTGTCCAGGCCGTTGGCGTGACGGATGCGCAGCCAGTTGCCGTAGCCGCCCCAGCGGCGCGCCTCGACCACCACGCCGTCGGCCGGGGCCACGACCGGCGTGCCCATGCCCGCGGCGAAGTCGATGCCCTGGTGCATCTTGCGGTAGCCGGCGATCGGGTGGCGGCGGAAGCCGAACGAGGAGGAGACGCGGAAGCCCCGCTCCAGCGGCGTGCGCATGAAGGCCGAGCGCGTATTCTTGCCCGTGCCGTCGAAATACTGCGCCTCGCGGGCGCCGGCGGGCTGGAAACGATAGAAGGTCACGCCCTTCAGCGAGGCGTACATCAGCTCGCCGGAATCGATGGTGCGGCCGTTCTCGGTGACGGTGCGGTCGAAGACGTAGGTGAACTCGTCGTCCGACTTGACGTCCCGATCCATGTCGAACTTGTGCGAGAACAGGCGGCCGGCGACGCGGGCGATGGCGGCCGGGGCCCCCTCGCGGCGGGCGGTCCGCGACAGCGAGCCCTCGACCTTGCCGGTCAGGACCACCGTCTCGTGGGTCACCTTCTCTTCCAGCGCGCGCAGGCGCAGGGCGCCGTCGAAGCTGCGCGACACGGTCAGCTGGCTGGCCGGGCCGGTGCGCATGGTCAGGCCGATCAGGCGGGCGTCGCCGCGGCCGCCGCGCGGATGGGCGATGGCGGTCTCGAACTTCTGCCCGGCGCGCATCGAGCTGACGTCCATGGCGTTCGACAGGGTCGCGGCCACGGCCGAGGCTTCTTCCGGCGCGATGCCCGTGCGGGCCACGGCCTGCTCGAAGGTCTCACCCTTGCGAATCTGCACCGGAATGGCTTCCGGCGCGGTCAGGCCCGCGGGCATGCCGCCGGCGGCGAACGCCTGGGCTTCCAGGGCGGCGATCTGAATTTGTGAGAGAGGCGGAGCCTCTTCCGCTTTCGCGGGTTGGTATACACGTCCGGCAAGCAGCGCCACCGAGATCGCCGCCACCGCCGTCAGGGCGTGAGGGGCGATGCGCATCGGCTGGCGACGTGGATCGAACTGAGCCATCGGTCCCCGACAAACGACGACGCCGGCCGGCGCCAAAGCCACTAAAAGCAAGGATCGCGCCGGGCCGCCCCCCAAGGAACCGCCAAACGCGAGACGCGCCGTATAGCCCGTCCGTCCCATGATGGGAAGGCAGATCGTTACAACCCGTTAACCGGAGCCGTAGTGGCGGGGTAAAGCCTGCGTGAACCCAGAGGTGATCAAAGGTCATCGCCCCAGTATTCGTACAGCATCTGACCGCTATTCACGCAGATGTGAGGGTGGTCTTCGCCGCCGACTCTCCCTGCATTCAAAGTGTCTCTCGCGCCACTATCCTGTGGCGGACGCGACACGCATTTATTGCTCAACGGGCTCCTGAGTTTGCTCATCGCCCTTTCCGGCGCGCCGCCTGTGCCGCTAAAGGACGAGGGGCATGAGCGACACGGCCTCCCCCCCTTCCGGATCGCCCCCGCGTCCGGCCGCCCGCCGCGCCGGCAGGGTCCTTCGCCGCCTTCTGATGGTCGCGGGCGTGATCCTGTGCCTGCTGGCGATCCTCGTCGCCCTGGCCTGGCTGAACCGCCGCGCCGTCACCCGTCAGGTCCTGGTCGGCTGGCTGGAGCGCGAGGGCGTCCCGGCGGACGTGGACATCCAGCGGATCGAAATGGACGGCGTCGTCGCCCGCGTCCGCATCGGCGATCCTCGCAATCCGGACGTGACCATCGAGCGGGTCGAGGTCGACTACGCCATCGGCTCGCCCTGGTCGAAACAGGGCCTCGGCGTGACGCCGACCCGCATCCGCCTGGTCCGTCCCGTGGCCCGCGTCAGCCTGCGCGGGGGCAAGCTCTCCCTGGGCTCGCTCGATCCCCTGGTGAAGAAGTTCACCGGCCGTCCGCCCCAGCCCGACAGCCGCTCGCCCCTGGTGCTGGTCGAGCGCGCGCGCGTCCGGGTCGATACCGACTACGGCCCCGCCAACATCCTGGGCGACGCCCGGGTCGAGGACGGCAAGCTGATGCGGCTGGTCGCGCGCATGCCGGCCACGGCGCTGCGCAGCGGCGACCGGCTCGACGCCCGCGACCTCGGCGCCGCGGTCGACCTGACCACCACCGGCGACCGGGTCGCCCTGCGCGTCACCGCCTCCGCCGCCTCCGCCGCCGTTCCGGGCGCGCAGGGGCGGGGCGTGAACCTGACCCTGACCGGCGACCTGCCCTATCCGGACCTCAAGACCCGCCGGGGCGACGGCCGCGCCCGTGTCGATCTCGCCCTGACCGCCGATCGTCTGGCCGCGGGCGACAACGCCGCGCGCGGCGTCGACGCTCGCCTGCTGTTCGATGGAACCACCGCCGGCTGGATCGAGGCCTTCCGCATCGGCGGCCAGACCACCGCCGACCTCCGCGCCGACCGGCTTGAGGGCGCCGTGGCCGGGCAGGGGACCCGCCTGCGTCTGACCGACGCCGCCACCGTCCTGGACCGCACGGGCGAAGGCTTCGGCTGGCGCGTCGAAGGTCCCGCCGACGTCACCGCCGCCCGGATCGCGGGCGCCGGCCTGGAGGGCTTGGGGGTGCGGCTGAGCGCCGCCCGCCTGGTCGTGGGCGGCCGCGGCGCGGCGATGGAGGCGCAGGGAGGGCTGGCCCTCGCCGCCGACCGCCTGGCCATGGACGATCTGTCCCTGGCCGGCGCGCGCGGCGCGGTCCGGCTGGACATGGTCGCCGACGGCGCGGTGCGGATCGACGCCCAAGGCTCCCTGCGGGCCGCGCGCGGCGCCTGGCCCCTGTTCGGTCCCCCGGCGCGCGACGACATTGCGGAACTGGGCGAGATGAAGCGCGCCCTGTCCGCCTTCGCCGTCGACATTCCCGCCTTCACCCTCGCCACCGGCGACAGCGGCACGCGGCTGACGCTGGACCGTCCCGCGACCCTGACCCCCGCCAACGGCGGCGTCCTGACCCTGCGTCCGGCGGCTGCGCCCCTGTTCAGCGCCGGACGGGGCCAGCAGGGCGGCGGGGCCCTGTCCCTGACCGCCACGCGCGGCAAGGGCCTGCCCGAGGCCGCCTTCGACATTCCCCGCTGGAGCCTGACCCCGTCCGGCTTCACCGCCACGCTGGACGGCCGCGCCGCCCTCGATTTCGACCTCGCCCGCGGCGTCACCCTGCAGACCCGGGGCGAGCTGACGTCCGCCGGCGGTCGCCTGACCTATGTCGCCGCCGACTGCGTCCCCGTGACCGTCGAACGGCTGGAGCTGGACGAGAACGACGTCACCGACGTCTCCGGCCGCTTCTGCCCGTCGGATCGCCCCCTGTTCGCGGTGACCGACGGCGCCTGGCGCGCCGACGGCCTCCTGCGCGAGGTCAAGGCCTCGGCGCCCTTCCTCGCCCTGCAGTTCAACGACGCCGAGGGGACGCTGGCCGCCACCGGCGGGCCGCGCGGGGTCGGCATGGCGGTGCAGGTCGCCCGCGCGACCGTGGTCGACGCCACCACGCCCGCCCGCTTCAATCCGATGACCGCCGCCGGCTCGGCCCGCCTGGAAAATGAAAGTTGGACCGGCGCCTTCGATCTGGCGCACGGCGAGACGACGCTGGGCCGCCTGACCCTCGCCCATGACGGCAAGGCGGGCGTCGGCGGCCTGACCATCGACGCCCCGTCGCTCACCTTCGTCGAAGGCGGGCTCCAGCCCGCCGATCTCAGCCCGATGGCCGGGAACATCGTCGGCTCGCCCGCCGTCGGGTCCGTGGGCTTCAGCGGCCGCGTCGACTGGCGCGCTGAAACGGAAGGGACCAGCTCCGGCCGCCTGACCATCCCGGGCCTCGATTTCACCAGCCCCGCAGGACCGGTGAAGGGCCTGCGCGGAACCCTGGACTTCACCAGCCTGACGCCGCTGACCGCCGCGCCGGGCCAGGCCGTTCACGCGGACCTGCTGGAGTCGGTCGCGCCCCTGACCGACATCGATCTGGTCTTCGGCCTCGACAAGGCGGCCCTGACGATCGAGGGCGGCGACCTCAGCATCGCCGGCGGCGTGGTGCGCATCGAACCCCTGACCGTCCCGCTGGACATCAACCAAGGCTTCACCGGCGTCGTCGTGCTGGAGACCGTCCAGCTGGGCCAGATCGTCAGCGACGCCGGATTCGGCGACAAGGTCAGCCTGGACGCCGTCGTCTCCGGCCGCCTGCCGTTCAGCTGGAATCCCACCGACGGCGTCCGCATCGTCGGCGGCAGCCTGGAAGCGATCCAGCCGGGCCGCCTGTCCATCCCCCGCTCGTCCCTGACGGGCCTGGAGGCCCAGGGTGGCGGCGAGGCCCTGCCGCCCAACACCGTCCAGGACCTGGCCTATCAGGCCATGGAAAACCTCGCCTTCGACATCCTGTCCGCCCAGGTGAACAGTCTGGACAAGGGCCGCCTCGGCGTCCTGTTCCGCATCCGGGGCCGCCACGACCCGCCCCAAAAGCAGGAACTGCGCATTCCCCTGGCCGAGTTCATCAGCCGCGAATTCCTGAACCGGGAGCTGCCGCTGCCGTCCAACACCGGCATCGACCTGACGCTCGAAACCTCGGTGAATCTGAACGAACTGGTCAGCGATCTCATGAAGCTGGACCGCGCCCGCAACGGTCAGGTCGACGAAGCGGAGCCGGAGGAACAGCCGAGGCCTTGATCGAGCCGTCTTCGCCGTTCAGAACCCGTTCACCCTCGCTCGCGTTAGATCGGGGCGGATCACTCGGAGAGTCCTCATGACCCGGACGAAGTCGCGCAGAACCGTCGCCTTGCTCGGCCTGGCCGCCATGGCCGTGGGCGCCGCCGCCTGCACCCCGACCGTCCGCCTGCAGGTCGACCCGATCACGATCAACGCCAAGCTGGATGCGGATATCCGCGTCCGCCTCGACCGGGAGCTTCAGAACCTCCTGGCCGAAAACCCGAACCTGTTCTGATGGGAAGGTCCGTTCAGATGTCATTCCGCAAAGTCTTCGTCATGGTCGCCGCCGTCGCGGCCCTCGGCGTCGCCGCGGGCGCGGCGTTCGCCCAGACCTCCCAGCAGAAGTCGATGATCGACGCCGCCAAGGCCGCCGGCACGGTCGGCGAGCAGGCTGACGGCTTCGTCGGCTTCCGCGTCCCCTCGTCCGACTCCGCCCTGACCGCCGCGGTCCAGGCCACCAACGCCGGCCGCCGTCAGGCCTACGCCGCCTCGGCCGCCCAGGCCGGCGGCGGCGCCACCGCCGCCGACGCCGGGGTCCGCATGTTCGAGACTCAGCTCCTGCCGCGCATCAGCTCGGGCCAGTGGTACCGCAACGCCCAGGGCCAGTGGGTCCAGCGCTAAGGAAAATCTCCCTCCCCCTCGTGGGGAGGGATGTCGGCGCGCAGCGACGACAGGGTGGGGAATTTCAGCCCCGTCCCGTTCTTACCAGGGCTGACTCATGTCGGCTCCAAGCGCCGCTCTGACGCGCCTCATCACGCCTTCGATATTGTCCCGAACGGACTCGTTGCCGATCCGCAGGGTGCGATAGCCTTCGCGCGCCAGGACCGCGTCGCGAATGCGATCGTGATCGAAACGCGCCTCGTGCGTCCTGCCGTCAACCTCGATGACCAGCTTGCGGCCGTGGCAGACGAAGTCGAGGAAATAGCCCCGAAACGGCGCCTGCCGACGGAAGTGGAAGCCTTCCGCGCGCAACCGCTTCAAGCAGGTCCACATGCGCGCTTCAGGCGGGGTAAGCGCCTTCCGCATGGCGCGGGCTCTTTCGACCGGATTCATGCAACTAAAAGTTGCCAGACGAAGCCGAAATGTCAACATTCGCGGCTGCGGCGGGCCCCACCCGGGCTCGGCTATGCCTCGCCGTCCCTCCCCACAAGGGGGAGGGAGATACACACAGCATTCTCCCTCCCCCTCGTGGGGAGGGATGTCGGCGCGCAGCGACGACAGGGTGGGGTTTGCCGGCGACAGGCGCTATCCTCGGACCATGCTCCGCCTTCTTCGCAATCTGGCGATCGCCGCCGCGGTCGCCCTGGTCTGCACCGTCGGCATCAGCCTCTTCTGGCGGCTGATCGGCGGCGGCCCGTTGCCCGTCCACGGCTGGATCGCCCTGCTGATCGGCACGCTGGGAACCGTCGGCCTCGCCTGGGGCCTGATGGCCCTGGCCTTCAAGTCGGACCGCGAGGGCTGGGACGCGCGCGTCGACAACAGCCTGGATCCCGCCATCCACTCCGCCGACGATCCCGACAAGCCTTGAGCCGGCCGCCGGGTCGGGCGATACGACGCCCATGACCGAAGCCGCCGCCCCCCCGTCGTCCATCACCTATTCGGGCTATCTGGCCCTCGACGACCTGCTGGCGGCCCAGCACCCGCTGTCGGACCAGCATGACGAAATGCTGTTCGTCATCATCCACCAGACCAAGGAGCTGTGGCTCAAGCAGATCCTGCATGAGGTCGCCCTGGCCCAGGCTCTCGTCCGGGTCGGCGACCTGGTCCCGGCCTACAAGAGCCTGGCCCGTGTCAGCCGCATCCAGTCGGTCATGACCATGAGCTGGGACATCCTCGCCACCATGACCCCGGCCGACTACCTGCGCTTCCGGGGCGTCCTCGGCTCCTCCTCGGGCTTCCAGAGCGACCAGTTCCGCCGCTTCGAGGCCATGCTGGGCCTCAAGGACGAGCGCTTCCTTCGCTTCCACGAGGACCGGCCCGAGGCCCACGCCGCCCTCAAGGCCGCGCTCGACGCGCCCAGCCTCTATGACGACGCCCTGTCCCAGCTCGCCGTCGCCGGCCTGCCGGTCCCTGTCGCGGTCCTGAACCGCGACGTCTCCAGGCCCTATGAACCGTCCGAGGCCGTCGAGGCCGCCTGGCTGGAGGTCTACCGCGACACCGAGCGCTGGTGGCCCTTCTACCAGCTGGCGGAGAAGCTGGTGGACCTGGACGACGCCCTGCTCACCTGGCGTCACAAGCATGTGGTCACGGTCGAGCGGATCATCGGCCGTCGCCGCGGCACCGGCGGCACCGACGGCGTCGGCTATCTGACCGAAACCCTGCAGCGCCGCTGCTTCCCCGAGCTCTGGTCCCTGCGCACCAAGCTGTGATCGGGCGCTGACGATCCCGTGTAAACGACGTTAGGCGGAAACCTTCGCCGCAGGCGCACGCTTTACAGGTCTCTCCCCGGAGGACCGACATGCCCAACGCCAACCGCCACGACATCCAGGTTCTCAACGGCCTGATCCGCACCGTCATCGACAGCGCGGACGGCTACCACGACGCCCTGGACAACACCGCCGACGCCGGCCACCGCGACCTGTTCGCCCGCCGTGAGGCCGAACGGCGGGGCGTCGCCGACGCCCTGTCGTCCGATGTCCGCACCCTGGGCGGCGAGCCGGACGCCGAAGGCTCCATCCTCGCCAAGGCCCAGCGCGCCTTCACCGACATCAAGCACGCCCTGCTGCGCGACGAACTGACCGTGGTCGGCGCCGTCGAAGGCGCCGAGGACCACGTTCGTTCTCAGTTCCAGAAGGCGCTGGAGGATTCCCACATCTCGGCCACCACCCGCGAAACCATCCGCCGCGCCTGGGACCAGGTCAGGGCCGGCCACGACGAGATCAGCGGCCTCAAGCACAGCCTCGAAGGCCAGCGCGACGCCAACAGCCGGCTGTTCCCGCAGTAGGAGCCGCGAAAGGCGCGGGCCCTTGGTCGATGCTAGGGGCTGAAAGTGATTAGTGGTTAGTGATTAGTGGCTGGCCTCGACCACGGTTGGTGCAGGACGAGACCCGCCCGCTCCCCCGCGAACCACTAATCACTAACCACTAATCACTTTCCGGAAGACCGCCCGACCGTTGAGCGCCGCCCGCCCCACCGCGCATAGAAAAAGGCCCCGGCGTTTCCACCAGGGCCTTCGTCATTTCACGACTGCGCTCAAGCAGCGCGCGACCGCGTCGCGCGCGTTAGCGCTCCACAAAGTGGATTAGGCTTCTTCGCCCGGGGTCTCGGCCTTGCCGGTTTCCGGAACGGCGACCTTGGGGGCGCGCACGGTTTGCTTCTCGGCGATACGGGCCGACTTACCGCGACGGTCGCGCAGGTAGTACAGCTTGGCGCGCCGAACGACGCCGCGGCGCTTCACTTCGATCGACTCGATGTTCGGCGACAGGATCGGGAAGACGCGCTCGACGCCCTCGCCGAAGGAAATCTTGCGGACGGTGAAGTTCTCGTTCACGCCGCCGCCGGCGCGGGCGATGCAGACGCCTTCGAAGGCCTGGACGCGCTCGCGCTCGCCTTCCTTGATCTTCACGTTGACGCGCAGGGTGTCGCCCGGCTGGAAGTCGGGGATCGCGCGGGTTTCGATCAGACGGGCCTTCTCTTCGGCCGCCAGGGTCTGAAGGATGTTCATTCTATTCTCCTCGAGCTTTTGCGCTCTTTAGCTGTGAATTGGCGGGGCGAACCCCGCGGGTAACCTCAGTCCTTCGCGGTGTGGGCGGCCCAGAGGTCCGGTCGCCGTTCCCGCGTCGTGATCTCCCGCTGCTCCTGACGCCACTGAGCGACCTTTTTATGGTCGCCCGACACCAGGACCTCCGGGATCTCCAGCCCCTCGAACGTCCGCGGTCGCGTGTACTGCGGATGCTCCAGAAGCCCATCCTCGAAGCTCTCGGATGACAGGCTTTCGGCCTGGCCCAGAACGCCGGGGATCAGTCTTACGCACGCCTCGATCGCGACCATCGCCGCCGCCTCGCCGCCGGCGAGAACCGCGTCTCCGACCGAGACCTCCTCGAACCCGCGCGCGTCCAGCACGCGCTGATCCACCCCCTCGAAACGGCCGCAAAGCACGACGATCCCGTCCGCCTTGGCCCATTCCTTCACGCGCGCCTGGGTCAAGGGCCGACCCCGGGCGCTCATGTACAAAAGCGGCCGCTGCGGTCCGGAAAGGCTATCGACCGCCCGGGCCACGACGTCCGCTTTGAGCACGGCTCCCGGGCCGCCACCCGCGGGGGTGTCGTCCAGGAAGCCGCGCCTATCGTCGGAGAACGCCCGAATGTCAAGCGTTTCCAGGCTCCACAGCCCCCGCTCGCGCCACGCCGTCCCGATCAGCGACACGCCGAGCGGCCCCGGAAACGCTTCCGGAAACATGGTCAGGACGGTGGCGGTGAAGGGCGGGCGGGCGGTCATGGCGGGGGGACATACAGCAGAAGGGCGCGGGAGTCAGGCGGCGCGCGGCTGGTGCGCTTGACGGGGTCCAACCAGACCGCTCACTGTCCCGGGCGAACAGGGGGACTCCGAATGCGACCGTTGCTGTTGGCCGTTACGGCTCTGGTTCTCTCGTCCTGTGCGACGCCGCCGGAACCGGGCGCCGAGCCCATCCGGACCGAAACCGTCAGACTCGAGCCGACCGGGGATCTCGCCCTCCAGGCCGGCGGCTACGTCGATGTCGCGGGCTTTGCCTTCCACATCTGGTTCGATAATGACGCCACCGATCTTTCGACTCCGAAATCGGTGACCTGGGGGATCGTCTTCAACAACTATTGCCGTAATCGGGACAGCTGGATTCAGTCCGTGATCCTGGGTCCGGACGGACAGGTCTGGCGCGGCTACCGCGTGTTCGTTCCCGCGGGACCGGACCACCCCCAGCACTGGTCCAGCGGCGGAAGCGGAGCCGATGAGTTCGGCGGGCCGTCGACACCGGGCCTGATGGAAGCCATCACCCGGGGCGGCCGTTTCATCCTCGCGGCGGAGGACGACACGGGTCGGCGCTGGAATTCCGTCGCCATCGATACGCTCACGCCGGAAGCGAGGAACCAACTCGCCGCCGCGCAGCCCGCTTCGGAGCCTCGCGAGGCCCGGATGTTGGTGGAGGTCAGTTCACCGCCGCCGGCGGCGACGCGAGCCCCCCGCGCCTGTCCCTGAGCGCCGCGTCGCGGGCGCTAGCGCACTCAAACGCGCTCAAGCAGCGAGCGACCGCGTCGCGAGCGCTAGCGCCACTAACATGACTGCCCCGCCGCCCACCCCGACGACCACGCCCACTGGAAATTATACCCGCCCAGCCAGCCGGTGACGTCCGCCGCCTCGCCGATGACGAACAGGCCCGGGACCGCCTTGGCCTCCATCGTCTGCTGGTCCAGCGCGTCCGTCGCCACCCCGCCCAAGGTCACCTCCGCCGTGCGATAGCCTTCCGAGCCCACCGGCTTCACCGTCCAGCCGTTCACCGCCTCGTCCAGCCGGCGCAGCACCTTGTCCCCGACCTCGGCCAGCTTGCCCTTCACCCCCTCGCGCTCGCACACGCTCTCGGCCAGGCGGCGCGGGACGATGTGCCCCAGCGCCGTGTGCACCATCTGCTTGCCGTTCTCTTCTTTCGCCGCCTTCAGCTGCGCATAGACGTCGACGTCCGGCGCCATCCGCGCCGTGATCGCCTCCCCCTCGCGCCAGTAGCTCGAGATCTGCAGGATCGACGGTCCCGACAGCCCCCGGTGGGTGAACAGCAGGCCTTCTGCGAAGGCCGTTTCTCCATTGGGCCTACCGCGCTCCGCGCTACTTGAGGCCCGGTGCGACACCACCGCCTCGACCGACAGCCCCGCCAGCGGCGCCAGCTTCTCCAGCAGCCCCGGCTCGAACGTCAGCGGAACCAGCGCCGGCCGCGTCTCCGTCACCCGCAAGCCGAACGCCCGCGCGGTGTCATAGGCCCAGCCCGTCGCCCCCATCTTGGGGATCGACTTGCCCCCGGTGGCCAGCACCAGCGAGCGGCTGCGCACCACGCTCCCGTCCGACAGCGCCGCCTCGAACCCTTCGCCCGCGCGCCCCACCCGGTCCACGCCCAGCCCCATCGACAGGACCACGCCCGCCGCCCGCATGTCGTCCGTCAGCATGCGGATGATCTGCTTGGCGCTGTCGTCGCAGAACAGCTGCCCCAGGGTCTTCTCGTGCCAGGCGATGCCCGCCTTATCGACGCGCTTGATGAAGTCGTGCTGGGTGTACCGCTTCAGGGCCGAGGTCGCGAAGCGCGGGTTCTCGCCCAGGAAGTTGACCGGTCCAGTCCCCAGGTTGGTGAAGTTGCAGCGCCCGCCGCCCGAGATGCGGATCTTCTCGCCCGGCGCCCGCGCATGGTCGATCACGCGCACGGACCGCCCGCGCCGCCCGGCCTCGATGGCGCACATCATCCCGGCCGCGCCGGCGCCGACGATCAGGACGTCAACCGTGTCAGTCATGCCCCCGCCCTAGCACACATCAGCGCCCCAGCACCCGCCGCCGCAGGGCGAAATAGGCCCGCATCTCCATCCACAGCCGCAGCAGCGCCGTCGCATCGGCCAGCCGCCCTTCGACCATGGCCCGCTCGACCGTCTGGGCCAGCGAGGCGCGGGTCGCCTCCGGATCGTTCCCCTGGAAGGTGAAGGCGCATCCCGCCCGGGGCGCGCCCCCGTGCGGTCCGCGCGGCCGATAGACCGCGTCCGGCCGGTCGCATTTGCGCCGCCGCTGCGCCTTCGCCCACACCGCCAGCGAGGCGGGATGAAAGCCGTATTCCGCCCCCAGGGCCGCGGCGTCCTCGCCCGCCGCATAGCGGTCCAGCGCCTCATCCCAGCGCTCCGGCGTCATCCCGCTGCGGCTCTGGACGAAGACATGCCCCGCCGGCCACCCGCCCTCGGGCCGCCGTCGCCGGTCCACTGCGCCCTCCACCGCGCCCTTCAGCCGCCCCCGCCGCCGCGCCTGCCAGGCGATGGTCCCGACCGTGACGCCATAGGCCTTCGCCAGCCGCCCGCGCGGCTCCCCCGCCGCATCCCGCGCGAACAGGGCGTCCCACTGGGCTTCGGTAAGCTTGCTGTGGCGGGGCATCAGCTCTCCTCCCCCTCATGGGGGAGGGGGACCGTCCCCGACCTGATCGGGGACGGTGGAGGGGGCTGTGCACCTCGCTCCCGCCTCACCCGAAGCCGCTCCACCGCCCGCCCGATCCGCACGGCGTCCAGCATCCGCCGCTCGGCATCCGCCCGCCTCGCCTGCGCCTCGGCCCGCGCGATCGACCCGTCCAGGTCCCCGGGGTCATAGTCGAAGCCGCATCTCTCCGCCGCGTCCGCGAGCGGCGTGACCGGCGGCGCCTGCCGCCACCGATAGACGGCGTCCGGCCGGTCCATCTTCCGATACCCCCGGTTCCGCGTCTGCCAGCTGATCGCCTCGACGCTCACCCCATGCTCGGCCCCCAGCGCCTCACGCGCCTCGCCGCGCACGTAGCGCTCCAGCAACGCGATCCAGGTCGCATCGTCCAGTTTCGGTCGTCCCGGTCGCTTCGTGCCCATCCTGTCATTCTAAGGCCGGCAGAAATCCCGGCGGGAAGGTGACGCTGGTCGGAGGGTGAAATCGAGCCGGATCAGTTACTTAGGGAACAGAGAATGCGCGGGTTGGAGGCCTATTGTGAACACTCTGGAGCGTCGGCACGGTCGGGCGAAATGGTGCGTCCTCGCTCCTCACTGACGCGCAGCTCTTATTGACCGTCAGGCCGCTACTACTAGGTGCGCCTTGGTGTCGATATGGTTGTGGAATGCCTGCGCAACATGGTCGAGGTAGTCTAGTGCGATGTCGGCAAGGACCCTGATGTCGCTCAATTGAAGGTCGTTCGCCCCTTCCTCAAAGGACCGCCTCCCATGCGCAATCGCGTTGCGTCGACCCGCCAGGAACTGAAGCGGCGTCTCGTCGCCATAAAGCGGCTGCGCCGCGATCTTGCTCCACATCGCGGGTGGCATCGTGAATGACATACTGACCCGCTTCATGAAGGTCGCGATCGCCTTGTCGTCCCAAGTTCCTGACGGTTTCCGCAACTTCTGTGGACCGAGCGCCGCGATAGCTAGAAGCTGAGAGGAGGAGGCAGCGACGGTATCCAGACGTCCATCCTCGCCCCGCTCAGAGATTTTGCTCACCACAGACTCTCGGAGCCACTCTCGCAAGGAGTGTTCGGTCCACTGGCGTGGCTCCGCCGAGCCGAGCGCATTACCAAGGAGTTGGAGCGCCTCGGTCATCAGCGCCTCTTCGATATTGTAGAGATGAATGACGAGCCCAGATTTGACGGTATTGATGTGTCGGGCAGATAAATTCACCGCGCCCAGAGATGGGTCAGGCTCGAGCATCATTCGATCCTCCAGTGCTCTCGCAAGCGCATAGTGGTTGTCGAATTCCTCGCGTCTAATCGCGAGCGACGCGATGAGCGTGGTCATTCCGCAGCCAATAATAGTGATCGCACGATCTCGATGCGCCCCTCCAGTTTACTCCTTACGTTGGCGCTTCCGGAGACAACCACCTGATCAAATGTATGGGCTTTCATTCGATTGGCGATCTGGGCTGACGTCAGAGTAAGGGCGTCGTCTTCGCGCAGCGCGAGCGCGGTCCCAATCGCGATGGCCTCAAAACGAACTCGAGGCACACTGTTGTGGTTCGCGTGCTTCCGGAAACCATCGGGGAAATGCGATTCGACGAATTCGAGCATGCGGAAGAACTCAATCCGCATTCGGTCAAGGACTGAGGGATCAAGTTCAGCGGACTTGTTGGCGTCTCGCAGGAAGTCATAAAGGTACTTCTTGGGGCGGTCTCGATACCCCGGAAACCGGCCCTCGGGAGTTTCCCATCCTTCAAGGTATGCGAAGAAGCGAGTGACGAGCTCTTCGCGTTCGCGCTGGTCCACCACTTTCTGGGACATCGGGGTAGCATCGGCGAGCTGAGGACTTTCAGCGAGTTCACGAATGAGCTCCGTGACCGGGCCAGGCAGTGACCCTCGGCGAATTTCAGCCTCGTTCGCCGTCGTTCCCGATTTGTTGATGCGAGCAAACATCTCCGCCCGCGTCGAGGGATCGGTGTTTGTGTCGAGGACAATGGTCCTGATCGTCACATCTTCGAGTTTGTTCTGGCGATCCTTCGGCAGGTCGTCGAAAGCGAAGCCGTTCAACTCGGGAACTAAAACAAGGTCCGAAAGACGAAGCCCTTCTTTCAGGAATGCACGCATAGCGCGCATTCGCTGAGATCCATCGACAATCTCCATTCGTCCATCAGCCGTTTGATAGAAGAAGAGGAACGGGACGGGCAGACCAACCAACAACGACTCGATGAAAGATGACTGCTGACCTGCATGCCAAGCTAGGTTACGTTGATACTCTGGGACAAAGAACCGACCGGTCACATCGTCCTCGAAGCGGGACACATAGATCGAGATTGGGTACTCGGAGACTGTGAACTTGACCTGCCGGGACACCCCGGCAATCGCCGCTTCGGCAGCGGCGATTTCGGCCGGATCACGTTCCTTCTTCTTCTTGGCCAAGCGATCACCCCCCGACGACGTACAAAGTGTTACCTTGGAGTAGCTGGAGTTGTACGAAATGAGAAGCCGGTCGGCTCGCGAACCTAAGCTCGCGTGATGTGCGCCCTAATGACTTCGCCAATCGCTTGCCCCAGCTTCGGTGGAACGGCGTTACCAATCAACATGCCGACCTTGGCGAAGGTCATGCGCCCTTCCGGCTCCACAAATGAATACTCGGGAGGGAACGACTGGATGATCGCAGCTTCTCGGAGGCTGATAGCCCTATGCTGTTCGGGATGCCCAAATCGACCGTTGCCGAACCCGAAACATTGGGTGGTCATCGTGGGCGCCGCCGCGTCCCACTCCATTCGCCCATAGACGGAAGGGTAAGTCTCGCCAGTCTTCCTGAGGTGGCAAGCGGCACGGAGCGTCTCAGGCCAGTCGCGCCACGTGCCGCCCGGCTTGGATGCTTTCATCCGTCGCATGTTCACTTCACTCAACTTGCTAGAGGTGTGCAGCGGATCGTTCGAATCCGTCTGACCTGCTTCGAGCTTGGGGAGTGAGAAAATGGCCTCGCGGACGGTGACCGGAACTGCTCCAACGGCCTTCGCGGGCATGCCGATCGGGCCAAGAAGGGAGGCGATCAAGACCAAGCGGCGGCGGGTTTGCGGAACGCCAAAATCCTCGCAGCTGACTTCGTCCCAAACCACATTGTAGCCAGCAGTTTTGAGTCCGGAGACGAACTCGTTCCAGATTGGCTTAGCGGCGAGGCCCCGTACGTTCTCCATAGTCACGATCTCGGGCCTGACCTCGACGGCAAGGGCGAGGAATGACCTCAGAAGGGACCAACGATCGTCAGGCCTTCTGCGCTTTTGGGAATAGGTCGAGAAGGGCTGGCAGGGGGCGCACCCCGCTAATACCCGAACGTCCGCTCCATCGAACCATCGCGCGACTGTCTTGCCGTCGAGGTCAGCAACACTGGCCTCCTCGAAATGACCTCCGGTATTCGTCTCGAATGCATGGCGGCAGATGGGATCGAGATCGACGCCAGCCGCAATGCTTAGGCCAGCCTTCTTCAAGCCATATGCCAGACCGCCGGCTCCGCAGAACAGATCGACGACCTTGACGACTGGATCGCGCGTACACGCGTCATTGATGGGCTTGGCCGTCATGGCTTTCAGTATCACGGAGAGCTGAGATGGCGAGCCGTGATCAGACTCCGACTAGTGGAACTTTGAAGAGTGTTGCACCCGAGACCCGTCAAATTTGGACGTATGCAGTCAATGCGCCTCATCCCAGTTCCCCGCCGCCCGCGCATCCACCACCAGCGGCACGCTCAGCGCCACCGCCGGCAGGGCCGCCCCCTCCATCACCCGCTTGATCTCCACGATCGCCGCATCAGCGAGCTCTGAGGGCGCCTCGAACACCAGTTCGTCGTGCACCTGCAGCAGCATCTTCACCTGTGACAGGCCGGCGGCCTCCAGGGCCGCGGGCATGCGCATCATCGCCCGCCGGATGATGTCCGCCGCCGCCCCCTGGATCGGGGCGTTGATGGCGGCGCGTTCGCCGAACTGGCGCTCGGCGCCCGACTTGGAATGGATGGCCGGGATGTGGATCCGCCGCCCGAAGACGGTCGAGACCATGCCCGTCTCGCGCACCTGGGCCTTCGTCGCGTCCATATAGGCGCGGATGCCGGGGAAGCGCTCGAAATAGGTCTTGATGTAGGCCCCGGCCTCGCCCTGGTCGATGCCCAGCTGGGCGGCCAGGCCGAAGGCGCTGATGCCGTAGACGATGCCGAAATTGATCGCCTTGGCGCGGCGGCGGGTCTCCGGGTCCATCTGGTCCAGCGGCACGTTGAACATCTCGCTGGCCGTGGCCGCGTGGATGTCCAGGCCCGCCTTGAAGGCGCGCTTCAGCTCGGGGATGTCGCCGATGTGGGCCAGCAGGCGCAGCTCGATCTGGCTGTAGTCGGCGCTGATCAGCACATTGCCCGGGCCGGCGATGAAGGCTTGGCGGATCTGGCGGCCGGTGGCCGTGCGGATCGGAATGTTCTGCAGGTTGGGGTCGCTGGAGGCCAGGCGGCCGGTGGTGGCGGCGGCCAGCTGGTAGCTGGTGTGGACGCGGTCGGTCCTGTCGTCGGCGGCCTCGATCAGGGCGTCGGTATAGGTGCCCTTCAGCTTGCTGAGCTGGCGCCAGTCCAGCAGGACGCGCGGCAGTTCGTGGGTCAGGGCCAGGGTTTCGAGGGTGGCGGCGCCGGTCTCCCACTGGCCGGATGCGGTCTTCTTGCCGCCGGGCAGCGACATGTCGCCGAACAGGATGTCGCCGATCTGGCGCGGGCTGCCGACGTTGAAGGGGCGGCCGGCCAGCTCGTGGGCCCGGGTCTCCAGCTCGGCCATGCGCATGCCGAACTCGCTCGAGAGCGAGCGCAGGCGGACCGGGTCGACGCGGACGCCCTCGCGCTCCATGCCCGCCAGGGTCTCGGGCATGCCCCGCTCCAGGGTCTCATAGACGGTGACCAGGCCCTGTTCCGCCAGCCGGGGCTTCAGGATGCGCCACAGGCGCAGGGTCACGTCGGCGTCCTCGGCCGCATAGCCCGTGGCCGGCTTCAGCTCGACGTGCTTGAACGACTTCTGGCTCTTGCCCGTGCCCGCGACGCTCTTGAACGGGATCGGGTCGTGCCCCAGATGCAGGCGGGACAGCTCGTCCATGCCGTGGCCGTGCAGTCCGCCTTCGAGGACGTAGGAGATCAGCATGGTGTCGTCGTAGGGCGCCACGCGGATGCCGCGCTGGGCCATGACGGCGAGATCGTATTTGATGTTCTGGCCGACTTTGAGAACCGCGGGGTTCTCCAGCAAAGCTTTCAAACGGCTCAGCGCCGTCGGCTTGTCGATCTGTTTCAGGGGCTCGCGGGCGTCGCCGCCGTCGCCGAAGTCCAGCCCGCCGCCGCCCGCCTGGGGCTCATGCTCATGGGTCAGGGGCACATAGCAGGCGTCGTTGGGGCCGATGGCCAGGGAGACGCCGCACAGGCCGGCGTGGGTGGCGCTCAGGGCGTCGGTCTCGGTGTCGAAACCGACGATCCCGGCCGCCTCGGCCCGCCGGATCCAGGCGTCCAGTTCCTCGATCGTCTGTACACAGACATAGGCCTCGTGATCGAAGGTCTGGACCGCCACGTCGGTGGCGACGGCCTGCGGGGCGTAGCGCGGCGAGATGACCGGGGCCGTCAGCGGCTTGGGCCGGGCGGCGAAGGCCGAGCCCTCCTTCGCGGCCGCCTTGCCGTCGCCGACCCGGTTGCGCAGGCTGCGGAACTCCATCTTGTCCAGGAACTCGGCCAGCAGGACCGGATCGGGGTCGCGGACGGCGAAGTCGTCGATCGGCTCGGGCGCGGGGGCGTCGCAGGTCAGCCTGACCAGCTCGCGGCTGAGCCGGATCTGGTCGGCGAAATTGATCAGGGTCTCGCGCCGCTTGGGCTGTTTGATCTCGCCGGCCCGGGCCAGCAGGGTGTCCAGGTCGCCGTACTCGTCCAGCAGCTGGGCCGCCGTCTTGGGGCCGATGCCGGGCGCGCCCGGGACGTTGTCGACGCTGTCCCCGATCAGGGCCTGCAGGTCGATCATCTTCTCCGGACCGACGCCGAACTTCTCGAACACCTCGGGCTCGGCCAGGCGGCGGTCCTTCATCGGGTCCCACATGACCACGGAGGGGCCGATCAGCTGCATCAGGTCCTTGTCGGAGCTGACGATGACCGCCTCGCCCCCGGCGTCCCGCGCCCGGCAGGCGTAGGTGGCGATCAGGTCGTCGGCCTCATAGCCGGGCAGCTCGACGCAGTGGACGCCGAACGCCGCCGTGGCCTCGCGCACCAGCGGGAACTGCGGGACCAGATCCTCGGGCGCCGGCGGCCGGTGCGCCTTGTACTGGTCGTACAGGGTGTTGCGGAACGTCTTCTCCGAGTGGTCGAAGATGGCCATCAGATGGGTCGGGCCGTCGGCGCCCTTCATGTCCTGCAGCAGCTTCCAGAGCATATTGCAGTAACCCTGCACCGCCCCGACGGGCAGGCCGTCCGACTTGCGGGTCAGGGGCGGCAGGGCGTGGTAGGCGCGGAAGATGTAGGCCGAGGCGTCGATCATCCAGAGCCGCAGCGGCGGGCCGTCCTGGGTCAGGGGGCGGGGGGCGGTCTCGGGCGTCGCGTCGGTCATGGCGCGAACATAGGCAAGGCGGGTTCTGACGTCACCTGACGAACGGCCTTGTCGTGTTGACGGCGGGTCCGGCGAGCGCCCACGCTGCTGCGACAGGAGATCATCATGCTGGGCGTCCTCTCATTCTCGCTGGCCCTTTCGGGCGCTCCACAAACGGTGGAGCCTTATCCCCTGCTCCGTCTCGATACCCTCGTCCCTCCGGTGACGGACACCCACCGGGAGAACCCCGTCGAGTTCGTCGAGCGTGGCGCGACGGACGATCTGAGCTGGACGTCGCCTGTCGTCGAACTGGCGGCCAAGGCCGACATGCGCTGGACGGCGGTGTCGGTGGCGTTCAACTGGGTCTGGATCACGGACGACCGCTCTCGGCGCCCCATCTGGTTCGCGCGGCTGCGGGCCCGGCACAACCGCGGAACGATCGAGCGTTTCGCCGATTCCCGGCAGTGCCCGGCCGTGCAGGAGGCGCTGGACCGTATCGCGGGTCTGCCGGTGCTCACGCCTCGCGTGCCCGCGCTGCCGGACCCCCCAGGTCCCGCCACGGAAATCGATTCCGGCGGCGGCTATCTGCACGACAACACCTACCGGATCCGCATGCGCGGACGTTTCGACGGCGTCGCCTGGAGTGACCGGATCGAGATCACCGCGAACTCGGGATCACCGGTCGCGCCAGTGGTCGGCGATACTCTGGCGCAGCTCCTGCCCTGCTGGACCGAAACGGCGCCGCCCCGTCAGTAGGGGATCAGGAAATCCAGGTGTTCTCGCACGGGCCCGCCAGGGTCCAGCCGGCGACGCCGGAGACGACCCGGCAGCGGACGCCCATCCCGGCCAGCGGGCCGTGCAGGATGCCGGACTCCAAGGTGGCGCCGTGGCCGTCATAGACCGGCTTCTGGAACTGCACCCACTGGATGCGGTCGCCGGGGCTGTGCGGGCGATCGGGGTCGTAGGTGGTCGGGAAGCTGACGCCGTGGCGGCTCCAGTCGCAGCGCGGCGACCAATCGCCGGTCTCGCTGAACAGCCACAGCGGCGGGGGGAGGTTGTCGGTGGTGTTGAAACGATAGTGCGCCTTGGCCACCGCCGCGATGACGGCGCAGTCGTTCTGGTCGGTCGCCTGCTCCGGGCCGCCGGGGACGGAGGTCGCGGGCGTGGCGCAGGCCGTCAGGGCCAGGGCCGGGACCAGGGCGGCGATCAGGGCGGCGGCGGCGCGCATGGCGGCTCCTGTTACGAACGCAGGCCGGAGATCGTGCGGTTGGGCGCGATGTCCTCGGCCGAGGTGATCAGGTGAACGACGGCGGGGCGGCCCGCGTTCCGGGCGGCCTCCAGCGCCGCCGGGAAGTCCTCGGTCCGCTCGCAGCGGATGCCAAAGGCGCCGAAGGCTTCGGCGTACTTCACGAAGTCGGGGTTCTTCAGGTCGGTGGCGATGACCCGCTGGGCGCCCGGATAGTGGGTTTCCTGGTGCATGCGGATGGTGCCGTAGGTCCCGTTGTCGACGATCACGACCACGGCGTTGATGCCGTACTGGACCGCCGTGGCGATCTCCTGCCCGGTCATCAGATAGTCGCCGTCGCCGGCGATGCAGATGACGTCCGTGTCCGGATGGACGCTCTTGGCCGCCAGCGCCGCCGGATAGCCGTAGCCCATGGCGCCCGAGGTCGGGGCCAGCTGGGTGCGGCAGGCGCGGTGGCGATAGAACCGGTGCAGCCAGGCGGCGAAATTGCCCGCTCCGTTTGTGACGATGGCGTCGGGCGGCAGGATCTCGCCCAGGTGCGCCATGCACTCGCTCATGTTGACCGCGCCGCCGACGGGCACGGGCGTGGAGAAGGCCTGATAGTCGGCGTGGGCGGCTTCGGCCTCGGCGGTCCAGGTCCGGCCCGGATCGATGGCCGACAGCGCCAGCGCGGCCAGCGAATTGTCGGCGGTGGCGCTTAGCAGCGGCGTCCACACCCGGCCCAGCTCCTCGGCGCCCGGATGGATGTGGATCAGGGTGTCCGCCGTGCGGGCGCGGTCCAGCAGGGTGTAGCCCTGCGTCGGGTTCTCGCCGAGCCGGGCGCCGACGGCGATGATCAGGTCCGCCGCCTTGGCGCGCGCGGTCAGTTTCGGATTGCAGCCCAGGCCCAGGTCGCCGGCGTAGTTGGCGCGGTCGTTGGACAGGATGTCCTTGCGGCGGAATGACAGGGAGACCGGCAGGCCGATCCGCTCGGCCCAGTCGCCGATGGCGGCGGCGGCCTCGGTGGTCCAGCCGGAGCCGCCCAGCACCAGCAGGGGCCGCTCGGCCTGCGCCAGGCGGGCGCGGACCTGTTCCACGAAGGCCGGGTCCAGCGCCGCCTTCGCGGGCGTAACGGCGCGGACGGGGGCGGGGCCGCCGTCTTCGTGCAGGATGTCCTCGGGCAGGGCGATGACCACCGGCCCCATCCGGCCCTGCAGGGCGGTGGCGAAGGCGCGCTCGACCACCTCGACGGTGCGCTCGGGGCTTTCCAGCTCGGTCGCCCATTTGGCCAGGCCGCCGAACACCTCGCGGTAGTCGACCTCCTGGAAGGCGCCGCGGCCGCGGTCGGTCAGGGCGATCTGGCCGACGAACAGGATCATCGGGGTGGAGTCCTGATGCGCCGTGTGCACGCCGATCGAGGCGTGGGTCGCGCCCGGCCCGCGCGTGACCATGCAGACGCCCGGCTTGCCGGTCAGCTTGCCGTAGGCCTCGGCCATGTTGGCGGCGCCCGCCTCGTGCCGGCAGGCGATGACCTGGATCTGGTCGCGCACGTCGGCCAGTGCGTCCAGCACCGCCAGATAGCTTTCGCCCGGGACGCAGAAGACGCGGTCCACTCCGTTCACGACCAGGGTTTCGACGAGGCGGCGGGCGGCGGTGTTCGCGGGCTGGGTCATTCCGCCCGACTAGCAGATCAACCCGGACCTTGGCCATGCAACCCCACGGCCACGCTTGCGTTTACCGTGAAGGTTCAATGTCACCGGGGATCACCCAATGAAGAAGATTATCGCCCTCACTCTCGTCGCCGCCGCCCTGGCCGTGTCGGCCTGCAACACCATCTCGGGCGTCGGCCGCGACGTTCAGGCGGCGGGCAACGCCGTCACCTCGGGCGCCGAGCAGGCCAAGAACTAGAGCTCTCGCTCTCGAAGATATGAGGGCCCGCCGGTCGATCCGGCGGGCCTTTTCGTTGCCCGTTTCCCGCTTCTGTGGCCTGACTTGGCCGTCGCACTTCAGCGGACGCACGGAGGCAGGACCATGGGACTTCTCGATGACGTGGCGGGCGGACTGGGCAAGGACGCGGGCGGCGGGCTGGCCGATCTGCTGAAGGGACAGGGCGGGGTCGCGGGACTCGCCGAGAAGTTCGGCCAGAACGGTCTGGGCGACGTGGTCGGATCGTGGATCGGCAAGAGCGCCAACGCCGGCATTTCGCCGGAACAGATCGCCGGCGTTCTGGGGTCCGGTCCCATCGGCGACTTCGCCGCCAAACTGGGCATTTCGCCGGAGCAGGCCAGCGAGACGCTGGCGGGCCTGCTGCCCGAGGCCATCGACCGGCTGACGCCGGGCGGCTCCGTCGACGGGGCGGGCGACCTGCTGGACAAGCTGCCCGGCGGTCTCGGCGACATGATCGGCGGCTTCCTGAAGCGCTAGAACGAAACCGGGTTGAGCGGACGCCGTCCGGCTCGACCCGGGTTTCAGTAGACCACGCCGGTCAGATACAATCCTTCGGACGGCGCGACCGGCCCGCAGGCGTTGCGGTCGCGCGCCTCAAGCGCCTTGGCCACATCCTCGACCGCCCAGCGGCCCAGGCCGACTTCGGCCAGGGTCCCGGTCATCGACCGCACCTGGCGATGCAGGAAGCTGCGCGCCTCGAACACCAGATGCACCTCTTCGCCCACGCGGGTGACGCGGGCCACGTCCAGCGTCTTCTCCGGCGACTTGGACTGGCAGTTCACGTCCCGGAAGGTGGTGAAGTCGTGCAGGCCGACCAGCGCCTGGGCCGCCGCGTGCATGGCCTCGGCGTCCAGCGGCTTCTTCATGTGCCAGACCCGCCCCAGATCCAGCGCCGGACGGCCAGGCCGGTTCAGGATGCGATACAGGTAGCGCCGTCCCGTCGCCGAGAAGCGGGCGTGCCAGTCGTCGTCCACTCCGACGCAGTCCAGCACCGACACCTCTTCCTCGATCAGGTGGGCGTTCATGGCGTTCATGACCGTGTGCTCGGGCCAGGCCTTGTCCAGGTCGAAGCTGACCACCTGTCCGGTCGCATGCACGCCGGTGTCGGTGCGGCCGGCGGCGGCGAGGCGCAGCGTCTGGCCCGAGAAGGCCTTGATCGCGGCCTCCAGCGCGCCCTGCACGGTCGGCTGGCCGGGCTGGGCCTGGAAGCCGTTGTAGCCCGAGCCGTCGTACTCGACCGTGAGCCGGTAGCGCGGCATTACGCCAGCACCGTACCGGCGGGCAGCGCGAAGCCGCGCAGCATCTCGTCGGCGGCCTGCGCCGCCTTGCCTTCGCGCTGGACACGGATCAGACGCACCGCGCCCTCGCCGCAGGCGACGTTCAGGCCCTCGCCGTCCAGCACCTCGCCGGGGGCCGCGCCGCCCCGCGGGCTGACGGACGAGAGCAGGGCCTTGATCCGCACCGGGCCGTCGGCGCCGGGCGCCTCGAACCAGGCGCCGGGGAAGGGCGACAGGCCGCGGATATGGGCGTCCACCTCGGCGGCGGGGCGGGACCAGTCGATGCGGGCCTCGGCAGGGGTGATCTTGCGGGCGTAGGTCGGCTCGCCGGCCTGTTCCGTGCCCTCGGCGCCGCCGCGCTCGATGGCCGCCAGGGCGCGGGGCCACAGGCTGGCGCCGGTGTGGGACATGCGTTCCGACAGGGTGGCGGCGGTGTCGTCGGCGCGGATGTCGAGGATTTCGGACAGCAGGATCGCGCCCTCGTCCAGGCCCTCGGACATGCGCATGATCTGGACGCCGGTCTGTTTGTCCCCGGCCATGATGGCGCGCTGGATCGGCGCGGCGCCGCGCCAGCGGGGCAGCAGAGAGCCGTGCAGGTTGAAACAGCCCAGACGCGGCGCTTCCAGCACCTCGGTCTTCAGGATCTGGCCGTAGGCGACCACGCAGGCGGCGTCGACGTCCAGGCTCTGGAAGTTGGCGATGGCCTCGGACGCCTTCATCGAGGCGGGGGTGAAGACCGGCAGGCCCATGGTCTCGGCGAAGGCGTGCACCGGTGACGGGGTCAGCTTCTGGCCGCGGCCGCGCGGCTTGGGCGGCTGGGAATAGACGGCCACGACCTCATGGCCGCTGGCGATGATCTCGGCCAGCGACGGCACGGCGAAGTCCGGGGTGCCCATGAAGGCGAGGCGCATGGCGACCGATCCAGTCAGTAGAAGCGGCGGCTCTAGCAGAAACCGCGTTCAAATCGCGAGCCTTGGAGGGATACGCCCTCAAGCAGCGAGCCGCCTGGGACGTTAGTCCCAGCGGGTGAAGACGCCGCCGCCCTCATCCCATTCGCCGCCCGCGTCCAGCGCGTCGTCGAAGTCGAGCAGGCGGTCCAGCAGGACGCCGGCGATCACGCCCACGGCGGCGACGCCGACCAGGGTGACGACCGAGGCGACGCCGACCTTCTCGTTGCGGGTCAGTCGGCGACGGCCGCGCGGGTCGATGATGCGGTCGCGGTTGCGTTTGATGCGGGCCATCAGGCGGCGAGCCTCGCGGCCTTCTTCACCTTGGCGACCGCGCGCTCGCGCTTCAGCCGCGACAGGTGGTCGATGAACAGGACGCCCTCGAGGTGATCCATCTCGTGCTGGATGCAGACGGCGAACAGGCCCTCGGCCTCTTCCTCGACCGCCTCGCCGGCGTAGTTCAGGTAGGTCAGGCGCACACGGGCGGGGCGTTCGACGGCGTCATAATACTCCGGCACCGACAGGCAGCCCTCCTCATAGGTGAACAGCTCTTCCGACGACCAGACGATCTCGGGGTTCACGAAATGGCGGGGATTAGGCTTGCGGGCCTCGGGGTCGTCGCCCTCGACCGGGTCGCCGTCGCCCAGGTCCATGACGATGACGCGGCGGGTGTCGCCGATCTGCACCGCGGCCAGGCCGATGCCCGGCGCGGCGTACATGGTGTCCAGCATGTCGTCCATCAGGCTACGCAGCTCATCCGTCACCGGTCCCTCGACCGGCGTGGAGATCTGCTTCAGCACCGACAGGTCGGCGGGGTTGTCGATGGTCAGGATGCGACGGACGGCCATGCCCGCGAGGTAGGCGCGCAGGGCCGAAAGGTCAAGATTTCCGACGGTTTCGAAGGGTTATCCGGCCGCGTTGTCGGCGACGGGCAGGGGGCGGGGCTTCCGGTCCTGGTCGATGGCGACATAGGTGAAGACGCCTTCGGTCACGCGCATGGACTCGGCTTGGGCGTGGTTGCGCGGCCGTTTCCAGGCCTCGACGTGGACCCGGATCGAGGTCCGGCCCGTCTTGATCACCCGGGCGTAGATCGAGACCTCGTCGCCGACCGAGACCGGCTGGTGGAAGACCATGCCGTCGATGGCGATGGTGGCGCAGCGGCCCTGCGCCAGTTCGAAGGCCGGGGTGGCGCCGGCCAGGTCCATCTGGGCCAGCAGCCAGCCGCCGAAGATGTCGCCTTCCGGATTGGTGTCGGCCGGCATGGCGATCACCCGGCCGACGGGTTGGCCGGTGGGACGGGTCGGCAGATCAGGGTGGCTCAAGGTTCGGCTCCGGGCCTCAGGGCAGGCTCATATCCGCCGCCCGCCGGGGAACCGCAAGCGGTCAGGCGTCGGTGGGCGGCGATGCCGACAGGCCCATGCGGACCAGGGCGGAAAGGCTGGCGGCCTGCATCTTGTCCATGACCTTGGAGCGGAAGATCTCCACGGTGCGCGGGCTGATCGACAGCAGCAGGGCGATCTCCTTGTTCGACCGACCCAGGATCAGGGCGTCGAACACCTGGTGCTCGCGCGGCGTCAGGGTGGCCAGCCGGCGGTCGACCTCCAGCCGCTGCTCCTGCCGGGCCGAGATGTGGTCCAGCTGGTCCAGCGCGCCCTTGACCGTCTCGATCATGCGGGTGGGATCGAAGGGCTTTTCGATGAAGTCGATGACCCCGGCCTTCATCAGATGCACCGCCATCGGCACGTCGGCGTGGCCGGTGAAGACGATCACGGGCCAGACGCGGTCGGTCATCTCGCTGAGGCGGCGCACCACCTCTGCGCCGTCCATGCCCGGCATGCGGATGTCGGTGATGACGCACGCCGAGCGGTCTTCCGGCAGGTTGGCGAAGAAGTCGGCGCCGCTGGCGAAACCCCGGGCCCGCACGCCCTCGGCGCGCAGCAGGTGCAGCAGGGAGTCGCGGACCGCCGCGTCATCGTCGATCACGAACACCGAATGCCGGATGTTGCTCATGCCTCTTCAGTCTCCTGCGGCAACTCAATCGAGAAGGCGGCGCCGCCCAGATCGCTGCGCCCCACGGACAGGGCGCCGCCGTGGCTCTCGACGATGGTGCGTGTGACGGACAGGCCCAGGCCCATGCCCGACGACTTGGTGGTGGTCATCGGACGGAAGACGGCCTCGATGTCGTCGCCGGGAATGCCGGGGCCGCTGTCTTCAACCGTCAACCGATAACCTCCGCCGTCCAAGGACTGGCCGCGGACCACCACAACGGATTGCGCCTGATCCGCCACCGCCTCGGCGGCGTTGCGGACCAGGTTGATCACGGCCTGTTGAAACTGGATACGCTCGGCTCGCACGATATCGTCGGAATCGTCGACGTATGTGCGAATCTCGACCCCCCTATCGCGGGCAATAAGGGCAAAAGCTGGACCCAAATCCTCGATCATGGAAGAAATTCTCTCACTCTCCAGGCGACGGGTGCCGGTGACCAGCATGTCCCGCATGCGCCGGATAATGCTCCCGGCCCGGAGCACCTGCCCCTTGGCCAGGTCCAGGGTCCTGGCGGCGCTCTGGCCGATCAGCCCGGCCCGCTCGATGTCGCGCTGGCTGGCCTGCATATAGGTGGTGGCGGCGCTGAGCGGTTGGTTCAGCTCATGCGCCAGGGTGGCGGCCATCTCGCCCAGCGAGTTCAGGCGCCAGACGCGGTTCAGCTGGATGTCCAGATCCCGGGCCCGCTCGGTGGCCATCTCCGCCTCGGTCAGGTCGGTGATGCAGACCGCGGCGTAATCCTCCTCCGAGGCCATGGGCATGACGCCCATCTGCAGGCTCAGGATCAGGGGCCGCCCGTCGGGACGGCGGCCGATCCAGTGGCCGGTCGGCGCCTCCAGCGGACCGTTGGAGGCCTTGCCGTCCAGCCGTTGCAGATCGAAGCCGTGGACCAGCTCTCCGAAGGACCGGTCGGCGGTCTCGAAGCTGTCGATCCCGAACAGGCTGGCGGCGGCCGGAGTCAGGCGGCGGATCTGGCCCTCGCGGCCCAGGATGACCACCGGCACGGTGGCCAGCACCGTATCCAGCACGGCGTTGCGGCCCGCCAGCGTGCGGGTCAGCTCCATGGAGCGGCGGTGCATGCGGCGCTGAGCCCAGCAGATCTCGGCCACCAGCCAGCCCACGACCACGAACAGGCCGGCGTTGACCAGGGTGTCGGCCAGGCTCTCGCGGCTCACCAGCATGACATTGCCCGCGATCGACAGGGCGATGGCCAGGGCGGTCGGCGCGCGGCGCGCCAGCATGGCGGTGATGACCACCGCCGGCACCAGCGGCAGGTAGTAGAAATGGCCGAAGAGCTCGAGCACGGCCCTGAGGGCGAAACACGCCAGAACGGCCCCGATCGCCAGAAGATAGGCCCGCCATCCCCGGTAGGACCGGGTGGTCGCCATGGAGAACAGGATCTCCGACGCCGAGCGCTTGCCTGTCACATCGTGCAGATCGAGTCCGGTGATCGGATCGACCCCTCCCTCTGCCGGAACCTCTGTTCCGCTGGAGTCAGGCATAACAACAATCCGCATAAGGGAAAATACGTATAGGGCCCGCTCTCGTGAGAAAGCGGGCGTCTGGCGTTTGGGGGGGAGCCCTCGGGTGGATTTTTTGCGCCGAGCGGCGCGGCCGCTGCGGGACAGACCTTTCTTTGAAGGGTCTGCGCGATCTCGGCAAGCAGTTCTCAAGTCGGTTAAGGATCAATCAAAGTAAACAGCAACTACGTAGTCCTACGTATTCGTACGGTTTTGTACGTACCGTTGAGTTTACGAAGAATATTAGCGTTACCCGGATTATGTCCCAAACAAACCGGGGTAAGAATGTCCTCCTTCAATCTTCAAGTTGTGCGCCGGACCGGCGCCCTCTTCACGGCGGCCTTCGCGGCTGTCCTCTTCATCGCCGGCCCTGCCGCGGCCGATCCTGAATTCAGCGGCCAGGTCGGCGTGGCCAGCGAATACGTCGGCAAGGGGCTCGGAAAGAGCAACGGCGAGGTCGCCTGGTCGGGCGAGTTCGAGGTCGCCCAGGGCGCCTTCCACGCCAGCGTTTTCGCCTCGACCGCCGAGCTGTCGCAGGGTTCCGACGCAGAAATCATCACGACTGTGGGTTGGGCGCCGGAAGCGCTCGGCTTCGAGTTCGACTTCGCCGTCCTTAACCGTGACCTGCCCGGAACGGCGGCGAACGTGGATTCCAATTATTGGGAATATCAGGCGGATGTGTCGCGCAGCATCGGCCCGGTCAGCGGCCGTTTTCGCGTGAACTACACCCCGGACGGCTTCGCCGGGACCAAGGAGGCCTGGTGGGTCGAAGCCCAGGCCGCCTACAAAATCGCCCCCAAGACCAAGGCTTCGGCCGCCGTCGCCACCCGCCGCGCCCACGGCGGCGCCGACTACACCGCCTGGAACGTCGGCGTGAAGCAGAAGCTGACCGACGCCGTCTCGGCCGACCTGCGTTGGTACGACACCGACGAGCATGATCTGGGCGAGCCCTACGAGGGCCGACTGGTCGCCGCTCTCACCTTCGCATTCTGACTCCACTCCGAACGTTCGAGGCTTATCCAGTGAATTTCCTGAACAACATGCCCGTCGGCCGGAAGCTCTTCCTGGCCTTCGCCTGCGTCCTGACGGCGATCGCCGTGATGGGCGCGGTCGTCTTCCTGCAACTGAGGACGCTGGACAGGGCGCAGGCCGAGCGTTCCGTCTCGAACGCCATGGTCCGGTCCACGGCCGCGGCCGAATTCTACATGGTCCGTCAGGAAAACAGCTTCCGCGGTTTCCTGATCTCGAACGATGAATACTACGTCGAACGCGCCGCCGCTCACCGCAACTCCTTCAAGGCCAAGCTGGCCGAGATGCGCGAGAAGGCCACCGGCGACAACTTGGCCGCTATCGACGCGGCCGAACGGACCGCGGACGCCTGGTACGACCACGTCGTCATCAACGGTCGCACGCTCTCGCTCAATCCGGCCACTCGCCATCAGGCCCTGACCATGGTCGGCCGCGACGGTTCGGCGGACAAGGTGATGGAGCCGGTCGAAGAGGCCATCGACGCCATCAAGACCGCCAACGAGGCCGACCTCGAACGGGTTCGCGCCCAGTACGACGCGGCCATGGCCACCGCCAAATGGACGCTGGGCCTCGGCATTCTCGCCGCCATCATCCTGTCGCTGCTGGTCGGGGTGGCCCTGACGCGCGGCATCGGAGGCCCGGTCATGAAGATGGTCGAGCACATGAAGCGCCTGATCGGCGGCGACACCGCGCTGCAGGTGCCGGAAGCCACCCGCAAGGACGAGTTCGGCGCCATGGGCCAGGCGATCATCGCCTTCCGCGACGCCGCCATCGACAAGATCCGGGTCGAGGCCGAAGCCGCCGACGCGCGTGAGAAGGCCGAGGCAGAACGCCGCCGCAACCTGACCGCCACCGAGGCCGCGGCCGAGGAACAGGCCGCCGTGGTCACGGCCCTGGCCGAAGGCCTGGAGAAGCTCAGCGCCGGCGACCTGACCTATCGCCTGACCCAGACTTTCCCGTCCGACTATGTGAAGCTGCAGTCCGACTTCAACGCGGCTATGGCCCAGCTGAAGGACGCCATGTCGGTGGTGGTCTCCAACGTGTCGGCCATCCGGTCCGGCTCGGGCGAGATCAGCCACGCCGCCGACGACCTGTCGCGCCGCACCGAACAGCAGGCCGCCTCGCTTGAGGAAACCGCAGCCGCGCTGGATCAGATCACCGCCACCGTCAACAAGACCGCCTCGGGCGCCCGTCAGGCCTCCAGCGTGGTCCAGGGCGCGCGCGGCGACGCCGAGACCTCGGGCATCGTGGTTCGCGACGCCGTCGAGGCCATGAGCGCCATCGAACGCTCGGCGCAGCAGATCAGCCAGATCATCGGCGTGATCGACGAAATCGCTTTCCAGACCAACCTGCTGGCCCTGAACGCGGGCGTTGAAGCCGCCCGCGCCGGCGACGCCGGCCGCGGCTTCGCGGTCGTCGCCTCCGAGGTCCGGGCCCTGGCCCAGCGTTCGGCGGAAGCGGCCAAGGAGATCAAGACCCTGATCTCGGCCTCGACCAACCAGGTGGCGTCGGGCGTGCAACTGGTCGGCCAGACCGGCGAAGCCCTGCAACGCATCGTCGGCCGCGTCGCCGAGATCGACAGCCTGGTCTCCGAAATCGCCGCCTCGGCGCAGGAGCAGGCCACCGGCCTCCAGCAGGTCAACACCGCCGTCAACCAGATGGACCAGGTGACCCAGCAGAACGCCGCCATGGTCGAGGAATCGACCGCCGCCAGCCACTCGCTGTCGCAGGAAGCCGAAAGCCTGGCCAACTCGGTGTCGCGCTTCCGCATCGGCGACGGCAGCGTCCAGACGCGCGCCCCGGCGCCGGCTCCGCGCTCCCACGCCCACGCCCCGGTTCCGCAGATGCGGGCCACGGGACGCGGCGGCGCCGCCCTCAAGCCGCAGGCCGTCGAGGACGGCTGGGAGGAGTTCTGATGAGCGACGTCGCCGGTCACTCCCTCGTCCTTCCCGCCGTGCTCGACATCCGCGCGGCGGGGCCCCTGCAGGCCGACCTGCTGGCCGTTCGCGGCCAGCCCCTGACCCTCGACGCCTCGGCGGTCGAGCGTCTGGGCGGCCTGTGCCTTCAGGTTCTGCTGTCGGCCCGCGCCCTGTGGGCGGCTGACGGTCAGCCCCTGACCGTGACGACCGGCGACGGCGCCGTCTTCTCCGACCAGTGGGCCGCGTTCGGCGCGGCCGCCTTCGACACCGTTCCTCTGGGAGCTCCCGCGTGACCAAGACCGTTCTGACCGTCGACGATTCCCGCACCATGCGCGACATGCTGCTGATGGCTCTGGAGGAGGCGGGTTACCGCGTCATCCAGGCCGTCGACGGCGTTGACGGCCTGGAGGTCCTCGCCGCCAACGGCGCGGACATCATCATCACCGACATCAACATGCCCCGGATGGACGGCTTCGGCGTCATCGAGGGCGTGCGCGCCGATCCGAACCACCGCCACACCCCGGTGCTGGTGCTGACCACCGAGAGCGACGCCGAGAAGAAGGCCCGCGCCCGCGCCGCCGGCGCGACGGGCTGGATCGTCAAACCCTTCGACCCGGTGAAGCTGGTGGACGCCGTCCGCCGCGTCGCCGCCTGAGGCAGAGGTAAACGTGGACGCGTTCGAAGCGATCAAGGCGACCTTCTTCCAGGAATGCGACGAGCTGCTCGCCGACCTGGAGGCCAAGCTGCTGGTGCTCGAGTCGGGTCAGACCGACAACGAGACCATCAACGCCGTCTTCCGGGCCGTTCACTCGGTCAAGGGCGGCGCCGGGGCCTTCGGGCTGGAGGCGCTGGTCCGGTTCGCCCACGTCTTCGAGACGCTGATGGATGAGCTGCGCGCGGGCCGTAAGGAGTGCGACGACATCACCGTCCGCACCCTGCTGCGCGCCTCCGACGTGCTGGCCGACCACATCGCGGCCGCGCAGGGACGTATCCCCGAGGTCGACGAGGTCCGCTCCGCCGGCCTGGTCGCCGAGATGGAGGTCCTGACCCACGGCGAGGCCTCGGTTCCCGACGCCGCCGCCGAGGACGAGGACGACGATTTCGGCTTCGTTCCCCTGACCGTCGGCCTGCCGTCGCTGGATCTGCCGTCGTTGGACCTGCCGTCGCTCGACCTGCCGCCGCTGGCCGCGCCGGCCTCGGCCGCCTCCGGCTGGCGCGTGGTCTTCCGGCCGCACGGCGCCATGTACGCCAACGCCAACGAGACCGGCCTGCTGCTGCGCGAACTGGGCCGTCTGGGACCGATCTCGGTCACGCTGGACGACAGCGCCGTTCCGGCGCTCGACGCGCTGATCGCCGAAGACAACCACCTGATCTGGACCATCGACCTGACTGCCGCTGTCGAGGAGACCGCTGTGCGAGAGGTGTTTGATTTCGTCGAGAGCGACTGCGACCTCAGCATCACCCCGCTGGGCGACGCTCCGGTCGTGGATGACCTGCCCCCTCCGCCGGCCCTGCCCGAACTGGCCGCGCCGGCCGCCGCCGCTGATCTCGACATCGCGGCCCTGCTGGCCCGCGCCGCCGACCCCGCGCCCGCGCCGGTGACCCAGGCCGCGCCCGTCGCGCCCCTAGCCGCCGCTCCGGCCGCCCCGCCGGTCGCCGCGCCCGCCGCCGCCAACGCGCCGTCCGCTCCGCCGGCGGTGGCCCCCGTCACCATCCGCGTCGACCTGGACCGCGTCGACCGCCTGATCAACGTCGTCGGCGAACTGGTCATCCAGCAGGCCATGCTGGCCCAGCGCGTCGCCGAAAGCGGCCTCACGCGCTCCTCGGGCGTGCTCATGGGTCTGGAAGACCTGGAGCTGCTGACCCGCGAGATCCAGGACAGCGTCATGGCTATCCGGGCCCAGCCGGTGAAATCGGTGTTCCAGCGCATGCCGCGCCTGGTCCGCGAAGTCGCCGACATGACCGGCAAGCGGGTCAAGCTGGTCACCGCCGGCGAGGACACCGAGGTCGACAAGACCGTGGTCGAACGCCTGGCCGAGCCGATCACCCACATGCTGCGCAACGCCATCGATCACGGGCTGGAGACGCCCGCGGACCGCGAGGCCGCCGGCAAGAGCCCCGAGGGCGTGGTCCACCTGGCCGCCCTGCACCGCTCGGGCCGCATCGTCATCGAGATCAGCGACGACGGCCGCGGCATCAACCGCGAACGCGTCAGGGGCATCGCCGTCAGCCGCGGCCTGATCGCCGAGGACGCCGTCCTGACCGACGAGGAGGTCGACAACCTGATCTTCCTGCCCGGCTTCTCGACCGCCGAGACGATCACGGACGTCTCGGGCCGCGGCGTGGGCATGGATGTGGTCAAGCGCTCCATCCAGGCGCTGGGCGGCCGAATCTCCATCAGCTCGATCCCGGGCAAGGGCTCGACCTTCACCCTCAGCCTGCCGCTGACGCTGGCCGTGCTGGACGGCATGGTCGTCGGCGCCGCCGAACAGACCCTGGTCGCCCCGCTGACCAATATCGTCGAGAGCCTGACCCCCCGCGCCGAGGACGTGCATTACGTCGGCGGCCGCGACGCGGTCATCCGCTTCCGCGACAGCTTCGTGCCGCTGGTCGACGTGGCCCAGGTCATGGGCTTCCGGGACACGCCGGTCCCGCCCGGTCAGGGCGTGGCCCTGGTCGTCGAAACCGAATCCGGCGCCCGCGCCGCCCTGATGGTCGACGCCATCCAGGGCCAACGACAGGTCGTCATCAAGAGCCTGGAGACCAACTATCAGCAGGTCCCCGGGGTCGCCGCCGCCACCATTCTCGGCGACGGCCGCGTCGCCCTGATCCTCGATGTGGACGCCATCGTCGCCAACGCCCGTCGCCGCGCGGCGGGTCCCGAACTCAAGCTCGCGAGCTGATCCATGACCGAAGTGCAAACCAACGCCGCTGTCCGTGAACTGATCGCCTTCCGTATCGGCGAGCAGGAATTCTGCGTCGACATCATGTCGGTGCGCGAGATCCGCGGCTGGACCCCCGCCACCCCGCTGCCCCGGTCCCCCGGCTATATGAAGGGCGTCATCAACCTGCGAGGGGCCGTGCTGCCGATCGTCGATCTGGGCGCGCGCTTCGGCCTCAGCACCTCGGACCCGACCGCGCGTCATGTCATCATGGTGGCCCACATCGGCGGCCGCACCGTGGGCCTGCTGGTCGACGCCGTCTCGGACATCATCCAGCTGACCGACGGCGCCGTGCAGCCGACCCCCGACGTGGCCAGCGACGACGTGCGCACCTTCGTGAAGGGCATCTTCGCCCTGGAAGGCCGGATGATCAGCCTGATCGAGCTGGACATGATCCTGCCGGAAACGGAAGCCGAAGCCGCATGACGTCCGCCGCCGGGGTGTCGTCGATGGTGGAGGGCGAGTTCGTCCTCACGCCGGAAGACTTCCGCCACATCGCCCACACCCTGCATTCCTACGCCGGCATCGCGCTGGGCGAGGGCAAGGCCGCGCTGGTCTATTCGCGCCTGGCCAAGCGCCTGCGCGTGCTCGGCCTGCGCAGCTTCCGTGAGTATTGCGCCCTGATCGACGGCGTGGACGGGGTGGACGAGCGCCAGCTGATGACCGCGGCCCTGACCACCAACGTCACCCGCTTCTACCGCGAGCCGCACCATTTCGATCATCTCCGGGACAAGGTGATGCCCCGCCTGGCCGAGCGCGCCCGCGCCGGCGGCCGGGTCCGGCTGTGGTCAGCCGCCTGTTCGAACGGGCAGGAGCCCTATTCGATGGCCCTGACCGTGCTCCAGACCCTGCCCGAGGCGGCCGACCTGGACGTGAAGATCCTGGCCACCGACATCGACCCCAACATGGTGGCCCAGGGCCACGACGGGACCTATTCCGAAGAGGCCCTGGAGCCGGCGCCCGTCACCCTGTGGCGCAAATATTTCGACCGCGCCGACCGCGGAAACTGGACCGCCGGGGCCCAGCTGAAGCGTCTGGTGTCGTTCAAGGAGCTGAACCTGATCGGCGACTGGCCGATGAAGGGCAAGTTCGACGTCATCTTCTGCCGCAACGTGGTCATCTATTTCGACGACGCCACGCAGGAGAAGGTCTGGAACCGGTTCACCCCGCTGATGAACCCGGGCGCCACCCTCTACATCGGCCACTCCGAACGGGTCGCCGGCGCGGCGATGTCCCGCCTGCAGACCAGCGGCCTGACCACCTACCAGCTCGGGACCGCCGCATGAGCCGTCCGGTCACCGTCCTGGTCGTAGACGACAGCCCCACCATGCGGGGGCTGCTGACGGCCGCCCTGCGCCGCGATCCCGAGATCGAGGTCGTCGGCTCGGCCGCCGATCCGCTCGAGGCCCGCGAGGCGATCAAGCGGCTGAACCCGGACGTCATCACCCTCGACGTCGAGATGCCCAACATGAATGGGCTGGAGTTCCTCGAGAAGATCATGCGCCTGCGGCCGATGCCGGTGGTCATGGTTTCGACCCTGACCCAGGCCGGGGCCGAGACGACCGTCGCGGCGCTGGAGATGGGCGCCGTCGACGCGATCGGGAAACCCATGGACGGCACCCCCGCCGCCACCGCCTTCGCCGAGCTGGCGACCAAGGTGAAGACCGCCGGCCGCTCGCGCGTCCGCGCTCGGGGCGACGCGCCCGCGGCGCCGCCGCCGGTCGACACCGACTATCGTCCGGATCCGAACCATGTCCTGGCCATCGGCGCCTCGACCGGCGGCGTCGAGGCCCTGCTGACCATCCTGCAGGGCTTCCCCGCCGACTGCCCGGCCACGGTCATCACCCAGCACATGCCGGCGACCTTCACCAAGAGCTTCGCCGCCCGCCTGGACAAGGTCTGCGCCCCGACCGTCTCCGAGGCCGAGGACGGCGCGCCGGTGAAACCCGGCCACGTCTACATCGCTCCCGGCGGCGAGGCTCATCTGGAAGTCTCCGGCGCCTCCCCGCGTTGCCGCCTGGTGCGCAGCGAGACCGTCAACGGCCACCGTCCGTCGGTCGATGTCCTGTTCCACTCGATCGCCCGCCTGGGCCGTCCCATGACCGGCGTCATCCTCACCGGCATGGGCAAGGACGGGGCCCAGGGTCTGCTGGCCATGCGCGCCGCCGGAGCCCGGACGCTGGGCCAGGACGAGAATTCCTCGGTCGTCTACGGCATGCCGCGCGCCGCCCATGAGATCGGCGCCGTCGAGCGCCAGCTCCCGCTTCACCGCCTCCGCCCCGCCATTCTCGACCTCTGCGCCGCGTCCCCCCGCGCCGTAACGCCTGCCGCCTGAAGGATTCCGCATGCCCTCCGCCGCCGCCCTGAATGTCCTTGTGGTTGATGACCAGCTGACGATGCGTTCGCTGGTCCGCAACAGCCTGCAGCAGCTCGGCGTGCGCGAAATCCGTGAGGCCGCGGACGGCGAGATCGCCCTGCGGGAGGTCGTGACCAAGCCCGTCCATCTGGTGATCTCGGACTTCAACATGCCGAACCTGGACGGCCTGGGCCTGCTGCGCGCCATCCGCGCCCACCCGCCGATCCAGACCACGGCCTTCATCATGCTGACCGGCCGCGCCGACCGCGAACTGGTCCAGCGCGCGGTCCAGTTCGGCGTCAACAACTACCTGGTCAAACCCTTCACCGTCGCCCAGCTGAAAGAGAAGCTGGAAGGCGTGTTCGGACCCCTGACATGACCCCCGCCCAGTCTTCGGACCGCGGCGAGATCCGCATCCACGTCGGCCAGGGCGAGCACCATGTGACGGCCGATCCGTCGGTCATGCTGACCACGGTGCTGGGCTCCTGCGTCGCCGCCTGCCTGACCGATCCGGTGACCGGCGTCGGCGGCATGAACCACTTCCTGCTGCCGGACGGCGCGGGCGCCGGGACCGACGCGGGCCGCCGTTACGGCGCCTATGCGATGGAGCTGCTGATCAACGAGCTGATCAAGGCGGGCGCTCGCCGCGAGCGGCTGGAGGCCAAGCTGTTCGGCGGCGGCCGCATGTTCGACAGCCTGCGCGACGTGGGCATGGCCAACGCCGACTTCGCCGAACGCTTCCTGCGCGACGAAGGCATCCGCGTCATCGGCGGCAGCCTGCGCGGCGCCGGCGGACGCCGGCTGCACTATTGGCCCGTCAGCGGCCGCGCCCTGCAGCGCGGCGTGACCGACGCCGCCACCGTCCCGACGCGTCCCGCGCCCATTCTTCCGCCGGTGGTCGCCGGCGGCGAACTGGAGCTGTTCTGATGCCCGCGGACGCGCCTGCCCTGCTGGCCGCCCTGGCCGCCGAGATCGGCGACGTCCGCGCGGGCGTGGACCGCATGTCCACGCTCGTTTCCGACCTGGTGCGCCGCCTTCCCGCCGAGGACCGGGCCGAGGCCCTGACCGACGCCCAGGCGCTGGACGTGCTGATCCAGCGCCTCGACGCCGTGGCGGGCGTCCTGCACGGCCTGTCCGATGGCCAGACCTCGGCCGACGCCGTCTCCACCGTCCTGCTGGCCGATGTGGCCGGCCGACTGAAGGGCGAGACGCCCGCGTCGCCCGCTGTCGCCGCCCACCCGCCGCCCGCCTCGGGCGATGTCCTGCTGTTCGACTGATCCCATGTCCGCCGCTTCCTCCCAGTCCGCCGCCAACACCCGGGTCAACCTCGAGCACTCGACGGTCCTGCTGATCGACGACAATCCCAAGTCGCTGGATATGCTCAGCTCGATCTTCCACGGCTTCGGCGTGAAGGAGCAGATCAAGTGCGAGAGCGCGGCCGAGGCGGCCGAGATCGTCAAGCGCCGCGCCGTCGACCTGATCCTGGTCGACTGCTCGATGCCCGAGATGGACGGCTATGACTTCACCCGCTGGCTGCGCCGCGAGACCCCCGCGCCGACCCGCCACACGCCGGTGATCATGCTGACCGGCCACGCGGCCCAGTCCAGCATCCAGAAGAGCCGCGACTGCGGCGCCAGCTTCGTGGTCGCCAAGCCCCTGACCCCGACGGTGCTGCTGCGCCGCATCCTGTGGCTGGGCGGCGACGAGCGCGAGTTCGTGGAGTGCGAGACCTACGTCGGCCCCGACCGCCGGGTGCGCAATTTCGGCCCGCCGCTCGGCGAGCCCGGCCGCCGCGCCGGCGACCTGTCCACCCACGTGGGCGAACCGGCCGAGGCGAACATGGATCAGTCCGATATCGACATGCTGATGAAACCCATGCGGGTGGCCCTGTGACCCAAGTGCGCACGACGAAGATCAAGAGCTCGCTGGCGAAGCAGCTGGAACGGCCGGGCGGTCGCACCATCGCCGACGCCCAGCGCCTGGCCGAGGCCGGCCTGCAGAGCCACAAGGCCGACATCATGGCCGACCTCGGCCGCCTGATCGGCCAGCTGGAGGATCTGTGCGCGGCCGCCGCGCCGGAGGGCCGGGAACGGGTCTACGTGCTGGCCGCCGCCCTGGTCGACCTGGCCGGCTTCTTCGACACCGGACCGCTGTACAGCGCCGGCTACAGCCTGTGCGACCTCAGCGACCGCATGCGCGCCCCCGCGCCGTGGAACTGGCCGGCGGTCGAGGTGCATGTGAAGGCCCTGCGCCTGATCCACACGGGCGGCTGCAAGGCCGGGGCCGAGTCCGACATCCTGCTGGCGGGGCTCCGCAGCGTGCTGGGCGCGTTCACGGCGGCGGCGTGAGGCCAGTTTTCTCCCTCCCCCGGAGTGGGGAGGGATGTCGGCGCGAAGCGACGACAGGGTGGGGAATTTCGGTTCGCCGCCGTTCCCCACCCGTCCCGCTTCGCGGTCCACCCTCCCCATGAGGGGAGGGAGATTTACTATCCGAACCGCGCCTTCAGCTCGGCCTTGACCACCTTGCCCGCCGCGTTGCGGGGCAGGGGGCCGTCGATCACGAAGATCTCCACCGGCGTCTTGAACGCCGCCAGCCGCGCCGCCGTCAGCGCCTTCAGCGTCGCCGGGTCCACCGTCTGGCCGGGCGCCAGCGAGACCACGGCCACCGGCTCCTCGCCCAGCACCGGATGCGGCCGGGCGATCAGCGCGGCCTCGGCCACCGCCGGGTGGTCGAACAGCACCGCCTCGACCTCCTGGCAGTAGATGTTCTCGCCGCCGCGGATGATGATGTCCTTCTTGCGATCGACGATGAAGCAGAAGCCCTCCTCATCGATCCGCGCCAGGTCGCCGGTGCGCACCCAGCCGTCGACGAAGGTCGCGGCGGTCTCCTCCGGCCGGTTCCAGTAGCCCTTGACCACATTGGGCCCATAGGCCAGCAGCTCGCCGACCTCGCCCGCCGGCAGGTCCGCGCCGTCCGGACCGACCACCTTGATCGCGCTGACCGGCATGGCCGGGCCGCAGCTGTCGGGGCGGTTGACGTAGTCCTCGCCGAAATGATGGGTGTGGGTGGCCGAGGTCTCGGTCATGCCCCAGCCCGATCCCGGCGAGGCGCTGGTCCGGTCGGCGATCTGGCGCACCAGGTCCGTCGGCGCCGCCGCCCCGCCGTAGGTCACGGTCTCCAGCGAGGACAGGTCGTACTTGTCCCGGTCCGGATGCTGCAGCAGCTGGATCGCCACCGTCGGCACCCCGCCGATCAGGTTGATCTTCTCCCGCTCGATCAGCATCAGCGCCTCGGCGGCGTCGAACCGGCGCTGGCAGACCAGCGTCTGCCCCGTCACCAGCGCGGGCAGCAGCAGGGCGTTGCAGCCGGTCGTGTGGAAGAAGGGAATGGACACCAGTCCGACCTTGGCCGGGGCCGCCGGGTCCGGCGTCGGCGGCGCCTCGCCCCGGCGCACGAAGCTGCGGACATAGGAATACAGCCCCGCCACCGCGCCGCAGCCGGCGTTGCGATGGGTGCCCAGCGCCCCCTTGGGGAAGCCGGTGGTGCCGGAGGTGTAGAAGATCGCCGCGGGATCCTCGGGGTCCAGCGGCACGCCGGGCATCTCGCCCGCGGGCAGGTCCGCCCAGGTCGCCGGGGCGCCGATGACGGCCTCCAGCCGGCGGACGCGCGGATCGCCGACCGCCTCGGTTCCGCGGCAGACCAGCACGTCGGCCAGGGCCGTCAGCTCCGGCAGGTGGGGCGCGATCCGTTCCAGCCGCTCGATGTCGACGATGGCGACCGTGCTGCCCGAGTCCGCCAGTCCATAGGCCAGCTCCGCCCCGGTCCACCAGGCGTTCAGCGGCGTGGCGACGGCGCCGCACAGGGCGGCGGCGAAGAAGGCCACGGGCCATTCCGGCAGGTTGCGCATGGCGATGGCGACCCGGTCGCCCTTCTTCAACCCGCGCGCCTTCAGGTCTGCGGCCAGCGCCAGGGTGGCGCGTGCGAAGGCCTCGTACGACACCCGTTCGTCGCCGTAGACGATGAAGGTCCGGCCGCCCCACTGGCGTCCGGCCATGAAGCTGTGCAGCAGCGTCGGCGGCGCGTTCTTCCAGATCTTGTAAGGCCGCCCCTCGATCACGGCGTCGACGACCTCGAACGGCGAGCCCGGCGCGGTCAGGGCGGCGGTCGCATGGGCCAGGGGCAGGGCGGGCCACGGGCGTGTGGTGGTTTCGGTCATCTGGCGCTTCCTGGTCGGGTCCGCCGCTTTGCGCGGTCTGGTCTGGCGCCACACTGACCCCGATTACCGCAACTGATCAAGGTTCAGTTGGTCGCAGCAAGGCGGAGTCTGAAACGGGCGGAGCTTGGCGCTCCGCCCGTGCCCTCGGTTTACTGATTGCGGCCAGTGCTCCGCGCCGCCTGATCGATCACGTCGGCGACCTCGTGCGGCCGGGACACCATCGGAACGTGGCTGGCCTCGATCTCACGCACTTCGGCGCCGATCTTGCGCGCCTGCTGGCGAAGCATGGCCGGGGCGATTGCCGCGTCCTCCGTGGCGACGATGAACCAGCTCGGACGTGTTCTCCAAGCGGCCTGGGTCACCGGCGTTCCAAAGACCGACATTGCGATCGGCACCTGAGAATCGCGCATGAAGGCGGCGTCCGCGTCATTCACGTCAGCGGCGAAGCCTTCCTGGAAGCGCTCGGGGTTGATGAAGCCGAAGCCGTCGGCCTGGGTGTCGATGACGAAGGTCGAGGGGATGCCAAAGCCTTCGTACTGGTCGCCGGCCGTCTCGCCCACGTCCGGGGTCAGGGCCGAGACATAGACCAGACCCTTCACCTTGTCGTCCACGCCCGCCTCGGTGATCACCACGCCGCCCCAGGAATGGCCGACCAGGATGACGCCGCCCTCCTGGCGGGCGATGGCGCGCCGCGTCGCCGCCACGTCATCGGCCAGCGAGGTCAACGGGTTCTGGACGATCGTCACCCGGTAGCCTCGGGCGGTGAGGTCATCATAGACCCCGCGCCAGCCGGAGCCGTCGGCGAAGGCGCCGTGCACCAGCACGACGTTGCGGACGCTTTGATCCACGGGGATGTGTTGAACGGACTGGGCCTGGGCGGCTCCGCCGATGCTGGCGGCGCCGACGGCGGCGAGGAGGATGTTGCGGAACGTGATCATGGTGGTCTCCTGTCGATGGTGTGAGCGGCGCTGACCGCGCGGGGAAGAAAGTCCCGCGACAACTTTTATCGCGATAAATGAATGTATCGATGAGGGCGGGTTTGTTGTCAAGCGAATAGTTGTCGCGATATAGGTTGTGCCGTATCGCAGGAATGGATGCCGTCATGACCGCCGCTCCGGGCCCGTTCCAATGGAAGATCAGCTATGGCCCTGGGCGGCGAGCGGGCGTCGCAAGCCTGACTTCTGTCGGATCGATGGGGCGTCCATGACGTCAAACCGTCGGTAGGGTCCCTCCGTCGATGACGTAGTCGCCACCGTGGATGGACGACGCCCGGTCCGAGGCGAGGAAGGCGATCAGCTCGGCGATCTCTTCGGGCTCGGCGGGGCGACCCAGCGGGATGCCACCCAGGCCCGCGAGCACGCTCTGTCGGGCGTCCTCGATCGTGCCGCCCGTACCCTCGGCGATCCGTTCGAGCAGTCGCCCCGACGCCTCGGTCATGATCCAGCCGGGGGAGACGACATTGACCCGCACGCCTTTCGGGCCAACCTCCTTGGACAGCGCCTTGCTGTAGGTTGTCAGCGCCGCCTTGGCCGCGGCGTAGGCTGTGGTGGAGTCAGGCAGCGGCAGCCGCCCCTGGATCGATGAGACGTGGACGACGGCTCCGGAGCCGCGCGCGATCATCTGCGGGACCAGCAGGCGATCAAGGCGAACCGCCGGCATCAGGTTGATATCGAACTCTGCCCGCCAGTGGTCGTCGGTCAGGGCCGAAAAGCCGCCTGCCGGCGATGACGACCCGCCCACGACGTGAACCAGGACATCGACGCCGCCCAGCCGGCTCATGGCCGCGTCGGCCAGGGTCTCGCAACCGTCAGGCGCCGCCAGATCGGCCTGGATGAACTCGACTCCGTCGAGGCTGTCCGGCGTGGCGCGGGCGGCGGTGATCACGCGGGCGCCGCCGGCCAGGAAGCGCTGCACGGTCGCCCGGCCGGCGCCCTTGGTGCCGGCGGTGACGAGGATGCGTCGGCCTTCAAACTCGGTGGGATCCGGACGGGGCATGGTCATCCGATCTCCAGGGCGCGGATGACGTCGCCCTTAAGCGTAAAGCGCAGGGTGAACCGTAGCGGACTGCCCTTGAAGTCGCCGGTGGTCAAGCCGTCGACGACCACCTGGCCATTCTCCTCGCGATGCGTTTCAGGGGTGAAGATCGCCCGGGCGGCGATGGTCGCGTCCTGGATCCAGGTCCGGAGTTCGGCATGGCCTCGGTGCTCTCCGCCGTCGTCTTGCACGACGCCGTCGGGGGCGAATGGCCGCAACATTCCCTCAGGATCGAGGCGGGCATTAGCCGCGACATAGTCGGCTATGGGCTTGGGAAGGGCGGTGGCCATGTGGCTCTCCGGTTCAGGTGGTTGCCTGGGACCCAAACTGGAAATAAGCTGTGAGGATGGCAAGTACGGACGAAAAAGTAAGGTACTCACCTGAAGGTGAGCGCATCGACTACACGCCGTGGACGGCTGCTTCGAGCGCGCAGAACGTCATCCGGATTCTGGAGGGGCGATGGAAGCTGGTGATCCTGTTCCAGCTCTTCGGGTCGAACGTCCGCCGGTTCTCGGAGCTGGAACGGGCGATACCGGGCGTGTCGCAGAAGATGCTGATCCAGCAACTGCGACAGCTCGAACTTGACGGGGTGGTGGCCCGGATCGTCCATCCCCAGGTCCCGCCCAAGGTCGAGTATCACCTTACGGAATGGGGCCAGTCGCTCTGCCCGGTGCTCGACAAGCTCCTGACCTGGGCCGAAGCCGCGCCTCGCAACGTCCGTGATCGGCTGATCGAGACAGAGAGGAGCTAGCCGAACGGGGCGAGCAGATGTTCGAAAGGGAAAATGGCGCACCCGAGAGGATTCGAACCTCTGACCCCTGCCTTCGGAGGGCAGTACTCTATCCAGCTGAGCTACGGGTGCGTCTGGCGGCGAGAACGCCGGAGGCAAGGCCTCTACAGGATGAGCGGCCCGCCCTCAATCCCGAAAGCATGACCGCTCTTGGCCGGACGGCGCCGCGGGCCTAGGGCGAAATCGGCGGTGCGGGACATCGGTCCCGTGCAGCTCAGATTTCGCTCCCGGATGATGCTGGACCATTTTTTGGATTCAGGGCGGGTCGCCCTGAAGCAAAAATGGTCTAGCCTGCCGCCGCTTCATCGACGGGAGGTTCCGATGCGCGCCCTCATTCTCGCCCTGCTCTGTCTCGTGGGGGCCTGCGCCACCGCGCCGTCAGCTCCGCCGACCGGACCCGGGGGCGACACCCTGGACGCGGTGGCCCGCGACTATGTCGCGCTGATCCTGGAGATCGGCGAGCGCGAGCCCGGCTATGTCGACGCCTACTACGGCCCGGCCGAGTGGCAGGCGGCGGCGCACGCCAATCCGCGCACGGTGCCGCAGCTGATCCAGGGCGCCGCGACGCTGACCGATCGTCTGAACGCCATCTCCACGACCGGCGCGGAAGCCATGACCGTCCAGCGCAAGGCCTATCTGCTGGCCCACGTTTCGGCGGCTTCGGCCCGCCTGCGCATGCTGTCGGGTGAGAAGATGAGCTTCGCCGACGAGGCCTTCGCCCTGTTCGGCGTGCGGCCCGAGCTGAAGCCCCTGTCGGACTATGACACGGTGCTGGCCGAGATCGACGCCCTGCTGCCCGGTCCGGGGGCCCTGTCGGACCGGGTGACCGAGTTCAAATCGCACTACGTCATTCCGAAGGATCGGCTGCAGGCCGTCATGGACGCCGCCATCGCCGAGTGCCGCGCGCGGACCGCCCGTCACATCCGCCTGCCCGCGAACGAGAACTTCACCCTGGCCTTCGTCGGCGACAAGCCGTGGTCCGGCTATAATTATTACCAAGGCAATTCGCAGTCCAAGATCGAGATCAACGCCGACTTCCCGATCTACACCGAGCGCGCCATCGATCTGGGCTGCCACGAGGGCTATCCCGGCCATCACGTCTATAACGCCCTGCTGGAACAGACCTTCGTGCGCGACCGCGGCTGGGTGGAGATGAGCGTCTATCCGCTGTTCAGCCCCATGTCCTTCGTCGCCGAGGGCAGCGCCAACTACGGCATCGATCTGGCCTTCCCCGGCAGCGAGGGAACCCGTTTCGAGCGCGAGGTGCTGTTCCCCCTGGCCGGCCTGGACCCGGCGACGGCGGAGAAGAAGGCCCGGCTGGGCGCGTTGACCCGCCGCCTGGCCCGCGCCGAATACACCATCGCCGACGACTATCTGGCCGGACGCGTCAGCCGCGACGAGAGCATCGACCGGCTGATGAAATACAGTCTCGCCGACCGCGCCAAGGCGACCCAGCGGCTGCGCTTCATCGACACCTACCGCAGCTACATCATCAACTACGGCCTGGGCCGCGACGTGGTTCAGGCCTGGGTCGAGCGGCAGGGACCGGATCACTGGCGGGGCATGGAGACCCTGCTGTCCAGCCAGATCCTGCCGGCCGACCTTACGGACTGAACCTCAGCCGGCGACGCGCGGGTCCTGGTCCAGGCGCCGCATGAAGGCGGTCAGCCGGGCCAGGGCGCCCAGGTCCCGGTCGTCCGTCCGGCTGCCGGCGCGCAGATTGTCCTGGAGCACTTCCAGGATCATCGCCGCGTGCTTGGGCGTCTCCGGTTTCTGGTCGAGGATCTGGGCCTCGGCGCGGGCGCGCCGGACCTCGTCGCTGGTGTCAGGGCCGCTGGATTGCGTCCAGATCGACCAGGCTTGATCGATGTTTGTCTTGGTCATGAAACCCGCCCTCCCGGGCAAAGCGTCGAGCGGCCCAGGCTTCCCAGGCGCCGACGAAGAAAGTGATACAGATCAGTAGCCACACCTCCAGGCGGATGGTGATGGCGGTCCATGCGAAGTGCCGGCCGGCGGCCAGCACGGGTACGACGTGGGTCAGGACCGAGATCAGCTGGAAGCCGGCCAGGGCGGTCAGCCACCAGCGATCACGGACATAGGTCAGCCACAGGATCGCGAACAGGAAGGCGATCTCCAGTCCCGCCACTCCGGCGCGCAGGGTGCCGATCTGGATCGGCTCCACGACGCGAATGAGGATCAGCAGGGCCAGAACCATCACGCCGACGGCGCGCTCTTCCCATCCGCCGAAGCGGAACAGGGCCAGCACACCCGCGAGGGTGATGGCGATGATCACGATTGTGGTCACGCGGGGCTGATCGTCAGACCGTGGCCAGACGGCCGGTCGGTTTCGGATTGGGCGTCAGCACCTCGCCGTCCTGGGGCTTGGTCTCGCCCGGGATCAGCAGGGTGTGGTTCAGCCCCATGCGGCGCGCGTCGCGCAGGGCGTGGCCATGGGCCTCGACCAGCTCGCCGCGGGCTTCGGTCAGGGTGTGCAGCGCCTTGGCGGCGGCGCTGAACGCCCGGTGACCGGCGCCGGCGGCCAGGCCGGCGCTCATGCGGCCGGACAGGGCGTGGGAGATCATGTCGGCCAGCCGGGCGCCGGCCGCGTCGATCATGTGTTCGGCTTCCCGCAGATCCAGCGCGACGGCGCTGGCGTACTGGTCGGGCTTCTGAGCGATGTTCATGAGATCCTTCAGGGTCAGGGATTGCCACCTGTCGGTGCGAAAGGATCCGTTCCCCCGAAGACCAGACCGACCAGCCCCGTAAGGATGGTCAGCAGGATCAGCCCGACCATGGCCCATCCGAAGATGGCGAAGGTCCGGACGCGCAGAGAGCCTGGCGTCCGCCACCGTCCCAGTCGGCTGTAGACTCCGTAGAGGCTGCGGTCGGCCGGAACAGTGGAGGCGAGGGAACCGGCGACCCGGTCCGCATCGACCCCGCGATCTGGCGTTGAAAAAGGGCCGGGCGGTATGGCGTCCGTCGCGTATGACGCGTCAGACGCCAGTAGGCGCAAGGCGGCTTTTCGCGTGTTGACCCCGAATTTCCGGAGGATTTCGCGGAAGTGTTTGTCGACGGTGTTTTCAGAGATGCCGAGCGCGCGCGCGATCTCCTTGTCGGTCATGGTCGCCGACAGGCGCAGGCATTCTTCCTGCCGTTTCGTCAACCTTTCCGGCATTCCGCGACCCCTCCCGGAGACAGCTAAGTCCGTTAGGTCGTGGCCGTCCAGAGCCTTGATTCTTCACGCGGCTTTCGAGGCGCCGGGACCACGTTCATCCTTAACGCCCCAAGGTAGTGTTGAGCACCTGACAGACAGATGAATGCGTGAGAACGGGCGTTCGGCGCAGGCCGTTCGCGGTATGCGAGTCCGCGCTCCCCGCTTTGTCCGGAGCCGGATTGTTAGAGCGCGTCCCGATGAAAAAGGGCCGTGACAATAATTCGCGGCCCCTTCCGTTCGGTTTGATCGCGACTCAGCCCGGGTCGCCGGGACGTGTGCCGCAGGCGGGGGACGGAGCGTCCTCGATCATGACCGAGCCCGCTCTCACAATCCCGGGATCACTGGCCCGGCGAAGACGCCGCGGGAGCCGCCGGAGCGACGCTCTGGAACAGGGTGCGGGCGAACTGGGTCAGGAGTTGGAGCCAGATGTAGGTCGGCTCCTGCAGCTGGGTGTTTCCGTCGGCGAGCAGCAGGACATCGTACTGGGCCAGGATGGTGGCGTCGGCGCCCGTCGTGGCGGGGGCGACCCAGACCGCCTTCAGATAGCGGTTGTCACGATTCCAGGCGGTGACCTGGGCCTCGGTGATCGGGCCGGTGAAGACGGCGTTGTACTGGATGTCGTCGCAGCGGGTCTGGCAGCCGAACAGGCTGAGGCTCCACGGAAGCGGTTCGTCGGAGACGCGCAGCAGGAAGCCGCCGTCGACCGGCGCGGGGTCTGCGACCGTGCCGCCCAGGCTGGTCAGCCAGGCCTTCACCTCGGCCGGAACCACGCCGCGCTCGGCCGCCGCCGCCGCCGGGGGCGGAGTCTGGGCGACGGCCGGCAGGGCGACGGCGAGCGTCAGGCCGAGAGCGGCGGCGAAGGGGGTCAGGCGGCGCATGGCGATCTCCGTGGGTTCGCGATCAGGTCCGACCGACGAAGCGAAATTGTGGCCACACCCTAAGCCGCTCTTTCGTGCTCAAGCCAGTCCGCCGAGGCCATTTCATTCAGGCGCGAGACCGTCCGCTCGAACTCGAAGGCGCCGACGCCCTCGGTGTAAAGCGCCTCGGGCGGAGCGGCGGCCAGCGCCACCAACCGCGTCTTCGCCTCATACAGGGCGTCGATCAGGGTCACGAAGCGGCGCGCCTCGTGATGGTTGGCGGGGCCCAGGACCGGGACGGCCTCGATGAAGACGGTGTGGAAACGTCCGGCGACGGCCAGATAGTCCTGCGGTCCCAGCGGACGACCGCACAGCTCCTCGAACGTCGCGCGCGCCATGCCGCCGTCGGTCCGCTCGATGACCACGTCACGGCCCAGAACGGTCAGATGCGTCGGACATTCGTGCTGGTCGCCCTTGAGGTCGGACCACAGGGCTTCGAAACCGGCGCGGGCGTCGGCGTCGTTCGGCGCGAACCACATGCGGTCGCCCCTCAGCCGGTCCAGCCGCCAGTCCCGGGCGCCCTGAACCGAGACGACCTCGCACTTCGCCTCGATCATGTCGATGAAGGGCAGGAAGAGCTGGCGGTTGATTCCGTTCAGATAGAGCTGGTCCGGCGCGCGGTTGGAGGTGACGGCCAGAACCACCTTCTTCTCGAACAGGGCTTCGAACAGCCGGCCCAGGATCATGGCGTCGGCGATGTCGGTGACCTGCAACTCATCGAAGCACAGCAGCCGGGCTTCCGAGGCGATCAGGTCGGCCACTGGCTCGATGGGATCGTCGCCCTTGTGTGTCCCGAACACCGCCTGGCGAGCCTTCTTGTCGCCCTTGCGCCACTGGCCGATCAGGTCGTGGATGCGGGCCATGAAGGCATGGAAATGGGCGCGGACCTTCCGCTCTTCCGGCGCGCTGGCGAAGAACAGGTCCATCAGGATGGATTTGCCGCGTCCCGGCGGGCCCCAAAGATAGACGCCGCGCACCTCCGGCCGGGCGCCGAACAGGCCCCGTTTCTCAAGGTCGGCCTCCAGCCGCCCCAGCGCCTCGACCACCGTCACCTGCGACGGATCGGGCGTCAGCCGCCCATCGGCCAAACGACGGTCATAAGCTGTGCGTATGCGAGAGGACATCGTTCTCGGGCTTAACCGTCGCCGTCCCGCCTGAAAAGCGATTGCTTCGCGCCTGCGAAGGGCTACATGCAATCTTGCTTATCCACACCCCCTATCGCGCTCAAGCCGCAAGCCACCGTGTGGCGAGCGTCGGCGCACCAAGGAATATGCTCATGGGCTATCGCGTTGCTGTCGTTGGCGCCACCGGCAATGTCGGTCGGGAGATGATGAACATCATCGAGGAACTGGAATTCCCCGTCGATGAAATGCACGCCATCGCCTCGCGCAAATCCAAAGGCATGGAGGTCTCCTTCGGCGACCGCACGCTGAAGGCCCAGGACCTGGAGCAGTTCGACTTCTCGACCGTTGACCTGGTCCTGATGTCGGCCGGCAGCGGGGTGTCGAAGGAATGGTCCGAAAAGATCGGCAAGGCCGGTCCGATCGTGATCGACAACTCCTCCGCCTTCCGCATGGACCCGGATGTGCCGCTGATCGTGCCGGAAGTGAATCCGGACGACATCAAGCTGGCGAAGAAGAAGAACATCATCGCCAACCCCAACTGCTCGACCGTCCAGCTGGTCGTGGCCCTGAAGCCCCTGCACGACGCCGCCAAGATCAAGCGCGTCGTGGTCTCGACCTATCAGTCGGTGTCGGGCGCCGGGAAGGAAGGCATGGACGAGCTGTGGAACCAGACCAAGGCCATCTACGGCCTGGGCGACGCCACGCCGAAAAAATTCCCCAAGCAGATCGCCTTCAACGTCCTGCCCTTCATCGGCTCGTTCCGCGACGACGGCTACACCGACGAGGAAGCCAAGATGTGGGACGAGACCCACAAGATGCTGGATCCGAACATCAAGCTGACGGTCACTTGCGTCCGCGTGCCGGTCTTCGTCGGCCACTCCGAGTCGGTGACCGTCGAGTTCGACAAGTCGATCAGCCCCGACGAGGCCCGCGCCATCCTGCGTGACGCGCCCGGCGTGCAGGTCATCGATAAGCACGAGGCCGACGGCTACATCACCCCGGTCGACGCCGCCGGCGAGCACGCCGTCTACGTCAGCCGCATCCGCAAGGATCACACGGTCGAGAACGGCCTGTCGTTCTGGGTGGTGTCGGACAACCTGCGCAAGGGCGCGGCCCTGAACGCCGTCCAGATCGCTCAGCTGCTCGATGAGACCGGCACGATCAAATCCTCCAGCGGCTATCGCACCCTGACTGTCTAAGCGTCGGCGCGTCGCCAGACGCAGCCGTTTCCCGCCAGCCTCGCCGCCCTCCCCGGACTAGTCCGTCGGCGAAGGAGAAGCCCATGGCCCCCGCTCCCGGCTCCGACCAGAGCCGTCCCGCCCTGCTGTCCGCCTTCGCCTGCTACACCCTGTGGGGGCTGATGCCCCTGCTGTTCATGGGCCAGCACGCCGTCGGCTTCGACGCGTTCGAGATCCTTGCCCACCGCGCCCTGTGGGCGGTGGTGGTCGCGGGCCTGCTGGTCCTGCTGGCGAAACAGGGCGGCCAGGTCCTGGCGGTCTTCCGCACGCCCAAGGTCCTGGCCTGGCTGTCGCTGTCGACGGTGCTGATCGCGGTGAACTGGGGCATCTACGTCTGGGCGACCACCCACCATTCCACCCTGGAAGCCAGCCTCGGCTACTACATCAACCCGCTGCTCAACATGGTCGTGGGCCTGTGGCTGTTCCGCGAGAAGATCGACAAATGGGGCTGGGTCGCCATCGGCCTGGCCGCCGTCGGCGTCACGCTCCAGGCGGTGGCCCTGGGTCGGCCGCCGTGGATCTCCATAGCCCTGGCCCTGTCGTTCGCCAGCTACGGCGTGATCCGCAAGCGCGTGCCGATCGACGCGCAGGCCGGCCTGCTGGTCGAATGCCTGCTGCTGGCGCCGCTGGGTCTGGTCTGGGTGCTGTGGCTGCAGCACACCGGCGGGGGCGTGGCCTTCGACAGCCCGACGAACACCCTGTGGGCCCTGGTCAACGGGCCGGCGACGGTGCTGCCCCTGGCCCTGTTCGCCTGGTCCGCGCGCCGTCTGCCGCTGTCGACCATCGGCTTCATCCAGTTCCTGGCCCCGACCCTTCAGTTCGCCGTCGGCGTCTGGGCGGGCGAGGCGCTGACAGGGCTTCGCATCGCCTCCTTCGCCTTCATCTGGATCGGCGCTGGCGTGTTCGCGGCGGCCGCCTGGTTCCGGGTGCGCGCCGCGCGTCAGGCGTTGAAGGATTCCGCTGAACCGGCGTAGCGTCGGTTCATGACCCTGTCCAAGAGCCGTAAACACTGGGTGCTGGTCGCCACGGTGCTGGGCAGCAGCCTGACCTTTATCGACGGCTCGGCCCTGGGTGTGGCCCTGCCCGCCATCCAGCGCGATCTGGGCGCCGGGCCCGCCGCCGTGCAGTGGGTGTCGAACGCCTATCTGCTGACCCTGGGCGCCCTGGTGCTGATCGGCGGGGCGGCGGGCGACCGGTTCGGACGGCGCCGGGTCTTCCTGATCGGGGTGGCGCTTTTCGCTCTCGCCTCCGTCGCCTGCGGCCTGGCGCCGAGCGTCGAACTCCTGATCGCGGGGCGGGCGGTGCAGGGGGTCGGCGCGGCCCTGCTGACGCCGGGGGCCCTGGCCGTCATCGGCGCGGTCTTCCCGCCCGAGGAGCGCGGCAAGGCCTTCGGGACCTGGGCCGGGGCGGGCGCCCTGTTCGGCATGATCGGTCCGCTGGTCGGCGGCTGGCTGGCCGATGCGGCGGACTGGCGCTTTATCTTCTGGATCAATGTCCCGCTGGCCGCCCTGACCGCTCTGGTCACCCTGAAGGCCGTGCCCGAAAGCCGGGACGCGGACGCCAAGGGACTGGACTGGCTCGGCGCCGTGCTGGCCATGACCGGGCTGGCCGCCCTGACCTGGGCGCTGACGGCGGCGCCGGACCTGGGCTGGACCGACCCGTGGATCGTCGGCGGCCTGGCGGGCGGAACGGCCCTGCTGGCGGCCTTCCTGTGGGCCGAGGCGCGGGAGAAACACCCGATGATGCCGCTGGGCCTGTTCCGGTCCCCCGTGTTCAGCGGGATCAACCTGCTGACCCTGCTGCTCTATTTCGCGCTGGGCGGGGCGATGTTCTTCCTGCCGTTCCAGCTGATCCGGGTGCACGGCTGGAGCGCGACGATGGCGGGCGCCGCCATGCTGCCCTTCGCCGTGATCATGAGTCTGTTCTCGGGCGCGGCCGGAAAGCTGGCTGACCGGTTCGGGGCGCGGCTGTCGCTGGGGCTGGGCCCCGTCCTGGCCGGCGTCGGCCTGATCCTTCTGGCCATCATGCCGCGCACCGCGGGCTATGTCGGAGGTCCCCTGGCCGGAATGACCGTGCTGGCCGTCGGCATGACGCTGGCGGTCGGACCGCTGACGGCGGCGGTGATGGGCGCCGTTCCCGAAGGCCACACCGGCGTGGCCTCGGGGATCAACAACGCCGTCGCCCGAGTAGCCGGTCTGCTCGCGGTCGCGGCGCTGGGCGTGGTGCTGTCGGCGCAGTTCGCCCACCATGCCGAGGGCCGTGGCGTCGCCCGGGACTTGCTCGGCGCCTTCATGGCGGGAGAGACCGACGACGGCGGGCTGAGGAACGCGTTTCACTGGGGCTACATCTGGGTGATGTTCAGCTGCGCGCTGGCGGCCTTCGCCGCCGGGATCATCGGCGCCCTGACGGCGCCGAAGCGAAGTCAGAGCGCGCCGTAGAGGGCCCCGATCAGCCGCTGGGCGCGCGGGTCGCCGATCAGATAGGCCGACTGGCGGGTCATCACATAGGCCGCCGACAGGCCGCGCGCCGGGTCTGCCAGGACGCAGCTGCCGCCCCAGCCGCAGTGGCCGACCGTGGTCTCGTCCGGGCCGAAGATGTTCAGCCCGTTATTGCGCGTGAAGCCGGCCGCCCAGCCCATGACGAAGGGCAGCACCTTGTCCAGGCCGTGGATGCGCTCGCGCGTCGCGGCGGCGAGGGTTTCCGGCGACAGGATGGTCCGTCCCTCGAACGCGCCGCCGTTGGCGATGACGCCGGCGATGCGGGCCAGGTCATGGGCGGTCCCGTGCAGGTTGGCCGACGGGATCTCGATCGAGCGCCACTCGGCCGAGCCGCGCCCGCCGGGCGACGAGCCCTTGTCCAAGAAGGCGGCGGTCTTGATGGCGTCGATGGTCCCCAGGTCCGTCGCCTTGGCCGGCTTGCGCATCTGCGCCACCCGGTCGTGCTCCGCCTCCGGCAGGCCGATCCACAGGTCGAGGCCGGGGAAGTCCTGCCGCAGCGCCGTGCCCATGGTCCGCCCGTCGACGATGCGGAACAGCTCGCCGGCCAGATAGCCGATGACGATGGGGCTGTAGCCCGAGGCCGTGCCCGGCTCCCACATCGGCGTCTGGGCGCACAGTCGGGCCAGGGTCGCCTCGCGGTCGAACCAGATCGCCGGATCCTCGGTGGTGTCGAACCCCGGCAGACCCGCCTGGTGGCTCATCATCTGGCCGACGGTGATGCGATCCTTGCCCGCCTGTCCGAAGGCCGGCCAGTAGCTGGCGACCGTCGCCTCATAGTCCAGCAGGCCGCGCTCGACGCAGGTGGCGATCAGCAGGGCCATGACCGCCTTGCCGGTCGAGAAGACGGGCGTCAGGGTCCGCTCGCCGAACGGAACCGTCTTCGCCGCGTCGGCCCAGCCGCCCCACAGGTCGACGATCACCTCGCCGCCCCTGCAGACGCTGAACCGCGCGCCCTGCTCGTTCAGCCCCTCGGGCGCATCGGTGAAGTTGGCCGCGAAGGCGTCCTTCACGGCGGCGAATTCGGGCGGGCAGACGCCGTGGATGTCGGGCAGGTCGGTCATGCGGTCCTCCTACCGGCCTCGCCCGCGTCCGTCACTCCCGCCGATCCGCCGAGGCGTTCCGCGCCGCCTCGAACTCGGCGCCTGCGTTCCATTGCGGCCACTCCCGGCTGTCGGCCAGGTCGCGGCCAACGGCGTAGAGCAGGTTCACGTCCACGGCGGCGGCGTCCATCACCCAGTCCGGCGTCCACTCGTCCGAAGGCTGATGATAGCGGTTCTGGACGTAGTCCCGGCTGGCGGCGTTGTGGCCGGTGAAGCCGGCGGCGGCGAACAGGGCCGGGACGCCCATCTTGGCCAGCGGGAAGTGGTCGGAGCGGTAGAAGCCGCCGGCCTGGGGCGCGGGGTCGGGGATCAGGCGGCGGCCCTGTTCGGTCGCCCGGCGTTCGATCCAGGCGTCGGTCTGGCTCTTGCCGGCGCCGATGACGACGATCTCGGGCGAGACCTCCGTGCCCGGAAGGAAGCTGTCCATATTGATGTTGGCGACCGTGGTCTCCAGCGACCAGACCGGATTGGCGGCGTAGTATTCCGCGCCCAGCAGCCCCGCCTCCTCTGCGGTCCAGGCGGCGAAGACCACCGAGCGCTGCGGCGGCGGGCCTTCCTTGAACAGCCGCGCCAGTTCCAGCACGGCGGCCACGCCGGTCGCGTTGTCCACGGCGCCGTTATAGATGTCGTCGCCGTTCTTCGGCGTGGCGCGGCCATAGGCGTCCCAGTGGGCGCCGTAGAGCACCGTCTCGTCCGGATGCTCCGACCCCGGAATGCGGGCCAGGATGTTGCGGCTTTCGATGTTGGCGTGGGTCTGGCCGAAGTCGATCGACATCGTCACCCCGGGCAGTGCGACCGGCCGGAACTCCGGCGTACGGGCCTGATCGCGCAGGGCGGCGTAGTCGAGACCCGCGTCGCGGATCAGCTGTTCCGCCACCGCGCCCTGGATCCACCCTTGGGCCGGCACGCGCTCGGCCTCCCAGTTGGTCCGCACGATGTCGAAGTCGGGCGCGGTGGAGGAGTTCTCCAACACGCTCCAGCCATAGCCGGCGCCGGCGGTGTCGTGGATGACCAGAACGCCCGCGGCCCCCTGCCGCGCCGCCTCCTGGAATTTGTAGGTCCAGCGACCGTAGAAGGTCATCGCATTGCCGTCGAACCGGTCCGTCACAGGGTGGCCCTCGGGCGCGCCGAAGTCGGGGTCGTTGACGATGACGAGCAGGATCTTGCCCCGCACATCGACGTCCTTGAAGTCGTCCCAGTTCCGCTCGGGCGCATCGACGCCGTAGCCGGCGAAGATCACCGGGGCGTCGGCGACGGTGATGCGGTCGACGGGCCGGTCGCTGGCCACGAGGATCTGCGGACCCCGCTCCAGCGTCCGGGTCGCGCCGCCGACGGTGGCCGTGATGACGGCGGGTCCGTCCTGCTGGGTGCGGCTGAGATGGGCGGTCTGCACCCATTGGCCGTCCGGTCCCCCCGGCTCGAGGCCGAGCGCCCGGAATTGCGCCACTACATAGTCGACGGTCTTCTGTTCGCCCGGCGTGGCCACGCCCCGGCCTTCGAATTCATCCGAGGCGAGGACGCGGGTGTATTCGTTGAGGCGGGCTGGGTTGGCCTGCTGGGCCCAGGACAGACTGGGGGCGGCGCTCGCGAGACAGAGCAGCGCCGTGGCCGAAACGAGGATCGATCTCAGGCGCATGCGGATACTCCGGGCGGTCAGGACGGGCGGTCACCCTGCCCCGCGGGACCCAGCCAGTCCAGCAGCCCGTCCGCCGCGACCACGCCCGACGCCAGGCTGGCCTGAAGCAGATAGCCGCCTGTCGGAGCCTCCCAGTCCAGCATCTCGCCGGCCACGAAGACGCCCGGCAGGGCCTTGAGCATCAGCCGATCGTCGACCTGGTCCAGACGGACGCCCCCCGCCGAGGAAATGGCCCGCTCCAGCCCCTGCACCCCGGTCAGGGTCAGGCGCACCGCCTTGATCCGCCGGGCCAGCTTGTCGGCGCCTTCCGGGATCGCGCCCGGGATTTCCCGCATCAGTCCGACCGCCGCAGGCGACAGGCCGCCCGCCTTGCGCAGCCAGTTGGTGACGCTGTCCTTGCCGCGCGCCCGGGTCAGCCGGGCCGCGAGTTGTTCGATGGTCAGGTCGGGGCGGAGATCGACCGCCACCGTCGCGGCGCCGTCGCGCGCGATGGCGTCGCGCAGGGCGGCGGACAGGGCGTAGACCACCCCGCCCTCCAGTCCGTAGCGGGTCAGCATCAGATCGCCGCGCACGGTCTGGCCATCGTGGGTCAGGCTGATGGTCTTCAGCGGCTCGCCCGCGAACCGCTCGATCAGGACCTCGCTCCACGCCACGTCGAAGCCGACGTTGGAGGGGCGGAAATCCGCGACCTCGACTCCCGCCGTGCGCAGATCGTCCGCCCAGCTCCCGTCCGAACCCAGACGCGGCCAACTGGCTCCACCGAGCGCCAGAACCACGGCGTCGGCCTGTTCGACGGTCTCGCCGTTCGGGGTGGCGAAGACCCAGCCGCCGTCGCGGCGGCCGGTCCAGCGCGAACGGGTCCGCACCTCGACGCCCAGGTCCGACAGCCGGCCCAGCCAAGCCCGCAGAAGGGGGGAGGCCTTCATCGCCCTGGGGAACACCCGGCCCGAGGAGCCGGTGAAGGTCGCCTGTCCCAGACCCTCCGCCCAGCCGATCAGGCGGGTGGGGGAGAAGCGGTCCAGCCAGGCCGAGACCGCCGGCGCGGCCTCATTGTAGCGGCCCAGGAAGCTGTCCAGCGGCTCGGAGTGGGTCAGGTTCAGGCCGCCGCGTCCGGCCATCAGGAATTTGCGAGCGACCGACGGCATGGCCTCGTGGACCACGACGCGGACGCCGCCGCCGGCCAGCCGTTCGGCGGCCATCAGGCCCGCGGGTCCGGCGCCGATCACATGGACGGTCTTCATCACGGTTTTGCTTTCGATCGGACGGGCGGGACCTCAAGCGCGGTTCGGGCCGCCGCGCAACCTCAGACCGCCGCGCGCTCGCGCTCGCCCGGAGCGTTGGGATCGGGCGCGGTAGCGGGTTTGCGCGTGTCCTGGCGGCGCGGCAGCCGCCAGGTCTGGCTGGGCTCGAACCGCTCGCCGGTCCAGGCGATCGCCGTCACCGTGATCTCGTGGGCGTCCCATTCGATCTGGTTGAAGCCGGCCGGAACCCCCCGCTCGCGGTGCGACAGCGTCCCGCAGCCGACCGCATAGGAGCAGTGGTCGCCCAGGTTGATCGGCAGGGCGAAGGGCACATGGACGTGGCCCGTGGTGATGAGATCGACCCCGGCCTCGGCGAAGATCAGCGCCGCCTCGTCGCCGCGCTTCACATCGCCGGTCATGGGCGTGCCGATCATCTCGACCAGCGGATGATGGCAGGCCAGCACGCGCAGGGCGCCGACCGGGGCCTGCCGCAGGGCTTCGGCGGCCTTGCGGGTCTGATCCAGGTCGATGACGCCCTTGGACCAGTTGGCACGGGCCTGCCAGCCGCGCGCCGTCACCACGCCGCGCACCATGAGGTCGGGGCTGAGGAACTGGTGATCGTGGGCCGGATGTCCGGTGGCCTTCTCAAACGCCTTCCACGGATGGAACAGGCGCGCGGTCAGGCTCCAGTAGGGCACGTCGTGATTGCCGACGATGACGAAGCGCGGGTCTGGCATGCGCCGGATCCACTCGCCCGCCGCGGCGAACTCGTCAGGGAAGCCCTGCTGGGTGATGTCGCCGGTGATCAGGATCAGGTCGGCCGGGTGGGCATGGGCGTAGTCGAGCGCGGCGGCGCAGGCGTGGCGATGCTCGCAGCCGAAATGGATGTCAGAGAACTGGAGGATACGCCCCACTAGACGGCGTCCTCCGCCGCCGGCGGGATGGGCGCCAGCGCCTGGAAGGCCTTGGGAATGAAGCGCACCTTGGCCTCATGCCGCAGCAGCACCGGCTCGCCGTCGATGACGGCCGGGATGCGCGAACGGGCGCGGATCGTGACGTTCCGGGTGGCGCGGGTGGTCACCGCCGGATCCTGTCGCCAGTCGTCCATCACCGCATGCGCCGCCAGACGGAAGGCTTCCATGGCGTCGCTGGGGTTCATGGCCGCAGCCTCCAGCCCGGTGTTCTCCTCCATGGCGCGCGAGATCATCGGGCTGATCAGGACCAGGGCCTCTGCGCGGCGCTCGGGCCGCTGGTCCAGCGAGAAGCGCAGGCGGCCGCTGAACGCCCGCTTGAAGGCCCGGCGGGCGTAGAGCCAGGCCAGTTTCAGCTTGCCGGTCCGCATGGCCTCGCGGGCGGGCGCCCACAGCGCCGGCGAGCCCATGATGGCCGCGCAATAGAAGGCCTGTTTGACCTCGCCGTCCGTGACCTCGCCGCCCGCGACGCACTGGGGCGCGCCCTCCTCGAGGGCTTTCTGGAGCGCCAGCTTCCAGTCGGCGGTGCCGTACAGCGCCCGCGGCAGCATGTTCATGGTGCCGCCGGGCAGGGGCGCGACAAGGGGGCCGTCCGGACCGGCGCGCGAGGCGATCGTGCCAGCGGTGCCGTCGCCCGCCAGCACGAACAGGACGTCGGGCCTGGCGTCGAGCGCATCCTGGATCTGCTGGTCGAACTGGTCGCCTTCCAGCGACACCACCGAGGCGTCACAGGCGTACTGGGACAGGATGGCCTCGGCCTCCGCCACCGCGCGCGAGCCCACGCCGCCGGACAGCGGATTGACCAGCATGATCACCCGCGACAGCTCCAGATGGGGCGTCAGCGGGCGTGGTTCGACGACCGCATCCGGAGATGCGGCCGCCGGATCGGAAACCGTAGCCGTTGTCGTGCTCATGCCGCCCGAACGTCCCGCGACGGGGGATGTTCCGGCGGCGCGAGGCCCCGCGGCGCCGGTTATTTCTTGAGTTCGTCGGTGGCGGCGGCGGCGCCGGCCTGGGCCGCGTCACCCGCCTTGCCGGCCGCGGCGCCGGCGGCGTCGACCGCCTCGTCAGCGACCTTGGGCGCCTCGCCCTTCACGGCGGCCACGGCGCTGGAGATCCAGCCGTCCATGATCGCGCCGCCTTCAGCCAGCGACCGTTCCTTGACGCCCAGCACGGCCGTCAGAACGCCGAACACCGCCAGCAGGGTCACGATGACGCCCACCAGGGGATTGGCCCCGCGCCGACGCCTGGTGCGCGCCCATACCGGGCTGTGCTCGCCATCGTCCGCCATACGAACCGGTTCAGAAAAACGCATACGAAACCCCCGTCTCACCCGAAAATCCCGACGCGCGCCCTCCGCGCCGCCGGAACCAAGCCTAATACAGGCTTAACCTTCGTCATAGGCCGGGGAACCGTGACGCTTATCCAGCGTTCTCACCCACGGGGCGAACCCGAGGGATGTGAGGAACACACCATGAAGAAGGCGATCATCGCGATTGCGGCCGCCGGCATGATGGCTTCGGCCTGCGCCAGCGACGGCTACGGCGGCTCGAATGAAACGGTCCGTCAGGGCGCCATCGGCGCCGGCATCGGCGCTGTCGCCGGCGCCATCATCGGCAACAACGTAGGTAACGGCAACGCCGGCACCGGCGCGGCCATCGGCGCTGTCGTCGGCGGCGCCGCCGGTGCGATCCGCGGCTCGTCGCAAGACCGCGCCAACCAGCGCCGTTACAGCGACAGCCAAGGCCGGTACTACTATTGCTACGACGGCCGTCAGGACGAGTGCTATTGGGAAAACGGTCAGCGCCGCCGCTAGGGAGCGCGGGCCTTTAGCCTGAAGTTCCGGGGCGGTTCGTCGGCGACGAGCCGCCCTTTTTCTTGCGCCGCCCGGGGCTGGGCGGAGGAGACAGGGGATGCCTATGAAACGTCTGATCATCATCACGACCGCCGCGGCGGCCCTGGCCGGGTGCGGCTGGACGCCGGGCATGCGGGACCGCAGCGAATTGGTCGCCGAGCCGTCGGCGTGCTCGACGAAGCGGTTCGAGGTCTATTTCGCCGAGAACGAGGCGCGGCTGACCAATCCGGCGCTGCAGGCCATCGGCCTGACGGCGACGCAGCTGCAGGGCTGCGACATCAAGCGGGTGCAGGTGCTGGGCCTGGCCTCGGCCACCGGCGACGTGGCCTCGAACCTGAGCCTGTCCGAACGCCGGGCCGTGGCGGTGGCCGAGGCGCTGGCGGCCGCCGGATGGCCGACCCCGGCCTTCGAGCTGGGCGCGGTCGGCGACGCGGGCGCGACCACGACGGCGGGCGCCAACGAGCCCATGCGCCGCCGCACCGAGGTGCTGGTCGAAGCCGCGCCCCGCGGACGCTGATCCGGAACGCTGAGGCGACCTGACGCTGGCGGCGGACAGTGACGGCGGGGGGCTGGGGCGGCTAAGGTCCCCGCTTCCCGAGCGAGAGACCGTCGCGTGCGCCGCCTGCTGTTCCGTTTCCTGATCCTGACCGGCCTGCTGCTGGCCCCCGCCATGGCTTGGGCGCAGGCCGGCCCCCAGCGCAGCGAGCGCATCGAGGCAGAGCTGGTCTCGATGAGCCGCTGGGCCGCGCCGGGTTCGACCGCCGTGGTGGCGATCCGTCAGGACATCCAGCCCGGCTGGCATACCTACTGGCGCAATCCGGGCGATTCCGGCGGCGCGACCACCCTGAACTGGACCCTGCCCAACGGCGTGCGCGCCGGCGAGATCGTCTGGCCCCTGCCCGAGCGGCAGCGGCTGCAGGGGCTGGTCAACTACGGCTATGAGGGCAAGGTCTATCTGCCGGTGCCGGTCGAGATTCCCGCCGACGCCCGGCCCGGCTCGACCCTGCCGCTATCGGTGAAGGCCCTGTTCCTGGTCTGCAGCGCCGAGATGTGCGTGCCGGACGAACTGACCCTGAACATGGACCTGCCCATCCGCGAGGGCGCCGCGCCCCAGGATTCCGCCCACGGCGCGGCCATCGCCCGGGTTTTGGAACAGGCCCCGCGCCCGGCCGGGATCACCGCCCGGGCGACGCTGGACAACGGCGTCCTGACCCTGACCGCGACCGGCGGGCCGCTGGCGGGCAAGGATCCGGGCGCCGGCTACTTCTTCCCATACGCCGCCGGGACCATCGACCACGCCGCCGCGCAGACGGGCTCATGGGGCCCGAACGGACTGACGTTGGTGCTGGGCGCGGGCGGCAAGGTCCTGGCCGGAGGGTTGACCGGCCCGGTGTCGGGCGTTCTGGCCACCTCAGAAGGGGCGTTCGAGATCACCGCCGAGCCGGGTCCCGTCCTGCCGGGCGCGACCGGGTCGGGCGACCTTGCCGCCCTGCCCGACGCGGCCCCGGCGGCGCAGGCCCCGGGGACCGGCTGGGCCGTCTTCGCCCAGGCCATGGCCTTCGCCCTGCTGGGCGGGCTGATCCTGAACCTGATGCCCTGCGTCTTCCCCATCCTGGCGATGAAGGCGGCGGCGCTGGCGGCCTCGGCTCACAACGCCCGGCGCTCGCGGATCGACGGGCTGGCCTTCCTGGCGGGCGTTCTCGTCACCTTCCTGGTCCTGGCGGGCGTGCTGCTGGGCCTGAGGGCGGCCGGCGAGGCGATCGGCTGGGGCTTCCAGCTGCAGTCGCCGCCGGTGACGGCGGGACTGGCCGTGCTGATGCTGGCCGTGGCCCTGAACCTGTCAGGGGTCTTCCACGTCGGGGCCGGGCTGCAGGGCGCCGGGTCCGGTCCGCTGGCCCGCCTGCCGGGCGGGATCGGCGCCTTCTTCACCGGGGCGCTGGCCGTGATCGTGGCCGCGCCCTGCACGGCGCCCTTCATGGCCTTCGCCCTGGGCGCCGCCCTGCTGATGCCGTGGCCGATGGCGCTGGCGGTCTTCCTGATGCTGGGGCTGGGCCTGGCCCTGCCCTATGTGCTGGTCAGCCTGAGCCCGCGCCTGCTGGCCAGGCTGCCGCGCCCCGGCGCCTGGATGGAGCGGCTGAAAGGCCTGCTGGCCTTCCCCATGTACGGCGCCGCCCTGTGGCTGGCCTGGGTGTTCAGCCGCCAGACCGGAGCGGACGCCCTGGGCCTGCTGTTCGTGGCCGGACTGCTGGCGGCGGCGGGTCTGTGGCTGGTCGGCGCCGGTCAGGGGCAACAGGCGCTGGGCCGACGCGGCGTGATCCATGCGACGGCGGGTCTGGTCTTGCTGGTGCTGGCGGGCGGAGCCCTGACGCTGGCCGTGCGAGCGCCGGTCGAAGCCGCCGCCGATCCCGCCGGACCCGAGGCGGCCGCCTGGTCGGCGCCGGCCGTCGACGCCGCGCTGGCGCAAGGCCGCCCCGTGCTGGTCAACTTCACCGCCGACTGGTGCGTGACCTGCAAGATCAACGAGCGCACCGCCCTGGGCGCGCCGGGGGTGAAGCGGGCGATGGAACAGACCAACGCCGTCTACCTGGTCGGGGACTGGACGCGGCGCGATGACGCAATCACCGCCGAGCTGCAGCGCCGGGGCCGCTCCGGCGTTCCTCTTTATCTGCTGTACCGGCCCGGACAGGCGGAGCCCGAAGTCCTGCCCCAGTTGCTGACCGAGGGCGTCGTCGTCGAGGCCCTGACCCGCCGCTGAAGGAGACCGCCATGATCCGCCTGACCGTCGCCGCTCTCGCCGTTCTCGCCCTGGCCGCCTGCCAGCAGCCCGCCGCCGCGCCGGAGAAGGCGAAGGCTCCGGCCCCGGCGGCCGCTCCGGGCGCGATGCCGATGGCCGGTCAGGCCGCTCCGGCCTTCACCCTGGTCGACGCCGAAGGCGCGCCGCGTTCCCTGGCCGACTACCGCGGGAAGGTGGTGGTGCTGGAGTGGACCAATGAGGGCTGTCCCTATGTGAAGAAGCACTACTCCGGCGCCATGCAGGCGCTGCAGCGCGAGGCCGTCGAGGACGGCGTCGTCTGGCTGAGCGTCATCTCCTCGGCGCCGGGGACGCAGGGCTATGTGACCGGAGACGACGCGCGCGGCTGGAAGGCCCGGACCGGAGCCAACTCGACCCATCTGCTGCTGGATCCGACGGGCCAGGTCGGCAAGCTGTACGGGGCCAGGACCACGCCGGACATGCGGATCATCGATCGCGAGGGGCGGCTGGTCTATGTCGGCGGCATCGACGACAAGCCGACCACCGATACGGCCGACCTGCAGGGCGCGACCAATTTCGTGCGCCGGGCCCTGGACGATCTGGCGTCGGGCAACCCCATGCGCACCGCCTTCGCCACCCCTTACGGGTGCTCGGTGAAGTATGCGGAGACGGCGGAGACCTAGACCGGCGGCGCGGGCGGGGCGGTGATGACCTCGACGTTGTCGTTCAGCAGATAGGCCAGCTCATCCAGGGCCACGCGGCGGGCGGCGGGCGAAGCGGCGGATTCCACGGCCTCGACCTTTTTCGGCATGTCTTCCGAAATGCCGCGCAGGATGCATTTCAGGTCGCCGTCGGTGCCGCGTTCCTTGAGGATCAGGTGACCCTGCATGTCCAGCGCGGCCAGTTCGGCGGCGCGCGCCTTGAAACCGGTGAAGATCGCGCCGGTCAGGAAGTTGGGCTCGTCGGCGGCGCCCGAGGCCATCCAGTCGCGGACGACGCCGCGCAGGTCGCCCGAGCGGGAGATGATGTCGGCGAACAGGGGCTCGCCGGCGACCGAGACCGGTGCATCGGCGGCGGGCGGCGGCAGGGCCGCGGCGGCGGCCACGTTCGGATCGGTGAGCAGCAGGGAAATGGCCAGGGCGACGCCGCAAGACATGGCGAACCTCAATTGTTTTGCCGAATCACGGATTCAGCGTTGAACCGGCTTACGCCCGACCCGTAAACGAGGGTTTACCTCTCCCGCATCGAGTCCCCGCCGATGACCGCTCGCAAACAAGCCCTCGACCTGCTCCGCGCCGTCGCGCGCAAGGACGCCGGGGCGCGCATCGTCCATCATTTCGCGACCGATCCGGGCCGCGTCGACCGGATGAGCGTGGACGCCGCGGGCCTGTATCTGGACCTGTCGAAACAGTCGTGGAGCGCCGAGGGCTTCGAGGCCGCGCTGGACGTGGCGCGGGCCTGTGACGTCGAGGGCCGCCGCGCCGCCCTGTTCGGCGGCGAGGCCGTGAACAACACCGAGGGCCGCGCGGTCCTGCACCCGGCCCTGCGCGCCGCCGCCGGCGCCGACTTCCACGCCCTGGGCGAACCGGTGTCGAAGGAGGTCGACGAGACCCGCAAGGCCATGGCGGCCTGGACCGCCGACATCCGATCGGGCGCGGACACGGGCGGGACCAAGCAGCCGTTCACGGCCATCGTCCACATCGGCATCGGCGGCTCGGACCTGGGGCCGCGCCTGCTGTGGGACGCCCTGCGCCCGCTGGAGCCGGCCATCGACCTGCGCTTCGTCGCCAACATCGATCCGCGCGACATGGCCGAGGCCCTGGCCGGGCTGGATCCGGAGACGACGCTGATCGTGGTGGTGTCCAAGACCTTCACCACGCAGGAGACGCTGGCCAACGCCGACCTGGCCAAGGCCTGGTTGGCCGAGAGCCTGTCGCCGCGCCGTATGGTCCGGCATCTGGTCGGGGTCACCGCCGCGCCGGAGAAGGCCAAGGACTGGGGCTGCGGCCGCACCTTCGGCTTCCGCGACTGGGTCGGCGGCCGCTATTCGCTGTGGTCGGCGGTCAGCCTGTCGGTCGCCGTGGCGCTGGGCTGGGACGTGTTCGAGCGGGTGCTGGCCGGCGCCCGCGCCATGGACGAGCATTTCACTCACGCGGACCTTGAGAAGAACGCCCCGGTGCTGCTGGCCCTGGCGCAGATCTTCAACGTCGAGGGCCTGGGCCGCAACGCCCGCACCGTCGCCCCCTACGCCCACGGCCTGCGCCGCCTGCCCGCCTTCCTGCAGCAGTTGGAGATGGAGTCGAACGGCAAGCGGGTGAAGCGTGACGGAAGCCCCGTGGACACCGGCACAGGCCCCATCGTCTTCGGCGAGCCCGGCACCAACGGTCAGCACGCCTTCTTCCAGCAGATTCACCAGGGTCCGACGGTGGTCCCCGCCGAGTTCGTGGTGGTCGCCCACACCTCGACGGCGGCGATCGACGACCGCGAGGGCGACGCCCCCCTGTGGTCGAACGCCCTGGCCCAGGCCCAGGCCCTGATGGTCGGCAAGACCGAGGCCCAGGCGCGGGCCGAGCTGATCGCGGCGGGCGCCGACGAAGCCGAGGCCGACCGTCTGGCCCCGCACAAGACCTTCCCCGGCGACCGGCCCTCGACCACCATCCTGACCGACGCCCTGACCCCCGAGGCCGTGGGCGCCCTGCTGGCCCTTTATGAGCACAAGACGTTCGTCGAGGGCGTGATCTGGGACATCAACAGCTTCGACCAGTGGGGCGTCGAGCTGGGCAAGGTCCTGGCCAAGGCGATCCTCAAGGACGTCGCGGCGGGCGAACCCTCGCCGGGGCTGGACCCGTCGACGGCGGAGCTGATGAAGCGGCTGATGGTGTGACCCACAGGGACCTTCTCCCGATGGGAGAAGGTGGCCGGGCGTAGCCCGGTCGGATGAGGGGACGCTGATTCAGTCGGCCTTCCGCCGCTCCGGTCGGCGACACAGCTTACGCCGACCGCCAAGGATCGACCCTCATCCTTTCGCGCAGGGACGACGGCTGCGCCATCGTGCGCTCAAGCCCTCTCCCATCGGGAGAGGGTGCAAAGAAAAAGGCGGCCCCCGTTGCAGAGGGGCCGCCTTCCTCGCCCACGTCCGGCCTACTTACGCGGCCGGACGAAGAGGTGTCTGACTACCAGCGGCGATCGTAGCGGTAGTCGCGGTCGCGACGGTCATAGCGGTCGTCGCGGCGATCACGACGGTAGTCGCGATAGTCCTGGCGTTGCTCCCAGCGCGGGTCGCGGCTGTTGATGCCGTGTTCGCGTTCCCAGTGGCCCTGGTTCCGGTAGCACTGGCCGCCGCGGTAGTAGCCGCAGTCGTCGCGGTTGCTGCTGGAGGCGGCGCCGACCGCCGCGCCGGCAAGCGCGCCGCCGGCGATATAGGTGCCGTCGCCGTTGCCGATCAGGGCGCCGGCCAGGCCGCCGACGACGGCGCCGACGATGGCGTTACGGCCGGTGTTGTCGTCACGGTCGCGATGGCGGCTCTGGGCCTCGGCGGGGGCGGCGGCCATCAGGGCCAGGGCGCCGACCAGGGCCGGCGAGGCGAAAGCGATCTTCGAAAGCATCTTCATGGTCGTGTCCCTTCAAACGGTTCGGCGCTGTCCGCCGGTTGTGGAGACCCTTATGAGCGTGGCCGTCTGAACGGGTTCGGGGGGAGGCGTTCAGATACGGTTCACCTTGCATACAACGCCGTAATGCGGCCCTGTGCGGGTCTGAGGGGGAGGCGCGGGTGCGGCGGCTGATCGGGATCGGGATTCTGGGGGCGGCGCTGGCGCTGGCGGCGACGCAGGCCCTCGCCCAGACCGCCCCGCCTCAGGAGCCGCCTCCCCGCCCGACCCGGCCCGCGCCGGTTCCGCCCCCGCCGCCACCCCCGCCGCCACCCCCTCCGCCGCCCCCGCCGCCACCGGCCGATGTGCGCATCTCGGCCGAGACCGAAATCGACCCGGTGCGCGCCATCCTCGTCCGCGAGAGCGACCCGCAGGCGGCCGCCGAGGCCCTGGTGGCCCTGGGTATCGAACGCTACGGCGCCGATGACGTCCCCGGCGCCGGGGCGGCGCTGAAGGCCGCGGTCGAGGTGGTGGAGACGCGGCTGGGCCCGGCCGCGAAGGCGCTGGTCCACCCGCTGGCGGTGCAGGCGCGTCTGAAGCTGGAGGTCGGCGACTATCCCGGGGCCCTGGCCGACCTCGAGCGGGCCCTGTCCCTGATGGACGAGGCCTCCGATCCGCTGGAGCGGGCGACCCTGATCTACGACCGGGCCCGGACCTTGGACGCCGTGGGCCGCAACGAGGAGGCCGAGGCCGCCGCGCGCGAAAGTCTGGCCATCCGCCGGGCCCAGCTGGGCGAGGTGCACGAGAAGACCGCCGACAGCCTGAACCTGGTCGCCAACGCCCTGACCGCCCAGGGCCGCCACGCCGAGGCCGATCCCCTCTATCGGCAGGTGCTGGGCATGTATGAGGTGCTGTACGGTCCCGACGACTTCCATGTCGCCATCGTGCTGTCGAACCTGGGCAACTCCCTGCGCCGCACCGGGCGCGCGCATCAGGCCGAGCCGCTGTATGTGCGCGCCGTCACCATCGCCGAGGGGGCCAATGATCCGGTTCTGCTGGCCCAGTGCCTGACCAACTACGGCTGGTTCCTGCATGTCGCCGGCGACGGGGCGCGGGCCGAGGCGCCGTTCCGCCGGGCGCTGGCGCTGGCCCTGGAGATCGTCGGGCCGGACCATCCCTTCACCGGCAACGCCCGCGCCAACATCGGCTACGCCCTGTCCGACCAGGGGCGCTGGACCGAGGCCGAGGAGCCGTTCCGGCAGGGGCTGGCGATCTTCGAGGCCGGCGTCGGCGCCGACAGCCCCGACCTGCTGGACACCCTGACCGGCTACGCCGCCGTGCTGGACCGGCTGGGCCGGGGCGAGGAGGCGGAGGCGCTGTATCGCCGCGCCCGGACCATCGCCGGCGCCCGCCTGCCGCCCGCCCACGCCACGGCCCTGGCCGGGACAGAGCAGTATGCGGGCTTCCTGATCCACCGGGCGCGCTCGGACGAAGCCCTGGTGCTGGTCCGCGGAGGGCTGGGCGACCTGCTGGGCCAGCAGGCCCGCGGCCGCGACTGGCGCACCCGCGTGCGCGGGGCCCGTCCCCTGTTCGCGCGGCAGGTCGAGGCCGCCTGGACCCTGGCCGCCGCGACCGATTGATCCTCTTAAATCAGCGGTCCTGCTTGACGCTGTGGGCCGCCCGCCCTACCTCCCGCTCGCGTTAGCACTCGGGGCTGTCGGCTGCCAAAATCGACGGTCGCCCGGGTCGCGCATCGAACTTCTCAAGGGAGATACATCAGATGGCGTTTCGTCCGCTCGGCGACCGCGTGCTCGTGAAGCGCGTTGAAGAAGAATCCAAGACCAAGGGCGGGATCATCATCCCCGACACCGCCAAGGAAAAGCCGCAGGAAGGCGAAGTCGTCTCCGTCGGCCCGGGCGCCCGCGATGACAGCGGCAAGGTCAATGCGCTGGAACTGAAGGCCGGCGACCGCATCCTGTTCGGCAAGTGGTCGGGCACCGAGATCAAGATCGACGGCGAAGACCTGATCATCATGAAGGAATCGGACGTCCTGGGCGTGCTGTCCTAAGCACCCGCGTCTGACTTTCCTCCCCAAAATCATAGAATTAGGAGCTGCCTGATGGCTGCCAAACAAGTTCAGTTCTCTACCGACGCCCGCGAAAAGATGCTGCGCGGCGTCAACATCCTCGCCAATGCGGTGAAGGTGACCCTGGGTCCCAAGGGCCGCAACGTCGTGATCCAGAAGTCCTTCGGCGCCCCGCGCTCGACCAAGGACGGCGTGTCGGTCGCCAAAGAGATCGAGCTGGAAGACGCCTTTGAGAACATGGGCGCCCAGATGATCCGCGAAGTCGCTTCGAAGACGAACGACAAGGCGGGCGACGGCACCACCACCGCGACCGTCCTGGCGCAATCGATCGTGCAGGAAGGCCTCAAGTCCGTCGCCGCCGGCATGAACCCGATGGATCTGAAGCGCGGCATCGACAAGGCCGTCACGGTCGTCCTGGCCGACATCAAGGCCTCGGCCAAGAAGGTCTCGAACAACTCCGAGATCGCCCAGGTCGGCACCATCTCGGCCAACGGCGACTCCGAAGTCGGCGAGATGATCGCCAAGGCGATGGAAAAAGTCGGCAACGAAGGCGTCATCACCGTCGAGGAAGCCAAGACGGCTGAAACCGAGCTGGACGTCGTCGAAGGCATGCAGTTCGACCGCGGCTACCTGTCGCCCTACTTCATCACCAACGCCGACAAGATGGAGGTTCAACTCGAGGAGCCGCTCATCCTGCTCCACGAGAAGAAGCTGTCCTCGCTGCAGGCCATGCTGCCGATCCTGGAAGCCGTCGTGCAATCGGGCCGTCCGCTGGTGATCATCGCCGAGGACATCGAGGGCGAGGCCCTGGCCACCCTGGTCGTCAACAAGCTGCGGGGCGGCCTGCGCGTCGCCGCCGTCAAGGCTCCGGGCTTCGGCGACCGCCGCAAGGCCATGCTGGAAGACATCGCCGTCCTGACCGGCGGTCAGGTGATCTCGGAAGACCTGGGCATCAAGCTCGAGAACGTCACCCTCGACATGCTCGGCAAGTCCAAGAAGATCACCATCACCAAGGACGACACCACCATCGTCGACGGCGTCGGTGAGAAGGACGCGATCGAGGCCCGCATCGGCCAGATCAAGGCCCAGATCGAAGCCACGACCTCGGACTACGACAAGGAAAAGCTGCAGGAACGTCTGGCCAAGCTGGCCGGCGGCGTTGCTGTCATCCGCGTCGGCGGCTCGACCGAAGTCGAAGTGAAAGAGAAGAAGGACCGCGTCGACGACGCCCTGAACGCGACCCGCGCGGCCGTTGAAGAAGGCATCGTCCCGGGCGGCGGCATCGCGCTGCTGAAGGCGACCAAGGCGCTGGAAGGCCTGACCGGCGACAACGCCGACCAGACCGCCGGCATCGCCATCATCCGCCGCGCCATCCAGGCCCCGATCCGTCAGATCTCGGAAAACGCGGGCGTCGAAGGCTCGATCGTGGTCGGCAAGGTGCTGGAGAACGCCGACAAGTCGTTCGGCTTCAACGCCCAGACCGAAGAGTACGGCGACCTGGTCAAGATGGGCGTCATCGACCCCGCCAAGGTGGTCCGCACCGCCCTGCAGGACGCCGCCTCCGTGGCCGGCATCCTGATCACGACGGAAGCCGCTGTCGCCGACGCGCCGAAGAAGGCCTCGGCCGGCGCCGCTCCGGGCGGCATGGGCGGCATGGGCGGTATGGGCGACATGGACTTCTAACCGGATCGAGGCGGGCGGCGACGCCCGTCTCGTGACGTCCCGGCGAAAGCGGGGTCCGTATCGTTCAGCGCTTCAGCTGAAACAAAAGAGGGCGCCCCGGGAAACCGGGGCGCCCTTTCTTATGGGTGGCCGGCGCCCGCAAGCGGGCGACCGGGACGTTGTCAGATCAAGCCAGCGAGGGCTCGATGTCCTTGCACGCCTGGATCAGGCCCTGCACCGACTCGACCGACTTGGCGAACATCGCCTTTTCGTCGGCGTTGGTGGTGAACTCGATGACCTTCTCGACGCCGCCGGCGCCGATCAGGGCCGGCACGCCGACGTAGAGGTCCGACAGGCCGTATTCGCCCGACAGCCAGACGGCGCAGGGCAGGACGCGCTTCTGGTCCAGCAGGTAGGAGCGGGCCATGGCGATGGCCGATTCAGCCGGGGCGTAGAAGGCCGAGCCGGTCTTCAGCAGGGCCACGATCTCGCCGCCGCCCTTGCGGGTGCGCTCGACGATGGCGTCCAGTTCGGCCTGGGTCAGGAAGCCGGCGGCGACGGCGTCCGGCAGCGGCAGGCCGCCGACCGTCGAGTGACGGACCATCGGGACCATGTCGTCGCCGTGACCGCCCAGGGTCCAGGCGTGAATGTCCTGCACCGAGACGCCGGTCTTTTCGGCCAGGAAGTAGGCGAAGCGGGCCGAGTCGAGCACGCCGGCCATGCCGACGACCTTTTCCTTGGGCAGGCCCGAGAATTTCTGCAGGGCCCACACCATGGCGTCGAGCGGGTTGGTGATGCAGATGACGAAGGCGTTCGGCGCGTGGGCCTTGATGCCTTCACCCACGGCCTTCATGACCTTCAGGTTGATGCCGATCAGGTCGTCGCGGCTCATGCCCGGCTTGCGCGGCACGCCGGCGGTGACGATGCAGATATCGGCGCCGGCGATGTCGGCGTAGTCGTTGGCGCCCTTCAGGGCCACGTCCTGGCCGAACACGGCGGAGGCCTCGGCGATATCCAGCGCCTTGCCTTGCGGGGTGCCTTCGGCGATGTCGAACAGGATGATGTCGCCCAGCGCTTCACGCGCGGCCACGTGGGCCAGGGTGCCGCCGATCATACCGGCGCCGATGAGGGCGATCTTCGCGCGAGCCATATCATTCTCCGTTGGCCTACCGCGCTTTGCGCTACCTGAGGCCGGGTCAGGGTGGGGAGGGAAGGTTGGCGGCGGTCTAGACCCGCGCGCTTTCGCCTGCAACCGTGACGCCGCGTGAGGTTTTCCCGACCATGACCCATCCCCCCGAGACCCTGCCCGAATTCGTCGCCCCCGATGAGGTGCCGACGGGTCTCGTCGCGATCACGGACGAGCGGGCGATCCGGGCCGAGATGCAGGTCTGGCGGGACAAGGTGCTGAAGCGGCCCGGCCTGTGGGACAAGGCGACGCGAGGGACGCAGGACCGGATCAACCGCATCATCCCCGAGCGCGTCCACGCCATCATCACCTCGGGCGTCGAGGCGATGACCAAGGGCATCCTGTTCGGCTCGGACCTGATCCAGCCGCGGCGCACGGCGGAAGGCTCTCTGGCGGCGCGGGAGCAGCGGGCCCGGGCGGCGATCCGCGCCTACCGCAACACCGCCAGCGTCGAGGGCGGGGTGGCCGGGGCCGGCGGCTTCGTGCTGGCGGCGGCGGACTTTCCGGCTCTGATGGCCATCAAGGTGAGGATGCTGGGCGACGTGGTCGCGGCCTATGGCTGGGGCGGCGGCTCTGTGCGCGAGCGGCTGTTCGTGCTGCACATCTTCCACCTGGCCTTCGCCAGCGCGCGGCGGCGGCCCGAGGCCCTGGCGGACCTGGAGAAGTGGATCGCCGGCGTCGACCAGCCGGAGATCCTCACCGAATACGACTGGCGGACCTTCCAGATCGAGTACCGCGACTACATCGATCTGGCCAAGATGGCGCAGCTGATCCCCCTGGTCGGCGCGCCGATCGGGGCGGTGGTCAACTGGCGGCTGGTCGAGCGTCTGGGCGAGACTGCCGTCATGGCCTGCCGGATGCGGTGGTTCGGCGAGACCGAGGACGCCGTCTAGGTTTCTCCAGCGGGCGCATCGTCGGTCTTCGGCCGGGTGTTCAGCCGCCGAGCGGCCAGCGCCCCGGCCAGGAACAGGGCTCCGACCACCAGGAAGGAGGCGGCGCGGACGATGCCCTGCAACTGGCTGAGATCGAAGAACAGCACCTTCACTGCCGTGACCAGCAGCACCAGCAGGCCCGCCCAGCGCAGGGTCGCGTCCTTGCGCAGCGTGCCCAGGCTCAGGGCCGCCAGACCGAACACCGCCCACAGGGTCGAGAAGGTCCAGGTCTCCAGCCCGCCGCCTTCCGACGCGTCGCCCATATCCACGCCATGGAAGACCCAGCGGATCAGCAGGGTCATCAGGACGAACAGAACGCCGACCGTCGCCGCCATCGCGGCCTTGCCCTGGGCGCCCGGCCCCTTGCGCAGGCCGAAGATCAGCGCGGCGCCCGCGGCGTAGAGGGCGAACAGCAGCAGGGCATGGGGCACGGAGGCCAGCGGGGCGTCCAGCGGGCCCCACCACGGGCTGGCATAGAGGCCGAACACCAGCACCGACACGCCCAGCGCGATCCAGTTCAGCGACCGGGCGATGGTCCCGGTCCATTCGCTTCGGGTCCGGAGCGTCAGAGCCTGGCCGGTCAGCAACAGCAGGACGGCGTAGGCGGCGCTCTCGGCGCGGCCGATCCCGGCCCAATTCATGGCGTCGCCATGGAACAGATGACGCAGGACCAGCAGGGCCCAGAGGAAGGCGAACAGCACGGCCGCCGCCGCCCAGACCCGGGTCCAGACGTCGGCCGGACGCCGGCGCCATGCACTGACGGCCAGCAGGGCCGCGGGGGCCAGGAAGGCGACGATCAGGGTGTTGACCACCGGCAGGCCGACCGGCGCCGCGCCGCCCCCCCACCACGGGTTCCAGACCAGCCCTTGCATCAGCATTCCGTGCAGAGCGCCGACCTCGACCACGATGACCGTGCGCCAGCGGGCGATGGGGCCGTCGTCAGGCCGCTGACGGGTGACCAGCAGGACCCCGGCGGCCAGCAGCAGAAGCGTGCGCAGGGCGCCTTCGAACAGACCGCCCGACACGTCGCCCTTCACGCCGGCCAGCAGGACATGCAGGCCGATGAACAGGCCGGTCAGCAGCACCATCAGGGAGGCGGTGACCTGAGCCTCGACCTCGTTGCGCCGCGCTCCGTCCGGACCGGACATCAGCCGGGCGCCGAGGAACAGAAGGGCCGCGGCGCCGATGGAGACGCCCATCGCGACCGGCAGGGCCAGCCGCCCGTCCAGCGCCGCGCCGATGAAGCCGAAGCGGAACAGCATGGCCAGGGTCAGCAGGCCGCCGACCACGCTGGCCTGGGCCAGGCCCCGCCAGGGGAGGCGGCCGGCGGCGACGGCGAGGAGCAGGGCGGCCGCGGCGAGGGCCAGCGGCTCCAGATGCGTCGGGACCGCCGCATGGATCGACAGGAAGGCCAGCTCGGCGGCGGCGGCGAGCCAGAAGGTCAGCCCCCTGTCGCTCTCGGCCTGTTCGACCCGCCGGGCGATCACGGCGGCCGAGGCGAACATCGCGCCGCTCAGCAGGGCGGCGGGGAGCCAGGGCAGGCGGGCGCCGATCTGATCGAGCAGGGGCCAGGACAGGCTGGCGAGCAGGGCCAGGCCGATACCGCCGACCGCCAGCATGGGGGTGCGCGCGGCGGGGGGCGAACGGAGCGCCCCGATCAGAGTGACGACGGCGATGACGGCGGTCAGCCCATGGATCCAGACCAGGGGCGTGAGCTGGGCGGGATCGTAGGCGAGGGACGCCAGGGTCAGCAGCGAGGCCAGCACCGCCATGCCGACGGGGACCGCGAAGATCATGGGCATGGCCATGCCCAGCGCCACGACGGCCGCGCCGAGCGCGACGAGGACGCCGGCGACCAGCACCGCTTCCGGAACGTCGGCGGCTCCGGTCGGAGACAGCAGCCACAGATGCGCCGAGACCAGGCTGGCCAGGATCAGGGCGACGGCCGGCTGCGCCCGGAAGGTCGCGAGGGGCTGGCCCGGCCGGTCTTCGAGCCCCTGGCGGCGGCGCCACAGGACGGCGAAGACGGGTCCGGCCGCGGCGAGAATCAGCAGGCCTGAGCCGCCCCCGAATTTCGGCGCGAGGCTCCACAGCAGCAGGCCGGCCACGGTGATGAAACCGGCCCGGCCCCACAGCCGCGTGGCGCTGAGCACGAAGCCGGTGACGCCGATCAGCAGGGCGTAGGCGTACAGCACCGTCGGGGACCAGGCGTCCATGCCGGTCACCCACGGCGTGATCACCGCCCCGAACAGCGCCAACAGAGCCAGGGGTTCGCCATGGCGCAGGGACAGGCCGAGCAGGCCGACCGATATGGCCGCCGTCAGCATCGCCGCGACCGGGAAGGGGATCAGGCCGTACAGGGTGTAGGCCGCGCAGACCGCACCATACAGGGTGACCGCCCCGGCTCCGGCCGCGACGGCGGCGGCCAGCAGGTGCCGCCCGCCGGGCGCACGCTTCTGGCGCAGGATCCATTCGCTGGCGGCGATCATCAATCCGCCGAGCACGACGGCGGCGGCGATGCGCAGCGGCGGGCCGAAGACGCCCTGCTGAGCGGCGTAGACCACAAGCAGAAGGCCGCCCAGGGCCAGCCCGCCGCCGCCCAGCCAGGCCAGGCCGTTCTCGGCCAACCAGGTCGACAGCGCGGCCCAGGTCAGATCGGGGGACGACCGGCGCGGCTCCGGAATCGGCGTCGGACGCGGCTCGGCGCGCCAGTCCGACCGGCGCTCGGACCGCGAGGTCGGCGCGTCATCCGAGACGCTCCAGTCGTCGGCGGGCGTTCGCCGGGCGGGCGAAATAGGGGCGGGCTGCGGTGTGATGGGAGCGCTGGCGCGCGCGACGGGGAGACTTTCGGCGACGGCGGGCGCGGGCTTCGGCGTGGCCGGTTCGGGGGCCGCCCGGGCGACCTCGGGTTTCGGCGCCGTCGGGGCGGGCCGGCGCTGGGCCGCCTCCAGCGCGCGCAGCACCATGTCCAGCCGGCGTTCCAGCTTCTGCAGCGCCCTGGCCTGCACAAAGACGAACCCGGCCAGCACCAGGGTCAGAAGCCAATGCAGCATGGTGACGCGCCCCCGAGACACAGGCCTGTCTCTGGGACAGGCTCATCCGGCTATCGCCAGACAGTTGTGCAGGAAGCGTTACCTGCTGCAACCAGCCGGTTGTCGGAGGGGCGGTCCATAACCTGTACTGTTCCCAACGACAAAGTTTATTGATTTTCCCTGTCCACAGTACGGGCATAGGCTCCTCCCGCAATCAGGGAGAAGACATCATGGACGGCAACGCCGGCGGCCCCTCGCCCCTCAACGATCCGAAGAAGGAGCCCGCGGCGCTCCGCAGCCTTGTGGGACGCACCAACCGCGACTGGTGGCCCAACCACCTGTCGATGGACATCCTGCATCAGCAGGGCAAGTCGGGCGACCCGATGGGCGACGACTTCAACTACGCCGAAGCCTTCAAGACGCTGGACTACGCCGCGGTCAAACGGGACCTGACGGCCCTGATGACCGACAGCCAGCCGTGGTGGCCGGCGGACTACGGCCATTACGGGCCCTTCTTCATCCGCATGGCCTGGCACTCGGCCGGGACCTATCGCACCGGGGACGGCCGCGGCGGCGCCGGCGCGGGCCAGCAGCGCTTCGCCCCGCTCAATTCCTGGCCGGACAACGGCAACCTGGACAAGGCGCGCCGCCTGCTGTGGCCGATCAAGCAGAAGTACGGGGCCAGCCTGTCGTGGGCCGACCTGATGATCCTGGCCGGCAATGTGGCCATCGAGAGCATGGGCGGGCCGGTGTTCGGCTTCGGCGGCGGGCGCGCCGATGTCTGGGAGCCCGAGAAGGACGTCTACTGGGGCACCGAGGAGCAGTGGGTCGGCGAGGAAGGCAACGAGACCCGCATCCAGCCGGACAAGCAGATGGCGCTGGAAGAGCCGCTGGCGGCGATCCAGATGGGCCTCATCTACGTCAATCCCGAAGGTCCGGGCGGCGTGCCGGAAGCCCTCGCCTCGGCCCGCGACATCCGCGAGACCTTCGCCCGCATGGGCATGAACGATGAGGAGACGGCCGCCCTGACCGCCGGGGGTCACACCTTCGGCAAGGCCCACGGCGCCGGCGACGCCTCGAAGGTCGGGGTCAGCCCCGAAGGCGCCGACATCGCGCAGCAGGGCCTCGGCTGGATCTCGGGCCACGAGAGCGGCGTGGGCGACCACGCCATTACCTCGGGCATCGAGGGCGCGTGGACCCCGACCCCGATCACCTGGGACATGAGCTTCTTCGACATGCTGCTGGACCATGACTACGAGCTGGTCCGCAGCCCGGCGGGCGCCAAGCAGTGGCAGCCGGTCGGCAATCCGCCGGAGACCCTGGCCCCCGCCGCCCACACGCCGGGCAAGCGCGTGCCGACGATGATGACCACCGCCGACATGGCGTTCAAGATCGACCCGGAATACCGCAAGATCATGGAGCGGTTCCGCGCCGATCCGGCCTATTTCGGCGACACCTTCGCCCGCGCCTGGTTCAAGCTGTGCCACCGCGACATGGGCCCCAAGGTCCGCTACCTCGGTCCGGAGGTCCCCGCCGAGGACCTGATCTGGCAGGATCCGATTCCCGCGCCGTCCGGCCCGGCCCTCGGCGCCGCCGATATCGCCGCCCTGAAGGCGAAGATCGCGGCCTCGGGCCTGTCCGTGGCCGAGCTGGTCTCGACCGCCTGGGCCTCGGCTGTGACCTATCGCGGCTCGGACCATCGCGGCGGCGCCAACGGCGGGCGTCTGCGCCTGGCCCCGCAGAAGGACTGGGACGTCAATGAACCGGCGAAACTGGCCAAGGTTCTCAAGGTCTATGAAGACATCAAGGCCGGGACCAACGCCTCCATCGCCGACCTGATCGTGCTGGGCGGCTCCGTCGGCGTCGAGCAGGCCGCGAAGGCGGCCGGCCACGACATCATGGTCCCCTTCACCCCCGGCCGCACCGACGCCTCGCAGGAACAGACCGATGTCGAGGGCTTCGCGGTTCTGGAACCGCGCGCCGACGGTTTCCGCAACTATCTGCAGGTGCGCTTCAACGTTCCGACCGAGGAGCTGCTGGTTGATCGGGCCCAGCTTCTGGGTCTGACGGCGCCGGAGATGACCGTCCTGGTCGGCGGCCTGCGGGTGCTGGGCGCCAACCACGGCGGATCGAAGCATGGCGTCTTCACCGACCGGCCGGGCCAGCTGACCAACGACTTCTTCGTCAACCTGCTGGATATGAAGACCGGCTGGAAACAGGTCGATGGTCATGCGGATGAGACCTTCGTCGGCACGGACCGGATCAGCGGCGAGGAACGCTGGACCGCGACCCGCACCGACCTGGTCTTCGGCTCCAACTCGCAGTTGCGGGCCCTGTCGGAGGTCTACGCGTCGGCCGACGCCGGTCCGAAGTTCGTGAAGGATTTCGTGGCCGCCTGGACCAAGGTCATGAACGCCGACCGGTACGACGTCACCCTCGGCGAGGAGTTCGGCGCCGCCGCCGTCTGAGCCTGTTCGCCCTTCGCGGCCTCGGTCGCGAAGGGCGGCCTCATAGGAGGCGTGGATCGCCATGGCTTTCCCTATAGCGAACGCCTATGTCGCTCGCATGCTTCCCACCCTGCGCCAGCTTCAGTATCTGCGCCTTCTCGCCGAGCACGCCTCCTTCAGCCGCGCCGCCGAAGCCGCGCATGTCAGCCAGCCCGCCCTGTCCGCGGGCGTGCAGGAGCTGGAGCGGATCCTCGGCGCGCCTGTCGTCGAGCGCACCCGGGGCAATGTCCAGCTGACCGCCGTCGGCGCCGAGGCCGTGCGCCGCGCCGAGGATGTGCTGGCCCGCACCGAGGACCTGGTCGAGGCCGCGCGCAACGCGGGCAAGCCCCTGTCGGGCCGGTTCCGGCTGGGCGTCATCCCGACCGTCGCCCCCTTCCTGCTGCCCGCCCGCCTGCCGGACATCAAGCGGGACTATCCGGCCCTGCGCCTGTTCATCCGCGAGGACCTGACGCCGCGCCTGGTCGCGGCGCTGAAGAGCGGCCACCTGGACGCCGCGGTGATCGCCCTGCCTTACAGCGCCGCGGGCATCGACCACGCGCGCATCGGCGACGACGAGATCCTGGCCGCCGCCCCGGTGGGCCATGCGCTGGCGGGGCCCGGCCCGATCGCCCCGGGCTCGCTGAAGGCCGAGGACCTGATCCTGCTGGAGGACGGCCACTGCCTGCGCGATCAGGCGCTGGCCGCCTTCGACATCGAGGCGCCGAAGGGCGACGACGTCTTCGCCGCCACCAGCCTGCACACCCTGGTCCAGATGGTCTCGTCGGGCCTGGGCGTCAGCTTCCTGCCCGAGATGGCGGTGCGCGCCGGTCTGGCCGACATGCCCGGCGTGGTGGTACGGCCCATCGCCGCCAAGGCGCCCCGCCGCGAGATCGTGGTCGCCTGGCGCACCGGCTCCAGCCGCGCGGCGGAGGCGAAGCTGCTGGCCGAGGCCCTGACCCTCGACTGAGGGCTTCATTACCACTCTGTAAGGTGCGCCCCGGATCGGCCCTGATAGGGTCGCCCCGCCCGTCGTCCGGGCGTCCGGAGTTGTCCTATATGAAGACCCGCCTGATCCTCACCGTCGCCGCCTCGGCCCTGCTGCTCGGCCTGCCCGCCGCCGCGCCGGCCTTCGCGCAGACCGCCGCCCCGACCGCCGGTTCGGTGGTGGTGCCGCCGCTGGGCTTCCAGGAGCGCACCCTGCCGAACGGCCTGAAAATCTATACGGCGCGGGACACCTCGACCTCCAACGTGACGGTGCAGGTCTGGTACAAGGTCGGCTCCAAGGACGACCCCCAGGACCGGTCGGGCTTCGCCCACCTGTTCGAACACCTGATGTTCAAGGCGACGCAGAACTTCCCGGACGAGACCTTTGACCGCCTGACCGAGGACGTGGGCGGCAACAACAACGCCTTCACTTCCGACGACGTGACCGCCTACCACGAAACCGTTCCGGCCAACCACCTGCAGCGCCTGATCTTCGCCGAGGCCGACCGCCTGGGTTCGCTGGTGGTCAATGAATCGGTCTTCGCCAGCGAGCGCGACGTGGTGAAGGAGGAATACCGCCAGGGTGTCCTGGCCAGCCCCTACGGCCGCCTGTTCAGCCTGTTCGTTCCGGCGACCATCTATCAGGACCACCCCTACCGCCGCTCGACCATCGGCTCGATCGAGAACCTCGACGCCGCCACCATCGAGGACGTGCGCCGCTTCCACGCTACCTACTACCGCCCGGACAACGCCTATCTGATCGTGGCGGGCAATTTCGACCAGGCCCAGTTGGACGGCTGGATCGATCAGTATTTCGGCCCGCTGACCAATCCGTCGCGCCCGCTGCCGGTCAATAATGTGCGCGAGCCGGAGCCGACGGCTCCGCGCGAGACCACCTTCTATGCACCCAACGTGCCCCTGCCCGCCGTGGTGCTGGCCTGGCCGGCGGTGCGCTACGACGATCCGGACCGCGCCGCCCTGACGGTGCTGGACGGCATCCTGTCGACCGGCGAGAGCTCGCGCCTGTACCAGGCCCTGATCTACGACCAGAAGATCGCCACCCAGGCCAGCTCGAGCCTCGACGCCAGCCAGCAGGCCGGCGCCGTCGTCACCTACGCCATCATGGCCGAGGGCGAGACGCCTGAGGCCGGTCTGGCCTCGCTGCGCGCCGAAGCCGCCCGCCTGCGCGACGCCCCGGTCACCGAGGCCGAGCTGACCGAGGCCAAGAACGAACTCGTCGCCGGCGCCCTGCGCGACCGCGAGACGGTTGAGGACCGCGCCAGCGCGCTGGGCTGGTCGCTGATCAATACCGGCGACGCGGCCGCCGCCGACCGCGAGGTCGCGGCCCTGCAGGCGGTGACCGCCGCCGACATCCAGCGCGTCGCCCGCCGCTATCTGACGGATCAGCGCAGCATCGCCATCCGCTACCTGAACGCCGACGACCAGCACCCGGCCACGGCCCAGTCGGTCGATGTGGAAGCCCCGGTCAAGGTCGCCGACCTGGCTCCGGTCGGCCGCATCTTCGAACTGCTGCCCGAGGCCCAGCGCGTCGCGATCCCGGCCGCCGGTCCGGCGGTGGATCTGGCCACTCCGGCGGTCGAGACCTTCACCCTCGCCAACGGCCTGGAGGTCTATGTCGCCCACAAGCCGGGCATGCCGCTGATCTCGGCCCGTCTGGGCCTCGCCGTCGGGTCGGCGGACGACGGCGCCAAGTCCGGTCTGTCGGTGCTGACCGCGGGTCTGCTGACCCAGGGCGCCGCCGGCCGTTCCGCGCCGGAGATCGCCGCCGAGATCGAACAGCTGGGGGCCCAGGTCGGCGCCTCGTCCGGCCCGGACTTTTCCAACGTTTCGGCCAATGCGCCGTCCGACGTCTTCCCGCGCGTGCTGGGCCTCATGGCCGATCTGGTGCGCCGTCCGGACTTCGCCGCCGAGGAGGTCGAACGTCAGCGCGATCAGTCGCTGGACGGCCTGCGCGTTCAGCTGAGCTCGCCCGGTCCGGTCGCCGCCATGGCCGCCGGCCGTCTCGTTTACGGCGACGCGCCCTATGGATCGCCTTCGGGCGGCACGCCCGACAGCCTTCCGGGCCTGACCCGCGAGGACGTGGTCGCCTTCCACGCCAGCCGCTACCGGCCGGAGACCGCCCGCCTGATCTTCTCGGGCGACATCACCGTGGCCCAGGCCCGCGCCCTGGCGGAGCAGGCCTTCGGCGACTGGCGCGCCACCGGCCCCGCGCCCGCCCCCCGCGCCCATCCGGCCGGCGCGGTCACCACTCCGCGCGTCGTGGTCATCGACCAGCCGGGCGCCGGTCAGGCGGCGGTCTATGTCGCCATGCGCAGCATCGCCCGCAGCGACGGCGACTACTTCCCGCTGACGCTGGGCAACACCCTGCTGGGCGGCAGCTTCACCTCGCGCCTCAACCAGGAAATCCGCATCAAGCGCGGCCTCAGCTACGGCACGCGCTCGAACATGGGCGTCCGTCAGGACCAGGGCGCCTTCGTCGCCTCGGCCCAGACCCGCAACGACGCCGCGGTCGAGGTGTCCGACCTGATCCTGGCCGAGATCGCCCGCCTGTCGAACAGCCGTCCGACCGACAGCGAGATGACCACGCGCCAGGCCATCCTGTCGGGCGGATTCGGCAGTTCGCTGGAGACCGTCGACGGCCTGGGCGGTCTGGTGGCCGGCCTGGCCCTCTACGACCTGCCGATGAGCGACCTTGCCGCCTATGTCGGGCGGGTCGAGGCGATCACGCCCGATCAGGTGCAGGCCGCCTTCGCCGAGCATCTGCCCGCCTCGAACGCCAGCCTGGTGATCGTCGGCGACGCCTCGAAATTCCTCGAGGCCCTGCGCGCCAAACACCCGAACGTCGAGGTCATCCCGCTGACCGACCTCGACCTCGATACGGCGGCGCTGAAGTAGGGATATGGATCTCCCTCCCCTTCATGGGGAGGGATGTCGGCGCGTCAGCGACGACAGGGTGGGGGACCTTACGGCCGCTCCCCACCCGTCCCGCTGCGCGGTCCACCCTCCCCATGAAGGGGAGGGAGAGATCACCCCGTCACTCGCCTAGACCGACAGACACACCACCCGCGCCACCCGCAGGTCGCGGCGCAGGTTGTCGGCGACGAGGAAGTAGTTGTCGATCGTGACCGCGCGGCTGGTCAGGGGCTCGTCGGCCTTCTGGACCCCGCGCATCGCCGGCAGGAAGGTGTCGGGCGCGGTTGTGTAGATGCGCCCGCGGCGCGGGCTTTCGGCGATGGTCACCCCGACCACCCGACCCTGACGATCCATCACCGGTGCGCCCGACAGCCCTGCAAGGGTCCCGCCCAGCCCGTCGGTCCGGCCGACCTCGGCCCAGACCAGAACCGGCTCGGAGCGTTCGCCGCGACCGCGAATGTTCAGGGTCTCCCGACCCAGCAGGCGCGAGGTCACCTCGCCCGCCCGCGCCTGTGGAAAGCCGGGGTGGAAGCCTCTCTGACCCGCGCGCAGCGTGCCGGGCGGGGCGATCGGCAGGGCAGGGGGGCCGCCGGCGGTTTCCAGCACGGCGATGTCGGCCCGGGCGGCCAGGCGCACGTCGGCGGCCACGGCCCGCCCGCCGCCCACCATGATGGCAGGGCGGCGGCAGCCTTCGACCACGTGGCGGGCGGTCACCCAGCGGCCTGATCGGGCGATGGAGAAGGCGGTGCCCGTGCTGGGCTGGAAGGGAATGTCGGGAGCGTTGACGGTGACGGCCGGATCGAAGGGCGTCACCGGTCCCAGCAGGGCGCCTTCGACGTCGTCCGGAGCGGCCGGCGCGGCCGGGGCGTCCGCGTTCTCGCGATGCGCCAGCGACGCGACCAGAAGGGCTCCGAGCACCGACGAATAGATCAGCCAGTCGGGAACCCGCATCCGATCAGCCCGTGAGAGCCGCCGCGAGGATCACCGCGGTCGCCAGCTTGGCGCCGACCAGCAGGACGGCGGCGGAGACCTCGCCCTCGCGGATGCGCTGGGGCAGGCCGGTCAGCAGCAGATCGACGACGCGGAAGGCCAGCAGCTGCAACGCCAGGGTCGCGACGCCCCACAGGGCGATGTCCTTGATCGAGGTCGAGACGCTGAGCGAGACCGCCAGCGGCACGGCCAGGCCGACCAGAACCCCGGCGAAGGCGACGGCGGCGGCGGCGTTGCCCTCACGGATGAGCGCGATCTCCTTCCACGGGGTGAACAGGGCGTAGACCACGGCTCCGACCAGCAGCAGGCCGAGGGTGACGGCCAGATGGGCCATCGTGGTCGGGAAGCCGGTCGCGAAGGCCTGCACCTCGGCGCTTTCGAGCACATTGGAAAGGGACGAGGAGTCCATGGGAGTCCGGCTGGTCAGGGGGTCGAAAACGATTGCCCGTTTTTCGCCCCAATCCGCAAGCGCGTGGAAGCCACAGGTGGTCAAGATTGGTGACGGGGTGTGTCTGGGGGGGATTAGTGGTTAGTGATTAGTGGTTGGTTGGATCAGGCATCCCAGCCAACGGACCAACCACCGGCGCGTCCGCATCGACCCACTAATCACTAGCCACTAATCACTTGCCGCGCTCAGGCGGCTTCCGCGCTCGCACTGTCGTCCGCGCCAGCTTTGCGCAAGGCGCTCGCCCGCACCTTCTCGCTCTCGGACTTCAGCTGACCGCAGGCGGCCAGGATGTCGCGGCCGCGCGGCGTGCGGATCGGGCTGGCGTAGCCGGCCTTGTTGAGGATGGCCGCGAAGCGCTCGATCGTCTTCCAGTCCGAGCACTCATAGTCCGTGCCGGGCCAGGGGTTGAACGGGATCAGGTTGATCTTGGCCGGGATGCCCTCAATTAGCTTCATCAGGGCGCGCGCTTCCTCGGGACTGTCGTTGACGCCCTTCAGCATCACGTACTCAAAGGTCACGCGGCGCGCATTGGACAGGCCCGGATAGGCCCGGATCGCCGCCATCAGCTGTTCCAGCGGGTATTTCTTGTTCAGCGGCACCAGCACGTCGCGCAGCGGGTCGTTGGTGGCGTGCAGGCTGATCGCCAGCATGGTCTGGGTCTTCTCGCCCAGTTCCGCGATCTTGGGCACCACGCCCGACGTCGACACCGTGATCCGGCGGCGCGAGATGGCGATGCCCTCGTTGTCGGAGATGATGTCGATGGCGTTGGCGACGTGGTCCAGATTGTACAGCGGCTCGCCCATGCCCATGAACACGATGTTCGACAGGCGGCGGTCTTCCTTGGGCGACGGCCATTCACCCAGGTCGTCGCGGGCGACCTGCACCTGGGCCACGATCTCGGCGGCGGTCAGGTTGCGCACCAGCTTCTGGGTGCCGGTGTGGCAGAAGGTGCAGTTGAGCGTGCAGCCCACCTGGGACGACACGCACAGGGCGCCCGCGCGGCCCACGTCGGGGATGTAGACGGTCTCGATCTCGATGCCCGGCGCGGTGCGGATCAGCCATTTGCGGGTGCCGTCCTTGGACACCTGCCGCTCGACGATCTCGGGGCGGGCCAGGGTGAAGGCCTCGGCCAGCTTGGCCTGCATGTCCTTGGCGACATTGCTCATCGCCGCGAAGTCGGTGACGCCGTAGTGGTGGATCCAGCTCCACACCTGCGACGCCCGCATCTTGGCCTTCTCGGGCGGACAGACCCCGGCGTCGACCAGCGCCTGCCGCAGCTCCGCGCGCGTCAAACCGGACAGGTTGACGGGGGCCGTGGACGGGGTCGCGGTCGTGCGCGATAGATCGAGCGTCAGGCTCAAGGCGGCATCCTTGGGTGGCGGGGAACGCGCCTTATACCACAGATCTCGCTGGTTTTAAGGCGGACCGCGGACGGCTCAGTCCGCCTCATCCTCGATGTGGTGGATCTGGTCGTCGTCCAGCCCGAAATGGTGGCCGATCTCGTGGATCAGGACGTGGGCGATGATCTCGCTCAGTCCCACATTCCCGCGCTCGCACCATTCGTCCAGGATCGGGCGCCGGTAAAGGAAGATGCGCGACGGCGCCGCCGCTGGGCCCATGCTGTCCCTCAGGCCGATATCGACGCCGTGGTACAGGCCCGTCAGTTCGAACGGGTCCTCCATGCCGAACCCCGCCAGCACCTCGTCACTGGCGAAGTCGTCGACGCGGATGACCACGTCCCCGGCCAATCCCTTGAACGGCTCCGGCAGGGCGTCGAACGCCTCGCGCGCCAGCCGGGCGAAGTCCTCGAGGGAGGGGGCGAGTTGGTCGGTCCAGGGGGAGGGCATGCAGGATAAGTGAGCAGGCGACGGGCGGCAGGCAACAGGTAAAGCGGTCGCGGGGTCGGTCCAGAGCGTCGCACCATCCCGCCGCCTAACTCCCTAGCCCCTCGCCCCCCATCAGGTATGGTTACCGAATCGGAGCGTGGGAGCTGATCGACACACAATGGCCGAGGCGGACATCGCCTATGTCGCGACCGCGGGCGCCGCGGGCCTCGCCCTGGCGCTCAGCGCCTGGGCCGCGCGGCTGCGCGGGCGGCTGGCCGATCGCAACCGCGTGCTTGAGGCCGCCATGGGCCGCGCCCACGCCGACATCTCCGCCCGAGACGGCGCGCTGGCCGCCTTCGAGGACGTGCGCATCGCCCTGACCCCGGGCGGCGGCGCCGACCGGCTGGGGTCGCCCGCCACCTGGGACGTGATCGTCCGTGATCTGATGACGGACTCGGATGTGGTCCCCTCGGACCCTGTCCTGGTCGTGCTGGACGCCGTCCGCGCCGCCGCCGGCGCGCGTCTGGACGGCCTGATCGACCGGGGCGAGGCCTTCGACGCCGTGCTGGAGGGCCAGTCCGGCGCCTGGGCCGTGGAAGGGCGCTCGGCCGCGGGCGCCGCCTGGCTGCGCCTGTCGCGTCTGGGCCTGATCGGCACGGCGGCCGAGAGCGGCCTGGGCCTGCTGGCCGACTACTATCCGGCCCCGACCTGGGTGGTCGATGCGGGCGGACGCCTGGCCTGGGCCAACCGCGCCTGGCTGGCCGAGATGAAGGTCGAGACCGCCGAGGCCGCCCGCGACAAGGGTCTGACCTTCGACCGCGGGGCCGACGCCATCGTCGCCGAGGCGGGGCGCCTGCATCAGCGTCAGGAAGGCTTCCGCTGGACCACGGGCGGCGGTCGCCGCCGGGCCTGGCGCATCGTGGCCGAGCCCGCGCCGGGCGGCGGCGTGCTGGCCTTCGCCCTGGACATGACCGAGGCGGAAGAGACGCGCGACACCCTGCGCCGTCACGTCGAGGCGCATGACGAGACCCTGAACCACCTCGCCGACGCGGTCGCCATCTTCGGCCCGTCCAAGCGGCTGGCGTTCCACAACACCGCCTTCCAGTCCCTGTTCAGCCTGGACCCCGCCTGGCTGGACGAGCGCCCGACCCACGCCGAACTGCTGGACCGCCTGCGGCAGCGCCGGCTGCTGCCCGAGGTTGTCGACTACGCCGGGTGGAAGGCGCGCGAACTGGACTTCTACGGCGCGGCCGCCGCCGCCCCGGACGACAGCTGGTCCCTGCCTGACGGCCGTACCCTGCGCATGGTGCGCCAGCCCCATCCGCTGGGCGGCGTCCTGCTGCTGTTCTCGGACATCACTGACGAGCTGAAGCTGCGCAGCCGCTTCAACGCACAGATCCAGGTCCAGACCGCCACCCTCGACAAGCTGAACGACGCCGTCGCCGTGTTCGGGTCGGACGGCCGCATCCGGCTGCACAACGAGGCCTTCGAGACCTTCTGGGGCGTCAGCGGCGATCAGCTGCGCGCCGCCGGCGACTTCGACGCCGTCGCGGCCCTGTGCCAGACCACCATGCCCGATCCCAGCCTGTGGCTGGGCCTCAAGGCCCGGGTCGCCGATCCGGATCCGGAAAGCCGTGTGCCGATCTCCGGCGAGGGCCGCACCGCCGACGGCCGCGTCGCCTCATGGCAGACCCGTCCCCTTCCAGACGGCGCGACCCTGGTCGCCTTCTCCGACGTCACCGCCCGCCGCGATCTGGAGCAGGCTCTGGCCGCAAAGGCCCAGGCGCTGGAGGAATCCACCGCCCTGAAACGCGAATTCGTGGGCAGCGTCTCCTACGAGCTGCGCACCCCGCTGACGACCATCGTCGGCTATTCCGAACTCCTGGAGCTGCAGGGCGAGCTGCCCGAGCGCAGCCGCCAGCACGCGGGGGCCATCCGCGTCGCCGCCAGCCAGCTGGCCAGCTCCATCGACGACGTCCTGGACATGGCCCAGATCGACGCCGGGGAGATGGAGCTGACCCTCGGCGACGTCCGGGTCTGCGACCTGCTGGATACGGCGGCTGACAAGGTCCGTGCACGGATCGAGGGTCGAGGCGCGACGCTGACGGTCGCTTGCCCGGCCGGGCTGCGCCCTATCCGCGCCGACGCCCAGCGGGTCGGTCAGGCGCTGGAACACCTGCTGGACAACGCCGCCCGCGCGGTGGGCGACGGCGGCGGCGTCAGCCTGATCGCAGAGGGCGCGCCGGCCGAGGTCCGCATCCGTGTGGAGGACACCGGGCGGGGCATTCCCTATCACCTGCAGGCCCACGTCTTTGACCGCTTCGTCCGGCGCGAGCGCGGCGGTCCGGGCGTCGGCCTGGCTCTGGTGAAGGCGCTCGTCGAGCTGCACGGCGGCTGGGCCGAGGTCGAGAGCGAGCCGGGCAAGGGCGCCGCCTTCATCCTGCACCTGCCGCTGGAAGCGGCGGGCGTGGCGGCCCCGCCGGAGTTGCGGCTCGGCTGAAGCGTTAGCTCCGCGCGCCCTGGCTGACCAGATAGGCGACGACAGCCGCGTGGCGATTGCGACGCGCCTGGCTGAGGGGGGAGCGGATTTCCGTGGCGCCGGAGTTCAGGGTGACCGGCACGGCCAGGTTGACGTCCGCACCGGCCGCCACAAGCTGTCGCACAACATCCAGATGGCCTTCGCGCGCCGCGTTGATCAGGGGTGTCTCGTCATCCGGGACGACGGCGTTCACATCGGCCCCGAGGCTGATCAGGTAGTCCGCCATCTCGGCCCGACCATTGGCGGCGGCGGCGATCAGGGGATTTCCATCGCCCTTCATCGGACGATCGACTTCAGCGCCTTGCCCGACCAGGAAGCGCGCCATGACGAGATCGCCGTTCCGGGCGGCCACGATCAGGGGCGTGCCGTCGTGGTCCCGGCCTGTATTCACATCGGCGCCGTGAGCGATGAAGACCGCGGCTGCGCGCGTATCCCCGGTGCGGGCGGTATCGACCAACCCGCCGCCGGAAGCCCGCGCGACGGGGGTCTGAGCCGAAGCCTGGATGGCGGCGCCGCAAAGGACGGTCGCGGTGAGAGCGCCGGCGGCGATCAGGGTACGGGCGAAAGCAGGCTTCGAGGGCATAAGCGGCTCCGTAGGACAGTCGAACTATGACAGAGGACCGTCACGGAGGTACTTAAGGTTTGGTCATCTCTTGGCGGCGCTGGCGCGCGGTCGAGTGGAAGAATAAGAACCCGGCATGACGAAGCTTCTGAAAACCGCCCTCATCTATGATTTCGACGGCACCCTCGCGCGTGGCAACATGCAGGAGGTCACCTTCATCCCCTCGATCGGGATGGGAATCGGCGACTTCTGGGCCGAGGCCGAAGCCCTGACCAAGGCCGCCGACGGCGACGGCATCCTGATGTACATGCAGTTGATGCTGGCCCACGCGCGCCAGAACGATGCGCCGATCACCCGCGACACCCTGCGCGAGCACGGCCAGGACGTGAAGCTGTTCGACGGTCTGAAGAACGACCTGACCGGCAAGGGCTGGTTCGATCGGATCAACGCCAAGGGCGCCGAGTACGGCCTCGACATCGAGCACTACATCATCTCCGCCGGGCTGGAGGAGATGATCGACGGCTGCCCGATCCGGGACGAGTTCCACCACGTGTTCGCGTCCAAGTTTGTCTATGACGAGCACGGCGTCGCGATCTGGCCTGCGGTGGGCGTCAACTACACCACCAAGACCCAGTATCTGTTCCGCATCAACAAGGGCGTGCTGAACCACTGGGAGCACGACAAGATCAACAAATTCATGGCCGACGACGACCGGCCCGTGCCGTTCGAGCGGATGATCTTCCTCGGTGACGGGGACACCGATGTCCCGACCATGAAGATGATGCACACCAAGGGTGGCTTCTCGATCGCGGTCTACGACCCGCGCTTCAACGAGAAGGATCAGAAGAAAATCTACTCCCTGATCTCCGAGGACCGGGTCAATTTCGTCGCTGCCGCCGACTACCGCGAGGGTTCGGCGCTGGACCTGATCGTCAAGGGCCTGATCGGCCGTATCGCCATCAACGCAGGGACGATGCCGGACGGGGTGTAGTTCTCCCTCCCCTCCTGGGGAGGGTGGCCGAGCGATGCGAGGCCGGGTGGGGCCCCCTCGCAAGGAGAAACTGCCCCGTCGTCCCCCGCCCTGTCGTCGCTTCGCGCCGACATCCCTTCCCACAAAGGGGGGGGGGAGAGTCTTACAGCCTACCCTCGCACCCTGTTCCGCTCCCGGACGAACGCGACGAAGGCCGCCAGCGCCGGCGGCGCATGTCGCCGCGACGGATAATAGAGGAAGGGCCCGTCGAAGGGCGGCAGCCAGTCCTCGAACAGGGACACCAGCCGTCCGTCGGCGATGTCGTTGCGCGCCCAGGCCTCGAAGGTGGCGAAGAAGCCCAGCCCGTCCAGCGCCGCGGTCCGGGCCATTGACGCGTCGCTGATCGTCAGGGGCCCCTGCGGCTGGATGCGGACTGTCCGCCCGTCCTTCTCGAACTCCCACGCCATGACCCCGCCGGGCAGCCGCATCCGCAGGCAGGGCAGGGACGCCAGATCCTCCGGGCGTTCCGGCCGCCCGACCCGGTCCAGCAGCGCGGGCGCGGCGACCAGCACGAAGCGCTCGGGCCCGCCCAGCGGCACGGCGATCATGTCCTTGTCCAGCCGTTCGCCGTAGCGCACGCCCGCGTCGAAGCCCTCGCCGACCACATCGGTGAAGGCGTTGTCGATCACGATCTCCATCTGCACGCCCGGGTGGGTCGCCAGGAAGGGTGCGATCAGCGGCCCCAGCGCCGTATCCGCCGCGCCCGGCGCATTGATCCGCAATCGCCCGACCGGCGCGTCGGCCGGCAGGCCGGTCGCCGCCACCGCCTGGGCCAGATCCTCCAGCGCCGGACCGATCCGCGCCATCAGCGCCTCCCCCGCCTCGGTCGGGCTGACGCTGCGGGTGGTCCGGTTGAGCAGCCGGACGCCCAGCCGATCCTCCAGCGCCCGGACGCGCTCGCTCAGGCTGGACGGCGACACCCCCGCCTCGGCCGCCGCCCGGCGGAACCCGCGATGGCGGATCACCGCGGCCAGCAAGGCCAGATCGTCGTAGGAGGGATTCATTGTTCGCTATTCCGAACGGCTCATGCGGACATTGGCGGATTATCGAACGGCGGGGAAGGGCGCACATATCGCTCCACCGATAAGGAGATCCTCGATGACCGCTTCCCTCCCTACCCGCCGGCTCGGCCGCACCGGTCCTGAAACATCCGCCCTCGGCCTCGGCTGCATGGGCATGTCCGGCATGTATGGCCCTGCCGACCGCGCCGAGAGCATCGCCACCATCCATGCAGCCCTCGACCAGGGGATCACCCTGCTCGACACCGGCGACTTCTACGGCATGGGCCACAACGAGATGCTGATCGGCGAGGCCCTGAAGGGCCGCGACCGCGACGCCGTCATCCTCAGCGTCAAGACCGGCGCCCTGCGCGACCCCGACGGTGCCTTCAACGGCTACGACAGCCGTCCCGAGGCCCTCTACAATTTCGTCGCCTATTCTCTGCAGCGGCTGGGGGTGGACCACATCGACATCTATCGCCCGGCCCGCCTGGACCCGGCTGTGCCGATCGAGGAGACCATCGGCGCGCTGGTCCGCATGGTCGAGAAGGGCTGGATCCGGCATATCGGCCTGTCCGAGGTCGGGGCGGAAACCATCCGCCGGGCCGCCGCCGTCGCTCCTATCGTCGATCTGCAGATCGAGTATTCGCTGATCTCGCGCGGCATCGAGGATGACATCCTGCCGACCTGTCGCGAGCTGGGCGTCGGCGTTACTGCCTACGGCGTGCTGTCGCGGGGCCTGATCAGCGGCCACTGGTCCAAGGACCGCGCGCTGGGTCGGGATTTCCGCGCCATGAGCCCGCGCTTCCAGGGTGAAAACCTGGACCGCAATCTGGCCCTGGTGGACGCCCTTCGCGGCGTCGCCGAGGGGCGTGGCCTGACGGTCGCCCAGGCGGCCATCGCCTGGGTGGCGGCGCAGGGCGATGACATCGTCCCGGTCATCGGCGCCCGCACCCGCGAGCGCCTGACGGAAGCGCTGGGCTCGCTCGACGCCGTCCTGACGCCCGCCGATCTCGCCGCGCTGGAGGCCGCCGCGCCCAAGGGCTCGGCCGCCGGATCCCGCTATCCGGAAGCCCAGATGAAGCACATGGACAGCGAACGCGGCTGAGGTTGCATCCAAAGGCTCCCCCGGCGACGACTACTCCATGAAGGCGGATGATCCGCCGGGGGAATTCCAGATGCTTCATCGAATGGCCGGACTTCTGGCCGCCTTCGTCTTGCTGGCCTTCGGGGGCGTGGCGGCGGCTCAAACCGTGACCGAGCGCCCTATCGCGGGCTTCCCGCACGCGGTCCTCTATACCGTGGGCGAGGCCCCGAAGCCTGTGGTGGTCATCCTCCACGGCGCGGACGGCAATGACGAGGCGAGCACCCGCTTCGGCCCCATCCTGGCCCGCATGGGCTATGCCGCCGTCGGCCTGCCCTACTATTCGCCGAACTGGGGCGAGTATGGTCCGCCGCCGAAATTCCCAGACCTGCCGGGCAGCTTCATCGACATCCGCGTCGACCAGATCGCCGACCTGCGCGAGACCCTGAGCGGCATGCCGGGCGCTGACGTCGAGCGCTTCGGCCTGTTCGGCGCCTCCAAGGGGGCCGAGTTCGCCCTGATCGCCGCCAGCCGCTATCCGTGGATCGACAGCGTCGTCGCCTACGCCCCCACCGACGTGGTCTGGGAGGGCTGGGGTCTGGAAATGGTGGAGGCCGAGGGCACGCGGTCGTCCTTCTCATTCGGCGGCCAGGCGCTGCCCTTCATGCCCTATCGCGGCTTTGTCGAGGGCCTGCTGGCGGGACCCGCCGCCGACCTGCGCGCCATCCACGCCAACGGCCGCACCGATCATCCCGAGAGGGAGGCTGCGGCCCGCATTCCGGTCGAGGCCTACCCCGGCGCCCTGCTGCTGATCGCCGGCGGCAAGGACGCCCAGTGGGATTCAGCCGCGGCGGTGAGCAACATCGTCCGTTCACGGAGCGCAGCGAGTCTTGAGACCACCGCCCTGGTCTATCCGGACGCCGGTCACGACCTCGTGGGCGACGGCGGAGTGCGTCAGGCGAACCGCAGCGGCGGGTCGCCCGAGGCCGATGCGGCGGCGCGCCAGGACGCCTGGCCCCAGGTCGTGGCCTTCATGACGCGAACCCTGGCGAACTAGCGCCCGCCGGCTCTCAGGAAGGCGGCGCGGGCCGCCGCGAAACGCGAGGGGGTCAGTCCGCGCAGGCTGGACTGGCCCTTTCGTTTCAATCCCGCCTCCTGCCCTTTCGACCAGGCCACGTCGGCTTCGATGGCGACGCCCTGGGCGATGTCCACCACCTGCACCTGGGGCGGCAGGGCCAGCTTGCGGTCCAGACGAACCTTCAGTCCGGCGCCGGACACGTCCGCGATCAGACACGGCATCTCGAGCCCGGGCGCGACGACGATTCCGCGCGCATTGGCGGGCGAGCGCGGTTCAAAACGGCGGTCCTGGGAACTCATGCGGACACCGTGACCGGCAATCGGTTTCGATCCAGTTTCACCACCACGTCCGCGCGCACGCCGCCGTCGATCATATGGCGGGTCAGGCGTTCGAAGGCCTGGATGAAATCCGCGATCCGGCCGCGTTCCGCCCCGGTCAGGGCCCTGCCCCGTAACGTCTCTTCCTGCTCGCAGCGCCAGTCCAGGACCACCTCGAACCCCGGCGCTTGGAGGAATACGCGCGCGTCCAGCCGCTCGGCCAGCGCCCGGTAGGTCCCGCCGGTGAAACCGTTCACGGCCCTGCGCCAGACACCGTCCGAATCCTGGTCCCGTTCGAGCGGGTTCAGGGGTTCGATCAGGGAAGCGCCGTCCTGGGCGACCGCGCCGAGGCACCATCCGTCGATCAGGATCGCCGCCGGCCGTCCTCTGAAAGGCGTCCAGTCCTGTTCGGGCACGCGGTCGTCCGTCAGCTTGTCGAAGGCCGGGATCGGGGTCGTGTCGTCCGGTGCCGCCGCGGACAGGCTCGTCACCGTACGCTCCAGCAGCCTCAGGTCATGAGTCCCCGGCGGTCCCCGGACCGCGAACAGGGGATGGACCTTCCGCGCCATGGCCTCGCGTTCGGCCCGGGTCAGGTAGACGTCGTCCAGCGAGATCTGCACCGCCCCGAAGGCCTTCGCCGCGGCCCGCGCCAGAGTCGTCTTGCCCGAGCCCTGCGACCCGGCGATCCCGATCAGGGGCGGACGATCCTTCGGTCCGGCGGCGATCAGGCCGCCGATCAGCGCGACCAGATCGGGCCGGGCGTCGGTCAGTGCTGGTTTTCCGGCAGCCGCACGATCAGGCCGTCCAGATCGTCCGACACGCGGATCTGGCACGACAGGCGGCTGTTCGGCTGGACGTTCTCGGCGAAGTCCAGCATCGACTCCTCCATCGCCGAGGCCCTTCCGGTCTCGGCGGCGAAGGCCTCGTCGACGTAGACATGGCAGGTCGCGCAGGCGCAGGCCCCACCGCAGTCGGCGTCGATCCCGGGCACATTGTTCCGGATCGCGCCTTCCATGACGCTGAGGCCGTTCTTGACCTCGACGACGTGCTCGCGGCCGTCATGCTCGATGTAGGTGATCTTCGCCATTGATGGGCTGCTAGCAGACTATGAACGGGCGACATAGACCCAGGCGACCCGCCCGGATTGCAGTGTCACGAGAATGCGGTGGTAGTCGTCGACCTCATAGTCGTCGGCGGCGCGAAGCTCGGCTTCGGTGATGTGGAAAACCGTGCCGTCAATCCGCCCGCCGCCATCGGCCGTCGGGCGGACGATCGGGTGATGAGTCAGGCCGCTTTCGGCGATGACTTCCGGATCGGTGATTTCGACCAGGGTGCGGTCATAGCCCGGCAGGGCGTCCACCGAACCGTCCAGCCGCCGCCCGAAGTTCGCCTCCTGCACCCGCGGATCCTGAAGGGTGCCGTAGGAGAAGAGGAGAACTTCGGTCATCCGGATCAGGCCGAAGCCTTTTCCTTCTTGCGGCCCGGCGCGACCATCAGCTTCTTGGTCTTGGCGATGGCCTCGGCCGGGTTCAGCCCCTTGGGGCAGACCTGGGCGCAGTTCATGATCGTATGGCAGCGGTAGAGCTTGAACGGGTCCTCGAGGTCGTCGAGGCGCTTGTCCGTCGCGTCATCGCGGCTGTCGGCGATCCAGCGGTAGGACTGCAGCAGGGCCGCGGGACCCAGGTACTCTTCCTGGTTCCACCAGTAGCTGGGGCAGGAGGTCGAGCAGCAGGCGCACAGGATGCACTCGTACAGGCCGTCCAGCTTGGCGCGGTCTTCCGGCGACTGCAGGCGTTCCTTCTCCGGGTCGGGCTCGTCCGACTGGAGATAGGGCTGGATCGAGTCGTACTGGGCGTAGAACAGGCTCAGGTCCGTCACCAGATCCTTGACCACCGGTTGGTGCGGCAGCGGCCCGATCGAGATCGTGTTGGACGCGCACTCGTCCATGCCCTTGGTGCAGGCCAGCGCGTTGCGCCCGTCGATAGTCATCGAGCAGGAGCCGCAGATGCCTTCCCGGCACGACCGGCGGAAGGCCAGGGTCGGGTCGATCTCGTTCTTGATGTGGATCAGCGCGTCCAGCAGCATCGGGCCGTGGTCGTCGGCCGAGACCTCATAGACGTCCCAGCGCGGGTCGGCGTCGACCTCGGGGTCGTAGCGATAGACCTTGTAGGTCTTGACGTTCTGCGCGCCGGCCGGGGCCTTGTGGACCTTGCCGGTGGTGGGCTTGGAGCCGCGGGGGAGAGTGAGCTGGACCATGTTCAGTAAACCCGCGCCTTGGGCTCGATGTACGAGACATCGTCCGACATCGTGTAATTGTGCACCGGACGGTAGTCGATCTTGGTCTGGTCGCCCGGCGTCTTCCAGGCGAGCGTGTGCTTCATCCAGTTGACGTCGTCGCGATCCGGGAAGTCCTCGCGGGCGTGGGCGCCGCGGCTCTCGGTGCGGTTCAGGGCGCCCTCGATCGTGACCAGGGCCTGATCGATCAGGTTGTCGTACTCGAGGGTCTCGACCAGATCGGTGTTCCAGATCAGGCCGCGGTCTGTGGTCTTGATGTCCGCGCCCTGGGCATGGATGGCGCGCAGCTTGGCGACGCCTTCTTCCAGGGTCTTGCCCGTGCGGAACACGGCGGCGTCCGACTGCATGGCGCGCTGCATCTCGATGCGCAGCTTGGCGGTCGGGGTCGAGCCGTCGGCGAAGCGGAAGCGGTCCAGGCGGGCCAGGTGGCCGTCGGTCGAGGCCGCCGGAGCGTCCGGAACGGCGCCGGCCTTGTCGACGATCTCGCCGGTGCGCAGGCCGGCGGCGCGGCCGAACACGACCAGGTCGGTCAGGGAGTTGGAGCCCAGACGGTTGGCGCCGTGCACCGAGACGCAGGCCGCCTCGCCCACAGCCATCAGGCCGGGAACCACGCTGTCAGGGTTGCCGTCGCGCAGGGTCAGGACCTCGCCGTGATAGTTCGTCGGGATGCCGCCCATGTTGTAGTGGACGGTCGGCAGGACCGGGATCGGCTCCTTGGTCACATCGACGCCGGCGAAGATCTTGGCCGATTCCGAAATACCCGGCAGGCGTTCGTGCAGGATCGCCGGATCCAGGTGATCCAGGTGCAGGAAGATGTGGTCCTTCTTCGGACCCACGCCGCGGCCTTCGCGGATTTCGATGGTCATGGAGCGGCTGACCATGTCGCGCGGGGCCAGGTCCTTCACGGTCGGCGCATAGCGCTCCATGAAGCGCTCGCCTTCCGAGTTGGTCAGGTAGCCGCCTTCACCGCGGGCGCCCTCGGTGATCAGGCAGCCGGCGCCGTAGATCCCGGTTGGGTGGAACTGCACGAACTCCATGTCCTGCAGCGGCAGGCCGGCACGCAGCACCATGGCGTTGCCGTCGCCGGTGCAGGTGTGGGCGCTGGTGGCCGAGAAGTAGGCGCGGCCATAACCGCCGGTCGCCAGGATCACCATCTTGGCGCGGAAGCGGTGCAGGGTGCCATCGTCCAGCTTCAGGGCCGTCAGGCCGGTGCAGACGCCGTCCTGCATGATCAGGTCCAGGCCGAAATATTCGACGAAGAACTCGACCTCGCGACGGACCGACTGGCCGTACAGGGTGTGCAGGATGGCGTGGCCGGTGCGGTCGGCGGCGGCGCAGGTGCGTTGCACCGGGCCTTCGCCGTAGTTGCGGGTCATGCCGCCGAAGGCGCGCTGGTAGATGCGGCCGTCATCGGTCCGGCTGAAGGGCACGCCCCAGTGTTCCAACTCGTAGACCGCCTTGGGGGCCTCGCGGACCAGGTATTCGATGGCGTCCTGGTCGCCCAGCCAGTCCGACCCCTTGACGGTGTCGTACATGTGCCATTTCCACGAGTCCTCGCCCATGTTGCCCAGGCTGGCGGAGATGCCGCCCTGGGCCGCCACGGTGTGGCTTCGCGTGGGGAAGACCTTGGTCACGCAGGCGACCTTGAGGCCCTGCTGGGCGGCGCCCAGCGCGGCGCGAAGGCCCGAGCCCCCGGCGCCCAGAACCACCACGTCATAGGCGTGATCGATGAATTCGTAAGCAGCCGCCACCGATCAGGCTCCGATACCAGCCGGCAGCGGGGCCGAACCCAGCGCCAGGCGCACGATGAAGAAGACGCTGGCCGCGGCCAGGGCCAGGAAGACGAGGTTCAGACCGCCGATCGCCAGGGTCTTGGCCATCGGCTTGTGGATGTAGTCCTCGATGATGACCTTCCACGCCAGGCTGGCGAAGAGGAACAGGGTCAGCAGGGTGAGGATCAGCAGGCCCGCGTTCAGCGGGACGGCGAACCAGGCCAGCAGGTCGTCGTAGCCGGCGCCGGCCAGGGTGAAGACGCTCGACACGACCCACAGACCCAACGGCATCAGCAGCGCCAGGGCGACACGCTCGGTCAGCCACTCACCGGCGCCGTGGCGCTCGGAAATCTTGACGTGGTTCTTGAATCTGGCCGAATTCTTGTTGGCTTGACCGTTCACAGCGAGACCCTCCCGGTGGCGAACAGCAGGACCCAGAACAGCACGGCCAGCGGGATCGGCCCCCAGACGGCGATGTTCGACAGCAGGTTGGCCGACTTCAGGGACAGGCCGTTGCCGGTGTCGTTGAACAGGTGGCGCGCGCCGTTCAGCAGGAAGGAGAACAGCACCACCGTCAGGCCGAAGCCGATGAACAGGCCGAACGGCGAGCCCAGCAGGGCCGACACCCCGGCATAGGCTTCCGGTCCGCAGGCCAGGGCGGCCAGCCAGCCCACCGCGATCGCCGCGCCGACGCTGATCGCACCGATGGTGACCCGGAACAGGATCGAGGCCGTCATGGTGACGTGCCAGCGCCAGATCTGGAGGTGGGGAGACAGGGGCCGGATGCGGCCATTGGGCTGACGCACGAAACGGCCGGTCTTGTCGGTCGGATCGTTGGAGGCGTCGCCCGGCAGAGGGGAGCTCGACATATTGCGAATGGTTCTCAAAAACCTGAGCGAAATCAGGCGCTCGAAATCGGTGAACAGGCTTTAGTCAGCGGCGGCGGGGGGGTCAACGCGGCCAAGGTCGAGTTGCGCTCTCAGACGCGTGATCGGGGCGCCCGGCGTCCATCACGATTTCGCGTGTGGCGCTTCTGCACTAGGCGCGGCGGCCCACGCGCGGCAGCTTCCTTTCATGTCGGGGTTCATCGTTCTCGCCTTCGCGGGCGCGCTGCTGCAGCAGTCCGCGCCGCATCCGTCCACGCTGGCGCAATATTCGGCGCCGGCGATCCGGCCGTTCGAGCCGGCGTCCGACTTCGGTCGCGAACGGGCCCAGGGCGACGCGGAGACGGAGGCGCACCGCCGCCCGCTGGACGCGCCGGTCTCGGTCGAGGCTTATGTCCGCTCGTATGAGTATTCGCCCGGCGATACCGAGACGGCCTATGACCAGGGCGTGGCCGCGGCGGAAATCCGCGTCGATCAAAGCGCCGGCGCCATGGACGGCCGCTGGCGGGTCTCGGACGATCAGGGCCGGGTCCTGTTCGGCCTGGTGCTGGATGACGACGGCCGCGGTCCGGTCGAGGGCGGCTGGCGCGGGGCGGCGGGCGCGGGCGTGGCCACGGCGGAGGGCGGAACGGTGACGCTGGACGGGCTGGGCGCGCTGATGCTGGAGCCCGCCGGTCGTGACTGGCGCGGGACCCTGACAGAGGGCGGCCGCACCCGGACCGTCACGGTCAGCCGGGCGAACTGAGTCTGAGCCGCGATACGGCGGCCTGCAGGCCGGACGCGCCATAGGGAACCGCCGGGCCCCGGCCCCAGACCGGATCAGGCCACAGGGCGTCGTCATGGCGACGACCGACCACATGCACGTGCAACTGGGCCGTGACGTTGCCGAGGGCGCCGACGTTCAGCTTCTGCACCGGTCGTCCCGCGGCCTCGCCCAGCAGCCGCACCGCCTCTCCCGCTTTCAGGATCTCGTCCATCAGGACAGCCCGGTCGGCCGTGTCGAGATCTTCCAGTTCGTGCAGGCCCGTCCTGCGCGGGATCAGGATCAGCCACGGAAAGCGGGTGTCGTCCTGCAGCCGGACCTGACACAGCGGCCAGTCGAGCACGATCACGGAGCCGACGTCGAAGGCGGGGTCGGCCTTGAAGGAAACGGTCATGACGCCTCGGTCGCCCGTCGCGGCCGAGGCGTCAAGCGGAACGCCTAGACCATTTTTGCTTCAGGTCGGAACGATCTGAATCCAAAAAATGGTCCAGCATCAAACTGGAGCGAAATCTGAGCCGAGTTGGACTGCGTCCAACTCAACCGATTTCGCTCTAGTTCAACGCATAGACGACGCAGGCCCGATCGGTCAGTTCGCGCAGAGGCGGCTGCAGCGCGAGGCGGGCCGCCTCGATCTGGGTCTCGTCGGGCGCGACGCCCGGGCGAGGCGGCGGCGGAGGCGGCGGAGGGGGAGCCGGCGACGCGTAGCCGGCGATACGGTTTCCGGTCACGACGGCTTCCTGCACCGTCGTGGCGTCTTCCGTGCCCGATCCATAGGACGGCCAACCGGCGAGGACATCCGTCTGGCAGGCCCGGCCGGTCGGGTCGATGACCCTGACCCCGCCGAGACTGGTTCCGGCGTTCTCGGCCGCAGCGCGAGCCCTGCGAGCCGCGTCCTTGACGGCTTCAGCCTGAAGCCAGGTCAGGATCGCATTGTCAGGCTGCAGGCCGAAACCGACGGCGCTGACCGAGGTCGGCTGCGAGGCGATGACGGTCGCGTAGACCCGTTCCAACACGGCGACATCTCTTATGGTCACCGACACCGAGGCGTCGGATTGATAGCGGGCGATGCGGTCGGCGCGGACGTTGTCGCGCATGACGCCGTTCTCGTCGCGATACTGATCATAGATGGGCCGGGTGGTGATGGTCGTCTCGACGCGGACGGTGTCGGCGCCGTAGGCGCCCAGCGCCTGGCTGAGGGCGCGGACCTGATCCGCCGCCTTGCGGGAAGCTTCCGTCGCGGTGCGTTCCACTGACTGGAAGGTGGCGCCGAAGCTGGCCCGGTTGGCCTGCACTTCGGTTCGCACATAGCCGACCGAGGCGATGACCGGATCGCGCATCCACCAGGGTGCGGGCACGTAGCGGTCGCCGATGGAGGCGGGCGGCGTCTGGGCGAGGGCGGTCGCGGGGGTGATGATCGGCGCGAGGCTGGCGAAGGTGAGGAGGATGGCGGTTAGGCGGCGCATTCGAAAACTCCCTGTTACACCCCGACCTGATCCCTGAAACCGGCCAGGGTAAAGGGGCGGAGGGCAATCGTCAGGCTCCGTCAGGGTCTATGCGGACTATAAAAATTATCTATCGATCATTCGCCTCTGCAATGATTGACTTTGTGCATCGCACGCGTCATTTCGCAGCTGCGGCGCCGCTCCCCCGGCGCTCCGGATTTCCATCCTTCAAGCTTATCCAGGAGAACAGCGATGCTGGGCGTCGGTCAAAAACTGCCGGAATTCAAGATCATCGGCGTGAAGCCGGGCTTCAACAGCCACGAAGAAGGCGGCGTATCGGCCTTCGAGCCGATCACCAACGAGAGCTTCGAAGGCAAGTGGAAGGTCATCTTCTTTTACCCGAAGGACTTCACCTTCGTGTGCCCGACCGAGATCGCCGAATTCGCCAAGCTCGGTAAGGACTTCGCCGACCGCGACACCATCGTTCTGGGCGGCTCGACCGACAACGAGTTCGTCAAGCTGGCCTGGCGCCGTGACCACGCCGACCTGAACGCCCTGCCGATCTGGCAGTTCGCCGACAACGGCGGCAAGTTCGCCCGCGAACTGGGCGTCCTGAACGAGGAAGAAGGCGTCGCCCTGCGCGCCACCTTCGTGGTCGATCCGCACAACGTCGTGCAGCACGTCTACGTCACCAACCTGAACGTCGGCCGTGCGCCGGCTGACACCCTGCGCGTTGTCGATGCGCTGCAGACCGACGAACTGTGCGCCTGCAACCGCCCGGTGGGCGGCGAGACCCTGGCGGCGTAACTGTAACGCCCGTGTTTCCCTGACAGGCGGCGGCGCAAGTCGCCGCCTGTTTCGTTTTGTGAACGCGCCGGGCCTTTGGCCTATCGGAGCGCGACCACACATGAAGGCGCTGTCCGGCCGTCGGCGCGGATGGCGGACCTCACCTCCAGGAAGGACCCCGAACCATGTCGATCGACGCCCTGCGCGACCTCATTCCCGCCTACGGCAAGGATATCTCGCTGAACCTGTCGTCTCTGGCCGCCGAAACGGTGCTGAACGACCAGCAGAAATGGGGCTGCTTCCTGGCCTCGGCTCACGCCATCGGCGTGGCGCCGGTGGTCAAGGCGATCGAGGCTCAGGCGGCCACGATCCTGTCGCCCGAGGCGATGAACGCGGCCAAGGCCGCCGCCGCCATCATGGGCATGAACAACATCTACTACCGCGCCCTGCACCTGATGAAGAACCAGGAGTACACGACCATCCCGGCCAAGCTGCGGATGAACGTCATCGCCAATCCGGGCGTCGACAAGATGGACTTCGAACTGTGGTCGACCGCCGTCTCGGCCATCAACGGCTGCGGCGCCTGCCTGGACGCCCACGAGGGCGAACTGCGCAAGCACGGCGTGCCCAGCACCCAGGTCCAGGCCGCCCTGCGCATCGGCGCGGTGGTCCACGCCGCCAGCCGCATCGTGGCGTCGGAAGCGGCGCTGGCCTGAACCTAGGCGGTGACGGGGGCGGCCCAGTCCGTCCCCTTCAGCGCGGCGGCGTAGGTTCGGCTGACCGGCGCCGTCGCTCCGTCCGACAGGACCAGTTCGCCCCGCCCGCTCTTCCAGCGAGCGGTCTCGACGCCGGTCCGGGCCACCCACCATGAGCGATGGGTGCGGAACCCGTCGCAGGCGCCCAGCGAGTCCAGGGCGTCGCCGAACCGCATCAGCACCAGATCGGATCCGGCCTCGGTGCGGACGCGCAGATAGTGGTCCTCCGCCTCGACGGCGATGAGACGCGCCCGCGCCAGGCGCGGCGGAAGCTTGACCCGAATGGCCGGCGGCGCGGCCCCATCGGAGACGGGCGCGGGGGTCTGCTTGAACGCCGTGCGCACCAGCCAGGCCAGGCCGACGACGGCGCTGTTGACCGTCAGCACGCTGGGCATGCCCCAGATCAGCTTTGCGGGCTGAAACGTCGCGCCCCACAGGGCCACCGGCAGCATCGCCACCCACAGGGTGATCGGCGGTGTCATGGCGATCAGCTGGGCCAGGACGAACAGGCGCGGTCGGCCGGGAAGCCGCCGCGCGACCCACGGCTCGATCATGGCCGCGATGACGCCGCCGCCGACCAGGGCGAATTGCCAGAAAAGGTAGCGCTGAAGCTTCGGGACGTTTTCCGAGTCAAACGCCGAGGTGGCGGCGAGGAACCACCCGAGCAGCATCAGGCCGATCAGCTCGACGATCCCCGAGCGGCCGATGCGCAGACGCCGCATGCCCTGTTTCACGCCTTCGGTCGTCACGCCCTGCTCCGTTCACGAAGCGGATCGGGCCGTTCGCGAAATCAAGGCTGACACGCCCGGTGCGGGCGTTTCAAGCGGGCTGCATGTTTTCCCGGAGATCCCTCATGCAGCGCGTGGCGACCACGACCCTGTTCGGCCTGCTGGCCCTGATGTGCCTTGCGGTCGCCCTGTTCAGCGCCCGCTTCCTGTTGCCGTCGCCGATCATGGCGGAATCTATGGCGACGCACCTGCAGGCGCGGCCGATCATCTTCCTGGCGCATGTGGCGGGCGGAGTGACGGCGCTGGCCCTGGGCGCCTTCCAGCTGGTCACCTGGCGCGGTCCGCGAAGGGCGTGGCACCGCATGGCGGGCCGGGTCTATGTGGTCGCCTGCCTGATCGGCGCGCTCGCCGGCCTCGGCCTGGCGCTGACCACGTCGGCGGGACCGCTGGCCGGCCTAGGGTTCGGCTTGCTGGCCCTCGCCTGGTTCGCGACCACGACGCTGGCGTGGCGCAAGGCCGTGGCCGGGGATTTCGCCCAGCACCGGCGCTGGATGATCCGCAGCCTGGCCCTGACCTTCGCAGCGGTGACGCTCAGGATCATGATCCCGCTGTCGATGATGAACGGGCTGGATTTCGCGATCGCCTATCCCGCCATCGCCTTCCTGTGCTGGGTTCCGAACCTGATCGTGATCGAGCTGTGGCTCAGATTGTGGGGCTGGGACGCTACGCCTCCGGCGCCTCGGGCCCGTAGTGGATATACCGGACGAATCGATAGAACTGATCCTGCATGACCGCGTCCACGCCGTCGGCGTACGCCCCCAGGCCGGGCCCGCGGACGACATAGGTCATCACCACATCCCAGCCGGCCCCGCCCGCGCCGCCGGTCCAGCCGATGCCCCAGTTGGCCAGTGTGGCCTTGCCCTTGAGCGGTCCCAGAGCCGCGTCGATCAGGACCCCGGTCTCCGGATCATATTCATAGACGGCGCCGTGCTCGAACGTCGACCCGTCCGGCATGGCCTCGCAGAAGCAGGTCCCAGGGTCCAGGGACAGGTGCAGATTGTGAGAATCGCCGCTGTAGGTGTGGGCGGGGTTCCACCAGTTCCCGATGTCCTCGACCGAGACGATCAGGTCCTCCTGCGTGGTCTCCAGGGTCGATACATAGCGCAGGACGAAATGGTCGGCGCTGCGTTCGACGACCTCGGCGGCGGCCGGCGTGGCGAACGCCAGCACGGCGACGGCGGCGAGCAATGACTTGAGCATGATCGATCCTCCCGCCGCCATCGGGCGACGAACGGCGGTATTCGTCAAGTCACAGTCTGGCGTCAGGCGGGCGTGAAGGTCAGGGGCGCGCCCCAGAACTGGCTGACCAGTTCCGACTGCGGCCCGGCCTTGCCGCTGGTCAGGAAGTCGCGGCGGCCGGAACCGCCCAGCACATATTCCGGATGCCGTTCGAAATAGCGGTCCAGGGCGTCGGCCACGGCTGTGGGCTGGTGGATCAGCGACGTCCCGGGCGGCAGGGCGGCGGCGAAGATCTCGGCCACGATCTCATAGTGGGTGCAGCCCAGGATGGCCTTGTCCGGATGACGGCCGATGCGGCGGCGCAGGGCGTCGACATGGTCCCGGACCACGACCTCGAGCTCCTCGGCCGGGGCGCCCAGTTCGATCAGGCCGGCCAGGCCGGGGCAGGGCTCGGAGAAGACGGCCAGATCCTCGCGCCGCTTGTCGATCTCGATCTCATAGACCCGGCTCATGGCCGTGGCGGCGGTGCAGAAGACGCCGGTGATCTCAAGCGCCTCGATCTTGTCGCCCAGACGTTCGGCCTCATAGGTCCAGGGCAGGCCGGTGGCGGCCTCGATCGTCGGCACGATGATGCCCAGCACATTGACCGGGCGGCCGTGGCGCGCGCGCGCCTCGGGCACCCAGGTCTGCTGCAGGCGGCGCAGGGCGATGGCGCTGGCGGTGTTGCAGGCCAGGACGATGACGTTGGCCCCCGCCTCGAACAGGCGTTCGCAGCCCGCGCGGGTCAGATCGACGATCTCCTCGCCGCCCCGGCCGCCGTAAGGGGCGTTCGCCTGGTCCGCCAGATAGACGAAATCCCGCTCGGGAAAGCGTCGGGTCAGTTCGCGGTGAACGGTCAACCCGCCCACGCCGGAGTCGAAAACGCCAATGGCCATGGGCGCGCTTTAGCCGCGCGGCTCCGCGCCGTCCATGGCTGGAGGTTACAGGGCGTTCATGTGACAGTCCGCCCCCCGCGGGCCTAGGGTCCCGGAAACGAACCGCCGCTACGGAGTTCCCATGCAAAGACGTCAACTTCTCATCGCCGGAGGGAGCCTCATGGCCCTGACCGCCACCGCCGGCTGCGCCGCCGGCACGGCCCTGGGCGCCAGCGCCTCCGCCGGGAGTCTCGAAGCGGACGCTCGGGTCGCCCGCGCCGTCCTGCCGGTGCAGACCCCGCGCGCGGAACTGCTGCAGCCCTGGACCGGTCCCTACGGCGGCGTGCCCCCGTGGGACAAGGTGACCGCCGCCAAGCTGCGCGAGGCGCTGCTGGAAGGCATCGAGCTGCAACGGGCCGACTACAACGCCATCGCCGACAACGCCGAGGCCCCGACCTTCGCCAACACCCTGGTGGCCATGCAGATGGCGGGCGAGCCGCTGGATCTGGTCGGCAACATCTACGGCGTCATGACCTCCAACATTGGGTCGGACGACTACAACGCGGTCGACACCGAGCTGTCGCCGCTGCTGTCCGCCGCCGGCGACGAGATCAGCTTCAACGCCAAACTGTTCCAGCGCGTGAAGACGGTCGCCGACAACGCCGACGCCATGGGTCTGACCGCCGCCCAGAAGCGCATCGCGACCCGCAGCCGCGACAGCTTCATCCGCTCGGGCGCGGCGCTGGACGCCGCCGGCAAGGCCGAGCTGGGCCGGATCAACACCGCCCTGGCCAACGCCTTCACCGCCTTCAGCCAGAAGGTCGTGGCCGACGAGAACACCTGGACGGTGATCCCCAACGAAGCCGGCGTCGCGGGCCTGCCCGCCTCGAACAAGGCCGCCGCCGCGGCCGCCGCCCGCAATCGCAACCTGCAGGGCTGGGCGATCATCAACACCCGCTCCAGCGTGGATCCCTTCCTCAGCTTCGCCGATGACCGCGCCCTGCGTGAGGTGGTGTGGCGCAAGTTCGTGAACCGTGGCGACAACGGCGACCGCAACGACACCAACTCGACCATCGCCGAGATCGTGCGCCTGCGTCAGCAGCGCGCCCGCCTGCTGGGCTACCGCAACCACGCCGAACTGCGCATGCAGGACACCATGGCCAAGACCCCGGCCGCGGCGATGGAGCTGATGAACCGTGTCTGGGCTCCGGCCAAGGCCCGCGTCACCGAGGAAGTGGCGGACATGCGCGCCATCGCCGGGCACGACATCGAGCCGTGGGATTATCTCTATTATTCGGAGAAGGTCCGGAAGCAGAAGTACGACCTCGATCAGAATGAGCTGAAGCCGTATTTCGAGCTCAACAATGTCCGCGCCGGCTCGTTCGAGATGGCGCGCCGCCTGTATGGCTTCACCTTCGAGAAGCTGGCGCCGGGGACCGTGCCGGTCTTCCACCCGGATGTGGTGGTCTATGAGGTCAAGGACGCGGGCCGTCCGATCGGCCTGTATTACACCGACGACTACGCCCGCGCGGGCAAGCGGTCGGGCGCCTGGATGACGACCTACCGGTCGCATTCGACCTTCGACGGACCGAAGAACACCCTCGGCTCGAACAACAACAACTTCATCAAGGCCGAGGGCGGCGAGCCGATCCTGATCTCGCTGGACGACGCCGAGACCCTGTTCCACGAGTTCGGCCACACCCTGCACGCCTATTCGTCCAATGTGGTCTATCCGGCGCTGGGCGGCACGCCGCGCGACTTCGTCGAGTATCCCTCGCAAGTGCACGAGCACTGGGTGCTGAGCCGTCCGATCCTGAACGGCTACATGAAGCACGTGCAGACCGGCCAATCGATGCCGCAGGCGCTGTTGGACAAGGTCGAGGCCGCTTCGACCTTCAACCAGGGCTACGCGACGGTCAGCTACCTGTCCTCGGCGCTGGTCGATATGGACCTACACACCCAGGCCACGCCGCCGACCGACATCGACGCCTTCGAGAAGGCCTCGCTGGAGCGTTACGGCATGCCCAAGGAGATCGTGATGCGGCACCGCCTGCCGCAGTTCAATCACCTGTTCACGTCGGACAGCTACTCGGCCGGGTATTATTCGTACCTCTGGTCCGAGACGATGGACGCCGACACCTGGGCCTACTTCGAGGAGTCGGGCGATGTGTTCAATCCGGACATCGCGCGTCGCTTCAAGGAGATCATGCTTGCCCCGGGCAACACTGTGGATCGCGCCGAAGCCTATCGCGCCTTCCGTGGCCGCGACCCGGACGTGCGGGCGCTGCTGAAGGTGCGGGGCTTCCCGACCTCCTGACGGCCCGGCCGCAGGGCGACCGGACGAAAAGAAGAGGGCCGGCGGATCATCTCCGCCGGCCCTTTTTGCACCTCATGCCCGGGATCACGCCGGCCAGGCGGGGGCGACCATGGCCTGCGGGCTGTCGCTGCGGCGGGCGCGGGCGTAGTCGTCCTGACGGGCTTGCGGCAGCTGACGGATCGCTTCGCGCTGGATTTGCCGGATGCAGACGGCGCTGGGCGTCCGGCGCGAAGACGTCACGCAGGCGTCGCGGGCGGCGGCGGCCACGCGGGCGTCGAACGCCGCCGCGCCGGCGGGCGTCGACAGGTCCAGACCGTTGGGGGACACGCGGATGCTGTCCTGGGCGGCGGCCGGAGCGGCGGCCAGCAGAGTGAAGGCGGCGAGGGTAAGCAGGGTCTTGGTCATCGGATCATCCTCCTGTCGCGGGGAGCGGCGACGACAAGTCAGATGATGGTCTCATATGACGAGCGCCAGACGACAACCGTGATGATTCAATGATCCGAGGCCGAGAATGGTGAAGCTGAACATAAGTCTGACTTATGTCAGGGCGGGAGCCGCCGAAGCGGCTCCCGTTTACCGATCAATAGGCGGCGGCGCGGCGGCTGGCGGCGTAGTCGACCTGGGCGGCGCCCGGCAGCTGGCGGACGGCCTCGCGGCGCACGGCGGCCTCGCAGAAGGCGCGGTCGTCCAGGCGGCTGCCGGGGCGTCGGGCGTCGCGGCAAAGCGCCCGGGCGGCGGCTTCGACGCGCTGGTCGAAGGCGTCGGCGCCGGCCACGCTGGCCAGATTGAGATCGGACCAGCCGATGCGGGCGTCGGCGGCGGAGGCGGAGGCGGCGCCGGCGGTGGCCAGAACCAGGACGGCGGTCAGGGAAGCGAGGGTTTTCATGGCGGTCTCCTTGGGGAGCTCTGCATCGCCCGGGGGCGGCGACCCCGGCCGTATGGGCCGACCCTGTTTCAACCCCGTGAGAGTTCGGCGGCGAAATAGAGACGCCGCATTAAATCGCGGACATCTGAAACTTGATCAGCCGCTGTTGCGCAGCCCCGCCGCCACCCCGTTGAGCGCCAGCAGGATGCCTTCCCGCACGCGCGGATCGTCATCCCCGGCCCGGCGGCGGCGGATCAGTTCGATCTGCACGTGGTTCAGCGGCTCGACATAGGGCATGCGCAGGCGGATCAGCCGGTCCAATTCGGGCTGGCCGCCCAGCAGGGCGTCCTGACCGGTGATGGCCAGCACCGCCGCCTCGGTCCGGTCCCACTCCGCCCGGATGGCGGAGAAGACGCGGTCGGCCAGCGCCTGATCCGGGACCAGTCCCGCGTAGCGGCGGGCGATGGTCATATCGGCCTTGGCCATGACCATCTCCATGTTCTGGATCAGGGTGCGGAAGAACGGCCAGTCATGGTGCATCTGGCGCAGCTCGTTGATGTCCACGCCCTGTACCGCCGAGCCGAAGCCGAACCAGCCCGGCAGCATGACCCGGCTCTGGCTCCAGCTGAACACCCAGGGGATGGCGCGCAGGTCCTCGATGGCGGTGGAGGCGGTGCGCGAGGCCGGACGCGACCCGATCTTCAGATCGGCGATCTCGGCGATCGGGGTGGCGGCGCGGAAATAGTCGACGAAGCCGTCGGTCTCATAGACCAGCGCCCGGTAGGCGCTCATCGAGGCCTGGGACAGCTTCGACAGGGTCGCGCCGTGCCGCGCGGTCAGCTCGGCGTCCGGCGGCGGGGCCAGGGAGGCCAGCAGGACGCCGCAGGTCAGGGCGTCCAGGTTGCGCCGCGCCACCTCCGGCTCGCCGTACTTGTTGGCGATGACCTCGCCCTGTTCCGTCACCCGGATACGGCCCGCGACGGTGCCCTGCGGTTGGCCCAGCACGGCGGCGAAGCTGGAGCCGCCGCCCCGGCCCACGGCGCCGCCCCGACCGTGGAAGAGCTGCAGGCGCAGGCCCGCCGCATCGGTCACCTGCAACAGGGCGCGCGAGGCCTCGTGCAGCTCCCAGGTCGAGGTCAGGTAGGAGCCGTCCTTGTTGCTGTCGGAATAGCCGATCATCACCTCCTGCACCCCGCGCGCCCGGGCGACAGCGAGGGCGGACGGCTCTTTCAGCAGGCGCTCGAGCGTCGGGCGGGAGGCGCGCAGGTCGCCGATGGTCTCGAACAGGGGCGCGGCCTGGACCGGGCAGGCGGCGGGGTCTTCGGGGCGGTAGAGGCCGACTTCCTTGAGCAGGAGATAGACCTCCAGCAGGTCCGAGGCCGCGTCGGTCTTGGACACGATGTGGGTGCGGATGGCCTGCGGACCGAACAGGCGCAGGGCTTCGGCCGCCGCCTGCAGGATGCCGCGCTCCTTGAGCGTTTCCTTGGCATAGGTCTCGTAGGGATTGAACAGCAGCCGGCCCGAGGCCAGTTCGGCGGCCAGCACCGACAGTCGGGCCTCCTCGTCCAGCGCGGCATAGTCGTCGGCGACCCCGGCGACCCGGAGCAGGTCGGCCACGACCCGCTCATGCACATCCGAGTTCTGGCGCAGGTCCAGCGTCGCCATGTGGAAGCCGAAGACGTCGGCGGCGGTGATCAGCCGGGCCAGCCGGTCGTCGGCGAAGACCGCGCCGTGGTTGGCGACCAGGCTGTCCTGCAGCACGGCCAGATCGGCGCGGAAGGCGGCGGGCCCCTCATAGGGCTGGGCGGTGAAGGCGGCGGCGCGGGGCGCGGGCTGGCCGGTCAGCACGGGATGGGTGGCGGCCAGGCGCGCGTAGATCTGGCTGAGCACCCGGCGATAGGGTTCGTCGGCGCGGTGGAGCGAATGATCGCCCGACGCTTCCGCCAGGGCCTTCAGGGCGGGCGAGATCTCGCTCATCGATCCCGACAGGCTGAGCTCGGCCCCCAGGGTGTTCACCTCGTCCAGATAGAAGCGCAGCACGGCCCTGGCTTGGCTGCGGAAGGCGGCGCTCAGCACCGCGCCGTCGACGTTCGGATTGCCGTCCCGGTCGCCGCCCACCCAGGTCCCGATGCGGATGAAGGGCTCCAGCTCCGGCGCGTCCAGCCGCTTGCGCCATTCGGCCAGCTGGGCCGGAGCGACATGCAGGAAGACGCGGTCCAGGAAGGAGACGACGGTGTCGATCTCGTCCTGCACCACCAGCCCGGCCTGCCGCACCAGCCGCGTGGCCCACAGGATGGTGGTCTGGCGGCGCAGGCCGGCGTCGCGGGCCTCCAGATCGCAGGCGGCGCCGTTCTGGTCGCAGGCGTCCAGCAGATCGGAGACCGAGGCGATGCGGTCGATGACGCTCTTGCGCCGGACTTCGGACGGGTGGGCGGTCAGCACCGGCGACATCAGGGCGCCGGCCAGCAGGTCGCGGGCTTCTTCCGGCGAGCGTCCGGCGGCCTTCAGCCGTTCCAGCGCGCCCTCGGGCGTATCGGGCCGGGCGCCCGACGCGGTCTGCTCCTGCGCCCGCCGCTTGCCCGCCCGATCCTCGGCGACATTGGCCAAAAGGGAGAAGACCGCGAAGCCGTGGGCCAGACCGACCGCCTGATCCAGCGACAGGTCTCCCAGCAGCTGCTCCAGCCGCTGGGCGTCCGCGGCGCCCGCGTCCCGGTGCCAGGCGACCGAGGCCTGACGCACCGCCTCGATCCGGTCGTAGAGGTCCTTGCCGCCCTCGACGAGAATGACCTCGCCCAGCAGCCCGCCCAGCAGGCGCACCTCGTCTCGCAACCGGTCGTCGGCGGCCTGGATCATGTCGGTTTCTCTCAGCGGGGAGGCTGTGAGCGTCACCGTATCAGGGGATTTCGGACTGGCCATCCCAAGGCGAACGCTGAAACCGAACGTGCGTTCGGCGCGGCGTTTGCAGCACTGGCGGCGACGACAGATGACCGCGGGTCCTGCGCAAGGAGAAAGTCATGTCTATTTCGCCGGTTAGTGGTTTCCTTAGCGGCCTGACGGGGATCTTCGGGGCAGATTCGACCCGGCAGAAATCGCCCGCTTCCATCGACGCCGCGCGCTCGGAGATGGACGAAATTCGCGAGAAGGGCCTGACCGAATGGGCCCGCGAGCAGAAGATGGAGGCGCTGAAGGAAAAGCTTCGCGCCGAGGTCCTGTCAGACAAACGCCTGACCGAGGACGGCGTCGCCGGGCTGTCGGTCGAGCAGCGCAGTTCGGTCGAGGACGAGATCGCCAAGCTGATCCAGCAGAAGATGGAAGAGATGATGCAGCGTTCGATGGATGACGCCGCGCGCACCGGCAAGACCGAGGCGGTCTTGCTGGACATCATGGTCTGAGGCGCGACGAGTCGACAAACGGTCGACTTTCCTCCATAAGCCGCCGCTTCCGACGCAAGTGAACCTCGCGTCTCCACCTGCACGACCCCATTTTCGAATGGACGAGGCAGGCGAGAACCCTCTGCCGACGTGATCGTCGCCAGAGGCCGTTGTCGTATGGAGCCGTCTCACCCGTCGGATGTTTGGCTGGCCCATTTTCTGGATTCAGGTCGTTCCGACCTAAAGCGAAAATGAGCATGAGGTAGTTGATGTTCGAGGCTCTGAACGAGCGGCTGACAGGCGTTTTCGACCGGATCACCGGTCGCGGCGCCCTGTCCGAAAAGGACGTAGCCGAGGCGATGCGCGAAGTGCGCGTGGCCCTGCTCGAGGCCGACGTCGCCCTGCCCGTCGTCAAGGACTTCATCGCCTTCGCCACCGAGCGCGCCACCGGCGAAGAGGTCATCCGTTCGGTCAAGCCGGCCGATCAGGTGATCAAGATCGTCTACGACGGCCTGGTCGAGATGCTGGGCGGCGATGAGCCGACCCCGATCAACCTGAACGCCACACCGCCCGCCGTCATCCTGATGGCCGGCCTGCAGGGCTCGGGCAAGACGACGACCTCGGCCAAGCTGGCGCTGCGCCTGACCAAGTTCGACCGCAAGAAGGTCATGATGGCCTCGCTGGACACGCGGCGTCCGGCGGCCATGGAGCAGTTGGCCAAGCTGGGCGAGCAGATCGAGGTCGCCACCCTGCCGATCGTGGCGGGCGAGAGCGCCGTACAGATCGCCAAGCGCGCCCTGACCTCGGCCAAGCTGCAGGGCTTCGACGTCCTGATCCTCGACACCGCCGGCCGGATCACCCTAGACGAGGCCCTGATGGCCGAGGTGGCGGAAGTCGCCGCCGTGTCCAAGCCGGTCGAGACCCTGCTGGTCGCCGACAGCCTGACCGGCCAGGACGCCGTCCGCACCGCCAAGGCCTTCCATGAGCGCCTGCCGCTGACCGGCCTGGTGCTGACCCGCGCCGACGGCGACGGCCGCGGCGGCGCCATGCTGTCGATGCGGGCCGTCACCGGCCTGCCGATCAAATATCTGGGCGCCGGCGAGAAGGTCGACGCGCTGGATGTGTTCGACAGCCGCCGCGTCGCCGGCCGCATCCTGGGTCAGGGCGACATCGTCGCCCTGGTCGAGAAGGCCAGCCAGGAACTGGACGCCTCCAAGGCCGAGGCCATGGCGCGCAAGCTGGCCAAGGGGCAGTTCGACCTGAACGACCTCGCCGCCCAGCTGCAGCAGATGAAGAAGATGGGCGGTCTTCAGGGCATCATGGGCATGCTGCCCGGCGTCGCCAAGATGAAGAACCAGATGGCGGAAAGCGGCGTCGATGACCGCATGATCGCCCGCCAGGAAGCCATCATCTCCTCGATGACCAAGGCCGAGCGCAAGAAGCCGGACCTGCTCAACGCCAGCCGCAAGAAGCGCGTCGCCGCCGGCGCCGGCGTCGAGGTCCAGGACATCAACCGCCTGCTCAAGCAGCACCGGCAGATGGCCGACATGGTCAAGTCGCTGTCGCGCGGCGGACCCAAGAAGATGCAGCAGATGGCCGCCATGCTGGGCGGCCTCGGCGGCGGCGGCGGCCCCGACATGGCCCGCCTCAAGGCGATGGGCGGGGGCAAGATGCCCGAGCCGAGCGCCGACGAAATGAAAGCCCTCCAGGACCGGCTCGCCGGACTTGGAAACCCCCTCGGGGGCGGCGGACAACTTCCGGGGGGCCTTCCGGGCCTGCCGGGCTTCCCTCCCAAGAAATAACGACTTCCTAGAAAAGAGACTGAAAATGCTGAAGATTCGTCTGGCCCGCGGTGGCGCCAAGAAGCGCCCGTACTACTACATCGTCGTCGCCGACTCCCACTCGCCGCGCGACGGCAAGTTCATCGAGCGCGTCGGCACCTACAACCCGATGCTGCCGCGCGACGGCGAGCAGAAGCGTGTCGTGCTGAAGGCCGACCGTATCTCGGAATGGCTCGCCAAGGGCGCCCAGCCGACCGACCGCGTCGCCCGCTTCCTGTCGCAGGACGAAGCCCTGGCCGGCAAGGTGAAGTGGACCCAGTCCAACAACCCGAACAAGGCCCAGCCGGGCAAGAAGGCGCAAGAGCGCGCCGCCGAACGCGCCCAGCGCGAAGCCGACCGCGCCGAAGCCGAAGCCGCCGCCAAGGTGGAAGCCGCTGAAGCCGCCGTCCGCGCCAAGGAAGAAGCCGCCGCCGCCGCCGAAGCCGCCAAGAACGCTCCGGTCGTCGAAGAAGCCCCGGCTGAAGTCGCTGCTGAAGAAGCCCCGGCGGCCGAAGCCGCCGCTGAAGAGGCTCCGGCAGCTGAAGCCCCGGCTGCTGAAGAAGCCGCCGAGGAAAAGTCGGAAGGCTGATTTCGTCCGGTTCGCCGGTTATGAAATGAAGAGGGCGGCGTCCGTTCGGGCGCCGCCTTTCTTTTTGAGGCGCGCTATTTGAGGCGTGACGACGGCGAGGCCGTGGCGAGGTGAACGTGGCGCAGGACAAACTGATTCTGGTCGGGCAGGTCGCCGGCGGCTTCGGGGTCAAGGGCGAGGTGCGCATTACCGCCTACACCGCCGAGCCGATGGCCCTGCTGGGGTACCGCGACCTGCTGCGGGCGGACGGCTCGGTGGGGCTGACCCTGCTGTCGGCGCGGCCGGACAAGGTCGGCGTCGTCGGGCGGGCGAAGGAGATCGCCACCAAGGAGGAGGCCGACGCCCTGCGCGGCCTCAAGCTGTTCATCCCGCGCGAACGGCTGCCCGAGCCGGACGAGGACGAGTTCTACCTGACCGATCTGGTCGGGGTTCAGGCGCGTGACCCTGACGGGGCGGTGCTGGGGGTGGTGAAGTCGGTGCAGAATTTCGGCGCGTCGGACATGCTGGAGATCGCCCCGGTCGCCGGAGGGCCGACTTGGTACCTGCCATTCACCCGCGAGGCCGTGCCCGAACTGCATCTGGCCGACGGTTGGGTGCTGGCGGTGCGGCCCAATGAGGTGGGCGAACGCGAGCCCGACTAGGGCGAAACCGGCCCGGGCGGGATGACGCCGGAGCCGATTTCGCTCCCGTTCAAGGTTGTCGTCGGCCCGTGACTAGCTGTTGTCCTCGGTCGGGGCGCCCGGTCCGTTCTTCTTGATGGAGTCGATGGCGTTCTGAGCCGAGGCTTTCGACGAATACCCCTCGGTCGAGAATATGGTCTCGGAATTGTACTTGAAGCGGACCCGGAATTCGCCCGCCTTGTCTTTGTAGATCTCGAACTTGTGCGCCATTTCAACATCCTTGGGTTGGGCCTTCGAGGGTGTCACAGTGAGGCTCGTCGTCAACCGCGTTGTGTCCGGCGCCCGACACAGGAGCGTGATCGCGACGGAGGTGAACCCCGGCTGTAGCGCGGCGTTACCGGTCCCGTGCAGCAAGGGAAAGGCGCGCGACATGAGCATTTTCAGTTCGATCTGGGACCGCATCCGGGGCCGCAAGCCGGCCGCCGCGGCGCCGGCGCCCGACGTGACGTTGACGTCTGCTCCCGCCGCCGCGCCCGTCGCAGCGGCTCCCGTGGATGTCGAGGCGGTGCTGGTCGCCCTGGCCGAGCAGAAGGGCGGGGGCGGTAACTGGCGCACCTCGATCGTCGACCTGCTCAAGCTGCTTGATCTCGATTCCAGCCTCGACGCCCGCAAGGCGCTGGCCGAGGAGCTGAACGTTCACGCCGGGGCGCACGGCAGCGCCGAGCAGAACATCGCCCTGTCCAAGGCGGTGTGGGCCAAGCTGGCTGAGAACGGCGGGGTGGTTCCAGCCTCGCTGCGGGACTGATCCGGGCGGGCGATCATACCCTCCCCCACGCTCTCTCCGGGCCCCTCCAGCGTCATCCGCCGCTTCGACTATGACGCGCCGCGTCGGCGGCTGCGGGTAACGTTCACCTCGGGCGACGTCTACGACTACGACGCCGTGCCGCCCGAGGTGGTGGAGGGTCTGCGGGCTGCGCCTTCCAAGGGGCGGTTCTTCGGGCCGAACATCCGGGACAGCTATCGCTACCGGCGGATCGCGCGCGGTGAAGGCCGGGCCTGATCCGTCTCTTCAGGCCGGGCGTCGCCAGCGCAGTGCGGCCAGGGCCACGAAGCCCGCCAGCAGGCCCCAGAAGGCCGAACCGATGCCGAACAGGGTCACGCCTGAGGCCGTGGCGGCGAAGGCGATGACGGCGGCCTCGCGGTCGCGCGGCTCGGCCATGGCGCCGGACAGGGCCCCGGTCAGCGGGCCGATCAGGGCCAGGCCGGTCAGGACCGCCAGCGCGCCCGGCGGCATGGCGATGAATAGCCCGGCCAGCGGCGCGGCGAACAGGGCGACGACCAGATAGAGACCGCCGTACAACAGGCCGACGATCCAGCGGCGCTGCGGATCGGGATGGGCGTCCGTTCCGGTGCAGATGGCCGCGACGATGGCCGCCATATTGATCCCGTAGCCGCCGAAGGGCGCCAGGACGACGGTGGCCAGTCCGGTCGAGAGCAGCAGCGGCCCCGGCGGCGGCTCGTAGCCGGCGGCCTTGAGCACGACGAGGCCGGGCAGGTTCTGCGAGACCAGGGTCACCAGGAACAGCGGCAGGGCCAGGCTGACGGCGGCCTTGAGGTCGAAGGCGGGCGCGACGGGCGACAGCTGGCCGAACAGGCCGGTTCCCGGCGGCGTCGTGACCTGCCCGCGCAGGGCCAGCACCAGGAAGGCGCCGACCAGAACCGCGGGCAGGGCCCAGGTCGGGGCCAGCCGCCGCATGATCAGGAAGACCGCGAACAGCCCCGCCGCCAGCGCCAGATCGGTCGGGAAAACGAGGAACAGCTTCAGGCAGAAGGGCAGCAGCACCCCCGCCAGCATGGCCGAGGCGATGCCGCCGGGGATCCGTCCCGCCAGCCGCCCCAGCGCGGGCACCAGGCCGGTGACGACCATCAGCAGGCCCGCGATGACGAAGGCCCCGACCGCGGTGGGCCAGCCGAGGCCCAGCGTCGACGCCGCCAGCAGGGCCGCGCCGGGCGTCGACCAGGCCAGGATAATGGGGACCTTCATCCGCCAGCTGAGCAGTATGCCCGGCACGGCTATGCCGAGGCACAGCGCCGTCACCATCGACACGATCTGGTCCGGCGAGGCCCCCATCGTGTGGCCCGCCTGAACCACCAGGGCCACGGTCCCGCCGAAGCCGATGATCACCCCGACGGCGGCGGCCGACAGGGCGGAGACGGGCAGGCGGGAAGAGGTCATGCCTCGCGCTTACCGCCTGGGTTCAAGGAGGGGAAGCCTGCCTGCCCGGTTCGGGCCTGTTCCCACCTCAAGGCGCGAGACGGGTCAGCCCGCGCCTTCCGGCCAGGTCGGATCCACGTCCGGCAGTCGCCGGAGCATGTCGCGCGTTGCGATCCCCTCTGGCGGTTCGCTGGTCCAGCAGTCCTGCAGTTGCGCGTCCGCGAATTCGACCCATTGACGGATCAGGCCGTCCGAGCCGGTGATCATCATCGTTCCGAAGGCCATGTCAGGTAGGTTTGAATAGCCCCAGAAGGCGAGGCTCGGCGCGCCCGTATCCAGGGCCGGCGCGGGCGGTCCGCCGACGCCGGCTGGAAGGTCAAGGAAACGCGGCGACCTGAATCGGCCCGCGGGGAAGTCCGCCATAGCGACCTGCACGCTGTAGACGCCGGGACAGGTGTGCCCGTCCGCCCACTCCACGCCTCGGCTCTGGGTTCCAGAGCCCGTCAGGCGCACGGCCCAGGGCAGCCAGTCCGGCTGCCGACCAGCGGGATCTCGTTCGCCTCGAAAGTCGTAGAGGTGAACCCGATACGGCGTGAAATCCCGGGCCCCCGAATAGCCGCCGACGTAGAAGCTGCCGTCCGGTTTGAGGGCTTCACCCTCCACCATGCGTGGAACGTTGTGTCCGCCCGCCACCGGCGTCTGGGCCTGTGCATTGCAATGGATGAGGCCCAGGGCTCCAAGGACGAGTATCCGGATCGGGGTCTTGGGCATGGCGACGCCTCTGGGATGCGCAAACGCGAGGTCGGTCATTCCGACCGCCAGCAATCCTTCAGTTTGAAATCAGCGCCGATCATCCATTCCGCCAAGGGGCCCGAGGTTGCCGACATTTCCAGGTTAGCAAATGATCCCTCGGGCTGGTGAGCTCTTCCCCAGACCCTGAAGGCGGCGCCGCTCGAGAGCGGTGGCGCGGGATGACCCGTGGCGGAACTTCCCGGACGCCGAATCTCCACCGAAGGAAGGTTTGCGACCTCAAGGACGACGGCGCTCAAAGCCGGGCAGGTGTCGGTATCCGTCCACGTAAACTGTTCGGGGCCGGCGGGCGTGGCGAGTGATCGCCTGGCCACGAAGACATCCGGGCTGAAATTATCGCCTTGCGGCGAATAGATTTCGACCTGCCACATCCCGTAGCGGTCGATCCCGTAGCCCATCAGGAATCTGAGGCCGATGGGCTCAGACTGTATGCTGTCCTGAACCCCAACGGCTTGTGGGCCTGCGGGAGCGGCGGCTAGCAGGCCGAGGGCAATAAGAAGAGGCGTCATTGTTCCTCACAGGATTTGGCGTCCGGATTGACCTCCGGCCCAACTGCTCCCGACGAGGAGGTCTGCTCGACGTTGGCGCCGACAACCCACCCGGTGGCGACGAGAGGGCTATGCAGCGGGAGGCTCCTGCGCCCCCCAGCACTTGTCGAGTTGGGCTTCAGCAAAAGTGGTCCATCTGTCTATGAGGCCATCCGATCCGGTAAAGGTGAGAACGGATGGAGCGCCATCCGGCTGCCGGGCGAGGCCCCAGACCGAGCTATCGATCGGGTGCATTCGCGTGGGCGGGCCGCCCAGCGCTTGGCTACCGGCCGGCGGTGCCTGGTAGAGGAATGGAACCTGGAAGGCGGGCGCAACCAGTCTGGAGTATTCCATCAGCACGCCGTTGAGCGAGCCGCATGTGCGTCCATCGGCCCATGCCAGTACGGCTGGCACGCCCGCACCGGTGTCGAGGCTGCGTCGCGCGAAGGGAATCGCGCCGAACCGGATGCCGTCATTGGTCAGGGAGCGATCCTGCCGTGAGTAGAAGTCGACGATGATCTGCCCGTCTTCGCTATCCCGGGAGTATCCGCCCAGATACAGGGCGCCTTGGGGGGCGGTTCCATACCCATGATCATATCTCGGGTGCACATCCGCATGGCGTTGGGCCATGGCGGGTCCGGGCCATATGAGAGCGATCGCGACAAGCAGATTGGTCAGCTTCCAGGACATGATTCTGCTTCCGGATCCGTCACCCGCCAGGCCCATCATGTGGACGCCGGGGCCAACAAGGATGACTTCGACCGTGGTGGAAACGCCGAGGGCAGGGCGCAGCCACAGGGCTCAATGAGCTGACCGCCAGCAAGCCGCAAGATTGGCTTGGGCGGCGCGACCGAACTCGGCCACCAGCCCGCCATTGCTGGATATCTCAACGCGCGTGTTGGCGATGTGATCGGGCTGTGTGCCTCTTCCCCAGACGGTGATCTGGAGGCCGTCTTCCGTGACGCTTCTCGGTCTCCGGCCCTCATGAGAAGCCTCGCTGGCGGTGATGCCGGGGGTTTCGATGCGAGGCGCGACAAGCGTCGTCAGCCAGATGAGGGTGTTTCTGAGCGCCGGACAATCTTCCGAACTTGCCCATGTTGTCTCCTCGCCGCCGGCGGCGCTGGTCACCTGCCTTTGGGCCGCAAAATCAATCCACGGTGCGCCGTCCGGCAATCGAAGGTCACGGCGCGGCTTGATGAAGACGTCGATGCTTTCGATGACGCCTGTTTGAGAGTCGCGGATGCTGAAACCGGCCACGGCCGGTAAACCTTCCACTCTTTCCAGTGACCCGGTCTCCTGCGCGCGAGCGGCGGTAGGCAGGGACATTGCGCCGAGAATCAGTAGAAGCGCGACCTGGCCAACTACGTAGATCGTGCCGAGATCAGTCGGCGGGCCTGAATCCGTCATCGAGGTTGTCCCGGTCAGCTTGTCCTGAGCGGGACTTGAACACTCTATGGATGTCTATTCAACCAACCAGGGGTTGGGGCGCTAACCGTCAGCCCTCGTCGTCGCCCGCCAGGCCCATCATGTGGAAGCCGGCGTCGACGTGGATGACTTCGCCGGTGGTCGAGAAGCCCAGGTCCGAGCACAGCCACAGGGCGGCGCCGGCGACGCCCTCCATGGAGGTGTCCTCCTTCATCGCCGACATGGCGCGGCCCTGGGCGATCATGCCCCGGCCGCCCGAGATGCCCGCCAGCGACAGGGTGCGCATGGCGCCGGCCGAGATGGCGTTGACGCGGATGCCCTTGGGACCCAGGTCGCGGGCGATGTAGCGGGTCGCCGCTTCCAGCCCGGCCTTGGCCACGCCCATGGTGTTGTAGTTCGGGATGGCCCGCTCGGACCCGAGGTAGGTCATGGTGATCATCGAGCCGCCGTTCGGCATCAGCCTGGAGGCGCGCTTGGCCACGTCGACGAAGCTGAACACCGAGATGTTCATGGCCAGCAGGAAGCTGTCGCGGGTGGTGTTGTCGACGAAGGAGCCCTGCAGCTCGTTCTTGTTGGCGAAGGCCACCGAGTGGACGACGAAGTCGATCGTGCCGAAGGTCTTTTCCAGCTCGGCGAAGGCCGCGTCCATCGAGGCGTCGTTGGTGACGTCGGCTTCGAGGATCAGTTTGGCGTTCACGCTCTCGGCCAACGGGCGCACGCGGCGCTCCAGGCCCTCTCCGAGGTAGGTGAAGGCCAGCTCGGCGCCCTGGGCGGCCAGCTGCTGGGCGATGCCCCAGGCGATGGAGTTGCTGTTCGCGACCCCCATGACCAGGCCCTTCTTGCCCTTCATGAGGTCGCCCTTGGGCATGTTCCAGGCGGATTCGGCGGCCATGGGATGTCTCTCCATCTTGCGTCGCCCGGTTGCCCCGGGTCGGTCGGTGTCGCCGGAGGGGTAGCAGCGGCGGCCGCGCGGGGGAAGCGGGGATGGCCGGCGGCGGGGTTCGCGGGCGCGCGCCTGAGTTTCGCCTGTCGCAAAACGACGTTATGGTTGTGTTTCTTCGACAGGAGGACGCCATGAAGGTCGATCGTCTGAAGGGGGTGGTGGAAACCACCGGCGTCCGCCTCGTCGAGGAGGTCGGACCGCCGGCCTCGACCCGGGCCGCGCCGATCGAGGAGAAGGCGGCTGAGGCCATCGACCTGCTGAAGGCCCGCGTTGACGCCACCGCGCCCGGCCAGCTGGAAACCCCGGAACGGCAGGCGCTGCGCACCCTCCAGCTTCAGGAAGGCGGCCGCCGGGCCTCGCTGTCCGAGCTGGAGCGGACCATCGGCAGCGACGACCTGGTCGATCTGAACTATCTGTTGCGCGGATTGGACGCGGCGCGGCCGGTCGGGCGGATCACCATCCGGGACGGCGGCGGACGCGCGCTGGGTGACGCCACGGGCTTCATGGTCACCCCGACGCTTCTGCTGACCAACCAGCATGTGCTCGCCGATGCGGCCACCGCTGCGGCCTCGCGCGTCGATTTCGACTGCGAGCTGGACCGGCTGGGCTTCCCCCGCCCGACCACCACCTTCGGCTTCGATCCCGGCCGGTTCTTCGTGGTCGACGCCGCTCTGGACATGGCGCTGGTCGCCGTCAGCCCCCAGCCGATGAGAGGCGACGGGCGGCTGGGCGACTACGGCTGGCTGAGGCTCAGCCCCGAAGTGGGCAAGATCAACGTCGGTGAGGCCATCACCATCATCCAGCATCCCAATGGCCGGACCAAGCAGGTGGCCCTGCGCGAGAACCGGCTGCTGGACATCACCGCCGACCACCTGACCTATGAATCCGATACGGCTCCGGGGTCGTCGGGTGCGCCGGTGTTCAACGATTCCTGGCAGGTCGTGGCCCTGCATCACTCGGGGGTGCCGCGGAAGGACGCGCAGGGCCGCTGGCTGCTGCAGAACGGCCAGCCGGCGGGCGAGGAGGACGATGACGCCGACATCGACTGGATCGCCAACGAGGGCGTGCGCGCCAGCCGCATCGTGACCACCGCCCTGGCGCTGGCTCCCGCCGGCGCGCTGCGGGATGAACTGGAAGCCTGCAGCCTGGGCCGGGTCGAGCCTCCGGTTCCGGCGACGGAAAGCACGCGGATTCCCGGTTCGGCTGTCAGCGGCGCCCCCGTCGGCGCCTCGACGGGCCTGTCGGTCGCCGCGTCTGGAACGTCCACCACCCTGACCGTGCCCCTGACCATCACGATCGGCCTGGGCGGCGCATCGGCTTCCGCCGGGACCGCGAGCGCTTCCGCCGGGGCGGTCGAGAAGGTCGTCGAGCCCTGGCACGATCCGAACTATCCCGCCCGGACCGGGTACGACCCCCGCTTCCTCGGCGTCTCCGTGCCCCTGCCGACGCTGCGGGACGCCTCGGTGGCGGCGCGGATGCATGACGGCGGCGTGGTCGTGCCCTACCAGAATTTCTCGCTGGCCATGCACAAGGCGCGGCGCCTGCCCCTGTTCACCGCCTCGAACGTGGACGGGTCCGCCGCGGCCAAGGAGCCGGAACCCGGCCGGTCCTACAACCGCGACGCCCTGGGCGGCCTGGCCGATAACGATTTCGAGCGCTGGTTCCTGGATCCCCGGCTTCCGGCCGACGCCCAATTGCCGGACCGCTTCTTCGACAAGGACCGCAAGGCCTTCGACAAGGGCCATCTGGTCCGGCGCGAGGAGGTCTGCTGGGGCGTCGACTATGCCCAGGTGCGCCGCGCCAACGGCGACACCTATCACGTCACCAACTGCACGCCCCAGGTGGCCGGCTTCAACCGGTCGAACCGCAAGGGCGTCTGGGGGCTGCTGGAGAATCTGATCGAGGCGCAGGGGCGGGTCGAGCGCTATTCCCTGTTCGCCGGGCCGCTGCTGGCGGCGGACGATCCGGTCTTCGTCGGCGTCGATGACGACGGCCCGGTGCAGGTGAAGATCCCGCGCGCCTACTGGAAGGTGGTGATCGCGCGCGGTCAGGCCGGGCTGGAGGCGTTCGGCTTCCTGCTGGAGCAGGACCTGACCCAGGTCGCATTCGAGTTCGACGTCGACCCTGTATGGCGCGCCCGCATGATTCCGCTGAAGGCGCTGCAGGACCGGATCGGCCTGATCCGCTTCCCTCGCGCCGTGATGCGGGCGGACAAGGGCGCCTAGAGCCTGATCGGCTGAAGTGGAATCAGGCTCCAGAATCATGCGGGAGCGGAATCTGAGCCGAGTTGGACTATGTCCAGCTCAACCGATTTCGCTCTGGGGCCTCAGACCTTCGACAGGATCAGCGTGCCGTTCGTGCCGCCGAAGCCGAAGCTGTTCGACATGACGTGCTTCAGCGGCCCGTCGTGGCGCTTGCGCAGGATCGGCATGCCCTCGAACTCCGGATCGAGGTTCTCGATGTGGGCGCTCTCCGCGGCGAAGTCGTTGTCCATCATCAGCAGGCAGTAGATGGCCTCCTGGGCGCCCGCCGCGCCGAGCGAGTGGCCCGTCAGCGACTTGGTCGAGGAGATCATCGGCAGGTCGTCGCCGAAGACGTTGCGCACCGCGCCCATCTCCTTGCTGTCGCCGACCGGCGTCGAGGTGCCGTGCGGGTTCAGGTAGTCGATGCGCGGATTGCCGGCCATTTCCAGCGCGATCTTCATGCAGCGCTCGGCGCCCTCGCCCGAGGGCGCGACCATGTCGTAGCCGTCCGAATTGGCGCCGTAGCCGGTCACCTCGGCGTAGATCTTGGCGCCGCGCGCCACGGCGCGTTCGTACTCTTCCAGCACCACGATGCCTGCGCCGCCGGCGATGACGAAGCCGTCGCGGTCCTTGTCATAGGCGCGGCTGGCCTTGTTGGGCGTCTCGTTGAAGTTGGACGACATGGCGCCCATGGCGTCGAACATGTTCGACATGGACCAGTCGATGTCCTCCACGCCGCCGGCGAAGACGACGTCCTGCTTGCCCCAGGCGATCTGTTCGGCGCCCGCGCCGATGCAGTGGGCGCTGGTCGCGCAGGCCGAGCTGATCGAATAGTTGATGCCCTTGAGCTCGAACCAGGTGGCCAGCACGGCCGAGGGGCCCGAGGCCATGGCCTTGGGCACGGCGAACGGCCCGATACGCTTGGGCGAGCCCTTTTCGATCGTGGTCTGGGCCGCCTGCAGGATGACCTGGGTCGAGGGGCCGCCCTCGCCGACGATCAGGCCGATGCGCTCGGACTTGATCTCTTCCGGAGTCATGCCGGAGTCCTTCAGGGCTTCCTCGAAGGCGATGTGGCCCCAGGCGGTGCCGTTGGCCAGGAAGCGCGCGGCACGGCGGTCGACCAGCGGAGCCCAGTCCTCGGCGCTGACGCCCAACGCCGGCGGAGCCCAGACCTGCGAACGGAAGCCGTGCGTGACGTGGTCGGGGGCGGTTTGCACGCCCGACTTCGCCTCGCGCAGCGATGCGATGACCTCTTCCTGGCCCGTGCCGATGGAAGAAACGATGCCCAGCCCGGTGACGACGACACGCCGCATGGTGGTTTCCTTCTAAGAACGCTCAGTCGCCGCGTAGTGCGCGGTCTGTCTGAATATAGGGATTCAGCCGCCGGCCGCTTCCGTGGTCGCGCCGAACAGGCCGACGCGCATGTCGTTGCAGGTGTAGATCACCTCGCCGTCAGCCTCGAGCACGCCGTCGGCGATGCCCATGACCAGCTTGCGGTTGATCACGCGCTTCAGGTCGATCTTGTAGACGACCTTCTTGATGTGCGGCTGGACCTGACCGGTGAACTTGACCTCGCCGACGCCGAGCGCGCGGCCCTTGCCGGGGCCCCCGATCCAGCCGAGGTAGAAGCCGACCAGCTGCCACATGGCGTCCAGGCCCAGGCAGCCCGGCATGACCGGATCGCCGATGAAGTGGCACTGGAAGAACCAGAGGTCCGGATGGATATCCAGCTCGGCCTCGACATAGCCCTTGCCGTGCGCGCCGCCGTCGGCGTTGATCTTGGTGATCCGGTCGAACATCAGCATCGGCGGGGCCGGCAGCTGGGCGTTGCCCGGCCCGAACAGCTCACCCCGGCCCGAGGCCAGCAGGGCTTCATAGTCAAACGACGACGGATATTTCAGCTCGGTCAAAAGCGTTCTCGTTGCGGCAGGGCGCGACTTCGCGTCCGGATGTTGCCGTGGGGTTACACGAGGGAACCCGGGCGCTCAAACGTTTTAACAGACCGGTGGAGTCCTAGCGTTCGGCCCGTCCCGTGCCCGCGGGCCGGTTGGCGTTGCACAGGGCGTGGTCCTGGGCGCCGAACACCGCGCGCTGACGCAGCCAGCCGCGCAGACGACGGACGCGGACCTCGCACCACTGGTCGACGCACGCGTCCAGCGACACCAGCGAGCGGGGCGACAGGCGGGCGCGCACCGGCGAGGTGTCGGAGCGTCCGGCGTGGATGGCGATTTCCTCGCGGGAGGCGTTGAAGACGCTGCGGCGGCTGGAGACCACGCTGCGGTGGACCCAGGCGACCGCGCCTTCGGGATCGCAGATCTTCCGCCATTCGGCGGTTTCGGCGATGACCTGAACCGGCAGGCCCGGGACGCGGTATTCCCATAGGATCGGATAGTCGAGCCCCGGCCCCTGGCGCGCCCGGACCTCGTCGGACTTGAGCGACAGCCAGCGCGGCACGGGTTGGCCGCTGGGGGTCGGGCGGCCGCCCGGCATGGCGTTTCCGGCCCCGGCCATGACGCCGAGCCCGACCAGGGCGGCGACCAGCGCGACGCGCTTGAGGCGAGGAACTTTGCCAGACACCGGGAGGACCATTAAAGCCGGGGACGTGAAACCGAAGGCTCCGAATGTCCTCTCCCCGGCTTAAGGTCGTATTAACCAGACGCTTGCCCGACGCCGTGGAGACACGGATGCGCGAGCTGTTCGACGCCGAGCTTAACCTGACCGACCGTCCGATGGACCGGGCGGCGCTGGAGGCCGCGGTGCAACGGGCCGACGTCCTGGCGCCGACCATCACCGACATCATCGACGCCGACCTGATCTCCAAGGCCGGGCCGCAGCTGAAGATGATCGCCAATTTTGGCGCGGGCGTGGATCACATCGACGTGGATGCGGCGGTCGGTCGGGGCCTGATCGTCACCAACACCCCGGGCGTCCTGACCGAGGACACGGCGGATCTGGCCATGACCCTGATCCTGGCGGTCAGCCGCCGGATCGTGGAGGGGGCGCAGGTCATGCAGGAGGGCCGGTTCGAGGGCTGGAGCCCGACCTGGATGACCGGGCGCAAGCTCTGGGGCAAGCGGCTGGGCATCGTCGGCATGGGCCGGATCGGTCAGGCGTTGGCCCGCCGCGCCAAGGCCTTCGGGATGCAGGTCCACTATCACAACCGCAAACCCGTCCCCGACATGATCGCCGAGGAACTGGGCGCGACCTACTGGGATGACCTGGACCAGATGCTGGCGCGGATGGACCTGATCTCGCTGAACACCCCGGCGACGAAGGACACGCATCATCTGCTGTCGGCGCGGCGGCTGGCCCTGCTGCGGCCCGAGGCCATTCTGGTCAACACCGCGCGGGGCGAGCTGATTGATGAGGCGGCGCTGGCCGAGGCGGTGGCGCAGCGGCGCATCGCGGGCGTCGGACTGGACGTGTTCGAGCAGGAGCCCAAGGTGCATCCGGGTCTGCTGGGGCACGCCAATGTCGTGCTGCTGCCCCACCTCGGCTCGGCGACGATCGAGGCCCGTCAGGACATGGGCGACCGGGTCATCGCCAACATCCAGACCTTCGCCAACGGCCACCGTCCGCCGGACCGCGTGATTCCCGCGATGTTCTGACGCTCCGGCTTGACGGCGCGGCGACGCTTCGGTTGTTTGCCGGAACAAGTCTTGGGGGATTACCGTGAAGTGTGGATTGAGCGAGGCGGCGCAGGCCGCCCTGTCGCGGCGTGGGCTGTTGGTCGGCGTCGGAGCGCTGGCGGGTATGGCGGCGTTGCCGACCGGGGTCGGATCGGCCCGGGCCCAGACCGCCCCGCACGCCATCGGTGACTTCTTCGGATCGACCGGAACGCGGGCCGTGTCGCTGTCGCCGTCGGGCGCGCGCATCGCCGTGCTGGAACAGCTGGGCACCCAGGAAGAGCCCAACGGCGCCATCGACATCATCCAGGCGGACGACCCCGAGGGCACGCGCCGCCGGCTCGATCTCGGTCCGGTCGAGGTCAACTACCTCTACTGGGGCAGCGACGACCGGCTGCTGGTGGGCGTCCTCATTCGCCAGAAGACGGCGCGGCGCTCGCAAGCCGGCTCCAATTTCACCACGCCCGGCGTCGAATATACGACGCGGCGCGCCCTGTCGGTGAACGTCAGCACCGGCGCCATCGTGGTCCTGTTCAACGACCAGCGTCAGCGCATGCGCGCCACCGCCGACATGGGCCGGATCATCGACCTGCTGCCCAACGATCCCGACCACGTGCTGATGGCGGCCTGGGAGGGCGACGGGATCATGGCCCTGCACAAGGTCAACCTTGCCACCGGCAGCGCCGAGCGGATCGAGCGCGGCAGCGCCGGCACCTTCAACTGGCGCACGGTGAACGGCGTCCCCGTCATGCGGCATGACGTCAACAGCCGCGGCACGATGGAGACCATCATGGTCCGCGCGCCGGGTGAAACGGAATGGAAGATGGCGCGTCGTTCGCGCTTCCGCGACGCGCCGGACTTCTACTGGGTCGGCGGCACGGACCGTCCGGGGACGGTGCTGGTCCGGGCCCGACTGGAAAGCGAGGACGTGCAGTCCGTCCGCGAGATGGACCTGGCCACTCTGGCCGTCGGCCCGCCGCTGAACGGTCGCGCCGGGCGCGACGTGAGTTACGGACTGCGCGACTCCGCGGGTCACTATCTCGGCGCGGCCTACTATGGCGAGCGGCTGGAGTATGAGTTCGCCGATCCGACGCTGGCGCCGCACCATCGCGCCCTGAACCGCTTCTTCGACAACCAGTGCAACGTGACCCTGACCGGCGTCGACGCCGCCCGGAACCGCTTCATCGCGGCGGTCGAGGGACAGAACGAGCCGGGCTCGTGGTATTTCTACGACAAGGCCGCGCGGGCGATCGTTCACATCGGCTCCGCCACGGCCCTGGTCACGGAGCGTCTCGGCGCCGGCGAGATCCTGCAGGTCCAGACCCGCGACGGGGCGACCATCGAGGCCTACCTCATCGCACCTCCGGGTGGAGCGCCGGGGCCGTTGATCGCCCTGCCCCACGGCGGACCCGAGATGCGCGACACGCCTTCGTGGGACCGGCAGGCGCAGGTGCTGGCGGCGCAGGGCTGGTGGGTGTTGAGGCCGAATTTCCGCGGTTCGGGCGGCTACGGCATGGCCTTCGCTCGCGAAGGCTGGACCCGCTGGGGCACGCGCATGCAGGAGGACATTGAGGACGCGGTCGCCCATGCGATAGCGCTCAAGGGTCTGGACGCCGGCAAGGTCGCCATCATGGGCACCAGCTACGGCGGCTACGCGGCCCTGATGAGCGCCGCCAAGCGACCGGATCTCTACAAGGCCGCGATCGGCATCTGCGGCGTCTACGATCTGCCGGACATGCTGGCCTGGGAAGAGCGCGAGGATGATCTGGCGGGCAAGCCGATCTACGAGTTCTGGACCAAGCGCATCGGCGACCGCCGCACGGAGGCCGCCGCGATCGAGGCCGCCTCGCCGCGGCGTCGGATCAGTGACATCACCTGCCCGGTGCTGCTCGTCCACGGCGTCGAGGACGGCGTCGTGCCGATCATACAGTCCCGGCGTATGCGCGACGCCTTCCGCGCCGCCGGACGGCCGGTTGAGCTGATCGAGGTCGAGGACTTCGGCCACGGGGACTGGGAGGACGACAAGGAGCAGGAACTTATGACCCGCTACGTCGCCCTGTTCCGTCAGGCCTTCGCCTGACCCCCGCAATCGGGGCAATCCGGATCGGGGGCGACGCGGACCGTGCGCGCCGTCCCCGCCAGTCCGTCATAGATCAGCAGGCGGCCTGACAAGGGCTCTCCGGCGCCGGCGATCAGCTTGATCGCCTCGAGCGCCGCCATCGCTCCGACCACGCCCGCCAGCGCGCCGACGACGCCGACGCGGCTGCAGGTGTCGGCGTCGGGCGGCGTCTCCGTTACCAGACAGCGGTAGCAGGGGCCGCCGTGGAAGACCCCGACCTGACCGCTCCATCGGCCCAGGGCACCCGAGACGAGCGGGATCCGGCAGGCGAGGCAGGCGGCGTTGACGGCAAAGCGGGCGCCGAAGTCGTCCGTCCCGTCGATGACCACGTCGCAACCCTCGATCAGGGCGGCGGCGTTGGCCGCGGTCAGGCGTTCGGCGCGCGGCTCCAGGCCGACATGGGGATTGAGCGCCGCCAGGGTCTCGGATCCGGCGATCACCTTGGCCCGGCCGACGTCCGCTGTGTCGAAGACGATCTGGCGCTGCAGATTGGACAGGGAGACGGCGTCGTCGTCGATCAGGCGCAGGGTGCCGACCCCGGCGGCGGCCAGATACAGGGCCGCGGGCGCGCCGACGCCGCCCAGGCCGATCAGGCCGACCCGCGCGGCCTTCAGCCGCTGCTGACCCGGGCCGCCGACCTCGGACAGCACCAGATGGCGGGCGTAGCGTTCGATTTCGTCTTCGGAAAAGCTCACCGGCTCCAGTTAGGCGCTGCGGCGGCGAAGGTCACGCCCTCAGGCGGCGTACTTCAGGTCGAGCAGGGCCTCGGCCTCATTGGCCGTGAGGCGTGAGATCTCGCCCACGCCGGCGCCCCGAAGAATCGCCTGAGGGTCCGGGCAGACGCTGACGGGATCGCTCAGAAGGCGGTCGGTGATCGGCGTATCGACCAGAATCCGCAGTCCTGTATGGCGACGGTCGGCCAGCAGGCGGCGCATCAGGCGGTCGATATCGACGCGCTTGCCCTCGATGGCCTGCACGATATGGCCGCGGTGGAACATGATGGCGGCGGTGATCTCGTCGCGCCGGTTGTTCACCTCGGACACGCCGAGAATCTGGGCGATGGAAAGAGTCGACACCCCCGTCGGGCCAACGGCTTCGCTGGCGTAGATCACGCGATGAAGCACGAAGCCTCCCTTAATTTGCGAAAATGGGGTACGGATTGACAATGTAACGCGTTACATGGGCTATATTGCGGCGGAGCCGGAACGTTGTTTTCCCAAGCTTTTCGCTTGCCGCGCCGCATTCCGGTCTCCATCTGCAAGGAATGATGAACAGCACCTCCTCATTTCCTGACTGGCACGGCACCACCATCCTCGCGGTGCGCAAGGACGGCCGCACGGTCATTGCCGGCGACGGCCAGGTCTCCATGGGGCCGACCATCGTCAAGGGCGCCGCGCGCAAGGTGCGCGTCCTGGCCGGCGGCAAGGTCCTGGCGGGTTTCGCCGGAGCGACAGCGGACGCCTTCACCCTGATCGAGCGGCTGGAAGTCAAGCTGGAGCAGTATCCGGACCAGCTGGCCCGCGCCTGCGTCGACCTGGCCAAGGACTGGCGCACGGACCGCTATCTGCGCCGGCTGGAGGCGATGCTGCTGGTCGCCGACCGCGACTCGATCTTCACCGTGACCGGGGTGGGCGACGTGCTTGAGCCGGAATACGGGGTCGCGGCGGTCGGCTCGGGCGGCAACTACGCCCTGTCGGCGGCGCGGGCCCTGATGGAGAACACCGACCTGGACGCCGAGGCCATCGCGCGCCGGTCGATGGCCCTGGCGGCGGAGATCTGCGTCTACACCAACGGCAATCTCACCGTCGAAACGCTGGAGTAGCGCCGGCTTTCCGCGATTTAACGGGACAGATCCCCGCTTCTGCCGCTCCATGGCGGCGGGAGGACTATCCAATGCGCGCTCTGATCTTCGCCGCGGCCCTGATCGCCGCCTCGCCCGTCATCGCCCAGACGCCGGACGCGGCCCCGGTCGTGGCCGCCGAGCGGGCGTTCGCTGCGGATGCGCCGTCGATGGGCGTCGCCGGCAGTTTCAACAAATGGTCGACACCGGACGCCATCGTCATCGGCGGCGGGCAGGTGCAGCGCGTGCGTGACGCCTATCCTGACGGGCTGCGACCGGCCGACGAGCCGCTGTTGGAGTGGTGGCCGAACTTCGCCGGCGTCTCGCGGTCGGGCGACATGGGTTTCACCACCGGCGGGGTGCAGGTCGGCGGTCGCCGCACCGGCCACTATTTCACGATCTGGCAACGCCAGCCCGACGGGTCCTGGAAGTGGGTCTATGACGGCGGTTCGGGTGCGAGCGCCGCGGACGTGCCGGGGCCGGAGACCGAGCCGGCGATCCTCGAACCGGGGCCCCAGCTGGTGCTCGCGGTGGGGCCGAACGGCGAGCGTCCGGCCGGCGTTCCCAGCGAATGGGCGATGCGGGATGTCACGGCGAGGGAAGTGCAATTGGCCCGGGCGGCCGCGACCGACCAGAGGACGGCCCATCTGGCGGCCATGGCCGACAACGGCCGTCTCTACGTCGCGCCGAGGCCCCCGGCGATCGGGCGCGCCGCCTTCGCCGAAGCGCTATCGGCGTGGCCGGCGACGTTCCGCTTCGGCCCCACCGAAGGCGGCGGCGCATCCCGCTATGGCGACCTCGTCTGGACCTATGGGACGGCGGCGTGGGAGCGGGACGGTCAGGCGCGAACCGGTCACTACGTCCGCCTGTGGCAACGGCAGGAAGGCGGCTGGAAGATCGTCCTGGCCCAGTTGATCCCCGCGCCGATCGCCGCGCCCCCTCCCGCCGGCGGCTGAGGCGTCCTATCTCGGTCCCATGACCGATCTGTCTCCCCGCGAAATCGTTTCCGAACTCGACCGCTTCATCGTCGGCCAGGACGACGCCAAGCGCGCCGTCGCCGTCGCCCTGCGCAATCGCTGGCGCCGCAAGCGCGTGCCTGACGACCTACGCGACGAGGTGACTCCCAAGAACATCCTGATGATCGGGCCGACCGGCGTCGGCAAGACCGAGATCGCCCGCCGGCTGGCCCGGCTGGCCGGCTCGCCCTTCCTGAAGGTCGAGGCGACCAAATTCACCGAGGTCGGCTACGTCGGACGCGACGTGGACCAGATCATGCGCGACCTGGTCGAGGCGGCGCTGGTCATGGTGCGCGACAAGCGTCGCTCGGGTGTGAAGGCCAAGGCCGAGGGCGCCGCCGAGGAGCGGATTCTGGACGCCTTGGTCGGGCCCGGCTCCCAGCCGGCCACGCGCGACAGTTTCCGCAAGAAGCTGCGGGCCGGCGAACTGGACGACAAGGAGATCGAGGTCGAACTGGCCGACACCGCCTCGCCGATGCAGGGCATGGACCTGCCCGGCGGCAACGTCGGGATGATCAACCTGTCCGAAATGTTGGGCAAGCTGGGTGGCGGTCGCACCAAGAAGGTCCGGCTGGCGGTCAAGGACGCGGTCGCGCCCCTGACCACTGAGGAGAGCGACAAGCTGCTGGATCAGGAGAGCCTGACCAACGAAGCGCTTCTGCTGGCCGAGAACGAGGGCATCGTCTTCATCGACGAGATCGACAAGGTCGCGGCCCGGTCCGAGGCGCGCGGCGGCGATGTCAGCCGCGAAGGCGTGCAGCGCGACCTGCTGCCGCTGATCGAGGGCACCACGGTGTCGACCAAATACGGGCCGGTGAAGTCCGACCATGTGCTGTTCATCGCCTCGGGCGCCTTCCACGTGGCCAAGCCGTCGGACCTGCTGCCGGAACTGCAGGGCCGCCTGCCGATCCGGGTCGAACTGAAGGCCCTGAGCCGGGACGACTTCAAGCGCATCCTGACCGAGCCCGAGGCCAATCTGATCCGTCAGAATCAGGCCCTGCTGGCCACGGAAGAGGTGACGCTGGTCTTCACCGAGGACGCGGTCGAGGCCATGGCCGACGCGGCGGTGGCGGCCAATTCGGCGGTCGAGAACATCGGCGCGCGGCGGCTGCAGACCGTGCTGGAGCGGGTGCTGGAAGAGACCAGCTTCAAGGCCTCGGACCTGACCGGCCAGACCGTGACTTTCGACGGCGACAAGGTGCGCGAGCGCATCGGCGACTTGGCCAGGAACGCCGACCTGAGCCGCTACATTCTCTGACCCGGTTCTGACCGGCGCATCCGATCCGAGCCCTGGCGCGTAAACAGGCGTCGGGACCACAGGAGAACTGCGCCATGATTCATCGTCCCGCCGTTGTCGTCCTCGCCCTGGCCTGCGCCCTGTCCGCGAACGCCGCTGTCGCCCAAGCCGTGGACATGGACCGCTTCGACGGCCGCTGGTTCGAGATCGCGCGCAGTCCCAACGATGTCCAGAAGGACTGCCGCCGGGCCCAGATCGACTTCACGCCCCAGGCGCGGGCCGACCGCTACGGCATCGTGGTGACCTGCACCCGCCGCGCCGACGGTCGGGTGGAGACGCTGCGGGCCAACGCCCGGGTCACCGACCCCGGCGAGAACCGCAACCTGCGTTTCAGCCTGACGGGCCTGCTCAGCTTCGGCGGGCTGGCCGGGCAGAACTACCGGGTGCAGGCGCACGCGCCGGACTACAGCTGGGCGATCCTGTCCCTGCCCAACCGGTCGGACTGGTGGATCTGGCATCGCAGCCAGAGCCCGTCAGAGGCCGTCCGGGCCGATCTGTTGCGGCGTGCGGCGGCGCTGGGGCTGGAGACCGGGGCGGTCGTGCAGACCGGTCAGTAGGGCTCCGCCCCTCCCTTCGGCGGGGCGTGCGCGGGAATGGACGATGGCGCTTCCGCGTGGGCCACGACGGCATCCAGCTCGCGGCTGGCGCGCTGATCGGCGGCGATCGACTTCAGCACGACGGCGACGATGAGCAGGGCGACCGCGACGCCGAGCGCCGCCAGCAGCCAGAGGCCGCGCGGGTTGCCGCGATTGCGTCGGGCGACGCGGTCTTCGGGCATGGACTGGGTCCTTCAGGGCGTTTCAAGGCGAGCTTATCACCCGCTCTGCGGCCAAGCTTAATCCTCTCTTGAACCGTGAACAGAGCCGGAACATAAAGGCGGATGGCCGCCGCCGCCCTGCAGATCGACCTCGTCTTCAGTCGTCCCGACACCACGCTGTCGGTGACGCGCGGGGCCGCGCGGCTGATGCTGAATCTGGGCTATGCGCCCTTGCTGGAGGTCGGCCTGCCCAACGGGCGGCGCGCCGACGTCATGGCTCTGGGGCCGCGCGGCGACATCGTCATCGTCGAGGTGAAGTCCGGGATCGAGGACTATCGCGTCGACCGCAAATGGCATGAGTACGGGCCGTTCTGCGACGCCTTCTATTTCGCCGTCGCGCCCGAGTTTCCGCAGGGCGTCCTGCCCGACGAACCGGGGCTGATCGTGGCTGACGGCTTCGGCGGGGCGGTGGTGCGCGAGGCGCCGTCCAGTCCGCTGGCCCCGGCCCGGCGCAAGGCCCTGACCATCGCCTTCGCCCGTCTCGGGGCGATGCGCACCCTCAGGGATCAGACAGTCTAGACCATTTTTGCTTCAGGTCGGATCGACCTGAATCCAAAAAGTGGTCCAGCATCAAACTGGAGCGAAATCTGAGCCGAGTTGGACTGCGTCCAACTCAACCGATTTCGCTCTAGACGACCAGGCCGCTCTCGCCCGCGCGCGCCAGGGCGGCGGTCGAGGCCGCGCAGCCCATCAGCGTCTCCTCGCCGACCTTGACCACGGCGGTCAGCGGATAGGTGCGGTCGCTCATCCCGTCGCTGCATTCGGTCGCGGTCAGGGTGATGTCGAAGGTCGTGCCCGCCGCCGACTGGGTCTGGAAGGTGGCGACGGTGCCCTGAACCTCGATCTTCGGCTGCGGCGCGCGTTGCTCGGGGCGATCCAGGCCTTCGTAGATCAGTTCCGCGCCGGTCAGCTTGATCGTCCAGAACGGCTCCGTGCCCGACACGGTCACCGGTTCCGACAGGTTCACGCCCGACAGCACCGGCGGCGGCCCGGCGGGCTCGGCGGGCGCGGCCGGCGTCTCGGCCCCCTGCGAACAGGCCGACAGGATCAGGGCTGAGGCGGCGAGGGCGAGCAGGCGCATGAAGGACTCCGGCGAAGGGCGGGCAGGAAGCCCCGACCGGCGGGGCGGGTCAAGCTCTACAGCCAGCCCTTGTGCTTGAACCACATCAGGGGAAGCAGGGCCGAGATGACCATGGCGGCCACCGCCAGCGGATAGCCGCCCATCCAGTGGAGCTCCGGCATATGGTCGAAATTCATGCCGTAGATGGAGGCGATCAGGGTCGGCGGCAGGAAGGCGACGGCGGCCACCGAGAAGATCTTGATGATCGACGACTGCTCGATGTTGATCAGGCCCAGCGCGGCCGAGAGCTGGAAATTGATCGAGGCCGCGACCGACTGGTTATGCGCGGTCAGGCTTTCCACGTCGCGGCTGAGCGAGCGCAGGTGGGCGCGGGCCTCGCCGCTGTCGATCCGTTCGTCGATGGCCACGAAGGCGAAGACCCGGGTCAGGCCGGCCAGGCTCTGCTCGATGCGGGTGTTGGCGATCTGGGCCCGGCCCAACTTACCGATCAGCTTCTCGAAGCCGACCGTCTTGCCACCCGAGAAGACGTGGCTGGCGATGCCTTCGACCCGCGTCACGGTCCGGGACAGGATGTCCGAGGCGCGGTCTACCACCAGCTCCATCAGGTGCAGGAACAGTTCCGCACCCGAGGCGCACAGTCCGGGCTCGCGCTCCAGCTTCTCCAGCAGCATCGTGAACGGCTTGGGGTCCACATAGCGGATGGTGATCAGCGGGCCGGTGGTCAGGACGAAGGTCACCGGCTCGATGCCCGGGATGTCCTCGTCGCCCCGGGTGATGATGTCTGCGGTCAGATAGGTGGCCCCGTTCTCGCGATAGACGCGGCTGGACGCCTCCAGTTCCTGCATCTCTTCGCGCGTGGGCACGGAGACGCCCAGGACGGCTTCGACGGCGGCGTCTTCCTCGCGCGTCGGGTTGATCAGGTCGATCCACAGCACGTTCGGCCCCAGCTTCAGGGCGCCGGCCTCAAGCTGCACGTCCTCGCAGGCCGAGCCTGTCGAGCGATAGAGACGGATCATGCGGAAGGCCCCGTCGACGAGGCCGAACCCTCAATGCTGGCCGGGGCCGACCGGCTGGACCGAAGCCATCTGCACGCCGGCGGCCTGCGGGGCCTGCTGGTAGATGAAGCCATGGGTCGGGTAGACGGTCGTGCCGAGGTCATGGATCGGGTTGTACCAGACCTTGACCGCCGTCCAATCGTTGCTGTTCGAGACGTCCACGACGGTGACGTTTTCCTCGACCTTGCCGCGGCTTCCGCCCCAGTTGGCGTGGGTCACGCGGATGACGCGGTCAGTCAACACTTCCGAGACGACGGCGACGTGGCCGCGGTTCATGCGGCCATTGGCTTCGAAGGCGAGAACCGAACCGGTCTGCGGACGATGGCCGGTGGTGAAGCGGCCCTGGGCCTGACGCCACCAGGTTACGGCGTCGCCGAAGATCTGGATGCCCGAGAACATGCGGGCGAAGGTCACGCACTGCCAGTACGGCTCATCGGCCTTTGCGGGAGCGGGCGCGACGCCCAGCGCAAAAATCCCGAGGGTCGTCGCAACTGCGACGGCTGTGAGCCGTTTGGTCATGCTGTGGCTTTTCCCGACTGCCGCTGAAACAACCCGTAACGGATAGTTCCGGAGGGTTGAAGACCCCTTTCAGGCGAGTCGGGTGTGCGCTTTCGTCGCGGCTTGACCTGAGCCGTTGCGGTCCGCCAACCGCCGCAAAGCCTTACGGGCCGGGCGTTCGACGAGGTGGTAGGTCAGCATGGCGGCCACCGGAATGGCCGCGACAATCCCCAGCCACACAATGATGTGAAAGCGCTTGTCGTCGGCTCCGGTCAGGCGGGCGGCGACGTTGGTCATGACCAGAAGGACCGGCGCGCAGACCATGTAGATCGAGTAGCTGATCTCGCCGAGATAGACGCCGGCCTTCGAGGCCAGCGGCCCCGCGCGTTCGTTCGTCATCGAGCCCAGGCCCAGGATCAGACCGCCCGCGAACAGGACCGTGATCGGGTCCCAGAGGCCCAGCGAGGCGCTGATCAGCACGCCCGCGCCGCTCAGCAGGGCGACCGGCCCGGCGAAGGGGATCGGGGCGCGGCGGTAGACCAGGTACAGGGCGCAGCCCAGCAGGAAGCACGGCACGATGCGCAGCGCGCCCCAGCGGAAGGTCGCCTCGGTCAGGGAGAAGCCGGCGAGGGGCTGGAAGGCGGCGTAGATCCCCAGCGCCACGGCGGCGGCCAGGACGGTGGCCAGCACCGGCCGGTTCCGCAGTCGCCAGGCCACGAAGGCGAAGGCCGGGAAGCTCAGATAGGCGAACCATTCCGCAGAGATCGACCACGAGGGGTGGTTGAAGGCTGATGACGGGGCCAGACCCCAGGCATGGGTCAGGGTCAGGTGGGCGGGCAGGGCGCGCCAGTCGGTCAGGCTGTCGCTGACGGACAGCCCCGCGACCACCGCACCGACGCCCAGCACGGCCATGCCCGCGAGGGTGACCAGATGCAGCGGATAGACCCGCGCTATCCGCGCCCACAGGAAGCCCTTGTACGAATAGCGCTTTTCGCCCGCCGCCTCGAGATAGACGTGGCTGAGGATGAAGCCCGACAGAACGAAGAAGACCTCGACCCCCAGATAGCCCTTGGTCACCGCCACCGGCGTGAAGCCGACGTTCAGGTGCGGCCAGGCCGTGTAGAGCACCACCCACGCCGCCGCGAGGAAGCGCAGGGTGGTCAGGGCGCGAAGATCAGCGGGTGTGGCCATGGGCGTCATGCCCGCGACCGTACAATTCCAATCTCCCAAAAATTGTTAAGCGCACAAATTCGGTTGTCTACGCAGGTGGACTCGCCCCAAAATTGTAATCCAACAGTCCGCTGTCACAGGAGATGCTCAGTTGGACGAGCAGAAAACTCATACGGTGCAGGCGACACCGAAGCTGTCCGTCAGGAGTTTGGCCGACTATTTCGCCGCGTCCGATCAGGCTCGACGAACGATCCTGCGGGATTGCAAGTACCGACCCATCGCTCGGCTACCCCAACATGATGAGGCCAAACTAGCTGCTTCAAATTACCTGAGGACAGGTGGTGCCGATCCTGAAGTGCTCAAGGCGCGGGCGGAATACATTCGCGCTAAAGTCACAGAAGGGGATTTCGACCGCGACCTGAATGAGGTCAATGCAGCTTACCTTGACCGGTTTGCAGAGGTGGTTGAGCAGGTAGTCCTTCCAACTGCAGAGGTTCAGAACGCAGAAAGCTTTTCTGCGATCGAACTCAATGGCGTGAAAATCACATTCCGACCAAACTTATTGCTGTCTCGCACGACCAAGAAGACCAACAAAATCAAAAAGGGCGCGCTTTTGCTCCGCTATGCAAAGGGCAAACCCTTGTCTGAGAAGACGGGGCTAATTCAATCTGCGGCCATACTCGGTGTCCTTAAATTGCACGAGGAGGAGCACGGGGTAGATGTCGACAAATCGTTATGCCTGACCTTGGACGCTTTCGCGGGCACTCTATTCCCAGCGCCTGGTAACTCTGTGAGCCTATTCAATAACATGAAGGCCGCTTGCGCGACCGTGGCCGAGTGCTGGGACAAGATTCCCAAGCCGCTTAAGGCTGTGGTTTAGCCTAAGCCTCGCACTCGCCCGGCTTGGTCTCGCCCGGCTTGTACATGGCGCAGGACCGGTCGATCTCGTCCTGGATCATCTGGCAGGGGTTTTCCGGGTTGCACGGCGGGTGCGAGGCCGGGCTGACGCGGGTGCAGCGGCTGGCCAGGGCGACGGCGGCGTCCGACCCCTGGTCGAGCGTGCACGAGGTCGAGGACGCCTCGACGGGCGCGATCGCTTCTTCCTGCGGCGGGGCGTCGGCCGGCATGACCGGATCCGGCGTCGCTTCAGCGGCGGGCGCGGCGGCGTCGGGGCCCTTGGGCGCGGCCTGCTGGTCGCAGGCGGAAACCAGCAAAAGGGCGGCAGTCAGCAGGATCGGCAGGCGCATCGTCATCTCCCCGGACGTTGTGAAATGACGATGCCTGCTTTCGGCGAACGATGAAACCCCGAGCGCCTGTAAGGCGAAGCTTACCGGCCCAGCGCGGCCCGTTGCAGGGCGAACAGCTCGGCGCAGCCGCCGTCGGCCAGCTGGAACAGGCGGTCGAATTCGGCGCGAGTGAAGCCGCGCTTCTCGCCGGTGGCCTGGATCTCGACGATCGTGCCCGAGCCGGTCAGGACGAAATTGCTGTCGGCCTCGGCGGTGGAATCCTCTTCGTAGTCGAGGTCCAGCACCGGCTGGTCGTTGCACACGCCGCACGAGACGGCGGCGACCTGGTCCAGGATCGGATCGGTCTTCATCACGCCCTCGGCGCGCAGATAGTCGAACGCGCTGGCCATCGCGACCCAGGCGCCGGTGATGGCGGCGGTGCGGGTGCCGCCGTCGGCCTGGACCACGTCGCAGTCCAGCACCACCTGACGTTCGCCCAGCGCCTTCAGATCGACCACGGCGCGCAGGGACCGTCCGATCAGGCGCTGGATTTCCTGCGTCCGGCCGGTCTGCTTGCCCGCGGCGGCCTCGCGGCGGCCGCGGGTGTGAGTGGCGCGGGGCAGCATGCCGTATTCGGCCGTCACCCATCCCTGACCCTTGCCGCGCATCCAGCCGGGCACGTTCTCCTCGACCGAAGCCGTCACCAGCACCTTGGTATGGCCGAAAGTGACCAGGCAGGAGCCCTCGGCGTAGCGGTTCACCCCGGTCTCCAGCGTCACCTTGCGCAGTTGTTCGGGGGTGCGGTCGGAGGGGCGGGGTGTCGTCATGGTCATGGTCCTTGGAAGCCGTCGCGGCGCTGCTTATCCTGAAACCATGAGCCTGTCCCCCTCCACGCCCGGTCTGGTGCGCCTGCGTCCCGCGACGGTTGCCGACGCGCCGATGCTGGCGCTGTGGGATCGCGAGCCGCATGTGATCGCCTGTTCCAGCGACGACGCCGACGCCGAGGTCGCCTTCGGCGGTCAGGACTGGATCGAGGAGATCCAGGCCGGGTCCGCCGTCAGCTTCCATGTCATCGCCGAGGTGGACGGCCGTCCCGTCGGCGTCATGCAGGTCTGCGACCCGCATCTGGAACCGACCCACTACTGGGGCGAGATCGAGCCGAACCTGCGGGCCATGGACATCTGGATCGGGCCGAAGGACGCGCTGAACCGAGGCTACGGCACGCAGATGATGACCCTGGCGATCGACGACGCCTTCGCCGATCCGGCGGTCACGGCCATCGTCATCGATCCGCTGAACACCAATACGGACGCTCACCGCTTCTACCTGCGCCTGGGCTTTGCTGTCGTCGAACGGCGGATGTTCCACGAAGACGACTGCCTGATCATGCGTCTGGAGCGCGGGGCGTGGGAGACGCGGGCATGAACCCCCCTCTGTTGACCTCCACGGCGCTGGAGCCGAGCGGCCTAGCCGGGCTGGACCAGCGCGCGCGCGATATCTTCCGGCGCATCGTCGAAAGCTATCTGCAGACGGGGGAGCCCGTCGGATCGCGGACCCTGTCGATGAGCGGAGTCAGCCTGTCGCCAGCCTCCATCCGCAACACCATGCAGGACCTGACCCTGGCCGGGCTGCTGGGCTCGCCGCACACCTCGGCGGGACGCATCCCGACCCATGCGGGCCTGCGCCTGTTCGTCGACGGCCTGCTGGAGATCGGCGACATCTCCACGGAAGAACGGCGCGAGATCGACGGACGCCTGGCCGGCCGCGGCCGCAGCTTCGACGAGGCGCTGAACGAGGCGTCGTCCCTGCTGTCCGGCCTGGCGGGCGGAGCCAGCATCGTGGCCAGCCCGGTGCGCGACGCCGGGGTCAAGCATGTGGAGTTCGTGGCCCTGGGCCGCGATCAGGCCCTGGCCGTGCTGGTCGGCGACGACGGCTCGGTCGAGAACCGGCTGATGCCGCTCAAGGCCGGGGTCACGCCCTCGACGCTGCAGGAGGCGTCGAACTTCCTCAACGCCCGGCTCAAGGGCCGCCCGCTGCACGAGGCGCGCACCGAAATGCGCACCGAACTGGACGCCGCCCGGCGCGAACTGGACGAGACCGCGGCACGGCTGGTCGAGGACGGTCTGGCCGCCTGGTCCGGCGGTGCGGAGCGCGAGCGGGCCCTGATCGTGCGCGGCCGCGCCAACCTGCTGCAGGACGCGGGAGCCATGGAGGACCTGGAAAAGGTCCGGATCCTGTTCGACGATCTGGAGCAGAAGGAACAGCTGATCGGCCTGCTGGACGGGGTATCCACGGCCCAGGGCGTGCGCATCTTCATCGGGGCCGAGACGCGACTATTCTCACTTTCGGGTTCCGCCGTGATCGCGGCGCCCTATATGAGCGGCCGACAGCGGGTTCTCGGCGCCATCGGCGTCATCGGCCCCGCGCGACTGAACTACGCCCGTGTGATCCCGTTGGTGGACTATACCGCCAGGGTGCTGGGCCGGATGCTGGACGGACAAGACACGTGAACGATACCCCCGACTACGATCCCGAAACCGAGCTGGACGCCGACCTCGGCGAGGCCGCAGGCTTTGACGGCGAGGACGATCTGGCTCCGCTGGACGCGATCATCGCCGAGCGCGACCAGTGGAAGGACCGCGCCCTGCGCGCCGTCGCGGAGACCGAGAACGTCAAGCGCCGCGCCGAGACGCAGAACAACGACGCCCGCGCCTACGCCATTCAGAAATTCGCGCGCGACCTTCTGGTCGTGGCCGACAACCTGGAGCGCGCCATCCAGGCCGCGCCCAAGGACGCCAACGCCGGCGAGGCCGGTCTGGTCACCGGTCTGGAGCTGACCCAGAAGGCCCTGTTGTCGGCCTTCGAGGCCAACAACCTCAAGCGCGTCGCGCCGGAGCCGGGCGAGGCCTTCGATCCGCACCTGCATCAGGCGATGATGGAACAGCCTTCCGACACGGTTCAGGGCGGCCAGGTGCTGCAGACCCTGCAGGCCGGCTACGCCCTGTTCGGCCGCACCGTGCGTCCGGCCATGGTGGTGGTCGCCGCCAAGGGCTCCGGCGCTGCGGCGGGCAATGCGGCCTACGCCGCCGCCCAGGCCACCGGCGGGAATTTCGACGGCAAGGCCTAGGCCTTCAGCCGCGCGCCGAAGAAGGCCAGCAGCTTGCCCCACCCGTCGGCGGCGTCCGCGGCGCGGTAACTGTCGCGATAGTCGGCGTGGAAGCCGTGCGGGGCGCCCGGATAGATGACGATCTCGCTGGAGGTCTGGCCCGCGCGGGCCAGGGCGCTGCGCATGGCCTCGACGCTGGGCAGGGGAATGCCGCGGTCTTCCGCGCCGTACAGGCCCAGAACCGGGCATTTCAGGTCGTCGGCCAGGTCGACCGGCCACGGCTGGCCGCTGCTGACCTGTTCCGGGGTGGCGGTGGCCGCCGGGGCCAGGCGACCGTACCAGGCGACGCCGGCGTCCAGCACGGCGAAGCGGGCGCAGGCCTGCCACACCACCTTGCCGCCCCAGCACCAGCCGGTGATGCCGATCCTGTCGCCGTTGGCCCAGAGCTGCTGGCTGACCCAGTCCAGGGTGGCCGAGACGTCGCCCATCACCTGCTCATAGCCGGCGGCGCCGACGATCTGCTGGATGCGCTGCATGTCGGACAGGGGCGCCGGGTCCTCGACCCTGTTGAAGAAGGCTGGAGCCACCGCCGCATAGCCGGCCTTGGCCAGGCGGCGGCAGATGTCGCGGATGTATTCGTGCACGCCGAAGATCTCGGAGACGACGATCACCACCGGGAAGGGGCCGTCGCCGTCCGGGCGGGCGACGAAGGCGGGCAGCTGGAAGCCGTCGGGGGCCGGGAAGCTGACCTCGCCCTGCGACAGGCCCGCGCCGTCGGTCGTCACCGGACTGGCCTGGGCCGCCAGGGCCGCGGGTGCATAGCCGGCGAAGAACAGACCGCCCAGCGTTCCGGCGCCCAACGTCCGGCGGCTCAGGATCACATCATCGGCCTGCGGGCCTTCGGGACGGATCAGCGACATTGGCGGGCTCCGGGCTGTGGGAGGCGGGACAGTGGCGGCGGCGCCCGCCAGCGTCGAGTCACGATTGCCGTGAAGACGGCCCCCCGACGGGGCCTGCCCGGCGCAGGGTCAGATTGATGCGCCCGCCGCCCGGAATCAGGCTCGACGAGCCGGGCAGCAACCGGTCGATCCCGTGCCGCGCCAGCCGGGCGGGCCCGGTCAGGGCGCAGACGTCGCCTGAGGAGAGTCGGACGGACCTGGTCGGTCCGCCGCCGGCGGGGCCGACGCGGAAGATCGCCGTGTCGCCCAGCGAAACGGACAGCACCGGCGCTTCCAGATCGGCCTCGTCCCGATCCTGATGCAGGCCCATCTTCGCGCCGTCCTGATACAGATTGACGAGGCAGGCGTCGGGCGGCTCGGGCCAGCCGGTCAGGTCGCGCCACAGATCGAGCAGGGCTTGCGGGATCGGCGGCCACGGCGCGCCGGTCTCCGGATGGGTCGCCTGGTAGCGATAGCCGTCCCGGTCCGACACCCAGCCCAGCGGCCCCAGGTTGGTCATCCGCACCGAGAAGGGCCGTCCGCCCGGTGTGACCGGCCGATAGAAGGGGCTGTCGTCCACCGCCGCCATCACCTCGGTCAGCAGGGCGGCCTGCGCCTTGGCGTCCAGCCCCCCGGGCCACCAGCGGAAGCCGTCCAGTCCGGTGTCGATCTCGCGCGGGCTCATGACTCCGAGGTAGGCCGGGCTCAGGGGAATGTTAAGCGGTGTCCGCTATGGAGAGCGCATGGAACGTCGCGCTATTCTCGGCCTCGCGGCCATCGCCACCGCTGCCGCCGCCACGCCCGCCGCCGCCGCCTCGTCGGGCGGGGGTGGAAGTTCGTCGCAGGCCAGCTATCTCGGCCTGCCGACGGTGACGGGCAATGTGCGCCGCCCCGGCGGAAGCCTGGGCGTCATGACGGTCGAGATCGGGGTGGATACGCCGGACGCGGCCCTGCGCGCCCGCGTGGCGCAGTCGGCCCCGCGCCTGCGCGCCGCCTACGCCCAGGTGGTGCAGCAGAGCGCCGCGGTCCTGCTGCCGGGCGCTCCGCCCGACATCGAACGGCTGGTCGCCCAGCTCCAGACCGCCACCAACACCGTCATGGGCCGCGCCGGCGCGCGCCTGCTGATCGGCACGGTGATGGTGGTCTAGCCTCAGTCCTTGGTCGGACTCACCTGGCTCGCATCGCCGTAGGTCAGCGCCAGGAAGACATCTTCCAGGTCGGGGTCCTCGGTCGAGATGTCGGCGATGGTCACCCCTGCGGCGCGGACGGCGGCCAGGACCTGCTCCACCGACGACTGGCCCTTCTTGTAGCTGATGGCGAAGGCGCCGTTCGGACGCGGCACGACATCGAAGCCCTTGACCGTCGGCAGGGCGGTCAGCTCTCCCTCGGGAGTCACGACGACGTTGCGGGTGTCGAGGCGGCGCAACAGTTGCGGCGTCGGTTCGCAGGCCACCACCTCGCCCCGGTTCATGATGGCGATGGTGTCGCAGAGCTCCTGCGCCTCCTCCAGATAGTGGGTGGTCAGCAGGATGGTCACGCCCTCGGCGTTGATCTTGCGGACGTATTCCCAAAGCTGGCGGCGCAGCTCGACATCGACCCCGGCGGTCGGCTCGTCGAGGATCAGGATCGGCGGATTGTGCACCAGCGCCTTGGCCACCATCAGGCGGCGCTTCATGCCGCCGCTGAGCGCGCGGACGTAGGCGTTGGCCTTGTCCGACAGGCCCAACGCGGCCAGCAGCTCGTCCGAGCGGCGCTCATTGGCCGGCACGCCGTAGAAGCCGGCCTGAACCTCCAGCGCCTCCCTGGGGGTGAAGAAGACGTCGGCGACGATCTCCTGCGGCACGACGCCCAGGGCGGCGCGGGCGTCGCGCGGCTGCTTGTCGATGTCGCGGCCCCAGATCGAGGCTGTGCCGCCGGTCTTGTTTACGATCCCGGCCAGGATGTTGATCAGGGTCGATTTGCCCGCGCCGTTCGGGCCCAGCAGGCCGAACATCGAGCCGCGCGGGATGACCAGATCGACCCCGCGCAGGGCGGTCTTGGGCGGCGACTTCTTGTTGCCCGCATAGGTCTTTTCCAGCCCCCGCACCTCGATGGCGTTGACGGGCAGGGTGTCGGTCTCGGTCATTCGGCGCTTTCGGGTGTTTCGAGCGGCTCCGTTTGACGGTATGGAGCGCGCGCGCATACCTATGCACCCTCGCACCAATCGCCAAGTCAGAGCCGTCCGAATGTCCTCGCGACCCACCACCGTGATCATCCCGCCGCCGGAAGAGATCGTGGTGACGTCCAAGCGCGTCGCCTGCGACGGTGGCGGCGGCGCCCTCGGCCACCCGCTCGTCTACATGGACATGGGCGAGGACGATCACGTCGAGTGCGGCTATTGCGACCGCCGCTTCGTGCTCGGCAAAAAGAAGAAGGCCGAAAGCGAGTACCACAGCCCGGCCGCTCGCCCGCCCGAGGCGCACTGACCCCTTACGAGGCGGGCGCGCCGCCGCCCGCCGCGATCCAGGCGTCGACCTGAACCTCCAGCACGTCCAGCGGCACCGAGCCCGAGCCCAGCACGACCGCGTGGAAGTCGCGGATGTCGAAGCGTTCGCCCAGCGCCGCGCGGGCCCGCGCGCGCAGCTCCATGATCTTCAACTCGCCGATCTTGTAGCTGGTCGCCTGGCCGGGGCTGGTGATGTAGCGCTCGACCTCCTTCTGGATATCACGCTCGCTCAGCAGGGAGTTCTGGCGGAAATAGTCCATCGCCTGCTCGCGGCTCCAGCGCTTGGCGTGCAGGCCGGTGTCGGTGACCAGACGCACCGCGCGCCACAGCTCGGTCGAGAGGCGGCCGAAGTCGGAATAGGGGTCCTGATAGAAGCCCATCTCCTTGCCCAGCTGCTCCGCGTACAGGCCCCAGCCCTCGGCATAGGCGCCGTAGCCGCCGAAGCGGCGGAACGACGGCAGGCCCTGCATCTCCTGCGCGTAGGCGATCTGGAAGTGATGCCCCGGCGCGCCCTCATGATAGCTGATGCCCTCGATCTGGGGTTTCAGCACCTGGGTCATGTCCGACAGGTTGACGTAGTAGATGCCGGGGCGCGAGCCGTCGGGCGCCGGGGCGTTGTAGAAGGCGATGGAGGCGGTGGCCTCGCGCCACGCCTCGACCGCGCGAACCTCCAGCGCCGCCTCGGGCAGGTCGCTGAACCAGCGCGGCGCGGCCTCCATCACCTGGGCGATGAAGGCGCGGGCGTCGGTCAGATACTGCTCCTTGCCCTCCGGCGTGTTCGGATACTGGAAGCGCGGATCGGTCTTCAGCAGGGTGAAGAACTCCTGCAGCGTGCCGGTGAAGCCGACACGGGTCATGATCGTCTGCATTTCGCCCTGCAGGCGCGCCACTTCGCCCAGGCCGATCTGGTGGATCTGGTCGGCGGTCAGGTCGGTGGTGGTCGAGAGCTGCAGGCGGGCGTTGTAGTAGGCTTCGCCGTCCGGCAGCCGCCAGACGCCGCCGTCGCGGTCGGGCATGACGGCGGCCTGCTGCTGGACCTCGGCCAGCGCCGTCAGCACCGTCTCATAGCCGCGCTTCCATTCGCCGGTCAGGGCCGCGCGGCCCTCGCCCAGCAGGCGGTCCTTGGTCGCCTGGTCCGTATCCAGGGCGCCGACCTTGCGCTGGAAATCGGCCCAGACCGGATTGTCGGCCCCGCCGTCGAACGGCGCGCCGGTGATGATGTTGCGGGTGTTGGCGATCGAGGGCTCGAACACGAAATTCGGCGAGATGATTCCCTTCGACGCCCGATCCCGCAGTTCATCGGCGATCTCGCCCATCACCTGCTCGGAAGCGCGCAGGCGCGAGACATAGGCCTCGGCGTCCGACACGCTGGAGACGCGGTGGTTGTTGATCAGGAAGACCGGCAGCCCCGTGGTCGGATTGCCGTTGGCGGCGAACTGATAGCCCCAGTCGCGCCAGCGGTTCGACAGGCGCGCCTGCGCCACCCCGTATTCGAACAACCGCATCGACATCCGGCTGTCTGCGTTCACGGTCGCCGGATCGAATCCGCTCTTCATCCGGGCCAGCTGGCTCTCGGCCAGGGCCAGCGACCGGTCCGCCGCGGCGTCGGTGACGTCGTCCAGCTTGTCGTAGTCCGTCTTGATCCCCAGCGAGGTCATCTGCTGCGGCGACAGGGCGATCCGCTCCTGCCACGCCTGTTCGAAGAAGGCCGCCAGCCGCGCGTCCTCGGTCTGGATCGACATGTCCGCGGTCGGGGCGGCGGTCTGGGCCATGGCGACGGCGGGCGCCCCGGCCAGAACGGCGACGGCGCAGGCGGTGGTGATCAGAAGACGACGCATGGAAACCCTCCCGGAAACATGACGGCCGGGACCTTCGACGGTCCGGCGGAGGGACGCAAGGTACGGCGGCGTCAGGGCTTGCGCGTCTTGGCGATGTCCGCGCTCTCGGCCTTCAGGGGCTTGGAGACCGGACAAACCTCTTGCGCATAGCTGTTCAGGGTGTTGGCCAGATGGTCGGGGACCAGGCTGTAGTGGACGTACTGGCCGCGCTTCTCGCTGGTCACCAGCCCGGCGTTCTCCAGCACGGTCAGGTGCTGGCTGACCGCGGGCTTGGAGATCTCGAACCGCGCGGCGATCTCGCCCGCCGTCAGGTCGGTGTGGGCGAGGTAGGCCAGGATCTTGCGCCGGATCTGGGAGGAGAGGGCTTCGAACACGCGCTGCATGGCTGCGACATTTAAGCGATTTGCGAACCACTTGCCAGAGGGATCATTCGGCAGTTAGGTAATGGCTTAAATACTAAATGAGCTGACCATGATGCGGACGGACAAGATCAGGCGAGGGCTGGCCCAAGGGGGGCTGGGGGTCATAGCGCTGCTGGCCGCGAGCATCACCGGGTGCGCCGCGGCCTCGGTCTTGCTCGGCGCCGTAGGGCTGTTCGCAGGTTTGGGCGGACTGGGCCTCGGCCTCATGATCGGCATGGCGACGCTGCCGTTCTGGGTCGGCGGCCTGTTTCTGGTGGGGGGACCGGTATGGGCGGTTCTGCACTGGGCGCGGCGACGGGATCGCCTGACGGCCGTCGTCGTCGGGGGCGGCGTCGCGGCCGTCGCGACCCCGTTCACCTTGTGGGCGTTCGCCACAGGGCTGAGCTTCACTGTGGACCCGAACGCCGTGGGGATTGTCCTTCTGAGCGCTCTCCCGGCTGCGGTCGGGGGCGCCGCCGCCGGGTTCACGGCATGGCGCTTAGCCTATGACGACGGTCAGGTTCGGTGAGCGGCGACCACTCTGACCCCTGCGCGGTCAACAGCTTGGTCGAAACGCCCAGCTGCTCGCCCGTCGAGGGCCGGGTCGTCTGGGATCCGATCCATTCGACCTGGAACGGCGGCATGCTGGCGGGCGCGCTGGTGCTGGGGCCGCTGACGGTCAGTCCGGGCGCGGCGGCGGTGTTCGCGATCACGACCGGCGCCGGCCTGCTGCTGGGCCATTCGGTCGGCTTCCACCGGCGGCTGATCCACGGCAGCTTCAAATGCCCGCTATGGCTCGAGCATGTCCTGGTCTGGGTTGGGACCGCCGTGGGCATGAGCGGGCCGTTCTGGATGATCCGCACCCACGACCTGCGCGACTGGGCCCAGCGGCAGGCGGACTGCCACGACTGGATGCTGCAACAGGTCCCCATCGCCGCCGGGCTCTATCTGATGGGCGGCTGGGGCTTCGTGGTCTGGGGCGTCTGCGCGCGGGTGGCGGCTTCGGTCTCAGGCCACTGGTTCGTCGGCCATCTGGCCCATCGGCGCGGGCCGCAAAGCTGGCTGGTCGAGGGCGCGGGGTGCAGGCGCATGACGTGCCATGGGCGGCGATCCCGACCATGGGCGAGGCCTGGCATAACAACCACCACGCCTTCCCGGGCTCGGCGCGGATCGGCCTGTACCCCGGCCAGAGCGACTGGGGCTACCGTTTCATCCGGCTGCTCGAGCGGCTTGGACTGGCGTGGGATGTGCGCACGCCGGAGACGATGGGCGTCCGCAAGGTGCTGGTTCCGGCGAAACCCTAGAACTGCCGCCAGCTGTCGCCCGGGTCGCGTTCGCCGGGATCGACGGTCTGCTGGCCCCAGGCCACGATCATCAGCAGCTTGTGGCTGCGGATGCGGAACTGCCCGGTCATCGGCAAGACGGCGCCCAGCGGGGCGCCGGTCTTGGGCTCGTAAAGGAAGCCCGAGAACTCGGCGACGCCGATCCGGTCGCGGCGGCTGTAGACCGACAGCTCGGGGATCGAGACCACGTTGAAGCTCTCGTTGATCGGCACCCGCATGTCCGGCAGGCCGAAGACGCGGCGCATCTGTTCCAGCGACAGGGCCCCGGCGCGCAGTTCGAACACCGCGTCGGCCTCGGCCCGGGACGGGGCCAGGGCGTAGCCGGCGTCCGACAGGGCGTTGCGCACCGCGCTGACGGCGTAGGGGCTGTTCTCGGCGCGGAAATAGGTGTCGTCCACGAACACGCGCGAACCGGCCGGAATCGGCAGGGTCAGGCCCTCGACCGCGCGGTCGGCGGCGCGCGAGATCAGAAGCTGCTCCGTCGCGGTGCGCGACGGGTAGGTCTCCGAGGTCGAGGCGCAGGCCGCGAGGCCCAGCAAGGCCAGGGGCAGAAGCGCGAAAGCTTTCAAGATCACCAGCTCCCGGTGTTGGGCATCGAGGCCCAGGGTTCGGCGGGGGGCAGGGGCGCGCCCTCCTGGAGAAGTTCGATGGAGATGCCGTCCGGCGACCGGACGAAGGCCATGTTGCCGTCACGCGGGGGCCGATTGATGACCACCCCGCCGTCCATCAGGCGTCGGCAGGCGGCGTAGATGTCGTCGACCTTGTAGGCCAGATGGCCGAAATTCCGCCCGCCGGAATAGGTTTCCGGATCCCAGTTATAGGTCAGTTCGACCTCCGGCGAGCGCTCGGCCTCGGAGCGCGACAGGTCCGCGGGGGCGGCGAGGAAGATCAGGGTGAAGCGCCCGGCTTCGTTCTCCATCCGGCGCATTTCGTGCAGGCCCAGCAGGTCGCACCAGAAGCGCAGGGAGGCGTCGAGGTCCGTCACGCGGACCATGGTGTGCAGGTAGCGCATGGTCTTCCGATCCGAGGGGGAGGTGGGCGGAGGCGGCCTTATAGCGGCGGATCGCCGCGACCGCGACTCAAGCTGCGTTTCGGCGGATGCGTCGGACCGCGCGCCCTGCTAGACGCGGAGGCTCGGCCTTTCGCCGGAGGATCGATGCTCCGCAAGCTTTACGACTGGGTTTTTGCACAGGCCCGCAGCAAGCACGCCACCAAGGCGCTGGCCGTGGTGTCCTTCGCCGAAAGCTCCTTCTTCCCCATTCCGCCGGACGTCATGCTGGCGCCGATGGTGCTGGCGCGGCCGGAACGGGCGTATTTCTACGCCGCCGTCTGTACGATCGCCTCGGTGCTCGGCGCCCTCCTCGGCTATGCGATCGGCTATTTTCTCGAACCCGTCGGCCTGGCGATCCTGGCCTTCCTCGGCAAGGCGGACACCTTCGAGACCTCCAAGGCCCTGTTCCAGGAGCACGGCGCCTGGGTGATCCTCATCAAGGGGCTGACCCCCATCCCGTTCAAGCTGATTACCATCGCGTCGGGTATCTTCCAGTTCAATCTGGCGCTGTTCCTCGCGCTGTGCGTGATCACGCGCGGCGCCCGCTTCTTCGCGGTGGCCTTCGTGCTGAAGACCTGGGGGCCGGCGGTGCTGGCGGTGGTCGAGAAGCGGCTGGCGATGTGGACCTTCATCGGTCTTGCCGTGCTGGTCGGCGCCTTCGTGGCGGTGAAGTTCCTCTTCTAGAGCGAAATCGGCCGAGCTGGACGCAGTCCGGCTCGGCTCAGATTTCGCTCCAGTTTGATGCCGGACCATTTTCTGGATTCAGGTCGATCCGACCTGAAGCGAAAATGGTCTAAACCCGCCCAATCGACGGATGGCTCAAGCCTCGCTATGAACGTCGTCTGATGAGAGGCCTGTATCGACTCCTGACGCGGTGGTGGACCGCATTCGCGCTCGTGGCGTCGCTGGCGCTGCTGGGCTTCGCCCACCTGTCGGAGACGATCTGGGACATCTCGCCCTGCAACCTCTGCCTCAAGGCGCGCGAGGTCTACTGGGGCGCCGTCGTCGTCGCCCTGCTCGCCACCGTCTGGCATCTGGTCAGCCGCGGCAGCCGCGGCACGCCGCGCATCGCCGCCTTCCTGCTGGCCGTGATCTTCGCGACCGGAACCATCACCGCCGTCTTCCACATGGGCGGCGAGCTGAAGTGGTGGGCCCTGCCCGCGACCTGCGCCGCCGGCGGTTCGGTCGATCTGGAAAGCATGACCGCCCTGGCGCTGGGCACGGGTCCGGCGCCCCGGGTGGCCATGTGCGACGCCGTGACGTGGACCTTCCTCGGCCTCAGCATGGCAGGATGGAACGCGCTGATCTCCGCCGCATTGGCCGGGTTCAGCCTTCTCGCCGCCAAGAGGCCCAAGGATGCCCGCGCCCCGCGATCCTGATCCGATGACCGGCTCCCCCGAGGGCGACCGCCGCATCCCCCTGCCCCGCCCCGGCCGCGGCGCCAGCAAGCGCCGCCGGGATGAGATTCTGCGCGTCGACCACGCGGGCGAATACGCCGCCGTCCACATCTACCGCGCCCAGCACGCCGTCTTCGCGGGCCGCGCCGGCAAGGAAGCCATCACCGCCGACATGGCGGAGATGCGCGGCCAGGAGCAGGTCCATCTGGAGCGCTTCCAGGCCCTGCTCAAGGCCGAGAACGTGCGCCCCACCGTGATGACCCCGGTCTGGCGCCTAGCCGCCCTGGCGCTGGGCGCCGGCACCGCCCTGATCGGCGAGAAGGCGGCCCACGCCTGCACAGAGGCGGTCGAGAGCGTGATCGAGGAACACTACGCCGACCAGATCGCCGAGATCCGGGACCGCGATCCCGCGCTGGCGGCCGAGCTGACGAAATTCCGCGAGGAAGAACTGGCCCACCACGACCACGCCGTCGAACACGGCAGCCGCGAGGCCCCGGCCTATGAGCTGCTCAGCGCCGTGATCAAGGCGGGTTGCCGCGTGGCCATCAAGGTCTCGGAGAGGGTCTGACGCCCTGAGTTGATTTATCATCCTGGGCAGGCACTACTCGCGCCCAAGGTCATCAATCAGCAATGGTGCGTTTGGTCATGGTTCTTGCATCGGCCGTTCTAGCGTTTGCAATCGTAGCGCAGGCTCCCCAGGTCCCCGCATCGCCAACGGTCGATGCGGCCCAGACCGCGAGCGCCCAGACGTCGGCGACCGGGACCTCCGGCGCCGCCGCGACCGCGGGCAACGACGCAGAGATCGTATGTCGCCACGAGGCGGTGACCGGTCGCCGTGTCCAGGTCCGGGTCTGCCGCAGCCGCGCGCAGATGCGGGCCGAGGCCGCCGCGGGCCAGGACGCCCTGCGGCGGGCGCAGAACAACCACCGTAGAACCCAGAGCGAATAGGGTCGGAGCCGGCGACGCCGGGACCGCGTCAACGCGGGCCCCGGTCTCGAGGGTCTAGTCCGCCACGTCGAACGCCAGCAGCAGCGTCCGCTGGGCGGGATTGCTGTTGTCGTCGGACAGGATGTAGAGGCGCATCCCGCCCTCGCGGGCGACGGCGGCGATCCCTTCGAAATTGTCGGTCGTGCCGGGCAGCTTTAGTTCGACCAGCACCGGACCGAGCGCGCCGTCCTCGCCCATGCGGCGGATGCGGGCGCGGGCGTCCAGCGGGGGCCGGTACGAACGCTGGACGATGACATAGCCCTGACCCGCCGGATCACGATCCATACCGGTGGTGCGGTAGTCGCCGTCGGTCGGCGGCGTCGCGGGCGGGGGCGTTACGACGCGGCAGGCGGCGGGGCGGCAATCCCAGACGCCGCCGTTCTCCGCCGTCACCCGCCAGCCGCCGTCACGGGCGGCCGAGATCCCCTCCATGCCGTCGTTCAGCGGCAGCGCCACGTCCGGGTGACGCACGGGCGTCGGCATGGGGCGCGGGGCGTCAGCGGAGCCGTAGTCCCAGATGCGGTGATTGCGCTCGAAGCTGATGAACAGGTCGCCGCCGTCGGTGACCAGCAGGCCCTCGGCGTCTCCGTCGACCTTGTCCACGATGGGTGCGCCGTCCAGCAGGGTCAGGCGACGGTGCTGCAGGCCCGAGACGCCGGTCAGCCGCCCCCGGGCGTCCAGCACCAACCGGCCCCGCACCAGGTCGCCCGCGTCGGTGACGCTGACGAAGCCCCCATTGCCCTGAGCGTCGCCGGTCAGCTTCAGATCGGACAGGCTATGCAGGGGAGAGGTCGGGTCCAGAACCAGTTCGATCCCGCCGGCGAAGCGGACGCCCTCGGCCAGGCGGGCGCCGCCGGGCAGGCCTAGGCCGACGGGCCGCGTCGAGGCCGCTCCGGTCGTCCAGCCCGCGATCGGCGTAAGCGGCGGCGTCACCGAAACCGCGCCGGCGCAGGCCGCCAGGGTCACGGCCGCGAGCGCGGGCAGCAGGCGGCGCAGCATCGTCATGCGGCCTTCTTCCGGCGGCCGGCGGGAGTCTCGGCCCTGGCGTCGAACAGTTCGGCCAGCTTCTCGATCATCGCGCCGCCCAGTTGCTCGACATCGACGATGGTCAGGGCGCGGCGGTAGTAGCGCGTGACGTCGTGCCCGATTCCGATGGCCAGGAGTTCGACAGGCGACCGGGTCTCGATGAATTCGATGACCTCGCGGATGTGCTTCTCCAGGTACATCGCCGCATTGGCCGACTGGGTCGAATCATCGACGGGCGAGCCGTCCGAAATGACCATCAGGATTTGCCGCGCCTCGGGCCGGGCCATCAGCCGGTCGTGGGCCCACAGCAGGGCCTCGCCGTCGATGTTCTCTTTCAGCAGGCCCTCGCGCATCATCAGGCCGAGGTTCTTCTTGGCCCGTCGCCAAGGCGCGTCCGCCGACTTGTAGATGATGTGGCGCAGGTCGTTCAGACGGCCCGGCATCGCCGGCTTGCCCGCGGTGATCCACGCCTCGCGGCTCTGGCCGCCCTTCCACGCCCGGGTGGTGAAGCCCAGGATCTCGACCTTGACGCCGCACCGCTCCAGCGTCCGCGCCAGGATGTCGGCGCACACCGCCGCGACCATGATCGGCCGCCCGCGCATCGAGCCCGAATTGTCCAGCAGCAGGGTCACCACCGTGTCGCGGAACGGGCTTTCGCTCTCGGCCTTGAAGCTCAGCGGACTGGTCGGATCGGTGATGATCCGGGTCAGGCGGGCGGTGTCCAGAACCCCCTCTTCCAGATCGAAATGCCAGCTGCGGTTCTGCTGCGCCATCAGGCGGCGCTGCAGCTTGTTGGCCAGCCGGGCGACGACCGAGCTCAGCGCCGTCAGCTGCTGGTCCAGCAGGCCGCGCAGGCGTTCCAGCTCATTAGGATCGCACAGGTCGGCGGCGTCGACGATCTCGTCGAAGGCGGTGGTGAAGACGCGATAGGCGTCGATCGCCCGGCCGTCGTCCATCGTCTGCTGACGGTTGGGCAGGGCGCCTTCGTTCAGGTCGGGGCCGTCCTCGCTGGCCTCTCCGTTCGGATCGGCGGGCGAGCCGTCTGGACGGGCGTCGCGCTCGTCGCTGGCGGTCTGGTCGTCGGTGGAGCCGTCCATCGACTGGCCCTCGCCGCCGCCGGCGTCATCCTCTTCCTCGTCCTCGGGATCGGCGGCGTCCGGATCCTGCGGGTCGGGTTCGTCCTGGCCCGGATCGTCGGAGACGTCGTCGCCGCGCCCGTCGCCCGGGTCCATGTCCAGCGCCTTGAGCACGTCGCGCAGCCGCTCCGCGAAGGCCGTCTGGTCGCCCGCGACCTCGGCCAGGGCGTCGATCTTGCGGCCCGCCTTGTTCTCCAGCTCGGCGCGGACCAGGTCCAGCAGGGCCCCGGCGCCGTCGGGCGCGCGCTGGCCGGTCAGCCGCTCGCGGACCAGCAGGGCCACGGCCTCGGCCACCGGAACGCGCTCGGCGTCCGTCACGCGCAGGGCGCCGCTCTTCTCCAGCCGGGTCAGCAGGGCGGAGTTCATATTGGCCCGCACGCCGGCCAGCGACTGCGAGCCGACAGCCTCGACGCGGGCCTGTTCAACGGCCTCGAACACCTCGGCGGCGCGGCTGTCGACGGGGCGCAGGCGGGCGTGGACGCCCTCGTCGTGATTGGCCAGCCGCAGGGCCAGCCGGTCGGCCTGCCCTCGCAGGGCGGCGCTCTCGGGCGCGCCCGGATCGCGCGGCGGATGCGGCAGGGTCAGGACGCCGTTGGCCAGCTTGGGTCCGTCCGAGCCGAACACGACCTCCAGCTCCGATTGCTCAGCCAGGGCCCGCGCGGCGTGGGCGAGGGCGCGTTTGAACAGGTCGGAAGGGGTCTCGGCGGCGGCCATGGGGGACACTTAGCGCAGACGGCGGAGAGGGGAAGGGGCGTTATCGAACTGACAACCGGATCGGGCGATTCTGTCCGGTCTTCTGTGAAGTGGAGTACGCCCGTGAGAACCGCGATCATGAAAGGCGTCGGCCTGCTGTTCATCATGGTCGGTTGCGAGGCTGAGGCGCCGGCGATCAGTCGCGAAGCGCGCGCCGAACTGGCTGAAACGGCCGAGCGCGCGGACAAGGCGCTGGAGAGCGGTTCAGCCGGTTTCGAGGCGCCTGCCTGCCGCCGCAGCGAACGGGTCATCTACGCCTGCGATTTCGGCGACCGGCGCGTGGCGGTCTGCGCCACCGGCAACCGGCTCAGCTACCGCTTCGGCGATGCGCGCCGGACCGATCTGGAGATCGATTCCCGGCCCGGCCATGTGCGCGCCCATACCGGCGGCGTGGTCGGCGGCGGCGGCGGGCGCCAGGAACACATCCGCTTCAGCAACAACGGCTACCATTACATCGTGCACAGCATGGAGGCGGGAAGCCTGACGGATATTCCCGGCAAGCGCATATCGGGCGTCACCGTGGTGCGCGGCGAGACCGGCGCCTCGCCCATCGTGCGGAGCCTGAATTGTCCGCTGGCGGGTCCGGCCCAGTCCATGGATCAGTTCAATGCCCTGCCCGCGGAAACCTTCGCGGCGGAAACGGACGAGACCTGGGACGCCTGGTGGTGAGGTCCTGGAACGAAAAAGGCCCCGGCGTCTCCACCGGGGCCCTTCTGATCTCTGTCTGACGGATCAGGCCGCGTTGGCGGCCTTGGCCTTCAGCTTGTCCTGGTGGGCGCGCATGCCCGCGGCGATCAACTCGGCGGCCTCGCCGGCGTCGCCCCAGCCCTTGACCGTGACCGACTTGCCCTTCTCCAGATCCTTGTAGCGGGTGAAGAAGTGCTCGATCTGCTCGACCAGGATGGCCGGCAGCTGCCGGTAGCTGGCGATGTCGGTGTAATAGGGGTTCAGCTTGTCGACCGGCACGGCCAGGATCTTCTCGTCGCCGCCGGCTTCATCGACCATCTTCAGCACGCCGATCGGGCGCGAGCGGATGACGCAGCCCGGAACGACCGGGGCGGGGTTGAGCACGATCACGTCACAGGGGTCGCCGTCATCCGACAGGGTGTGCGGGATGAAGCCGTAGTTGCCCGGATAGTACATGGCCGTGTGCAGGAAGCGGTCGACGAACAGCGCGCCCGAGGCCTTGTCCATCTCGTACTTCACCGGCAGGCCGCCCTGCGGGATCTCGATGACGACGTTGATGTCCCAGGGCGGGTTCGGGCCGACGGGAATGGCGTCGAGGTTCATGACGGGCTCGTCTATGTTGCATCTGCGAACGGAAGGCCCGGGGTGATAAGCCTCCACGGCGCCCGAAGCAAGGCGCAGGCGTTGTTAAGACCGGCGGTATTCTCAGTCGTGGCTTGAGCGCGAAGGCGATGCGGGCGACTGTGTCGCGGGGCGACAAGGAACACGCATGACGATCCTGGACTACCTGGCGCTCGCCCTCTTCTTCCTGTGCTGGCTGGGCTACGGTCCGCTGCTCAAACTGCTGGCGCATCGCACCGGCACGCTGAACGACGACATGGGCGTCGTGCGCCGGGTCTGGATGACGGCCATGACCCACCGCGAGATGCGGCTGGTCGATAGCCAGCTGATGGGCCACTCCATCAACTCCGCCAGTTTTTTCGCCTCGACCAACCTGCTGCTGATCGCGGCCGTGGCGGGCATTCTGTTCGGCGGCCAGACGGCGTTGGACGGCTTCGCCTCGATCGGCGCCGAGGCCGTGCCGACCCGGGTGCTCGAGGCCAAGCTGGCGCTGGTGCTCATCTGCCTGGTGCGCGGCCTGCTGGATTTCATCTGGGCCCTGCGCCAGATGAACTACACCCTGGCCCTGATCGGCGCCGCGCCGGAAATCCATACCGAGGCGGACCGGGTGGCCCTGGGCGCGGCGGCCACCGACCTGCTGAACCCGGCGCTGAACACCTTCAGTCAGGGCGTGCGGGGCTATTATTTCGCGCTGGCGGCCGCGGCCTGGCTGTTCGGGCCGGTATGGCTGGCGGCCGGGGTGGCGGCGGCCTTCTGCCTGCTGGTCTGGCGTCAGTCCGGCTCGCCCGCCGCGCGGGCCATCCGCAGCGCGCGCCGGCTGCTCGAACCCTGACTTTTCCAGATACGGCCATGCTCGTTCGCAGTCGCGTTGTGCTCGGGGCGATTTTCTCCCCTGAAAACGGTTACCTTGCGGAAATACGACAGAAGTGTGCCGTTACACGGCGTTACCGCAGGCGCGAAATACCCGCTTGACCATTTGTGCACTGCACACTAGCTTGGTTTTCGACGCCGCGAGGCGTCATGCCCTTCCTGGGCGTTTCCTCCCTATAGACTTTATATGCCGCGCCCTCGGGCGCGGCTTTTTTTATGTCCCGAGGCCCGTCTGGCCGCCCGCCACGGCGGCGATGACCCGCGCCACGCCCTTCTCCGTGCGCGACCAGCCGATCCCGGGACGGCGCTCCATCTCGTCGAAATACAGCGCGCGGTTCAGCTCGACCTGGACGGCGTGGAAGCCCTCGTCGGGCCGGCCCCAGCTCTGGGTGGTCCAACCGCCGGCGTAGGGGTGGTTCAGCGCCACCCGCCAGCCCAGCGCCTCGAACGCCGTCCGCAGCCGCCGCGTCAGCTCCGCCGAACAGGACGAGCCGTGCCGATCGCCCAGCACGACGTCCGGACCCCGCGGCCCGCCGGGCGCGCGGGTGGCCCGCTCGGGCATGGAGTGCCAGTCGATCAGCACCGCCTCGCCGAACCGGTCGCGCGCCGCATGCATTTCGGCGGCGAGGGCCGCGTGCCAGGGCGCGTGGACGGTTTCCAGCCGCGCTCTGGCCTCTTCCAGCGTCAGGCGCCGCGCATACAGGGGGCGGCCGTCGCCGGTCAGCCGGGGAAGGACGCCGTACCCCGCCGACGACCGGGGCGAGGCTGGATGCTCCAGCCCTTCGATCAGTTGCGGGTCCAGATCCGCCGGGTCCCGGTTCAGGTCCACATAGGCGCGGCCCAGCCGCGCCAGCACCAGGGTCGCGCCGTGGGCCGGGCCGGGCGCGATCAACCGGTCGACCAGGGCGTCCTCGGCGCTGCGCAGGCTGGCTTCGGACAGGGCCGGGTCGGCGTTCAGGTCGCCGGGATACACGGCGCCCGAGTGGGGCGAGGCGAAGATCAGCCGTCCGGGCGCGGCCGGACGCACGACCGTCACCGCCGCCTGCTCCTCCCGCGTCTCGCCTGCATTCACCGTCGTCATCGCAAACCGCATAGCCTGTTTCGCGGCTTCATCCACAGACGGGCCGCATCCCTGCGGCTCGCCCTTACGGCGTTTTTCATGGCGGGTTTACCAGTGCGGGCCTAGCTTCAGGGTCCAAGACGATCCGGGGCGGACGACGAAACACCATGGCGCGCATCCTTCTGGCTGAAGACGACAATTCGCTTCGCGGCTTCCTGACCCGCGCGCTGGAGCGCGCCGGCCACGAAGTCGTCGACTGCGAGAACGGCGACGACGCCATCGACGCGCTCGATCAGGGCCCGTGGGACCTGCTGCTGACCGATATCGTCATGCCCGGCGCCGACGGCATCGAGGTGGCCCGCGTGGCCGCCGCCCGCCAGCCCGGCATCCGCATCATGTTCATCACCGGCTTTGCCGCCGTGGCCCTGTCCGCCGCCCAGGCCAGCCCGCAGGCCAAGGTCCTGGCCAAGCCCGTCCACCTGCGTGATCTGGTGGGTGAAGTGGAGCGGATGGTCGCCGCCTGAAGATTCAGGGCGGTTTCGCCCTTGCGGTCCGCGAGGCCGTCGGGTTATAGACCGCGCCTTCCCGCCCGGGGGGCTTGCTCCCAGGGCCGTCAAGGCGGACGCGTAGCTCAGCGGGAGAGCACTACGTTGACATCGTAGGGGTCACAGGTTCAATCCCTGTCGCGTCCACCATTCCTTCCCCCCCGACATCGCCGCCCGGCGTCCTCGCGGGTTCCTCCTGACATCGCTTTGACGTCGACCGCTCGCCGCGGTGATCGACCCGCGCCTTGAAAGCTCCATGAAAGGCGCGTCCCCTATCGCTGCAATCCGGCGGGGCGCCGGCGCATCGGGGACGGACATGGCAGGACCAGCATCGCCGCGCCGCAGCGGGCGCTCCCTGATGGGGATGATCTTCCCCATCCTCGTGACCGTCACCCTGTTCGTCTACTTCGCCCAGGAGGTGCTCGGTCTCGATCCCGACCCCGACGACATGACGCCGATCGAGCGGATCACGACAGGCTACATCCTTGCCGAGGCGCGGGAGGTCCTGCCGATGCTGGGATTCTACCTGGCCCTGATCAGCGTCGTGGTCTTCGCTGTGCTGCATTTCGGGCTGAAGCCCCTGCGCCGGATGTCCGAGCAGGCCGCCCAGATTGGTCCCGCCACGCTCGAGGATCGCCTGGACCTCAAGGTCACCCCCGCCGAGATCGCTCCGCTGGTCGAGGCGTTCAACGGCGCCCTGGACCGGCTGGAGAGCGGCTGGCGGGCCCAGCGCGACTTCTCCGCCAACGCCGCCCACGAACTGCGCACACCGCTCGCCGCCCTGCGCGCCCAGGTCGAGAACCGGCTCGAACCGGAGGATCGCGAGGATGCGGTCCGCGAGTTCGACCGACTGTCCCGCCTGATCGCGCAACTGCTCATGCTGGCCGAGACCGAACATGGCCAGGCCCGCGCGGTCGAGAGCTTCGATCTGGTCGCCGTCGCGCGCCGGACGGCCAGCGACCTGGCCCCCGCCATCGTCTCGGGCGGCCGCCAGCTGGAGTTCGGGTCGGTGGTCGAGACCTGGCCGGCGCGCGGCCATCCGCTGATGGTCGAGGTCGCGCTCCGGAACCTGCTCGAGAATGCGATCCGGCACACGCCCGACGGCGCCGCCATCACCGTCACCGTCGGCGGCGCGGGGACGGTGGTTGTCGCCGACGACGGTCCCGGCGTCCCCGCCCCCTTCGTCGACCGGCTGTTCGACCGGTTCAGCAAGGCGGATTCGACCAGCGGCGGCGCGGGCCTGGGCCTGTCCATCGTCGCCCGGGTCATGGCGTTGCATGAGGGGCGGGCCCGGTTGATCCGCACGGCGCGCGGCGCCTGTTTCGAACTGGATTTCTCCAGCGCGGGCGACCGTCCGGAAGCCGAGGTCCGTCCTGCCGAGACGCGCACCGACCTGGGATCGCGCTGGCGATCCTTCTGCGCGAAAGCTTGGCGCAAGACTGGTCCGGCAAAGGTCGCGGCATGAAGGTTCTGCTTGTCGAGGATAACCGGCTGCTGGGGGAATCGACCGCCCGGTCGCTGACCCGGGCTGGCTTCTCGGTCGACTTGGCCGACCGGTTCGAGGACGGCTGGCATGCCTGGCGGACGGCGGACTACGACGTGGTCGTCCTTGACATCATGCTGGGCGAGGACAGCGGTCTGGACCTGCTGGCCCGCGCGCGCGCCGCCGGACGTGTCTGTCCGGTGCTGCTGCTGACGGCGCTGGGCGACATCGACCGCCGGGTCGAGGGGCTGAACGCCGGCGCGGACGACTATCTGGTCAAACCCTTCGCCCTGGAGGAGCTGATCGCCCGGTTGCGCGCCCTCGCCCGCCGCCCGGCCTCGATGCTCGACCCGGTGCTGCGCTACGGCAACGTCCGGTTCGACACCGGCGCCCGCGAGGTCGCCGTCGACGACCAGGTCGCCCAGCTCTCGCGCGGGGAGGGCATTGTGCTGGAGCGCTTCCTTCGCACGCCGGACCGGATCATCACCCGCGAACAGCTGGGCGAGAGCCTCTATTCGTACGACCAGGACTACACCGAGAATTCCATCCAGGTTCACGTCCATCGGGTCCGGCGCAAGCTGGCCGAACTGAACGCCGGCATGTCGATCCGGGCCATCCGCGGCCTCGGCTACATGGCGATCGAGACTCAGCCTTCCCCCATGCCGCCTCCTGTTTCCTGACGTTTCCTCCCCGGACGCCTCCCTCCCCCCACATCGAAGGACGACCCCCATGGTTCGATACCTGAACGCCCTGACCGCGACGGGCCTGCTGGCCGTGGCCGCCTGCCAGACGGCGCCCGAGCCCCACGCCGGCTTCCTGACCAGCTACGAAGGGCTGGAGCGCAAGTCGGGCACCATCCGCGCCTCGATCCGCCAGCGCCGCGACGACGCCGAGGCGGCGACCCTCGAGCGGGTCTTCATTGAGCCCAGCCTGCTGGTCGGCGACGCGGCGCCCCACTTGAAGGAGGGCGAGCAACAGGCCGTCCTGCGCGAGATCGACCGGCAGATCTGCTACGAGGTCAGCGAGCGCTTCACCGTCCTGTCCGAGGCGGCTCCCGACGCGGCCCGCATCCGCGCCGGCGTGACCCGGATCGATCCGACCGGAACGGCGGGCTCGGCGGCCTCGGCCGCGGTCAACTACTTCATCCCCGGCCCGCTCGGCGTGCGCGTGCCCGGTTCGACCGGCGGCCTGGCGGTCGAGACCGAGCTTCTGGCGCCCGGATCGGGCCGGCAGGTGGCGGCCCTGCTCTGGGCCCGCAACGCGACGGCGGTGGGAATGGATGATCCGTCGCTGTCCCGGGTCGGCGACGCGCTGCAGTTCGCCGAACCCCTCGGCGATGCGGTGGGCGACGCCTTCTCGCCCCCGGACCGCAAGCCGCGCGACATCGCCAAGCCCGATCCGTGCGAGGGCTTCGGTCCCCGCTTTAACGCCGGCGGCATGGTGGCCGGCGGTCTGGTCGGCATGGCGACGGGCCTCTACGTGCCGGAGCTGGACCGCGCCCGCCCCGCCGCCGCCGCGCCGACGGAGCCCGCTCCCGCCCCCCGCTGACCTGTCCTCTGGCCGTCGCTCGACAGCTGTGAGAGGTTCGCCGCTCATCGGATGTGGACAGGGAGGCGCAAATGCACTGGATCGTGAGTCTTCTGGCGGTGCAGACGCTCACCGTGCCGGCCTATTCGCCGCCCGCGGCCCTGCCGCCGCCCGTGCCCGAACGCCTCAGCCTGGTCGTCGCCACCACGGTGTCGGAAACCGATCCGCAACCGCTGTGCGACCGGCCCAACTGCACCTCGCTGTTCCTCGGGCGTTACACCGGCGCGCGGACGCTGGCCGGGCCCGCCGTCGAGACCGATTTCGCGGCGCGGGTCGAGATGGGGTCGCCCTGGATCCGGCCTTACCGGCTGGCGCTCATCGTCGAGCAACGGCCGGGCGCCGAACCGCTGGTGCGGGCCATGACCGGCTTCAGTCAGCGCACCGGACAGGCCTGTTTCGGCGCGGATGAACTGACCCCGCTGGGTTGGGCGCCGCAGGGCGCGGGCATCGCGGTGACGGACGGCGCGGTCTGCGTCACTGCGCCCGAGTAGGCCGGCGCGGGCTTAAGCCCTCGGCCCAGTCGATGCAGACCTTCGCCACCTCGTCCCAGCCGGGCTCGGCCAGCAGCAGGTGGGAGCGACCGGGGAAGCGGTGGAAGTCCGTCGGCGCGGCGGACCGCGACTGCAGGCGCCAGGCGGCGCGCGACAGATACGGCGTCACCAGCCGGTCGCGGTCGCCCGAGGTGATCAGCAGCGGCTGCGTCCGTCGGCGCGGATCGACGCGCGTACCCAGCCAGAAGGCGGCCTGGTAGAAGACCCGCCCCGGCGTGGGGATCACATAGGCGTCGTACGATCGGTTCTGCAGCTCCGCCGGGGCGGCGTTGGCGAAGCGTTCGGCCCAGCGCCTGCGGCTCATGGCATAGGGCCGGTTCCAGCCGTTCCAGCGCAGGATGGGCGGCAGGGCGGCGGTCAGGGTCCACCAGCCGGGAACGATCCCGCCGATGGGCGCGGGATTGATCGCGATCCCCGCCCGCCCCGCGCCCCGGTCCAGCAGCATCTGGGTGAACAGCCCGCCGAAGGAATGGCCGACCAGCAGGGGCGGGGTCGGCAGGGCCTCGATGAAGGTCTGCAGCCCGTCGACGATCTTTCCGACCGTCAGCCCGCCCAGTTCGGCGGGCGGAGAGGCGTTCAGCGATGCCGCCGAACGCCCCTTCAGCACGTCCCAGGTGGGGGTCAGCACGGTCCAGCCGGCTTCTTCCCATGCGGTTCGAAACTCTCCCCAGGAGTCCGTCGTCACCCACAGGCCGTGGATCAGGACGACCGTCTTGTCGGTGTCGGCCATGACGGACTCCTTTCGGAGAGGCGAGGTCTAGCTGCGGATGAATTCCAGCAGGTCGGCGTTCAGGCGGTCCTGCTCCGTGGTGGCCAGGCCGTGCGGGCTGCCCTCATAGACTTTCAGGATCGAGCCCTTGACGATCTCGTGCGACTTGCGGCCCGCGGCGTCGATCGGGACGATCTGGTCGTCGCTGCCGTGGATGATCAGGGTCGGCTTGTCGAACTTCTGAAGGTCGGGGGTGTAGTCGACCTCCGAGAACTCGTGGATGCAGTCCAGCTGGCCCTTGATGCCGCCCATCATGCCCTGCAGCCAGAAGCTCTCGCGCACCCCTTCCGAGATTTTCGCGCCGGGTCGGTTGTAGCCGTAGAAGGGCAGGGTCAGATCTTTGAAGAACTGGCTGCGGTCGTCATAGGTCCCCTTGCGGATGCCGTCGAAGACCTCGATCGGCAGGCCGCCCGGATTGGCCTCGGTCTTGAGCATCAGCGGCGGCACCGCCCCGATCAGCACGATCTTGGCGACCCGGCTGGAGCCGTGGCGGCCGACGTAGTGGGTGATCTCGCCGCCGCCGGTCGAGTGGCCGATCAGGACGATGTCCTTCAGGTCCAGTTTCTCGATCAGGGCGTGCAGGTCGTCGGCGTACTGGTCCATGTGGTTGCCGTCCCAGGTCTGGTCCGAACGGCCATGGCTGCGGCGGTCATGGGCGATGACCCGATAGCCGTTCGAGCCCAGGAACTGCATCTGGCCGTCCCAGGCGTCGCTGCTCAGCGGCCAGCCGTGGCTGAACAGGACGGGCTGACCCTTGCCCCAGTCCTTGTAGAAGATCTGGGCGCCGTCGTTCGCGGTGATGAAGGCCATCGAAGTCTCTCCTGAAGGTTCGGCGGGTGCCGCCGTCGGTGGTTGACGAACGGATCATCGCTCGGGATCGATCCGGCGAAAATGGAAACGATCGAAACTCAATCTTTCCAGGAAGTAGTCTCGGTTCAGCGTTGGATCTGGTGTTCCACGGCCCAGTCGAGCGCGTAGTCGGCGACGGCTTCCCAGCCCTCGTCCATGCAGTTCCAGTGCGAGCGGCCCGCGTATTCCTTGTAGTCGGTGCGGGTCGGGGCCTGGGTCTGCTTCTTGTAGATGTTGCGCACCATGCCGGCGTCCGCGATCAGGTCGATCTCGCCGGCGATCAGCAGCAGCGGCGCGCGCTTGGGGTTCTTCCAATGGATCTTGCCCGAGGCGCCGGTGACCCCGTCCCAGTAGACCTTGCCCGGCGTCGGCACGATGTAGGCGTCGTACAGCGCCGTGACCTGGTCGCGCGGCGCGGTCTGGGCGAACCGCTCGGCGAAGAATTTCCGCGACATGGTCTTGGACTTCTTCCAGCTGAACAGGTCCAGCAGCACCGGCAGGGCCGAGACGATGGCGTGCGGTCCCAGCGGGACGCCCGGCGTCGGGGCCGGATTGATGGCCACCCCCGCCACGCCGAGGCCCCGGTCCAGCAGATGCTGCACGCAGACGCCGCCCATGGAGTGGCCGATGAGGATCGGCGTCTCGGGCAGGGCCCGGATCAGCCGCTCATAGTGGTCGAACAGGTCGACCTGCCCGATCTTGGCCAGCGCCTTGTTCGGGTAGTCGCGCAACTCGGCCGGGGTGCGGTCGTCATAGGGCCAGTCGGGGGCCACGACGGTATAGCCCTTGGCCTCATAGCGGGCCTTGAAGCCGGCCCAGCTGGCCGAGTTCAGCCAGGCGCCGTGGATCAGCATAATGGTCTTGGTCATGGTCAGCCTCATGATCGGGCGCGACGACGCCGCCGCGCGGTCAGACGGGTCTCTCGCCGCAGGGAGGCGGCGCAACGCGGACGCTTGGAGGACGGGTTCACCGGGATCGGAAGCGGCGAACGCGCTGATCAACTGACAGCTTGGCCATTGAGCCACGGATTGGACCGGGAGGGAAGATAACACCGGGATCAACTCCGATGTCGCGGCGTTATCAGCGCTTGCCGACCGTATCGCCCGGCCACAGCGGACCCGAGAATTTAGCCGCCAGGTAGGTCATCAGCGCCGTCACCCGCGCCGGTCGCGGGCCGCCGCCGGGGGCGACCAGATGCAGGGCGATGGGCGGCAGGCTCCAGTCGGTCATCACCGTCTCCAGCTTCCCGGCGGCCACATCGCGCCAGTAGATGAAGTCCGGCTGCGGTGCGACGCCCAGCCCGGCGCACAGGGCATAGGTCAGGGCGTCGGCGTTGTTGGCGCGGAACGGCCCGTGCGGCCGCACCGCCGTCTCCTCGCCCGCCTTGTTCACGAACCGCCACAGCTCGGCGTTGGGCAGGTAGGCGTAGCCGAGGCAGGCGTGGCGCACGAGGTCGGATGGATGCGCGGGCCGCCCCCGCTGGGCCAGATAATCGGGCGACGCGACCAGATAGCGCTGGATCGGCCGCAACCGCCGCGCCATCATCGACGAGTCCGCCAGCGCCGCGATCCTCAGCGCGCAGTCGAAGCCGCCGCCGACCAGGTCGATGACCTCGTCCGACAGGTGCAGGTCCACCGACACGTCTGGATGGGTCGCCAGGAATTCGGGCAGGGCGGGCGCCACATAGGCCATGCCGAACGACATCGGCGCCGCCAGCCGCACCAGACCGCGCGGCCTCACCGCCTGGTCCAGCATCTCGCCTTCCGCCGCCTCGGCCTCGCTCAGCATCTGGCCCGCGCGCGCCGCCAGCGTCCGTCCCGCATCGGTCAGGGAGAACCGGCGCGAGGTCCGATGCAGCAGGGTCGTGCCCAGCCTGAGCTCCAGCCGGCTGACCGCCTTGGACACCGTCGCCTTGGACAGGGCCAGGGCCTCCGCCGCGCGCGAGAAGGACTGGGTCTCCGCCACCTTCGAGAAGATGGCCAGCGCCTCCAGGTCCGGTAGTTTCGACATGCGCGCTCCGCGAAACGATGAGTTTCAGCTGTTTCTATTTTGGATCCGAAGCCGATCGCTATCTTGTCGTCAAGCAACAGCGGCCCCGACGGCGGGGCGCGGAGACAAGACCATGATCGAGCTGAGACCGTTCGACAGCCTGGGTGGCGCGAACCACGGCTGGCTCAACGCCAAACACCATTTCTCGTTCGCCAACTACTATGATCCCAAGCGGATGAGCTGGGGTAATCTGCGTGTCTGGAACGACGACGAGATCGCCGCCGGCACGGGCTTCCCGCCCCATCCGCACTCGGACATGGAGATCATCACCTATGTCCGCGAAGGGGCCATCACCCACGAGGACAGTCTGGGCAACAAGGGCCGCACCGAGGCCGGCGACGTCCAGGTGATGAGCGCGGGCACGGGCATTCGCCACGCCGAATACAACGCCGAGCCGGACCTGACCCGGATCTTCCAGATCTGGATCGAGCCGACCCGCCGCGGCGAGCAGCCGGCCTGGGGCTCGCGGCCCTTCCCCAAGGGCGACCGCGCCGGCCAGTTCGTGGTCCTCGCTTCGGGTTTTGAAGGCGACGGCGACGCCCTGCCGATCCGCACAGACGCCCGCATCGTTGCGGCGACCCTGAAGGCCGGCGAGACCGCCGAGTATCCGCTGGGCGCCGCCCGTCGCGGCTATCTGGTCCCGGCGGTCGGCGAGATCGAGGTCAACGGCGTGCGCGCCAACGCCCGTGACGGCGTGGCCATCGCCGAGGTCGAAACGGTTACGGTGAAGGCCCTGTCCGACACCGAACTGGTCCTGGTCGACGCGGCGTAAGCCCTCGACCGGAGCGGGTCCGCGGTCCCTGTCTGCCCCCCCCCCGACGCCGCGGGCCCGCAGCCTTCAAGAGAAAGGGGGACGACCTCTCGGCCGTCCCCCTTTTTCATTCACAAATCCGTTCATCCCCGCGCCGGAATCTCCAGCCCGCGCTGCACCGCCGGACGGGCCAGGCCGCGCTCCAGCCACGCCGGCACGTTCTTCAGGTCGTCGAAGCCGACCAGATCGCGGGCCTCGTAGAAGCCGATCAGATTGCGCACCCAGCCCAGGGTGGCGACATCGGCGATCGAATAGTCGCCCATGATCCAGTCACGGCCCTCAAGCCGGGTGTCCAGGACGCCCAGCAGGCGCTTCGCCTCGCCGACGTAACGCTCCAGCGGACGCTTGTCCTCGAAGGCCTTGCCCGCGAATTTGTTGAAGAAGCCGACCTGGCCGAACATCGGCCCGATGGCGGCCATCTGGAACATGACCCACTGCAGGGTCTCGTAGCGCAGGGCCGGATCGCTCGGGATCAGCTTGCCGGTCTTCTCGGCCAGATAGACCAGGATGGCGCCCGACTCGAACAGAGCCAGCGGCTTCCCGCCCGGACCGTCCGGATCGATGATGGCCGGGATCTTGCCGTTGGGGTTCAGCGACAGGAATTCCGGGCCCCAGGTCTCGTTCTTGGTGATGTCGACCAGATGCGCCTCATAGGGCAGGCCGATCTCCTCCAGCATGATGGAGACCTTCACCCCGTTGGGGGTGTTCAGCGAATACAGCTGCAGTCGCTCGGGATGCTGGGCGGGCCAGCGTTGCGTGATCGGGAAGGCGGAAAGGTCGGCCATGTGGGGTCCTGTGAAGCTCCGGCAGGATGTAGGGCGGCCCGCTTCAATCGCAACCGTGTCAGCAGCGGATTGATGCGTCCGAACTTGACGCATGGTGAGCCTACCATGACCTCAACGCCTGCTCGACCATCCGGACGATCCGAACGCATCGGACGCATCGGACGGTGTTTTCGCGGAGTCCGGATCGTTCGCTCTCTGGACCCGGAGCGTCCGTGGGGGCAATGGAGACGCCATGACCTTTCCCACGCCGTCCCCCGCCGAATGGAAGACGCTCGCCGAGAAGGCGTTGAAGGATAAGCCCTTGGAAAGTCTCGTCCATATGGACGCGGACAATCTGGTGGTGCGCCCGCTCTACGCCGGAGCCACCGGGGTAGAGACGGTGTTCGCCCCGCGTCCGTCGGACGCCGAGGGCCGGGCCTGGGACCTGCGCGCCCTGGTCGAGGGCGATGATCCGGCGGCGGTGAACGCGGCGATGCTGGCCGACCTGCAGGGCGGGGCCGCCTCGGTGGTGCTCAAGGGCGCCGTGCTGGCCGACAGCGAGCCGCTGGGCCGGGCTCTGGACGGGGTGGCGCTGGAACTGGCGGCTGTCGGCCTGGACGCCGGGCTGGAGGGCCCGGACGCGGCCAACGCCCTGGCCGTTGCGGCGAAGGGGTCGCCGCGCGCCCGGCTGATGTTCCACATGGATCCGGTCTCGGCCTTCGCGGAGGCCGGCGCCGCGCCGCGCCCGATCACCGAACACCTGACCCTGGCCGCCAACACGGCGGCGCGGCATGCCGGCGCCTATCCCGACGCGACCTTCTTCATGGCCTCGGGCCGGGTGGCGCATGAGGCCGGCGGTTCCATCGCCCAGGAGCTGGCCTTCGCCGCCGCCAACGCCGTGGCCCTGATCAACGCCGCCGTCGAGGCCGGGATGCCGGTCGAGGCCGCGCTCAGGGGCGTGGTGCTCTCCGTCGCCGTGGATCAGGAGTATTTCGACGGCCTGGCCAAGGTCCGGGCCCTGCGCCTGATGTGGCGTTCGATCTCGAAGGCCTACAGGCACGAGGTCCCGGCGCTGATCGAGGCCCGCTCGTCGCGGCGCATGCTTTCGGCGCGCGACCCGTGGCCCAACCTGCTCAGGCTGACGGCGGCCGGGTTCGCCGGCGCGGTCGGCGGGGCCGATGCGGTGGTGCTGGACGGCTTCGTCCGCGCCGAGGGCCGGGCCGACGCCTTCGCCCGGCGCCAAGCCCGCAACACCCAGCTAGTGCTGATGGAAGAGGCCAGCCTGGGCCGGGTCGACGATCCGGCGGCGGGCAGCTGGTATCTGGATCACCGCACCCGCGAACTGGCCGAGGCCGGCTGGGCCGAGTTCCAGGTCATCGAGGCCGAGGGCGGCCTGGTCGAGGCCCTGCGCGGCGACCTGATCCAGTCCCGCGTCGCCCGCGCCCGCGAGGTGCTTGAACGCGCCCTGTCCAACGGATCGAAACAGATCGTCGGCGTCACGAAATTCGTGGACCCCGACCCGCGCCCGACCACCTTCGACGCGGACCCCGGCGGGTCTCCCGCGGGCGGCGGCGACGCCTGCACGCCCCTGACCCCCTTCCGCCTCGCCGCGTCCTTTGAAGCCGGGGAGGCCGCCCGATGAGCCCGAAATTTTCCACCCTGCCGCTCGACCTGTCGCCGACTGGAACCGGCCCGGATCGCGCCCCGTGGAAGACGCCCGAAGGCCTGACCGTCGCGACGTCGTACGACGCCTCGGCTCTGGACGGGCTGGACTTCATCCACGGCCTGCCGGGCATCGCCCCCTATCACCGCGGCCCCTATCCGACGATGTACGCGGGCAATCCCTGGACCATCCGCCAGTACGCCGGCTTCTCGACGGCGGAGGAGTCCAACGCCTTCTACCGCCGCAACCTCGCCGCCGGTCAGAAGGGCCTCAGCATCGCTTTCGACCTGGCCACCCACCGGGGCTACGATTCGGACCACCCGCGGGTGAAGGGCGACGTCGGTATGGCCGGCGTGGCCATCGACAGCATCTACGACATGCGCACCCTGTTCGACGGTATCCCGCTGGACCAGATGTCGGTCTCCATGACCATGAACGGCGCGGTGCTGCCGGTGCTGGCTCTCTATATCGTGGCGGCGGAAGAGCAGGGCGTCGCCCACAGCGCCCTGACCGGGACCATCCAGAACGACATCCTCAAGGAGTTCATGGTCCGCAACACCTACATCTACCCGCCGACGCCCAGCATGCGGATCATCGCCGACATCTTCGCCTGGACGGCCGAGCATGCGCCCAAGTTCAACTCCATCTCGATCAGCGGTTACCACATGCAGGAGGCCGGGGCCTCGGCGGACCTGGAGCTGGCCTACACCCTCGCCGACGGCATCGAATACCTGAAGGCCGGGGTCGAGGCGGGCATGGACGTGGACCGGTTCGCGCCGCGCCTGTCCTTCTTCTGGGCCATCGGGATGAACTATTTCATGGAGGTGGCCAAGATGCGGGCCGGCCGCCTGCTGTGGGCCGAGGCGGTGGCGAAGTTCGGGGCCAAGGATGCCCGCTCCCTGTCCCTGCGCGCCCACTGCCAGACCTCGGGCTGGAGCCTCGCGGCCCAGGACGTGTTCAACAACGTCTCGCGCACCATGGTCGAGGCCATGGCCGCCGCGGGCGGCCAGACCCAGTCCCTGCACACCAACGCCCTGGACGAGGCCCTGGCCCTGCCGACCGACTTCTCGGCCCGGATCGCGCGCAACACCCAGATCCTGCTGCAGATGGAGACGGGCCTGACCAAGGTCATCGACCCGTGGGGCGGCAGCTTCTACGTCGAGCGCCTGACCCACGAACTGGCCGAGCGCGCCCGCGCCCACATGGCCGAGGTCGAGGCGCTGGGCGGCATGGCCAAGGCCATCGAGGCCGGCATCCCCAAGCTGCGCATCGAGGAATCGGCGGCCAAGACCCAGGCCCGCATCGACACCGGCCAGCAGACGGTGGTCGGGGTGAACAGCTATTTCAACGACACGCCCGACGACATCCCGATGCTGAAGGTCGACAACGCCGCCGTGCTGGCCGCGCAGATCGACAAGCTCAAACGCCTGCGCGCCGAACGCGACGAGGCGGCGACCGAGGCCGCGCTGGGCGCCCTGACCCGGGGCGCGCACGGGACGGAAAACCTTCTCCAGCTGGCCGTCGAGGCCGCCCGGGCCAAGGCCACGGTGGGCGAGATCTCGGACGCGCTGGAGGCCGCCTTCGGCCGCCACATCGCCACCGTGAAGACCGTCTCCGGCGTCTATGCCAAGGAAGCCGGCGACGACCCGAAGATCAGCCGCGCCCGCGACATGGTCGCCGCCTTCATCGAGAACGACGGCGGTCCGCCGCGCATCCTGATCGCCAAACTGGGTCAGGACGGCCACGACCGGGGTCAGAAGGTGGTCGCCACCGCCTATGGCGACCTGGGCGTCGACGTCACCGCCGGCTCCCTGTTCCAGACCCCGGCCGAGGCGGCCAGGGAGGCGGTGGAGCGCAACGTCCACGCGGTCGGCGCCTCCTCCCTGGCCGCCGGCCACCTGACGCTGGTGCCCGAGCTGAAGGCCGAGCTGGAGAAGCTGGGCCGGTCCGACATCATGATCGTCGTGGGCGGGGTGATCCCGCCGTCAGACGTGCAGCCGCTGCTCGAAAGCGGCGCGGCCGCCGTCTATCCGCCCGGCTCGGTCATCGCGGACACGGCCATCGATCTGATCGAGAAGCTGAACCAGCGCCTCGGCTACGCCCAGAAGGCCTAGGACCTAAGGCTTGTAGGCGGCGGGCAGGGCTTCGACCTCTGCATCGGAGAGTCTGCGGGTCAGGCGGACTCGGCAGACCTCGGTCGGATTGGCCGACCCCGGCACGACCACGCGGGCCCAGTCGCCGGTGCACAGCCGCGATCCGGCGACGCCGCCCGCGTCCGGCACGATGGCCATCCGGTTGGCGAAGTCCAGGTCGCGGCAGGCGGCGCCGGTCATCTCATAGACGTCGCTGCGGCCCACCCGCAGGAATACCTGGTCCATGCGGCCCTGCCGGAAATTGCTCACCTGCTGGACGTTGAAACACTGTCGCGCCAGAGGCGCTTCGGCGCGGTCCCCGGTGGTGGCGGTCGGCGCGCAGGAGACGGTCATCAGGGCGGCGGCGGAAAGACCCAGACAGGTCAGGACGGGCGTGCGCATGGAAAGCTTCCTCATGTCGGCCCCCGACAAGCTCAACCGTCGAACGATACGTCGGGTTTCGCAAGTCCCTTTGCGCCGGAAAGGCGCGACGGCGTGACCCGGATCGCCAGATCGCGCGCCAGCGGCGACGGGGCGCCGGTCGCCAAGGCCGCCACATGCTCGGCCAGCAGGGGCGCGGCGCAGAAGCCGCGCGAGCCCAGGCCGCCGAGGATGTAGAGCCCCTCCGCCAGAGCGCCGGCCAGCGGCAGCCGGTCAGGCGTCGTGGCGCGCACCGCGACACGGGACCGCGCCGGCCCCGCCGCCTCGATCCGCGCCGCCAGCCCGGGCAGGCGCGCCGCCACGGCCGTCCGGTTGCGAAGACGGGCCTCCTCCGAGGGCTCGGGATCGGTCACGCCCCGGTCGTGGGTGGCGCCGAACAGCAGGCCGGCGCCGGTCGGAACCGCATAGCCGCCCCAGGCGACCGGTCCACCGTCCACGCCCTCGACCATCTCCGCCTGCCCGGCCACGGGCGCCAGCGCAGGGTCGGGGGTCAGGGCCGCGCATCCCCATCCGGCGGTCAGAACCACGATGTCCGCCTCCATGAGGGTCGCCCCGTCGGCGGCGGTGATCCGCCAGCCGCTCTCAGCGCCTGGCTCGATCCCGGCGACGGCGCCGACGATCCGGTCCGCGCCAGCCAGCCAGGCGGCCAGCACGGCGGCGGGCTGGACGGCCATGGCGTCCCGCATCCACAGGCCGCCGGTCTGGACCGGCTCTCCCAGACGGGCGGTGCAGGCGGCGGCGTCCAGCGGGACCATGGCCTGCTCGGGCCACAGGTCCTGCGCGGCGACCTTGGCGTGTCGGCCCGCGTCGCGCGGGGCCTGTTCCAGCTGCAGCACGCCCCGGCTCAGCACCGCGCCGGGCGTGGCGGCGTAGAGGCGCGCGGCCCGCTCGAGGGCGCCGGCGTAGAGGGCGGCGATGCCGCGGTCGCCCGCGTCCAGGCGCGGCGTGACCAGGGCCGCCGCGAAGCCCGACGCGCCCGCGCCCGGCGCTTCGGCCTCGATCACGGCCGGGCGCAGCCCCAGGGCGGCGAAGGCGCGGGCCATGGCCGCGCCCGCGACGCCGGCGCCGATGACGGCGACGCGGGGCGGGGCGGGGTCGAGAACGCCGCCCGGCAGCCGGGCCTCCAGCCGCTCGCGCTTGCGGCCGTGGCCGGGCCGCTTCTCGACGGCGAAGCCCCGCTCGGTCAGGCCGCGCCGGACCGCGCCGGCCACGGTGAAGGTGGCCACGCGTGCGCCGGGGGCCGATCGGGCGGCGATCAGGTCCATCACCGCATCCGACCACATGCCGGGATTGGTCGAGGGGGCGAAGCCGTCCAGGAACCAGGCGTCCGCCGCGCCGGACCATTGGGTCAGGGCGTCCTCCACCTCGCCGACCGCCAGATCGAGGGTGGCGTTGAAGTCGGGGAGATCCAACCGGTGCAGGCCCGGCGTCGGGGCGGGCCAGGCGGCCAGCAGGGCCTCGGCGGCCTCGGCGATCTCGGGCCAGGCCGACAGGGCGCGCGCGGCTTCGTCGCGGGTCAGGGGAAAGCCCTCGACCGAGACGATGTGCAGCCGGCCCTCCGCCGGGCCCTCGCGCCGCCAAAGGTCCAGCAGGGCGGCGATGTTCAGCCCGGTGCCGAAGCCCAGCTCGGCCACGGTGAAGCGCCGCCGCCCGGTCCACGCCTCGGGCAGGCCGCAGCCCGCCAGAAAGACCGCACGGGTCTCGGCCAGGCCGTCCTCGCGGGAGAAGTAGACGTCTCCGAACCGGCCCGATTGGGGCGCGCCGTCTTCGGTCCAGAGCAGACGGGGCGAGCGGTCATCGGTCATGGCTCCGACCTACACGGGCGGGCGGCAACGAAAAAGGGCCGCCCGTGAGGGCGACCCTTCTCTCGAACCAGGCCCGAAGGCCGTGTTCGAAGGCTCTTAGTGAGCGGCAGCCGGAGCAGCGGCCGGAGCGGCCGGGGCGGCGGCCGGAGCCATCGCGCCGTCAGCGGCCGGAGCAGCCGCGGTGGCGGCGGCGGCGGACGCGTCGCCGGCGGCGGCGGTCGCGTCAGCGGCGGCTTGGTCGGCGGTCGCGGCGGCGTCCGTGGCGGTGTCGGCGGCGGCAGCGGCGTCGGCCGAGGCGTCAGCGGCCTTTTCTTCGGCGGCCGGTTGGCAGGCGGCCAGGGCCAGAGCGGCGGCCGAGGCGGCGATCAGAGCAGTGATGCGCATGGGTTTCATCCTTCAGAAGGTTCACGAGATCATGAGTCCTCGCACCCCGGAGCTAACGGGAAGGCGAGACGAAGCGCAAGTAAAAATCTCACGGCTTCGTGAACGGGTGTAACATACGGAAGCGTCAGCTTTCCGCGCCGGTCCTATGGGGCGGGCGGTTGCGTGGCCGGGGTGGACGGCGTCGTGCCGGGCTCCACCGGCAGGGTCGGCGGGGTTTGCGGCGCGCCGGCCGGATCGTGGGACGTCGGCGCGGCGGGATCGACCGGCGGCGGCGTGGCGGTGTCCGAGGGTGCGGGCGTTCCGGTGGTCGGCGCGGTCGCGGCGGCGTCTGCGCCTGCATCCGCGGCTGCATTGTTCTTTGCGTCATCCTGGCTCGAACAGGCCGCCAGAACCAGGGCGCCGGTCGTCGCCAAGGCGAGGGCGATCGCTCTCATGGGAGATCCTCCAACGGTCGCAGCGACGCCTGGAGCGGTCGCTTTCACGATCCGTCGGCCAGACAACCGGCGAACGGCCGGGGCGTTCCCGGAACCGTGATCAGCGTTGAGCGTCCGTGAAGACGGCGTGAGGCTAGACGGCCGGGGCGGCCGACAGGGTCTCTTCCATCTCGGCGAAGGACGGCTGGGCCGACGAGGGGATGTCGCCGCGACCGATCTCGACGGAGATCTGGGCCGCATTGCCGTGCAGGTGGGCGACCAGCACCGACTGGATGATCTTGTAGTAGGCGCCTTCCTCGTCGACGATCGCCTTCAGGCGCGCGGCCAGGGGGCCGACCAGGCCATAGGCCAGGAACACGCCCATGAAGGTGCCGACCAGGGCGCCGCCGATCATGCCGCCCAGGATTTCCGGCGGCTCGGTGATCGAGCCCATGGTCTTGATGACGCCCAGCACGGCCGCGACGATGCCCAGCGCCGGAAGGGCGTCGGCGAGGTTCTGCAGCGCGCCCGGGGCGCCTGACGCCTCGTGGTGGTGCTTCTCGAGCTGCTTCTCCATGGCGTCCTCGATCTGGTGAGGATCCTCCAGGTTCATCGTCATCATCCGCAGGGTGTCGCAGATGAAGTCCGTGGCGAAGTGGTCCTTCAGCACCTTGGGGTATTTCTGGAAGATGGTGCTCTCGGCCGGCTTCTCGATGTGGCTTTCCAGGGCGATGACGCCCTTGGACTTCATCGTCTTGGTCAGCTGGAACAGCAGCGACAGCAGGTCCTTGTAGTCCTGCTTCTTCCATTTGGGCCCCGCGAAGGCCTTGCCCAGGCCGCTGAGCGAGGACTTCAGCACCGGCACGCTGTTGGAGATCAGGAAGGCGGCGATGCCCGCGCCGCCGATCGCCATCAACTCGTGAGGCGCGGCGTGCAGGATCACCTCGAACTTGCCGCCCGAGATGGCGTAGCTGCCGAACACGAGGGCGAACAGCAGCACAATGCCGATAATCTGGAACATGAGAAGACGGGGAGCCCCAACGCGCGCGAGAGCCCGACCATCGCCGTTAATGATTAATCTGCGGTTGCGATTCCGCGGATATCAGAGACGCGTTTCGCCGGACAGGATCGCGGCGCGGGCCGCTTCGGTCAGCTTGGCGTAGCCGTTCTTGCCGCCGCGGACGTAGAGGGCGCCGTCCACCTTGTCCGGATCGAAGCCGTCGGCGACCAGGTCGACCTTGCGGTATTTGAAGGTCCCGGTCGTCTCGGCCGACTTGATCAGGCGGATGAAGGCGGGGCGGGCGTAGGACGGCAGTTCCTGATCCACCCATTCGGCGAAGACCTTGGCCGAGAAGCGGCCGTCGATCACCAGGGCGACCATGCCGGCCTTGCCTTCCTGGCCCGGCACCGGAACGCCGTAGGCCACGACCTCCTTGACGCCCGGCGCGTCGGCCAGCCGCTGTTCGACCTCGGCGGTCGAGACGTTCTCACCCTTCCAGCGGTAGGTGTCGCCGATCCGGTCGATGAAATAGATGTAGCCGTCCGAGTCCTGCCTCATCAGATCGCCGGTGCGGAACCAGCGGTCGCCCTTGGCGAACACGTCGCGCAGGATCTTCTTCTCCGACGCCGCCTTGTCGGCATAGCCGGAGAAGGCGTGGCGGGTGTCGTCGCCGATCTGGCCCAGGGCCTCGCCGACCTCGCCCGGTTTGGCCAGCTGGCACAGGCCGTCCGGACCCCGCACGGGCAGTTCGGTGTCGATGTCGAAACGGACCAGCCGACAGTTGATCTGCTTCTTCAGGAAGCCCGGAACGCGGCCGATGGCGCCCGCCTTGCCGTCGAAGTTGAACAGCGAGACGTTGCCCTCGGTCGAACCGTAGAACTCGAGGATCTCGGGCACGGCGAAGCGCTTCTGGAAGTCTTCCCAGACATCGGGGCGCAGGCCGTTGCCGAAGGCGAGGCGCAGCTTGTGGGCGCGCTCGTCGGGGTTCTCCGGGCAGTTGATCAGATAGCGGCACAGCTCGCCGATATAGACGAACAGGGTCGCGCCCGAGGCCTTCACGTCCGGCCAGAAATTGGTGGCCGAGAAGCGCTTGCGCAGGACCAGGCGGCCGCCGTTCAGCAGGGCGGGGCCGATGCCGACCAGGCCGCCGGTCGAGTGGTACAGGGGCAGGACGTTGAACGTGACGTCCTTCTCGGTTCCCGCGGTGGCTCCGGCGAAGGCGCGCATATAGGTGCGGGCGCGAGCGTGGGTGATCTTGGCCGCCTTGGGCAGGCCGGTCGTGCCCGAGGTGTAGATGTACAGCGCCGTGTCGCGGTTGGTCAGGCCCGAGCGGATCGAGCGGGCGGGCCGCACCGAGGAGCCGCTGCGCACCGGCTTGTCCAGGCCGCGGCGCTCATCGGCTTCATCCGTGTCGGACAGGCCCAGCACCCAGAGCATCAGGTTACGGTCGACCAGCGGGCGGGCGTCCTCGACCTTGCGCCAGCAATCCTCGTCGGTGACGACCTGCGAGGCGTTGGAGATGGTCAGGCAGTGGGCCAGGGCGTGGCCGGTCAGGTTGGTGTTGATCAGCGCCGTGCCGACCCCGACCTTGGAGAAGCCGATCCAGGCGGCGATGTATTCGGCCCGGTTCAGCATCACCAGGGCGACCGTGTCGCCCCGCTTCAGGCGGCGGCTGACCGCCCAGTGGCCGAACCGGTTCGCCATGGCGTCCAGGTCCCGATAGGAGATCGAGCGGCGGTCGTCCTGGATGGCGATGTGGTCGGAAAACTTGTCGACGGCCTCTTCCCAGTCGTCACAGACCAGATCGACGCTGTCCATGGTGATCGGCTTGATGCGGCCGAGCAGGCGGCGAAGGCCCTTCACGAACCGAATGTCTCGCCGGATGTTCGCCACCAAACCCATAGCCACGTCCACTCGCCAGATGCCCTCTCTGGTGATGAACAAGCCGGTCTCCCGGGTCAACCGGTGGGAGAATCGTCGCGTCGTTTTTGGCCGGTTGCGAACGGCTTGCGGACCAGTTTGCCGTGGGGCGTGGCGCCGAAGCGGCGGTGACGCAGCGTCACTTCAGGACCCTCTTGTCGCCTCATCCGGCCGGATGACGGCCGTCAAACGGGGCGCTTGCCGCCCCACATGTGTCAGCAAAGGTGTTTCTTCAGGACATTCAACCTGTTCGCGGAACCGCGCTCTTCCGGGGCGGTTGGAAACCCACGCTCAAGGAGGAACAGAGATGTCCGTTACCTATCCCCAAGACCGCGCCGACGTCGTTGGTGAAGAGACCTTCGTCCCCGTCTATGCACGCACCAAGGCCCAGCTTCGCCGCAAGGGCGGCATGCGCACCTGGATGATCCTGGCCCCGATCGGGGTTCTGGTGATCGGCGGCGCCGCGGCCATGATGCTGATGAACGGCGGCGGCGACGTCGCCGAGGCTCCGCTGGCCGAAGCGGCGGCGACCGCCCCGGTCCTGCCGATCACTCCGGCTCCGCCGATCGCGCCGCTGGCCGCTGAGCCCGCTCCGGTCGACGCCACGCCCGAGCCGGTGGCGCGTCAGGCCGCCCCAGCCCCGGTTCGCCGTGAAGCTCCCGTGGTCCGCCGCGCCGCGCCGCGCGCCGAGACGCCGGCCCCCACTCCCGCTCCGAGCGTCGCCGCGCCCGCGCCGTCGCCGGTGACCTCGACGCTGAACAGCGCTCCGGCCGCCCCGGCGCCGACCGTGACGCCGGCCCCGGCCCCGGCCGCGCCCCCGCCAGTCATCGTGGTCGAACCGCTGAACTGATCCCGGCGTAGACCCTTGCAAGGCCCCGGTGGAGCGATCCGCCGGGGCCTTCGCCTGTCAGGCGGTGGGCGACACGCGCCAGATGACGTCGCCCACGTCGTCGGCGACCAGCAGGGCGCCGGTGCGGTCGAACTGCACCCCGACCGGGCGGCCCATGGCCGTGTCCTGGGCGCTGATGAAGCCGGTCAGGATGTCCTCGGGCGGGCCGGACGGCACGCCGTTGACGAAGGGGACGAACAGCACGCGGTAGCCGTTGCGCGGCTTGCGGTTCCACGACCCGTGCTGACCGACGAAGGCTCCGCCGCGATAGCGGACCGGGAACAGCGTCCCCTCGCCGAAGGTCAGGCCCAGCGAGGCGGTATGGGCGCCTAGCGCGTAGTCCGGCCGCAATGCGCGGGCGACGAGGGCGGGATCCTGGGGCTCGACCCGTTCGTCGACGGTCTGGCCGTAGTAGCTGAACGGCCAGCCGTAGAAGCCGCCGGGCGTGACCGAGGTCATGTAGTCGGGGACCAGGTCGTTGCCGAGCTCGTCGCGCTCATTGACCGACACCCACAGCCGGCCGCTGTCGGGCTGCCACGCCAGTCCCACCGGGTTACGCAGGCCCGAGGCGTAGACCCGCCGCGCGCCGGTCGCCGGATTGATCTCCAGGATGGCGGCGCGGTCGGTTTCCTCGGCCATCCCGTTCTCGCCGATGTTGGAGTTCGACCCGACCCCGACATAGAGGCGCGATCCATCGGCGCTGGCGACCAGGCTCTTGGTCCAGTGGTGGTTCCGGCCTGCGGGCAGGTCGGCGATCTTGCGCGGTTCGGCCTCGATCCGCGTCTGGCCGGTCTGGTAGGGGAAGGCCACCACGGCGTCGGCGTTGGCGACGTAGAGGGTGTTCCCGACCAGGGCCATGCCGAAGGGCGACATCAGGTTCTCGAGCAGGACCGACCGGGTCTCGGCCACGCCGTCGCCGTCGGTGTCGCGCAGCAGGGTGATGCGGTCGGGGCTGGGCGTGCGCGCGCCGGCCCTCTTCATCACCAGCCCCTGCGCCCAGGCGCGGAAACCGCCCCCGGCGCCGTCGTCCAGCCCTTCGGGCTTGGGCGGCGCATTGGTTTCGGCCACCAGGATGTCGCCGTTGGGCAGACGGTAGAGCCAGCGCGGATGGGTCAGACCGGCGGCGAAGGCCTGCACCCGGAAGCCCGGGGCCGCGACCGGGGTCCGGCCCTGCGGCCAACCGGCGGCGTCGGCGATATTGACCGTCGGAAGCAGGGTGTGGCGGGGCGCGGGCAGCACCGGGTCAGCGCCGTAGCCGGCGGCGGGATCCAGCGTCGATTCCGTGCCGCAGGCGGCGAGCGTGAGGGCGAAGAGAGAAGAGAGGGCGAGGGCCGAGACACGCATGGGCGGGTCCTTCAAGGGGTAGGCTGGGCGGGAAACTCGAGGCGGCTGACATCATAGCCCAAAGCGCGGGCGCGTTCGGTCAGTCGTTCGCGCTGGGCAGGGCTCGGGATTTCACGGGTGTAGATGAACAACCGCTCGAAGGTCGGGTCGGCCGAGATGAACCAGGTGTAGGCCTCGTCGTGGTCCAGCACCCAGTAGTCCCAGGTCACGAACCCGCCGAGGTAGCGCACCCGAAGCTTCGTGTTCGTCCCCGGGTCAAGAATCTCGCCGCGCCCGCCGATGGACTTCTCGCGTCCGCCCGGCTGGCCCTGTTCGCAGGTGTCGCGCACGTCGACCCGCGTCGCCGAGACGAGGACATAGTTGGATGCGCCGGCGACGCAGCCGTCGGTCAGTCGGTCGGGCAGGCGGGCGACCTCGATCCAGCGGCCGGACCACAGACGGTCGGCGTCTACGGCGCGGGCGGGTTGAGGGGCGCGGTATTCGGACGGCGAGGGCGCGGTGACACAGGCGGACAGGGCGCCCATCAGGGCGACGGCGGCGAGGACGCGCGGGGTCATGAGGCGATCTCCGGATCGTGAATACCCGGCCGGGAAGGGAGTTCCGCGGCCTCAGACTGGTACGATCTCGCGCGGTGGCCGGATGCGGCGGAAGCGGGCCTCGATGAAGGAGAACAGTCCGAAGCCGATGAAGCCCAGCGCGGCCGCGGCCAGCAAAGCCGCGCCGCCCGGCTGACGACCCAGGGCGTCCAGCGCGGCGTCGAAGCTTGTCACGTCCGAGGCCCGCGACCGAACCCCGGCGAGGAAGATCAAGGCCGCCAGCGGCAGCCACGCGATCCCGCGCGCCATGTAGCCGGCGCGCGCCAGCGGAACGACCCGGCGGCAAAGCTCGACCGAACAGGACAGGTAGGCGGCGAAGTCGTCACGCCACGCTCTGACGATGTTGGCGATCCCCACCCCGGCGATGCACAGACCGATTCCCGCCAGAAGCAGATTGCCGAACGGCAGCGATAGCATTCGCGCCGCCTCGCGATGGCCCGCGGCGATCTCGGCCGCGCCCGGATCGGCGGGGGTGTGGAACAGAAGGCTGAACGCGCTGCAGGCCAGCAGGGCGTAGCCGACGCCGCTGAACCCCTGGCTCATGCGGGTGCTCAGGCCCTGCTGGTCATGTCCCTCATTGTCCGCGTCCCAGATCGCCTGCAGCATCCGCCAGACCACAATGGCCAGCAGGCCGAGGCCCAGCAGCAGGACCCAGGCCCGGCCGAGCGGCTGCTGGGCCAGCCAGCCGATGGCGCCGCGGGTTCCGGCCGCGCCATCGACCAGCCCGGGGATGGCCAGCAGGGTCAGCGCTCCACCGGACAGATAGACGAACCCGCGCGCGCCGTAGCCTATGCGGGCGATCAGCTCGAGGCCGTTCAGCACGACCGCGCGCTTCCGTCGGCGGGCAGGGGTCAATCGGCGCAGGCCGGAGCGAAGCGTGGAGGAGAGGCGAGACACCCCTGCCCAACTCATCGCGAAAGATATGGCTCCGCTGGAGCCGCGGCGCCCTTGTCCGGAACGGGGGCGGCGCATATCTGCGGGCCCCAGGGAGAGGGACCCCCATGCCGCCCGCAATCACAATCCAGGGTCTGACCAAGACCTATAAGTCCGGGCTGCAAGCCCTCAAGCCCGTCGATCTGACGATCGCCAAGGGCGAGATCTTCGCCCTTCTGGGGCCGAACGGGGCGGGCAAGACCACCCTGATCTCCATCGTCTGCGGCATCGTCACGCCGAGCAGCGGCACGGTGACGGCCGACGGCCACGATACCCAGAAGGCCTACCGCAAGGCGCGCACCGTCATCGGCCTGGTGCCTCAGGAGCTGACCACGGACGCGTTCGAGACCGTATGGGCGACGGTGACCTTCAGCCGCGGCCTGTTCGGCAAGGCGCCGAACCCGGCCTACGTCGAGCAGATCCTTCGCGACCTCAGCCTGTGGGACAAGAAGGACTCCAAGATCATGACCCTGTCCGGCGGCATGAAGCGCCGGGTCATGATCGCCAAGGCCCTGAGCCACGAGCCCGACATCCTGTTCCTCGACGAGCCCACGGCGGGCGTCGACGTCGAACTGCGCAAGGACATGTGGGAGATGGTCCGCAAGCTGCGCGAGCGCGGCGTGACCATCATCCTGACCACCCACTACATCGAGGAGGCCGAGGAGATGGCCGACCGGGTGGGCGTGATCCTGAAGGGCGAACTGATCCTGGTCGAGGACAAGACGACCCTGATGAAGAAGCTGGGCCGCAAGACCCTGACCCTTCAGCTGCAGGAGCCGCTGGAGGTCCTGCCCGCCGAGCTGTCCGAATGGGTCCTGGAGCTCAAGTCGGACGGGACCGAGCTGGAGTACGTCTTCGACTCCAACGCCGAACGCACCGGCGTGCCGTCCCTGCTGCGGCGGCTCAGCGACATCGGCGTCGGGTTCAAGGACCTGAGCACGCGCCAGAGCTCGCTTGAGGATATTTTCGTGGGCCTGGTCCACCAGTCGAAGTCTGAGGCGGCGTGATGGCGTTCAACGGTTACGGCGTCTGGGCGATCTACCGCTTCGAGATGGCGCGCGCCCTGCGCACCATCTGGCAGTCCATCGTGACGCCGGTCATCACCACGGCCCTGTATTTCGTCGTCTTCGGCTCCGCGATCGGATCGCGGATGACCGAGATCGACGGCGTGCCCTACGGCGCCTTCATCGTGCCCGGGCTGATCATGCTGAGCCTGTTCACTCAGTCGATCTTCAACGCCTCGTTCGGCATCTACTTCCCGAAATTCACGGGCACGATCTACGAGCTGCTCTCGGCGCCCGTCAGCCCTCTGGAGATCGTCCTAGCCTATGTCGGGGCGGCGGCGACCAAGTCGGCGGTGCTGGGGTTGATCATCCTGGCCACTGCGGCCCTCTTCGTGCCCCTGCAGATCCTGCACCCGGTCGAGATGCTGCTGTTCCTGATCCTGATCTCGACGACCTTCAGTCTGTTCGGCTTCATCATCGGCATCTGGGCGCAGAGCTTCGAGCAGCTGCAGTTCATCCCCATGCTGGTGGTGACGCCGCTGACCTTCCTCGGCGGGTCCTTCTACTCGATCCACATGCTGCCCGAGCCGTGGCGGACGATCACCCACTTCAACCCGGTGGTCTACCTGATCTCGGGCTTCCGCTGGACCTTCTACGGGTCGGGGGACGTGGGGATCGGCGTCAGCCTGACGGCGACCCTGGCCTTCCTCTTCGGCTGCCTGGCCGTCATCGGCTGGATGTTCCGCACCGGCTACCGGCTGAAGAACTAGAGCGTCACGAAAGCGGCCAGATCGGCGGCCACCTTCGTCGCCAGTCCGCGTTTGAGAAACGCGCCGTACACGGCGCGGGAGCCTGCATGTCCAATCAGAACGACCCCAAGCTGAACGGTTCGCCCGTCAACGGCCAGGCCCAGCCGGAGCCTTTCCGCCGCCCGGTGACCTGGGGTCGCCCGCCCGCGACGGTGTTCCGCGCCGGGCCGCTGCCGCGCGGCTCGACCCTGCCGCCCCTGCCCGAACCGCCGAAGCCCCGGCCCGCGCCGCCACCGTCGTCCGGCATCCTCAGCGGCTCCATGATCCCGCGCGCCGCCCCGGCCGCGCCGAGGCCCGAGCCCGAACGCGCGGCGCCGGCGCCCGCCGCACCCGCCGTAGCCGCGCCGGATCTCGCCGTGCGGCCTCTGCCTGAACCGGAACCCACCCCCATCCCCGCCGCATCGCCGGTCGCCGCTCCGGTCCCGACGCCCGCCCCCGAAGTCGTGACCCTGGACGACATGGTGGTCGCGGCCCCGCGCCGCGCCGCGCCCGCCGGGACCGTCGCCGCGCGTGGCGGGTCTTCCGGGCGTCTGCCGCTCTACGTCGGCGGCGGCGTGGCCGCCCTCGCGGCCGTGGCCGTCGGCGCCTGGGCCCTGACGCGGTCGCCGGCCGAGACGCCCGCGCCGGCGCCTGTGGCCCCCGCCGCCGTTCCGCCGTCCGTTTCGCCCGAGGCCACGCCTCCGGTGGAGGCGGTCATCGCCCAGCCTGAGCCGGTCGCCGCGGCTCCCGCTCCGGCCGTGGTCGCGCCGCCCGCCGCGCCCGCATCCGCCCGTACGGACCCGGCTCCCGCGCCCGCGCCTGCCGCTGCGACGCCGCGCCCGGCCCGCCCGACGGCGACCCCGGTGCAGTCGACGCCCGCTCCGGCCGCGGTTCCGCCGCCGGTGATCGTGACCCAGCCCCTGCCGGAGCCCGCGCCCGCCACGCCGGCGCCGACCGCGGCCGAGCGCACGACGGCCGACCCCGACGCGCCGATCACGACGCGGCCGCAACGGCTGGATTGACCCGAGAAACCCGGCCTAGCGCAGGGTGATGTAGCCCCGCTCGACCATCCGGCGCAGGCCTTCATAGACCTCGGCCAGCTCTTCATAGGCCATGCGCGCGGCGGTCAGCCGGGCGACCTGGTCGACCGTGGAGGGCGCGCCGGATTCGGATTGGCGCAGGCCCTCCGACACCCATTTGCCGCGCGCCGTGGCGGTCAGCACCGCCAGCCGCTGGAAGGCGGCCGCGTCCAGGCCCGGGACCATCTGGCCGATGACCTCGCGGTTGGCGACGAAGGCCGAATAGTCGATCTGTTCCAGCAGGCCGCGCAGCCGGCGCTGTTCCTGGGGGTCGATGTCCTGCGGCTCGAAATGGTCCCGCTGGCGACGGTAGCTGCCGGTCTGCATGGTCGACATCGCGCCTCTCCCAACAACACACGAGGGACCTGAACCCTGCGCCGCGCCGATTAACGGGGCGTTGCGATGCGAAAAGCCCCTCGCTTGCAATTGCAGGCGCGCCGTAATACTTAAGTGAATGCTTCAGTATCAACAGCCGCTCGATCTCGCCTTCCAGGCCCTGTCGGACCCGACCCGGCGGCGCATGGTCGAACGCCTGTCGGCGGGGCCGGTCTCGGTCAGCGACTTGGCCGAGCCCCTGCCGATGTCGATGTCGGCGGTGATGCAGCATCTGAAGGTTCTGGAGGCGGCGGGGCTGGTCCGGTCGGAGAAGGTGGGCCGCGTGCGCACCTGCCGGGTCGAGCCCGAGGCCCTGAGCGCCGCCGAACGCTGGCTCAATGACCGGCGCCGGTCCGTCGAACGCAGTCTCGACCGGCTGGGCGCCTTCCTGGACGAAACCAAACCAGAGACGGAGACCTGACCATGACGACCCCGGACACGCCGGTCCTCGCCCACGGGACCTTCACGATCAAGCGCCGCTATGACGCCTCGCCCGAACGGGTGTTTCGCGCCTATGCCGATCCGGCCGCCTTCCGCCGATGGTTCGTCGACGGCGAGGGCTGGACCATCCATGACTGGTCCCACGACTTCCGCGTCGGCGGCAGCGCCGGCGGCAGGTTCCGGTTCGGCGACGAGACCAACGACACCTGGTTCAACGACACCGACTACCTCGACATCGTCGAGAACAGCCGGATCATCACCAGCTATGTGATGGGCCGGATGGTGGACGGGGAGAAGGAGCGCGCCTCCGCCTCCCTGGCCACGATCGAACTGGTCGCCGACGGCTCCGGCACGCGCCTGATCTATACCGAGCAGGGCGCCTTCTTCGGTCCGGACGGGGCGGATCACATCCCGCTGCGCGAGCACGGCTGCGGCGAGATGCTGGATGCGCTCGGCCGCGAGTTGAAGGCGCAGGCGTGATGGCCGGCAAGGTTCGCGTCAGCAGCTTCGCGATCTCCGCCGACGGGTTCGGCGCGGGGCCGGACCAGAGCCTGGAGGCGCCTCTGGGCGTCGGCGGCGAGCGGCTGCACGACTGGTTCTTTCCGACCCGGACCTTCCAGGCGATGTACGGCGACGGCAAGGGCGCGGACGGGATCGACAACGGGTTCGCCGAGCGCGGCATGGCCGGCCTCGGGGCCTGGATCCTGGGCCGCAACATGTTCGCGCACTCGCGCGGCCCCTGGGTGGATGACGGCTGGGAGGGCTGGTGGGGCGAGGAGCCGCCCTATCACTGTCCGGTCTATGTCCTGACCCACCACCCGCGCGCGCCGCTCGAGATGAAGGGCGGCACGGTCTTCCATTTCGAGACCGGCGGGATCGAGGCGGCGCTGGAAAAGGCGCGCGCCGCGGCCGGCGACCGGGACATCCGCATCGGCGGCGGAACCGAGACCGTCCGCCAGTACCTGCGGGCCGGGCTGATCGACGTGCTGCACCTCGCCGTCTCGCCGGTGCTGCTGGGCCGGGGCGAGGCGTTCTGGGACGGGCTGGATCTGCCCGCGCTCGGTTACGAGATCGGCAGATCGACCGCGGGCGAGCGGGCGACCCATCTGGAGATCGTGCGCATCGGCCGGCGAGGCGAGGCATGACCGACGACCGCCTCGTCTTCGGCGCCTTCACGATCGAGCGCCGTTATGACGCCCGCCCCGAGCGGGTCTTCCGCGCCTTCACCGACCGCGAAATCAAGCAGCGCTGGATGGGCTGCGAGCACGTCGCCTCGCCGGTGATCGAACAGCTGGACTTCCGCGTCGGCGGCAAGGAGGTCAGCCGGGGCGGCGGCGAGGACGGCGAGCATCTGTTCGAGGGGACCTATCTCGACATCGTCGAGGGCCGCCGCTTCATCTTCGCCTTCGTCATGACGGTAGGCGGCCGCAAGCTGTCGGCCTCCCTCGCCTCGGTCGAGATCCTGGCCGACGGGGACGGGGCGCGGCTGATCTTCAACGAGCAGGGCGTCTATTTCGGCCAGGACGGCTGGGCCGAGCGCGAGGAAGGCACGGCCGTCGGAATGCAACAGGTGGCCGACTGGCTGGCCGCGAACGAGGAGACTGTCTGATGGCCCTGATCCTGTGGTCCCACCCCTATGCCGGATACGGGCAGAAGACCGCGGTCGCCCTGTACGAACTGGGCCTGCCGTTCGAGCTGAAGCTGGTGGACGGTTCGCCGGAGGCCATGGAAGGGTTCATGGCCGTGTCGCCCTTCGCCAAGATGCCCGCGCTGGTGGACACGGCGGCGGGCCGCACGGTGATCGAGTCCAGCATCGTCATCGAATACCTGGACCGGCTGGCGGGCGGCGGGCGGCTGATCCCTGCCGATCCTGACCTGGCCCTTGAGGCGCGCTTCATCGACCGCATCCTGGACACCTATGTCGGGGGCAACATGAACAGGATCGTCTTCAACCGGCTGGGCCGCGCCGGCACGCCGAACGAGACGGCGATGGCGCTGGATGCGAAGGAGCTGGAAAGCGCCTGGGACACGCTGGAGGCGCGGCTGGGCGACGGCCGGACCTGGGGCGCGGGCGAGACCTTCACCCTGGCCGACTGCGGAGCTGCACCGCTGATGACATACGCCCGGCGGCTGGTTCCGTTCGGCGACCGGCCCCGGCTGCGGGCCTGGCACGCGCGGCTGATGGCGCGGCCCAGTTTCGTGCGCGCACTGGAAGACGCCGCGCCGTTCGGAAATCTGATGCCCGCCCCTCTGCCTGAGGACTAGGCCAAGGCGCTCAAGGCCTCGGCTGCAGCACCATCAGGGTCGACAGGCCGTGCGCCAGCAGGCGGCCGGCTTCATCCTTCACCGTCGCCTCGGCGGTGATGATCTGGCGTCCGGCGTTGACCACCCGGCCCTCGCAGCGGACCCGGCCGGCGTCGGCGGTGATCGGCCGGGTGAAATTGGCCTGGGTCGACAGGGTCGAATAACTGACCCCCGCCGGCAGCAGCGAATGGGCCGCGCAGCCCGTGGCGCTGTCGATCAGCGTCAGGGCCCAGCCGCCGTGGACCGTGCCCTGCGGGTTGAGGATGTGCGGCCCGGTCCGCCCTTCAAACGCGGCGAAGCCCTCGCCGACCTCGACCAGGTCGAAGTCCAGGGTGGTGCTGATGGTGGCGGGCGGCAGCTTTCCGTCCAGCACGGCCTGCAGGACCTCGCGGCCGGGCAGGCGTCCGACGGCTTCGGCGGTGGTCTTCGGCGTATCGGTCATGGCGTCACAGTTAGGGGGTCGGCGATCCGACGCAAGCACGCGGCGGATCGCCGCGCGGGGGTGGCCGTTCCACCGTCCCGCACGTAGCTGTGGGGAAACCACCGGAGGAAACCCCGATGCCGCTTCTGATGTGCCCCAACGACAACGCCGCGATGCAGACGCTGGAACGCGGCGGCGTCCAGTTCGACATGTGCCCGAATTGCCGGGGCGTCTGGCTGGACCGCGGCGAGCTGGAAAAGCTGATGGAGTCCGCGACCGCTGAAGGCCGCGCCTCGGCCCCGCAGGCCGCGCCGGCGCCCCAGCCCCAGGCTCCCTATCCGCCGCAACAGGCGCAGCAGCCGTGGGGCGGCCAGCCGCAGGGCTATCGCGACGACCATCGCCGGGACGACCGCTACCGCCACGACGACGACTACAAATACAAAAAGAAGAAGCGCGACAGCATCTTCGACATTTTCGACTGACGCCTAGGCGGCCAGGCCGGCCGCCTTCATCAGGGTCTTCAGCGGGGCCAGAACCTCGGGCTGCGCGGCCAGCGCGGCCCGGGCCTCGGGTGCGCGGAACAGCTTGATCGCCTCGGCCTTGGCCCGATCAGCCGCGGGGCCCAGCGGCGCCGTCTCGCCCGCCGCCAGCCGCAGCAGCACCACCAGCTTTTGCGGCGCGGGGGCCGGCGAGCGGGACAGCATGGCCACGATCCGCGCCTCCGCCTCGACGGCGCCCCCCACCTTGCCGATCGCCTCGGTGATGTCGGCCTCGTCCTTGTCCGACAGGCCGCAGGCGCGCACCGCCCGCTGCAGGACGGCCAGAACGCCCAGCTTCTGCGCCGCCGTCTGCCCGCCCGCCTGCCGCATCTCGGTTTCAAAGCGCAGCGAGCCGACGCAGGCCGACAGCCAGCGCGCGGCGGACCGCTTGTTGGCCACGCCGGTGACGTTCTCGCACAGCCGGGTCAGGGCCTCGGCCTCGCACAGGACCGTGCGGCAGGTCTTGACGTAGGCGGCGACGAAATCGGCGGTGACCAGGGCCTTGGACCGCTCGTTGAAGGCGTTCTGGACCTCTTCCAGCGTCAGCAGCCGCCCGGCGGTGGCGGTCAGACAGGTCGCCAGCGCCCGCAGGATGTCGATCTCGCCGGCGGCGTCGTTGGGCCGCAGGCGGCGCGGGCTCATCAGCTCGCGCAGCACCATCCGGGCCAGGGCGGCCGACAGCAGGGGGAATTCGGCGATCTCGATGCGCGCCCCCAGCCGGGCGGCGGGGCCTTCCACGGCGGGGACGTGCAAGGCCATGCGCGGATCGTGCCGAACCAGAATTCCCACCTCGCGCGGGGCCACCATGCGAACCACGGCCGCCATGGCCGCGCCCTGGTCCAATGACGGGCCCAGAATGTCGGCCAGGCCGGCGCGCGAGCCCAGCATCTCGCACAGGATCTGTTCGATCGGGACCAGCACCATGGCGCGAGCCTGGCCGTCGCCCGGCGCGCGGTCGGCCAGGTCCATCAGCCGGTCCAGACGCGTCCGGCCGTCCTTCAGCCCCGCCAGGGCCGCGGCGACGACGCCGCCCATGATGAAGGCGCGCTCGGCTTGACCTTCCAGTCGGTGGGCCAGGTCCGCGAGCGAATGATGCTCGAGGCTGGGGAACCGGTTCTTGCGGCCCGCCATGACCAGCCGCTCGATCGTCGCGTCCGACAGCTTCTGATAGTGTCGCACCAGGTCGTGCACCGGCTTTCCGTCCGCCTGCGCTTCGGGCACGGCGACCTTCTGGATGGCGTGCTGAAGCTCCACGCCCGAGGCGTCCAGCCGTTCCGCCAGATCGGGCCGGTGCAGAAGCTCGAAGGCGGTCACGCCCTGCCGCTGCAGCCAGTCCTCCAGAACGCGGCCGATCTGTTCGCGGGCCATGGGCGCGTAGAGGTCGTAGGGCGTGCTGCAGCGCGGGCCCGTGGCGTCCTCCACCGTGACCCGCTTGGCCTTCATCTCCGGGACGCCGCGGGTCAGCACCGTCACGCTGTTGAATTCCATGGTGTCGGGGTCGAGGGTTTCCTTGGTCACCCGCACCGCCGCCGCATAGCCGTCGCGCAGCAGATCCTCGGCCGTGTCGATCGCATGGGCGCGATGCTCGGTCGCGATCTGGAGGGTCCAGGACGACGGCGCGGTCTTGCGGATATAGACTTCGTAGTGGATCGGGCCGGCCATGGAACGCTCTGACAGTTCCCCCTGATCATGGGACGGAGACTTTAAGGGCGGGTTTCGTTGCGGAATTGGCCGACGCGGCCCATCTTTTGCGCCGTAAAGTAACCGCGATGACGTAGAACGGTTACGCTTGCCGTGCGTTCATTGCGCGGACGATGAGCCTGCAAGGAGAAGCCGACTTGGCCAATATCACCCTGGTGGACGACGACGAGAACATCGTGGCGTCGGTTTCGCTGGCGCTGGAAAGCCATGGCCACAAGATCACGGCCTACCATGACGGCGCCGCCGGACTGGAAGCCCTGGAGGCGTCGCCGCCGGATCTGGCCATCCTCGATGTGAAGATGCCCCGCATGGACGGCATGGAAGTGCTGCGCCGCCTGCGCCAGACCTCCCAGATCCCGGTCATCATGCTGACGTCGAAGGACGAGGAGATCGACGAGATCCTCGGCTTCAACCTCGGCGCCGACGACTACATCCACAAGCCCTTCAGCCAGCGCCTGCTGATCGAACGGGTGAAGGCCCTGTTGCGCCGCACCGGCGCCGACGGCGGCGAGCCCGAGCCCAGCGCCGAGAACTCGAACAAGGCCATCAAGCGCGGCAAGCTGACGATGGACCCGGCGCGCCACGAAAGCACCTGGGACGGCCGTCCGGTGAAGCTGACGGTCACCGAATTCCTGCTGCTGCAGGCCCTAGCCCAGCGTCCCGGCTTCGTGAAGAGCCGCGACAACCTGATGGACGCCGCCTACGATGATCAGGTCTATGTCGATGACCGCACCATCGACAGCCACGTGAAGCGCATGCGCAAGAAGTTCAGGGTCGTCGATCCCGAGTTCGACGCGATCGAGACCCTGTATGGCGTCGGATACCGTTACCGCGAAAGCTGATCCGGCGCGGGCCGGAGACGGCCGGCCCCGCCGACCCAAGCGGTTCGGCGGGTCGCGTCTCGGCGGCCTGATTCTCGCGCTCAACCTGCTCAGCCTGCTGATCCTGTTCGTCGGGGCCCTGCTCCTGAACGAATGGCAGCGGGGCCTGATCGAGTCCCGGCAGGAGACGCTGGCGGCCCAGGCCGAACTGCTGGTGCGCGTGCTCGGCGAGCCCCAGATCGGCGTCACCCGCGGCGAACCGATCCCGGCGCTGGACCCGATCGAGGCCAGCCGCTGGCTGCGCGACAACTTCATTCCCGCCGGCCAGCGCGCGCGCCTGTTCGATGTGGACGGCATCCTGGTGGCTGACAGCTACTGGGTGACCGAGGCTATTCCGGGCGAACCCCTGCCTGACGCCCGGCCCGCGGGTTCGCCGGTGGCCGCGCCCGATGATGCGGCGGTGGCGGGTGACAGCCAGAAGGCCGAACGCGCCCGCCTCGCCCTCGCCGCCGAGGTCGAAGGGGCGCTGGAAGGTCAGCCCCAGGCCGAGGTGCGCACCTCGGAGAGCGGCGACCGCGTGGTGTCGGTCTCCATTCCCGTCCGTCACGTCCAGATGGTGCTCGGCGTCCTGACGCTGGAGGCCGGCGATGTCGACGAGACCATCGGCGCCCAGCGCCGCGCCCTGATGCCCTTCGCCCTGGTGGCCCTGTTCGTGAACCTGCTGGGGTCGCTGCTGCTGCATCTGTTCGTCGCCCGGCCGGTGATGCGGCTGTCCGCCGCCGCCGACGAGGTCCGTCTGCAGCGGGCGCGAGCCATCTCCCTGCCCGACCTGGAAAGCCGCAAGGACGAGATCGGCGATCTGGCGCGGTCGCTGGAGTCCATGACCGAGACCCTGTCCGCCCGGATGGACGCCATCGAGGCCTTCGCCGCCGACGTCAGTCACGAGATCAAGAATCCCCTGACCTCGATCCGTTCGGCGCTGGAGACCCTGCCGCTGGTCAAGACCGAGGCCCAGCGCGAGAAGCTGACCGCCTTGCTGCAACAGGACGTGCGCCGCCTCGACCGGCTGATCACCGACATCTCCAACGCCTCGCGCCTGGACGCCGAGCTGAACCGCGACCGGCCCCGGACCATCGATCTGACCGCCCTGCTGGTCGATATCGTCGGTGTCTATGAGGCGGGGCGCAAACCCGGAGAGGCGCGTGTGACCTTCACCCCGCCGGCCGGTGACCACGCCCTGATCGTCGGCCGCGATGGGCCGCTGGGGCAGGTGTTCCGCAACCTGATCGACAACGCCCGTTCGTTCAGCCCGCCGGACGGCGAGGTGCGCCTGACCCTGCTGCGCGACGAGATCGACGAACGCGCGGTCCATGTCCGGATCGACGACGACGGCCCCGGCATTCCGGTCGAGAACCTCGAGACCGTGTTCGAGCGCTTCTACACCTCGCGTCCGCGCGGCACGGCCTTCGGGGCCAACTCGGGCCTCGGCCTGTCGATCGTGCGCCAGATCGTCGAGGCTCACGGCGGGACGGTGCGGGCGGGGAACCGGCCCGGCGACGGCGGCCCCGCCGGAGCCCGCTTCGAGGTGGCCCTGCCCGCCGCCCCCGGAGCCCGCCGCCCATGACCCAGCCCGTTCACGCCACCGTCGTCGCGCAATGGGCCCCGGGCCGGGGCTGGCGCGCCGCCGCCCTGTTCGGGCCGCCGGGCGCGGGCAAGAGCGATCTGGCCCTGAGGTTGATCGGCGCCGGTTGGCGGCTGGCGGCCGACGACTACGCCCATTTGTTCGCCGCCTCGGGCAGCCTCTATGCCCGTGCGCCGCGCACCATCGCGGGCAAGATCGAGGTGCGGGGCGTCGGCGTGGTGCCCGCCTGCGCCCTGGATCTGGCCCGGGTCGTGCTGGCCGTGGAACTGGGTCCGGAGCCCGTTGAACGCCTGCCGGAACCGGCGATCCGGCGCGTGGAGGGGGTCGATCTGCCCCTGCTGCGGCTGGATCCGAGGGAGGCCTCGGCGGGTGAAAAGGTCGCGGCGGCCATCGCCCGGCTTTAACCCGACGCGGAGTTGGGCTATTCCGCGCGGCTTGCGGTCAGCTCAGGGAGCGATCGGAACGCGGGGGCGCAAGTCTTGGTGAAGCCTTCATGATCGGGCTGGTGATCGTCACCCACGGGGGTCTGGCCTCCGAATTCCTTTCGGCCATGGAGCACGTCGTGGGCCCCCAGCGCGGGGTCGCGGCCATCTGCATCGGCCCGGAGGACGATATGGAGCGGCGTCGGCGCGACATCGTCGACGCCGCGCGCGCCGTCGATGACGGCGACGGCGTGATCCTGCTGACAGACATGTTCGGCGGCACGCCCTCCAACCTCGCCATCTCGGTGATGGAGGAGACCCACGCCGAGGTCATCGCCGGCCTGAACCTGCCCATGCTGATCAAGCTGGCCAGCGTGCGCGGGCGCGAGCCGCTGGAAGCCTGCGTCGCCCACGCCCAGGACGCCGGCCGCAAATACATCTCCGTGGCCAGCTGGGTGCTGCAGGGCGAGAAATGACCGATCCCGTCGCCGCGACCGTCGGCATCTGCAATCAGCGCGGCCTGCACGCCCGCGCCTCGGCCAAGTTCGTGAAACTGGCCTCGACCTTCGACAGCGAGATCCGCGTCACCCGCGACGGCGTGACGGTGAACGCCCTGTCGATCATGGGCCTGCTGATGCTCGGCGCCGGCAACGGCTGCGACGTCCACATCGAGGCCGAGGGCCAGGACGCCGCAGAGGCCGTCGAGGCCCTCTCCGACCTGGTCAACCGCAAGTTCGACGAGGACCAGTAGCCGCGTCAGGCCTTTGACCGGTCCGGCAGCACCGCGCCGACGTGGTCGATGCCCAGCTGTTCGGCGATCTCCATCTGCCGCGCCCGTTCCGCATAGCGATCCCGCTGCTCGGCCGTGCGCGTGGCATGGCAGCGTTCGCAGCAGACCCCTTCGACGTACAGCGGCGAGGCGCGTCCGGCCTCGCTTACCGGCATGCGGCAGCCGCGGCACAGGGTGTGGCTGCCGTCGGACAGGCCGTGGCCGACGGCGACTCGCTCGTCGAAGACGAAGCACTCGCCCCGCCACAGGCTTTCCGGCTCGGACGCCGTTTCTAGGTAACGCAGGATGCCGCCTTCCAGGTGGAAGACCTCCGGCACGCCCTCGGCCTTCAGGAAGGCCGTCGCCTTCTCGCAGCGAATGCCGCCGGTGCAGTACATGGCCACCTTGGGCGGGGTGGGGCGATCCAGCAGGGCGCGGCCCTCGGTGCGGAACCAGGCCGGAAAATCGCGGAAGCTGCGGGTGTTGGGCTGCACCGCGCCCGCGAAGGCGCCGATGGCGGTCTCGTAGTCGTTGCGGGTGTCGATGACGATGGTATCGGGATCCGCGATCAGGGCGTTCCACTCGGCGGGAGAGACATAGGTCCCGGCCTCCGTCGCCGGATCCAGATCGGGCTCGCCCATGGTGACGATCTCGGCCTTGATCCGCACCTTCATGCGCCGGAAGGGCGCGGTGGCGGCGTCGGCGAATTTCACATCCAGCCCGCTGAAGCCGGGCAGGCCCCGGATGCCGTCCAGCACCCGGTCGATGGCGTCGGCGGGACCGGCGATGGTCCCGTTCAGTCCCTCGTGCGCCACCAGCAGGATGCCCCGCACATCCGGCGCGCACAGCTGTTCGAGCCGCGCCCGCACGGCCTCGCGATCCCCGATCCGTGCGAAACGGTACAGGGCGGCGACGCGAAAGGGAGCGACGGGGGGCGGGGAGGACGTCATGGATTGATCTGGACCTTCGGGTCCTTCTCCTGCTGTTCCATCCTGCGAAGCGCGCTAGCGCGAAGCAGGATGGTGGAGCCGAGGGGAGTCGAACCCCTGACCTCGTCATTGCGAACGACGCGCTCTACCAACTGAGCTACGGCCCCCCAAACCCCACTGAATAGTCGGGTGCAGGCGAGCGGGCGACATACGAGCGGGGGACCGGTGGTGTCAACCGGTCGCAGGTTGCAGTCGGGGCGCGAGTGCGGAAAAGTTGGCGGGAAGGGGCGGCTAAGGTTAGAAGCGGCGCTCAACCCTCTGCAGGAGCACTTCAGGGTATGGCGGCGATTATCGGCTTCTTGTTCTTCCTCATCACGGCGGTGCTGCGCCTGTTCGTGATCGCCCTGATCGTCAACGCCGTCCTGAGCTGGCTGGTGGCGTTCGACGTCATCAACTACCGCAACCGCTTCGTCGCCTCGCTGGCCGCCACGCTGGACCGGATCGTCAGCCCGGTGCTGGAGCCCCTGCGGCGCATCATTCCGCCTCTGGGCGGCATCGACGTCACCCCGATCGTGGCCATCATCGTGATCCAGGGGATCATGATCTACCTGCTGCCCGCGTCGCAGGCCGCCCTGTTGAGCTTCGCCCCCTTCTGACGACAGGGACGGTGCGAACAGGCCACGCCTCCCGGGTCATCGCGCCTCTCGCATCATCCCGCGCTTGCGCCGTCCGGCCACCGTCCTAAGGTGCCCGCCGATGGGGCCGCAGGGCCTGAAAGCCAACCGGATTCCATGACCACGATCAAATCAGTCGCCATCATCGGCGCGGGCCAGATGGGTGCGGGTATCGCCCAGACGGTGGCTGCGGGCGGCTATGACGTGAAACTCTACGACGCCGCCGGCGATCGCGTGCCCCAGGCCATGGGCGCCATCGCGGCCAGCCTGGCGCGCCAGGTGGCCCGCGGGCTGAGCACCCAGGCCGACGCCGACGCCGCCCTGTCGCGCATCACCGCCGCCGCCTCTCTGGCCGACGCCGGCAAGGCCGACCTGGTGATCGAGGCCGCCGTCGAGGACGAAGCGGTCAAGAAGGCCATCCTCGCCGACCTGGCGCCGCACCTGGCCGATCACACCCTGCTGGCGTCCAACACCTCGTCCATCTCGATCACCCGGCTGGCCTCGACCACGGACCGGCCCGAGCGGTTCATCGGCCTGCACTTCATGAAGCCGGCTCCGGTGATGAAGCTGGTGGAGATCATCCGCGGCATCGCCACCTCGGCCGAGACCTATGAGGTCGCCGTCGCCTTCGCCGAGTCGCTGGGCAAGACGACCACCAATTCCGAGGACTTCCCCGCCTTCATCGTCAACCGCATCCTGGTGCCGATGATCAACGAGGCGATCTACACCCTGTACGAAGGGGTCGGGAACGTCGCCTCGATCGACAAGGCGCTGAAGCTGGGCGCCAACCATCCGATGGGTCCGCTGGAGCTGGCCGACTTCATGGGGCTGGACGTCGTTCTGGCCATCATGAACGTGCTGTACGACGGTCTGGCCGACAGCAAATACCGGCCCTGTCCGCTGCTGGTGAAATACGTCGAGGCCGGCTGGCTGGGCCGCAAATCGGGCCGCGGCTTCTACGACTATTCCGGCGACACGCCGGCGCCGACGCGATGATCCCCCGTCTCGAGCGGCCCGAGGACTTCCCGGGCCAGCAGCGCGTCGCCTGGCGGCGCGAGCCGCAGCGGACGGTGCTCGCCGTCGTGCTGGCCGTGCTGTGGCCGCCGCTGTGGGTGACGCTGGCGATCTGGCCGCCCCGCAACTGGGTTCCCGGGCTGGAGATGGACTGGCGCCTTCAGGCGATCACCCTGGGCCTGCTCGCGGTTCCGGCCATCCTGTGGCTGCTGGCGCGCGAGACCCGGCGCTCGGGCCGTCCCGCGACCCGGCTGGGCGTGGTCTGGCGCTTCATGTTCTACGGCGGCCTGCTGGCGGTCATCCTGGCGGCGCTGTTCGCCTTCGGTCAGGTGATCCAGCAGTGGCTGAACGCCGCCAACCTCGGCGAGGGGGTCGGCGGCAGCGAGACCACCCTGCTGATCTACGGCGTCGGCGGCCTGCCGTTCGCGGTCGTCATCGGCGTGGCCTACGCCCTGTGGGCGGGCCTGTGCGTGGCCTTCGTCGCCTTCTCGCCCCAGCCCGAGGTGCGCGACCGGCTCGGCGTCATGGGCCGCGACGGACAGGCCTGAAGCCTTACCGCGAATTGGTTTGACGCCGGACGCCGGCGCGGCAATCTGCCCCCCTGACCTCGGGGGGAGATCACCACATGGCCGCAACCGACGCCCTGACGGGCGAGACGACGGCACCTGCCGCCCGGCTGGCCCCCGTCGCGCCCGCGGATCGCATCTTCACCCTGGACATGCTGCGGGGCTTCGCGATCCTCGGCATCCTGGCGGTCAACGCCGTGGCCTTCGCCTGGCCGATGGAACTGCAGACGGGCGCCGACGTCGCGCCGCCCTGGCCGCACGACCAGGCCAATATTCTCGGCCACTGGGTCACCGAGGTCTTCTTCCACAACAAGGCGCGATCACTGTTCTCCATGCTGTTCGGGGTGTCGATCTTCCTGATCGGCGGCGAACGGCGGGACGAGGCGCGAGGCGCCCTCCTGTGGCGGCGCCTGCTGTGGCTGGCCGTGTTCGGCCTGATCCACGGCGCGGCCTTCTGGTACGGCGATATCCTGCTGCACTACGCCTACACGGGCGTTCTGGTGATGCTGGCGCGGTCGTGGTCGGCCAAGCGGCTGATCTGGACCGGAGCCCTGCTGAACCTGCTGTTCGGCCTGCTGTCGGCGGCCGCCTTCGCCGCCCAGGCCTTCATGCCCGAGGGCGCCGCGGCCGCCGGCGGCGGACCCTTCGCGGTGACGCCCGAAAGTCTGGCGGCGACCATCCAGGCCTATCAATCGGGCTGGCCCGCCGCGCTGATCGAAAACCTGAAGGCCGAGGCGATCCTGCAGGCCATGAGCATCACCCTGATCCCGATCACGGGGGCGCTGATGCTGCTGGGCATGGGGCTGTTCAAGGCCGGCTTCCTCAGCGGCCGGTCGCCGACCTGGGTCTATGTTCTCCTGCTGCTGATCGGCGGCGCCAACCTCGCCGCGCTGGGCTGGTACGAGTGGTTCAAGGCCGCGGCGCCGCACGGCGCGCCGGATCCGACCGGCGGCATGGCCGATATCGCGGCCAGCTTCGCGCCCCTGATCACCCTGGCCTACGTCAGCCTGCTGATCCTGATGACGCGGTTCGGTCTGAGGGTCGTCACGGGGGTGCTGGCGCCGGTGGGGCGGATGGCGTTCACCAACTATCTGACCCAGACCCTGATCATGACGACCCTGTTCTACATGCCGTGGGGGCCGCACTGGTTCGGCGATCCGGCCTGGGGGCCGGGACAGCTGTGGCTCGCGGTCGGAGGCGTCTGGATCGCCCAGTTGATCTGGTCCCCGATCTGGCTGTCGGTGTTCAGCATGGGGCCGCTGGAGTGGCTGTGGCGCTGTCTGATCTACGGACGGCTGGTGCCGATCAGAAGGGGCGAGGGCTGAGGGGCGGGGGGCGAGACAGGACGTTGGGCGGTTGACGGCTCGGCGGTTCACGGTGTTCAGGCAGGAAATCATTCCGACCCTCGACCCTCGACCCTTGACCCTCTAGACCGCCAGCATGACCGAAGACGCCGCTCCCACCCGCCCCGAAGCCCGCGCCCCCCGGGGGTTCGCCGACCGCCGTGGCCGTGACCTGGTGGCCGAGCGCCGCCTCGTTCAGCGCGTGTCCGAGGTCTATGAGCGCTGGGGCTTCGAGCCGCTGGACACCGGGGCGTTCGAATACGCCGACGCCCTGGGCAAATTCCTGCCCGACGCCGACCGTCCGAACGAAGGCGTCTTCGCCCTGCAGGACGACGACGACCAGTGGATGGCCTTGCGCTACGACCTGACGGCGCCGCTGGCCCGGTTCGCGGCGCAGTCGTGGGAGACCCTGCCCAAGCCGTTCCGCCGCTACGCCTTCGGGCCGGTGTGGCGCAACGAGAAGCCGGGGCCGGGCCGTTTCCGCGAGTTCGTGCAGTGCGACGCCGACACGGTGGGCTCCGACCGTCCCGAGGCGGACGCCGAGATCATCGCCATGGCCTGCGAGGGCCTGCAGGCCGCCGGCCTGGCGCCGGGGCAGGCGGTGATCCGCGTCTCGAACCGCAAGCTGTTCGACGGCCTGTTCGAGGCCGGCGGCGTGGTCGATCCGATCCAGAAGCTGACCGCTCTGCGCGCCATCGACAAGTTCGACCGGCTGGGCTGGGAAGGCGTCTCGGCCCTGCTGGGCGAAGGCCGTCTGGACGAGTCCGGCGACTACACCAAGGGCGCTCAACTGCCGCTGGGCGTGGCCGCGACCATCGAGGCCTTCCTCGCTTCGGCGGGCGACGCGGCGTTGAGCCGGGCGGAGACCCTGGAGGCCGTGGCCCGCGCCGGCGGGCTGGGCGCCGTCGGCGAGGCGGCGCTGGAAGAGCTGGCGGCCATCGACCGGGCGCTGAACGCCATGAAGGTGGGGCAGGACGCGGTCCGCTTCGATCCGACCATCGTGCGCGGGCTGGAATACTACACCGGCGCCGTGTTCGAGGCCGAGCTGCTGCTGGAGACCACCGACGAGAAGGGCCGCGCCGTGCGCTTCGGCTCCATCGGCGGCGGCGGGCGCTACGACGACCTGGTCGCCCGCTTCACCGGCGAGCGCCTGCCCGCGACCGGCTTCTCCTTCGGCGTCTCGCGGCTGGCCTCGGCCCTTCGCGCGGCCGGGCGCGGCGACGAGGACGCGGTGCGCGGCCCGGTGGTCGTGATCGTCTTCTCGGAGGCCGACATGCAGCACTATCTCGATGCGGTGTCCGAGCTGCGCAACGCCGGGATCGCCGCCGAACTCTACCTCGGCCGGGCGGGCATGAAGGCGCAGATGAAGTACGCCGACCGGCGCGGCGCGCCCGCCGCCGTCATTCTGGGCGGCGACGAGATCGCGGCCGGTCAGGTGACGATCAAGGACCTCGACGCGGGCCGCGCGGCCGCCGCCGGCGTCACGGACAACGAGGCCTGGAAGGCCGAGCGTCCGGGACAGCAGGTCGTGCCTCGCGCCCAGCTTGTGGCGACGATCCGGGGTATCGTCGATTCCTGACGCACAGCTCCGTGAGTTATCGTTGATAACAAAGGAAAAGCCCCTGTCCGTGTCAGGGTCTTGATTGACTTGAAGCGGGAATTGTCGTCTTTCTGACGTACTCGGGAAGCGCAGCGTTTCGACGCAGCAGCGGCCCGGAGGCGTTTCGGGGAGGAAACGTCCGCTCCATGAGAGCGAAAGAAAGCCCGCCGCGATGTATCCCCCGCGGCGGGCTTTTTTGCGCCCGGAGCTACCGCGCGGCGGCTCGCTGCTGGAGCCTGCGCGAAGCGCCCGGCCGCGTCGGGTCGGGAGGTCCCAAGGGCCGATGGTCCGCGGCCCAACAAAGAAAGGCGGAGCCTTTCGACCGTGGCCCAACAAAAAAGACCGGAGCGTGAGCCCCGGCCTTCTTCGTTCAGTGCGGCGATCCGCTTACCAGATACGGACGCGGTCTTCCGGCGCGAGGTAGTATTTCGTGCCCGGCTGGACGCCGAAGGCTTCATACCAGGCGTCGACGTTGCGCACCGGGCCGATGACCCGGAATTCGGCCGGGCTGTGCGAGTCGGTGTCGATCTGCTGCTTCAGCGCCGCTTCGCGATACTTGGACTGCCACACCTGGGCCCAGCCGTAGAAGAAGCGCTGGTCGCCGGTCGTGCCGTCCAGGACCGGAGCCGGCTGGCCGTTCAGCGACAGGTGATAGGCTTCCAGGCCCACCGCCACGCCGGCGGCGTCGCCGATGTTCTCGCCCATCGTCAGGCCCGGACGGACATGGAACCCGGGGATCGGCTCGAACTGGCCGTACTGGGCGCCGAGGCGGGCGGTCAGGGCTTCGAAATTGGCCTTGTCCTGAGGGGTCCACCAGTTGCGCAGCACGCCGTCGCCATCGGACTTGGAGCCCTGGTCGTCGAAGCCGTGGCCGATCTCGTGGCCGATGACGCCGCCGATGCCGCCGTAGTTGACGGCCGGGTCCGCGTCCGGATCGAAGAAGGGCGGCTGCAGGATGGCGGCCGGGAAGACGATCTCGTTATTGGCCGAGTTGTAGTAGGCGTTCACGGTCTGCGGGGTCATGCCCCACTCGTCCTTGTCGACCGGCTGGTTCAGGCGGTTCAGCTGGTAGTTCCACTGGAACAGGCCGGCGCGCTCGCCGTTGCCGAACAGGTCGTCCGGACGGATCTCCAGGGCCGAATAGTCACGCCACTTGTTCGGATAGCCGATCTTGACGGTGAACTTGTTCAGCTTCTCCTCGGCGGCCGCGCGGGTCTCGGCGCTCATCCAGGTGTAGTTGCGGATGCGGTTGCCCAGCGCGGTGCGCAGGTTGGCGACCAGCTGCTCCATCTTCGCCTTGGACTCGGCCGGGAAGTAGTCGGCCACGTACTGGCGGCCGACGGCCTCGCCGAGCATGCCTTCGGCGAAGCTGATGCCGCGCTTGTCGCGGGGGCGCTGCATGGGCTGGCCCTGCAGATCGCGCGACCGGAACTCCCATTGGGCGTCCGCGAAGCGGCGCGACAGGCGGCCGGCGGCGTCGTCGGTCGTGTGGAAGGCCTGCCAGGCCTGGATCGTCGCGATCGGGGTCTCGGCGTAGAGCGCCGCGATCTTCGGCATGGCCGTGTCCTGGCGGACGATCAGGCGCGGCACTTCACCCACGCCGACGGCGGTGTAGTAGGCCTGCCACGGGAAGCCCGGAGCTTCCGAAGCCAGCTGCGAGATGGTGTACTCGTTGTAGGTTTCGTCGCGGTTGCGGTTCTGCTCCGGCGTCCAGTGCGCCTCGGCGATCTTGGTCTCGAAGGCGACGATGTCGGCCGCGGCCTGTTCCGGATTGGCCCAGCCGATCATGCCCAGCATGCGGGCGACATAGGCCTGGTACAGGACCTTCTTGTCGGCCCAGCGCTGCTCCAGATAATAGTCGCGGTTCGGCAGGCCCAGGCCCGACTGGCCGGTCGAGACGACGTAGCGGGTCGGCGCCTTCTGGTCGATCGTGATGCCGGTGCCGAAGATCGAGCCGCCGATGCGGCCCTGGGTCTGGCCCATGTAGACCGCGGCCTTGTCATGGGTGTCGGCGGCGCGGATGGCGGCGAGGTAGGGGGCCAGCGGCTGGGCGTCCAGCGCTTCGATCCGGGCCTCGTCCATGTAGGAGCGATAGGCGTCGGCGATCTTCTGCTCGTCGGAGCCGGCGGTCAGATCGGTGCGGGCCACCAGGCCTTCGATCATCACCTTGACGCGGTTGTCCGACAGTTCGCGCAGCAGGTTGAACGAGCCGTAGGAGGTGCGGTCCGACGGAATCTGCAGGCGGTCCAGCGCGGCTCCGTTGGCGTAGCGCATGAAGTTGTCGCCCGGGTTGACCGAGGTGTCGCGGCCGTTCAGGTCGAAGCCCCAGGTCCCGTATTTGGGGGCCTCGACGCCTTGCCAACCGGCGACGGCGGCGCCCTGTGCAGGGGCCTGGAACAGTTCGACGACCGTGCAGGATTCGTCGACGCAGGCGTGTTCGTCAGCATCGGTCCAGCTCTGCGCCTGGGCGGCGGCGGGCAGGAGCAGGGCGCCGAGGGCGGCGCCGATAAGCAGCTTCTTCATAGGAGTTTCCCCGACTTCTCTTCACCAACTTGGAAGGGTCGGCGCGGACCCTACGCCCGCCTCGGAGACTGTCGCCTGAATTTTTTGTCATGAAACGACGGAAAGCCAGACACGGCGGCGTTTCAGCCTGTAGGCTGAACCGTACGGAGGGCGAATGACTCACGGCGGCGCCGGCGGCGAATATAAGGACCTTGTGGTCTTCCTGGCGGCGGCCGGGGTGGTGGTTCCCCTGTTCAACCGGCTGAAGATCAGCCCGGTTCTCGGCTTTCTTGCGGCAGGCGTCCTGCTGGGGCCCGACGGTCTGGCCCGATTCGCCGACACCGTACCCTGGCTGGCGTGGCTGACCATCTCCGACGCCAACCAGTTGCGCGCCCTGTCCGAACTGGGCGTGGCCTTCCTGCTGTTCATGATCGGGCTGGAGCTGTCGTGGGAGCGGCTCAAGGCGATGCGACGGCTCGTCTTCGGCCTGGGGCTGACCCAGGTCCTGTTCTGCACGGTCGGACTGGCCGCCCTGTTCATGGCGATGGGCCAGACCCTGGTGTCGTCCGCCGTGCTGGGCCTGGGGCTGGCGCTGTCCTCGACCGCCGTGGTCATGCCGGTCATGGCTGAGCGCGGCCGCCTGGGCGGCGCGGCGGGGCGCACCATCTTCTCGGTCCTTCTGGCCCAGGACCTGGCCGTGGCGCCGATCCTGATCACCGTCACCGTGCTGGCGGCGTTGGCGCAGGGCGGAGTCACCGCCGGCGGCGACTTCGATCCGACCGTGCTGGGCACGGCGCTGTTCACCCTGATCCCGGCCGCTATCGGTCTGGCCCTGCTGGTGGTGCTGGGCCGTCTGGTGCTGCGTCCGCTGTTCCGGTCGGTGGCCAAGGCCCGGGCCAAGGGGCAGGGGCAGGAGATGTTCGTCGCCGCCTGCCTGCTGGTCGTGGTCGGCGCCGGGCTGGGGGCCCAGGCCGCGGGCCTGTCGATGAGCCTCGGCGCGCTGGTGGCGGGCCTGCTGCTGGCCGAGACGGAGTTCCGGCGGGCGGTCGAGGTGTCGATCGAACCGTTCAAGGGTCTGCTGCTGGGCGTCTTCTTCGTCGGCGTCGGCATCGGGCTGGACGTGGACGCGGTGGCGGCCGATCCGGTGGCCGTGTTCGGGCTGGCGATCGGGCTGACCCTGTTCAAGGCCCTGATGATCTACGGCGCGGCGCGGCTGTGGGGCGTGAAGAACAAGACCGCCATCGAGACCGCGCTGGTGCTGGGACCGGCGGGAGAGTTCGCCTTCGTCATCCTGGGCGCAGGTTTGGTGGAAGGAATCGCGTCGCCAGACTTCACACGTACAGTCATGCTTGCAGCCACCATAAGTATTTTTACTGTACCGTTGATGGCGATGTTCGCCGATCGACTGACGCGACAGGACGCCGCAGTTTTGCCTGATCTTCCGGCCGAGGCGCTGGAGCCTCCGTCGGTCGAGGGCCAGGTGCTGATCGTCGGCTTCGGCCGGGTGGGACGCCTCGTCGGGGAAATGCTGACCGAGCACGGACAGAGTTTCGTGGCCGTCGACGCCAACGCCTCCACCGTCGCCAAGGGGCGCGGCGAGGGCTCGAACGTTTTCTACGGCGACGCCGGCCAGGCCGACCTGCTGGCGCGTTGCGGCATCGAAAAGGCGCGCGCCATGGTGGTCACCATGGACGCCCCCGCCAAGGTCGACGAGGTGGTCGTCGCGGCCCGCTCGTTGAGGCCAGACCTGATCCTGATCGCCCGGGCGCGGGATTCCCGACACGCCGAACGCCTGTACCGGCTGGGCGTCACCGACGCCGTTCCGGAGACCACGGAGGCCAGTCTTCAACTGGCGGAAAACACCCTGGTCGACCTCGGCGTGCCGATGGGTCTGGTGCTCGCTTCGATCCACGAACGACGCGACCGTTTCCGCAAATTGTTCCAGGACGCCATGCCCGACGGGGAGGCTGCGCGGAGGCCCCGGGCGCTGAGGTCGACGCTCAAAAGATAGGCCGCGACGGACTTGGCAAGCTGCGCCGTTAACCCAGCAACTAACGCTGCTGTTAATCTGTACACCCCAATTTGGTCATCGTTGCGTGATGAGTGCCGCTGTTCGCCGGGCCTTCAGGTCGGGCCTGAGGTGCTTTCCGGAGCGCCCGAAACCCTGCCGTCATGGCGCTGTTTTCCTGCCGGTGGTCCTCCCCGCCGCTTAGTCGAGTAGCCGTTTTACATGCGAGACATCGCCCTTAGCTCCGCCCAGACCGCCTCGGATTCCGAGGCTGACGCCCCCCGCCTGAACCGTCGTCAGGCCGCCAAGGTGCGGACCCGTCAGAAGGTCCTGGACGCCGCGCGCACCCTCTTCGCGGAACGCGGCTACGAGCCCGCCACCATCCGCGACATCGCCAAGGGCGCGGGCATGTCGACCGGCGCGGTCTTCGCCAACTTCCAGGACAAGGCCGAACTGTTCGAGGCCGTCCTGGCCGAGGACCTGGCCCGTCTGGCGGAATCGCTGAAGGCCGCCGTCGCCGCCGAAAGCTCGGTGCGCGGACGCCTGGTGGCCGCCATGACCGCCGCCTATCACGAATCCCTGGAGCATCTGCCGCTGGTGCAGGCCGTCGTCGCCCGCTCGTGGTTCCAGCCGGTCGCCGCCGAAATGCGCAGCCGCGCCGCCGCCCGTCCGGTCTCCGTCATCGTCTCGGACGCCCTGCAGGCCGGCGTGCGTGAAGGCGAGCTGCGCCAGGATGCGGACATCCGCCTGCTGGGCGAGCTGATCTACGGCGCCTTCATCGCCAACTACCGCCACGCCGCCTACGACGGCTGGGGCATCGAACAGCTGACGACCCAGATCTCCAAGCAGATCGACATCGTCCTCGCCGGCGCGCTGGCCCGGCAATAATCGGGGACCGTCGGCCCTTCGGGACCTCCCGACCCGACGCGGCCTGGCGCTTCGCGCATGCTGAACAGATCAAAGGCCGCGGCATCCGCTGCGGCCTTTGTCTTGCGCTCAAGCAACGAGCGACCGCGTCGCGAGCGTTAGCGCCCTTCGAAGAGCGTCAGCTCTTCCAGCGCAAGGTCGCGGGCTTCACCGGGTTGGCGAACGACCGGCCCTCGGCGCGGGACTTGATCCATTCGCGCTTCAGCTGCTGGTACCATTTGGCCTGCTTGTCGGCGTCGTCGATCCAGATCAGGGCCGGATCGTAGCGCAGGCCCTCGTTCTGCAGGTTCACCATGCCGCCGTCCTGCTTGAGGAAGGCGACCACGCCCATGCGCAGGAAGGGCTTGGCCAGGTCGAAGATCCAGTGGTCCGACCAGAAGATCTGGGTGATCCGGGTCTTGGTGTCGGTGATGGGCGTCAGGCAGGTCAGGGCCAGCACCTGCTTCTCTCCGACCTGGATGTGCTCCCAGCGGTAGCCGGGCAGGCGGAAGGTGATCTCGGTCGCCGGGGCGCCGCCCAGGATCTTGTAGGCCCGGCTGTTCGACGACGGCGCGTGCCGCACCATGGCGAAGCCCTGCTCGCGCGGTTCGAAGGCCTTGGCCTTTTCGTGCATCGAATGCTCGGACCGCCACCACCACTGCTGATGGACGTAGGGGCCGTGGGCGGGGTCCATCAGGCCGACGACGGCGTGGTCGATATGGCTGTCGAAATCCATCCACTCGACCAGTTTGGCCCCGCCGCCGACCACGCCGGGGAACTGGGGCGGCTCATGGTCGGGCTCGCCCGCGCCGCGCGGGTCCGAACTCATCCAGACGAAGACCATCCCCTGGCTTTCGCGCACCGGATAGGAACGCACCTTGATGCGGTCGGCCTCAAAGGGCTGGGACTCAACCAGCGAGGGGATGGCGGCGCAGACGCCGTCCGTGCGGAAACGCCAGCCGTGATAGGGGCATTCGACCGTCTCGCCTTCGCCCGGCTTGTTCACCACCCGCCCGGCCGACAGGGGCGCGGCGCGGTGGGGGCAGATGTCGCGCATGGCGAAGATCTGCCCGGCCTTCGTCCGCCCGATCAGGACCGGTTCATTGAGCAGTTCGTAGCGCTTCAGCGACTCGGGTTTCACGTCGCGCGCCAGGGCGACGAAATACCAGGCGTCCAGAACGAAGCCCTTGCCGAAGGCGGTCGGCGGGGCCTTGGCTTCGGGGGCGTTGGAGGAAACCGGAGCGGAATCTGCGGGCGTCATGACGCCACTTTAGCGTCGGCGGCGCGGGAAGTCTTGACCGCCTGCATCCAATCGCGCCCCCTGCGGCGACTACGGAACAGATGCGGGCGAATGGCCCGCACACGGGGAACCGCCATGAAGACCATGACCGCCGCCGCCGCCGCCCTCGCCGCCTGCCTGTCGCTGGGGCTGGCCGCGCCCGCCCTGGCGCAGGCGCACGGCTCGCACGCCGCCCACGGGCAAGCTACTCAGCAAGGGGCCGCGGACCACGGCCACCGCCACGCCGACTTCCAGTCGGGCCGGTTCCATGTCCGCATCGACGGACCGGAGCATCCGGTCGGCGACATCATCCTGATCCCCGGCCTGACGTCGTCGCCCGAGGTCTGGGACGGCCTGACCGATCAGCTCAAGGGCCGCTACCGCATTCATCGCGTCCACGTGCAGGGCTTCGCCGGCGCGCCGGCCGAGGACAACGCCACCGGCCCGGTCGCCGCCCCGGTCGCCGAGGATCTGGCCCGCTACATCGCCGAACAGGGGCTGAACAAGCCGGTCGTCATCGGGCACTCGATGGGCGGCACGATCGCCATGATGCTGGCCGCGCGCCATCCCGACAGCGTCGGCAAGCTGATGGTCGTGGACATGGTGCCCTTCATGGGCGCGATGTTCGGCGCCCCGGGCGCGACGGCCGAGAGCGTCACCCCGATCGCCAACCAGATCTACGCCAGCATGTCGACCGGCACGCGCGAGGCCTACAACACCCAGGCCACGGCTTCGATCAACTCGATGATCAAGACTGAGTCCCTGCGCGCCGGTCCGATCCGCGACATGGAGACCAGCGACCAGCAGGTCGCCGCCTCGTCCTTCCGCGAGCTGATCGTCACCGACCTGCGGCCCGAACTGTCGCGCATCACCGCCCCGACCGAGGTGCTGTACGTCCTCTTCACCGGGCAGACGCCCGAGTTCACCGACATGGTCTACCGCATGTCGTACCAGGGCCTGCCGGGCGCCGAGCTGAAGCGGATCGACGATAGCGCCCACTTCATCATGCTGGACCAGCCCGCCGTCTTCGCCGCCGAGGTGAACGCGTTTTTAGAATAGGGCCCTCAAAGGTCATCCTTTCGGCGGAAACGCCCTTCACGGTCCTGTGAAGACTAGGGGCGACCCGAAAAGTGGTTCCGGTTTTCGGACAAGTCGCCCCACTTTGTATCTTGAAAGGTTGTCGGCTTTCCAAGCCGCCAACCTCTCGGGGGCGTTTCCGTGCACCGTCCGATGGGCTAAGGCCGTCGGGCGGGTTGGGTGAGGTTTTAAATGGCCGGTGGCTTCAGCTTCGGACGTGGCGCCAACGGGGGCGGCGACAAGCCGGCCCGGACGCCGTTGCAGCGCGTGCTCTACTGGGGCGCGGTGCTGGGCGTGTGGGGCGTCATCTTCCTGGTCGTCTTCTTCGCGGTGTTCGCCCGCGACCTGCCCGACACCTCGACCCTGTACAATGTCGATCGCCAGCCCTCGATCACCTATCTGGACCGCAACGGCGCTCTGATCGCGGTGCGCGGCACCCAGCAGGCCCCGCCCGCTGACCTGGACGCCCTGCCCGACTATGTCCCGGCGGCCTTCATCGCCATCGAGGACCGGCGCTTCTACCACCACCCCGGCTTCGACCCGATCGGCATGAGCCGGGCCATCGTGTCCAACATGCGCGCCGGGCGCGTGGTGCAGGGCGGCTCGACCCTGACCCAGCAGCTGGCCAAGAACCTGTTCCTGTCCCCGGACCAGAACATGAAGCGCAAGGTCCAGGAGCTGATGCTGGCGGTCTGGCTGGAGATGAAATTCTCCAAGAAGGAGATCCTGGCCCTCTATCTGAACCGCGTCTATTTCGGCGCCGGCGCCTATGGCATCGAGGCGGCGTCGCAACGCTATTTCGACAAGAGCGCCAGGCAGTTGACCGTCGGCGAGGCGGCGCTGCTGGCCGGCCTGCTGAAGGCTCCGTCGCGCTATTCGCCGGTGTCCGAGAGCGAGCGGGCCGCCACCCGCGCCACCGTCGTGCTCAATGAGATGGTCGACGCCGGCGTGATCACGCCCGAACAGCGCGCCCAGGCGGTGACCGAGCCGGTGCGCGTGTCGCGCACCCTGGCCACCCAGCACGCCCAGTACTTCATCGACTGGCTGGACAAGCAGATCCGCGAACTGGTCGGCGAGCCGACCGAGGACATGATCGTCGAGACGACGCTGGACCTGACCCTTCAGACCCAGGCCGAGCGCTCGGTGCGCCGCATCCTGGACCGCGACAAGTCCAAGGGCGTGGAGCAGGCGGCCCTGGTCGCGCTGGACGGTGAAGGCCGGGTGCGCGCCATGATCGGCGGCAGCTCCTACGCCGACAGCCAGTTCAACCGCGCCACCGACGCCCGGCGCCAGGCCGGCTCGGCGTGGAAGCCCTTCGTCTATCTGACAGCGCTGGAGAGCGGTTACACGCCCGAGACCCGGGTCAACGACGCCCCGATCCACATCGGCAACTGGTCGCCGCGCAACTACTCCGGGACCTTCGCCGGCGAGATGACCCTGGCCAACGCCGTGGCCCAGTCGACCAACACCATCGCCGCCGGCGTCGCCGACCAGATCGGTCGGGACAATGTCGCCCGCACGGCCCGCCGTCTGGGCGTCTCCAGCCGCATCGGTCTGGAGCCCGCCATGGCGCTGGGCGCGGTGGAGGTTTCGCCGCTCGAGATGGCCCAGGCCTATGACGCCTTCTCCAACGGCGGCAAGCGCGTGCAGGCCTATGGCATCAGCCGCATCCGGACCCCGCAGGGCCGGGTCATCTATCAGCGCGCCAGCCGCGCCGAAGGACCCGCCCAGGCGATCACCAACCCCTACCTCTATTATCTGAACTCGATGCTGCGGGGCGTGATGACCTCGGGCACCGGGCGGTCGGCGGCGATCGGCGGCCGCGACCTGGCCGGCAAGACCGGTACGACCTCGGACTACAAGGACGCCTGGTTCGTCGGCTACACCGGCGGCTTCGTCACCGCGGTCTGGGTCGGCAAGGACGACAACACCCCGATGCGTGGGGTGACCGGCGGCTCGTCGCCCGCCGCCATCTGGCGCAGCTTCATGGAGGCGGCCCTGCCGCGCCTGAACGCCCCCGCCATCCCCAACGGTCCGGCCATGCCCGAGGGCTGGCAGCCGCCCAGCCCGGTCGAAAGCCTGATCGGCCAGATCGGCGACCTGTTCGGCGACAATCCGCCTGGCGACAGCAATGTCGATCCGCTGGACGAGCGGCTGCTCGAGCCGCAGCCGGCCCCGCGTCCCACCGCGCCCAATCGCCCGGAGCAGCAGCCGGTCATCCGCCCGACCCAGCCGCAGCCCCAGCGCGAGGAGCCACGCCCCGAACCGGCGCCCCAGCCCGAGAAGAAGGCCGACCCGCTGTTCTTCTGAGGGTCCCAGACGCCGCCTGAGTGCTTGACCTGCCGGAAACGCCAGCCTTAGGGTTGCGTTTCGACGGGAGGATCATCTCATGCGTGCAGTTCTGCGTGTTTCTGTCCTGGCTCTCGGTCTCGTATCGATGTCGGCGTTCGCTCCGGCGCCGATGGCGTCCCAGCTCCAGGTCAGCCGGTCATCGGCCGTCAGCGCCGATCCGATCTGTGACGAGTATTTCCGGTGCGTCGCCCAATGCCCGATCGAGGACGTGACGGCATGGGAAATCTGCAATAACGGCTGCTACGACCTGTACCCCTGCATTCTGGGGCAATAAGGCCGCCGCTAGCGCCCCACCGCGTGTAGCGCGGGGCCGTGGTCCCGCAGCCATTTGCGGAACGGGCGGTGGTCGCCGACCAGCCGCTGCACCACCGACCAGTAGGCCGGGCTGTGGTCCGCGTGGACCAGGTGCGCGACCTCGTGCGCGGCCAGGTAGTCGGCCACGGCGGGCGGGGCCATGATCACGCGCCAGCTGTAGCGGATCGAGCGGTTGTGCGGGCTGCAGGAGCCCCAGCGCGACTTGGTGTCGGCGATGGACACCTTCACCGGGCGCTGGCCGAGGGCGCGCAGGTGATGCTCGGTGCGCTCGACCAGCACCTGCCGCGCCAGCCGCTTGAACAGGTTCTCGATGCGCCGGGCGAACGCCTCGCCCTCGCCGCCGGACTGGATCACCGCGCCGTCCGGGCCGTCGATCAGCCGCGCCGCGCCGGCGCCGCCGACGGCGACCAGACGGGTCGGAACCCCGAACAGGGGAACGACCGCGCCGGGCTCCAGCGGCGCGCCGTCGGGCCGTTCGGCCAGCCGCTCGCGCATCCACGCCGATTTGGTGCGGGCGAAGGTCACGACCTCGGCCAGCTTGCGCTCGGACGGGGCGACCAGCACCGCCTCGCCGGCGCGGCCGTCGATGCGGATCGACAGCCGGCGCGCGCGCGGATTCACCGAGAGTCTGGCGGGGACCCCGACCGCCTCAGGCGGCAGCCGCTGGCCGTTGCGGTATTGCACTGAGGGCCTCGTTGGCCGCGATGAAGTCGCGGACGCGGGGATAGATCTCGTCGCGGAAACGACGACCGTTGAAGACGCCGTAGTGGCCGACCTCGGGCTGGACGTACAGCACGCGGCGCTCGTCCGTCAGGCTGGTGCACAGTCCGTGCGCGGCCTGGGTCTGGCCGACGCCGGAGATGTCGTCCTTCTCGCCCTCGACCGTCATCAGGCCGATGTCGGTGATCTTGGTCAGGTCGACCTTGCGCCCGCGGTGCTCCAGCAGGCCGCGCGGCAGCAGGTGCTGCTGGAAGACGATGTCGATGGTCTGCAGGTAGAACTCTTCCGACAGGTCCAGCACCGACAGGTACTCGTCGTAGAATTCCTCGTGCTTCTGCGCGCCGTCGCCGTCGCCGGAGACCAAGTCCTGGAAGTAGCGCCAGTGGGCGTCGGTGTGCTTTTCCTCGTTCATCGACATGAAGCTGTAGAGCTGCACGAAGCCCGGATAGACCCGCCGTCCGAAGCCTGGGTAGGGCCAGGGCACGGTGTGGATCATGTTGGACTTGAACCAGGTGAAGGGCTTTTCCTCGGCCAGCTGGTTGGTGACCGTCGGTGACAGGCGGGCGTCGATGGGCGAGCCCATGAAGGTCATGGAGGCGGGACGGTTGGGATCCTCGTCCTCGGCCATCAGGGCGCAGGCGGCCAGGACCGGCGGACCCGGCTGGCAGACGCCGACGACGTGGGCGCGCGGGCCGATCTGGGCCAGCATGGTGCGGACGTGGTCGATGTAGTCGAAGAAGTCGAAGCGGCCTTCCAGCATCGGCACCTGACGCGCGTTCGACCAGTCGGTGACGTAGACGTCGTGGTCCTGCAGGAAGCCCTCGACCGTGCCGCGCAGAAGGGTGGCGTAGTGGCCCGACAGCGGGGCCACGATCATCACCGCCGGGGCGACAGCGGGCTTGCCCGCGCGCTTAAGGTCGCCGATGTGGCGCGCGAAGCGGACCAGGCGGCACCAAGGCGAGGACCAGACCACCTGTTCAGTCACGCGCACCGGGCGGTTGTCGATGGTGACGACGTCCAGACCCCACGACGGCTTGCCGTAGCGGCGCGTGATGCTTTCGAACAGCTCGGCCGAGGCGAACGCCGTACGCCCGATGGCGGTGTCAGCGGCCGGATTGAACGGCGATGTCCAGAAGTCCCGGGCCATCTGGGCCCCGATCCGGTAGGGAGCGGCCGAGGCGTAGGCCAGCTCATGAAGCGTGTACAGCATGCGTGTCCTGAGACGGCCCCCGCCGTGAGTGCGGCAAGGCAACATAGAACGCTTCGCACTGCAAAAAGATTATCGGCGATCACCGAAATCGTGAACGGGGTAGACGCGGACCGTATCGCCGGGCCCGGGCCGCTGGAAAAAAGCGTCCGAAGCGTCCGAAGCGTCCGAAGCGTCCGAAGCGTCCGAAGCGTCCGAAGCGTCCGAAGCGTCCGGGCGTGAAGCGCGGCGGCTGGCGGGTCGGCGGCGGGCGGGCAGGTGACCATGACGCCACCTTACGCCCCGCCTACGTCAGCATTGGACGTAGACCGTCTTCAGCCGCGCGCCATGTTCCGTTCGATCACCTGGGCGCCGCGCTCCGGCCCGATGTCGTGGGCCAGCGGCCCGCGGAACTGTCCATCCGGCCCCATCAGATAGATCGTGAGCGAGTGGTTCATGGTGTAGCCCTCGCCCTCGCCGACCTTGCTGTACATGGCGCGGTAGGCGTCGGCGGCGGCGCGGACCTGCTGCGGCGTGCCGGTCAGGCCGACGACGCCTTCGGGGAAGCCGTCCGCGGACAGGTAGTCCTTCAGGGCCTGGGGCGTGTCGCGCTCCGGATCGACCGAGATGAAGACGATCTGCAGGTTCTTCGCCTTGTCGCCCAGCCGGGCCTTGGTGGCCTCCAGCATGGTCAGGGTCGTGGGGCAGTAGTCGGGGCAGTAGGTGAAGCCGAAGAAGACCAGGGTCCATTTGCCGTTCAGGATGGTCTGATCGACCGGCTGTCCATCCTGGTTGACCAGCTGGAACGGACCGCCGACCTGGGCCTGGCCGGTCGAGCCGACTTCAAGCGACTGAGGCGTGGGCGCCTGACGACCGACGACGACCATGGTGACGACCGCGAGCGCCGCGGCGATGGCGACGCAGGCGCCGGCGAAGACGAGGATGGAGCGGCGCGGCATCGCGACCCTTTCGAAAAGGCCCCGAACGAGCCGAACGCGTCTATAGAAGAGCCGTGAGCGCTACAGAAGATCATCCAACGCCGCAGTTCGCCGACGCGCCCGAGGGCGGCGGGCGTTTCGCCAACTGGCGCAATCTGCCGAGACGCAGCCGGGGCCTGTCGCTGCGGACCCTGGTCATCCTGCGCTGGATGGCCATCACGGGGCAGAGCGCGACCATCTTCGCCGCCACCGCCTGGTTCCATTTCGACCTGCCGCTGTGGGGCTGTCTCGCCGCCATCGCGGCCAGCGTGGCGATGAACCTGAACGCCACCGCCCGGCTGAAGCGCAGCGACGGCTCGACGCCGGACGGCGCCCTGACCGCGGCGCACCTCGGTTTCGACATCCTGCAGATCTCGACCCTGCTGGGGCTGACCGGCGGGCTGCAGAACCCCTTCTGCCTGCTGCTGGTCGCGCCGGTGACGGTGGCGGCGGCCTCCCTGCCGGGCCGGCAGGCGGTGCTGATGGGGCTGCTGGTGCTGCTGGCCACCGTCTGCCTGTTCTTCTTCTCCCTGCCGCTGCCGTGGCAGGCGGGGACCGAACTGAACCTGCCGTCGCTGTACAAGATCGGCATCGGCATGGCCCTGACCACGGGGGTGGTGTTCACCTCCGCCTACGCCTGGCGGGTGGCGGCGGACGCCGAGAAGCTGGAATTGGCCCTGGCCACGACCCAGGACGTGCTGCAGCGGGAACAGCGCATGGCCGCGCTGGGCGGTCTGGCCGCGGCCGCCGCGCATGAGCTAGGCACGCCGCTGGCGACCATCCAGGTGGTGGCCAAGGAGCTGTTGCGGGCCTCGCCCAGCGACGGCCCGGCGGCCGAGGACGCCGCCCTGATCCTGCAGCAGGCCGAGCGCTGCCGCGACATCCTGAAACGCCTGTCGCAGCAGCCGGAGGAGGGCGGCATCGCCTTCGCCGAGGTCGGGCTGAAGGCCTTGCTGGAAGAGGTGGTCGAGCCGCACCGGGGGTTCGACCTGGCCTTCGAGGTTTCGGTGCGCACCGCCTCGGGCGAGAAGCCGCCGCGCGTGCGCCGCCTGCCCGAGGTCATCCACGGCCTGTCGACCCTGGTGGAGAACGCCGCCGACTTCGCCGCCGACAAGGTGCGGGTGCGGGCCCTGGTCGACGCGGGTTTCATCGAGATCGAGGTGGTCGATGACGGCCCCGGCTTCCCGGCCGACATCCTGCCCCGTCTGGGCGAGCCCTATGTGACCAGCCGACCGCAGGGCAAGGCGCGCCGCGCCTTGGCCGCCCAGATCGCGGCCTCGGTCGCCGCCGCCGCGCCGGGCCGCAAGTCCAAGAAGGCCACGCCCGCGCCTGAAGAGATCGCCCCCAGCCAGGGCGGGATGGGTCTGGGCTTCTTCATCGCCCGCACCCTGCTGGAACGGACGGGCGGAAAGGTCAGCGTCGGCGCCGGCGACGGCGGCAAGGGCCAGCCCAAGGGCGCCCGTGTGACGGTGCGCTGGCCGCGCCCGGCGCTGGAGGTGGCCTCGTGAGCCGTGGTGTCGCACCCCCCGTCTGAACCTTGACCGCAGGCCAGCCGTTACCGACTTCAGCGGCAGGAGAAATATAGAGATGTCCGAGACCGAAGCCCGTATCGCCGCACTGGAGGACAAGACCCTCCTTCTGCTGGACGACGACAACGCCCTGCGCACCCGGATGGGCCGCGCGCTGGAAAGCCGCGGCTTTGTGGTGACCACGGCCGGATCGGTGGCCGAGGCGACCGACGCCCTGCGCGCCTCGCTCCCCGCCTTCGCCGTGCTGGACATGCGGCTGGAGGACGGCAACGGCCTGAAGGTGGTGGAGATGATCCGCGACCGCCGTGAGGACGCCCGCATCGTCATGCTGACCGGCTACGGCGCCATCGCCACGGCGGTGGCGGCGGTGAAGGCCGGCGCGGTCGACTATCTGCAGAAGCCCGCCGACGCCGACGACGTGGTCAAGGCCCTGCTGATGACCGGCGAGGCGCCCGAGCCGCCGGACAATCCGATGAGCGCCGACCGGGTCCGCTGGGAGCATATCCAGCGCGTCTACGAGCTGTGCGATCACAACGTCTCGGAGACGGCGCGCCGTCTGGGAATGCACCGCCGCACCCTGCAACGCATCCTGGCCAAGCGCGCGCCGCGCTGACACGCGCCGACCTTCGGGCGCGACCTAACGCCCAGGCCGCGTCGGGTCGGGAGGTCCGCGCAGCGGCCGACGGTCCGCGGCCCAAAGTGGGGTGTCCATTCGCGAAACGCGAACGGACAGGCGTGATCGTTCGCGAAGTCGGGGCGTCCTCTCCTGCAAACGGCGTGGCGGCCCGTGAACGCGGTCGGCACGGTCGGGTCATCGGAGGCCCGGTGGTCGGGTCTCTTCCTGAGGACCCTGACATGATCCGCATCGCCACCCTGGCCGCCGCCGCGCTTCTGGCCCTGACCGCCGTCCCCGCCCAGGCTGAGGACGCCACCGTCACCCTGACCTTCGAGACCGGCGCCCGCACCGGCAAGGTCATGGTCGCCCTGTTCAACTCCGAAGCCTCGTATCAGTCCGGCCAGCCGGTCGCCGCCCAGGCGGTCGACGCCAGCGGCGCGGTGGTGGCCGTCTTCGGCGACCTGCCCGCCGGCGACTACGCGGTGAAGGCGTTCCATGACGTCAACGGCGACGGCCAGATGAACACCAATCCGTTCGGCATCCCCAGCGAGCCCTACGCCTTCTCCAACAACGCTCCGGCCAACATGGGTCCGGCCAGCTGGAGCCGCGCGCGCTTCACCGTCTCGGGCGACACCGCCCAGACGATCAGCATCCGCTGAGCCTTTTCTCTCGGGGGCTAACGCGCCTTGCGCTGCTTGAGCCCCCGAACCCCCTGACTCCAAATTTCGAAGAGACAGTCATGCTCGCCTCCCGCCGCCACTTCCTGATGGGCGCCGCCGCCCTGTCCGCCGCCGTCGTCACGCCGGAGACGGTCCGCGCCATGGCCGCCATGCAGGCGTCAGCCGACTGGGCCCTGGCCACCGCCGACCTCGAGGTCGATATCGCGCCCCGGGCGATGCGGCTAGCGAGGGGCCGGGCTCCGGCCGGGCTGGAGGGCGCCCTGTTCCGCAACGGGCCGGCCAAGTTCCGGCGGCCGGGCGGGTCGGCGACCCACTGGTTTGACGGCGACGGCCTGATGCGCGCCTTCCGCGTCCGCGATGGACAGGCCACGCTGGAGGCCCGCTTCGCCGACACGCCCAAGCGGCGCTGGGAGAGCGAGATCAGCGCCGTGGTCACGCCCGGCTTCGGCACCCCCGGAGACGATCGCGCCCGCGTCGGCTCGCCCGACGACGCCAACGCCGCCAACACGGCGATCATGATGGCGGGCGACGAGGTCTGGGCCCTGTGGGAGGCCGGTTCGCCCCTGGCCATGAACGCCTCGGACCTGTCGACCAAGGGGTTCGTCACCCTGCGCGACGACCTGAAGGGCATGCCCTTCCAGGCCCATCCCCGCTACGACCCCGACGGCACGGTCTGGAACATCGGCCTGTGGGGCGACCGGATGGTCGTCTGGCGGCTGAACGCCGACCGCAGCCTGCACACCGCCGAGATCGTCGCGCTGCCGCGCGCCTGCTACATGCACGACTTCACCGCCACGGCCCGCCACCTGGTGATCGTGATGCAGCCCTGGGTCTTCGACCACGACGCCATGCCCTTCGCGGCGCGGTTCGCGTGGAAGCCGGAGCTGGGCACCCAGGTCATGGTCATCGACAAGGCCGACCTGACCCGCCGCCGGATCTTCGAACTGCCGGCTTTCAGCTATTTCCATCTGGGCGACGCCTGGGAGGACGCCTCGGGGACGATCCGCTTCGACGTGGCGGCGGGCAAGGACATGACCTTCGCGATGGAAGGCGCGCGGGTCCTGGTCGAGGGGCGGGGGACCGTGCCGGGTGAACCGTCCCAGCTGTCGCTCGTGACCCTGCATATCGACGGGCGGGCGGAGATGACGTCCTCGGGCGTCACCGCCGAGTTTCCGCGCAGCGATCCGCGCCGGGCCGGCCTGGCCCGGCGCTACACCGCCCACGTCGCGGGCGAGCGGGGCGGGCGGCCCCTGCCGACGGGGCTGGCGGTGCATGACTGGGAGACCGGGCGCTCGGACGGCTTCGACTTCGGCGACGGCGTGATCATGGAAGAGGCGGTCTGGGTCCCCAAGCCCGGCCGTTCGGGCGAGATCGACGCCTGGCTGGTCGCGCCGGCGATCAACCTGCGGCGGGGCGTGACCGAGCTGCACGCCTTCGACGCCGCCCGAGTGTCGGACGGGCCGACGGCCAGCTGGCGGGCGGACATCGCCCTGCCGGCGGGCTTCCATGGGCTGTGGAACGGCTAGAGAGGGCGCCTAGTACCAGCCGGCCTCGCGCAGGGCCTTGGCGTAGCGCCGGCTGACCGGGGCCTCGACGCCGCCGTCCAGGGTCAGGGTGGCGCGGCCCTCGCCCCGGCTGACGGCGCGCACGGCGTTGCGCGCGACCCACCAGCTGCGATGCGTCTGGGCGCCTTCCAGCCCCTTCAGCTCGGTCAGGGCGTCGGACAGCCGCATCAGGATCAGGTCCGAGCCGCGGTCGGTGTGGATGCGCAGATAGTGGTCCTCGGACTCCACCGCCCGGATCGCCGCGCCGCGCAGCTTGGGCGGCAGGCGGTCGAGGAAGCGGGCCGGGGCGCCGCCGACGGGCGCGGCGTGGGTCTGCACCGGGGCGCGTTGCAGGAAGATGTTCAGCACGCTCATCACGCCGGTCACGACCGTCACCGGAATGAAGAAGTAGACCAGCCGTCCGACCGCCGGGTGCCGACCGTGTTCGAACAGGAAGACCGTGTAGCCCCATACGACGAACGTCAGCGGCACGGACATGGCGGCGGTCAGGACCAGGGCGCCGAGCCAGGGCTTGCGGTCGAAGTCGATCCAGCGCTCGATGATCTGCGAGCAGACGTGCCCCCAGACGGCCCCGCCGATCATGAGCGGCACCCAGTAGATCAACCGGTGCAGAAAGGGCGCGCCGGTCATGCCGAAGGCGCCGGTGAAGGCCAGCACGACCCCGGCGATCGACGAGACGGCCAGACCCTTCACCAGGTTGCGATCCAGCGTCAGCGACAGACGAAATGGCGCGTCCGTCACTCGGGCCTCGGCGTGCAGACGGCGCGGAAGCCGGCGGCGGCGAAGCGCACCATGTAGTCGGCGGCGCTCTCCAGATCGCCGGAGCGGCACAGGCCGCCGGACAGGCGGTCCAAGCGGCCCGTCTCGCCCAGCGTCAGGGTCAGGGCGCCTGACAGGTTGTGATAGGCCCAGTACAGGTCGACGTCGCGCGCTTCGGGCAGCACCTGCTTGATCAGCTCGATCAACCGGCGGATGGCCGGGTCGAAATAGCGGGCCATGGTCTCGCCGCCGAAGGTCGGGTTGGCGTTGGTCTGGGCCACCAGGGCCGAATAGTGTTTCCAGCCGGGCCCGCCCTTCAGCGACCACTGGAACGGCGGACGCAGGAAGGCCTCCAGCAGCCCCTCCAGCGTCATCGTCTCGCCGACCTCGCGGGCGTAGCGATTGATGGCGTCGACCCGTTCGTTGTTCCAGACCTCGGCCCGGCGCAGGAAGACGGCGTCGAACAGGCCGCGCTTGGCCCCGAAATAGTAGTGGACCAGCGCCGTATCGACTCCGGCCTCGCGCGCCACCTCGCGGATGGTGACGCCGTAGAAGCCGTGCTTGGAGAACAGGTCCTCGGCCGCGTCGAGAATAGATTCCCGGGTGTCGCTGCCGCCGGCGGCCCGCGTTTTCGGCGGCCGGCCCCGCCGCGCGGGGCGGACCTCGGAATCGGGAGCGGGCGCATCAAGCTTGGTCATAGCCCACGCTAGGCCGTGGGACCCCGCCAGTGCAACGGCGCCACAGGTTTCCGCCACGGTTCCGTCGCGGAAGCGCCACGGTTTGACAGGGAAGGGAAAACGGTTACCTTCCCGGAAAATCATTGAACGCTGAATAAATGCGTCTGCACCGGAAACATCAGGGATTGGGGCTGCAAATGAACAGACTCGTGAAAACCGCCTTGCTCGCGGGGGCCGCCTGGAGCGCGCTCTCGACCATGGCCATGGCGCAGGACGTCCCCCAGGACGGGGCGTCGACGCTGGACGAAGTCGTCGTCTCGGCGCGTCGCCGCGATGAAGCGCTGAAGGATGTGCCGATCTCGGTCTCGGCCATCGGCGCCGAACGCCTGGAACAGACTGGCGCCGCCGACATCACGGCCCTGCAGCAGCAGACGCCGAACGCCACCGTTCAGGTCGCCCGCGGCTCGAACTCGACGCTGATCTCCTTCATCCGCGGCATCGGCCAGCAGGATCCGCTCTGGGGCTTCGAGCCCGGCGTCGGCCTGTACGTCGACGACGTCTATGTCGCCCGTCCTCAGGGCGCGGTGCTGGACATCTATGATGTGCAGCGCATCGAGGTCCTGCGCGGCCCGCAGGGCTCGCTGTACGGCCGCAACACCGTCGGCGGCGCGGTCAAATACGTCACCTCGCGCCTGTCCGCCGATCCGGAACTGACGCTGCGCGGGTCCTACGGCAGCTATAATCAGACCGACCTTCTGGCCATGGGCAGCCTGCCGCTGGCCGACAATTTCCGCGTCGGCGGGGCCATCGCCAGCTATCAGCGCGACGGCTACGGCACGAATCTGAACACCGGCGCCGAGCACTACAACAAGGACGTGCTGGCCGGCCGGCTGAGCGCCGAATGGGAACCGCGCGAGGACGTCCAGATCCGTCTGGCCTACGACCGCACCGAGGACGACTCGAACCCCCGCCACGGCCACCGCGAAGTGGCCGGCGCGACTCCGAACTCGGGCGTTCCCGGCAGCGTCTACGACACCTACGCAGGCATCGGCGACAACAACTCGGTGATGAACCAAGGCCTGTCCGCCACGATCCAGATCGACGTCAACGACCACTGGACGTTCAAGTCGATCAGCGCCTGGCGCGAAGGCGACACGGACACCGTCATCGACTTCGACAACACCCCCGCGCCGACGCTGGACATCCCCGCCTACTATTCGGACGACCAGATCACCCAGGAGTTCCAGTTCCTGTTCAACTACGACCGCATCCAGGGCGTGATGGGCTTCTTCTACCTGGACGGCCATGCGGAGGGCGCGTTCGACACCATCGTCGGCAACCCCCTGCTGCCGGTGGCGAGCCAGTTCGTGATCGGGACCTCCGGCTATGTCGACACGACCAGCTACGCCTTCTTCGCGGACGTGAACCTGGACCTGACCGACCGGCTGCACCTGTCGCTGGGCGGCCGCTATACGCTGGACGAGAAGACCGGCCGCGTGTTCCGGGCCAACTACGCAGGCGCGACCCGCAGCCCGCTGCTGGGCGGCACGGCCCGCGCGCCGACCCTGCTGCGCACCGACTATCGGCGCACCAAGGACTTCGACCAGTTCACCCCGAAGGTGGCCCTGTCGTATGACCTGACGGACGACCTGACGACCTACGCCTCGTTCTCGCGGGGCTTCAAGTCGGGCGGCTTCGACATGCGCGGCGACGCGATCCTGACGCCGGACACGGTCAACGGCTACAATCCCGAAACGGTCGACTCCTACGAGATCGGCCTGAAGGGTTCGCTCAGCCGGCTCTCGTTCGCCTCGTCGATCTTCTACAACGAGTACAACGACCAGCAGGTGACGACCCAGGTTCCGGCGGTGGGCGGCATCGCCTCGTTCGTCGACAACGTCGGCTCGTCCACCTTCTACGGGGCCGAACTGGAAGGCCGCCTGCGGATCCTCGACAACCTGACCGCCAACTTCGCGATCGGCTATCTGCACTCCGACTTCGAAGAGTTCCTCCGCTACAACCTGACGACCGCGAAATACGAGGACATCTCCAGCCAGGTCGTGCTGCAGAACGCGCCGGAATGGACCGGCTACCTCGGCTTCACCTGGATCGGCGACGTGGCGGGCGGCGAGCTGGCGGTGACGCCGTCGATCTCCTACCGCGGCGACTACAGCCAGTTCGAGTTCCCGAACCCGGTCCTCGACCAGCAGGCCTACAGCCTGGTCGATCTGTCGGTGGTCTGGACCGATCCGAGCGACCGCTTCACGGTCGGCCTGTACGGCAAGAACCTGACCGACGAGGAATACCGCGTCGGCGCCTACAACTTCGCGGGCGCGACGTTCGACAACTCGCTGATCGGCTACTACGGCCCGCCGCAGACGGTGACCGCCACGGTTCAGTTCAAGTTCTGACCCTCTGAAGCCTGATCGGTTCCGATCAAGGGCGGCGGTTCTGACGAGCCGCCGCCCTTTTCTTCTGGCGCCCGCCGACGGCGCCGCTACGGTTCGTTCAAAGAAAAATACAAGTCGAGGGAAACGCCATGACCGCCACCGACGCCCCGGTCCCGGAACCGACGGCCGCCCAGCCGCCGGCCAAGGGGGGCTACCGCTACTATGTGCTGGCGGTCCTGATCCTGGTCTACATGCTGAACTTCCTGGATCGGCAGATCATCGGCATCCTGGCCGCGCCGCTGAAGGCGCATTTCGCCATGTCGGACACCCAGTTCGGACTGCTGGGCGGCATCGCCTTCGCCTCGGTCTATTCGACCCTCGCCATTCCCCTGGCCTGGCTGGCCGACCGGTTCAGCCGCGTCTGGATCATGACCGGCGCCCTGGCGGTCTGGTCGGGCTTCACCGCCCTGTGCGGCGTCGCCGGCTCCTTCACCCAGCTGTTCCTGTTCCGCATGGGCGTGGGCGTGGGCGAGGCGGGCGGCGTGGCCCCGGCCTATTCCCTGATCGCCGACTACTTCCCGCCGCACCAGCGGGCCCGCGCCCTGGCGGCCTTCGCCTTCGGCATTCCGCTGGGCACCGCGGCCGGCACCCTGATCGGGGGCCTGGTGGCCGTGGCCTACGGCTGGCAGACCGCCTTCATCGCCGTGGGCCTGCTGGGCCTGATCGTGGCGCCCGTGCTGCTGTTGACCGTGCGCAATCCGAAACGCGGCGCGACCGACGCGGCCAAGATCGTGGATCCGCTGGCTGACGCCACGCCCGCCGCGCCGGGCTCGGCCCGCGCCGGGATGCGCGCCGCCCAGATCATGCTGGTCCTGGGCGCAGCCGCCCTCGTCGCGGCCGCCATCTCGCACTTCACCGGCGGGACCTCGACCCTGCTGTTCGCCTTCGGCGGCCTGCTGGCCATCGCCATCGGCGCCTCGCTGTTTGTCGCCCGCTCGACAGCCTCGGTCCTGATCCCCAAGCGCAGCTTCTGGCTGCTGGCGCTGGGGGCGGCGTCGTCCTCGGTCTGCGGCTACGGCGTCGCCGGCTGGCTGCCGCTGTTCATGATGCGCAGCTTCGGCCTGACCCTGGGCCAGACCAGCTGGTACTATTCCGGCGTCGCCCTGATCGGCGGCCTGCTGGGCATCTGGGGCGGCGGCATGATCGCGGACAAGCTGGCGAAGCGCGGCAAGGGCGCCTATCCGCTGGTCCCGGCCATCGCCTTCCTGATCTCGGCGCCCTGCTTCGTGCTGGCGATGAACTCGCCGTGGCTGATCGGCCAGTTCATTCCGGGGGGCGGCACCCAGGTGCAACAGCTGACCCTGGCCTTCTTCATCTTCCTGATCCCCACCGGCCTGAACCTGGCCTGGCTGGGTCCGATCACGGCGGCGGTCCAGCATCTGGCCCCGGCCCCGATGCGTTCGACGGCCTCGGCCCTGTTCCTGCTGATCAACAACCTGCTCGGCCTGGCCGTCGGCTTCTTCTACTTCGGCTGGATGAGCGACCTGCTGCGTCCGCAGTTCGGCGACGAGAGCCTGCGCTGGGCGATCTACACCGGCATGGGCTTCTACATCCTGGCCGCCTTCCTGCTGATCGGCGCGTCGCGGACACTCAAGAAGGACTGGGTGGACTAGAGCGAAATCGGTTGAGTTGGACGCAGTCCAACTCGGCTCAGATTTCGCACCAGTTTGATGCTGGACCATTTTTTGGATTCAGGTCGAAGCGACCTGAAGCAAAAATGGTCTAGGGAAAACGCCCCGCCGCGCCGGCTGACGCGGCGTGACGGTTGCACCTGCGAACGTGGGGGTCCTATAAGCGCCCCACGTTTTCCAGGCAGCGGTCCTCCCCATGAACATTCACGAGTATCAGGCCAAACAGGTCCTGAAGGGCTTCGGCGCACCGGTCGCGGCCGGCGTCGCCATCACCAGCGCCGACGAGGCCGAGGCCGCGGCGCGGCAGCTGCCGGGTCCGCTCTATGTCGTGAAGAGCCAGATCCACGCCGGCGGGCGCGGCAAGGGCAAGTTCAAGGAACTGGGTCCCGACGCCAAGGGCGGCGTCCGCCTGGCCCGCTCGATCGAAGAGGTCGTGGCCAACGCCAAGGAAATGCTGGGCAACACCCTGGTGACTGCCCAGACCGGCGACGCGGGCAAGCAGGTCAACCGCCTGTACATCGAGGACGGCGCCGACATCGATCGCGAGCTGTACCTGTCGATCCTGGTCGATCGCGACCATGGCCGCATCGCTTTCGTCGTCTCGACCGAGGGCGGCATGGACATCGAGGCGGTCGCCCACGACACGCCCGAGAAGATCGTCACCCTGGTCATCGATCCGAACACCGGCGTCACCGACGCCGACGTGGCCAAGATCAACACCGCCTACGGCCTGACGGGCGCGGCGGCCGAGGACGGCAAGTCGCTGTTCCCGATCCTGTACAAGGCCTTCGTCGAGACCGACATGGCCATGCTGGAAGTCAATCCGCTGATCGTCATGACCGACGGCCACCTGCGGGTGCTGGACGCCAAGGTCAGCTTCGACGGCAACGCCCTGTTCCGCCACGAGGACATCAAGGCGCTGCGCGACGAGACCGAGGAAGACGCCAAGGAGATCGAGGCGTCCAAGTACGACCTGGCCTACGTCGCCCTGGACGGCGACATCGGCTGCATGGTCAACGGCGCCGGCCTGGCCATGGCGACGATGGACATCATCAAGCTGTACGGCAAGGAGCCGGCCAACTTCCTGGACGTCGGCGGCGGCGCCTCGAAGGAGAAGGTCACCGCGGCCTTCAAGATCATCACGGCCGACCCCAACGTGAAGGGCATCCTGGTCAACATCTTCGGCGGCATCATGCGCTGCGACGTCATCGCCGAGGGCGTGGTCGCGGCGGTGAAGGAAGTGGGCCTGAAGGTGCCGCTGGTCGTTCGCCTGGAAGGCACCAACGTGAAGGAAGGCAAGGCCATCCTGAACGAGTCGGGCCTGGCCATCACCGCGGCCGACGACCTGGACGACGCCGCCCAGAAGATCGTCGCGGCGGTCGGTTGAGTTCATTCGCTTACCGTCCCTGAGCATCGGGGGCCGGTTGGAGAGAGGCCTTGGCCAAGTTCGAAGTGGTCGCGATGGCGCTGGCGCCGGAGCGGCACATCAGCACCTTTGTCGCCCACTACCGCCGCAGAGGCGCGGATCGCATCCGCGTCTTCTTCGACGGGGAAACGGCGCTGGCGGGGGACTTTGAAGGCGCCGAGGTCATCGCTTGCGACGAGGGCTTCTGGCGCGATCTGGGCGTTTCACGTCCCGAAAGCGTCGAGGACCGGCAGAGGGCCGTCTACGATCTCGCCTACCGCCAGACGGCGTCCGACTGGCTTCTGGTGGTCGATATCGACGAGTTCATCCTGGGCGAGGGGTCGATCGGCGACCTGCTGGCGTCGACGGCTTCGGATCGGGAATCCGTCATCTTCCGCACCGTCGAGGCGGTCTACAGCGACCAGCACGATCTGTCCCAGGAGTATGGGGCGGCCTTCTTCAGACGATCCTATGGACGCCCCTTCAGCTCGGTCCTGCCCTATCTGCTCTATCCGGGCTGCGGCGGCTTCTTCACCCAGGGTCTGCTCGGCCACGACATGGGCAAGCATGCGGTCCGGGCCGGCCTTCCCGGCGTCGAGATCTGCATCCACGAATCCAAGCGCGGCGGCGCGCCCCTGTCGGCCGCCGTGGCCAAGACGCTGCTTCTGGCCCATTACGACGCCATCAGCCTGGAGCAATGGCGCGGCAAGTGGGACCGGCGGCTGGCGGTCCAGGACACCTGGGAGATGGGCCGCAAGCGACGCCTGCAATCAGCGCTCTATGACCGGGCGCGCCGCCTGGGCGCCGAGGCCGAGCTGTTCCGGCGAATCTACGTGGTCAGCGGCTTCCAGACCTTCGTCCTTCGCTGCCTCAACCTGATCATTCCAAACAACCAAACGATTTGACCGTCCAGAGAGAGCCTTCAGATGTCCATCCTCGTCAACAAAGACACCAAGGTCCTCGTCCAGGGCCTGACCGGCAAGACCGGCACCTTCCACACCGAGCAGGCGCTTCGCTACTACGGGACCAAGATGGTCGGCGGCATCCACCCCAAGAAGGGCGGCGAGCTGTGGCACGGGTCGGAAGGCGAGACCCTGCCGATCTTCGCCACGGTCGCTGAAGCCAAGGACGCCACCGGCGCCGACGCCTCGGTCATCTACGTGCCGCCGGCGGGCGCCGCGGACGCCATCATCGAGGCCATCGACGCCGAGATCCCCTTCATCACCTGCATCACCGAGGGCATCCCGGTGCTGGACATGGTGCGCGTGAAGGCCCGCCTGGAGAAGTCGAAGTCGCGCCTGCTGGGCCCGAACTGCCCGGGCGTCCTGACCCCGGAAGAGTGCAAGATCGGCATCATGCCGGGCTCGATCTTCAAGAAGGGCAACGTCGGCATCGTGTCGCGTTCGGGCACCCTGACCTATGAGGCGGTGTTCCAGACCACGAACGAAGGCCTGGGCCAGACTACGGCGGTCGGCATCGGCGGCGACCCGGTCAAGGGCACCGAGTTCATCGACGTGCTGGAGCTGTTCCTGGCCGACCCCGAGACGACCTCGATCATCATGATCGGCGAGATCGGCGGCGGCGCGGAAGAAGAAGCCGCCCAGTTCCTGATCGACGAGGCCAAGAAGGGCCGCAAGAAGCCGATGGCCGGCTTCATCGCGGGCCGCACCGCGCCCAAGGGCCGCACCATGGGTCACGCCGGCGCCATCGTCTCGGGCGGCAAGGGCGACGCGGAATCCAAGATCGCCGCCATGGAGGCCGCGGGCATCCGCGTGTCGCCGTCGCCGGCGCGCCTGGGCACGACCCTGGTGGAAGTCCTGAAAGGCTGATCCTTCCGGCGAGCATCCGGCTTGGGCCGGATGCTCGCACCGGTTGACTCGATCTCGCGCAATAGGCGAACGTCCGACGCCCTCATCCGGAGGGCGAGTTCGGAGGTTCCCATGACGATTCGTCTCAAGCTCCTGTCGGCCGTCGCCGCGTCGGTCGCCGTCTTCGTCGGCGCCGCAGCCGGCCCCGCGGTCGCCCTGTCCGAGCCGCTGTACAGCTATCTGTACTACAGCGACGCCACCCTCACCGAGCAGGTCGGCTCGTGGCAGGGGGTCTGCTACAACGGCTGGGCCGGGGTGACGCAATATCCCGACGGCCAGGTGACCCAGTACGAGGTGCGCGTGCGCATCGGGACCTGCACCGACAACGGCGCCATCTACGAATAACGAACTGACGTCAGGCCACGTCGGCGCGGTTCGATGACCGGGTCGGCGTGGCGGACGCCGGCCGATGTCTCACTCATGGGGCATGACGCGGGCGAATTTCACCCGATTTCAGCGAAATTCGACCCTAGCGCCGCTATTCGGTCATGACCCATAAGGAAACAGCGCCTATATGAGCGCCGTCGCCTCCGCGCAGACGTGCGCGCGCGCTTCAAGGGACTGACGAGAACGATGGCGGACGATGCCGGTCGGCTGAACCAGGTCTTTGCCGAGACCAGCTTCCTGTATGGCTCCAATGCCTCGTTTATCGAGGACCTTCACGAGAAGTGGGCCGACAATCCCGCCTCCGTGTCCGCTGAGTGGCGCGCCTTCTTCGACCAGCTGCGCGACAACGCCGAGCAGGTGAAGGCCGCCGGCGCCGCGGGCGGCTGGGGCCGTCCGATCACCAGCGAACCGACCGAAGCCGAGGCCGTGTTCGACGGTCGCTGGCCGGCGCCCAAGCCCGATCCGAAGAAGCCCGGCGCGCCTGTCGCCGCCGCAGCTCCGGCCGCCGCCGCGCCTGCCGCCTCGGCGGACGAGATCCGCGCCGCCGCCCACGATTCGATCCGCGCCCTGATGCTGATCCGCAGCTACCGCGTGCGCGGCCACCTGCAGGCGACGCTGGATCCGCTGGGCATCGAGCAGCCGGTGAACAACCCCGAGCTGACTCCCGAATTCTACGGCTTCACCGCCGCCGACATGGACCGTCCGATCTTCCTGGACGGCGTCCTGGGCCTGCAGACCGGCAGCATCCGCGAGGTGCTGGCCATCCTGCGCCGCACCTACTGCGGCAACATCGGCATCCAGTTCATGCACATCGCCGAGCCGGAGGAGAAGTCCTGGCTCCAGCAGCGCTTCGAGGGGCCGGACAAGTTCGAGCAGAACGCCTTCTCCAAGGAAGGCAAGCTGGCGATCCTGAACAAGCTGATCGAGGCCGAGGGCTTCGAGCGCTTCCTGCACAAGCGGTTCCCCGGCACCAAGCGCTTCGGCCTGGACGGCGGCGAGGCCATGGTCCCGGCGCTGGAGCAGGTCATCAAGCGCGGCGGGTCGCTGGGCGTCGACGAGATCGTGCTGGGCATGGCCCACCGCGGCCGCCTGAACACGCTCGCCGCGGTGATGGGCAAGCCCTATCGCGCCATCTTCCACGAGTTCCAGGGCGGCTCGACCGTGCCTTCGGACATCGAGGGTTCGGGCGACGTCAAATATCACATGGGCGCCAGCTCGGACCGCGAGTTCGACGGCAACACCGTCCACCTGTCGCTGACCGCCAACCCCTCGCACCTGGAGATCGTCAACCCGGTCGTCCTGGGCAAGGCGCGCGCCAAGCAGGCCTTCGACATCCGCGAGGCCAACGTCGGCAAGCCCGAGGAAGAGTGGGCGCTGGACCGTTCCAAGGTCGTGCCGCTGCTGATCCACGGCGACGCCGCCTTCGCCGGCCAGGGCGTGGTGGCGGAATGTTTCGCCCTGATGGGGCTGAAGGGCTACCGCACCGGCGGCACCCTGCATTTCGTGATCAACAACCAGATCGGCTTCACCACCAGCCCGCGCAACTCGCGCTCGTCGCCCTATCCGTCGGATGTGGCGCTGATGGTCCAGGCTCCGATCTTCCACGTGAACGGGGACGATCCGGAAGCGGTCGTCTTCGCCTCCAAGGTGGCCACCGAATACCGCCAGAAATTCCACAAGGACGCGGTGGTGGACATGTTCTGCTACCGCCGCTTCGGCCACAACGAAGGCGACGACCCCACCTTCACCCAGCCGCTGATGTATTCGAAGATCCGCGCCCTGCCCTCGACGCGCGAGATCTACGCCGCGCGCCTGGTCAAGGAAGGCGTGGTCACCCAGGCCGAGATCGACACCGAGGTCGCGCGCTTCGAGGCCTTCCTCGACGCCGAGTTCGACGCCGGCAAGGCCTTCGAGGCCAAGAAGGCCGACTGGCTGGACGGTCAGTGGACCGGCATCGGCCTGGCCGAAGGCGATGAGCGCCGCGGCGAGACCGCTGTCCCGCTGGCCAAGCTGTCCGACATCGGGCACCGTCTGACGACCATCCCGAACGCCGTCGACATCCACAAGACGCTGAAGCGCGTCATCGACGGCCGCCGCGAGATGATCACGTCCGGCCAAAACATCGACTGGGCCACGGCCGAGAGCCTGGCCTTCGGGTCGCTGCTGGAAGAGGGCTTCCCGGTCCGCCTGTCAGGCCAGGATTCGGTGCGCGGCACCTTCTCGCAGCGCCATTCGGGCATCGTCGATCAGACGACCGAGAAGCGCTACGTCCCGCTGAACAACCTGTCGGACAAGCAGTCCCATTTCGAGGTCATCGACTCGGCCCTGTCGGAAGAGGCGGTGCTGGGCTTCGAATACGGCTACGCCCTGTCCGACCCGAACACGCTGGTCATGTGGGAAGCCCAGTTCGGCGACTTCGTGAACGGCGCCCAGGTGGTGATCGACCAGTTCATCTCGTCGGGCGAACGCAAATGGCTGCGCATGTGCGGCCTGACCATGCTGCTGCCGCACGGCTACGAAGGGCAGGGCCCCGAGCACTCGTCGGCCCGTCTGGAGCGCTTCCTGCAGGCCTGCGCCGAAGACAACATGCAGGTCGCCAACTGCACGACCCCGGCCAACTATTTCCACATCCTGCGTCGTCAGATGCACCGGCCGTTCCGCAAGCCGCTGATCATGATGACGCCCAAGTCGCTGCTGCGTCACAAGAAGGCGGTCTCGACCCTGGCGGACATGGCGGAGGGCAGCTCCTTCCACCGTGTGCTGCACGACGACGCCCAGACGCGTCCGGAGGTGGCCGGCGTCAAGATCAAGGCCGACAAGGACATCCGCCGCGTCGTCCTGTGCTCGGGCAAGGTCTATTACGACCTGCTGGACCGCCGCGAGCGCGACGGGATCGACGACGTCTATCTGCTGCGTCTGGAGCAGTTCTATCCGTGGCCGATGAAGTCGATGATGACCGAACTGGCCCGCTTCCCGAACGCCGAACTGGTCTGGTGTCAGGAAGAGCCGAAGAACATGGGCGGCTGGACTTTCGTCGATCCGTGGATCGAACTGACGCTCGAAAAACTGGACGTGAAGGCCAAGCGGGCCCGCTACGTCGGTCGTCCGGCCTCGGCCTCGACCGCCGCGGGCCTCATGAGCCGGCACCTGAAAGAACTCGACGCCTTCCTGACCGACGCCTTCGCCTGATAGCGTAGCCGCACTTCTGATCTGAACGAGACCTGGACCCGACCATGGCCGACATCCTCACCCCCGCCCTCGGCGAATCCGTCACCGAAGCCACCATCGGCAAGTGGACGAAGAAGGCCGGTGATCCGGTGAAGAAGGACGAGGTCCTGGTCGAGCTGGAGACCGACAAGGTCTCGCTGGAAGTCGTTTCGCCCGCCGACGGCGTGCTGGCCGAGATCAAGTTCGCCGAAGGCGACACGGTCACCCCGAACGCCGTGCTGGGCGTGGTGTCGGAAGGCGCGAGCGCCCCCGCCCCTGCCGTCGCCGCCGCTCCGGCCGCCGAAGCGCCCAAGACCGAAGCCGCCCCGGCCGCAGAGACGCCCGCCGCCGCTCCGGCTCCGGCTCCGGCGCCCGCCGCCTCGGGCGGCGTCGTGCCGATCTCCACCCCGACCATGGGTGAAAGCGTCGCCGAAGGCTCGATGGGAACCTGGCTGAAGAAGTCCGGCGACACGGTCGCCAAGGACGAACTGCTGGTCGAGATCGAGACCGACAAGGTCGCCGTCGAGGTGTCGGCCCCGGCCGCCGGCGTGCTGACCATCCTCGCCGACTCGGGCGCCACCGTCACGCCGGGCCAGCAGATCGGCTCGATCGCCGCCTCGGGCGATGTCCCCGCCGCCGCTCCGGCCGCCGCGGCTCCGGCCAACAGCGGCTCGGCCCAGTTCGCTTCCGCGTCCTCGGGCGACGCCCCGCACCTGTCGCCCGCCGTCCAGCGCGTGGTGACCGAGAACAACCTCGATCCGAAGGCCATCGAGGCCACCGGCCCGAAGGGCAACATCACCAAGGGCGACGCCCTGGCCGCCATCGGGGCCGCCGCTCCGCAGGCCGCTCCGGCGCCGTCGGCCCCGGTTCCCGCCGCCGCCCCGCGCGCCGACCAGCCGCGCGAGGAGCGGGTGAAGATGACGCGCCTGCGTCAGACCATCGCCCGCCGCCTGAAGGAATCGCAGAACACCGCCGCCCAGCTGACCACCTTCAACGAGGTGGACATGACGAACATCATGGCGCTGCGGGCCCAGTACAAGGACGTGTTCGAGAAGCGCCACGGCGTGAAGCTGGGCTTCATGTCCTTCTTCACCAAGGCCGTCGTCGCGGCCCTGAAGGAGATCCCGTCGGTCAACGCCGAGATCGACGGCACGGACATCATCTACAAGAACCACTACGACATCGGCGTGGCCGTCGGCACCGACAAGGGCCTGGTCGTGCCGGTGCTGCGCGACGCCGACGCCCTGTCGCTGGCCGGCATCGAGAAGGGCATCGGCGATCTGGGCAAGGCGGCCCGCGACGGCCACCTGACCCTGGACCAGCTGCAGGGCGGCACCTTCACCATCACCAACGGCGGCACCTACGGCTCGCTGATGTCGACGCCGATCCTGAACGCGCCGCAGTCGGGCATCCTGGGCATGCACAACATCGTGCAGCGCCCGATGGCCATCAACGGCGAGGTGAAGATCCGCCCGATGATGTACGTGGCCCTCAGCTACGATCACCGCATCGTCGACGGCAAGGAAGCCGTGACCTTCCTGGTCCGCGTGAAGGATCTGCTGGAAGACCCGGCGCGCGCGCTGCTGGATCTCTGACAACGTGACCTGGGCGGTCCGGGACATTCTCGAGGTCGCCCGTTTCTCCACCCTTCCGGAGGCGGAACTGGCGGTCACCATGCTCCGGCGGCACGGGATAGAGGCCTGGCTGCCTGACCGTGACATGGCGACCATGAACCCGGACATGCTGATCGGCCTGGGCGGCGTCCGGGTGGCGACGGAATCCGCTCGGATCGTCGAAGCGCGGCAGGTGATCGCCCGAATGCGCGCCGGCGAATTCGCGGACGAGGCGGAAACGACCGGCGAATGGATGCTGGACCATACGCCTGGCAAGGTCGGGGAACTGGACGAGCATGAAGTCCAGGGTGTGATGCGCCACGCCAAGAAGGCGGGGGTCGTCGTGGTCGTCCTGTTCTTCGTGGTCTTTCCGCTGGCCGGCTGCATCCTCACGATGATGGGCGGAGACCCGGGGGGCTACTGACGCTCCACGCGAAGGACATATGCGATGGCCAAGGCCTACTGGATCAACACCTTCCGCTCGATCAGCGACCCCGCGCGGCTTGAGGCCTACATCAAGCTGGCGGGGCCGGCGATGCGGCAGGGCGGCGGGCGGTTCCTGGCGCGCGGAACCCCGGCCGCGGCGTTTGAATCAGGCGTGGTCGAGCGCACCACGCTGATCGAGTTCGAAAGCGTCGAACAGGCGATCGCGACCCATGATAGCCCGGCCTATCAGGAGGCGCTGCGCGTTCTGGGGGACGCGGCGATCCGCGACCTGCGGATCATCGAGGCGATCCCGGAGGACTGAACCGGCTCACCCCCGGCGGGCGATCAGGTCTCCCGCGAGCCTCGCGTCCCCAGCACCGCGTCCGTATCGGCCCCCAGCGCCGGCGGCGGCAGGTCGTAGCGGACGGGCGTCCTGGACATGCGGATCGGCGAGGCGACGGTGCGGACCGGACCGGCCAGATCGGCGCGGGTCTGCTCGACCGCTAGCCCGCGATGCCTGGCCTGGGGCTCGTCGAAGACCTGATCGATGGTGTTGACCGGGCCGCAGGGCACGCCCGCCGCTTCCAGCATGGCCATCAGGGCCTTCATGCTGTGCGGCGCGGTCAGGGCGGCAAGCTCGGCGGTCAGGTCCGTGCGGTGCTCGATGCGGGCGGCATTGGTCGCGAAGCGCGCCTGCGTCCCCATGCCCTCGACGCCCAGCGCCAGGCATAGGGCGCGGAACTGGCCGTCATTGCCGACCGCGATGACCACCATGCCGTCCGCGCAGGGGAAGGGCTGGTAGGGGGCCAGGTTGGGGTGGGCGTTGCCCATCCGCGTCGGCGCCCTGCCGGAGACGAAGTAGTTGGCCGCCTGATTGGCCAGCATGGCCGCCTGGACGTCGAACAGGGCGATGTCGACGTGCTGGCCCTCGCCGCTGGCCCGGGCGTGCATCAGGGCGGCCAGGATGGCGTTGGAGGCGTACAGGCCCGTGAACAGGTCCACGACCGCCACCCCGACCTTCATCGGCTCGGCGCCGGGCGCGCCGTCCGGCTGGCCGGTGATCGACATCAGCCCGCCCATGGCCTGGATCATATAGTCGTAGCCGGCCCGGTGGGCGTCCGGCCCGTCCTGACCGAAGCCGGTGATGGAGCAGTAGACCAGCTTCGGATTGACCGCCGACAGGCCGGCGTAGTCGAGGCCGTATTTGCGCAGGCCGCCGGTCTTGAAATTCTCGACCACCACGTCGCTGGTCCTGGCCAGGTCGCGCACGGCGGCGGCGCCCTCGGGGCTGGCGATGTCCAGCTCGACCGACTTCTTGCCCCGGTTGGCGCACAGGAAATAGGCGGCGTCGCCCCTGGATCCGTCGGTTCTGGTGGTGAAGGGCGGACCCCACTGGCGGGTGTCGTCGCCGACGCCGGGCCGCTCGATCTTGATCACCTCGGCCCCGAGGTCCGCCAGGGTCTGTGTCGCCCATGGACCGGCCAGCACGCGGCTGAGATCGAGAACGCGAACGCCGGAGAGGGGGCCTTGGGTCATGGCCCCTGCTTAGCCGTTGGCCGGCGAGCCTACAAACCCACGTCCCAGACGCCGGCATCGCGCATGCGGCACTCGCGGGCCTCTTCGGCGCGGCCGCCCATGTCGCGGGCCATGCATTTGATCTCGTCCGAGACGGTCGTCTTGTGAACCCCGGGCACCATCGCGTGCACGAAGGCGGTCGCCGACAGCCGCGCCAGCTTGAAGCCGAAGCTCGCCGAGTGCGCCATATGCTCAAAATAGCCCTCGCCCACCTCTCTCGGGTGATCGGCGAACAGTTGTTTCAGCGTTCGGGTCATGTCCCTGCATAGCCTGCGACGGGCGCTCCCTCTACCCGTCGCCGCCATTCTGGCCTAAACCGCAGCCCAGAACAGGGGGCTGATCGTCACGGATCCTCACGATCACCTGAACCCCGCACCGCTACTGGGAAGATTAGAATGGCCGACGGCGTCAGCGCTCATCAAAAGACCTTCCGCTGGGACGATCCGCTGGATCTGGACGGGCGGCTGACCGACGACGAGCGGATGATCCAGGAGGCGGCCCGGGCCTACGCCCGCGAGAAGCTGCTGCCGCGCGTGGTCGCCGCCTTCCGGGACGAGACCTTCGACCGCTCGATCATGACCGAGATGGGCGAGATGGGCTTCCTGGGGGCCACCCTGCCGGAACAGTACGGCGGCGCGGGCGCCAGCCATGTGGCCTACGGCCTGATCGCGCGCGAGATCGAGGCGGTCGATTCGGGCTACCGCTCGGCCATGTCGGTGCAGTCGTCGCTGGCCATGTACCCAATCTACGCCTTCGGCTCGGAAGAGCAGAAACTTCGTTTCCTCCCGAGGATGGCGGCCGGCGAGCTGATCGGCTGCTTCGGCCTGACCGAGGCCGACGGCGGGTCGGACCCGGCCTCGATGAAGACCAAGGCGGTCAAGGTCGACGGCGGCTACCGCCTGAACGGCGCGAAATACTGGATCACCAACAGCCCTATCAGCGACCTGGCCATTGTCTGGGCCAAGCTGGACGACGTCATCCGCGGCTTCATCGTCGAGCGCGGCTTCGACGGCTTCACCACCGACAAGATCGGCGACAAGCTGTCCCTGCGCGCCTCGGTCACCGGCGACATCGGCCTGAACGACGTCTTCGTGCCGGAAGAGAACCTGCTGCCGGGCGTGAAGGGCCTGCGCGGCCCGTTCTCCTGCCTGAACAAGGCCCGCTACGGCATCTCCTGGGGCGCGATGGGCGCGGCCGAGGCCTGCTTCCACCTGACCCGCGGCTATGTCGCCGAGCGCATGCTGTTCGGCCGCCCGCTGGCCGCCCGCCAGCTGGTGCAGAAGAAGTTGGCCGACATGCAGACCGAGATCTTCCTCGGCTTCGAGGGCGCGCTGGCCCTGGGCCGCCGCCTGGACGCCGGCGACTGGGTCCCGGAAGCCATCTCGATGATGAAGCGCAACAACTGCGGCAAGGCCCTGGCCATCGCCCGCGAGGCCCGCGACATGCACGGCGGCGCCGGGATCACGGGCGAGATGCACGTCATGCGCCACGCCATGAACCTGGAGACGGTCAACACCTACGAGGGCGCCCACGACGTCCACGCGCTGATCCTGGGCCGGGCCATCACGGGCGAGAGCGCTTTCTAGGGCGCTATCGCTCGCGACGCGCTCGCTCGCTGCTTGGGCGCGAGGGCGACCTTTGGTCGGGCCTACAGCGCCTCGCAGCCCGTGGTGCGCTGGCTCCAGGTCAGGTTGACGATGGTCCACGCGTCGTTGCGGCGGATCAGGTCGAAATGGTTGACGCCGCAGTGGCTGGTCTGGCCGTCGATCTTGAAGACATAGCGGCCCCAGACTGTGGCGATATTGCCGTCGATGGCCACGGTCGGGTTGGGCATCTGCTCCTCGAACCGCTCCGGGCCCGCGGTCAGGCCGCTGGTGAATTCCGCCCAGGTCGGCGTACCGACGCGGCGTGCGCCGTCGACGCGATCCACCACGACGGTGATCCGGCCGTTCTGATCGACGTGGGGCAGGATCGCCTGGCCGTCGCGGGCGGCGAGCGCCGCGAAGACGGCGTTCACGGGCGCCATCACCGCGGCGCCTTCGGGCGAGGCGGGATCGACGGCGCCCGCCGGGGCGGCCTGAAGCGAAAGCGCGAGAGCGGTGGCGACGAGCATGGGATCCCTCCGAACAGGGCGGAACGGTAGCATGCGCCGCCGGACCGGCAATCGCCGTTCGATCAGGAAGAATCAGCCCCGCGTCCGCTCGCGCGCGTGCACGGTGGCGGTTGGGACCGGCGAGCTTTGTCATTCGGCTTCAACGTCCTATCGTTCGGCGACGGGAGGCGGCTGATGGACGGAGAACCAGTGATCGCGGGCGAGGACCCTTTCGCCCGGCTGCGCGAGGTCTTTGCGGGCCGCGCCGCCCTGTTGCTCGAGGATGATCCGGACCTGTCCGAACATGTCGCCGAACGGCTGCTGCGCGCCGGCTTCGAGCGGGTGGATCGGGTCGACCGGGGCGAGACCGCGCTCGAGGCGGCGGCGGCCCGGCCCTATGACGTGCTGATCCTCGACCGCCTGACCGCCGGGATGGACGGCCTGGAGACGCTGAAGCGCCTGCGCGCCTCCAACGGGCCGTCGTCCGATGCGCCCGCCCTGATGCTGACGGCCCTGGGCGGCGAACGGCAGAAGGTCGAGGGCCTGCTGGAGGGCGCCGACGACTATGTGGCCAAGCCGGTGGGGGACGAGGAACTGCTGGCGCGCATCGCCGCCCAGCTGCGCCGCGCCGCCCGCCGGGCGAAACCCGTGAACGCCGATCTGGTCAACGGACCCATCCGCCTGTCGTTCGGCGCGCGCACGGTGAAGCTGGAGCTGGGGGCGACGTCGCGCACCATCGACCTGTCGCCGCTGGAATTCGCCATCGTCTGCGAGCTGATGACCGCGCGCGGCCAGCCGGTGACCAAGACCATGCTGTGGGACCGGTGCTGGGTGGAGTGGAATTTCCTGCCCGACAATTTCGTCAACATCATCGACGCCCGCATCAGCGCCCTGCGCCGACGGCTGAAGGAACAGGCGTCCGAACTGGGCGACGACCTGCATCCGCTGATCGTCTCGGCGCGCAGCCAGAGCCTGGTGTTCCGCGACCTGTCCGACTGGACGGGCTGAGATCGCCGTGACCGGCCCGTTCCGCCGCATCAGGGCCTGGCTGGGGCGGCGCACGACCACCCAGCTGGCGGCGGGAATCGCCGTCCTGTCCGCCCTGGCCCTGACCGGGTCGCTGGCGGTGACCAGCGCCGCGGTGCGCATGGACCAGCGCCAGAAGGCCGCCCTGGCCGCGCTCGACGACTACGGCGCCATGGCCTCCAAGCTGGGCGTGGAAGGCATGACCGGGGATACGCTGAGCCCGGCCGACGCGGTCTATCTGTCCAACTGGCTGACCGCCTTCCAGAACGGCCCGGCCCGCGAACGCGAGGCGCGGACGCTGGAGGAGACCTGCCGTACCGGCCGGGGCGGCGCGGGGGTGCGCTTCATCCGTGCGCCGGTCGGCAAGCCGGCGGGCCTGTCGGAGCTTGAAAGCCTGCGTGGCGAGCGGTCGCCCCGGCTGGGCGCCGACGTCTATGTGATGCGGCTGGGGCGCGGCGTCCTGTGCCCGGCGCGCGCCGTCGAGGTGGTGGTGGTCAAGCGTTCGGTCGGGGCGCTGGACATCGCCGTGGGCCGCGTCGTGGACGCCTCGGGCGACGCCTGGGGCTGGGCGGTGGCGGCGGTGATCGGGGCGGGGGGACTGCTGCTCGCCATCGGCCTGAGCGCCGCCACCTTTGCTCGCCGCCGCCTGACCAGCGCCGTGGCCCGGGTCAGCAAGGCGCTGGACCGCGCGGCGGTCGGCGACTTCTCCGAACGCGCGCCCGAGACCGAGGTCGCGCCCGAGCTGACCGAGCTGTCGGGCCATGTGAACAGCACCCTGGACCGGCTTGAGGAGCTATTGGCCTGGCTGCGCGATTCCGCCGACCAGCTGGCGCATGATTTCCGCACGCCCCTGGCGCGCGCCTCGGCCCGGCTGGAGCGGTTGGCCGAGACGGCGGAGACGCCCGAGGCCCGCCGCCTGGTCAATGAGGCGCGCGCCGACCTGAACGAACTGACACGGGCGATGAACGAGGCCATGGCGCTGCGCGACGGCGAGGCCTGGTCGTTCGAGCCCGTGCGCCTGGACACCCTGGCCCGTCAGGCGGCCGAGCTCTACGAACCGCTGGCCGAGCTGCGCGGCGTGTCGATCCGGATCGAGGTCGAGCCGGTCGAGGTGCTGGGCGTGCGCAGTCTGCTGCAGCGGGCCGTGGCCAATCTGGTGGACAATGCGGTCAAGTATTCGCCGGACGACGGCGTCGTCACCCTGGCCGTCTCGGCGAGTGAGGGGCGGCCCCGCTTCTCGGTCGCCGACCAGGGCCCGGGCTTCCGGGGCGGCGGCGCGGGTGACGCCGCCAGCGTCGCCGCCGCCTCGGCCGAGGGCCGCGAGAGCCACGGCATGGGACTGGCCTTCGTGCGGGCCATCCTGAAACGGCACGGCGCATCCATGACGATTGATGACGCCGCGCCGGGAGCTGTCGTCACGGCGCATTTCTCGCGCTAGGGTCACGGTCCAGAACAAGGGATACGGCATGCGGCGCATCATTTCTCGGACCGGCGGAGTCTCCGTGCTGGCCCTCGCGCTCGCCGCACCCCTGCTGATCGCCGCGCCCGCTTGGGCCCAGACGGCCCAGCCGCAGTCGCTGCCCTATGACGCCGAGCGCGGCGTCTTCACCTTCGCCACCGACCTGGAACGCGCCCTGCCCGCCGTGGTGCAGGTGACCACCCTGGGCCAGTCCGAAGGTCCCAGCTCCGGCGACAACGAACCCCGCCCGATGGCCAGCGGCTCGGGCGCCGTGCTCGACGCGGCCGAGGGCATCGTCGTCACCAACAATCACGTGGTCGAGGGCGGACGGAAATTCACCGTCGATCTGACCGACGGCCGGATCTTCGACGCCGTCCTGATCGGGGCGGACAAGGCCACCGACATCGCGGTGCTGAAGATCATCGCCCCGGGCCTGTCGCAGATCGAGGTGGCCAGTTCCGACACCCTGCGCACCGGCGACCTTGCCTTCGCGGTCGGCTACCCGCTGGGGCTCGACCAGACCCTGACCATGGGCGTCATCTCGGGCCTGGGCCGTTCGGGCATGGGCGACCGGATCGAGGACTACATCCAAACCGACGCGGCCGTGAACTCGGGCAACTCCGGCGGACCGCTGCTGGACAGCCGGGGACGGCTGATCGGCATCAATACCTCCATCCTGTCGGGCGGCGGCGGCGGCAATGACGGCATCGCCTTCGCCGTGCCCAGCCGGATCATGATGTATGTCGTGGAGCAGCTGCGCACGACGGGCGAGGTCAAGCGCGGCACGACCGGCGCCATCCTCGGCTCGCTGAACGCCGCCCGTTCGCGGGACTTCGGCCTGGGCATCGTGCGCGGCGCCGTGGTCGAGGACGTGACCCCGGGCTCGTCGGCCGAGAGCGCGGGCCTGCGCCGCGGCGACGTCATCACCCGTATCCAGAACCGCCCGGTTTCCAACGCCGGCACCGTCCAGGCCACCATCGGCATCGCCGAACCGGGGACCCAGGTCGAGGTCGTCTATCTGCGCGCCGGCCACGAGGGCCGCGCCACCCTGACGGTCACGCCGCGGGTCGAGCGTCAGGTCATCATCGGCGCCGAGGTGGTGCTGGCGCGCGGCGCCAGCGTGCGCGACGGCTCCACCGGCCTGCAGGTCTTCGCGGTGGAGGGCGGTTCGCCCGCCGCTGCCGCCGGCCTTCAGGCAGGCGACATCATCCAGTCGGTCAACGGACGGTCGGTGTCGGATCTGTCGGGTCTGGCGCGGGCGCTGGACGGAACCGGCGAGCGCCGTCTCTCGGTTCAGCGTGGCGGCGAGACGGAACGGGTCACCCTGCCCTGAGGCCTGCCGACGCCTGAACCCTGCTCCGGACAACAAAACGCCCGCTCGGCCGGAGGGGGGGAGGTGGCGGAGCGGGCGTCTCGCTTTGGAGGAAGCATCGGCCCGCCGAAGCCCTTGAATGGAACAATTCCAGGGGGCTGGGGGGGCTGTTCAGGATCCGGAACCGCTCCGAACTCCGACGAGCCGATGGGTCCGGTGTCGCCTCCCAAGGGGGCGGGCGATGGGCGGAACGGAGGCGTTTTCGTGTTCGGGGCGATTTCCTCGCATTGCGGCGTTCCGGACACGCCGTTCGGCCGCAAGCAGGGACTGGCGCCCGGCGACCGCCCGCCTAGATTAAGGGGATGAGCGACGCCGCCGACGCCCAGCAGGCTGGACCGATCTTCTTCGACCGGCGCGAGCTGGACCAGATCCTGAGAGTCTACGGTCGTATGGTCGCCGCCGGCGAATGGCGGGACTACGCCATGGTCGGGCACAGGGAGGTGGCCGAGTTCGCCGTCTTCCGCCGCTCGGGCGACGCCCCCGCCTATCGCATCGAGAAGCGCCCGGCGCTGCGGCTGAAGCAGGGGCAGTGGGCGGTGATCGGGGAGGGCGGGATGGTCCTGCGCCGGGGCCGGGAACTGCCGCAGGTGCTGCGGGTCTTCGACAGCCGCAGGTTCACCGTCGTGGAATAGAAAAGGGCCCCGGCGTCGCCGCCGGGGCCCTCATTCTTTTGTGGCCTAACGCTCCCCGCGCGGCGGGTCGCTGCTTGAGGCCATCCTGTTGGCCTATCGCTCACCACGCGGTGGTTCGCTGCATGAGGCCGGTCTGTCAGTTCGCCGCGGCGATCGCGCTCAAGCAGTGAGCCGCCGCGCGGCGAACGTTGGCGCCCTTAAGAGATCAGCGACGACCGCCGAACAGGGCCAGCAGGAATTGGAACATGTTGATGAAGTTGATGTACAGGCTGAGCGCGCCGAAGCTGGTGGCCACGCCCATCGCGTTCTGGTTCCCGCCCAGCGCATAGTAGGTCATCTTCAGGCGCTGGGTGTCGTAGGCCGTCAGGCCCGCGAAGATCAGGACGCCGGCGATGCTGATGATCATCTGCATCATCCCGCTTTGCAGGAAAATGTTCACCACCGAGGCGATGATCAGGCCGATGACGCCCATGATCAGGAAGCTGCCGATGCCGGTCAGGTCCTTCTTGGTCGTGTAGCCGAACAGGCTCAGCGCGCCGAAGGCGGCGGCCGTGATCAGGAAGGTCTGCACCACCGAGGCGCCGGTGTAGAGCAGGACCACGGTGCCCATCGAGGCGCCGATCAGGGCCACGATCAGCCAGTACAGCGCGCTGGCGCCGCCCGAGGTCGGGTTCTTCATCACGAAGTTCGAGCCCAGCAGGATGACCAGCGGCGAGAAGGCCACGATCATGCCCAGCAGGGTGTAGCCGGTGATCCGGGTCACGCCGTCGGGGAAGACCGCCGTGGCGAACAGCAGGTCACGCACCGCCGGCACCGAGCCGGTGATGTAGGCCAGCACGGCCGAGACCAGCAGGCCGATGGCGACCTTGTTGTAGACGCCCAGCATGAAGCTGCGCAGGCCCGCGTCCACCGACATGTCGGCGGTCTGCGGGATGGAATATCCGTTTCTGAAATCGCTCATCGCGGTTTCGATCCTCCTCAGAGCCGGGCGATCCCGGCCTTTGCAGCAAATATCGGTCGCGACCGACCCTTCCGCAAGGAAAACCGGACTTGGGATCAGAGTTCGGACCCGCTACCAACGGTCGCATGATCCGGCTGTTCACCGCCCTGTCCGTCCCCTGGGACGTGGCCGAGACGCTGAAGCGTCGCCAAAGCGGCCTGCCCGGCGCCAAATGGCGCACCGACGAACAGCTGCATGTGACCCTGGCCTTCTATGGCGAGGTCGATGAACGTCGGGCCGACGATCTGGCGGTGGAGCTGGAGCGCGCGGCGACCGGCGGGGCCTTCGAGATCGAGCTGAAGGGCGTCGGCGCCTTCGGCGACGCGCACCGCAGCCACACGATCTGGGCGGGCGTGGCACCCAGCGAACGCCTGGGCGTGCTGGCGGGCCGCTGCCGGTCGGCGGCCGAACGGGCGGGCGTCGCTCTGGAACGCCGCGAATATCGGCCGCACCTGACGCTGGCCTATCTGAAGCCCCAGACCAATCCAGACCGGATCGGCGCCTGGATCACCGGCCACAACCTGCTGCATTCGCCGCCGATCCGGATCGACCGGTTCGGCCTCTATTCCAGCGTGCTGACCCCTGACGGCAGTCAGTACCAACTCGAACGGGAGTATCTGCTGTGACCGGACCGGTGCTTCAGACCGAACGCCTGACCCTGCGTCCCCTCGCCATGGAGGATTTTCCGCGCTGGGCCGAGATGATGGCCGATCCCGAGGCGTCGAAATTCCTCGGCGGCCCCCAGCCGGCCTCGACCGCCTGGCGCGGCTTCATGAGCATGGCCGGAGCGTGGAGCCTGACGGGCGTGTCGATGTTCTCGCTCATCGAGCGCGACAGCGGCCTGTGGCTGGGCCGGATCGGGCCGTGGCGGCCGCACGGCTGGCCGGGCAACGAGGTCGGCTGGGGCCTGCATCCGGACGCCCAAGGCAAGGGCTATGGCGTCGAGGCGGCGACGGCGACGCTGGACTACGCCTTCGACGTGCTGGGCTGGGAGGACGTCATCCACTGCATCGATCCGGACAACACGCCGTCGCAGCGCTTGGCCGAGCGGATCGGCTCGCGCAACCTGGGACCGACCCGGATGCCGCCGCCCTTCGCTGACCTGCCGGTCGACGCCTGGGGCCAGAGCAAAGCCGACTGGAAGGCGCGGCCCCGCCGTTGAAGCTGCGGTAAGGCGACGCTTTGACCGCCGTCCGGCTTCCGCTAGGCAGGACGGTAAGAAGAAAATGAGGGTGGAAATGCGCGTACTGGTTCTGGGCGGGGACGGGTTCTGTGGTTGGCCGACGGCCCTGCATCTGTCGGCCCGCGGCTGGGACGTGCTGGTCATCGACAACCTCAGCCGCCGCAACATCGACAACGAGCTGGAGGTCCAGTCCCTGACCCCCATCCGGACCATGGGCGAACGTATCGCCGCGTGGAAGGAGGTCTCGGGCAGGGAGATCGAATTCGAGAACATGACGGTCGGCAAGGAGTTCGACCGGCTCGTCGCCGTGATTCGCGAGTGGAAGCCCGACAGCGTCGTCCACTTCGCCGAACAGCGGGCCGCGCCCTATTCGATGAAGTCGGCCCGGCACAAGCTGTACACCGTCGACAACAACCTCAACGCCACCAACCACCTGCTGGCCGCCATCGTCGAGAGCGGCCGGGACGTGCACCTGGCCCACCTGGGCACCATGGGGGTCTATGGCTACACGACCGCCGGCCTGCGCATCCCCGAGGGCTATCTGAAGGTCACGGTGGACACCGACTTCGGCCCGGCCGAGCAGGAGATCCTGTTCCCGCCGAACCCCGGCTCGATCTACCACATGACCAAGACGCAGGACGCCCTGCTGTTCCAGTTCTACGCCAAGAACGACGGCGTCCGGATCACCGACCTGCATCAGGGCATCGTCTGGGGGACCCAGACCGAGGAGACCCGCAAGGACGAGCGGCTGATCAACCGTTTCGACTACGACGGCGACTACGGCACGGTGCTGAACCGCTTCCTGATGCAGGCGGCGGTCGGCTATCCGCTGACGGTGCACGGCACCGGCGGCCAGACGCGAGCCTTCATCCATATCCAGGACACGGTGCGCTGCGTCGAACTGGCCCTGAAGAATCCGCCCAAGACCGGGGACCGGGTCAAGATCCTCAACCAGATGACCGAGAGCCGCCGGGTGCGCGATCTGGCCACCATGATCGCCGGCATGACCGGAGCCGAGGTCCACAACGTCCCCAACCCGCGTCAGGAAGCCGACGAGAACGAGCTGGTCGTGGCCAACGACCAGTTCCGCGACCTGGGCCTGAAGCCGATCACCCTGCGGCAGGGGCTGCTGGACGAGGTCACCGACATCGCCCGCCGCTACGCCGACCGGGCCGATCTGACCAAGGTGCCCTGCGTGTCCAGCTGGAACACCCGGCGCGCCGAAGCGCTGAAGAGTGAAACCGCCACGGTTGCGACCGTCGGCGCTGAAACCCATGCCCGTTCCGCCTGAGGTCTGATGCCCGACGCCGCTTCGTCCGTTTCGCTGCTGGTCTTCGGCGGCGGCTGGCTGGGTCGCGCCGCGGCGCTTGAGGCCATTCGCGGGGGCGGGACGGCGGTCGCCACCTCGCGCGACGCCGATACCCGCGCCGCGCTTGAAGCCGAAGGCGTCGCCGCCGTCGATCCGACGGATGAGGCGGCCCTGTCCGTCGCCGTGGCGAAGGCTTCGGCCCTCCTCGTCACCGCTCCCCCGGACGCCCACGGCTGCCCCGGGCTGAAGGCCCTGATCCCGGCCATCACCGCCTCGGGCGCCTGGCCCGACTGGATCGGCTATGTCTCGTCCACCGCCGTGTTCGGCGACCGGGCGGGCGGCTGGGCCTTCGAAGACGACGAACTGAACGCGGCCAGCCTCGAAGGCGCGCGGCGCGTGCGGGCCGAGCGTGACTGGCTGGACGCCGGGCGCGGCATGGGCCTGACCATCCAGCTGTTCCGCCTGCCCGCCCTCTATGGTCCGGGCCGCTCGCCGCTGGACAAGCTGCGCGACGGCACCGCCCGGATCGTCCGAAAGCCCGGGCAGGTGTTCAACCGCGTCCATGTCGAGGACGCGGTGGCCGGACTGTTCGCCTCCATCGCCCGGCCGCACCCGGGCGCCGCCTACACCCTGTGCGACGACGAGCCTTCGCCGGCCGACGTTGTCATCGCGGGCGCGGCGGCCCGGCTGGGCCTGCCCCTGCCGCCTGAGGTCGATCTGGACGATCCCTCGGTGTCGGACGCCATGCGGCGCTTCTACCTGGACTCCAAACGCCTCTCGAACGCCAGGGCCAAGGCCGAACTGGGCTGGCGGCCGCGCTATCCGAGCTGGCGCGAGGGGCTGGAGGCGCTGATCCGCGAGGGCTGAGCAAAGACGCGGTCGCGCTCAAGCAGGGAGCGACCGCGTCGCGAGCGCCCTTCCTAGAACGGCAGGATGTTGCGCTGGCGGCTGTAGGCCATGGTGCCGACGTTGGCGCCCAGGCGCAGGCCGACGCCGGTGCGGATCGGGGCCAGGACGATGCCGTCGGCGCGCTGGTAGTTCACGCCCACGCCCCCGACCAGATAGGCCGAGCCTTCCACGCCGGGGTAGCGGCGGTAGATCATGTCCGGGTGGTACAGGCCGTAGACCAGGGTGAAGACCCGGCTGCCGTTGCCGCCGACGTCCCAGCCGATCGAGATGCCCTGCCAGAACACCTCCTGCGAGGCCGACAGGTCCTTCATGTGCAGGGCGCCCCGGCCGTAGCGCAGGCCGACCCCGGCCGCGCCGGAGGCTTCCTCGCCCGCGATATAGGCGGTGGGGCGGTCGCCCTGGTCGGCGAAGATGCGCTCGATGGCGCCGCCGAGGGCCTCGGCCGCGATGCCCAGTTCGCGCGAGCCGGCCGCGATCAGTTCGTCGGAGGTGTAGGCCGGCGCCGTCTGGTCCGAACGGATCGGATAGTTGGGATCGGTCGGCCCGTTGCTGGCGCAGGCGCCGAGGGCGGAGGTCGCGCCGAGGGCGAGGCCGGACTGGATCAGGTGGCGGCGGTGCATGGTTCTGGCTCCGAAGACGAGGAGGGCCGCCCGACTCGCGCGGGCGCTCATGCCACCGTCGCCGGGCTTTGCGTCAGCCTTGCGGCGGCAAGGTTAACAGGAGATTGCGCTCCGTTCGGGCCCGCCGCCTCAACCGAGAAGCGCGTGACCCAGGAGCGCGCCGCCCGCGATGACCAGCGGCGCGGCCAGGCGGTTTCTCCAGCGCCAGATCACGATCAGGGCGAGCGCCAGGATGGCCAGGGCGGGCCAGATCGACGGGACCCGCCCGGCCGTCGTCCAGGCCAGTTGCAGGAGCGTCGCGGCGATGAGGCCGACCACGCCGGCGGCGATCCCGGTCAGGGTCCGATGCAGGCGCGGATCCGCCACGACGGCCTCCAGCCGCTCGTACAGGACCATGGAGAAGGCGAAGGCCGGCAGGAAGACGCCGACCGTGATCGCCGCCGCCCCCATCCAGCCGCCGGCCAGGTAGCCGACGAAGGTGCAGAAGATGACCAGCGGCGCCGGCAGCACGCCGGCGAAGGCCACGCCGTCCAGGAATCGGCCGTCCTCGACCCATCCGCGCCCGACGGTGTCCGCCCGCACGAAGGGAATGGCCGTATAGGCGCCGCCGAAGGTCAGCAGCCCCGCCTTCAGCCCTGACCAGAACAGAGCGACGGCGCCCGGTTCGGTCACGGCCTCGGTCATGGGCGCGAAGGTCGGGGCCTGGTCGAGGCCGGTCAGGCGAAGCGTCAGCGCGGCCGCCAGGCCCGCCGCCAGGGCGAGCCACGGCGCGGTTCGCCGTCCGGACGCCATGAGTCCGTAGACGGCGCCGGCCGTCGCCAGGATGACCCAGAAGCTGACGCCCGCCAGGGTGGCGACGAAGGCTCCCGCGGCCAGGCCGAAGAGCAGCCGGTTCTCCAGGGCGTGTCCGCCGATGTGGCGCACGGCCCGCGCGATCAGGGCCAGGACCACGATCTGCACGCCGAGAAGGGCGGCGTCGAAGGCGTCGGTTTCGGTCAGGAAGCGGTCGTAGGCCCAGGCGACCCCGAGCATCAGCAGCAGGCCGGGCAGCATGAAGCCGAGGCCGGCCAGCAATCCGCCGAAGCGGCCGCGCGCGCCGATGCCCAGATGGACGCACAGTTCGTGGGCCTCGGGGCCGGGCAGGACCTGCATCACCGCCAGAAGGCGATTGAAGCGGGCGCTGCTGATCCAGTGTTCGTCTTCGACCAGCGCCTTGCGGATCATGGCGATCTGGGCGACCGGCCCGCCGAAGGCGTTCAGGCCGAAGTGCAGAAAGCGCAGGAAGAGGCGGCCATAGCCGAGGCGGGGCGGCGTGGGTTCGTAGGTGGCGTCCAAGGTCTTCGCTCCTGGCCGCGCGTCGAGGCGCGGCGAAAAGAACGGAGCTTGGGCGAGACGCCTGAGCGGGCGCCCGTGCCAGCCCGCGCGCCGATCCTAAGCCAGAAGGCCGGGGGAGCGGAAGAGGCGAAACGCCGTGCCGGGGGTCAGCCCCGAAGCACGGCGCCCAGCTTGCCGGCCGCCGCCACGACCTTGGCCGACAGGGCCTCGATCTCGGCGTCGGTCAGGGTGGCCTCGACCGGCTGGATGACGACTTCCAGCGCCACCGACTTGAACCCGTCGTCCACGCCTTTGCCGCGATAGATGTCGAAGACCCGGACCTCGTCGATCAGGGCCTTGTCGGCGCCGGCCACGGCGCGGACCAGATCGCCGACCGCCTTGCCGTCCTCGACCACGAAGGCGAAGTCGCGGGTCAGGGGCATCAGATTGGCCAGGCTGGCCGGACCCCGCGTCTTGGACTTGGCGCCGCGCGGCTCGGGGACCGCGTCCAGCACGATCTCGAAGGCCAGCATCGGGGCGTCGGCGTCCAGCGCCTTCAGCACCCGGGGGTGCAGGGCGCCGAACTCGACCATCACATTCTTCGGACCCAGCTGCAGCCGCGCCGAACGGCCCGGGTGCCACCAGTCGCGGTTCTGGCCCTGAACCAGCTGCAGCGACGCCGTCGGCGCGCCCAGTTGGTCCAGCAGGGCGATCAGGTCCCCCTTCAGGGCGAACAGGGCGTCTTCCGCCCCACCGCCCCAGTGGCGTGCCGAGCGCGGCGCGATCAGGCCCGCGATGACGGTGCGCTGGCCGTTCGGCTGGTCGTCCAGATAGATCGGGCCGATCTCGAACAGGGCGGCGTCGGCGTGGCCGCGCGCGGCGTTGCGGGCGGCGGCCTGGATCAGGTTCGGCAGCGCCGAGGGCCGCATGCAGTCCAGATCGGCGGCGATCGGGTTCTCGACCACCAGCTTTTCATCGCCGCCGCCGAACAGGGCGGCGATCGACTGCTTGGTGAAGGACCAGGTGATCGCTTCGGCGTAGCCCATGGCGGCCAGGGCCCGGCGAGCCAGGCGCACCCGCGCCTGACGCGGGTTCAGAACCCCCTTCGAGGGCGCGCCCTGGTCGGGCAGGGGCGTCGACGGCAGCTGGTCGAAGCCCTCGATGCGGGCGACCTCTTCCACCAGGTCGGCGGGACCGTCCACGTCGCGGCGCCACGAGGGCGGCGTCACCGCCCAGGGCGAGCCGCGCTCCACGGCGAAGCCGAGGGCGATCAGGATCTCGGCGATGCGGTCTTCCGTCAGCGACAGGCCGGTCAGCGAACCGACACGGGCGGGGTCGAAGGCGAAGGCGGTCGGAACGGCCGGCGCCTGACCGGCGACCACGACCTCGGACGGCTCGCCGCCGCACAGGTCGAGGATCAGCTTCGTCGCCAGTTCGACGCCCGGCACGGCCGAGGCCGTGTCGACGCCGCGCGCGAAGCGGTACTGGGCGTCCGAGGTCAGCGACAGGGCGCGGCCCGTCTGGGCGATCAGGATGGGGTCGAACCAAGCGGCCTCGACGAAGACGTCGACGGTCTCATCCGAGCAGCCCGTGCTCTCGCCGCCCATGACGCCGCCCAGGCCGATGGGGCGCTCGCCGGCGGCGTCGGAGATGACGCACATCGACGGATCGACGGCGTAGGTCTTGCCGTCCAGCGCGATCAGATGCTCGTGCTCGCCCGTATCCTTGGCCACCTGTCCCTGGCGGACGATGATCTCGGTCCCGGACAGCTTGGCGATGTCATAGACGTGCAGCGGGCGGGCGCGGTCGTAGGAGATCAGGTTGGTCACATCGACCAGCCGGTTGATCGAGCGCAGGCCGATGGCCTCCAGGCGGCGCTTCAGCCACTCGGGCGACGGGCCGTTCTTGACGCCGCGGATCGTGCGGCCGGCGAAGACCGGGCACATCTCGGGCGCGTCGAGGCGCACCGTGATCGGCGAGGCGAAGGTCCCGGCGATCGGCGCGACGGCGGGGGTCTTCAGCGTGCCCAGGCCGGCGGCGGCCAGGTCGCGGGCGATGCCGGCGACGCCCAGCCAGTCGGGGCGGTTCGGCGTCACTTCGAAATCGATGACCGGTTCGGCGCCGAACACGCCGGCGGCGGGCTCGCCCACCTTCAGGGCGTCGTCCAGCTCCAGGATGCCGTCGCTCTCATCGGCCAGCTCAAGCTCCGAGGCCGAGCACAGCATGCCGTTCGAGACCACGCCGCGCACCGGCTTCTCGACCAGGGTCACGCCCAGGCCGGGCACATAGGCGCCGATCGGCGCATAGATGGTGGTCAGGCCCGCGCGCGCATTGGGCGCGCCGCAGACGATCTCCTTCATCCCGTCGACGGTCTCCACCTGACAGACCTGCAGGCGGTCGGCGTTGGGATGGCGTTCGGCCGAGACGATCTTCGCCACCGTGAAGGGGGCCAGCGCGGCGATGGGGTCGTGGACGTCCTCGACCTCAAGGCCGGCCATGGTCATGGCTTCGGCCACGGCGGCGACGTCCGCCTCCGTGTCCAGATGGTCCTTCAGCCAGGAGAGAGTGAATTTCACGAAGCGGTCCCGGGGAGCTGGCTCGTCAGGGTCGTCACGCCGGCCTGCAGCTGCTCGAGCAGGCCGTCCGAGCCGGTGAAGCCGACCTGGGCGAAGCGGCAGCGCACGAAGGTGCAGTTCGACATGCCGACCACGCCGGCCAGCTTCTGGCCCATCGGCCGGTACAGCAGGTTCCGCGTGTCGGTGGTGGTGCCCATGGCGCAGGAATCGAAGGTCGTGTTGTTCATCACGGCGACCACGGCCGGGCCTTCGATCAGGCAGTCGGTGAAGGTCTTGCCTTCGATGCTCATCTTGCCGGCGTTCCAGTGCTGAACCGCCATGGCGGGCAGCCAGACGGCTTCCTTCTCGAAGGCGTCGCGGCTGACCAGATCCTGGTTGGCCATGGCGTCGAGCGGCATCGGTGAGGGGGTGTCGGTCATGATCGTCTCTACACTCTGAATCAGCTGAGGCCGCTTGCCGGGTTCGGGGCGGCGAAGGCGGAGAAGCCGTAGTGCGCCAGCCAGCGCGTATCGGCCTCGAACATGGGGCGCAGGTCGGAGATGCCGTACTTCAGCATGGCCAGGCGATCCACGCCCATGCCGAAGGCGAAGCCCTGATACTCGTCCGGATCGATGCCGCAGTTGCGCAGCACGTTCGGATGCACCATCCCGCAGCCCAGAATCTCCATCCAGCTGTCGCCGGTGTTCAGCTTCAGCTCGCCGCCCGAGCGATCGCAGCGGATGTCCATCTCGGCCGACGGCTCGGTGAACGGGAAGTGGTGCGGGCGGAAGCGCGCATCGACGCCGTCCAGTTCGAAGAAGCGGGCGACGAAGGTCTCCAGCGTCCACTTCAGGTGACCCATGTGGATGGCCTTGTCGATCACCAGGCCCTCGACCTGGTGGAACATCGGCGTGTGGGTGGCGTCGCTGTCCTTCCGGAAGGTCCGGCCCGGCGCGATGATCCGGATCGGCGGCTTCTGCGTCATCATGGTGCGCACCTGCACCGGGCTGGTGTGGGTGCGCAGCACCTTGCGCTCGCCCGTTTCCGGGTCGGGCTTCAGGAAGAAGGTGTCGTGCATCTCCCGCGCCGGATGCTTGGGCGGGAAGTTCAGGGCCGTGAAGTTGTGGAAGTCGTCCTCGACGTCCGGGCCTTCGGCGACGGCGAAGCCCATGTCGGCGAAGATGGCGATCATCTCGTCCATCACCTGCATGGTCGGGTGCACGCTGCCCTGGCGGCGCGGGCGCGGCGGGAGGGTCAGGTCGACGTGTTCGGCCTTCAGCCGGGCGTCCAGCTCGGCGCCTTCCAGCTCGGCCTTGCGGGCGGCCAGGGCGGATTGCACCCGGTCGCGCAGGCCGTTGATAATCGGACCCTGCTCGCGGCGCTCGTCGGGGCTCATGGCTCCCATGCCCTTGAGCAGGCCGGAGATCGAGCCGGACTTGCCCAGCGCCGCGACGCGCAGGTCCTCCACGGCGGCGGCGGTTTCCGCCGAGCCGATGGCGTTGATCAGGTCGAGTTCGAGTTGGGCGAGATCGGTCATGTCCGGCAGCATCTAGCGGCTGACGGGCCGCGCGTCACCTGTCCGGCTCAAGGCGCGGTGCGCGCGGCGGACTGGGCCGCCGCCAGATCCTCGGCCGTGCCCCGATTGGCCGCCACGATCCATTCCGGCGGCTCGGGCTCCCAGCGGATCGCCCGGCCGTCCGTCCGCGTCCAGCGATGCAGCCACGATATGCCGTTGGACCGGACATAGCTGTCGGCGTGGCTGTAGATCGGATCGGCCAGCGCCTCGCCCAGCGGCACGAAGCGATAGCCCCGCGCCAGGTAGAGGGCGTGGATCCGCGGATAATAGTCCCGGTTCAGGCTGTTGGCGTGCAGCAGCAGGACCTGCGCAGGCTCCCGGCCGCCGGTGATCTCCGCGCTGTACGGCTCGAAGAAGTCCAGCACGGTGGTCATGTAGGCGACGTAGGCCTCGCCCACCCGCGCCTTCAGGGCCGGATCATCCAGCCGCTCGGCCTTGCGGTAGACGTCGGCGAACATCCAGTCGACGTTGTCGATGGTCACCGGCGCGACTTCGTAGCGGCGCTCGGCCAGCCCCGCGGCGATGGCGGCGTGCTTCTCCGGCGTCTCCCCGGTGAACAGATAGGGGTGGCGGAACCAGCGCAGTTTCTGGCCGCGCGCCTCCAGCAGCGGCCGGGTGATCTCCGCGCCTCGGTCCGCGTCGGCGAGATAGGCCTCAGCCGTGTTCTGATGAATGTTGATGTGGCTGAAGGTGTGGTTGCCGACCTCGAACCCGGCGTCCAGCCACAGGGTCAGCAGTTCGGGCAGCAGGACCGCGCGCTGGGCGTCGCAGACCTTGCCTTCATTGACGAAGATCGTGCCGTGCGTGTCCAGCGGCGCCACGACCGCGATCAGGTCCCGGGTCAGGGCGCGCGCCGCGTCCGGATCGCACAGGGCGGCTTCCGGCGCCTGATAGGGCAGGTCGTCGAAGGTCACGGCCACGGCGCGCTGCTGGGCGGCGGCGGGGCCGGCGAGGCCGAACACGAGGGCGGCGACGAGAAGCGGGCGCGAGATCATGGCCGCAGCCTAGCCGCGCAGCGTCCGATACGGCAACGCCCGGCGCCGTCTGACCGGGTCGTCCTCAGTCGTTGAGGACGAAGGTGACCTTCATGTTCACCCGGTACTCGGTGATCTGGCCGCCCTTCACGATGACCTTCTGCTCCTGGATCCAGGCGCCCTCGACGTTCTTCAGGGTCTTGTCGGCGCGGGCGATGCCCTGTTTCAGCGCGTCCTCGAAGCTGACGGTGGACGAGGCGGTGATTTCGGTGACCTTGGCGACGGACATGGGTCGGCTCCTGGATCAGGTTGGACGCCGGTTTATGGCGACGCTTCCCTGAACGACCGGCCACGCCCGTCGGTTGCGCGGAGCATACGAAAACGCCCGCCCCGGCGAACCGGAGCGGGCGTGTTTCAGACGTTCGGCGTGAAGGCTTAGGCGGCCTTCAGAGCGTCACGGACCTTGTCGGCGATCGCCTTGAAGGCGGCTTCGTCGGCGGCCATCGCGGCCAGGACCTTGCGGTCCAGTTCGATGCCGGCTTCGCCGAGGCCGTGGATGAACTGCGAGTAGGTGAAGCCTTCGATCCGGGCCGCGGCGTTGATGCGCTGGATCCACAGGGCGCGGAAGTTGCGCTTCTTGGTGCGGCGGTCGCGGTAGGCGTACTGGCCGGCGCGATCGACGGCGGCCTTGGCGGTGCGGATGGTGTTCTTGCGGCGGCCGTAGAAGCCCTTGGCCTGCTTCAGAACCTTCTTGTGTTTGGCGTGGGACGTTACGCCCCGAGTGACGCGAGCCATGTCGCTATCCTTTCAAATTCAGGTGGAGATCAATCGAAACAGCGCGCGCCGATCAGGCGTACGGCATGTAGGATTTGATCTTCTTGGCGTCGGCGTCGGCCATGACCGAGGTGCCGCGGTTCTGGCGGATGTATTTGCTGTTGTGGCTGATCAAGCGGTGACGCTTGCCAGCAACGCCGGCCTTAACCTTGCCAGTGGCCGTGAATTTGAAGCGCTTCTTGGCGCCCGACTTCGTCTTCAGTTTCGGCATTTTCATCTCACTTTTTGAGTGGGTTACCGCTCTTCGAGCCACTTGGGCCCGAGGGGAGGTTTCCCTGATTAAGAACCGCCCAGGCATGCCTGTTCGCCCGGCGGTTCGGTACGCGAAGGCGCGGCTTCTAGTCGAAGCGGCGGCCAGAGTCCAGTGTTGAGCGGGATTTCAGGTCGCCGCAGCCTCCGCCTGATGCTTGCGGAAGGCGCGGCCGGCGTTGATCGCCATCAACGCCGCCGGAACCGTCAGCGCCGCCCCGACCAGGAAGGGCCAGTCGTGGCCCAGGGCCGAGAACAGGGCGCCGGCGGCCATCGGGCCGAAGATGCGCGCGATCGAGCCCGAGGCCATGTTCAGCCCCAGCATGGCGCCCTGCCGGTCCGGCGGCGTCGAGCGGCTGATCAGGGCCGAGATGTTGGGCATGGCCAGCGACATGCCGCAGGCGCCGACCGCCATTACGATCGGAATGATCCAGCCCTGCGCGACGGGCAGCGTCCAGGCGCCGATGTCCAGGGACACGGCGGGGAACCAGGCGACGGGCGCGGCCACCTGGGCGACCAGCGAGGCGCCGAACAGCAGCATCCCGAACGCCAGCACCGGCGCCTCGCCGAACCGCTTGGCCAGCCGCCCGGCGAAGAAGCCCTGGTTCAGGGTCGAGACGATGCCGACGATCATGAAGCTCAGCCCGACCTCCAGCGCGTTCCACGCATAGCGATCCTCGGCCCACAGCCCGAACACGCTCTCCATCGCCGAGAAGCCGGCCATGTAGACCAGGGTCACCAGCAGCACCCGCGACACGACCGGATTGGCCCGGGCGTCATGCAGTCCGGCCAGGAAGCGCGGACGCGGAGCGGCCGGATCGGCCTTGGCGCGGCTTTCCTTCAGGAAGACGACCACGCCGACCGCCGCCACGGCGGCCAGGGCCGCGGCGGTGAAGATCGGCAGCTGATAGCCGATATGCCCCAGTTGCGGCTGGGTCAGCAGCCCGCCCAGACCCGGACCGACGATGAAGCCCAGTCCGAAGGCGGCGCCGATCAGGCCCATGCGCCCGGCCCTCTGTTCCGGCGGGGTGATGTCGGCGACATAGCCCTGGACGGTCGAGATGTTGCCCGCCCCCAGGCCGGTGAACAACCGCACCGCGATGGCCAGCCAGATGTTGGGCACGAAGGCCAGCGCCAGATAGCCCACGGCGTTCGCGATCAGGGTGATCAGCAGGACCGGCTTGCGTCCGATCCGGTCCGACAGCCGCCCCCAGAACGGTTCGGCGAAGAACTGGCCCAGCGAATAGGCCGAGAACATCAGCGTGATCTGCCAGGCCTCCGCCTTCAGGCTCTGGGCGAAGAACGGCAGCAGGGGCACCACGAGGCCGAAGCCGACCAGATTGATGAAGACGACGGAAAACAGCACGGCCAACGCCGGAGCCTGAACCTTGGGCGCGGGAGGCGAAGCGTCGGTCTGTGTCATGCGGACAGGCTTAGCCTGTTGCGGCGCATACGAAAACGCCCCGGCCGATGGGCCGGGGCGTTTCTGTTTCAGCGGCGGATCCGATCAGCGCGGGGCCAGGATCATGATCATCTGGCGGCCTTCCATACGCGGGGCGTATTCGACCTTGGCGATCTCGTCGAAGTCGGCCTGCACCTTGTTCAGCAGCTTCATGCCGAGTTCCGGGTGGGCCATTTCACGACCGCGGAAGCGCAGGGTGACCTTCACCTTGTCGCCCTCGTCGAAGAAGCGATGCATGGCTTTCGCCTTCACTTCGTAGTCGTGGGTGTCGATGTTCGGGCGGAGCTTGATTTCCTTGAGCTCGACGACCTTCTGGCGCTTGCGGGCCTCGGCCTTCTTCTTCTGCTCCTGGAAACGGTGCTTGCCGTAGTCGAGGATCTTGCAAACGGGCGGATCCGACGTGGCGACGATCTGAACCAGATCCAGGCCCGCCTCCTCGGCGGCCTCCAGCGCGGCCGAGGTCGGCATGACCCCCTGCTTCTCGCCATGCTGGTCGATCAGCAGGACGCGAGGTGCGCGGATATCGTGGTTCATGGGCGGCCCGTCCTTGACGGGCGGCGTTTGCATCGGACGGCGAATGGGCGTCGTTTCCTTATGTGGTCGAAGAGGGTCGATATTCTGACGAGAAGGAGCGCGCGATAAATCGCGGCGTTCCCCTCCGGCGGCCTATATGAGCCTCAAACCCCGTATTTTCAAGGCGTGACGGGCGCTCAGGACGCGATGAAGTCCGCGTGTAGCGCCAGCACCGCATCATAGACGTGATCGACCGTCAGGTCCTCGATGGGCGCGAACTGGCCGCGCGTCTCGTTGGAGGCCGCGGTGCGGGTTTTGGGGCCCCACGGGCCGTACAGCCACCACTCGGTCGGCCCGAACAGGCCCAGCGTCGGTCCGCCCAGCGCCGCCGAGACGTGCATCAGGCCGGAATCGTTGCCCACGAACAGCGCCGCCCGGTCGATGGCCGCGGCCGAGGCCAGGATGTCGCCCTTGCCCACGAAGTCGATGCCGCGGTCTCCGGCGGCTTCCAGCGCGGGGGTCGCGGGCGGTCGGTCGCCCGGGCCGCCCACGGGCATGAAGCGCCAGCCGTCGAAGCGGGGATCGGCCTTCAGCTTCTCGACCAGGGCGCCCCAGCGGTCGGCGGGCCAGCTCTTGCCCGGCTGGTGGGCGATGGGGGCCAGGGCGAGGATCGGGCCCGGCCCGGCGCCGCCCGCCAGTTGCGGATCGATGACGGCGGCGGCCTCGGCGCGGGCCTGGTCGTCCAGCCAGATTTCCGGGTCCAGCGGCGTCTCCGAGCCCATCAGGCGCGACACCATCTCGACCTTGCGCAGGCCGGTCTCCCACGAGCGGTTGTAGATCACCCGCCGTTTCGTCGGGATGATGTAGGCCAGGCCCGAGCCGCGGATGTCGATGACCAGATCCCAGCGGGTCCCGACCACCTGCTTCCACAGGTCGATCCAGTGTCCGGACAGCTTCTTCTTGTCCAGGATGATGGTCCGCTCGACGCCGGGCGCATTGCGGAAGAAGGGGGCCGGCGGACGGCCGCAGGCGACGGTGATCCTCGCGCCCGGGATCTGGCGGCCGATCTCGCGGATCACGCCCGAGGAGATGACGCAGTCGCCGATCCGGTTGGAGGTGACGAACAGGACCTTGGGTTCAGACACGCGTTTCGGCCTTCGCTTCGATGATGGTCGTTCGCTATCAGTCCCCGAACGATTTCGCGAGAGGAACGGCCATGGATGATCTGGAACGCCTGAACCGCCCGGACGGCGAGACCCTGGCGCTCAATCGCGTTCACGGGGCCGGACCGACGGTGATCTGGATCGGCGGCTTCCGGTCCGACATGGAGGGGACCAAGGCGCTGGCGCTGGAGGCGGCGGCGCGCGAACGCGGCTGGGCCTACGTCCGCTACGACCATTTCGCCCATGGCCAGTCCTCCGGCGACTGGCGCCGGGCCACCATCGGCCGCTGGCGCGAGGACGCCATCGCCTTGATCGACAGCCTCGAAGGCCCCGTTATCCCGGTCGGTTCGTCCATGGGCGGCTGGGTCGCCCTGCTGGCCGCCGTGGCGCGGCCCGAGCGGGTCAGGGCGCTGGTTCTGGTCAATCCGGCGCAGGACTTTACCGAGCGGCTGATGTGGCCCGGCCTGCCGGATCACGTCCGTCAGGCCATCCTTCGGGACGGCGAGGCCCTGATCGTCGAGGAGGGGCTGGGAGAATATGTCCTGACCCGCCGCATGTTCGAGGAGGCCCGCGACTGGCTGCTGCTGGACAGCGTCATCCCGGTCGCTGCTCCGGTCCATATTCTGCAGGGGCGCAAGGACGATGTCGTGCCGTGGCGTCATCAGATCGAGCTCGCCGAACGGCTGAAGGGCGGCGACGTCACGCTGGACCTTGTGGCCGACGGGGATCATCGTCTGTCCACGCCCGCCGATCTCGACCGTCTGGTCGAGGCGGTCGAGCGCAACCGTGGGCAGGCCGCGACATTGTCCTGACCAAAGGAGGAACGCATGCGCACCCTGACGATCTTCACGCCCGTCGTGCTGGGCCTGGCCCTCTCGGCCTGTTCGACCGCCACCGGACCGGACCGGTACAACACCGACCTGCAGAAGCTGGCCGACGACTGCCGCGCCCGCGGCGGCATCCTGGCCCCCACGGGCCAGCTGACAAGCAATCCGCAGACCGACAACGTCTGTGAAATCCGCGGCCAGACCGGACGCGCGCCCAGCAACCCGGGCTGATCGCCGCCCCCGGCGCTTACGCGCCGGATGTCCTAGAGGAGCGCGGTGATCGCCGCGCGCGCCGCCTCGCCCAGATCGGCGCGCTTCAGCGCCAGCGCCACATTGGCGCGCAGCAGGCCGATCTTGTCGCCGCAGTCGTGGGTCACGCCCGCGTACTGGACCGCCGTGAACGCCTGGTCGGCCATCAGCCGCGCCATGCCGTCGGTCAGCTGGATCTCGCCGCCCGCGCCGCGCTCCTGGGTTTCCAGGATGTCGAAGATTTCCGGCTGCAGGATGTAGCGGCCCGAGATCGACAGGTTCGACGGCGCCGTGCCCTTGGCGGGCTTCTCGACCATCCCCTTCATGCGGATGCGGTTGCCCTCGCGGCCCTCGATGGGATCGACGATGCCGTATTTGTGGGTTTCGCTCTCGGGCACCTGTTCGACGCCGATGACGTTGCCGCCGACCTCGGCGTAGACCTCGGCCAGCTGCTTCAGCGCGCCCGGCTGGCTGTCCACGATCACGTCCGGCAGGATCACCGCGAACGGCTCGTCGCCGATGATGTCGCGGGCGCACCAGACCGCGTGACCCAGGCCCTTGGGCTGCATCTGGCGGGTGAAGCTCATCTCGCCGGCGCTGGCCAGTTCGGCGTTCATCATCTCCAGGATGTCGGTCTTGCCCTTGGCCAGCAGCTGGGCCTCTAGCTCGATCTGGTGGTCGAAATAGTCCTCGATGGCGCCCTTGGAGCGGCCGGTGACGAAGACGATGTGCTCGATCCCGGCCTCGCGGGCCTCCTCGACGATGTAGCTCAGGATCGGCCGGTCGACGACGTTCAGCAGTTCCTTGGGCGTGGTCTTGGTGCCGGGCAGCACCCGGGTGCCGAGGCCGGCGACGGGCAGAACGGCCTTGCGGAGACGGCGGGAATGGGCGGGCATGAAATGTCCTGATCAGAAGGGTCGGGCAGCCTAACGTATTTGCGTCAGGAAGCGATCACTCGACGGTGACCGACTTGGCCAGATTGCGCGGCTGATCCACGTCGGTGCCCTTCTGCACGGCGGTGTAATAGGCCAGCAGCTGCACCGGGATGGCGTAGATCAGCGGCGCGATCAGCGAATGGCATTCCGGCGCATCGACGCGGCGGATGCCCGCGCCGTGCGGATCGGGCGCCGACTTCGGCGCGATCATGATCACCGGCCCGCCGCGCGCGGCGACTTCCTGCAGGTTGGAGGCGGTCTTTTCGAACACCTCGTCCAGCGGGGCCAGGGCCACGATCGGCGTCAGTTCGTCGACCAGGGCGATCGGCCCGTGCTTCAGCTCGCCGGCGGCATAGCCCTCGGCGTGGATGTAGCTGATCTCCTTCAGCTTCAGCGCGCCCTCCATGGCCAGCGGGAACATGGCGCCCCGGCCCAGGAACAGCACGTCCGTCGCCTTGGAGATGTCGTGGGCGACGGCCTTCAGGTCGTCTTCCATCCGCATGGCTTCGGCGATCAGGCGCGGCGCCTCGAACAGCGCCTTGACCAGTTCGGCCTCCTTGGCCGCGTCGATGCGGCCGCGCTGCACGCCCGCCGACACGGCCAGCGCCAGCAGGGCGGCGACCTGGGCGGTGAAGGCCTTGGTCGAGGCGACGCCGATTTCCGGCCCGGCGTGGGTCGGCCACAGGGTCTCGGCTTCACGGGCCATGGACGAGGAATGGACGTTGACCAGGGCGGCCGTCTTGAGCCCGGCGGCCTTGCACCAGGACAGGCTTGCCAGGGTGTCTGCGGTCTCGCCCGACTGGCTGACGGCGACGGCCAGCGTCCCCGGCGTCAGGGCCGGATGGCGATAGCGGAACTCCGACGCGATCTCGACGTCGCAGGGCAGGCCCGCCAGCTTCTCAAAGGCGTAGCGGCCGATCTGCCCGGCATAGAAGGCGGTGCCGCAGGCGACGATCTGGACCCGGTCGACCTGGGCGAAGTCGACCTCATTGGCCTTGGCCCGGCCGTTCACGAAGTCGAGGTAGTGGCTCAGGGTGTGCTGGACGCTGTCCGGCTGCTCATGGATCTCCTTTTCCATGAAGTGCCGGTACTCGCCCTTCTCGACCAGGGCCGAGGAGGCGGAGACCTGCACGATCGGCCGGTCCACGGCCGCGCCCGAGGCGTCGAACATGCGCGCGCCGTCGCGATCCAGGGCGACGAAATCGCCTTCTTCCAGATAGCTGATGCGGGTGGTGAAGGGGCCGACCGCCAGGGCGTCGGAGCCCAGGTACATCTCGCCGTCGCCCCAGCCGACGACCAGCGGGCTGCCCCGGCGGGCGCCCAGGATCAGGCCGTCCTCGCCCTCGATCAGCACGGCCAGCGCATAGGCGCCGGTCAGCCGGTCCAGCACCGACTTGAACGCCACCAGCGGGTCATTGGACTTGGCCAGCTCGCTGTCCAGCAGGTGGGCCACCACCTCGGTGTCGGTCTGGCTCTCGAAGGCGTGGCCCTCGGCGACCAGCTCGGCTTTCAGCTCGGCGAAATTCTCGATGATGCCGTTGTGCACCAGCGTGACCCGGCCCGCCTTGTGCGGGTGGGCGTTGGCCGTGGTGGGCGCGCCGTGCGTGGCCCAGCGGGTGTGGCCGATGCCGATGGTCGCGTTCAGCGGTTCGGCGGCCAGCACGGCCTCCAGCTCGCGAATCTTGCCCTTGGCCCGGCGCCGTTCGATCTTGCCGTCGACCAGCGCGGCCACGCCCGCGGAGTCATATCCGCGGTATTCCAGCCGCTTCAGGCTGTCGATCAGACGGGGAACGGCCGGGCCGACGCCCGTCACGCCAATGATGCCGCACATGAGAGAACCCTCGGAGAAATAATGGTATCCGCGCTTGGCGCCGCGGCGCGGGAGGGTCTAAGCCGACCCTGACTGTCAGCGCCGGTGTAGGCGACGATGACCTGGATTTGCACCTGAAAAGCGGTTTCGCAAGGTTACGGCGAACCGTCGAGCAAGGAAGACTGGATTTGGCTGAGCGACGCTATTTCGGCACCGACGGCATTCGCGGGCGCGCCAACACCCATCCGATGACGCCGGAAGTGGCGCTGCGCGTGGGTCTGGCCGCGGGCCGGATGTTCATGTCGTCGGACGACCGCCGCCATCTGGTGGTCATCGGCAAGGACACCCGCCTGTCGGGCTACATGATCGAGCCGGCGCTGGTGGCGGGCTTCTCGTCCGCCGGGATGGACGTGCGCACCTTCGGTCCCCTGCCGACGCCGGGCGTGGCCATGATGACCCGCTCCATGCGCGCCGACATCGGGGTGATGATCTCGGCCTCGCACAACGCCTTCCTCGACAACGGCATCAAGCTGTTCGGTCCCGACGGCTACAAGCTGTCGGACGCGGTCGAGCTGAAGATCGAATCGATGATGGACGAGGATCTGGGCGCCGGCCTGGCCCCCGCCGACGGCCTGGGCCGGGTCAAGCGCATCGACGACGCACAGGCCCGCTATGTCGAGATCGCCAAGGCCAGCTTCCCCAAGGGCCTGAGCCTGCAGGGCCTGCGCATCGCCGTCGATTGCGCCAACGGCGCCGGCTACAAGGTCGCCCCGACCACCCTCTATGAACTGGGCGCCGAGGTCTTCCCCGTGGGGGTCGAGCCGAACGGCCTGAACATCAACGAGAACTGCGGCTCGACCCACCCCGGGACCCTGTCCGAGGCGGTCCGCGCCTGCCGGGCCGACATCGGCATCGCCCTGGACGGCGACGCCGACCGGGTCATCATCTGCGACGAGAAGGGCGAGGTCATCGACGGCGACCAGATCATGGCCATGGTGGCCCTGGACTGGGCGCGCCGGGGCCGGCTGACCGGCGGCGGCCTGGTCGCCACGGTCATGTCCAACCTGGGTCTGGAGCGGGCGTTGGCGGCCGAGGGCCTGACGCTGGAGCGCACCAAGGTCGGCGACCGCTATGTCATGGAGCGCATGAAGGAAGGCGGCTTCAACGTCGGCGGCGAGCAGTCGGGCCATATCATCCTGCACGACTACGCCACCACGGGCGACGGCCTGATGTCGGCGCTTCAGGTCCTGGCCGTGCTGGTCGAGAGCGGCCGTCCGATGAGCGAGCTGGCCCGCCAGTTCGACAAGGTGCCCCAGCTTCTGGAGAACGTCCGCTTCACCGCCGGCAAGCCGCTGCAGGACGCCGCGGTCAAGGCCGCCATCGCCGACGCCGAGGCCCGCCTCGCGGGGGTCGGCCGCCTGCTCGTCCGCCCCTCGGGCACCGAAAAGCTGATCCGCGTCATGGCCGAGGGCGACGACGAGGCGCTGGTGAAGTCGGTGGTTGCGGACGTGTCGGCGGCGGTGCGGGCGGCGGGCTAAGGCCTCAGTCCGGCCGTCCCCAGTCGCTGACCGGCTGCGGCTCCGGCGCCAGTGTGGTCTCGCCATGGCGGTTCGGTCCGGGCGCGCCCCGCTGGGCCAGGATGATGATCAGCGTCACCAGCGCGACCATGTAGAGCGCGTTGTTGAGGACCAGCAGGCCGAACAGGCCGAGGTTCGGCGTCTCGCTGGCCATCATGTCCGTCATCATGATCGGAAAACCGATCGCGGCGATGCCGAGGAAGGGCACGGGCATCAGGCCCCAAAGCGCCGTCATGTTGCGATCATGCAGGCGCCGCGACACCGCCGCCGCCAACAGGCTGATCGCGAGGACGACCGTCACTCCCATGACTCCGCCCAGGATGCGGAAGTCCGGCGTCGGCGGCGGCGGAAGCGGAGGCGGCTCCGCCTCGATCCGTACGGGGGTGTCGGGCGGCAGGTCTGGGTCGATCAACAGGACCGGTTGCGCGTCGGTATAGGCCTGCGCCTTCCCGATCAGATCGGCCATCACCCAGCTCATGCCCATGGCCTGGACGAGGAACACCAGCGCGACCACCATGCCGACGTAGGGCCAGAACTCGCCGCGTGTATCGCGGCCCGAGAACTGCGTCAGCTTGCTGAAGCCTCGAATGATCGGATTGGCCATGCCGTCCCCCTTGATGACGGCTCCAGCCTATCGGGGGACGCCGGTCGGGGCCAGTCAGTCCCGGATCGGCTCCACCGTCAGCACCGTCGCGTCGCGCGCGCCCACCTCGCCGCGGGGGCAGGGACGCGGGTTGAACGACAGGTCGTTGCAGATGCGGACCTCGCGCAGCCGGTCGTCCTCCGTGACGGCGATATAGACCGCCTGGCGCGGCAGGCCCGGGTTGGCGCGGGCGAAGGCGTCGCGCAGCTCGCCCGCCGTGCGCAAGGCCCGCGGATCGGGCCGGACCAGCTTGTCGTACATGGCGGCCGATTGCTGGAAATAGGCCTCGGGCGTGTCCCAGCCGCAGGTGCCGTGCGCGGCCCATTCATGCTGCACCAGATCGACCGACGGCGTCCGGCACAGCTCGGCCCGGATGGTCTGGGGCGCCACCCGTGTCGCCGCCCGGCAATAGCGCGGATAGGGCCGCCCGTCCGAGTTCGGCCACAGCCCGTGCAGGGTCCAGCCGAAGCGGTTGGCGTCGCACGCCAGGTCGCCCTGGCCGTCCCCGCCGGTGCGGCAGGTCTCGGGCATCCAGGTCACCGCCAGCATGTGGAACAGGATCGGCCGGTCGGCCACGACCTCGTCGGGTCGGACATGCTCCATTTCCGGCGCGGGCAGCACGGCGGGCAGGCGGCAGGACTGCGCCGTCGCCGCGACGACGGCGGGCGCCGCCGGCTGCGTCTCGCAGGCGGTCAGCGCGGCGGTCGCGGTCAGCAGGCCGGCCAGCAGGATCGTGGGTCGGATACGCATCACGCCGGCTCCCGGTTCAGCGCGCCCAGGGCCTGGGCCACATCGTCGACCCGCTTGCGGATGTCCGGCACGGCGATGGTCTCCCAGAAGGTCGCGCGGGCCGGCGGTCCCAGCACGAACAGGCGCGGGTCGGTCGTCCCGTCGGCGTGCAGGACGCGTCCCTGCAGGTCCAGGTCCAGGCCCAGCCTGAGCGGGTCCATCCGCGCCCGTCCGTCCGCCAACAGGGGTCCGGTCAGCGGGTCCTTGGCCGGGTCGTGGCCCGGCCCGGTGCAGTCGATCAGCCAGCGTCCGGTGATCGGCGGCTGTTCCGGCCCGCTGCGGGGGCGGAAGGTCAGGGTCACGGCTTCCGCGCCCTCCTCGATCCGCTTCACGCGGCCGGCGGTGATCGTCAGACGGCCTTCGTCCTCAAGGGCGGCGATGGCGGCGGCGATGGTGTCGGCGATCCGGTGCCGGTGGACGTCCCACCAGGGCCGAAGGTGGCGCACCAGTCGCGCCCGGGTCGGAATGTCCGCCGCCTGCCACAGGTCGGCGGTGATCGGCCTCAGCCCGTCCATGACCCCGCGCCAGTCGCCGTCCGCGGACAGACGCCGCGCTTCGTGAAGCCGTCGGGACGGGGCCGCGTGCAGCAGGTCGTCCGTGGGTTCGACATAGGCGTCGGGCCGGTTGTCGTGCCCCCGGGGCTTCAGCCCCCGTCGCGAGAGCGCCCGCGCCCGGCCGCGCCAGCCGCGCGCCTGAAGCCACAGCACCATGTCCACCATCGTCAGCCCGGTGCCGACGACGATCACGTCGTCTTCCGGTCCGATGCGGTCCAGCGCGCCGGCGGCCCAGGGGTCGCCGATCACCCGGCCCGCCGTCCCGTCCTGGCCGGCGGCCGCCGTCTTCGGGGCCGGGTTTCCGGTGGTCAGGACGATGGCGTCGGCTTTCACGATCTGTCCGTCGGCCAGGCGCACCGCGTCGGTGTCGATGCCGACGACCTCGCCCTTCACGGTCTCGATCAGGCCGGGGCGGGCGGCCCGCACCTCGGCCAGCCGGTCCTGCACATACCGGCCGTACAGGCGGCGCGGCGCGAAGCCGTTCGGGTCGGCGCGGTCGGGATGGTGGGTTTCCAGCCAGCGCACGAAGTCGCCGGGACGGTCGCTGATCGCGCTCATCCGGTTGGAGCGCACGTTCAGCAGATGCCCGTCGAACGGCGTCGAATAGGCGACGCCCAGGCCGAAATTCCCGGTGCGGTCGATGATCGTCGAGGCAATTCGCCGTTCGGCCAGCCGCGCGGCCAGCATGGCGCCGGAGAAGCCTCCGCCGATGATCGCCACGCGCTCGATGGTCCGGGTCACGACGCCTCCTCCGTTGGCGGGGTTCTGGACCGCGCCGCCCGAGGGGTCAAACCCGGGTCACTGAACCTCGCAGCCGTAGGCCTCGCGGTAGGGTCGGTCGAAGCAGCTCTGCAGGCGGCGCAGGGCGCGCGCGTTGATCTGGTTGCGCATCCCCTCCTGCGCCGACAGGGCCGTGACCGCGGCGTCCATCGCGGCCCGGTCCTTGGTCAGGAAGGCGTGGGTGCCCCGGGCGTAGGTGTTCCAGTCGAAATTGTCGGGCGTCATCTCTTCGTTGCGCATGGTGGTCGCCATCACCCGCGCCGCCTCCAGCTCCGCGCCCGCTGAGGCCAGGTACTGACCCAGGTGCCAGCTCACCACCTGCCTTTGGCGCTCGGTCAATTCGGGACCGTGCAGCAGATAGTCCTCGCTGGCCCGCGCCGCCTCGACGTAGCACTCGCGCTCGCCCAGCTTGCGCGCCGTCCACGGCGTCACGCCCCGCTGGTCGAACGACTCGAAACTCAGGGTCCGGTTGGCGACCAGATGTTCGGGCGTCAGGGCGCAGCCGACGGCGGCGTCGGGCGCGGCCTGCAGGGCGAGGGCGGTCACGAGGGCGGCGAGCATGATCGGCTTCTCCGTTTATGGTGAAGCTTAATCTGTCCGCGCCATTGTGTCGGAATCAGGCCCGGCGGCTGACGTCAGATTTCCTGGTTGTAGGCGCCGACTTCCTTGTACTTCGCCAGACGCGGCTTCACTTCCTCGCGGAACAGGGCCCGCATGTCGTCCTCGGACCGCATGCTTTCGACCACCACCACCAGCTCGGGCTTGTTGGACGAGGCGCGGACCAGGACCCAGCTGCCGTCTTCCAGGTGCACGCGCACGCCGTTGACGGTGATGGCCTCGACGATCTTGCGGCCCAGGATCGATCCGCCGGCGTCCGCCAGGGCCTGATACTCGGCCACGATCCGCTCCAGCACCTCGTACTTCAGCTCGTCGTCGCAGTGCGGCGACATGGTCAGGCTGGTCCAGGCGTCCGGCAGGGCGGCCTTCAGCTCGCTCAGCTTCTTGCCCGGATTGCGGTCCAGCATTGCCAGCACCGCGCCGGCGGCGACGATGCCGTCGTCATAGCCGTGACCCAGCGGGGCGTTGAAGAAGAAGTGGCCCGACTTCTCGAAGCCCGCCAGCGCGCCCAGCTCGGCCGTCTTGCGCTTGATGTAGGAGTGGCCGGTTTTCCAGTAGACGGTGGTCGCGCCGTTGGCCTTCAGCACCGCGTCGGTCTTGTACAGGCCGGTCGACTTCACATCGACGACGAAGGTGGCGTTGGGGTGCAGGGCCGACAGGTCGCGGCCCAGCATCAGGCCGATCTTGTCGGCGAAGATCTCCTCGCCCGTGTCGTCCACCACGCCGCAGCGGTCGCCGTCGCCGTCGAAGCCCAGGGCCAGGTCGGCGCCGGTCTCGCGCACCTTGGCCGCCATCTGCACCAGCATGGCGTGGTCTTCCGGGTTCGGATTGTATTTGGGGAAGGTGTAGTCCAGCTCGGTGTCCATCTCGATCACCTCGCAGCCCATCCGGCGCAGGGCCTCGGGGGCGAAGGCGCCGGCGGTGCCGTTGCCGCAGGCCGCGACCACCTTGATCGGCCGCGTCAGCTGAACCTTGGACACGATGTCGGCGATGTATTTCTCGCGGAAGCCCTCGATGCGCTTCAGGGTCCCGCCGGCGCGCGAGACGCCCTGGTTCTCCAGCACGATCTCCTTCAGGCGGCCGATCTCGTCGGGGCCGAAGGTCAGGGGCGGGTTGGCGCCCATCTTCACGCCGGTCCAGCCGTTCTCGTTGTGGCTGGCGGTGACCATGGCCACGCACGGCGCGCCCAGCTCGAACTGGGCGAAATAGGCCGTCGGCGACAGGGCCAGGCCGATGTCCAGCACCTCCATGCCGCCTTCCAGCAGGCCCAGGGTCAGCGCCTGCTTCACCGACAGGGAGTAGGAGCGGTAGTCGTGGCCGACCACGATCTTGGGCCGCTGGCCGATCTCGTGGATGTAGGTCGCCAGCCCCAGGCCCAGCGCCTGGATGCCCAGCAGGTTGATCTCCTTCTCCAGCACCCAGCGCGCGTCGTACTCACGGAAGCCGGTCGCCTTCACCAGCGGCGTGGTCTCGTACTCGGCGGTGTTCGGGCGAAGGTCGGCGCGAGGCTTCAGCATGGGTCGTCCTGGGTGGCCGGACCGGAGCGGTCGCGGCGGAGGTGCGCCTTGATAGCCCCGGGCGCTCGGGCGCCGCAACAACGCGCGAACGCCGTCATGGGCGCCGGGAACCGGACGTCGGCCCAAAGCTTGACCCTTCCGGACCCCGGGCCTACCCCCGACAGATCACAACCGGAGACCCGCATGCCTCGCCTGATCCTGCTGCGCCATGGCCAGAGCCAGTGGAACCTCGAAAACCGCTTCACCGGCTGGGTCGACGTGGACCTGACCGCCGAGGGCGAGGCGCAGGCGCGCAAGGGCGGCGAATTGATCGCCGGAGCGGACTTCCACCCCGCCGTCATGTTCACCTCCGTGCTCAAGCGGGCCAAGCGCACCGGAGCGCTCGCCCTGGACTCGGCGGGTCTCAAGGATGTCCCGGTGGTCGAGGACTGGCGGCTGAACGAGCGCCACTACGGCGGCCTGACCGGGCTGGACAAGGCCGAGACGGCGGCGAAGCACGGCGAGGACCAGGTGAAGATCTGGCGCCGCAGCTACGACATCCCGCCGCCTCCGCTGGCCCCCGGCGGCGAATGGGACTTCACCGCCGACCCCCGCTACGCCGGCAAGGCCATTCCGGACACCGAAAGCCTGAAGACCACGCTGGACCGCGTCCTGCCCTACTGGGACGAGGCTGTCGCCCCGCGCCTGAAGGCCGGCGAGGACGTGCTGATCGCCGCCCACGGCAATTCGCTGCGGGCCATCGTCAAACACCTGTTCGGCGTGCCGGACGACCAGATCGTCGGCGTCGAGATCCCGACCGGCAATCCGCTGGAGATCGATCTGGACGGATCGCTCACGCCGACGGCCGCGCGCTATCTGGACGACAGCCGCGCCACGCCGCTGCCGCCGATCCCGGGAGCCTGATCATGACCAGCGCGCAGCAGGCGTCGGACGACATCCGCTTCATGGGCCGGGCCATCGCCCTGGCCAAGGCGCGGATGGGCCAGACCTGGCCGAACCCGGCGGTCGGCTGCGTGATCGTCAGGGACGGGGAGGTGGTCTCCGAGGCCGCCACCGCGCCCGGCGGCCGTCCCCATGCCGAAGAACAGGCCGTTCCGGCGGCGGGCGACAGGGCCAGGGGCGCCACCGCCTATGTCACCATGGAGCCGTGCGGCGCCCGGTCGTCGGGCCGCACCTCCTGCTCGCACTTCCTGATGGACGCCGGCGTCGCGCGGGTGGTCGTGGCCGCCGTCGATCCCTCGCCCTTCGCCTCGGGCCGGGGCGTCGAACGCCTGCGCAAGGCCGGGCTGGAGGTCGAGACGGGCCTGCTCTCGCAGGAGGCCGCCGTCCTCTACGAAGGCTATCTGCACCGCGTCGAGACGGGCCGCCCCATGGTCCGCGTCGACGACACCGGCGAGGGCTTCGACGCCCGCTTCGCCGCCTCCTCGCGCGCCGATCTGGCGACCGAGTTGAAGCGGCTGGGCGAGGCCGGCTACACCCGTCTGTGGGTCGGGCCGGGCGAATTGGCCGAGGCGCTGGACGAGCAGGGCCTGCTGACCCGATAGACTGGGCCTCAAAGTCGTCCGCGCTCAAGCAGGTCACGGCGGCGTCGTGACCGACAGCGCACTAAAAAACGCCCTCACGCTTCCTTAAGCGGAGGCGTGCCATTCTGGCGCAATGTCGGGAAACACGGCTCAAACCCCTGCCGCCAGAAGGCGCATCACCCAACAGGAACTGGACGTCATCTGCGCCCGGCATGACCGCCTGTGGCAGGCCAAGCCCGGCGGCGCCCGGGCGGTGTTCGCCTGGATGGATCTGTCCGGACTGTCGCTGACGGGCCGCAACCTCGCCGACGCCGATTTCGCCGCCGCCTGCCTGATCGGGTGTGACCTCTCCGGCTGCCGGCTGGACAACGCCACCTTCTTCGGCGCCGACATGCAGGACGCCGTCTTCCGCGACGCCAGCATGCGCCGTTCCGACCTGCGCGGGGCCTGCCTGCGCGGCGCCGACCTGACGGGCGCCGACCTGTTCGAGGCCGACCTGCGCGAAGGCGCCATCGCCGCCGCCGACGCCCGCCTGGGCTTCCGCGTGATCGAGGCGCGCTCCGTCCGCGACACCACGGCCCAGGGCGCCTGCCTGGCCGGCGCCAATCTGGAGCGGTCCAAGCTGACCGGCGTGGTCGCCGTCGCCGCCGACTTCTCCGACGCCATTATGAAGGACTGCAAGCTGGTCCGCGCCAACCTGAAGCAGGCCAGCTTCAAGGGCGCCAATCTGGCCGGGGCCGACCTCTCGGGCGCCGACCTGACCGGGGCCGACCTGCGCGACGCGGTGCTGGTGGGGGTCAAGTCCGCCATGTGGCGGACCGACGGGGCGGACATGGCCGGCGCCCTGACCGACGACAAATCGTCCGGCGAACCGGTCGGCAAGATGCCCGCCGCCGAAATGCTGTCCGAGCACGCCCAGTGGTGCGAGACCGGCGGCGCGTTGGGCCAGCCCTCCGTGTTCGACGGCGTCGATCTGCGGGCGCTGGGCTCGATCCGCGGCTACAATCTGACCGCCCTGTCCGCCAAGGGCGCCGTCTTCTACGGCCTCGACATGGGCGGGGTGCAGCTGCAGGGCGCGCATCTGGAAGGGGCCGATCTTCGCTCGGTCAATCTGCGCGGCGCCGACCTGCGCGGCGCGCGGCTGGCCCGGGCCCGCCTGGACGGCTCCGACCTGCGCGAGGCGCAGATGGGGCCGCTGATGATCGCCGCCGACCGCCTGCTGCCCGCCGACCTGACCGGGGCCAGCCTCAAGGGGGCGGACCTGTCGGGCGCCGACATGAAACGCGCCAGCCTGGTCGACGCCGAACTGAACCGCGCCATCCTGCACGGCGCCTGCCTGAGGCAGGCCGAGATGCGCGGCGCCGTCACCCACGGCGCCAAGGGTCTGGAAGCCGCGCTCCAGGCCTGAAAAAAGGGGCGACGCACCGCGCCGCCCCGCAGGTCTTTTCTTGCCCTATCGCCTATTGGCGGCTTGAGGGCGGATAGCTCAGGCGGCGGTCTTCGCCTTCTTGCCTTCGATCAGCTTGGAGCCTTGGCCGATATCGATGCGGCGGGGCTTCAGGGCTTCGGGCAGTTCGCGGGCCAGGTCGATCGACAGCAGGCCGTTGACCAGGTCCGCGCCCTTCACGACCACATAGTCGGCCAGCTGGAAGCGGCGCTCGAAGTCACGCTCGGCCAGGCCGCGGTGCAGGAAGTTGCGCTCGGGCGGCGCGACGCCGTCGCCCGGCAGGTCGTTGGCGGCCTTGCGGCCGGTCACGGTGAGCAGGTTTTCCTTCACCTCGATGTTCAGCTCGTCGGGCTTGAAGCCGGCGACGGCCACCTCGATGCGATAGGCGTTCTCGCCCGTGGTCTCGATGTTGTAGGGCGGCCAGCCGTTTTCCTGGCTGGTGCGCGCGGCGCTCTCCAGCAGATTGGCCAGACGGTCGAAGCCGACGGCCGAACGGTACAGCGGCGAGAAATCATAGGTACGCATGGGTCATCCTCCTGAGGATCAGCAAGGGGACCGGTCCCGCGGTTTGTGCCCGGACCGGCGATGGGAGTTCGGCTCGTGCGGCCCGTGATCGGCCCCGCGCGCTCCGGAGGCCCCGACATCGGCGGCCTCGACGGATCAGATGGGAAGCCGCGTTTGGACGTCAAGACCGCGTGATCGTGTCGCGTCGAACGCGATGCGGCTTGCTCCACCGGACGGGGGCCGTCAGGGTCGCCGCCTCTTCTGAAGCTTCCGGGAAAACCGATGCGCCTGACCATACTGGCCGTGACCGCCGTCCTCGCCCTTCCCGCCACAGCGTTCGCGCAGGCCCTGCCCGCCCTGCCCAACCTCGACGAATCCGCGGCCCAGCGCTCGGCCCGTCGCGCGGCCATGGCCCCGCCGGTGCTTCAGGAAGACGCCGCGCTGCAGGCCGCCGTCGCCTCGGCGACCCGTCCCGAGGCCGACCGCGCCCGCGACGCCGCCCGTCACCCGTTCGAGACCCTGACCTTCTGGGGCCTGCACCCCAACATGACGGTGGTGGAGATCGAGCCGGGCCGCGCCGGCTGGTGGCGCAACATTCTTGAGCCCTACGCCGCGGCGACCGGCGGCCGCTACGTCCCGGTCAATCGCCCGCTGGAAGGCATGGGCGTCGAAGACGGAAGCGCCGACATGATCGTGGTCGCCCGCGCCCTGCACAACTGGCACCGCAGCAACCGCACCGCCCCCTATATGGCCGCCTTCTTCAAGGCGCTGAAGCCGGGCGGCGTGCTGGCCATCGAACAGCACCGCGGCGCCGAGGGCCTGAACGCCGACCAGACCGCCCCGACCGGCTATGTCTCGGAAAGCTACGTCATCCACGCCGCCCAGGCCGCCGGCTTCGTGCTGGAGGGCCGCAGCGAACTGAACGCCAACCCGAAGGACGACCACGACCATCCCTACGGCGTCTGGACCCTGCCGCCGACCCGCGTCAGCACGCCGCGCGACGGCGTCGCCACGGACCGCCCGACACCGCTTACCGAACAGGAGCGCGCCCAGTTCGACGCAGTCGGCGAGAGCGACCGCATGACCCTGCGATTCCGCAAGCCGGACTGAGCGATGTGCGTTTTGACCGCGCGGATGAACAGGGTTAAGCCCTCCGTTCCGGGGCGGGACCAAGGGCGTCCGGACCGTCCTGCGGGGGCCGTGCATGAATGATCTGAACGAGGCTTGGCGACGGCGTCCTTCACGCCGGAGCGTCCTGACCGGCGTTGCGGCCTCGGCCCTCGTCGGTCTGGCCGCATGCGGCAAGCGGGAAGAAACCGCCGAGCCGCCGACCACGCCCGACGGTCCGCCCAAGGGCTCGCTGGAGTGGGCCGTCGCCGGCCCCTGGCGCGCCCAGGACCGCAGCCGCGACGCCGCCCGTCATCCGATGGAGACCCTGCGCTTCTTCGGCCTGCAGCCGCGCATGACCGTGGTCGATTTCTGGCCCGGCAGCGGCTGGTACACCGAAATCCTCGCGCCCTATCTCGCCGAGGGGGCGGGCCACTACATCGCCGCCGGCTTCCAGACCGGACCGGGCGCCAATCCGGCGCAGGTGCAGCTGATGTCGGCCTTCCAGCAGCGCTTCACCAACGACCGCAAGCTCTACGGCGAGATCGAACTGACCGCCTTCGGCCCGACCTCGGGGCCGGTCGCTCCCGCCGGCACGGCGGACCTGGTCCTGTTCATGCGCAACATCCACGCCTGGATGGCCGCGGGCATCGCCGAAAAGGCCTTCGCCGACGCCTGGGCCGCCCTGCGTCCCGGCGGCGTCCTCGGCGTCGAACAGCATCGCCTCGGCCCCGATGAAGATCAGGACCCGGCCGCGGCGAACGGATACGTCCAGGAAGCGTTCGTCAGGCAGCTGGCGGCGGAAGCCGGGTTCGCCTTCGTCGCCGCGTCGGAAATCAACGCGAATGAAAGGGATACCAAGGATCATCCCTTCGGAGTGGATACCTTGCCGCCGCTGCGCCTCACCGCGCCGCGCGGTTCGCCGCCGGATCCGGCCTTCAATCGTACGAAGTACGATGAGATCGGGGAAAGCGACCGCATGACCTTGAAGTTCAGGAAGCCTGAGTGAACCGAGCCGTCGCCTATGCCGCCAACGCGCCCCTGATGGGCGTTCCGGGCGCCTCTTCGCCTCCCGGCGGAGAGGGTGAGTGGTTCCGCGGGGCCGGGGGCTTGCGCCTGCGCGCCGCCTTCTGGACGCCCTCGGCCCTGGTGGCCCGCAAGCCGCGCGGCACCGTGGTGCTCAGCCCCGGCCGCACCGAGCCGATCGAGAAATATTTCGAGGTCATCGGCAATTTCCTCGCGCGCGGCTGGTGCGTCCTGGCCCACGACTGGCGCGGCCAGGGCCTGTCGGCCCGCCTGCTGCCGGACCGCCTGAAGGGCCATGCCCGGGCCGTGGAGGAATTCCTCGACGACTACGCCCGCCTGCTCGACGCCTTCGAAGGCCGGGCGCCCAAGCCCTGGGTCATGGTGGGCCATTCCATGGGCGGCTGCCTGAACCTGATGACGCTGGAGAACGGCGAGGACCGCTTCTCGGGCGCCCTGCTGTCCAGCCCCATGCTGCGCATCAAGACCGGCAAGCGGTCGATGTGGTCGGTCAAGCTGGCGGTGCGCTGGAACCTGCGTCACGGCAAGGCCGGGGACTATGTGCTCGACGACGCCGATGATCCCTTCGACCACACCTTCGAGAAGGACGCCCTGACGACGGACGAGAGCCGTTACGAGCAGTGGCGCCAGCAGCTCTTCGCCTGCCCGCACCTGGCCGTCGGCGGTCCCACCTGGGGCTGGCTGGCCTTCGGCCTGGACGCCGGCGAGCGCGCGCTCAAGCCCAAGGCGCTGAAGGCCGTCCGCATCCCCGTCGCCATCGTCCAGTCGGGCGAGGACGACCGTGTCTGGAAGCAGACCAACAAATGGGCCGCCAAGCGGCTGGGCCGCGGCCGCTACATCGAGGTCGCGGGCGCCAAGCACGAAGTCATCATGGAGACTGACGACAAGCGCGCGGTCTTCCTGGAGGAGTTCGACGCCCTGGCGGCCTATGTCTCGCCGATCGAGGACCTGAGCCCGGTCGTCGTGACGCCCGAGCCCGCTGCGGTCGCGGAACCGGCCTCGGACCTGGGCTTCCCGCCGAGTACGGAACCCTCGGCCGCCTGAGCCCAGCCAGTGATAAGTGGTTAGTGATTAGTGGATGCTGGCTTCGAGGGCGGTAGTCGCCGTCCTGGCGCTGACGCCTGCCCCATCGAACCACTAGTCACTAACCACTAATCACTAGCTAGGCGCTGCCGCACGAAGACGGCCCTCCGCGTTACAGCGCCGCCCGCTTCAGCGTCACCAGCGCCTGATCGATCAGGCGTTCGTCGCCGACCGCCAGCACCTGCCCGCCGTCGTCCGGTTTCTGGCCGCGCCAGTTGACCACCTTGCCGCCCGCCGCCTCGATCACCGGGACCAGCGCCGACCAGTCCCAGGGCTTCAGGCTGGTCTCGGCGACCAGATCCATCCGCCCGGCGGCGACCATGGCGTAGGCGTAGGCGTCGCATCCCAGCCGGGCCAGCCGCGCGGTGGCCCGCACCTGGGTCCAGGCGCCCAGTTCGGCGCCGTTGAAAATGTTAGGATCGGTGGTCGAGATGACCGCGTCGGTCAGCTTTTCGCAGGCGCGCACCTTCAGCGGCGTCTCTGCCCCGCCATGCAGCAGGCGCGCGCCCGACGGCCCGCCGATGAAGATCTCGTCCAGATAGGGTTGGGCGATCGCGCCCACCGTCGGCGTCCCGCCCACGCGCAGGGCGATCAGCGTCGTCCACAACGGCAGGCCCGAGATGAAGGCCCGGGTTCCATCGATGGGATCCAGCACCCAGACGAACTCGGCGTCCGGCCGGTCCTCGCCATACTCTTCGCCGATCACGCCGTGGTCGGGATAGCGTTCGGCGATCAGCTTGCGGATCGCCGCCTCGGCCTGTTTGTCGGCCTCGGTGACGGGATCGAACCCGGCGGCGCCGCCCTTGTCCTCATGTCCGATGTCGGACCGGAAGAAGGGCAGGGTGACGGCTGCGGCCGCCTGCGCCAGTTCGACGATGAAACGCTCATGTTCGGTCATGGCAGGCGGCATACCCACGCGCCGCCCGCCTGTCACCGGATGATCGCCGTCCCCGCGCCGTGCAATGCCCGTGAGACGGCCGCCCGGGCGCTGTGCAACGCGCCACGGGGGAACTCGAACCTGCCCTCAAGAAGCGCGACCGCGCGTTAGGGCAAGCATAAAGCCCTCAGGCAGCGCGCCGCCGCGCGGCGCGCGATGGGGCAAGGAAAGACATCAGGCCGGCTCGCCGCCTTCCGCGTGCAGCGACTTGGCCAGGTCCAGCAGGCGGCGGCGCGGACGTTCGCCCAGTTGATAATAGGCCTGGATCAGGTCGAGCGTTTCCTTGCGGGAAAACATCTCGCCGCCCTGGCTGGCTGCCTCCCGGCGTTCCATGGCCTCTTCCAGGCCGTCGTAGAAATAGCTGATCGGCGATTCCAGGGCCTCGGCCAGCTGCCACAGGCGGGCGGCCGAGATGCGGTTCGCGCCGCATTCGTATTTCTGGATCTGCTGGAAGCGGATGCCGACCTGCATGGCCAGCTGCTGCTGGGTCAGGCCCAGCAGGCGGCGGCGGCGGCGAAGACGGCGTCCGAGGTGAAGATCGATGTCCGAAGCCATGGTCCGGGTCCCTGGTGCGATGTCCCGATGCGGGACGGCTCGCCCTCCAAGGGGCAAGGGGCGTGCCGGGCTCGCGTCCCGGGGGATTACGGAAAAACAGGGTTCGCCACGGTCAAGGCAACCCAAGCGAAGCGGGGGCGTTCGTTGCTCGAGCGTTGCTTTGTGGAGAAAGCTGAAATGAACATCATCTTCTGGATTATCGTCGGCATCATCGCCGGTTGGCTGGCCGAACAGATCATGGGCCGCAACCACGGCCTGCTGACCAATCTGATCGTCGGCATCGTGGGCGCCCTGATCGGCGGCTTCATCGCCAACGCCCTCGGCTTCGCCTGGGGCGGCTGGATCGGCTCGACCATCGTCGCCACCCTCGGCGCGATCATCCTGCTGTTCCTGCTGGGTCTGGTGAAGCGCAAGGCCTGATCGACCGGCGAGAACGAACGAAAAAGGGCGGCTCCTTCCGGAGCCGCCCTTATCTTTTGCCTTCAGCCGATCAGTTGCTCGGCGGCGTGGCCGGTTCGGCCGGCTCAGCCGGCGGTTCGGCGGGGGTCGCCGGTTGGGCCGGTTCAGTGATGGCCGGGGCCGCGGAGAACTGCGAAGCGGACCAGCCCACGGCGACGCCGGCGCCGTCCTGGCGCACGCCGCCGGACACGGGCACGCCGCGCAGGACGCCGTCCGAACCGCGTACGGTCAGTTCCTGGCCCGCCGGGGTGTTGCGGGCGCCTTCAAGCTTGCCCAGCACCGCGCCGTCCGAGCCCTTCACGTCCGAACCGGGTTGAAGCTCGAGAGCCTGTGATTGTTCAGCCGCCGGCGGGGAGGCCGGGGCGGGGGTTTGCGGGGTGGCCGTGCTGTCCTGGGCGAACGCGGGAGCGGTCATGAGGAGCAGGCCGGCGACGCCAGTGAGGAGCGCGGTCTTTCGCATGATGTCAGCCTCGATCAACGCGGGCGGAAGCGCCCACCTGGGCAAAACACCCTCTGTTTCGGTTTGTTTCAGGCGCCCAGAAATGACCTTGGGCTTGCCGTGATTGGCCGATTCCGGCTCTACGAGAGGCATGGGGAAGGGAAAGACCATCCGCCGCGGACTGGCGGCCCGGGCGGCCGGACTGGCGCTCGAAGCGTCGCCGCAGGTCTTCGCCATGCTCGCCGTGGCCGCCGGGGCGGTGATCCTGGTCTCGGGCGCGACCCCCGCCTTCGCCGATCGCTTGGCCACCGTGCGCGCCTTCCTGCCGCCGGTGCTGATCGACCTGTCCCATTTCGCGGCCAGCATCGCGGGCTTCCTGCTGCTGCTGCTCTCCGCCGGCCTGTGGCGGCGCCGGCGCGGGGCCTGGCTGGCGGCGCTGGTGGTGTTGCTGGGCGGCGCGGCCTTCTCCCTGCTCAAGGGGCTGGACTGGGAAGAGGCGATCGAGCTGACGGCCCTGGCCCTGATCCTGGCTCCCTGCCGCCCGGCCTTCGACCGCAAGTCCCGCCTGTTCGAGGCGCTGTCGCCGACCTGGGTCGTGCTGGTGGTGGCGGTCGTGGCCGGAACGCTGTGGCTGGGCTTCTTCGCCTATCGGGACGTGGCCTATACCGATGACCTGTGGTGGAGCCTGCTGATCGATCGGGAGGTTTCGGGCTTCCTGCGCGCGGGCGCCGTCCTGGCCCTGCTGGCCGTCGTCATCGCCGGGCGCTCGCTGGTCTCGGCTCCGGGCGCGCGCAGGCATGGCCCCGCCGCCCCGGACCAGGTCGAGCGCGCCCTGTCGGTGCTGCGCGACGGTCAGGGGGTAGCCCCCGACGCCTGGCTGGCGGCGCTCGGCGACAAGGCCCTGATGTTCAGCCCCTCGGGCCGCGCCTTCATCACCTATCGGGTGCGCGGCCGCCGCTGGATCGCCATGGGCGAGCCCGCGGGCCCCGCCGAAGAGCGCCTGCCCCTGCTCTGGGCCTTCGCGGAGATGGCCGACAGCTACGGCGCCGCTCCGGTCTTCTATGCGGTCGGCGAGGCGGCGCTGGCCGATCTGGCCACCCTCGGCATGGCCATGCGCAAGGTCGGCGAGGCCGCCCTGGTCGACACCCGCGCCTTCTCGCTGGAGGGCAAGTCGCGCCAGAACCTGCGCACCGCCGTCAATCGCTGCGAGCGCGACGGTGCCGCCTTCGACCTGTTGCCGCCAGGCGACCCCCTGATCTTCGCCGACCAGCTCAAAGCCGTTTCCGACGCCTGGCTGGCGCATCACAACGGGTCGGAGAAGGGCTTCTCCCTCGGTCGTTTCGACCCGGCCTATCTGTCGCTCAACCCCGTCGCCGTGGTGAGGCAGGGCGGGCGGATCGTCGCCTTCGCCAACCTGCTGCCCGGCACGGACCGGATGGCCGTGGACCTGATGCGCTTCACGCCCGACGCCCCTCCCGGCGTCATGGACTATCTGTTCGTGCGCGCCATCCAGTGGGCCGGGGCTCAGGGCTATCCCGTCCTCGACCTGGGCATGGCTCCGCTGTCGGGGCTGGAGGATCGCCGCCTCGCGCCGGTCTTCGCCCGCGTCGGGGCGCTGGTCTTCGAGGAGGGCGGGGCCCTCTACGGCTTCGCGGGCCTGCGGGCGTGGAAGTCGAAATTCGGCCCGGACTGGCGGCCGCGCTTCATCGCCGCCCCGGCCTCGACCCCGCTCGCCTTCGCCCTGCTGGACGTGGCCCTGCTGACCAGCGGCGGCTGGCGCGGCATGCTGGGCCTGAATGCGAAAAGGGCGGACCCTGCGGCCCGCCCTTCAAGTGCTTCGGCTGTCGCGGAAGACTAGTCTTCCTTCACGCGGCGCTTGCGGAACGAGGGGTTCAGCACGGCCTTGCGCAGGCGGATCGACTTCGGCGTCACTTCCACCAGCTCGTCGCTCTCGATGTAGGCGATGGCCTGTTCCAGCGACGGACGGCGCGGCGGGGTCAGGCGCACGGCCTCGTCCTTGCCCGAGGCGCGGACGTTGGTCAGCTGCTTGCCCTTGATCGGGTTGACGTCCAGGTCGTCGCCGCGCGAGTTCTCGCCGATGATCATGCCCTGATAGGTCTTCTCGCCGGCGCCGACGAACATCACGCCGCGGTCTTCCAGGTTCCACAGGGCGAAGGCCGCCGTGTCGCCGTCCGAGTTCGAGACCAGCACGCCCTTCAGGCGGCCTTCGATGGGACCCTTGTGCGCCTCATAGTGGCTGAACACGCGGTTCAGCACGCCCGAGCCGCGCGTGTCGGTCAGGAACTCGCCCTGGTAGCCGATCAGCGAACGCGACGGGCACATCAGCTGGATGCGGGTCTTGCCCGCGCCCGACGGGCCCATGTCCTTCAGCTCGGCCTTGCGGGTCGACAGCTTCTCGATGACCACGCCGGTGTACTCGTCGTCGACGTCGATCATGACGTCCTCGATCGGCTCCAGACGCTCGCCGTTCTCGCCGGTCTGGTAGACCACGCGCGGACGGCTGATCGACACTTCGAAGCCTTCGCGGCGCATGTTCTCGATCAGAACGCCCAGCTGCAGTTCGCCACGACCGGCGACTTCATAGGCGTCGGCGCCGGCGGTCTGCGTCACGCGGATGGCGACGTTGGCCTCGGCTTCCTTCAGCAGGCGGTCGCGGATGACGCGCGACTGGACCTTGTCGCCTTCGCGGCCGGCCAGCGGGCTGTCGTTGACCGAGACGGTCATGGAGATGGTGGGCGGATCGATCGGCTGGGCCGGCAGGGCGTCCATGACTTCCAGGGCGCACAGGGTGTCGGCCACGGTCGCCTTGGACATGCCGGCGATGGCGACGATGTCGCCCGCTTCCGAACCTTCGTCCAGGGCGGTGCGCTTCAGGCCGCGGAAGGCCAGGACCTTGGTGATCCGGCCCTGTTCGATCTGCTTGCCGTCGCGGTCCAGCGCCTTGATGGCCATGCCGGGAACGGCTTTGCCGCTCTCGATGCGGCCGGTCAGGATGCGGCCCAGGAACGGGTCGGACTCGATCAGCACGTTCAGCATCTGGAACGGCTTGTCCTTGTTCTCCTGCACCTTCGGCGCCGGCACGTGCTCGACGATCAGGTCGAACAGCGGCGCCAGGGTGTCGGACTTCTCGTTCATGTCCAGCGTCGCCCAGCCGTTACGGCCCGAGGCGTAGATGTGCGGGAAGTCCAGCTGCTCCGGCGTCGCGCCGATGGCCTCGAACAGTTCGATGGTTTCCAGGTGCACGCGGTCCGGATCGGCGTGGGCGCGATCGACCTTGTTGATGCAGAGGATCGGACGCAGGCCCATCTTCAGGGCCTTGGTCAGGACGAATTTGGTCTGGGGCATGACGCCCTCTTCGGCGTCCACCAGGATGACGCAGCCGTCCACCATGCCCAGGATGCGCTCGACCTCGCCGCCGAAGTCGGCGTGGCCCGGGGTGTCGATGATGTTGATGCGGGTCTCGCCCGCCTTGCCGTTCCACAGCACCGAGGTGGCCTTGGCCAGGATGGTGATCCCGCGCTCTTTTTCCTGGTCGTTGGAGTCCATCGCGCGCTCGGTCGTCGCTTCGTTGGCTCGGAACACGCCCGACTGGGCCAGCAGTTGATCGACCAGGGTCGTCTTGCCGTGGTCAACGTGGGCGATGATGGCGACGTTGCGCAGATTCATTTGAGTATCGCGAATGGGCGGCCGGAACGGTTCGGGCCGCTGGGTCAGGGCGTAAATGCGGGAAGGCGCGCGCCTCTTACCGAAGCGCGCGCCGAAAAGCCAGCATCACCGGTTTGTGAGGCGGATTGAGGGCCGGTCCGCGGCCCCTGGGTCACGCCGCCGGGGCTTCCTCCTCCGGAGCCCGGGAATCGGGAACGGCGGGCTTCCTGAGAAGCAGCCGGAGCAGCGGCCAGCAAAGCGCGGCGCCCCCCAGCATCAGGCTGGCGCTGAACACGGGAAGCAACCAGGGCCAGGCCGGAGGCTCGGGCGAGCGCGCCAGGGCGATCCCGATGAAGATCGACGCGATCCCAAGGGCGACGAGCGACAGCCCCAGGATCGCCAGAACGCCCAGCGGCGCATAGACCCGCCAAAATCGTCGGGGCGAGGGAAACGGCCCCGCCCGACCGATCGCTCTTGAGTTCAGCCACAGGCGCCAGATCAGCAGGGCGGAGAAGCCCAGGCTCCCCGCCGCCATCAGCCAATGCTTCGGCGACGTCGGAACCAGGACGGCGCTGCTGATCCAGCCCCCCGCCATCAGCAGGGCCAGCGGCAGGGTGATCCAGTAGAATACGACCACGGACCCCCGGAAGACCCTCAGGGCCTTCCGGGCGCGCGGCGTGGGGGCGGCCCCTTCGGTCAAACCTTGGCCGACTGGCGGATGACCCAGTTGTACAGGCCGAAGGTCAGGACCACGAAGGCCGCGATCCCCGCCAGCATGGCCGGCCAGGCCGACCCTTCCGGCAGCATGGCGAACGGCGCGTCATTGCCGGTCCCCACGATCACGCCGGCGGTCATCACCAGGAACAGGCTCTCGCCGACGATCAGGCCGGACGCCAGCAGCACGCCCATGCGGCGGCCGACATCGGCGAAGCGGGTGCTCTTGATCGCCTTGTCGTAGATCCAGCCGCAGACGGCGCCGACGACCAGCATCGTGGTCACGGCGGCGGGCAGGTAGAAGCCGATGCCGACGGCCAGCGGCGGCAGCTTGACCTTGCCCTTGGTCGCCTTGTTCAGCACCGCGTCCAGCACGATGATGACCACGCCGATCACCGCGCCCAGGCCGATCAGGTCCCAGCGCAGGCCGCCTTCGATCACGCCCTTGGCCAGGGCCGAGATCAGCGTGGCCTGCGGCGCGGCCAGCGGCGCGTCGGCGATGCCCTTGGGTCCGCCCGCGAAGCCGAAGGCCTGGTTGAGCAGGTTCAGGATCACCGGGATCACGATGGCGCCGGCGCCGACGCCGATGATCAGGGCCACCTGCTGACGCCAGGGCGTCGCGCCGACCAGCTGGCCGGTCTTCAGGTCCTGCAGGTTGTCGTTGGCGATGACGGCCACGGCGAAGACCACGGCGGTCACGATCAGGGCGAAGGCCACCACCGACGGATCGGCGGGCACGCCGGCCAGGGCCAGCACGCCCAGCAGCAGGACCGAGGCGATGACGATGGCCAGGATGCCCACGCCCGAAACCGGGCTGTTCGACGAGCCGATCAGGCCGGCCATGTAGCCGCAGATGGCGGCCACGGCGAAGCCGATGACGATGACATAGACCAGGCCGCCGCCGACCAGCAGGGCGGTCGATCCGGCGAGGGTCGGATTGCCCTGGGCGAACAGCGCCAGGATGGCCGCGATGCCGACCAGGCAGACGACCGACAGGCCGGCCACGATGTTGATCGGGATGTCCTGCTCGGTGCGGTCCAGCACCTCGCCGCCCTGGCGGCGGCGGTTGGCGGCCAGCGCCGAGGTCAGGCCGCCGATCAGCGGTCCGGCCAGCTTGATCAGGGTCCAGATCGCGGCCACGCCGATGACGCCGGCGCCCATGAAGCGGACTTCCTTGGCCCAGACGGTGCTGGCCAGTGTCTCGGCCTCCACGCCCACGGGCAGGGTCGTCGCGATGGACGGGATATTGTGCGCGGTCAGCCAGGCGATGGTGTCAGGGCTGGTCAGCAGGGGCACCGCGATGCACCAGGCCAGGATCAGGCCGAACAGCTGGGCCAGGCCCACGGTCAGGCCGATCAGGTGGCCGGCGCCCAGCAGGGCGAACTGCATGCCGAAGCCGATGCCGGTCGCGCCGCCGCCCAGCGCCGCCGGCAGCTTGATGAATTTGGCCGCCTCGCCGGCGAACACCCGGCCCGCCACCAGCAGGGCGTAGCCCGCCGAGGCCACGGCGCCGGCGATCACGACCCACAGGCCGGCCGCGTTCTCACGCACCGCGCTCTCGGTCTGCTCGGCGCCGCGCGACCCGACGGTCAGCACCTCGGCCGCCGCCACGCCCTCGGGGTAGGGCAGACCGGCTTCGACCACCAGCGCCCGGCGCAGCGGGATCGAGAAGGTCACCCCCAGCACGCCGCCGAAGATACAGATCGCCACCGACTCCCAGAACGGGAACTCCAGCCACCAGCCGACCATGACCAGGCCGGGCAGCACGAAGATGATCGAGCTCATGGCCCCGCCGACCGACGCCACGGTCTGGACGGTCATGTTCTCCCAGATGGTCGAGGTGCGGAACGCCCGCAGGATCGCCATGGAGATCACCGCCGCCGGAATGGCGGAGGCGAAGGTCAGCCCGACCTTCAGGCCCAGATAGGTGTTGGCCGCGGTGAAGACCACGGCCAGCAGACAGCCCAGGATCACCGCCCGGATGGTCAGTTCGATGCGCTTGCCGCCGGTCGCGGCGGGCGTGTTGGTGGCGTCCGTCATTGCGGCCCTCTCCCTTGTTGCGCGGACCTAAACCGGAAATGGTTCAGGCGTCGAGAGGGCGCGCGCGATTGACAGGCGTACCGGCGCGGCGGAGCTTCGCCGAAACGGGAGAGGGACCCCATGCGCAAGACACTGACGGCCGCCGTGATCGGCCTGCTCTGCATCGGCGGCGCCGCGAACGCCCAGGGCTCGCCCGAGGTGCTGGTCAAGGCGCGGCAGGCGGGCATGGCCCTGTCCGGCTCGGTGGTCGGCGGCATCAAGGCGGCCATCGACGCCGGCCAGGCGCCCTCGACCCAACGCAACGCGGCCCGCTCGCTCGCCCGCTGGTCCCACACCCTGCCCGAGCTTTTCCCGGAGGGGACCGACCCGGCCTCGCTGGAGACCGGCGCCCAGCCCGCGGTCTGGACCGACCGTGAGGGCTTCAACGCCAAGGCCGCCGAGTTCGCCGCCGCCGCCGACCGCCTCGCCGAACTCTCCGAAGGCCAGGACGCCGCCGCCTTCTCCGCCCAATGGACCGTCGTCCGGAGCAACTGCCAGAGCTGCCATTCGGTCTACAAACAGTAGGCGCGCGCCCGGTCAGTGATTAGTGGTTCGATGCGGCGCGGCCGGTTCCCACTGAGGCGACGACCGTCGTGCTCCAACCACTAACCACTAACTACTAAACGCTGGCGCAGCCCTCCCATGCCCGAACTTCCCGAGGTCGAAACGGTCCGTCGCGGCCTGCAGCCGGTGCTCGAGGGCGCCCGGCTGGACCGTGTGCGCCAGAACCGTCCCGACCTGCGCTTCCCGTTTCCTGACCGCTTCCCGGAACGGCTGGACGGGGCGACCGTCGAGCGGATCGACCGCCGGGCCAAATATCTGCTGATGCGGCTGTCGACCGGCGAGACCTGGGTCACCCACCTGGGCATGACCGGCCGCTTCACCCTCGACGGGCGTCAGTTGGGCGAGTTCGAGGAGCCGGCGCCCATCGCCGGCAAGCACGAGCATATGAGCTTCTGCGCCACCAAGGGCGCCGCCACCCACCGCATCGGCTTCGCCGACGCCCGCCGTTTCGGCTTCATGGGCCTGATCCCCACCGACCAGGTCGAGGCCCATCCGTGGTTCGCCGGCATGGGGCCTGAGCCGCTCGGCAACGGCTTCTCCGGCGCGCATCTGGCCGAGGTCTTCTCCGGCAAGAAACAGAACATCAAGGTCAGCCTGCTGGATCAGCGGATGGTCGCGGGCCTGGGCAACATCTACGTCTGCGAGGCCCTGTACCGCGCCCGCATCTCGCCCCTGATCGCGGCGGGCAAGGTCTCGAAGCCCCGGCTGGAGATCCTCGCCGCCGAGGTCCGCAATGTCCTCAACGACGCCATCGCCGCGGGCGGCTCGACCCTGCGCGACTTCGCCAACGCCGAGGGCGGGCAGGGCTATTTCCAGCATCGCTTCGACGTCTACGGCCGCGAGGGCGAGCCCTGCCGCGGAGACGGCTGCACGGGTGTCGTCAAACGCATCGTCCAGGGGGGGCGCTCGACCTTCTACTGCCCCAGCTGCCAGAAGCGCTGACCATGCCGATCCGCATCGCCCTCATGCGCAGCATCCTGATCAACGGCCGACGCGTGAAGGGCGAGGAGGCGAGGGGGCTGGCCCAAACCGCGGGCGCCGCCGACGTCCGCTCGGTCGGCGCCACCGGCAACCTCCTGTTCCGCTCGCGCAAGGCGCCCGCGACCCTGGAGCGCGAGCTCGAGGCCGCCTGCGCCGAACTCTATGGCCGTCCGACCGAGATGGTGGTCAAGACCGTCGAGGAATGGCGCGCCTTGCTGCAGGCCAATCCCTTTCCGGACAGGACGGCCGCCGCGCCCGCCCGCGTCCTGGTCTGGGCCATGCGCGAGCCGCTTCCCGACGCGGGCCTCGACCAGCTGCGCCGCCGCGCCTCCGCCGACGAACAGGTGGAACGCACCCGGTCCGGCGACATCTACATGTGGTTCGGCGGCGAGGATCCCAACGCGTCCAGGCTGCCGGCCGGCTTCGGCCTGAAGGCTCTCGGCGCGGTCGGCACCAACCGCAACTGGAACACCGTGATGAAGATCACCGCCGTGCTTGACCAGATGGAGGCCGCGACATGACCCACCGCATCATCCTGTTCCGGGGCATGAACACCGGCGGCGTCCGCGCACCCGTGGGCGAGCAGCGCGCCATGGCCGAAGCGATGGGCCTGAAGAACCCCCGCACCCTCGCGGCCAGCGGCAACCTCGTGGTCGAAAGCGGCAAGGGAACCGCCGCGCTGGAAGCCGACATCGAGGCCGCCATGGAAAAGACCTTCGGCCTCAAGGTCGCCGCCATGGTCCGCACGCCCGAACAGTGGTCGGCCCTGATCGCCGCCAACCCCTTCCCCAGGGAGGCCGCCGCCCATCCCGCCAAGGTCGTCGCCATGGTCATGAAGGACGGGATCAAGCCCGGCGCGGTCGAGGCCTGCCGCGACCTGGCCGCGGGCGGCGAGGCGGTCCAGGCGATCGACGACGTGCTCTATTTCTGGTTCCCGAACGGCCAGGGCGAATCCGCCATCTTCAAGAAGGCCACGCCCCGCATGCTCGGCATGGGCACGGGCCGCAACTGGAACACGGTGCTGAAGCTGGGCGAGATGGCGGGAGTGGGATCATGAGCCTGCGAGAGAAACAGCTCTGGGCCAGCCTGGCTGCGGGGCTTGTGGTCTGGGGCGCCTATGCGGCGTGCGTCGTCCCGATCCTGCTCGATCCCGGCCATCCCCATCCCGCCCGTGCGACCGGTCTGGCCTTCCTCGTCGCGCTCATTGTCTTCGTGGTCGTTGAGGGCGCCCTGGCCGGCGCCATGGCCTGGTTCCAGCGCCGCCACCGCCCGGCCCAGGACCAGGCCCTGACCGACGCCGCCCTCGTCGCGGGCCAGGTCGCCCTGGTCGTCCTGATCGGGCTGGTGGTCCTGACCCTGATCGGCCTCTGGCTCTTCGCGGTCTGGATCGAGAGCCAGTATGCGGTTGGTGTGGGCGCCACCCTCCTCAGCCGCGCCCCCATGCTGCTGGCCAATCTGCTGCTGCTCGAGATCATCCTCGCCGAAGGCGTGCGGACCATCCTCACCCTTCTGCTGGTCCGGCGACGCTGAGGCGGCTTTCGCCGGGATGAGCGGATGGGTATGCAGACCGCAGACTTCTGGAGAGCTTCCATGGCCGACACCTACGCCAACATCCTCATCGAGCGTCACGCCGACGGCTATGCGGTGGTCACCCTGAACCGGCCCGAGGCGCTGAACGCGCTGAACTCGGCCCTGTTCAAGGACCTCGCCGACTTCCTCGACAGCGTCGAGCAGGACGACGGCGTCCGCTGCCTGATCCTGACCGGTTCGGGCGACAAGGCCTTCGCCGCCGGCGCCGACATCAAGGAGATGGCGGACCAGTCCTACGCCCAGATGTACACGGGCAACTATTTCGCCCTCGGCCACGACCGCATCACCCGCTTCCGCAAGCCGATCATCGCCGCGGTCAACGGCTTCGCCCTGGGCGGCGGCTGCGAACTGGCCATGCTGTGCGACTTCATCGTCGCGTCCGAGAAGGCGAAGTTCGGCCAGCCCGAGATCAACCTCGGCGTCGCCCCCGGCATCGGCGGCTCCCAGCGCCTGACCCGCCTGGTCGGCAAGTCCAAGGCCATGGACATGGTCCTGACCGCCCGCATGATGGACGCCGCCGAGGCCGAACGCGCCGGCCTGGCGTCGCGCGTCTTCCCGCACGAGACCCTGCTGGACGAGGCCCGCAAGATCGCCGCGAAGATCGCCTCGCAGAGCCCGCTGGCCGTCATGGCCAACAAGGAAATGGTCAACGCCGCCCTGGAGACGACGTTGACCCAGGGCGTCCAGTTCGAACGCCGCCTGTTCCACAGCCTCTTCGCCTTCGAGGATCAGAAGGAAGGCATGGCGGCCTTCGTCGAGAAGCGGAAGCCGGTGTTCACGGGGAAGTAGGCACCGCAGTTCCTCCCCGTTGGGGAGGGGGACCGCGCGAAGCCCGCAGGGCGCAGCGGGGCGGAGGGGGCTGGCGGCGCAAGGACGCGGCTTGCAACGTCCGGGCGAAGCGAGGCAGGAATAGCCATGGTTACTGAGCCGCAGAGCACTGCCGTCAAGGCTTACGCTAAACGTGTGCGCGATGAGCGCCGCGCCCATCCTGCCGTGACCGAACCCGGCCTTGCCCCAGGATTCCACCAATTTCTCATTGAGGTCTTGCCGCATCTCCCAGCGGTGCCGCACGATCTCGTGCCGCTGGCCGAGTTCATCAACCCTGGGGTCGGTCGTCCCGACATCGCCATGAAGCGGCCAGGCGAGCTAGCCCGAGCCTTCGTCGAGCTGAAGTCCCTCGACAAGCCGACAGACGGCCGTCGTTGGTCCCTGGCGCACGACAAACGGCAGTTCGGACGCTTCTGTGAATTTCCCGCTTGGGCGACCTGCAATTTCCACGAGGTGCGGCTCTACACCCGCGACAAGGACGAAGGTTATGCAGCGCTCGTCCCGCTGGCCGCTCTCGACCCAAATCAAACCGACGCCGCCGCCGACAAGTTGATCGAAGAGCACGATCCGGCTCCAGCCCTGCGTTTATTGGAACGACTGGCACAATCCGATCCGCCAACAGCCAAGGACGCGAAGCACCTCGCCGAGTTGCTGGCCCATTCGGCACGTCTCGTGCGCGGGATCATCCGCGACCGGTTGGCGGAAATGACCGCTAACGACACGACTGGCACACCGCTCCAGCAGGTCCGCCAAGAGTTCCGCGACGTCCTCTATTCCCACCCGGAGGCGGGCGGCTATTCGTCCGGCGATTTCGACGAGCTCTTCTCTGCCGCCTTCGCCCAGACGCTGGCGTTCGGCCTGCTGCTGGTGCGCGAGGCGACCGGCGGCGCGGGGGTGGATCACCACGCTGCCGATCACATGCCCGACGAGCATCCGTTGATGAAGGCGGCGCTGCGGGTGCTGAGCCTTGAACCGGTGCGCGACGAGGTTGGCGCGGGTTTCGCGGTGATGCTCCAGACCGTCAACGGTTTCGACCCGGCGATCCTCGGCATCCGCAAGGACGGTTCCGACCCGATTCTCTATTTCTATGAAGACTTCCTCGAAACCTTCGACCCTGACGCCCGCGAACGTTTCGGAGTCTATTACACCCCGGTCGAGGTGGTCCGTTACATGGTCTCGGCCATGGATCGGGCGCTGAAGGATCGGCTGAACACCAACGGCATCGCCGACGATCAGGTCCATATCCTTGATCCGGCCACCGGCACCGGCACCTTCTTGCTCGGCATCGCGGATCGCCTGCGCCGCGACGTCACGGACACTCATGGCCCCGGCCAGACCCCCGCCGCACTGCGCGGATTGGCGAGCCGGATGTACGGTTTCGAGCTTCTGATCGGCCCCTATGCCGTCGCCCATTACCGCCTTCACCACACCCTGTCGCGCAAGCTGGATGGGACCACCGACGAAACGCTCAATCTGCCCCGCCTTGGCGTCTATCTGACCGACACTCTCGCCCAGCCAGGCGCGGCGGCGCCGCTGGGCAGCCTCGGCTTCGTCAGCGACGGCATTCGCGACGAGCGCGCGCTCTCGGAACGGGTGAAGTCGCAGCAGGAAATTCTCGCCATCATCGGTAACCCGCCCTATCGGCGGCTGCAGGGCAACGAGAACGAAACCCTCGTCGGCCGCTGGATGGACGAGCTGTGGGACGATCTAAAGGCGCCGGTGCGCGACGCCGGACAGGGCAACCAGCTCAACACCTTCCCCGAACTTTCGGTCGCGTTCTGGCGCTGGTCGATGTGGAAGATGTTTGAGAGCGAGAACGCTCCTAAGCGGGGTGTCATCGTCTTCATCAGCAATCGCAAATTCCTGACCGGCTGGCCCTATGCCGGCCTCCGCAAGATGATGCGCGAGCGGTTCGATCGAATCGAGATTACCGACCTCCGGGGCGACGCCCGGAGGGGGGAACGCGCGGGGGTCGGGGCTGACCAGGGTGTATTCAACATCCAGGTGGGGACCTGCATCACCCTGGCCATCGCCGATGGGTCAAAAGCGGACGGCGAGCTGGCTGAGATCATCTACAACGACGCGTGGATGCACGATCGGATGTCGCGCAAGGCGAAGTTCGAGTGGATGCTGGAGGGCGAAGGGGTCGGTGCACTACCCGGAATGATCGTTGTAGATCGGGGATTGTTGGACGATATGCGTCCTAAGCCCTTCATGAATGGAGACTTGATTTCGCTCGCCGACTGCTTCGACGTGCGATCGTCAGGTTTGGAATCGAAGCGAGATCACATCGTCTATGGTTTCTCGGAAGAGGACCTTAAGAGGCGTATCGCCAAAGTGGTTAAGGCCCCGGAAGCCACCAGAGACCAGGACTTCAACTCCACCAGCATGAATCCCGCATATGTAGCGACCGCTCAGGAGTATGATCCGGGCGTAGTCCGGATCGGGGCTTATCGACCATTGGATCGCCGCTGGCACTATAGCAGCCCAGCTTGGAACGATCGCCCACGCCCAGCCTTGGCCGCGGCATGGGGCTCGACCAACGTTGCGCTTTTTTCGCTTCCATCTGGCACGAACGCTGGCCCCGCAGTTTGGGCGCATGGAAGCTATCCTGATCGTCACGCTTTTCGTGGAAGCTATGGTGGTTATGCGTTCCCTCTTTATGACCGGCGGCCTGGTCACGGCCCCTCCAATCTCAAGCCCGAACTAATAGCGGCGCTGGAGGTCGCCTACGGCTCCCAAGTGGCTCCCGAGGACGTCTTCGACGTCATCCTCTGCCTGCTTTCGGCGACTTCTTACACAACCCACTTCGCTGAGGATCTGGAGGATGTCTTCCCGCACATTCCCTTCCCCGCCAGCCGCGAGTTGTTTGATGCGGCAGCGAAAGTCGGCGCAGAGATTCGAGCCGTCGAGGTCTTCGCTCGACCGCCGGGCGAGGCATGGCTGAAGGGCCGCGCCATTGCGGCGACCGCTCCCAAAGAAAAGCTCGGATCGATCACCTTCGAAAACGGCACGATCACCCTTTGCGCCGACGGTTCCGGTAAGGTCACCCATGTTCCTACGGAAGTATGGGACTTCGAGGTCAGCGGCTACTACGTGCTGCGGCGCTGGCTCGCCGCTCGTGAAGGGATCGAGATCGGCCCCAATTTCATCCCCGAACTGCGCGATCTTGTGAGTCGTATCGGAGAGCTGATTGACCTGTTCGTCTCTGCCGATAGCCTTCTGGTTCGCACCCTGGACGATCCTTTGAGTCGCGCCGCGCTCGGATTGGATGCTCCAGTAGCGCCTTTGGAGTCCGCGACCCCCGATGAGTGACGCTTCCGACTTGTTCGGTCGACCCCCCGGCCCCGATCAGTTCAATCTGTTCGGCGAGGGTAATGACCGGCTGCAGGTGCCGACCAGCCCGGCTGTCGATCACCCCGCCCGTGCGCGAGCGAAACTGACGGCCTTACTGGAGACTGCCCGTGCGGCCCGGTCAATGCCGTGGCCCGAGCGCGACGCGCGGATGTGGCAGACAGTCTTTCCCCAGATGACCAATTGGCTGCCTGATGATGAAGCGGAACAACTCCGGTTCGAATTTCAGCGTGAGATCGAGCGTCTGAAGGCGGCCTGATCCTTGGCTGTCGATGGCCCCAGGTTGGTTGAAAAGTGCGCCTCTTGCCCCTTCCGACCCAACTCCCGATACCTTCCAGTCCTGCCAAATCCCGCCACCCCGCACTGTCTTCCCTGACCTTGCGGCGGGCTCCAGGCGGGTTCTTACCCGCCAGGGGGCCATCCGGATTGCAGTCGTCATGACGTTGCGCGCGCCAGCGAAGGCGCTCTGGCCCGGGCGAGATCACCCTGCGACCGTTTTACGCATATTGGCCGGGACGGTCTTTGACGGGGGTATCCAGCACTGCCCGCCTCGTGCGTCTTGTATTGGGATGACAGGGTTTGGGCGTTTTGGGCTACAGGATCGGCGGCGTGAGGGAGTGCAAGGGGCGGGGATCAGACTCGCCTTGCCCCGTTCCATCCTTTCCGCTATAGCCGCGCGCTCTTGAGATTTCCGCGCCGTGGACGTGTGCTCCGCGGCGTTTTCCGTTCGAAGGTTTGACTGATGGCCAACAACCCCGGCGCCAAGAAAGCGATCCGCAAGATCGCCGCTCGCACCGAAGTGAACAAGGCGCGCCGCACGCGCGTCCGCACCTTCCTGCGCAAGTTCCAGGAAGCCGTCACCGGTGGCGACGCCACCGCCGCCAAGGGCGCCTTCGTGGAGGCTCAATCGGAGCTGATGCGCGCCGTCTCCAAGGGCGTGGTTCACAAGAACACGGGCTCGCGCAAGGTGTCGCGTCTGGCCGCCCAACTGAAGAAGATGTCGGCCGCCTGATTTTTCGGGCTCCGGACGGCCTTTCATAGGCCTGTCATGGTAAATAGCAGTGAATTCAACGGCGAGGGCGCACACGCTCCCTCGCCGTTTGCACGTGTCGCGGTAACCGTTGTCACGCGAATTCGCGCTCGCGTCTGTGGCGAAATCAGGATTTCCCAAGGCCGCGACGCGCTTTAGCGGAGTCAACAATTTTAACTGCATTTTGAGTCGCGAATCAGCGTTGACCCACCCTTCGCCGAGCGTAAGTTCAAGGGGCTGACGCACTTCCATCCCCACACGGATGAAGACGGCGCGGAACCCTGTTTCGCTCCGGCGTGAGCCGTCTGATCGAGAGAACGACCCCAATCCGGGCGGCGGTTGCGCCGCACCGGGCAGGAGAAGTCGTCCCTGCGCCAGCCGGCTCTGAAGGGTGTCACGGTGATGGATTTTTGCGGCGGGTGGCTGACCGATGATGGGGAGCGCGAGGATGGCGGGGATGACGGATCCGGATCATATCTGGACCGAGGCGGCCGGTCGGCTGCGCGGCGAGATCGGCGAGGGGGCGTTCAGTTCCTACATCGCGCCGTCGGCTGTGCGCGTGGACGGCGCCGGCCAACTGATCCTGGTCACGCCGACCGCCTATGCGCGTGACTGGGTGCGCAAGAACGCCCTGCGCCGCATGAACGAGCTGTGGCTGGGCCTGGATGGCCTCAACCGCCGCCTCGACGTGCGCTGCCGCGCCGAAATGGGCTCGGTCGCCCCGGCCTCGCAGGTCGCCGCCGGCCGCGCCGCCTCGGCGATCTCGGGCAATGTGGTGGCCATGCCCCACGCCTCCATGCCCCTGGCCACGGTGCCCCCGGTCGCCGACGGCGCCCGTGCTGTGCGCGCCGCCGGCCTGCAGGACCGCCTGACCTTCGACAGCTTCGTGGAAGGGCAGGGCAACGCCTTCGCCCTGGCCATCGCCCGCCAGGCCGCCGCCTGGGCCGACGGCCACTTCAACCCGATCTTCTTCTGCGGCCCCTACGGCTACGGCAAGACCCACCTGCTGAACGCCGTCGCCTGGGAGGCCCAGCGCCTGCGTCCGGACGCCAAGGTCGTCTACCTGACCGCCGAACGCTTCCTGTCGACCTTCGTGCGCGCCATGCAGGACCGCTCGACCGCGGCCTTCAAGGACAGCCTGCGCAGCGCCGACATGCTGCTGATCGACGACGTGCAATTCGTCGGCGGCAAGACCTCGACCCAGGAAGAGCTGCTCTCGACGCTCACCGCCCTGATCGAGGACGGCAAGCGCATCATCCTGTCGGCCGACAAGCCGCCGATGGCCCTGACCGAGATCGAGCCGCGCCTGCGCAGCCACCTCGCCTCGGGCCTGACCTGCCCGGTCGAGCCCGCCGACCGCACGCTCAAGCTGGCCGTGGCCCGCAACCGCATCGAGGCGCTCGCCAAACTCGGCGTCGTCTCGGGCGAGGTCCGCCCCGACGTGCTGGAGCACCTGGTCGATCGCACCCCCGGCTCGATGCGCGAGCTGGAAGGCGCGGTGAACACCCTGGCCGCCGTCGCCGCCACCCGCCTGTCGGCCCTGACCGTGGACGAGGCCCAGAGCCTGCTCGGCTCGGCCCTGCGCGGCGGCCCCGAGCGCCGCATCACCGTCGACGAGATCCAGAAGACCGTCGCCGAGCATTTCACCCTCAAACAGGCCGACCTGCTGTCGGAGCGCCGCACGCGCTCCGTCGCCCGTCCGCGCCAGATCGCCATGTGGCTGTGCAAGCAGCACACGACCCGGTCCTATCCGGACATCGGCCGCCGGTTCGGCGGGCGCGATCACACCACGGTCCTGCACGGCGTGCGCAAGATCGAGGAACTGATCGCCCAGGACGAGCAGATCGCCCGCGACGTCGAAGCCCTGACCCGCAAACTGCGCGGCTGACCGAAGGCTCTCCCTCCCTTTATGGGGAGGGTGGTCGCGCAGCGACCGGGTGGGGAATTCCAGACTTGCCCCACCCTGTCGCCGCTGCGCGACGACATCCCTCCCTATAAAGGGGAGGGAGAAGTCTGTGGACCGCGTTCCAGACCGTTGCTCCGCCCCACCAATCCGCTAGTGTCCAAGGCCCTCTATTCGCGGTGACGCTTTGAGTCGCCGCACCCCGGGCGAGACGACATGCAGCTGACCATCGAACGATCCGCGCTCCTGAAGGCCCTCGGCCACGTCCAGAGCGTCGTCGAGCGCCGCAACACCATTCCGATCCTGTCCAACGTCCTGCTCAGCGCGGGCCGGGACAAGCTGGCCTTCGCGGCCACGGACCTGGACATGGAGATGGTCGATGAGGCCGAGGCGACGGTGAACGTCGAGGGCCAGATCACCGCCCCGGCCCACACCCTGTACGAAATCGTCCGCAAGCTGCCGGACGGCGCCGAGGTGTCCCTGTCCTATTCCGGCGATGACCCCCGTCTGGTGGTCCAGGCCGGCCGGTCGAAGTTCAACCTGCCGGTCCTGCCGGCCGGCGACTTCCCGGTGATGTCGACCGAGACCTCGGGCTCGCGCTACGCCCTGTCCAAGGAAGACCTGGCCCGGCTGATCGACAAGACCCGCTTCGCCGTCTCGACCGAAGAGACCCGCTATTATCTGAACGGCCTGTATCTCCACACGGTGGCCGAGGGCGGCATTCCGCTGCTGCGCGCCGTGGCCACCGACGGCCATCGTCTGGCCCTGGCCGAGACCCCGGCCCCCGAGGGCGCCGCCGGCGGCCCGGGCGTCATCGTCCCGCGCAAGACCGTGGATCAGGTCCGCCGCCTGCTCGACGACGGCTCGGGCATGGTCGAGGTCCAGGTCAGCCCGCAGAAGATCCGCTTCGAGTTCGGCCAGGCCTCCCTGACCTCCAAGGTCATCGACGGCGCCTTCCCCGACTACATGCGCGTCATCCCCAAGGGCAACGACAAGCAGGCCGACATCGACAACGCCGTCTTCGCCTCGGCCGTCGACCGCGTCGCCACCATCTCGGCCGAAAAGAGCCGCAGCGTGAAGCTGGCCTTCGAACTGGACCGCGTCACCCTGACGGTGCGCAACATGGAAGCCGGCCAGGGCGTCGAGGAGGTCGAGATCGGCTACTCCGAAGAGCCCTTCGAGATCGGTTTCAACGCCCGCTACCTGCTGGACGTCGCCGGCCAGATCACCGGCGAAACCGCCCACTTCAAATTCGCCGACCCGGCCAGCCCGACCCTCGTCCTCGATCCGGGCGATCCCGGTGTCCAGTACGTGCTGATGCCGCTGCGGGTGTGAGGCGAAGTGATTGGTGGTTAGTGATTAGTGGTTGCTGGACCGCAGACAGGATCAGTCCTGCCGCCAGCGGTGACGCGCCAACCACTAATCACTAACCACTAATCACTCCCTTGATCACCGCCCTCACCCTCACCGATTTCCGCTCCTACGCGAGCGCGACCCTGCCCATCGCGGCGGGGGCGGTGGTGCTCCACGGCCCGAATGGGGCGGGCAAGACCAATCTGCTGGAGGCCCTCAGCCTGTTCACCCCCGGCAAGGGCCTGCGCGGGGCCTCCGCGCCCGAGATGGGCCGGCGTGAGCCGGGGGAGGCGACCGGCCGCGCCTGGGCCGTCGCCGCGGTCCTCACCGGCGACGGCGACGAGACGAAGCTGGGCACCGGCGTGCAGTCGCCCGGCGCCGCCCGTCGCATCGTCCGCATTGACGGCGAGACGGCCCAGCCCGGCCGCCTGCTCGACTATCTGCGCCCCGTCTGGGCCACGCCCGAGCAGGACCGGCTGTTCTCCGACGCCCGGGCCGAGCGGCTGAAATTCTTCGACCGGCTGGTCTTCGCCGCCAATCCCGATCACGCCGCCGCCGTCTCCGGTTACGAGAAGGCCCTGCGCGAGCGGTTGCGCCTGCTCACCGACGGCGCAGAGGGGCGGCCCGCCGACCCCCTGTGGCTCGACGCGCTGGAAATCCGGCTGGGCGAGGCCGGGGCCGCCGCCGCCATGGCCCGCGCCGCCGCCCTGACCACGCTCCAGGCCGCCATCGACACCCGCGGCGACCGCCTCTTCCCCCAGGCCGATCTCGGCCTGGCCGGCGAGGCCGAGGCTTTGGCCGCCTCGGGCGCCGACGCCGACGCCATCGCCGGCTCCATCCGCGAGGGCATGGCTCGCTCCCGTCCGCGCGACGCCGCCGCCGGCCGCTCCCTGTTCGGCCCGCACCGCTCCGACCTGACCGCCCTGCACCGCGAGAAGAACCGCCCCGCCGCCGAAGGCTCCTCGGGCGAGCAGAAGGCGCTGGTCCTCAATCTAATCCTGGCCCAGATCGCCCGCCTCTCGGGCCAGGCCGCGGCCCCCGTCCTGCTCCTGGACGAGGCCCCGGCCCACCTCGACACGGCCCGTCGGGCCGCCCTGTTCGACGAGATCGAGGCGCTGGGCCTGCAGGCCTTCATGACCGGCACCGAGGCCGATCTGTTCGCCCCTCTCCAGGGCCGCGCCCAGTTCGTGCCGGTGGCGGACGGCGGCTTCGGCTGAGCGTCCAGGCCAGACCCGGAAGGCTGGCGCCGGCGTTCTCCCTCCCCTCCTGGGGAGGGTGGCCGAGCAAAGCGAGGACGGGTGGGGAGCGGCCGCACAAATGAGGCTGGCCAGACTTGCCCCACCCTGTCGTCGCTGGCGCGCCGACATCCCTCCCCACAAGGGGGAGGGAGATCCGGACGTGCATCCTCGAAAGATACGCGGCGGTTCATCCTGAACCCGCACATCCGGGCCGCGCAGGCCTCTGTTATCAAAGCGGAAATTTTCCACCCACCGACCTAAGTCCGCCTTGGGAGCGGGCTCCGCTAGACTCCGCCCATTCCCTCCGTCGCGGATGTCGTAGTTTATGTTTTAGCCGACTTTGGAAACGCGTTTTCACCGCCCGAACCCTCGACGATCCGATGCACGGGCGCGGGGCCCCGGCGCCGGTCCGAAGGGGGCGGATCCGCCCACCGGAAACGCCCTTAAAACCTCGCATTCCCGTGGAAATTTCCTATATTCTGACTGCTTCGGCGCGGATCGGATTCGCGCCGCCTTCCGGGCCCTTCGCCGGGCCGCTTTACCGACCGATTGAATGACCGATCAGACCCCCGACGACGCTGTCGCCCCGGCCGAATACGGCGCCGACTCCATCAAGGTCCTCAAGGGCCTGGACGCCGTGCGCAAACGCCCCGGCATGTATATCGGCGACACCGACGACGGCTCCGGCCTGCACCACATGGTCTATGAGGTGGTCGACAACGCGATCGACGAGGCCCTGGCCGGTCACGCCGACCTGGTCGAGGTCATCCTGAACGCCGACGGCTCGGTCACCGTCACCGACAACGGCCGCGGCATCCCCACCGCCATCCACGCCGAGGAAGGCGTCTCGGCGGCCGAGGTCATCATGACCCAGCTGCACGCGGGCGGTAAGTTCGACCAGAACTCCTACAAGGTCTCCGGCGGCCTGCACGGCGTCGGCGTCTCGGTCGTCAACGCCCTGTCCGACTGGCTGAAGCTGGTCATCTTCCGCGAAGGCAAGCGCCACGAGATGCGCTTCGAGCGCGGCGACACCGCCGAGAGCCTGAAGGTCACCGGCGACGCCCCCATCCGCACCGAGGGCGCCAAGGCCGGGGAGCTTCTGACCGGCACCCAGGTCACCTTCTTCCCGTCGCTGACCACCTTCTCGCACATCGACTTCGACCTGAAGACGCTGGAGCACCGTCTGCGCGAGCTGGCCTTCCTGAACTCGGGCGTGGTCATCAAGCTGCGCGACGACCGGCACGCCGAGAAGTTCGAGGAGATCCTGCACTACGAGGGCGGCGTCGAGGCCTTCGTGCGCCACCTGGACAAGTCCAAGTCGCCCATCCTCAAGGACGTCATCGTCATCCGCGGCAAGAAGGAGGGCATCGAGCTCGATCTCGCCCTCTGGTGGAACGACAGCTACCACGAGACCATGCTGTGCTTCACCAACAACATCCCGCAGCGGGATGGGGGCACCCACCTGTCGGCCTTCCGCGCGGCCCTGACCCGCGTCATGGGCGGCTATATCGAGGCTGCCGGCGCGGCCAAGAAGGAGAAGGTCTCGGTCTCCGGCGAGGACGCCCGCGAAGGCCTGACCTGCGTCCTGTCGGTCAAGGTTCCGGATCCCAAATTCAGCTCCCAGACCAAGGACAAGCTGGTCTCGTCCGAAGTCCGCCCGGCCGTCGAGGGCCTGTGCCAGGAAGGTCTCGCCACCTGGTTCGAGGAACACCCGGTCGAGGCCAAGCTGGTGGTCGGCAAGATCATCGAGGCCGCCGCCGCCCGTGAGGCCGCCCGCAAGGCGCGCGACCTGACCCGCCGCAAGACGGCGATGGAGATCAGCTCCCTGCCCGGCAAGCTGGCCGACTGTCAGGAACGCGATCCGGCCAAGTCCGAACTGTTCATCGTCGAGGGCGACTCCGCCGGCGGCTCGGCCAAACAGGCCCGCAACCGCGAGAACCAGGCCGTCCTGCCCCTGCGCGGCAAGATCCTGAACGTCGAGCGCGCCCGCTTCGACCGCATGCTGTCGTCGGAACTGATCGGCACCCTGATCCTGGCGCTCGGCACCGGCATCGGCCGCGACGACTTCAACGCCGACAAGCTGCGCTACCACAAGATCATCCTGATGGCGGACGCCGACGTCGACGGCGCCCACATCCGCACCCTGCTGCTGACCTTCTTCTACCGTCAGATGCCGGAGCTGATCGAACGCGGCCACGTCTACATCGCCCAGCCGCCGCTCTACAAAGTCTCCAAGGGCAAGCAGTCGCGCTACCTCAAGGACCAGACGGAGATGGACTCCTACCTCATTGAGGAAGGCTCCTCCGACGCCGAGCTGGACCTGCCCACGGGCGAGCGCCGCACTGGCCTGGACCTGCAGGCGCTGGTGCGCGAGGCCAAGGCCTTCAAGGCCGGGGTCGATCGCCTCAGCCAGCGCGCGCCGACCTTCGCCATCGAACAGTCGGCTCTGGCCGGCCTGTTCGCGGAAGCGGGCGGCGATCCGGTCAAGGCTGCCGCCCGCCTGAACCTCTATGCCGAGGAGGGCGACGGTCCGTGGACCGGCGGTCCGGGCGCCCAGGGGGCTGTGGCCTTCGAACGCGTCCGCCGCGCCGTCACCGAGCGCATCGTGCTGGAAGAGGCCCTGATCCGGTCGCTGGACGCCCGCCGTCTGGCCGAACGCGCCACCGCCTTCGAGGGCCTGTTCGACAAGCCCGCCGTCTTCCGCCGCAAGGACAAGTCGGTGACCATCCGCGGTCCGCTCGACCTGCTTGAGGCCGTTCTGGACGCGGGCAAGAAGGGCATCGCCATCCAGCGCTACAAGGGCCTGGGCGAGATGAACCCCGAGCAGCTGTGGGAGACGACGCTGGACGTCAACGCCCGCACCCTGCTGCAGGTCAACGTCGCGCACGAGGAAGAGGCCTCCGACCTCTTCGCCAAGCTGATGGGCGACGTGGTCGAACCGCGCCGCGAGTTCATCCAGGAAAACGCCCTGGACGCCGCCGTCGACGCCTAACGAAATCGGCCTCGATGGGCAGTGTCCATCGAGGCCTGGATTCCGTTCCGCTCAGAAGGGCTACGGCCGTCCGGCTTCGATGAAGGCCCGGATCGTCGGGAAGGAGCCTGAGCTCGACCGCGAGCCGTCGCAGGCGATCTGCTTCAGGAAGTCGGGATTGGTGTTCGGCCGCAGGGGCTCCCAGGCGGCGCCCTCTTCGGGATAGTCCTCGTGGGTGCCGTCGGCCTCGAACTCGCTGGACCCGGCGGTCCGCCATTTTCCGGCCGCGCAGTCGAACTGATAGGTCTCTTCGGTATGGGTCAGGTCGCCCGGCGGCGCCGTCATCGGCACCGAGGCGGCGCGGATCGACGTGATCGCGTCAGTGACGACGATGCTGTCCACGTCTGTCAGATAGGCCCGCGCCGCGGTCCTCGAATAGGGTTGCCAGTTTTCCGCCAGGACAGGCGTCGCCGTCGTGGCCAGGGCGACCGCGGCAATCAGCATGAATTTCATTGGATGATCTCCCCAGATCCTCTTTGTCCGCCATGATGCGCCAGACGCGGCGTTTGGCAAGCGGAGTGAGCTCAGGCCGCCTCGCGGGCCGCGCCTTTCGTTCCCGCCAGCGGTTCGAAAAGCCAGCGGGCCAGATGCCGCACCACCGGCGCGGCCACCCCGTCTCCGGTCAGCTTGCAGGCGGCGCTGTACGAGCCGGGCAGGCGATAGGCGTCCGGCAGCCCCATCAGCCGGGCGGTCTCCCGCGCCGTCATAAGCCGCGAACGCACCCGCCCCGCCTCGATCACCAGCAGGGTTTGGCGGCTGGAGCCGCCGCCCGGCGTGCGCAGGCAGCCGGCCATGTCGAAGCGCACCTCGGCCCGCTGCAGCCGGCGGCCGTCCGCGTCGCGCCGGGTGCGTCGGTACAGGGCGCCGACCTGACGCCCGCCCGCCGCGCGCGCGGCCTCGACCTTGGCCCGGTTGACCGGCGACATCAGGCTCAGCAGCCGCGCCGTCTGCGCCTCGGAATGCCAGTTCAGGTGAGCGCCCTCCGTTTCGGTCACGGCGGCCAGGCCGGCCACCGGTTCGACCGGCTCGGGCAGCCGCCACCACAGCATCCGCCGGCGCAGGGCCTCGGGCAGCCGCTCCGTCGCCCGCCGCAGATTGGCCGGGTGGAAGGGCGCTTCGGGTCCGTCGGCCAGCAGGGCCGGGTCGATGGCCACGTCGCCGCGCACCCCGATCACGAACAGGCGCGGCCGCGACTGGGGCACGAAGCGGTCGGCGTTGATCACCAGGGCCCCGACGGCGTAGCCCGCCTCATCCCAGGTCCGGCACAGGATCTCGAAATCCCGCCCGCCCCGCGAGGTCAGGGCGCCGCAGACATTCTCGATGGCCACGATCCTGGGGCCTCGGCCCTCGCGCGCCAGGCCTCTGGCCAGATCCCAGAAGGCGTGGAAGGTCCCCGAGCGGGCTCCGCCCAGCCCGGCCCCCGCGCCCGCCAGCGACAGGTCCTGGCAGGGGAAGGAGCCCCACATCAGATCGGCCTGCCCCGGCAGGTCGGCGGGCGTCACCGCGCCGATGTCGCCGACCGCCAGTTCCTCGCCGCCCCAGTTGGCGCGATAGGCGACGGCCTTCTGCGGGTCGATGTCGTTGGCGAAGGTGCAGCGCCAGCGCTCGCCCAGCCCGGCGCGGAGCATCCCGCCGCCGGCGAAGAACTCATAGGCCTCGAAGGCGGCGGAGCGGGGCGATTCGATCATTCGGCGCACAGTCTGCGGCCTCGGCGGCGCCGGGTCCACCAGAGCGCCCTCCAAACCCGCCCGGAAGGCGAAGTGCGTTGATCCGACAACGGAAACGTGGCTTTCTCGGCGCGTTCTGGAGTCCCCTGTGCCGGTCGACGATCGCTCCCGCCCCGTCTCGTATTCGTGGGACGTCACGACGCAGTCCGACCCGGATGCGTTCGACGGCTATCACCAGAGCATGCGTGACATCTACGACGTCGAGGGCGTCGACCCGGACGCCCGCGCCGGATTCGTCAGCCGCACCATGGGCTCGGTCTTCGACAACGGCAGCATCGCGCGCGGCTATTCGGTGCCGCAGACCCTGCGCCGCACAGCCGGCACGGTGCGCGCGTCCGGGCTGGACGCCATCAACGTCTTCGTCCTGTTCGCGCCGCTGGTCGGCGACGCCGACGGCGCCGATATCCGCTCTTCGGCCGGATCGATCCATTTCCGCGATCTCTCGCGGCCGTCGGTGTCCCGGGCCGAGGCCATCGATCTGGTCACCCTGATGATCCCTCGCATCGCCGCGCCGCTGTGGATGCGCGACGGCGGGATTCACGGGCTGGCGATCTCGCCCGACAATCCGATGGGCCGGCTTCTGGCCAGCCATCTGTGCCTGCTGGCCGATACGGCTGCGAACCTGCGCCATGACGAGGGCGCGGCCGCCGTCGAGGCCGCCCTGCTCATCGCCGAGCGCGCCGTGGGCCGTCACAGCACCGCCACGCCCGAGCAACTGTCCGCCATCCACGCCACGGTTCGCCACCGCGCGACCCGCTTCATGCGCCAGCGGCTGCTCGACCCCCAGGTGACGGTGCAGGACATCGCGGCCGCGTCGGGGGTGTCGCGCACCACCCTGTTCCGCGCCTTCGCCCCAGGCGGCCTGCGCCGCTACATGCTGGACCTGAGACTGGACGGCGCGCGCGCGGCGCTCGGCGGCCGGGACCCGCGCCGCCAGACGGTGGCCGAGGTCGCCTATCGCCACGGCTTCGCCAGCGCGGCCCATTTCGCCCGCCTGTACCGCGAACGGTTCGGCCATGCGCCGGGAGAGATGGCGGCGCGCCGGCTCGAGACCCGGGCCCTCGCCGAGACCCCGCGCGGCCCCTTCCGGCACGACATGGTGGTCAACTGGCTGCGCGGCCGCACGACGCTCGGCGCGCGCGCGCCGCGGGTCCTGCGCTCAGCCTGACGGTTCGCTCTCGCGCCGGGCGCCGGGCGACGAGCCGAAGGCCTTGCGAAAGGCGCGGCTGAAGTGGGAATCGCTGGCGAAGCCGCAGGCCTGGGCCACCTCGCTCACGGTCGGACGCGGTCCGGTCCGGCGCATCAGCAGGTCGCGGGCATGCTCAAGCCGCCTTTGCCGGATGTAGGCCTGCACCCCGCCGACGGGTTGAAACGCCCGATACAGGCTGGAGCGCGAAAGGCCGAGGGCGTGCATCAGACTGCCGGCGTCCAGGTCCGGATCCAGCAGCCGCTCCTCGATCAGCCGCGCGGCGGCCAGCATCTCCGGATCGCCCGCCATCCCCGCTGGGGCGGCCGGCTCCGGAGGCCGCTCCAGGGCGGTTCGCGCCAGCATCAGGATGGACTCCACCACCACGGAGGCGTCGTCGGCGCGGGGGCTCGCGGCCAGCCCGGCCAACTCCTCGATCAGGTTGATGATCAGGGTGGTGAAGGCCGAGGGCGTAACCGGGCGCGGGGGCTTCAGGTCCGCCAGCCATTTCGGCGCCGAGGCGCGGTCCGTGGCGAGGATCAGCCGCCCGCCGCCGTCGGGTCCGGGCTCCAGCGCCGACAGCGCGCCCATGCGCAGCCGCGCCGTATCGCCGCGCCCGTCGACCACCAGGCCGACGCGCTCTTCCGACCCAGCATCCGGCGCGGAGAGGGCCTCGCGATCGAGGAAGACCCAGGAGGTCGGTCCGGCGTCGGCCGACGCCGTGGAAGCCTCCTGATACGCGCTCATGCTGCTCCCCATTCATCAGGCCGCCGTGGCCGCGGAACGGGTCCCCGCCCGATGCCGGCGGGGGACCATGCCGGACGCCGCGGGATCCTCGCAAGTCCTTATGCTGAAACAGGAAAGCGAGGCGCCGACGGTGGAACGCCGGGACAAGCGGTTGGGACGGACGGGCATGGCGAGCGGCTCGGCGAGGCGTCTGGCAAGGCCTGTGTTCTCCCGCTGTCCGGACCCCATCTCCAGCGCCTCGCCGCCCGGCGCGCTGACGAGATCGACAACACCCTCATCGCCGCCGCCGCATAGCCTTGGTCGCGTGTCCCGGCGGACGCCGCCGGGACACCTTCAGAACGCGATGCGCTGAAGGCGTGAGCCGGGATCGTCATGTCTGGAAGGGATGGCTCCGGCCTGGATCACGGATCCAGGAGAAGCGAATGGCGCACCCGAAGAGATTCGAACTCCTGACCCCCAGATTCGTAGTCTGGTGCTCTATCCAGCTGAGCTACGGGTGCGCACGGCCGCGAACGGCGAGGGCGGGTCTCTACCCCACGTATGCCGGGGGGGCAAGACCCGGATCGACTGTTTTCCGGGACGATTTCATGGCGGGCGCGTCAGGGGTTTCGTTCGGGGCGTTGAAGCGGCAGGGTGCCGCCCCGATTTAGGGCGTTCCTCCCCGCCGCATCAGCCGAGTTCTCCATGCCGTTTCGTCCGACCCGTCCCCTGCGTGTGCTGGCGGCGACCGCCGTCGTTCTCGGGATGGCGCTGTCGGGCTGTACGGGCTGGACCGCTCCCGCCGCCCCGGCGCCCGCGTCCGTGGCGGCGGTCCAGGCTCCCGTCGCCCCGCAGGCCAAGGGGCCGTTCATCGCCGCCGCCAATCCGTTGGCGGTGGAGGCGGGCATGCGGGTCCTGAACGCGGGCGGCTCGGCGGTCGACGCCGCCGTGGCCGTTCAGGCGGTGCTGGGCCTGGTCGAGCCCCAGTCGTCCGGCCTGGGCGGCGGCGCCTTCATGATGGTCTATGACGCCGCCACGGGCGAGGTGACCAGCTACGACGGCCGGGAGACCGCCCCCGCCGCCGCGACGCCTGAACTGTTCTACGAGAACGGTCAGCCGCTCGACGTCATGTCCGCCGTGCTCAGCGGCCGCTCGACCGGCGCGCCCGGCGCGGTGGCCATGCTGGCCATGGCCCAGAAGGAACACGGCCGCCTGCCGTGGAGCGCCCTGTTCGGCGACGCAGAGCGTCTGGCCCGGGACGGCTTCACGGTCAGTCCGCGCCTCGCCGGCATGATCGCCCTGACCCGGGGGCAGGCCCGCACCCGCTGGGCCGACGCCTATTTCACCAAGGCGGACGGGTCCCGCTACGTCGCCGGCGACACCCTGAAGAACCCCGAGTACGCCCGCACCGTCGCCGATCTGGCGGCGCAGGGGACGGAGGTCTTCTACCGCGGCCGCATCGCGCGGGAGATCGCCGCCACGGTGGCGCAGGACCCCCGCCCGGGCGCCCTGACCGCCGCCGACATCGCCGCCTACCAGCCGATCGAGCGGGGGGCCCTGTGCCGCCCCTACCGCATCTATGTGGTCTGCGTGCCGCCGCCGCCGTCCTCGGGCGTGGCGGTGCTGCAGCTGCTGGCCATGGCCGAGCGGACGCCGGACATCGACGCCGGCCCCGACAGCGTCGCCGCCTGGACCGCCTTCGCCCAGCTGCAGCGGCTGATGTACGCCGACCGCGACCGCTATGTCGGCGATCCGGCCTTTGTCGGTGTGCCGGTGCAGGGGCTGCTGGACCCGGCCTATGTCGCCTCGCGCGCGGCCCTGGCCCCCGGCCTGACCGGCGCCGCCCAGCCGGGCACGCCGCCGGGCGGAGCGCTGACCGGACCGGACGCCACGCGTGAGCCCGCGGGCACCAGCCACATGGTCATCGTCGATGCGGCCGGGAACGCGGTCAGCATGACCACCACGGTCGAGAGCATCTTCGGCTCGGGCCGGATGGCGGCGGGCTTCTTCCTCAACAACCAGCTGACCGACTTCTCCTTCTCGCCCGCCCGCGCCGACGGCGGCCCCGCGGCCAATGCGGTGGCGGCGGGCAAGCGGCCGCGCTCGTCGATGTCGCCCATCATCGTGCTGGACCGCGAAGGCCGGCTGGTCGGCGCCTTCGGCTCGCCCGGCGGTCCTTCGATCCTGGCCTACAACACCAAGGCCCTGATCGCCGTGCTGGACTGGAACATGCCGGTCGCGGAGGCCTTCGCCCTGCCCAATCTGGTGGCGCGCGGCGACGGCTTCGGCGCCGACACGGACCGCTTCAGCCCGGCGCTGCGGGACGGCCTGAACGCCGGCGGCATCACCCTGCGTCCCAACGCCAGTGAGAACTCCGGCCTGCACGGCGGCCTCTGGCGGCAGCGGGCGGACGGCCAATGGGCCTGGGACGGCGCGGCGGACGACCGGCGCGAGGGCGTGGCGAGGACGCAGTAGGAGGCAATAGGCAGTAGGCGGATAGGCGATAGGGAAGGCCGAGGCGGACGAGCAGCGGGCCTACAGCCTACTGCCTCACTCGGGCTTGATGCTCAGCTGGAAGGCGATCAGCCCCTCGGACACGTCGGTGTCCACCCCGGGCCCGGCCCGCAGGCCTTCGACGCCGATCTCGCGATAGACCAGGCCGACCGAGCTCTGGACCGCGCCCCGGCGCATGGCCACGCCGATGGAGGCGTCGCCCATGAAGTTGCCGCTGTCATGGCTGACGCCCGAGCGGGCGTAGTCGCCGTCGCGGTTGCGGGCGAAGTTGTAGCCGACGGCCCGGCCCGAACCCGCGGCGTAGATGTACCAGCGCTGGCGTTCGCCGAAGGCTTCCGTCCCGTCGGGCACCATCCGATCCAGATCCGGCCCGATGCGCAGAGTGGCGCCGGCCTCGGTCGAGCCGCCGCGGCTGCCCACGCCCACGCCGATATGCGGCGTCAGGGTGACGTCGAGGCCCGAGCCGGTCTGGCCCAGGGTCTCGGTCCAGCCGCGCACATAGGTCAGGTCATAGTGCTCGGCGTCATAGGCGGCGGGATCCAGCGGTCCCGGAGGCAGGGGCGCGCCGTCCTCGCGGCGGACGCGGCCCTCGGTGCGCAGGCGCAGGCGGTCGTTGTAGGCGCCGCCCTCGAACCAGACGTCCCGGTTGGACGCCGCCCAGGGCGAGGCGCGGTCGCGCGGCGCATAGCCGGTGCGGTCGGCGACGGTGTCGAACCCGCGCGCGTCCGCCTCGGCGAAGCGCTCCTCGCGGTCCAATTGGGTCAGAAGGTCGGAGACGTTGGTGGGCCGGTCGCGGGCCACGGCCCAGGGATCCGGAACGGCGACCTGTCCGGACACGGCTTCGCCCGCGACGGCCGGTGCCGTGCAGGCTGCGAACACCAGAAGTCCGGCCATGGCCGTAATACGCATCAACGGTCCCCTCAGTCCGTTAACAGCCTCGACCCTGCACGATCCGGGGCGGCCCGCCAACAGACATTTTCACGACACTCTTCCGCCCCTTGAACGTCAGCCTTTGGACGCGGTTCCTGACGGCCGCCGCTTCCCGTCAGGGCGACAAGAGAGAACCCGCCGCGGCGGGGCCGGGCGGGTTCCTGTCTCATGGCGATGTCGGAGGCCTTACTGGCAGGCCAGGCACTCGTCGTAGTCGGTGCGGGCCGCCGAGAAGAGGTCCGGCTGGTTCGGATCGACCTCGGCCTCGACCTTGTCTTCCGAGCCCGCGAAGGACGCGCGCTGCACCGACTTGGAGCGCAGGTAGTAGAGCGACTTCACGCCGGTCTCCCACGCGCGCCAGTGCAGCATGTGCAGGTCCCACTTATCCACGTCGCCGGGGATGAACAGGTTGATCGACTGGGCCTGGCAGATTTCCGGGGCGCGGTCGGCCGACAGTTCGACGACCCAGCGCTGGTCCAGTTCGAAGGCGGTCTTGAACACGCCCTTCTCGTCCTCGCTCAGCTGGTCCAGGTGCTGCACCGAACCTTCGTGTTCGAGGATCGAGTTCCACACCGCCTCGGTGTCGATGCCCTTCTCGCCCAGCAGGCGCTGGAGGTAGGGGTTCTTGACCGCGAACGAGCCCGACAGGGTCTTGTGGGTGTAGATGTTGGCCGGGATCGGCTCGATGCCGGCCGAGGTGCCGCCGCAGATGATCGAGATCGAGGCGGTCGGGGCGATGGCCAGCTTGTGCGAGAAGCGCTCCATGACGCCGCGCTCGGCGGCGTCCTCGCAGGCGCCCTTCTCTTCAGCCAGCAGGCGGCTGGCCTTGTCGGCCTCGCGGCGCAGGTGCTTGAACAGGCGCATGTTCCACGACTTGGCCATGGCGCTTTCAAAGGCCACGCCCTGACCCTGCAGGAAGGAGTGGAAGCCCATCAGGCCCAGGCCTACCGAACGCTCGCGCTTGGCCGAATAGACGGCGGCGGCCATGGCGGGCGGGGCGCGGCGGATGAAGTCTTCCAGCACGTTGTCGAGGAAGCGCATCACGTCCTCGATGAACTTGGGCTCTTCGCGCCACTCCAGGAAGGTCTCGGCGTTGACCGAGGACAGGCAGCAGACCGCGGTGCGGTCGACGCCCAGGTGGTCGCGGCCGGTGTGCAGCATGATCTCGGCGCACAGGTTGGACTGCTTGACCGACAGGCCCAGGTCCTTCTGGTGCTGCGGCATCTGCCGGTTCACCGTGTCGGAGAAGATCAGGTAGGGCTCGCCGGTCTGCAGGCGGATCTCGAGGATCTTCTGCCACAGGGCGCGCGCGTCGACCGTCTTCATCACTTCCTTGTTCTTGGGCGACAGCAGGTCGAAGGTCTTGCCGTCGCGAACCGCCTCCATGAAGGCGTCGGTGATCGAGATGCCGTGGTGCAGGTTCAGGGACTTGCGGTTGAAGTCGCCCGACGGTTTGCGGATTTCGAGGAACTCCTCGATCTCCGGGTGGTGGATGTCCAGGTAGACGGCGGCCGAGCCGCGGCGCAGCGAGCCCTGCGAGATCGCCAGCGTCAGCGAGTCCATCACACGGATGAAGGGGATGATGCCCGAGGTCTGGCCCGCGCCCTTGACCTTCTCGCCGATAGAGCGGACGCCGCCCCAGTAGGTGCCGATGCCGCCGCCGTTCGAGGCCAGGGCCACGTTTTCGTTCCAGACGCTCTGGATGCCGTCCAGCGAGTCGCCGACCGCGTTCAGGAAGCAGCTGATCGGCAGGCCGCGATCCGCGCCGCCGTTCGACAGCACCGGCGTCGCCGGCATGAACCACAGCTTCGACATATAGTCGTAGACGCGCTGGGCGTGCTCGGCGTCGTCCGAGAAGGCCGTGGCGACCCGGGCGAACATGTCCTGGTAGCTCTCGCCGGCCAGCAGATAGCGGTCCTCGAGGGTCTTCTTGCCGAAGTCCGTGAGCAGATCATCCCGCGAACGGTCGATCTGGATCGAGGGAACGACCGACAGATGCGGGCGGGCTTCGCCGTCGGCGTCCGCAACCGTCTGGAATTCCATCGTCTTCAACGCTTCGCCGCCAGCCATTTGATCGTCGCCCTGAACAAAAATCTAAGAGGTATCCCCGCACTCCGAACCACAAGACCTAGTGGCTGAAGCGCTCCCCAAGCCCACATATGGGGCGCAGATGGCTAACCAACCGTCAACGGGCTTGACGATCACTTTCTATCCGAATCGGCTTCAAGGCGGGGGATGAGCCTGTGGACAGGCCGCGACGCGGGCATGACAAGGCGCTGTAGATTTGAATCACGAACGCGTGAGGGGAACGTCCCACAAACGGGACCGTTAGCTTGGCCATGACCGGGGAACAGCAAGTCGTTTTTTGGCGCCGCGCACTGCGCATCGCCCGCACCGAAATCGCCGCCTTGAGCGCGCTTCTGATCATCGCCTTGGGCGTCATGACCTTTGTCGAGGTCGCCGACGACATGACCGAGGCGGACGGCCAGATGTTCGACCAGGCGGTGCTGCACTGGCTCCAGCCGGTCGCGGGACAGCCGCGCGGGCCGTGGTGGCTCCAGGAGGCGGCGGCCGACCTGACATCCCTGGGCGGCATCTCCGTCCTGACCCTGTTCGCGGTGATCGCCTTCAGCTTCCTGCTGATCCAGCGCAAGCGGCTGTCGGCCCTGCTGCTCGTCGTCGGCCTGGCCGGCGGCGTGGCCCTGAGTGAAGGCCTCAAGGCCCTGTTCGAGCGCGCCCGCCCGCCCGCCGTCTATCAGGCGGTCGAGACGCTGAACGCCAGCTTCCCCTCGGGCCACGCCCTGCTGTCGACGGTCTTCTACCTGACGCTGGGCGTCATGCTGACCCGGGCCTTCCCCCAGAAACGATTCAAGGCCTTCGTGCTGGGCAGCGCCATCCTGATCGCCCTGCTGATCGGCCTGACCCGCGTCTACCTCGGCGCCCACTGGGCCACCGACGTGCTGGCCGGCTGGTGCGCCGGCGCCGCCTGGGCCATGGCCCTGTGGCTGGTCGCCTATGCGGTCGAGCGCCGGCAGGTCGTCCACCACGCGCCGCTGCAGGACGATGAGCCGGGCTGAGCCCTAGACCTGGAACACCCGATAGGGCTGATCCCCCAGCGTTCGCAGCACCGGCAGGGCCACGTTGTAAACCGGCACGCCCTTGTGGGTCCGGCCCTCGGGCGCGCCGCGGTGGGCGTGGCCGTGAACGACCAGGCTGACGTTGTCATAGCGGTCGATGGTCTCGCCCAGACGCGAGGAGCCGAGGAAGGCGTGGATCTCGGGCGGCTCGCCCATCACGGTGTCGACGACGGGGGCGTAGTGCAGCAGCACCACCGAGCGCTCGGTGCGCAGCATGCGGATCGAGTTCTCGATCTGGTTGGCGTCCTCGACCGCCTCCTGCACGAAACTCTTGATCGTCGCCTCGCCGAAGGGGCTCAGCATGTAGCGGCCGAAGCCGCCGACGAAGCCCTTGCCGCCCGCGAAGCCGACGCCCTCGATCTCGAAGGCCTGGCCGGTCAGCATCTGGACCCCGGCGTCGCACAGCATCTTGGTCACATGCTCGGGCTGGCCGCATTCGTGCTCGTGATTGCCCAGCACCCCGACCATGGGAATCTTGCAGGCGCGGATGTCCTCCAGGAGGATCTCCACCTCGCGCGTCTTGCCGAAATTGGTCAGGTCGCCGCACAGGCACAGCACGTCGGCGTCGTCGGACACGCGCTCGAACAGTTCGCGGTGCGGCCGCTCATGGTTTTCGCCCACATGCAGGTCGCCGACGGCGGCCACGCGCAGCTTTCTGGTCGGTCCCGGCTCGAGGCCGGGCTGGGGCGTCTGGGGATCGACGGGGGCGTCAGTGGATGGGGTCATGCCGCTCCTCAAGCCCCTTGCCGACGATGTCGCCGAAGCCCCATTCGGTGATGTCGGCGATGTAGTCGCGCGGACTGAACAGGCGGCCGCGGCAGACCTTCACCCGCGGCGCCGGCAGGTCGACCTGGGCGCGCAGCCGCTCGTTCAGCTCGACGATCAGCCAGGCCGGAACATTGTCCCGCTCGGTGGGGTAGGCGAAGCGGAAGTTCAGCAGATGGGCGAACAGCACCTCCCAATAGAGGTCCATCTGGTCCAGCAGGCTCTTCCAGTCGATGGCCGCGGACTGTTTCAGGATGACGTGGTTCACATCGGCCCCGTCGTAGCGGTAGCGGTCCTGGATGAAGACCTTGGACAGGATCAGGGCCGTCGGCGGGGTGATGCCGACCGTGTGGCCGTAGACCTCGATCGTGTCGCCGCCGAACCAGCTGTCGTTCACGGCGATGGTGCCGTTCGACATGGCGAAGATCACGTCGAAGAAATGCTTCTCGTCCTTCCAGACCTTGGCGATCCAGCGCTCGTCCTCGACGTCGGTGCGGTACCCGCGCGCCTGGAAGTAGGCGAGGATGCGCGGGTAGTCCCCGGGCTTGCAGAAGACGTCAAGGTCCTTGGTCGGGCGGCTGATGCCCGTATAGGCCGTCACCGCATAGGTGCCGGACAGCAGGAAGGGTATGCCGCTCTCCTGCAGCAGCCGAAGCGACTCCTCGTAGAAGGCCAAGGCCTCCTTCGGCGGATGGAAGCTCGGGTCGGCGACGGTGTCTGACATTCACGCACTCCTCCCGCGACGGGGAACCGGCGCGGCGAAAAAACGGCTCCGCCGGTCCGGGGGTTCCGTCTCGTCGGGGGACTCCCGCGTTACGTGAAGTCCCTCATTCGCCCTCAGGCCAGTTTGTTTACGGATTGACCTTAACCGTAGTCGCTCGGGTTGGAGCCGGGAGGGCTTCGGGTTGAAGGGTCGTTGGCGTCTGTTCAGACATGAGGCAGGCCGGGTCGCAGGCCCGCCGCCCTGGCTCTATGTGCTGCTCTTCGCCCTGTCGCAGCTGATCGGCCACTGGAGCGTCGCGACCTACGGAACGGTCGCCGTCTGGTTGTCCAACGGCGTCATGGTCGCGGCCCTGCTTCAGCTGCACCGTCGCCCCGCGATGATGGTGCTCACCGCCTGTTTCGCGATCAACCTGCTCTCCAACACCTTCCGGGGCGATCCCGGCGTCTTCCTCTGGATCAATGCGGTCCTGAACCTGGGCGAAGCGGTGCTGGCCGCCCTGATCGCCCGCCGCTACTGCGGCGCCGCGCTGGACATGCGCCGCCCGTGTCGGCTGTTCCGCTTCATGGCCATCTCCGTCACCGCCGTGGCGGCCACCGCCATGGTCGGCTTCAGCCTGGCCTGGGCCCTGCGCCATCCGCCGCTGACGATCTGGCTGTTCAATCTGCAGTCCTTCCTGATCATGGAGGTGATGGGTCTGCTGCTGGTCACGCCGGTGCTGCTGCTGTTCGCCCGCGCCCATCGCTTCAAGGGCTTGGCCCGCGCCTCGGCGCCCGAGGCCGTCGTCCTGATCGCCGTGATGACCGTCGTCACCGCCGCCGTCTTCCTGCAGAACGACTACCCCCTGCTGTTCCTGACCCTGCTGCCCATGCTGCTGATCGGCCTGCGCCTGTCGCCGACCATGACGGCGACGGCCCTGATCATCACGTCGGCCATCAGCGGCGCCGCCACCCTGACCGGCTATGGACCCGTGCAGCTGGCCCACCTGCTGGACATTCCGGGGCTGGAAGCCGTTCCGGACCTGCTGCGCCGGCTGGGCATCTACAACCTCTACATGCTGGCCATGGTGGCGACCGTCCTGCCGCTGTCGACGGTGATGAGCGAGCGCCGCCGGCTGGAGGCGCGCCTGCGGGCCCGCACCCTGGTCGCCCAGGAGGCCCGCCGCCGGGCCGAGGACGCGGCCGCCGCCCGCTCGCGCTTCCTGGCCGTGATGAGCCATGAGATGCGCACGCCCCTGAACGGCGTCGCGGGCTTCGCCGACCTGCTGGCCGCCCGCCCCGGCCTGGACGCCGAGGCCCTGCGTCAGATCCGCCAGATCCGCGAGTCGAGCGATGGCCTGCTGATGCTGGTCGAGGACATTCTGGATTTCGCCCGCGGCGACGACGCCCTGTCGCCCGAGCCGCTCGACCTGGCCGCCGTGGCGCGCGAAGCCATGACGCCCAGCCGCGCCGCCGCCGACGCGCGCGGCCTCACGCTGACCGTCGATGACCGCCTGCCGATCCGGGCGCGGTTCGCCTGCGATCGCCGCGCCCTGCGCCAGGCCGTGCATCCGCTGATCGCCAACGCCGTGAAATTCACCGAGGCGGGCGAGGTCTCCGTGCGTCTCGACCGCGTGGCCGACGGCGTCGTCATCCGTGTCGCCGACACCGGCTGCGGCATCCCGCCTGAAGTCCTGCCGGACCTGTTCGAAGCCTTCGCCCAGGGTGACGCCTCGATCCGCCGCCGTCACTCCGGCGCCGGCCTGGGCCTGGCGCTCGCGGCGCGTCACGTGGGCCGCCTGGGCGGCCGCATCGACGTGGACAGCGTTCCCGGCGAGGGCGCGACCTTTACCCTGCACCTGCCGCTGGTCCGTCTGGCCGACGCGGAGCCCGAGCCGGCTCCGGTGGTCGAACTGCGCCCGGTCCCCGAGGTCGAAACCGAAGCGGCGATCGAGCGGGCGCCGCGCATCCTCGTCGTCGACGACCATCCCGTGAACCGCGAGATCGCCCGCATCATGCTGCAGGCCTTCGGTTGCGAGGTGATCGAGGTCTGCGACGGGGTCGAGGCGGTCGAGGCCGTTCAGGCCGAGGTCTTCGACCTGGTGCTGATGGATGTCCGCATGCCGCGCATGGACGGGCTGGAGGCCACCCGCCGCATCCGCGCCCTGCCGGGCGCCGCCGGACAGCTGGCCGTCGTCGCCATGACCGCCGACGCCATGCCCGAGGACGTGGTGCGCTGCCTCGCCGCCGGCATGAACGCCCACCTGGCCAAGCCGGTGAACCAGGCCGGACTGTTCGACGCCGTCAACCGCGCCCTCACCGGCGCCCTGCCGCAGGCCCGCGTCAGCCGGGCGGCCTGATCTATTCCGCCGGAAACCGTTCGGCCCAGAACGTCTGAAGTTCGGGCAGGGCGTCGACCCGTCTCACGACCTCGGCCATTCCCGGCGCGACCTCGGCGAACCGGCCGCGGCCCGGGGTCCAGCGGCTGGCGGTGGCGACATACAGGTCCAGCACCGTCAGCTCGTCGCCCAGCAGCCAGCGGCCGGGCGCAAGCTGGCTGTCCATCACGCCCCAGCAGTCCGCGATCCGTTCGGCGGTGCGGGTCCGGATCGTCGTCTGCGCCGACGGATCGTCGCCGCCCAACCGGGACGGGACATCCCGGACCCAGAACATCGAATAGATCGAGGCGGGGATGAAGCTCATCCAGCGCAGGAATTGCGCCCGGCGCGGGTCGCCGGGTTCGGGCGCCAGCACCGCCTCCGGGTGCTGCTCGGTCAGCCAGATCAGGATGGCCGCGCTCTCGGTGATCGTCTCCCCGTCGGGGGTGACCAGAGCCGGGATCTGCCGCATCGGATTGACCGGGGCGACCTTGTCGCGCTCCCGGTCGCCCTCCCAGGTGACCGCCTCGATCACCTTGTAGGGGGCGCCGATCAGGGTCAGGGCGGCCTCGACGGGCACCGAGCCCGAGCCGGCGGCGCCGTAGACGGTGTAGGTCATGACAGTCCTCCTTGGGTCGGAAACCTGCACCCGGCGGCGGGGCTCCGCACCCAAGTCCTTGGCCTGGCGGCATAAGTCCGGCTTGAGACTGTCCCCGGCTCCATCCCCAGAAGACTATGGCTCAGCTACTACATCTAGCGTCTGTGAAAAATGTGATCGCAAAATAGCCTTGTTTCGGCTTGGCGCCGGGGCCGCTCGCCCGCATGGTGAAAACCACTTCCACGGATTCGCCGTCAGAGCTCCCACGATGAACGCGCATGTCTCGCCCACCGGTCTGATCTCGCCGGGCCTGTTGACCCCTTCGGCCGCCTACAAGCCGTTCCGCTACCCGTGGGCGTTCGACATGTGGAAGAAGCAGCAGCAGGTCCACTGGATGCCTGAAGAGGTGCCGCTGGGCGAGGACATGAAGGACTGGGCGGTCAATCTGACCGACAGCGAGCGCAATCTGCTGACCCAGATCTTCCGCTTCTTCACCCAGGCCGACATCGAGGTGCAGGACAACTACATGGAAAAATACGGTCGGGTGTTCAAACCGACCGAGGTCAAGATGATGCTGGCGAGCTTCGCCAACATGGAGACCATCCACATCGCGGCCTACGCCCTGCTGCTCGAGACCATCGGCATGCCCGAGAGCGAGTTCGGCGCCTTCATGGAATACGAGGCCATGCGGGACAAGCACGACTACATGGGTCAGTTCGGGGTCGAGACGAACGCCGACATCGCCCGCACCCTGGCCATGTTCGGCGGCTTCGCCGAGGGGCTGCAGCTGTTCGCCTCGTTCGCGATGCTGATGAACTTCCCGCGCCAGAACAAGATGAAGGGCATGGGCCAGATCGTCAGCTGGTCGGTGCGCGACGAGAGCCTGCACTGCGAAGGCATCATCAAGCTGTACCACGCCTTCAACAAGGAGACGGGCGCGGTCACCCCCCAGGTCGCCGCCGACATCGTCGAGTGCTGCCGCACCGTGGTCGAGATGGAAGACAAATTCATCGACCTGGCCTTCGAGATGGGCCCGGTGAACGGCATGGTCGCCGACGACATCAAGCAGTACATCCGCTTCATCGCCGACTGGCGCCTGCGTCAGCTGCACCTGCCCGAGCTGTTCGGCGTCAAGGAAAACCCGCTGCCCTGGCTGCAGTCGCTGCTGTCGGGCGTCGAGCACGCCAACTTCTTCGAAGCCCGCGCCACCGAATACTCCAAGGCCGCGACCAAGGGCTCGTGGCACGGCGCCGAAGGCGTCTGGGGCTCGTTCGACGCCCTGATGAAGAAGCGTCAGGAAGAGACGGAGGCCTGAGCCTCCGTCTAGCGGCTCGCCGCCGCCGTCACTCCCCGGTGACGGCTTCCGGCAGTTCGGTGCTGCACGAATAGGCGGCGCAGTATTCGGTCCGCATCCGGGCGGCCATGCGCTCGTTGGCGGCGAAGAACTCGGGGCTCTGGGCCTCCATCTGGTGCAGCGTCGGGAACATCACGTAGCCGGTCGGCTTGGCCAGCTCGCGCCGGTCCGCCGGCAGCAGGGTCTGCACCACGGCCAGCGGCATGACCGCCCGCCGGGCGGCGCCGTCGGCGGCGTAGGCCCGGTCGACCATCCCGCCCACGGCGGTCATCCGATCCAGATCGACGCTGCGGCTGGCCCGATACTGGGCCGACCGGTTCTCGGCCTCGCCCATGTAGGACAGGCTGCGGCGGACCACGGCCACGTCGGCGTCGCGCACCGGCTCGCCGGCGTAGGGGCCGGGCGCCGGCGGCGGGGTGAAGCTGATGACGAAGGTGATGGGCGCGGGCGCCGGACGGCCGTCATAGGTCTGGGGCAGGACCGTGTATTTCGACAGCAGGCGCGGCACGCCGGCCTCGAAATTCAGCCCTTCCGGCGCGACGGCGACCTGGCGGCAGCGCTGCAGCGTGCCCGAGATCGAATATTCGCAGCGCATCTTCACCTTGCCCGGAATGCGCGCCATGCGGGCGAAGGCGGGATAGGCCTCGGCCAGTTCGTCGGCCGACGGCCGGGCGGTGAATTTCGCCGGGACGATCTCGGGCCCCTTCTCGCATGCGGTCAGGCTCACGACGACCGCCAGCGCGGCCAGTCCCGGAAGCGTCCGGTTCAGCATGGATGTCCCCCTTGAGCCGGCGCCGTCCCCTCCGGCGGCGCGGTCCGGTTCCTTATCGCGTCGATATCGCCGCTCTGGCAAGCCGGACATGGCGCCGAACGTGACCCCCGCCGGGGCGGCGGCTGCGCTAGAAAGGCGATCATGACCGCACCCAACGTCGCCCTCGTCGGCTTCGGCTACGCCGGACGGACCTTCCACGCCCCCCTGATCGCCGCCTGCCCGGGTCTGCGCCTCCACACCATCGTGACCAGCCGGCCGGCCGAGGTCGCGGCGGCCTGGCCCGGCGCCCGCGCCGTCCCGGCCTTCGAGACCGTGCTGGCCGATCCGGAGATCGCCTTGGTCGTCCTCGCCACGCCCAACGCCCTTCACGCGCCGCAGGCCCGGGCCGCGCTGGAGGCGGGCAAGGCGGTGGTCGTCGACAAGCCCTTCGCCCTGTCGCCGGCCGAGGCGCGCGCGGTGGCTGATCTGGCCCGGGCGAAGGGGCTGTTCCTGTCGGTCTTCCACAACCGTCGCTGGGACGCCGACTTCCTGTCGCTGCAGCAGCAGATCGCCTCGGGCGTTCTTGGGGCCGTCCGCACCTTCGAGAGCCATTTCGACCGCTTCTGGCCTGAGGTCCGCGACCGCTGGCGCGAGCGGGACGGCCCCGGCGGCGGCGTCTGGAACGACCTGGGTCCCCATCTGATCGATCAGGCCCTGGTCCTGTTCGGCCGCCCGCTGGGCGTCTCCTGCGACCTGGCCGTGCTGCGCGAGGGCGGTCAGGCCGTGGACTGGGCCCACGCCGTGCTGCGCTATGCGGACAAGCGGGTGATCCTGCACGCCGACATGACCACCCCGGCGCCCGACCTCCGCTTCGCCGTCCACGGCGCGAAGGCGAGCTGGCTCAAGTCCGGCCTCGACGTGCAGGAGGACCAGCTGAAGGCGGGCCTGCCCGTCGGCGGGCCCGGCTGGGGCGTTGATCCCCGTCCCGCCATGGTCGTCGACGGCGCCACGGGCGCGCGGGCGCCGGCGCCCTGTCCGCCCGGCGACTATCCCGCCTACTACGCCGCCGTCGCCGCCGCCCTGACCGGCCAGGGACCGAACCCCGTCCCGCCCGAGCAGGCGCTGGCCGTCATGGAGGTGCTGGAGGCGGGGATCGAGAGCGACCGGCTCAGGGCCGAGGTTGCGCTCGCCTAGGGGCGGACGGAATCGGCGGGCGGGGCGGACAGGACCGGGCACTCGAACTGGGTGCAGTACAGGGCCCTCAGGCGATCCATTTGCGCCCGGCTGACTGCTTCGGACTGATCGCTCGCGCTGGCGATGGCCTCGTCGGAGGGAGTCGTCGGAGGCGGGCCTCCGGCAGCCATGACGGCCAGCTGGGCGGGTGACAACAGACGGGCCATCGTGAGGACGGTCGCTGTCTTGTCGCGTTCGAGGAACTCCTCGTGGGCCTGCACCAGCATCGCGCGCACCTTGTCGACCCGATCCGCATCGACGTCGATGTGCTCCAGCGAGTCGAGGAAGTCGGCCCGGATCGCCGGCGCCAGACGGTCGGCGATGACCCGGGCCGCGGCAAGATGCGCGGTGTCGGGTTCGGGGCCTGTCCAGGGCGCGATGGGATCATACGGCCGCGTCCGGAAGCGGATGGGGAATTGGACGGTCGACTTGGTGTCCTGGCCGTCGACCACCCGCGGGTTCACGCGGTACAGCGACGACAGCGACAGACCCGCGCGATCAAAGCCCAGACCTCGCGGCTTGACGTCCACGACCTCGCAACGGTCCAGCCCGCCGCTGGCCAGAGCCGTGCAGCGTAATGTCACCTCGCCCTCCTGGCCGATCGCAGTGGCGAACTCCGGATAGGCCGCGCTCAGCTCTTCTCCGCTGGGAACTGAGGCCCAGGTCGGATCGGTGACCGTCGCGGGGCGCGGCGGCGCGGGCGGCGGCGTCTGGGCGCTCGCCGTTCCCGTCATCAGCATCAGACCGGCCGGCAGGGCCGCCATCCACGTCGCACGCATTCCTTCCCCCTCAGGTCCCCGGCTGGATATAGGGGATTCGGCCGAAGAAGCGCCGCTCGTCACCGCGCGGATCGTTCTCCATCCGCGAGGCCCGGTCCAGCACCATCGTCTCGCGGCGTTCCAGCGAATAGGGCGTCCAGCGCGGCAGGCCGGGATGGTTGGGGTCGCCGGTGCGGGCGAAGGTCAGCAGGGCGTCGGCCATCCGGTCGGCCATCGCCTGTCCCTCCGGCCCGGAAGCGCCAGAGCCTTCGGCCTCGACATTGTCCAGCATCAGCGGGATGTCGGAGGTGTGCCAGGCTCCCGTGCGGCCGTTGCTCCGGCGGCTGGGGAAGTCCAGCTGGTAGACATACGCCGGCGCCCCCTGCGCGGCCCGCGCCTCGGCCTCGATCACCGCCGCGCGCCACGACCGCGCCGCCGTCGTGGCCCGGATCAGCACGTCGTCGGGGCTCAGCTCGGGATGTTCGGCGCGGTACCAGGCGACGACCTCCTCGGGCGCCACGTCGATGCGCATCTGCGACGGCGTCAGCCTGGCGGGCAGGCTTTCCCACGTCAGCCCGGCGTTGGCCGGATCGTCGCCGAGGAAGGCCAGGGTCTCCTCGCGGCAGTTGCCGATCATCATCGGAATTGACGCCGACTGCGCCGGGGCGTCGGGCCAGAACGGGTGCCGCGTCAGGCTGCGCCCATCCAGCACCGGCCCGAAATAGAGGGAGCCGCCGAGGATGGGGTCGGTCGCGCCCGCCGCCTCGATCAGCCGCTCGACCGGCAGGGTGCGCACCTCTTCGATCCGGTCAGGCGTCAGCCCCAGCGCCTCCAGCCAGACCTGCCCGCGCCGGGTGGCGTTCAGCGGCCCGGACGCCGTCACCTGCTGACCGCTCATGGTCACGGCGCGGTGAAACAGGCCCGCCGCCGCGGGCATGGCCATCAGGGTGGCGATCTTGGCCCCGCCGCCGGACTGGCCCACCAGGGTGACGCAGCCCGGGTCGCCGCCGAAGGCCGCGATATTGTCCCGCACCCACTCCAGAGCCAGCACGAGATCAAGCTGGCCCAGATTGCCGCTGTCCTCGAACCCCGGCGCGATCCGCGCCAGAGGCGCGTAGCCGAACGGACCCAGCCGGTGGTTGACCGTGACCACGACCACGTCGCCCCGGGCCGCCAGCCGCGCCCCGTTGGTCAGCGGACTGGAGCCTGAACCGGTCGAATAGGCCCCGCCATGGATATAGACGATCACCGGCCTCGCTCCGGCGTCGGCGGCGGGCGTCCAGACGTTCAGACGCAGGCAGTCCTCGGACTGGAAGGGCTCGGCGCCGCGCTGGGGCGAAGCCGGACCGTAGCGGGCGACGACCAGATCGCCTTGCCAGGGGACGGCGGGACGGGGCGGCTTGAACCGCTCGGCCTGCCCGTAGGCAACGCCCTTGGCCGACAGGACGGCGCCGTCGCGGACCAGCCGCATCGCGCCTGCGCGCGTACGCACGCGCGGGCCGGGAGTCTGCGCCACCGCCGGTCCCGCGATCAGCACGACCCCCGCCGCCAGCCCCAGTCCTTGCCCCAGTCCCCGACGGGTCAGATCCCCGCGTACCACTCGTACCCCCGGTCTTCCCAATAGCCGCCCTTGCCCCGGCCGAGGTGGGCGAAGCTCTCCACCACCTCGATGCGGCGGATGTATTTGGCGTGCTTGTAGCCCAGCTGCCGTTCGACCCTGAGCCGCAGCGGCGCCCCGTGCGGCACGGGCAGGGTCTCGCCGTTCATCAGGTAGGCCAGGATGGTCTGCGGATGTCGGGCGTCGATCAGGTCGATGCTCTCGTAATAGCGCTCGCCGTCCTCGCGTTGATCCAGCGCGTCGAAACAGTGGAAGACCACATAGCGGGCCTCGGGCTTCAGCCCGGCCTCGTCCAGCAGGGTTTCCAGCCGCACGCCCGTCCATTCGGCGATGGAGGTCCAGCCCTCGACGCAGTCATGCTTGGTGATCTGGGTCTGGGCGGGCCGCCGCTTCAACTCCGCCAGCCCCAGCGACAGCGGCCGTTCCACCAGCCCGTCGATGACCAGCCGGTAGTCGCTGAAGCCGTTCGCCTTCAGCGCCAGATAGTCCGACGCCGCCGGATCGACCGAGCCGTTGGGCCGGAAGTCAGGCGAGATCTCGGCCTTGCTGTAGGTCGGCGCCAGGGCGTCCCGGGGCACCACCAGCCGCTGCGCCCGTCGGGTCAGCCCCTCGGCCATCCGCCGCGCCTGATCCGTCACGGCGTAGACGGCGCGGTCGCAGGCCGACAGGGCGGCGGCCCCGGCGGTCGCCAGCGCTCCGATGAGCCATCGGCGGCGGTTCATTCCCTGTCTCCGGCGCTGGGCTCGATCCGGAACCAGCCCGTGACCATCGCCCGCATGTTGTTGGCCAACCCGGTCCAGATCACCAGCCCGACGTGGACCAGGATGAAGCCGACGATCAGCCCGGCGGAGATGAAATGCAGCGTCCGCGCCGACTGCCGTCCGCCCATGATCTCCAGCAGCACCCCGCCGATGGCGTTGAAGCCCGGCGACATGGACAGGCCGGTGATCAGCATCATCGGCAGGACGATCAGGACCATCGCCAGATAGGTCAGCTTCTGGATCACATTATAGACCCGCGCCCGGTCGTCCTTCGGGAAGTCGAATTTCGCATGCTCGATCACCGAATGCGGCAGGTCGCGGATATCCGCCTTCGTCGGCCACAGCCGGCGGGCGAACCGGCGCGAGAGGAAGCCCCAGGCCAGATAGACCAGGCCGTTGGTCACGAAGATCCAGGCGAACAGGAAATGCCAGCTGCGCGCCGTGGCCAGGTCCCGCACCGACGGCAGCATCAGCCATCCGGGCGGCGCCGGCGGGCTGAACCATGGATCCGCGAAGGTCGAGCGCAGGCCCCAGTACAGGTGCGGATGCGCCTGCAGGATGTTCAGCCCCGTCATCAGCAGCACCACCACCGCGACGACGTTCAGCCAGTGGGTGATCCTGACCCACGCCGGATGTCGGAACGTCTCGACCCGCCCATCCGCCAGCAGGCGGTCGGCGTACGGATCAGGCGGCGGGGCCGGGGTCTCGGTCATGTGGGCCGGACGGTGTCACGCCCCAGCGGCGTGTTCAATCGGTTCAGTACCGAGGCGCGACCGGCGCGGCGGGCGTGATGCACTGGCGGCGACTGGCGCGGCAGGCGGCGACTTCGGCCTCCCAGGCGGCGCGGTCTCGCTCCCACTGGGCCTGGGCCGCGTTGGCGGCGGCCACGTCGGCCTCCCACTGGACGCGGGCGGTGCTGGAACGGGCGCTGTCCGCCTCCCAGCGCTGGGTCTCGCTGTCGAAGCGGGCCTGATCGGCGGCCTCGGCCTGTTCGGCGGCGGCGTTGCGGGCCGCGATGCTCTCGTTCAGCTTGGCGGTGGCTGAAATCTCGGCCGGATCCTGAGCGGACTCCGGGGCCGAGTGATAGGTCTCGCCGCGCAGGCGCAGCCACTCGTCCGAGCCGGGCGCCGGCGCGGCCGCCTGCGGTTCCGCGACCGGCTTTGCGGTCTGGGCTGCGGTCTGGGCCACGGCGGGGGCGGCTGCCATCGTCAGGGCGGTAATACAGGTCAGGACGATACGGATCATGTCAGGTCTCCTGAAGCGGGACGTCGCGGACAAGCTGGACCGTTTCGAGGCGCTCCGCGAGCGATAACGCCGGTCACGCGATTTGGCTCAGTTCGGCAGGCGCAGTTCGAACGTCGTGCCCGACGGCCCAGTCTCGACCAGGGTCAGGGTTCCGCCGTTGTTGACCGCCAGCTCGCGCGAGATGGTCAGGCCCAGCCCGCTTCCGCCGGACGCCTTGCCGCTGACGAAGGCCTCGAACAGCTTCTCCGACAGGCGCGGCGGGATGCCCGGCCCATCGTCGCTGACCAGGATCACGCAGTCGCCGTCGGCGGTCGAGCCGCTCACCCGCACCGTGCCGCGCTTGTCCGTCCGCGTGGCGTCGCCCTCGATGGCCTGCCGGGCGTTGCGCATCAGATTGACCAGGATGCGGTACAGCTGGTCGGGATCGGCGTGGACGTTGAACCGCGGGGGCAGGCTCTTCACCAGCCGCACTCCGTCCGGGGACAGCCCCGCATCCTCGGCGGCGAGCGTCAGGGCGGCGGCCAGCGGCGCGCGCACCTTCTGCGGCTCCGGCTCTTCGCTGCGCCCATATTCCAGCACGTTGCGCGACAGGGCAGCGGCGCGGCTCAGCGCCCGTTCCAGCCGCGGCAGGGCCTTGGCCACCGCCGGGTCCGGCGAGTCCGCCAGCCGCTCGGACGCCATCTGGGCCGAGGTCAGCATGTTGCGCAGGTCATGATTGATCTTGGCCACCGCCTCGCCCAGGGCGACCAGTCGGGCGCGCGAGCGCAGGGAGTGGCGCACTTCTTCCTGCATGCGGGCCAGTTCGCGCTCGACCCGACCGATCTCGTCCTGCCGGTCGCTGGGCGGATCGCCCTCGCTCTCGGGGTCCTCGGCGAAATGCTCGATCGAGCGGGTGACCCGCCGCAGCGGCTGCAGCACCAGGAAGGCCAGGCCGGCGTACAGCAGGGCGCCCGCCACCAGGGAGACGAACAGCGAGGTGATCAGGCTGTTCAGCAGGAAGGTCTTCAGCTCCACCTTCAGCGGCTGGGCCGGGGCCAGGATCTCGATGAAGTCGCCCGAGCGGTAGCGCGGCCGCGCCTGCACCCGGATCGAGCGGTCGGGGTGGCCGAACAGGGTCTGCCACGGGTCGATCAGCCGCGCGACGGGCCGTTGCCTGCGCAGGTCGATCAGGTCCGGCGTGCGGGGCAGGTTGGGGGCCTGCAGCAGCAGCCGCCGCACGCCCTGATCGCCGACCACCACGGCCTGCACCCCGCCGATGGCCAGCAGCTGTTCGGCCGTGTCGTCCTCGACCGCCGAATAGGGCAGGGCCTCGACGCCCACGGACGCCAGCTCCGCCGACTGCAGCCGGTCCAGCAGCCAGCGCTCGTGGAAGCTGGCGGCGCTCGGCGCGATGATCAGCACCTCGACCGAGGCGGCGAAGACGAAGGTCAGCAGCAGCAGCCGCCACGCCAGCGCGTCCGGCGCGTGGAATTTAACGTGCTCGCGCCAGTCGGCGGGAACACGCAATCCCTTGCGGACATCGCTCAGAAGGGCGCGCAGGCGCGTCATGCTCCCCCTAACGCAAGGCTTGGCTGAAGGGCTGCTTGTCTCACGTCGCGGCCTTCCGGCCCAGAGCCGCCTGCAGCCCCTTCATCGCGAACGGCAGCACCACCGCCAGCACGAAGACCCCGGTCATGGGCGCCCAGAACTGGCCGAACAGGGCCTGGAAGTCCGGGTTGGGGTCGGTGGCCAGCAGGCTGTTCAGCCGGGCGCCGATCCAGCAGTAGATAATGTGCGCCGGCAGCAGGCCGATCACGGTGGCGATGGTGTAGGGCGTCAGCCGCACCGCCATGACGCCCGCGGCGATGTTGATCATGTGGAACGGCACCACCACCGCCAGCCGGCTGGCCAGCACGTACCAGAACGTATCCTTGTCGATGGCCGCGCAGACCTTCTGCATCAGCCCCTGGTCGCGCTCGGCCTTCTCCCGAAGACTGCGGCCCAGCGCCGTGCGCGCCACGCCATAGACGATCAGGGCGCCCACCGTGGCCGCGATGGAGGTCGACACCCCGCCCACCCACGGCCCGAACAGATAGCCCGCGGTGATGGTGACGAAGAAGACGCCGGGCACCACGCTGGCGGTCAGAATGGCGAACACGGCCATCAGGGCCAGCAGGCTCAGGATGTAGTTGTCGGCGGTGAAGGCCCGGAATTCGGCCCCGTGGTCTCGGATGGTATCCAGGGACAGGTAGCGATTCCAGCCCATGCCGAAGATCAGGGCGATGACGGCTCCGAGCACGATCAGGGGCAGGAAGCGCTTCAGGCGGGCCATATTCTCTCCGTACAGGGGCGGCTGGAGGGACGCTACGGCGTTGACTCCGGCGGATCGTCCCCTTATACGCCCGCCCTTCCTGCGGCGGACGCGTTCCGTCGTATCTCAGTCACTTAATCCCAGGAGCCGACCGTGAAGCGGACCTATCAGCCGTCGCGACTCGTGCGCAAGCGCCGTCACGGCTTCCGTTCGCGGATGGCCACCAAGAACGGTCAGAAGATCGTTCAGCGCCGCCGCGCCAAGGGCCGCAAGCGCCTGACGGCTTAAGTCGTCGGCGCTCGCGCGGGCGCATGACCGATGACCTCAAAATCCATCGCCTGACGTCGCGGCCCCAGTTTCTGGCGGCCGCGAAAGGCGTTTCAGAGGCCCGCGGCGCCGTGGTCGTGCAGCGCCTCGACCGCGCCGACGGAAACGCGGCCGTCGGCCTCGGCTTCACCGCCACCCGCAAGATCGGCGGGGCCGTGGTCCGCAACCGCGCCAAACGCCGTCTGCGTGAAGCCGCCCGCGCGCTTGCGCCGCAGTTTGGCGTGGCCGGAAGCGACTATGTCTTCATCGCCCGCATGGGGACGGCCGACCGCCCCTGGGACCGTTTGCTTGACGATGTGAAATCGGCGCTTACAAGGCTGGCGACCCCGCGGTCGGCGCCTCAACCCGCGCCCTCGACGCCCGCGCCCGCCGGCCAGGATTCCTGATCTCCATGCCCCCTCAGTCCAATAGCCGTAACACGATCATCTTCTTCGTGGTCGCGGCGCTCCTGTTCGCCGCCTACGTCATGCTGGTCGTGCCCGCTCAGACGGCTCAGCGCCGCCAGGCGCAGCAGGCCGCCGCCGAGAAGGTCGGCGACGCTCCGGCCGCTGGCGGAGCCGCCGGCACGGCGTCGCCCCCGCCCGCGACCTTCGTCGCCGATCGCACGGCCGCGCTCGGCGCCGGCCCCCGCGTCCGCATCCAGACGCCGACCCTGACCGGCTCGCTGTCGCTGACCGGCTCGCGCATCGACGATCTGTTCCTGACCAAATACCGCGAGACGATCGACAAGGACTCGCCGCCGGTGGAGCTGTTCCGCCCGCAAGGCATGCGCCACGCCTTCTTCGCGGAATTCGCCTGGGGCGGCCCGAACATCCCCGGCGGGGTGCCGACGGCCGCGACCGCCTGGCAACTGACCGAGGGCTCGGTCCTGACGCCGACGACCCCGATCAAGCTGGTGTGGGACAACGGTCAAGGCCTGCGCTTCACCCGCCAGATCACCGTGGACGAACAGTATCTGTTCACCGTCACTGACACGGTCTCCAACTTCAGCCCGCGTCCGGTGACCTTGAACGCCGTCTCCGGCATTCAGCGTCAGGGCATCCCCGACGACCTGGGCAAGAACCAGGTCCTGCACGAGGGCGCCATCGGCACCTTCGGAACCGACGGTTCGTACACCACCACCCAGCTCAAGTACGGCGCCTGGGCCAAGAAGCCGAACCAGGAGCACAGCTCCACCGGCGGCTGGATGGGCATCACCGACAAATACTGGCTGGCGGCGCTGATCCCGAGCCAGGACGAGAAGATCGAGGGCGCCTTCCGTGTCGTCGATTCGGCCCATGCCGACATCCACCAGGCCAACATGGTCGGCGAAGCGCGGACCATCCAACCGAACGCCACGATCACCGAGACGACCCGCCTGTTCGCCGGCGCCAAGCGCAACGAGATCCTGGCCGGCTACGAGAAGAGCCTCGATCTGCCGCGCTTCATCTACGCGATCGACTGGGGCTTCCTGTTCTTCCTGACGCGGCCGATCTTCCTGCTGGTCGAGTTCTTCTACGGACTGGTCGGCAACTTCGGGATCGCCATCCTGCTGCTGACCCTGACCGTGCGCCTGATCATGTTCCCGCTCGCCAACAAGAGCTACGAGAGCATGTCCAAGATGCGGAACCTCCAGCCCAAGATGGAGGAGATCAAGAAGAAGCACCCTGACGACGCGCAGAAGCAGCAGCAGGAGCTGATGGCCCTGTACCAGAAGGAGAAGATCAATCCTCTGGCCGGCTGCCTTCCGCTGCTGCTCCAGATCCCGGTCTTCTACGCCGTCTATAAGATGCTGTTCGTGACCATCGAGATGCGGCACGCGCCCTTCTTCGGCTGGCTGCGCGACCTGTCGGCGCCGGATCACACCACCATCTGGAACCTGTTCGGCCTGATCCCCTGGGATCCGTCGACGGCGCCCCTGATCGGCAATCTGCTGGTCAGCCATCCGGGCGGCGGCTTCAGCCTGGGCCTCAGCGTGCTGGCCATCGTCTACGGCGCGACCATGTGGCTGCAGATGGCCATGAGTCCGCCCGCGCCGGATCCCATGCAGCGCAAGATCTTCCAGTTCATGCCGGTGGTGTTCACCTTCATCATGGCCAACTTCCCGGCCGGCCTGCTGATCTACTGGGCCTGGTCCAACGTGCTGACCATCTTCCAGCAGTACATCATCATGCACCGCTTCAAGGCCGAGAACCCGATCGACACCTTCCTGGCCCGGTTCCAGAAGGCGAAGGTCTAGTTGGACGCTTTCACCCCAGAGGAACTGGAACAGGCGCGCATCCTCTTCGCGCGTCCGGCGACCTTCGTCATGGGCTGCGCCAAGATCGAGCAACTGCCCGATCCCGACCTGCCCGAGATCGCCTTCGCGGGTCGGTCGAACGTGGGCAAGTCCAGCCTGATCAACGGCCTGGTCGGCATGCACAAGCTGGCCCGGGCGTCGAACGAGCCGGGGCGCACGCGCGAGGTCAATTTCTTCGACCTCGACGGCAAGATGCGCCTGGTCGACCTGCCCGGCTACGGCTGGGCCAAGGCGTCCAAGTCGACGGTCAAGAAGTTCCAGGACCTGGGCCGCGACTACCTGCGCGGCCGGGTGACCCTGAAGCGGGTCTATCTGCTGATCGACGCCCGCCACGGGCTGAAGTCGGTGGACACCGAGGCGCTGGACGCCCTCGACCTCGCCGCCGTCAGCTACCAGATCGTCCTGACCAAGGCCGACAAGCTGAAGAAGGGCGAGGCCGAGAAGGTCCAGGCTGAGACCCTCAAGGCCATCGCCAAACGCCCCGCCGCCTTCCCGGCGGTCATCGTCACCTCGGCGGAAAAGGGCGACGGCATGCCCGAACTGCGCGCCGAGATCATGCGCACCACGGGCGTCGAGCTCTAAACGGCTTGCGCCTGTTCGCGCCCGGTGATCGGGTGCGTCCATGCAGACCCGCCACATCCAGACCGACGGCCTGACCCAGCAGATCCTCGAGGCCGGCTCCGGCCCGCTGGTCCTGCTGATCCACGGCTTCCCCGAACTCGGGATCAGCTGGCGCGCCCAGGTGCAGGCCCTGGCCGGGGCCGGCTATCACGCGGTCGCCCCCGACATGCGCGGCTATGGCGGGACCGACAAACCCGCCGAGCGCGAGGCCTATTCCATCCTCCATCTGGTCGGCGACATGGTCGATCTGGTCCGGGCGCTGGGCCATCAGGCCTGCACCGTCGTCGGGCACGACTGGGGCGCGCCGGTGGCCTGGCACTGCGCCCTGATGCGGCCCGACGTCTTCACCGCCGTCGCCGCCCTGTCCGTGCCGCTGCAGCCGCGCCGGGCCAAGGGGCCGCCCACCGTCGCCATGGCCGCCATCACCAAGCGCGCGGGCCTGGGCGAGCTCTACATCAACCAGTTTCAGGCCCCGGACGCCCACGCCGTCTTCGAGACCGACGTGGCGGCGGGCCTGCGCAAGGGCTTCTGGGCCTATGACGGCGCCACCCCGCCGGAGCTGCAGTCGACCGGCTTCATCCAGCCCGGCGAAAACTTCATCTCCACCGTCCCCGAGGACGCCCCCCTGCCGCCGTGGATGAGCCCGGAGCATTTCGCGGAATACGTCGCGGCCTTCTCGGCGGGCGGCTTCCGCGCCCCGCTGGACTGGTATCGATGCATCGACCTGAACTGGTCGCTGACGGCCTTCCTGCAGGAGGCGCGGGTCCGCGTCCCGGGCGCCTTCATGGTCGGCGACCGCGACCCTGTCCGTCATTATTCGGGCCAGCACGAGGCGGGACTGAAGGACATCGTCCCCGACCTGCGCTCGCAGGTCGTCGTCCCCGGCGCCGGCCACTGGATCCAGCAGGAACGGCCCGAGGCGGTGAACGCCTGGCTGATCGATTTCCTGAAGGGGCTCTAGAGCCCGCCGATCGCCTCGGCCGTCACCTCGAGGCTGTGCAGCCGGGCGTCCAGATCGTGGATCATGCCGGTGACCATCACCTCGTCCACCTTGGTCAGGGCGATGAACTCGGCCAGCTTGGTCCGCACGGTCTCCACCCCGCCGACGGCGGCGTAGGTCAGGCGGCTCTCGACCGCCGCGATCTGACGGGCGTCCAGCACCGTGGTGATGTCGTCCACCGCCGGCTTCAGCTTGCCGGGCTTGCCGGTGACCACCGCGGCGAAGGCCTGCTGCATCGAGGTCGAGACGCGCTGCGCCTCCGCGTCGCTGTCGGCGGCGAAGACGTTGATGGCGGCCATCGCATAGGGCGCGGCCAGTTGCTTCGACGGCCGGAACCCGGCGCGATAGGTCTCCAGCGCCTGGAGCAGAAGCTCGGGCGCGAAATGGCTGGCGAAGGCGAAGGGCAGGCCCAGGTGGGCGGCCAGTTCGGCGCTGAACAGGCTGGAGCCCAGCAGCCAGACCGGCACCTTGGATCCCGCCCCCGGCCAGGCGGTGACCCGCTGACCCTCGACCGGATCGCCCAGGAAGTTTTGCAGCTCCATCACGTCGCGCGGGAACTGGTCGGCGGCCTCGAAATAGCGGCGCAGCGCCCGGGCGGTCTCGCCGTCGGTGCCGGGCGCGCGGCCCAGCCCCAGGTCGATCCGGTCCGGATAGAGGGCGGCGAGGGTCCCGAACTGTTCGGCGACCACCAGCGGCGCATGGTTGGGCAGCATGATCCCGCCCGATCCGACGCGGATGGTTTGGGTCTGGCTCGCCACGAAGCCCAGCGCCACGGCCGTGGCCGCGCTGGCGATGCCGGGCATGTTGTGGTGTTCCGCCAGCCAGAAACGCTTGAACCCCGTCCTTTCGGCGGTTCGGGCCAGTTCGGCGGTTTCCAGCAGGGCGCGGCGGGCGTCTCCGCCCTCCACGATGGGCGACAGGTCGAGCACGGAGAAAGCGGTCATGGCCGACAGATCGGGTCCCGCCGTCGGCTTTCAAGACCCGGGGCGGTTACGGATTGCGATCATCGCCATTCCAAGCGTCGCGCCTTGGCGACCGGCGGCCCGCCGCCTAGGTTCGGCCCACGGAGGACTCCATGACCATTCTCGCGCTGACCCTCGCCGCCGCCGTGTCCATCGCCGGGGCCCAGACCCCCGCCGGAGAGCTGGCGGGCCGCTGGGAAGGCCGCGTGAACGTCGGCGGCCAAAGCCTGCGCGTGGTGCTCAACGTCGACGCCGTCGGCGGGGCGACGATCGACAGCCCGGACCAGGGCGTCAACGGCCTGCCGGTCAGCGGCCTGTCGGTGCAGGGCGGGGTGGTCCGCTTCGCCGTGCCCGCCGCGGGTGGAAGTTTCGAAGGCACGCTGACCGACGCCGGCCGGACCGTGAACGGCGTGCTGAGCCAGGGCGGGGCCAGCCTGCCGCTGGTCCTGACCCGGGTGATGGAGCTGGCGCCGTCCGCGCCGCCGCCGCCGGTGATCACGCCCGCCGCCGCGCCGTCACGGCCGCAGACGCCGGTCCCGCCCTTCCCCTATCGCAGTCAGGACGTGGTCATCGCGACCCCGACCCCGGGCGTGCAGCTGGCCGGGACCCTGACCCTGCCGGAGGGCGCCGGCCCTTTTCCCGCGGTCCTGCTGATCACCGGTTCGGGCCAGCAGGACCGCGATGAGACCGTCTTCGGCCACAAGCCCTTCCTGGTCCTCGCCGACGCCCTGACCCGGCGCGGCGTCGCCGTGCTGCGCGTCGATGACCGGGGTGTGGGCGGCTCGACCGGTCCGGTCGCGGAGGCCACCAGCGCCGACTTCGCCGTCGACGCCGAGGCCTCGGTGGCCTTCCTGGAGGCGCGCGCCGACATCGCGCACGACCGCATCGGTCTGATCGGCCACAGCGAGGGCGGGACCATCGCGCCGCTGGTCGCCGGGGCCGATCCGGACGTGGCCTTCCTCGTCATGATCGCCGGGCCGGCGGTGTCCGGCGGCGACCTGCTGGTCGAACAGTCGCGCGCCATCCAGCAGGCTTCGGGCCTGCCGCCCGCGACGGTCGAGGCCAATGTCGCCCTGCAGGCCCGGATCATGGCGGCCGTCGCGGCCAACGCCGGATCGGCGCGGGATGTCGCGGCGGCGGTCGATCCCATCTTCGCCGAAGCCGGCCTGCCCGAGGCCCAGCGCCAGGCCGCCGCCGCCCAGGTCAGCGCCCCGTGGACCCGTTGGTTCGTCGCCCACGACCCCCGGCCGGCGCTGGCGGCGCTGCATATCCCCGTGCTGGCCCTCTACGGCGGCAAGGACGCCCAGGTCCCGGCCGAACAGAACGCGACGGCCCTGCGCGCGATCCTGCCCTCGGCCGAGATCGTGGTCCTGCCGAACCTGAACCATCTGATGCAGCCGGCCGTGACCGGGCTGCCGGCGGAGTACGCCGGCATCGCCACCACCCTCGACCCCCAGGCCCTGAAGACCATCGTCGACTGGGTGGCGGCGCGATAAACGCCGCGCCCTGGATGGCGGATCAGACGGGGTGGGTCGGTTCCGGCTTCGTCGGCGCGGGCTCCGGCGTCGACGGCGTGTCGGGCAGGGGGATGAACTCCAGGTCGTCCTCGGCGGGCAGGGCCATCCGTCCGGCCTTCCAGTCTTCCTTGGCCTGGTCGATCCGGGCCTGGGTGGACGAGACAAAATTCCACCAGATCACACGCGGCCCGACCGGCTCGCCGCCCAGCACCATGACGGTCGAGGGGCGGATCGCCTTGACCGTGGGCTCGGCCGTGGGCTCCAGCACGATCATCTGGCCTTCGTGGAAGACCCGGTCGCCGACCTCGATCTCGCCCTTGGCGACATACAGGGCGCGCTCGGAATAGCCGCCGGCTCCCGTGCCCGGCGGCGGCGCGGTGCGCACCCCCTCGGCCAGCTCCCAGTGGACGTAGAACAGCGGCGACGAGATCGGCGCGGCGGCCTTGGCGCCGTAGGCCTCGCCGGCCACCAGTCGCGCGAACAGGCCGCCGTTCTCATAGGCGGGCTGGCCGTCCTCCCCCAGGTGGTGGAAGGCCGGAGCCGTCTCCTCATGCTCGGTCGGCAGGGCGATCCAGGCCTGCATCCCGTGCATGGGACCGCCCTGGCTCTTCTTCAGCGGATCGGTGCGTTCGGAGTGGACGATGCCGCTGCCCGCGGTCATCCAGTTGACCTCGCCGGGCCGGATCGCCTGCGTCACGCCGGTGTTGTCCCGGTGCATGATCTCGCCCTCGAACAGATAGGTCAGGGTCGACAGGCCGATGTGCGGGTGCGGCCGCACATTGATCGCCTCGGCCCCCGGCGCGAACTCGGCCGGCCCCATCTGGTCCAGGAAGATGAACGGGCCGACCATGCGGCGCGAATGGAACGGCAGCACGCGTCCGACCTCGAACCCGCCCAGGTCCTTGCGCCGCGCGTCGATCACCATCTCGATCATGTCAGTCTTCCCCGTCCGGCCCTGTCGAGCCGAACGGCACTATCCGACGTGCGGGGTCACGATGCCAAGAGGCAGGGTGGTCACATTCTTCACGCCGCGCGTGACGATGTGGCTCTCGCAGTCCGACACGATGGCCAGGCTCAGCAGCTTCTCGCGCAGGAATTTGTCGAAGGCGTGCATGTCGGAGGTGATGATCCGCAGCACATAGTCCTCGCGGCCGGTGATGGTGGCGCACTGCACCACCTCGGGCCAATGGGTCACGGCGGCCTCGAACAGGTCCAGGTTCTCGCGCGACGGCAGGCTCAGCTTGACGATGGCGTAGACCTCGAAGTCCAGGCCCAGCTTCTCGGCGTCCAGCAGGGTCACCCGCTTGCGGATGAAGCCCGTATCCTCCAGCCTCTTGATCCGGCGCCAGCACGGCGAGGCCGACAAACCGACCCGGTCGGCGACCTCGGCGACCGACAGGCCGGCGTCCTGTTGCAGGATGTCAAGAATCCGGGCGTCGACGGGATCCAGCTCTTCGGCCAAGGCGTTTCTCCACTTGTTATTATGACGCAATAAAATACCCCTGATCGGCATAGTGCAAGGTCGAAATCGAGCGAGCCTTGGCACGGGCCTCGTGCTAGATCGAGGCTTGAGGAAAACGCGGTCGGATCAACCGGACAGCAGGACGGAATGAAGAAGCCCAATACCCCCCAATTGTCCCTGCGCGTGCCCGAGCCTTCGGGCCGTCCGGGCGACGCCCCTGACTTCAGCCATCTGCGCTTCGACCCCGCCGGCGCGGTCGACCGCCCGGACGTGGCGACCACCCCGTACGAGATGCGCGACCACGCCTTCAAGCTGGTCCGTGTCCTGGACGACGACGGCAAGGCCGTCGGTCCGTGGGATCCGAAGCTGGACCCGGAGACCCTGCGCAAGGGTCTGAAGGCCATGATCCTGACCCGCGCCTTCGACGACCGGATGCACCGCGCCCACCGTCAGGGCAAGACCAGCTTCTACATGAAGTGCACGGGTGAAGAGGCCATCGCGGTCGCTCAGGGCATGATCCTGGGCCGCGAGGACATGGGCTTCCCGACCTACCGCCAGCAGGGCCTTCTGATCGCGCGCGGCTATCCGCTGGTCGAGATGATGAACCAGATCTATTCGAACGCCGCCGACCCCATCAAGGGCCGCCAGCTGCCGATCATGTACTCGTCCAAGGAGTACGGCTTCTTCACGATCTCGGGCAATCTGGGCACCCAGGTGCCGCAGGCCGTCGGCTGGGCCATGGCCAGCGCCTACAAGGGCGATGACAAGATCGCCATCAGCTGGATCGGCGACGGCGCCACGGCCGAAGGCGACTTCCACAACGCCCTGACCTTCGCCGCCGTCTACCGCGCCCCGGTGATCCTGAACGTCGTCAACAACCAGTGGGCCATCTCGTCCTTCATGGGCATCGCCGGCGGGCTGGAGACGACCTTCGCCTCCAAGGCCATCGGCTACGGCCTCCCGGCCCTGCGCGTGGACGGCAACGACTTTCTCGCCGTCTGGGCCGCGACCAAGTGGGCCGAAGAGCGCGCGCGCACCAACCAGGGCGCGACGGTCATCGAGCTGTTCACCTACCGCGGCGCGCCGCACTCCACCTCGGACGACCCCAGCCGCTATCGCCCGGGCGACGAGCACGAGAAATGGCCGCTGGGCGATCCGGTCGAGCGCCTGAAGCAGCACCTGATCGCGCTCGGCGAATGGTCCGACGACCAGCAGGCCGAGGCCGAGAAGGACGCGGTCGAACAGGTCCGCGCCGCCGGCAAGGAGTCCGAGGCCATCGGCACGCTCGGCCAGTCGCGCCCCAGCGTGAAGACCATGTTCGAGGAGGTCTATGCGACCGAGGACTGGCGCCTGATCGAGCAGCGCCGCGAGGTGGGAGTCTGATCATGAGCGAGCAAACCACCTTCACCGAAGCCGACCGCAACGACGGCGTCGAACCCGACATGGTCACCGCCTCCAACGCCCCGGCCTCGACCGCGCCCAAAGGCGACGTCGTGCCGATGAACATGATCCAGGCCCTCAACTCGGCCATCGACACCAAGATGTCGGAAGACCCGAACGTCCTGTCGTTCGGCGAGGACGCCGGCTATTTCGGCGGCGTCTTCCGCGTTACCGACCAGCTGCAGCAGAAGCACGGCCTGACCCGCAGCTTCGACGCCCCGATCAGCGAATGCGGCATCGTCGCCGCCGCCATCGGCATGGGCGCCTACGGCCTGCGTCCGGTCGTGGAGATCCAGTTCGCCGACTACATCTACCCGGCCTACGACCAGATCGTCTCGGAAGCGGCCAAGCTGCGCTACCGCTCGGGCGGCCAGTTCACCTCGCCGATCACCGTCCGCAGCCCCTACGGCGGCGGCATCTTCGGCGGCCAGACGCACAGCCAGTCGCCGGAAAGCCTGTTCACCCACATCGCCGGCCTGAAGGTCGTGGTGCCGTCCAACCCCTATGACGCCAAGGGCCTGCTGACGGCCTGCATCGAGGACGACGACCCCACCATCTTCTTCGAGCCCAAGCGCCTCTACAACGGCCCCTTCGACGGCTGGCACGAGAAGCCGGTTTCGCCGTGGAAGGCCCAGGACCTGGCCCAGGTCCCGACCGGCAAATACGTCGAGCCGATCGGCAAGGCGCGCATCATGAAGGAAGGCCCCGACGTCACCATCCTGGCCTGGGGCACCATGGTCTGGGTGAGCCTCGCTGGAGCCGAGCACGCGGGCGTGGACGCCGAGGTCATCGACCTGCGCACCCTCGTGCCGCTGGACATCGAGGCCATCGAGGCTTCGGTGAAGAAGACCGGCCGCTGCGTCATCGTGCACGAGGCCCCCAAGACCTCGGGCTACGGCGCCGAGCTGTCGGCCCTGGTGCAGGAGCGCTGCTTCTACCACCTGGAGGCCCCCATCGCGCGCGTGACCGGCTGGGACACCCCCTATCCGCACGCCTTCGAGTGGGAATACTTCCCCGGCCCGCAACGCGTGGCCGACGCCCTGAAAGCCACCATGAGCGGAGGTCGCTGACATGGGTCGTTTCGTCTTCAAACTGCCCGACGTGGGCGAAGGCACCGCCGAGGCCGAACTGGTCGGCTGGCACGTCAAGGTCGGCGACGTGGTCGCCGAGGACCAGATCGTCGCCGACATCATGACCGACAAGGCGACGGTGGAGATCACCGCCCCGGTCAGCGGCAAAGTCCTGGCCCTCCACGGCCAGCCCGGCGAAATGGTCCCCGTGCGCGGCCCCCTGGTCGAGTTCGAGGTCGAGGGCGCCGGCAATGCGTCCGACGCCGAACCCGCCCCGGCGCCGAAGGCCGAAGCCGCGCCGGCCCCGGCCGCCAAGGCCGATCCGGCGCCCGTCGCCGCCGCTCCGGACGTGCAACCGGCCACCGGCGCCAACTATGTCTTCAAGCTCCCGGACGTGGGCGAGGGCACCGCCGAGGCGGAGCTGGTCGGCTGGCACGTCAAGGTCGGCGACAGCGTGTCCGAGGACCAGATCCTCGCCGACATCATGACCGACAAGGCCACCGTCGAGATCACCTCGCCGGTCACCGGCGTGGTCGTGGCCATCCACGGCGAGGCCGGTCAGCAGGTCCCCGTCGGCGGCCCGCTGGTCAGCTTCCAGGTCGAGGGCAAGGGCAATGTGGCCGCGGCCGCGGCCCCTGCGCCGCAACAAGTCGAGGCCGCGCCGGCGCCCGCCGCCAAGCCCGCGCCTGCGCCCAAGGCCGCCCCGGCTCCGGTCGCCTCCGACAGCAAGCCGCGCACCCTCTCCGACCGCAACCAGCGTCCGCTGGCCTCGCCGGCCGTGCGCAACCGCGCCCGCGACCTGGGCGTCGAGCTCCAGTTCGTGCCCGGCTCCGGCCCCGCCGGGCGCATCGAGCACGCCGACCTGGACGCCTTCGTGGCCTCGGGCGGTTCCGCATCGTCCGCCTCCGGATCGACCGGCTCGACCTACGCCAAGGCCGAGGGGACGACCGAGGTCCGCATCATCGGCCTGCGCCGCAAGATCGCGGAGAAGATGGCCGAGAGCGTCAGGCGCATCCCCCACATCACCTATGTGGAGGAGATCGACGTCACGGCGCTGGAGGAGCTTCGCGCCCACTTGAACGCGACGAAGTCCAAGGACCAGCCCAAGCTGAACGTCCTGCCCTTCATCGCCCGCGCCATCGTCGTGGCCCTGCGCGACCAGCCGCAGATCAACGCGACCTACGATGACGAGGCCGGGGTCCTGACCCAGCACGCGGCCGTGCATCTGGGCATCGCCGCCCAGACGCCGAACGGCCTGATGGTGCCGGTGGTCCGCCACGCCGAGGCGCGTGATCCCTACGATACCGCTCTTGAAATCGCCCGCGTCTCGGGCGCCGCTAAGGACGGCTCGGCCAAGCGCGACGAACTGTCGGGCTCGACCATCACCATCACCTCGCTGGGCACCCTGGGCGGCCTCGTCCACACCCCCATCATCAACCACCCCGAGGTGGCCATCGTCGGTCCGAACAAGATCGAGGAACGCGTCGTGGTGCGGAACGGCCAGATGGTCGTGCGCAAGATGATGAACCTGTCCTCCAGCTTCGATCACCGCATCGTCGACGGCCACGACGCGGCGGTCTTCGTGCAGCGGATCAAGGGGCTTCTGGAGCATCCGGCGACGTTGTGGATGGGGTGAGGGCGCTACGCTCTCACGATGGAGGCTTCGATGCAGTTAGAGCAATATACTCCTGACGCGGTCTGTCGCGCTCTCGGCCTTCAGGGGTTCAATGAGCCTTGGCAGAGGGGGAAGCCCCTTCGCGCGTTGAGGCTCTTGCTTCAACCGTCATTCTCGCCGGAATGCTGCATAGACATCTTCGAGGAAGCTGATCAGACGATCGTGGAGCTTCGGGTCGCGCATACGCACATATGGCATCTGGTCGCGCCGCGGCTCGTCGCGGTGGATCGTTACCGACTGGTGATCGCTGAGCGAATGGAAGACATTGCGGCTTCCTTTCGACAGGTTGCGGTCAATCCGGCTCACAGGGTGGTCATGCTCGACGGGATGCCTGTACACGGCGTGTTCCGGAGCCCTGACGAGACGATCTCGACCTCGGACGGTCCCGGGAAAGGTACACCGTTCGGCGACCTCATTTCGCACCTATTGAACCAGATGTTCGCCGCATGCGACGTCGCTTCTGGTCGAAATGCCATCGCTGAGGTCGGGAAGTATGTCGGGCTAAAACTTCCGCAGGAAGCTGAGCCGGAGCGACCTGTCAAAACCACCATCACCATGCTTGGCGATGTGGTTGAACAGGAGGCGTTGCTCGGAGCTCTGGATGCAGTTTCGAGGCGCCGCCTCAATCAGCCGATCGATTAAAAAAGCTTCTCATGACCCAGACCCTCAAAACCAAAGTCCTCATCATCGGCGCCGGCACCGGCGGCTATGTCGCGGGCATCCGTTGTGGCCAGCTGGGCCTGGACACCGTGCTGGTGGACGGCGGCGACGGCCTGGGCGGCACCTGCCTGAACGTCGGCTGCATTCCGTCCAAGGCCATCATCCACGCCGCGGGCAAGTTCGAGACCGTGTCCAAGGCCGCCGCGGGCGGCACCCTGGGCATCACCGCCGCCACGCCGGCGATCGACCTCAAGCAGACGGTCGCGTGGAAGGACGGTATCGTCCGTAAGCTGAACAACGGCGTCGCGGCCCTGCTCAAGAAGGCCAAGGTCAAGGTCATCAACGGCTGGGCGACCTTCGCCGACGCCAAGACCTGCACGGTCAAGACGGCCGACGGCGACATCACCATCACCGCCGAGCACGTCATCCTGGCCACCGGCTCCGAGCCGGTCGAGCTGCCCTTCCTGAAGTTCGGCGGCGACGTCATCTCCTCCACCGAGGCCCTGTCGCTAGATGCTGTGCCGACCAAGCTGGTCGTCGTCGGCGGCGGTTATATCGGGCTGGAACTGGGCATCGCCTTCCGCAAGCTGGGGGCCGAGGTCGCCATCGTCGAAATGGCCGACCGCCTGCTGCCGCTCTATGACAAGGCCCTGACCGACCCGGTCGCCAACTGGCTGAAGAAGCACGGGGTCGAGCTGCATCTCGGCGCCAAGGCGGGCTCCTTCGAGAACGGCGCGCTGAACGTCACCGGCGCTGACGGCCAGGCGATTAAGATCGCGGCCGACAAGGTCCTGGTCACCGTCGGCCGCAAGCCGCGCACCCAGGGCTGGGGGCTGGAGAACATGGGCGTTGCCATGGCCGGGCCGTTCGTGAAGATCGACGACCGCTGCGCCACCAGCATGAAGAACGTCTGGGCCGTCGGCGACCTGACCGGCGAGCCCATGCTGGCCCACAAGGGCTCGGCCCAGGGCGAGGTGGTCGCCGAGATCATCGCCGGCCATGACCGCAAGTTCGACCCCGTCACCATCGCCGCCGTCTGCTTCACCGAGCCGGAGATCGTCTCGGCGGGCCTCGGTCCGCAGGACGTGGCGGGCCGCGACGACGTCATCCAGGCGGTCTTCCCCCTGATGGCCATCGGCCGCGCCCTGGCCATCGAGGCGGGCGACGACGGCGGCTTCGTGCGCGTCATCGCGTCGAAGGCCGACCACCGCCTGCTCGGCGTCCAGGCCGTCGGCCAGCATGTGTCCGAGATGGCCAACAGCTTCGCCCAGATGCTGGAGATGGGTGCGGTGCTGGAAGACGTCGCCGGCGTCATCCACGTCCACCCGACCCTCGGCGAGGCCTTCCACGAGGCGTCCCTGCGCGCGCTGGGACACGCCATCCACATCTGACAGCTTGACCACGCGTCAGGTCTCATCAGCCCGTACGGGTCCCCTGAGGCCTAGGATGGCGGCTTAAAGGAGATCGCCATGCTGATTCTCATGCTTGCCGCCCTCGTTCAGGACCCCGCTCCAGTCAAAGGCCCGTGGGTGGATTTTTCGACAGGGGCGAACCGCGTCCATGCGGACAGGGCCTCGATTTTGACTCAACACGACCGCGTCCGTCTGACCCTGACGGTCCAGGGTCCCGATGGCGCGCGACGTGAACGGGACTACTGGTTCGATTGCGCGGCGAGAACCTATTCGTCCGCGACCTGGCGAACGCTGAACGCGGCGGGCGAGGTGGACATGCGCGGTCATAGCCAGCTCCGGCCCGCCTACCGCCCCGTCAGCGGCGAAGTGGAATCCTATCGCGCCCTGGCGTGTGACGGTGACGACGGCGGCCGCCCGACGGTGGCGGAACTGCCGCGCTGAACCTTCGCCCAACCGTCACAAACCTCTGGTCTAAGCGGCGCACCTCACCCGTTGTCCGGAGACTGACGATGACCCGCACCCTGCTCGCCGCCGCCTCGGCGGTCGCCCTTCTCGCCCTCGGCGCCTGTGGCGACAACGCCGGCGCCCCCGGTTCGCAAGCGCCGCGCGCGGGCATCTGGGCCGCCGGCTCCTCGACCGTCTTCCCCTTCTCCACCCGCGTGGCCGAAAACTTCCAGCGCACCTCGGGCGGCGCCGCCCCGCGCGTCGAATCGCTGGGCACGGGCGGCGGCATCCAGGCCTTCTGCCAGGGCGTCGGCCCCTCGACCCCGGACATCGCCAACGCCTCGCGTCCGATGAAGAAGTCGGAGTTCGAGCTGTGCCAGAAGAACGGCGTCACCGACATCGTCGAGATCAAGATCGGCTTCGACGGCATCGTCATCGCCACCGCCCGCAGCGGCAATAGCTTCAACTTCCGCCTGGAAGACCTCTACCTCGGTCTGGCCAAGGAAGTTCCGGGCGCCGGCGGCGCCCTCGTCGCCAACCCGGCCACCACCTGGCAGCAGGTGAACCCGGCCCTGCCGGCCCAGCGCATCCAGGTCTACGGCCCGCCGCCCACCTCGGGCACCCGCGACGCCTTCCTGGAGCTGGGCATGGCCCCGGGCGCCAAGGAGATCCCGTCGCTGGCCGCCCTGGCCGCCGCTGACAAGGACCGCTTCGAGACGCTGGCCCACACCGTCCGCGAGGATCAGCTGTGGATCGACTCGGGCGAGAACGACAACGCCATCGTCCAGACCCTGACCCGCACCCCGGGTTCGCTGGGCGTGTTCGGCTTCTCGTTCCTGGAGCAGAACATGGACACGGTGAAGGCCGAGACCATCGACGGCGTCGCCCCCTCGGCCGACACCATCGCCGACGGCTCCTACCCGCTGGCCCGCAGCCTCTACATCTACGTCAAAAAGCAGCACGTGGGCGTGACCCCGGGCCTCGAGCAGTTCGTGATGGAGTTCATGTCCGAGGCCGCCGCCGGTCGTGGCGGCTACCTGCAGGACCGCGGCCTGGTGCCGCTGCCCGAGGACCAGCTGGTCGCCCAGCGCGCCATCGCCCAGGCGCTGACGGTCATGACCGCGCCGACGAAGTAGGATCGGCCTCGCCGATACGAGAAAGGCCCCGGAGCGATCCGGGGCCTTTTCTGTCTCTGGTCTTCGCCCGTCGCCCCGGGTGACCATCCATGTAACTAAAGGATGTGTCGTTAACCTGACGCGTGCTATAGGTTGTGTGCGGCTCGTTTGCCGATGGGCCGGCCCGTCGGCGTCGTCTCGAACTCCCCCCTGACCGCGAGGCGGCGCCGACGGAAGGGGCCGGCGCTTTTACGCCGCCGCCTTGCGCCGCAGCCGCGCGATCCGGCGCAGCCGTCGCCAGAAGCGCCCGCGATCCGGTTCCGGATAGGGCTGCAGGTTCTCGATGAATTGCTCGGCCGAGGCCCGCCAGCTGAATTTCTCGGCATAGGCGCGCACCGTGGCCCGGTCGCACTTCAGCGCCTCCAGGCATGCGGTCCGCAGGTCCTTGTCGATCGCCCCGGCGTCGGAGCCCGGGATGATGTCGATCGGGCCGTGCGCCGGATAGGCGGCCACCGGCGTGCCCGTGGCCATGGCCTCCAGGATCACCAGGCCGAACGTGTCGGTCCAGCTCGGGAAGACGAAGACGTCCGCGTCGCGGAAGCACCGCGCCAGCTCCTCGCCGAACCGGGCGCCCAGGAATTTGGCCTCCGGGTATTTCTCCTGCAGCTCGGCGCGGGCCGGGCCGTCGCCGACCACGATCTTGGTGCCGGGCAGGTCCTGCTCCAGGAAGGATTCGATGTTCTTCTCGACCGCCACCCGGCCGACGTTCAGGAAGAAGGGGCGCGGCCAGTCCTTGCCGCCCAGCTCGTCATAGATGCGCGGCAGGTCGGGGTTGAACTGCTCGGTGTCCACGCCCCGCGTCCACGGCGAGACGTTGCGGAAGCCGTGCGCCGTCAGCTCGTCGCGCAGGGTCGGGGTGGCGACCATCAGCCGTCCCGACGGCTTGTGGAACCACTTCATGTAGGCGTAGCCGACCTGCACCGGGATCGGGAACCGGGCCGAGACGTACTCGGGGAATTTGGTGTGGTAGCTGGTCGTGAAGGGCAGCTTCCATTCCACGCAGATGCGGCGCGTGGCGATGCCGATTGGGCCCTCGGTGGCGATGTGAACCGCCTCGGGCTCGAAGGCGCGCAGGCGTTCGCGGATCTCTTCCTCGGCCCCCAGCGCCAGCCGGATCTCCGGATAGGTGGGGCAGGGGATGGTCTTGAACTGGCTGGGCTCGACGACCTCGACCTCATGGCCCATGGCTCGGCATTCCGCCGTGATCCGGGACAGGGTGCGGACGACGCCGTTGACCTGGGGCTCCCAGGCGTCGGTGGCCAGAACGATGCGCATGTGGGCCGGAAGGCTCCGCCGTTGATCGGGCAACCGGTCTAGCGGTTTGCGACGACGTTGGCGAGACGCGGTTAAAGCGGCAACGCCGTCGTCGCCTTCACCTCTTCGAGAACGGCGTAGGTTCGGGTCTCGCGCACGCCGGGCATCCGCACCAACACGTCGCCCAGGAAGGCGCGGTAGGCGTCCATGTCGCCGACCCGGGCCTTGATCAGATAGTCGAAGCCGCCGGCGACCATGTGGCACTCCAGCACCTCGGGTTGGCGGCGCACGGCCTCGGCGAAAGCCTCGAACATGTCGCCCGTGGTCCGGTCCAGCAGCACCTCGACGAAGATCATCAGCCCCCGCCCGACCTTGGCCGGATCGATCAGGGCGGCGTAGCCGGTGATCACTTTCTTTTCGCGGAGCCGCCGGACCCGCTCGAAGCAGGCCGCGGCCGACAGATTGCACCGCCGGGCCAATTCCGCGTTGGACAGACGGCCGTCCTCCTGCAGCGCCTTGAGCAGCCGGCGGTCCACCGAGTCGAGATTATCCATCGTCAGAACAGTCCTTGTGCCGAACGATCTTCGGCTCCCGAGAGTATCATACGATGCACATTCGGCAGTGTCCGCCATATATGCGCTTCAAGCTCAGGACATCCCGCCCATGACGACCGCCTTCTCCCCCTCCAGCGTCGCCGGCTGGGACACCCTGGATCACGGCAAATTCGCCGACGAGACCGCGACCGTCCGCGGCCTGCTGGACCGCATTCCCCTCGACACGGGCGAGCGCGCCGCCGTCCTGGCCTCCGCCACCGACCTGGTGGAACGCGCCCGCGCCAGCGTGAAGAAGCAGGGCGTGGTCGAAAGCTTCCTGCAGGAGTTCAGCCTCGGCACCCGCGAAGGCCTGGCCCTGATGTGCCTGGCCGAGGCCCTGCTGCGCACCCCGGATGAAGAGACCCGCGACCGCCTGATCGCCGAGAAGATCGGCTCCGCCGACTGGGCCAGCCACCTGGGCCAGTCCGACAGCCTGTTCGTCAACGCCTCGACCTGGGGCCTGATGCTGACCGGCAAGCTGGTCGACGTGGACGAAGAGGCCCGCACCGACCTGCCCGGCTTCCTCAAGCGCATCGTGGGCCGCCTGGGCGAGCCGGTGATCCGCGAGGCCGTCGCCGCCGCCGTCCGTATCATGGGCGAGCAGTTCGTGGTCGGCCGCACCATCGAGGGCGCGCTGAAGCGGTCCAACAAGGAAGGCTGGCTCTGCTCCTTCGACATGCTGGGCGAAGGCGCCCGCACCGCCCACGACGCCGAGCGCTACGAGAAGATCTACGCCGACGCCATCGAGGCGGTGGGCAAGACCTCCAAGGGCCAGGGGCCCGAGGTCGGCCACGGCGTCTCGGTCAAGCTGTCGGCCCTGTCGCCCCGCTACGAGGCGACGCATGAGGCCCGCGTCTGGTCCGAGCTCTATCCGCGCATCAAGCGCCTGGCCCTGATCGCGGCCAAGTACGACATCAACTTCACCATGGACGCGGAGGAGGCCGACCGCCTCGCCCTGTCGCTGAAGCTGCTGGACCGTCTCGCCCGCGAGCCCGAACTGGGCGGCTGGACCGGTCTGGGCCTGGCGGTGCAGGCCTATCAGAAGCGCTGCCCCGAGGTGATCCGCCGCGTGGCCGAGCTGGCGAAGTCGTCGGGCCGCCGCCTGATGGTCCGTCTGGTCAAGGGCGCCTACTGGGACACCGAGATCAAGCGCGCCCAGCAGTTCGGCCGCACCGACTATCCGGTCTTCACCACCAAGGCCGCGACCGACCTGAACTACCTGGTCTGCGCCCGCCTGATGATCGAGGCGTCGCCGCACATCTACAGCCAGTTCGCGACCCACAACGCCCACTCCCTGGCCGCCGTCTACAAGATGGCGTCCGAGCGCGGCGTGAAGATCGAGTTCCAGCGCCTGCACGGCATGGGCGAGGCCCTCTACGACGCTGCCCGCGACGCCTTCGGGCCCGTTACGGTGCGCGCCTACGCTCCCGTCGGCGGGCATGAGGACCTGCTGCCCTATCTGGTGCGCCGTCTGCTCGAGAACGGCGCCAACTCCTCCTTCGTCCACGCCCTGCTGGACGAGCGCGTCCCGGCCTCCGCCGTCGCCGCCGACCCCATCACGACCGTCGAGGCCCATCCCGACCGTCACGCCAAGATCCCGACCCCGAAGGATATGTACATGGACCGCCAGAACTCGCTGGGCCGCGACTACAGCCAGGCCGCCGACCGCGAGCGCCATGCCCGCGCCCTTGAAAAGGTCGACAGCGAGAAGCTGACCTCCGGCCCCCTGATCGGCGGCAAGCTGAAGGCCGGGACCCACGCCCAGGACGTGACCAATCCCTTCGACACGACCCAGGTCCTCGGCCACGTCTCCGAAGCCACGGCCGCCGACATCGACGCCGCCGTCGACGCCGCCGCCCGCGCCCAGGTCGCCTGGGACCGCAAGGGCGGCCTGGGCCGCGCCCCGGTGCTGCGCGCCATGGCCGACGCGCTCGAGGCCGACATGGATCGTCTGGTCGCCCTGCTGTCGCGCGAAGCCGGCAAGACCCTGAACGACGCCGTCGCCGAAATCCGCGAGGCCGCCGACTTCTGCCGCTACTACGCGATGCTGGCCGAACGCGACTTCGGCGGCCCGACCGAGCTGAAGGGCCCGGTCGGCGAGATCAACCAGCTGGTCCTGCATGGCCGCGGCGTCTTCGCCTGCATCAGCCCGTGGAACTTCCCGCTGGCCATCTTCACCGGCCAGATCGCCGCAGCCCTGGCCGCCGGCAACGCCGTCCTGGCCAAGCCCGCCGAACAGACCCCGCTGATCGCCGCCGAAGCCGTGCGCCTGTACTACAAGGCCGGGCTGAACCCCGACCTGCTGGCCCTCGTCCCCGGCCGGGGCGAGACGGTCGGCGCGACCCTGGTCTCGCACCCCGGCATCGACGGCGTCGCCTTCACCGGCGGCACCGACACCGCGACCCTGATCAACCGCTCCCTGGCCGCCCGCCCGGGCGCCATCATCCCCTTCATCGCCGAGACCGGCGGCCTGAACGGCATGTTCGTGGACACCACGGCGCTGAAGGAACAGGTCATCGACGACGTCATCCTGTCGGCCTTCGGCTCGTCGGGTCAGCGCTGCTCGGCCCTGCGCCTGCTCTATGTCCCGCATGACGCCGCCGACGCCCTGATCGAGGGTCTGAAGGGCGCGCTGGCGGCCCAGGTCGTGGGCGACCCCTCCGATCCCGCCACCGACATCGGCCCGGTCATCGACGCCGACGCCAAGGCCGCGCTCGAGGCCCACCTGACCCGTCTCGGCGGCGACGCCAAGATCATCGCCCGCGCCGAACTGCCGGCGGGCGCGGAGAAGGGCCACCTGTTCGCCCCGACCATCGCCGAGATCCCGACCCCGGACTATCTGGAGCGCGAGGTCTTCGGCCCGATCCTGCACGTCTGCCGCTACGAGCCTCCGAAGCTGAAGGAGACGGCGTCCAAGCTGGCCCAGCGCGGCTACGGCCTGACCCTCGGCGTCCACAGCCGCATCGAGGCCTTCGCCGACGAGGTCGCGCGCCTGGTCCCCGCCGGCAACGTCTACATCAACCGCTCGATCATCGGCGCGGTCGTCGGCGTCCAGCCCTTCGGCGGCGAAGGCCTGTCGGGCACCGGTCCCAAGGCGGGCGGCCCCTACAGCCTGATCCGCTATGCGTCGGAAAAGGCCATCAGCAACAACATCTCCGCCCAGGGCGGCGACCCGGCGCTGCTGAACCTGTAGGCGCGAGGCGTCAGTTCCCGGCGCCTCATGGCGGCTTTCCGGTCACGGCTTTCCTCCCTAGTCTGGAGACAGTCCCACGGAGTTCGTCATGAAACGTCTGGTCGCCGCCGCCGCCTTCGCCGTCCTGGCGTCCGCCTGCACCGCCGCTGAAAGCGAAGCGCCCGCCGCACCCGCGGAACCCGCCCCGCCGGCCGCGGCCGCGGCCGGCGCTCCTGTCGCCCAGGCCGCGCCGCCGCTGTCGGCCTATGTCGGCAAATATCCATTCGACGAAGTGGACGGGGTCGCCTTCATCGACCATCCCGACGTGCGCCGGGCCCTGGAGACGTCGGGCGCTCCGGCGGAGGCGATCGCGCTGGCGCGTGACCGCGACACCGTGGTGGTTCCGATCTTCCGCACCGAGACCGCCCTGGTCGCCTCGGGCTACGACCCACGCGCTGGCGGCAGCGTGAACTGGAATCTGGCCATCACGCCGAACGGCGAACAGGCGGTCGTCTGCTATCAGTCCGAACCGATCGGCCACATGTACGAGAACGGCCGCCGCACCCATCCGGTGCAGCCGCGATGCGCCAGCGACCTGGAGTCGGCCGGCGACCAGCTGTTCGAGTGGCCGTCGAACTGAGCGGGCCTGCGCTGTCCATCTTGAACTGGATCGGCGGGGATGGGGCTCAGCTCTCCGCCGACCACGGCGGCGGCGTGTTCGCGGGGCGCCAGCAGGGTTCGATCACCGCCGCCAGATCCACGGCCCAGCCAGCGGGCGTGCCTTCCCCGGCGTCCCCGATGTAGGTCGAGCGCCTGAAGTGTTGCTGGAACTCCACCCGGACAGCGTCCGCGTGGAGCGTAAGACCCTCCAGGTAGTCGGCCACAGTGGGATCGTGATCGAAACGGGTGACGGCATTGGGCGTCCACCGTGCATCGGATGCGCGCCCCAGCGCCGCGACGGCCCCGGGGCAGGCGCGCAGGTCGGCCTCCAGCCACTCCGTCCCGAGCTCAGCCAGGGCGGCCCGGATCAGCGGGGTAGAGGTCGCGCCCCGTTTGCCCAGCTCATTGAGGAGGTAAAGGCCCCGTTGGCGGAGCCGCTCCATCCCGGGCGGGGCGGGCGCCCGCACCATGCGGGCTCTCAACCGCGAAGCGCACTGATCCCCGACCGCTTCTCCGTCAACGCAGCCTTCGGCGACGGCGATGGCGTAGACAGGCCATCCATAGTCGTCCCCGGTGTAGACGATCCTGATGATCGAACGATCCCGGATGGATGGGGACGGAAAGTATGCGGTCGGGTCGAACGCCAGCGCCCGAACGGGATCGCGGAGGTCGAAGACGGAGACGCTCTGCTGATCCTGCGCCAGAACCGGCTGCGCGAGGGCGCCGAGGACTAGTGGCCACAGGGCGATATGGAGCGGAAAACGCATGGCAGGCACCCTGCCTCCGACGGCCGGTATCCGCAACGCGGCGTGGGCGGCCCCGCCCTTGGCCCGCGTCAGCGTCGGAACATGTCCATCGTGCCCAGATGGATGCTGCCGACGGGGATCAGGTTGGCGCTCAGGCGGACGTTCCCGGTGAAGCCGCCGGTCCGGCGTCCGTTCAGGGTGTAGATCATCCGGGCGCCGTCCGTCCGCATGGTGACCACCAGCCCGCCCCGGCGCAGCTGGCAGTCCGTCGGCGCGCCGTCGAGCGCGCAGGCGATACCGGACGGTCCCCGCGGGGTGACGCTCAGGGCCATCTCCACGCGTCCGCTGTCGGTCTTCACCGTGACGTTGGCGCCTTCCGCCGGCGTCATCCGCAGGGTCCAGTTTCCCAGGACCTCGGTGCGATGCAGCGCCTGAGCGTTCGCCGCTCCCGCCGCCATGCAGGCCGACAGCAGCACCGCCACGCCCCGTCGCCGGTATCCCGCCATGCCCGTTCACCCCTGCGTTCAACCGAAGGCTAGGGCGCGCGCTGACGTTGTGGCGAGTTAACTTTTGGACAGGCCCCTCGGCGGGTCAGACCTTCGGCCAGCCCCCCGCGCGGCTGAGGGCGCTGGGGGCCGGGCGGCCGATCTTCTCGCCGATCCAGCGGGCGGTTCCGATCAGGGCGTCCAGGTCGTAGCCGGTCTCGAACCCGGCCCGTTCCAGCATGTAGACGAGGTCCTCGGTGGCGATATTGCCCGTGGCGCCCGGGGCGAACGGACAGCCGCCGATGCCGCCGACCGAGGCGTCGAGGATATCGACCCCGGCTTCGATCCCGGCATGGGCGTTGGCCAGGCCGGTGTTGCGGGTGTCGTGGAAATGCAGGCGCAAGGTCGCGTCCGGCGCCGCCTTGCGCGCCGCCTCGACCTTGCGGGTGACGGCCCAGGGGTCGCCGACGCCGACGGTGTCGGCCAGGGCGATCTCGCCGACGCCCAGCGCCGCGATCCGGCCCACCAGATCGGCGACCTGATCGACCCCGACCTCGCCGTCGAACGGGCAGCCCCAGACGCAGGACAGGGTGGCGGACAGGGACGGCGCGGCGCCCGAGGCGGCCCCGGCGTTGGCCCGGCCGGCCACGATGGCGGCCAGCATCTCGACCTGCTGGTCGACGGTCAGTCCCTGGTTCTTCAGGCCGAAGCCGTCGGTGGCGGACATGGCGACGTTGACCTCGTCCACCGCCGTGCCCAGCGCCCGGTCATAACCCTTGCCGTTCAGGACCAGCCCGATGCGGCTGCGGCCCTCCTGATGGGGCAGGGCGGCCATGACCTCCTCGGCCCCGGCCATCTGGGGCACGTATTTGGGGTGGACGAAGCTGACCGCCTCGATCCGCCGCGCCCCGGCCGTCTCCAGCCGCGTCACCAGGTCGGCGCGGACGGCGGGCTCCAGGATGGCCTTCTCGTTCTGCAGGCCGTCGCGGGGACCGACCTCGACGATGGTGATCCTGCGGCTCACCGGACGGGCTCCGCGGGGTTCAGGGTCGGGGCGGGCCCGTCGCCGGGCGGGGCGTAGACGAACAGGTCCACGTCGTCGCCTTGCGAGTAGTTGTAGCCTCGGACCTCGCCGACGGCCCGGCCGGGGACGCCCGTACGCGCGGTGGCGGCGCGGAAGGCCTCAGCCTCGCGTTCCTCGACGATGGCGGGGCGGCCCTCGGCCAGGGCGCGGGCGGCGCCCTCGGCGTCGGTCAGTTCGGTGTCCCGACCGGTCAGGAAGACGAAGCTGGGCTCATGATAGCCGGCGATGGCCACGGGGCCGGGCCGTCCCTGACGCGGGTGCAGGTCGGCGCGGTACAGGACCTTGTCCAGCTGGGGCGAGACCGACAGCGGGCGCAGCTGACGCAGCGTCCCGGCCAGCGCCCCGTGGGCGACGACGCCCAGCACGATGCTGACCAGAACGGCCGTCACCGCCGCCCGGTGCATCAGCAGGAAGGCCCCGATCAGGGCCGCCAGCACGGCGAAGACGATGGTGATCGTGGCCCAGGTCTGGGCGGTCGACTTGCCGTATTCGGTCAGGCCGTAGACCACCCCCGCGGCCAGCAGCACGCCGACCAGCACGGTCAGGGCGGCGCCGACGTAGCGCGACAGGTTGCCGATCGGGCGGGTCAGGGCCGCGCCCGCCAGCAGGGCCAGGGCTCCGTAGGCGGGCAGGGTGTAGTGGGCCAGCTTGGTCGGGGTCAGCTCGAAGATGATCCAGGCCGGGACCAGCCAGCACACCAGGAAGCGGATCGCCGGCTCGGCGCGACGGCTCCACCCGGTCGACAGGGCGGCGGGCAGCAGCAGGGTGGCGGGGAAGAACATCACCAGCGCGCCCAGCACATAGTAGCCCGGAGGCGCGCCGTGGCTCTCGTGGCCGCCCGCGATCTTGGGCGCCAGGTCGCCGGCGATGGCCTCGCGCCAGAAACCGCCGTCGGTGGCGATGGTGATGGCGATCGCCCAGGGACCCACCAGCAGGGCCACCAGCGGCAGGCCCCAGCCCCAGCCCAGCCGCTTGAGCCAGCGGAAATCCCGGTCCCATGCCGAGACCGCCAGCATGGCCGGTGCGATGACGATCAGGCCGATGGGTCCCTTGATCAGGATCGACAGCCCCAGGCCCAGCCAGAACATCAGCTTGTGCGGTCTCTGTGGCGTCTCCCCGGCCCGGGAGGCCAGGTAGATGCGCGCCAGCCCCGCCATGGCCAGGGTCACGGCTCCGCACAGCATGGCGTCGGTCTTGGCGATCCCCGCCTCGGTCGACAGCAGGAAGGAGGCCCCCATGATGGCCCCGGACAGGAAGCCCGCCCGGGCGCCGAACATGGCCTGCCCCACCCAGGCGATGGCCGCCGCGGCCATCATGGCCCCGAGGATGGAGGGGATGCGGTAGGGCTGGATGTCCCGGTTCTCGACCTGGGAGGTGGCGGCCACGGCCAGGGCCTGCATCCAGTAGATGCCGACCGGCTTCTTCCAGCGCGGATCGTCCTGGAAGCGGATGTCGACATAGTCGCCGCTCTCCAGCATCTGCGAGGTCGCCTGGGCGTAGCGGCTTTCGTCGCGGTCCAGCGGCGGCAGTAGGGCCAGGACGGGCAGGCCGGCGAACAGCGCGATCAGCGCCGCCAGCACGGGGCCCCGCCATCCGGCGATGTATCGGTCGAGGTCAGGGCGCGTGATCGGAAGCGTCATGCGAGCGTCTTATCACGCCGGTTCCGCCGCCGTCATGCGTGTGCGGAGCATGTCTCCCGCGCGGCGTCAAAACCGGCTAGACAGCGGTCATGACCGAAGCCGTTCCCGACATCTCCGTCGTCGTCCCCGTCCATGACGAACAGGGCGCCGCAGGCCCGCTGGCGCGCGAGATCGCCGCCGCCTTCGCCGGGCGTTCGTTCGAGATGGTCTTCGTCAATGACGCCTCCAGGGACCGGACGCTGGAGGAGCTGCGCGCCCTGCAGGCCGAGCTGCCGCAACTGCGGGTGCTGAGCCACGGCTCCAACGCGGGCCAGAGCCGCGCGGTGCGCACCGGGGTGCTGGCCGCCCGCGGCGCCATCGTGGTGACCCTGGACGGCGACGGCCAGAACCCGCCGGCCGACGCGCCGAAGCTGGCCGACCTGCTGGCGGCCTCGCCGCCCAACGTCGCCCTGGTCGGCGGCGTCCGGGCCAAGCGGCAGGACTCGGAGGCCAAGCGCTGGGCCTCGCGCTGGGCCAACCGGATCCGCAAGAAGCTGCTGGGCGATGACGCCGACGACACCGGCTGCGGTCTGAAGGCCTTCCGCCGCGACATCTTCCTGCGCCTGCCCTACTTCGATCACATCCACCGCTACCTGCCGGCGCTGATGATCCGCGAGGGGTATGAGAACCGCTACCTGGACGTCGATCACCGCCACCGCGAGACGGGCCAGTCCAAGTACACCAACTGGGGCCGGCTGATGGCCTCGTTCTCGGACCTGCTGGGCGTGATGTGGCTGAAGTCCCGCTCGCGCCGCCCCGGGGCGATCAGCGAGTTCTAGGCCTCCGCGCCGGGACGTTCGCCTGTCAGGCGACCGGGCGTAGCCGTATGGAGCGAACCGGGTTATCTATCGTTAACAAGCGCGGCCGTTACCGGCCGTGGATGCTGGAGCCCCGCCCATGTTGGTCGCCCTGCCGCTGCTGGTGATCCCGGTGATCCTGTACAACATCGTGGTGCTGTCGAGCCTGTTCACCGGCGGCGACCACGTGAACCTGGCCGCGGGCGGCGCCGACGCCATCCTGCGCGATCCGATGTTCTCGATCCCCATGGCCTCGGGGACCAGCTGGAACGTCGGCGTGGGCGACCTGATCCTGTTCCTGTCGCTGATCCTGCTGTTCTTCGAACTGCTGAAGTCGACCTCCAGCCAGAAGGTCGCGATCGTCAACCACGCCCTGTCGATGGTGCTGTTCATCGTCGTCCTGGTCGAGTTCCTGCTGATCAAGGGCTTCGCCACCTCGACCTTCTTCCTGATCGTGGCGATGGTCATGCTCGACGTGCTGGCCGGCTTCATCGTGACCATCATCTCGGCCCGCAAGGATCTTGATTTCGGTGGGGCGGCGTAGCCACTCCTCGAAGGGGCCTAACGCTCGGCTCGCGGAGCCTCGCTGCTTGAGGCCGGCCCCCTCCACCACCCCTCGCCTGCGGCTACGGATGGTCCCCCTCGCCCGGTGGGTGAGGAGCGGCTGCGATCGCGCTCAAGCAGCGAGCCGCCGCGCGGCGAGCGGTAGCGCCCTCTCTTATGAGAACCCGACGAAGATCAGGGCGACGACGGTGATGTCGAAGGCGCGGGTCAGGAAGGTCAGCATGGCGGGGTCCGGAAACGGGTCGATCTGACCCGGTTTCAGCAAGGACCGTGCCGGTTTCCCTAGATGTCCGTGTCTTCCGTCCGACCCGGTTTGGGGCGGCGTTCGCCGGCGCCGGAATACTCGGCGCCGAGGTAGGCGCTGCGGGCCGCGTCGAGGACGGGCGGGCCGCCCTTGAGGCCGCGCCGCTGGCCTGTCTGACCGATCACCTGGGCCGCGAAGATCGCCGCCGACCCGTCCGAGGGCGGGGTGGGGGCAGGTCTTGCCGGGGGCTCGGCGTCTTCTGCCGGAAACGCGACCGGGACCAGGGCGCGCGAGGCCGAGGCCGCGCGACGTTCGGCCGCCCGGCGGTCCGCGGCGCGGCGATCACGGCCTTCGACCGGGCCGACGCTGCGGATCTCGTCCGTCATCCCTTGGACAGCTTGTCGAGCTGGGCGCGCATCTCGTCCATCTGGCGGCGCATCTCGTTCAGCGGATCGGCGGCCGGAGGCGGCGTTTCAGTCTCGGCCGGGGCCGGCTGGCGGGCCACGGCGCTGAAACCCGGCCACATCTTCATCGCCTCGGTGAACAGGGCCATGTTGCGCTTCACCGCCTCGTCCATCAGCCCGGCGCCCGGCGTGCCGCCGAAGGCCCGCGAGAACTGGCCGCGAATCTGCTCCTGCGAGCGCGAGAAGTTGTCGAGCGACATCTCCAGATACGAGGGCAGCACGCCCTGCATCTGGCCGCCGTAGAAGCCGATCAACTGACGCAGGAACTGGACGGGCAGCAGGGCCTCGCCGCGGCTCTCTTCCTCGAAGATGATCTGGGTCAGGATCTGACGGGTCAGGTCATCGTTGGTCTTGGCGTCATAGACCACGAATTCGGTGCCCTCGCGGACCATCCGCGCCAGGTCTTCCAGTGTGACGTAAGCCGAAGTCGCCGTGTTGTAGAGCCGCCGGTTGGCGTACTTCTTGATGACGACGTTGTCTCCCGCACCGGACTTCTTGTCAGCCACGCGCTGTCCCCGTTCCTGTTGCAACGCCACAGTGTCCGCGCTGCGCGTGCGAAAGTCTAGCCGACCCCGGCGGCGGCGGGCGCGAGGACGACGCCGACCAGCACGGCGGCCCAGTGCACGGTCGCGCCGGTGACGACGAAGCCGTGCCAGATGGCGCGGCGGTACTTCACCTTCGGGCTGACGAAGACGAAGACGCCGGCGGTGTAGATCAGCCCGCCGATCACCAGCAGGGCCAGGGCCGCGGGGTGGACGGTGTCGACCATGGGCTTGAGCGCGACGACCGCCAGCCAGCCGAAGGCGACGTAGACGCAGCTCCAGAAGACATCGGACAGGCGCGGCAGCAGCACCTTGGCGAAGGCCCCCGACAGGCCCACGGCCCAGACCAGAAGGGTGAAGCCGACGGCCCAGGCCCCCTCGAACCGCTGGGTGGTGAAGGGGGTGTAGCTGCCCGCGATCATCAGGAAGATGGCCGCCTCGTCCAGCCGGCGCAGGACGGGCCGCGCGGCGCAGGGGCGGATCTGGTTGTAGACGGTCGAGGCGGTCAGCATGGCGACCAGGCACAGGGCGTAGACCGCGATGGCGACCGCGGCGCCGACGCCCGCATAGAGGGCCGCCAGCACCGCCAGCAGGCCGCCGCCGACGACCGCCAGGGTCAGGCCGACCACATGGACGATCAGATCCGCGGTCTTCTCGGCGGGTGACAGATAGTGCTCGATCATGTCGAGTTCGTCCGGCGTGCAGACGTGGCTCAGCAGGCGTTTCAGACGCATCTTCATGGTCCCTTCTAAGACCGGACGTCGTACTTCGTTCCGGGAAATGTAAGCCTGGGCCAGTGACCATCAGGTGAATGGCGGGAAGGGGGCTGACGAAGCGACGGCGATGCGGCAAAAGCGCCACAAGATTATTCCCCGTGGAGTGAAATCATGTCCCAGGTCGTCATCGTCTCCGCCGCCCGCACCCCCGTGGGCAGCTTCATGGGCGCGCTGGCCGGCCTGCCCGCCTCGCAGCTGGGCGCCGTCGCCATCAAGGCCGCGCTGGAGCGGGCCGGGGTGGCGCCGGACGAGGTCGACGAGGTCATCCTGGGCCATGTGCTGCAGGCCGCCGCCGGGCAGGGACCGGCGCGTCAGGCCGCCATGGCCGCGGGCCTGCCCAAGGAGGTCCCGGCCTGGAGCCTGAACCAGATCTGCGGCTCGGGCCTGCGCGCCGTGGCCGTCGGCGCCCAGCAGATCGCCACGGGCGACGCCCGCATCGTGGTGGCCGGGGGCCAGGAGAGCATGAGCCAGGCGCCGCACGCCCAGCAGTTGCGCGCCGGCCACAAGATGGGCGACGTGGCCTTCGTCGACACCATGATCAAGGACGGCCTGTGGGACGCCTTCAACGGCTATCACATGGGGCAGACCGCCGAGAACGTCGCGGCGAAGTTCGACATCACCCGCGAGGCCCAGGACGCCTTCGCCCTGGCCAGCCAGCACAAGGCCGAGGCGGCGCAGGCGGCGGGCCGCTTCGACGAGGAGATCGTCCCGGTGGTGATCGCGGGCCGCAAGGGCGAGACCGTGGTCGACAAGGACGAGTACATCCGCCCCGGCGCGACCCTGGAGGCGATGGAGAAGCTGAAGCCCGCCTTCAACAAGGAGGGCAGCGTCACCGCCGCCAACGCCTCGGGCCTGAACGACGGGGCGGCGGCCCTGGTGCTGATGAGCGCCGAGGACGCGAAGGCGCGGGGGCTGACGCCGCTGGCCCGGATCGTCTCCTCGGCCACGGCGGGCGTCGATCCGGCGATCATGGGCACCGGCCCGATCCCGGCCTCGAGGAAGGCGCTGGAGAAGGCCGGCTGGACGGTGGCCGACCTGGACCTGGTCGAGTCCAACGAGGCCTTCGCGGCCCAGTCGCTGTGCGTGGTCAAGGAACTGGGCCTCGACCCGGCCAGGGTGAACGTCAACGGCGGCGCCATCGCCATCGGCCACCCCATCGGGGCGTCGGGCGCGCGCATCCTGACCACGCTGCTGTTCGAGATGAGGCGCCGCGACGCCAAGAAGGGCCTGGCGACCCTGTGCATCGGCGGCGGCATGGGCTTGGCGATGTGCGTCGAGCGCGACTGAGGTCCGATCAGTCGGGGTCGCGGGCGAAGACCTCCAGCCGGCGTCCCGCATGGTGCAGCTCGACCCGGCTGTAGTCGCGGGTCAGCAGCAGGCGGACCCGCGCCAGCTCGCGCGCCTCGGCCTCGTCGCTCGCGTCGAGCGGTTCCTCGATGGGGGCGCCGCCCGACAGGTGATGCAGGCGCAGGCTGTATGCGGACATGAGGCTTTCGCGCGGCGGAGGCGGAGGATCGGTGAAGTCGTGGTCGAGGACGCCGCGACCCGTGTCACGGGGACACCTCAGCTCACGACCCGCCCAAGCTGCGGCATTCCGGAATGAATAGATAGGGAATTCCGTCCCGTATAACTACTTACATTTCTGTGTGTCAACCTGACCGGCCCAGGGCGGACCAGCCGAAGTCGAGCAGGGGGCGGGTGTCGGCGGCGAAGGCCGCCAGGGTGTCGGGCAGGTCCGGCGAGGCGATCTCGGGGCCGGTCAGCGGACGGGTGACCAGCCAGCGGGTACGCTTTAAAGTCGTATCCAGCGGGCCGCCGGCCTGGGCCTCGAAGCCCTTGGGCATGCGCTTGACCGGGTCGCCCGGGCCGAGCGCCAGCCCCGCCTTTGCCAGGGCGGCCTCGACCGCCGCCCAGCGGGCCGGGTGGGCGACGATGGCGCGGCGCATGGCGTCGATGTCGGGCCGCTCATCCAGATAGAAGCCGGCGGCGGCGAAGGGGCCCTTGCCGAACGGCCCGTCATCCGCGCCCGCCGCCTCGGACGGGTGGGTCGAGGGATCCAGCGGGTCGATGGCGTCGGGATCGAAGCCGGGCCGCGAGCCGCCCTCGGGCTCGATATGGATGTAGATCATGCCCGGGCTCATCCTGGCCCCGTCGCGCGTCAGGGTGGCCGAGACGTGGGTCTTGTAGGGACGCTTGTCCCTGGAGAAGCGGGTGTCGCGGTGGATGCGGAACACGCTCTTCTTCGGATCGCCCGACAGGGGCAGGCCGCGCGCCTCGCAGGCCGCCGAGGTCGCGGCGATCAGCGCCGCCAGGGCGGGCTTGAGCCGCGCGTCGTAGGTCCCGCGATGGGCGGCGAACCAGTCGCGGTCGTTGTGGGCGGCCAGGCCGCTCAGGAAGGTCAGGTCGGCGGGGTCGAAGCCGTGGAAGGGGTCGGTCATGGCGCGATCCTGATCCTTTCCGGCCTTCAGGAGAAGATGGGGATGGCGCCCGGCGGAGCGGCTCCCATATGTGATCGACACCGTTGCGGAACCCGGAGGCCCGACCATGACCCAGCCCCTGAAGATCGATTTCGTCTCCGACGTCGTCTGTCCATGGTGCGTCGTCGGACTGGGCGGGCTGGAGACCGCGCTGGAGCATCTGAAGGCCGAGGGCGTCGAGGCCGAGGTGGCCTTCCGCCCGTTCGAGCTGAACCCGCAGATGGCGCCCGAGGGCGAGAACATCGTCGAGCACATCGGCCGGAAATACGGCTCCACCCCCGAACAGTCGGCCCAGAACCGGGCCATGATCACCGAGCGCGCGGCGTCGGTGGGCTTCGACATGCGCATGACGTCGGACAGCCGGATCTGGAACACCTTCGACGCCCACCGCCTGCTGCACTGGGCGGGCGAGACGGCGCCGGACAAGCAGGCGGACCTGAAGAAGGCCCTGTTCCGCATCCACTTCACCGAGGGCCGCAACCTGACCGACGCGGGCGAGCTGACCACGGCCGCCGAGGCCGCCGGCCTGGACCGCGCCGAGGCCGCCGAGGTGCTGACCTCGGGCCGCTATGTGCAGGCGGTGCGGGCCGAGCAGGACCTGTGGCGCTCGCGCGGCATCAGCTCGGTCCCCGCCGTGGTGGTCGAGGGCAAATACCTGATCTCGGGCGGCCAGCCGCCGGAGGTGTTCGAGGACGCCCTGCGCAAGATCGCGGCGGAGACGCGGGGCGAGGCCGTCCAGGCCTGAGGTCTTCGCCGGGGCGCCGGCCTTCGACGCCGCGCGCCCGACCTTTCACGCAGCCGCTTTTCGCCGCCGTCGCGGCGCCGCCGGGTCCCGGCCTTCGCCGGGATGACGATAGCGTTGGAGGCGGGTCGAAGGCCCTCACGGAGGGCCGGCGGGGGCCTTTCCAAAGGGCAGGCCGGGCAGGATGAAGCCGGCCGAAGGCTCGGCGGCCGGGCCGGATGGAAAAACACCGTCCGATGCGTCCGATGCGTCCGATACTTCCGCCAGCGCGGCTTCGTAATCGGCCCGGGCGGCGGCCACGATGGCGTCGCCCAGCGCGCGGGTCTCGCGGCTCTCGGCCTTCCGGCGCTCGCTCTGGGCCTTGTCGTAGAGCCGGTTCAGATGCGCGTCCTCGGCGTCAACGGCCATGCGGACGCGGCGCCAGCGCAGGGCCTCGGCCGCGTCGCCGTGCAGCACCGCCCGCATCATCCGGCGGAAGGCGACCAGCGCCAGCTCGCCCAGCGGGATCTGGTCCAGGTCGCCGTTGACCCGCTCCTCCAGCGCCAGCCCCTCGTCGTCGGGATCCAGCCGCGCATTGGGCGGCGTCCACGGCTGGTCGATCCGCCGCCAGCCCTCGTCCGCGGCCCGCGCCCGCAGGGCGCTCAGGCCCACGCCGTGCCGGCGGCAGCATTCAGGCGCCGAGACCCCGGACAGATAATCGTCGCGGACCTGTTCCCAGACCTCGTCGGGAGCGGTTCGGCGGCCGTCGCCGGAGCCGGTGAAGAGGGGGGCGTCGTCCATGAGGGGCTCCCGTGGGTGGATACGGGGCGGAGTATGGAACGGCGGTACGTCAGATTTGGACGGGGGCTGCCCCTAGCCGCAGGCGCAGACGGCTTCCCGGACGCAGGTGGAGGCGTTGCCGGACCCCGGCGCGGCGTAGCGGGTCACGCCGGAGGCGCACCGGGCCGGACTTCCGACGGCGCAGGTGGCCGTGCAGCCGCCGCAGACGCCGGTCGGGGCCGCGGTGCAGACGCCGCCCTGGCCCGCGCCGGCGCCGGCGTCGACCCGGGTGATGACGGCGTTCGCCTGCGAGGGATGACTGTCCGTCGGCTGGCCAAAGGTGCCCATGAATTCGAGGCCGGGAACGCCGCCGGCGGGCACACAGCCGGCGAGCGCCAGGGCGAGCGTTGCGATAGCCAGGACGCGTTTGAACATCTGATCCTCCCCAGGATGGTCCTTAAGGGGTAGGCGATCACGGGTATTCGAGCAAGGCGGAGGGATGAGGGGGCGCTGACCTCAACATCGCGCTTGATCCGCCCAGTCCAACCGCTGGCGCGACCCCTCATCCGTCAGCCCCCCGATCAAGTCGGAGGGCTGCCACCTTCTCCCGCAGGGGGAGAAGGGAAGGATCGTCCGGATTTACGACCGGAACGCCTCCGCGCGTTGGCGCAGGAAGCGGTTGATGAAGGTGGTCTTCCCGGCGCCGTCGGGGCCGGCGAGGAGGACGAGGGTGTGCATGGCTGACTAGTGTTTGGCGCGCGACTGCCTTCTTCGAGCGATGGTCAACCCTTGTCTGTGAAACTCAGCTGACTACGCCGGTTACTACTGATTTGACCGATAGCGTCAGAGATCTCTGACAACCCAGACGGCCCCGCGTAGGCCGAAGAGGTAGCTATTCCTGCGAGCCTTTCGGTGGGTATTTGCAGCAGTACAGTCAGCACTTGCTTGAAGGCATCTGAACGATCTTTGATCGCTTTCGGTTTTTTGCCTGCCAGGATGAGAAATTCTCGAGCGTCTGCCGAGGTGGGTAGGAACGCCCGTTGATCGAAGCGTTTAGCAATCTCTTCCACGTGGGTCCGTCGAGAATTTGGGACGGTCACTTTCTTCGCGAGCTCAAGCGCGGACAGCTTGGGGCTGCGCTTTCGTTGCTCCAAAGATGGCATCGACCCATCGGCCCGACGGGACTGTGCGGTGTCTCCGCGCAACCCGCTTTGGGTGCCGTCCAGAGCCTGCCGTACAGCGTCCCGACCATAGGCGCTGATCAGGACTTGGATCATATCGCTTAGAAGGCGATCACTGTTCGTAGCCATAGCGCGCAGTCTACACTCCGATCGCGGCAAAAATCTCGTCAGCCACCCAAGGAAAATACTTTGCGTCGCCTGAGTAGGAGTTATCACCCCGCATAATTTTGGGGTAGCCGCGCGAGTGGTACATTTCGCGCTGGAAAACCGGCCATCCGTTTTTGGCGGCCTCAACGTGAATCTCAGCCATCGCACGGGCCTTTTCCGGCCCGCCGTCATTTCCGCCATGATAGAAATTGTTATTCACGACGATGCCGCACACGTCGATTGTGTGCCCGCGGTTCTGGTTGCGGAAATTGACCAGGGACTGGTTGAGAAGCGGAAAGCCGATGGTGGCGAAGTACTCTGGCTTCACCGGAACCAAAACCTTCCCGCTGGCATGGTACGCCGCCAACGTCAGAACCGACTCTGTCGGCGTGCAGTCGATTATGATAAGATCTTTGTGCTGATAGTTCGCCGCGAGGTGTCTGGCTAGGACCCGAGGATCAGGCCTCACCGCTCCAATAAGGTTGTCTGAGAAGTCAAACCTTGAGGGGATGAGTTCGAAAGAGCGGCCTCCGACAGAGCCGAGGACTTCAGAAGGCGCGGCCGTCAACGCGCTCGCGCTTGAAGAAATCGCTGAAGGCGGCACGTATCCGGCAAAAATTTCGACAATCGACGGACGTTTAGCGTTGAGAAATGCAGCATAGCCGCCGTGCATCAAGCCTTGGCTTAGATTGGCTTGTGGGTCGAGATCGATCGCGAGAACGTCAAGTTGTCTGTGCGTGAAGGCTCGTCGAGCCAACAACGCAGATATTGTGGATTTTCCCACACCACCTTTTAGGTTGATTACGCACAGCGTGATTGGTCCGTTCGGTCTTGCCATATCGCCCCCCTTAGTTATGCAGCTCACGCTACACGTGTGGATGACTGATGCAATCAACTCACGCCTTCGCCTCCACCACCCTGCCCCCCGGCTCTAAATTTCGCGCTCATCTCCGCCGTCCCGCCGTCCCGGCGTCCGCTAGGCTCGCGCCCGCATCTTTCTGTGTGCCCCGCCGGATGTTCTGACAGATCTTCATTGAGCAAAATTTCGGGCCGTACATGCTGTAGAAGTAGAGGCGGATCAGGCCCCCACCCCGCCCGCCCTACGGCTAGGGATCGCCGGCCGCGCGGGCGATGAAGTCGTAGTGGAAGGAGTCCTCCGCCGCGTCGGCGAAGGAGACGCCGTCGGCGCCGAGGTCCAGCCGGTCCGCCGCGACGGCCCAGTCCAGATGGGCGAGGACATCATGGACGGCGGCCTGGCGTTCCGCCTCCAACAAGCGGGCGATGATCTCGCGGCTGTCCCGGTCCAGCGAGAGGAGCAGGGCCTTGCGGGCCTGTTCCTCGGGCGACAGGGGCAGGTCGCGGGTGTTGGTCCGCTCGGCGTGGCCGTTGGCGCGGATCTGGTCCGCCTCGACGTTGAGGCGCGAGACCTCGACCAGGCCGTCGATGAAGGCGCGATAGGGGGTGCGGTCGGTCATGGCGGGAGCGTGCACCGGGATGGGGGCGGCGTCAGCCCCCCTATGCTGCGCGGGTTCCCCCTCCACCACGCTGCGCGTGGTCCCCCTCCCCCAGAAGGGGGAGGAGACGCGGGTCTTCCTGGTGGACTCCGGGCGCCGCCGCCTCAAGCCTTCCTTAGCGCCGCCGCCCCCACACTGCGTCCATGAGCAACGACTCCTTCATCCAGGGCCTGATGGCCGCCTTCGTCGCGGCGGATCATCTGGTGGTCTGGGCCTCGATCGCGGGGGTGGCGGCGCTCGTGGTGCTGGGGGTGGTGCTGGCGGTGAGGCGGGTGTGGGTCGGGGCGGCGGCCTGCTTCGCGCTGGCGGCGGCGCCCTATGCGATCCATGCGATGATGACGGCGCGGCAGACGGACGGGCTGGATCGACGGGCGGCGTATCTGGCGGGGCTGGAGCGGACGCCGCTGACGGCGGACCATCCGCGCGTGCTGGAAGTCCAGATGGGTCGCGGGATCGCGGCGGAGGTGCTGTGGAGGGGCTGGTTCGACGCCGTCCATGTGCACGGCCAGGCGCTGTGGCCGAACGACGAGCCCGGCGCACGGGTGATCTATCGGTGGAAGCAGACGCCGGCGTGCGCGGCCCAGGCCGAGGCGACACGGGCCGGACGGCGTGCGCAGGGGGAGGCGGCGCGGGCGGATTGCGTGACGGAGGAGAACGTCCATTGGACGGGGCCGCTTCCGGACGCGGTGATCCTGATGCGCGACGGCGAGACCACGCTGCGGACGCCGGGCGGAAACCACTGGATGAACGGGGCGCTGGAGCTGCGCGTGCGGCGCGGCGGACGGGACACGCTGGTGGACTATTGGGAGACGCCGTACGTGAAGCGGCCCACCTCGCCGGCCCTGGGTCAGCGGATGCTGGAGACCCGCGCCGAGCGGCCCGAGGCGCGCGATCCCCTCGACTTCCTGAGGGACGCCCTCCCGGGCGCGGAGGGAACGCCGGCCCCCACGGAGTAGGGGCGCGGTTCCCCCTCCACCATCCTTCGGATGGTCCCCCTCCCCCAGAAGGGGGAGGAGACGCGACGGACGCTAGACCTTCACCTCGATGGCGCCGCCGCCGGCGCGGAATTTGGCGCTCATCTCCGCCATCCCGGCTTCCGCATCCGCCAGCGAAGCCCCCGCGTCGTTCTGCGCCTGCGCGTCCCGGCGGATGTCCTGGCTGATCTTCATCGAGCAGAATTTCGGGCCGCACATGCTGCAGAAGTGGGCGGTCTTGTGGGCCTCTTTCGGCAGGGTGGCGTCGTGGTATTTGCGGGCGGTCTCCGGGTCGAGGCCGAGGTTGAACTGGTCTTCCCAGCGGAACTCGAAGCGGGCGCGGGAGAGGGCGTCGTCGTGGGCGCGGGCGGCCGGGTGGCCCTTGGCCAGGTCGGCGGCGTGGGCGGCGATCTTGTAGGTGATGACGCCGTCCTTGACGTCCTGACGGTCGGGCAGGCCGAGGTGCTCCTTGGGCGTGACGTAGCAGAGCATGGCCGTGCCGAACCAGCCGATCATGGCCGCGCCGATGGCGCTGGTGATGTGGTCGTAGCCGGGGGCGATGTCGGTGGTCAGCGGCCCGAGCGTGTAGAAGGGCGCCTCGTGGCAGTGCTTCAGCTGCTCATCCATGTTGGCCTTGATCTTGTGCATCGGCACGTGGCCGGGGCCTTCGATCATGACCTGGCAGCCCTTGGCCCAGGCGATCTTGGTCAGTTCGCCGAGGGTGCGCAGCTCGGCGAACTGGGCTTCGTCGTTGGCGTCGGCGATGGAGCCGGGGCGCAGGCCGTCGCCGAGGCTGAACGACACGTCGTAGGCGCGCATGATGTCGCAGATGTCCTCGAAGTGTTCGTAGAGGAACGACTCCTTGTGGTGGGCCAGGCACCACTTGGCCATGATGGAGCCGCCGCGCGAGACGATGCCCGTCACGCGCTTGGCCGTCATCGGCACGAAGGGCAGGCGCACGCCCGCGTGGATGGTGAAATAGTCCACGCCCTGCTCGGCCTGTTCGATCAGGGTGTCGCGGAACACCTCCCAGGTCAGGTCCTCGGCGACGCCGTTCACCTTCTCCAGCGCCTGGTAGATGGGCACGGTGCCGATGGGGACCGAGCTGTTGCGGATGATCCAGTCGCGGATGTTGTGGATGTTGCGGCCCGTCGACAGGTCCATGACGTTGTCGGCGCCCCAGCGGGTGGCCCAGACCAGCTTGTCGACCTCGTCGTCGACGGAGCTGAGGACGGCGCTGTTGCCGATGTTGGCGTTGATCTTCACCAGGAAGTTTCGGCCGATGATCATCGGCTCGACTTCGGGGTGGTTGATGTTGTGCGGGATGATGGCGCGGCCGCGGGCGATCTCCTGACGCACGAACTCAGGCGTCACGAAGTCGGGGATGGCGGCGCCGAAGTCCTCGCCGTCGCGGATGCAGGGGGCGTTCTGCTCGCGGCGCAGGTTCTCGCGGATGGCGACGTATTCCATCTCGGGCGTGATGATCCCAGCCTGGGCGTATTCGTACTGGGTGACCGGACGGCCCTCGACGCCCTTGAAGACCTGGTGGTTGGAGACGTCGAAGCGGGGGGCCAGATGCTTGCCGCTGGCGTGGCCGTTGTCCTCGGGCTTGACCTCGCGCGGGTGCTCGACACGGGCGATGTCGCCGCGGTCCAGCTGCCAGCTGGACTTCACCAGGGGCAGGCCCTTCTTGATGTCGATCGTGACGGTCGGGTCGGTGTAGGGGCCGGAGGAGTCGTAGATGGTCACCGGCGGCTCATTGGCCGACGGGTGGACGGCGACCTCGCGGAAGGGGACGCGGATGTCCGGGTAGAGCTGACCCGCCACATAGACCTTGCGCGATCCCTCGCGCTCGCCGGTGGGGATGGACCCCGTCTCCTTCATCACCGCCTCGCGGGCGTCTTTCAGAGCCAGCTCGACATTTGGTTCGTGGCTATCGCTCGCGACGCGGTCGCTCGCTGCTCGAGCCAGGTTGGGCTCTTCGGGCAGGGCGGTCCCGGTCTTGGGGGGCGTGACGGAGATGTTCATGGCGGCCTCGAATGTGGAGGTCCGCCGACGTCGGGCGCGGTGGTCCTGTCGCGTGGACCAGAAGCGTACTCATCCCTTCGCCGGCATGACCCGGATCAGGTTCGACGGGTCAGAGGAGAAACCTCTATCTCAGCCGCTCGCTTGCGACCCCCCGGAGAACGGAAGCAGCCTTACGCCTCCGGGGGGATCGGTTCAACGGTCGGGTCAGTTGCGGCTGGGGAAGTTCCCCTCGATGCAGATGCAGTAGCTCAGCGTCAGATAGGGCTGCATCAGCGAAAGGGGCTGGGACATGCCGGCCAGGCCGATGGAGTCGGGCGCGAGCGGGCCGCGAGTCCCCTTCTCCCTGGGCGCATAGATGTTGATGTCGTTGCCGCTGGAGTCGGCGGCCTTGCCCAGGATCAGGCCAGGTCCCGGCGCGGCGGATTCGGCCGAGGCGTCCGTGGTGACCAGGCCGTGGGTGTGGCGCGGCATCTGCGCCTCCTGCAGGGTGGTCTTTTCCATGCCGCCTATCGAGGCCATCAGATAGTCGCCTCCGCCCAGGGAATGGCCGTCGCCGAGCACGGTGCGGCCGGCGAGGTTCGGCAACATGAAGGTCTGCCGTCCATCGCCGCCGTACATGGTGCCGAGCAGCGCGAACAGGGCGCTCTGCTGCGAGATGCTCATGATCTGTCCCTGGCATTTCTGCCAGCCGCGCGGCGCGAACGTGAACGCGAACGATTGAACCGTGCCCATAAAGGCGTCCATTGTGTCTTCCCCCTGCCGGATGCGGGCGCGCCCGTCCGGCCCTGACGTCGATGTAACGTCCAGTTGCCAAAGGCTTATCCCAACACGCCAGCCGGGTCCCGGCAATGCCCGGGCGTCCCAGGGGTTGCGAATTCAGACCCGCCGGGCAGGGTGAGGCATGGATATCGCCCGCCCCTATGACACCGCCGACCGCGAGGCCTGCCTGGCCCTGTTCGACAGCAATACGCCGCGCTTCTTCGATCCGTCGGAACGGGCGGACTTCGAGCGGTTCCTGGACGAGATGCGCTGGCCCTATCAGGTGATCGCGCGTGACGGGCGCGTTGTGGCCTGCGGCGGCCATGCGATGGAGGCCGACGGGAAGACCGTGGCGCTGTGCTGGGGCATGGTCGAGCAGGGACTGCACGGGCAGGGGCTGGGGCGCAGGCTGACCGAGGCGCGGCTGGCGGCGGCGCGGGCCGAGCCGGGCGCGACCGGCGCGCGGCTGAACACCGGGACCTTGACTACCGGCTTCTACGAACGGTTCGGCTTCGTCGTGGAGCGGGTGGTCAAGGACGGATACGCGCCGGGCAGCGACCAGCACGACATGACGCTGAGCTTCTGATCAGTTGCGGCTGGGGAAGAAGCCCTGGACCGCGATGCAGTAGTTGTTGACCAGGAAGGGCTGCATGATCGGCGCGGGCTGGTTGCCGCCAGCCGGCCCGACGCCCTGCAGAGGCTCGGCGGCTCCGGCGGGGGCGTAGACATGGACGGTGACGGCGTCGCCCGAGGTCGGGTCGCTGCCGTTCGCTGTGCTCAGCCACTCGTTGGAGCCCGGCGCCGACGCGGTGGAGCCGTTCACGGAGGCCATCATCAGGTGCATGTGCGCGGGCAGGTTCTGCACGGTCAGGGTCACGGCCTCCGACCCGCTGGACTCGCCGATGGTGTAGGTGGAGCCCCCCGGCAGGCGGCCCTGCCCCAGGAGGATGCGGCCGCGGGTGTCGGGGATGGCGAAATTGGTCGCGCCGTTCCCGCCGTAGGTGGTGCCGATCAGCGCGAACAGCGTCTGGTACTGGGCGATGGGCAGCAGGGAGCCGTCGCAGATCTTCCAGTTGCGGGGCGCGAACGGGAAGGCGAACGGCTGCAGCACGCCGATAAAGACCTCACTCATGGATCGTCTCCCTGGACAGGACGAGGGGGGTCAATTGCGGGACGGGAAGATGCCCGAGATCGCGATGCAGTAGTTGATCACGAGGTAGGGCTGCATGATGTTGAACGCCTGAGAGCCGCCGGCGATGCCGATCGACTGGGGCGCCAGGGTCGTGTTGGCCGGGCCGGGGCCGTAGACCTGGACGGTGAGGGCGTCGCCGCTGGTCGGGTCGGACCCGTTCGCGGCGGCCAGCATCAGGCTGGAGCCGGGCGTGGCCGAGGTGGCGGCGCCCGTCGCGGCCATCAGGCCGTGGGTGTGCTGGGGCATCTGCGACTGCAGCAGGGTTTCACGTTCGACGCCCGCCGCTTCACCCATGACATAGCTGGCGCCGGTGGTGCTGGTCCCCTGGCCGGTGGCGGTGCGGCCGTTGAGGTTGGGCAGGGCGAAGGTGGTGACCCCGTCGCCGCCGTAGGTGGTGCCGATCAATGAGAACAGCGCCGAGTTCTGCGCGATGGACAGCAGCTGGCCGCTGCAGAACATCCAGCCTCGCGGCGCCCACTGGAAAGCGAACGGCTGGATCGTACCGAGGTAGACTTCCATAGACCCTCCCTGCCGGGACGCTTGAATGCGTCCTTCCGGCGCCTGGCGTCGGGTAACGTCAGGTTGCTGTGGAGCATACGAACACCCGAATTCCGCGCACGGCAATGCCCGAAAGGCCCGCAGTGCGTGAATTCGTACCGGCGTTACTCGGGGAAGGCGATCAGAAGGCGGTCGAGCGCGGCCTCGATGCGGGCCCAGCCGGCGTCGTCCAGGGCCACGCCGCCGACGCCGGGACGGGCGTCCGCCGACAGGGCCAGGTGCTGGACGGCGGCCAGCAGCACGGCGTTGAGGGCGACGGGATCGCCCTCGGGCGGGACGCGCAGGCGCGGACGGCGCTCGCGCATCCAGGCCTGCAGAACGGTGGAGCGATCGGCCTCGATCCGGTCCAGCAGGGGCGAGGCCTCGACCAGGGCCCAGGCCATCAGGCGCAGGGTCAGGGGACTGGCCCGGAGCGCGGCGACCCAGGCCGACAGGCTGAGCCGGGCGAAGGCGCGCAGGGACTCGGATTCAGCCGCCGGCGCGGCGTCCAGGCTGCGGACCAGGGCGCCGTGGGCGCGGGCCGCGATGCGCGTGACCACGCCGTCGACGCCCTCGAAATAGCGATAGACCAGCTTGCGGTCGCAGCGCGCCTCGGCGGCCAGGGTCTGGACGTTCAGGCCGGGAAAGCCGTCGCGCAGCAGGATGCGCTCGCCCGCCTCGACGATGGCGGCTTCGGTGGCGCTTCGGTCGCGCAGTCTGATCGGCGATTCGCCCATGGGGGCAGTCTCGGACCGGTCGCCTGAGTCGGACAAGGGGCCGATGACAAGGAAGGGGGAGAAGGTGCGGCCCCGGTCTGCGTCGGGGGGCGTGGCAGAGACCGGGGCCGCGAAAGGACTCTGTCGAGCGCGCATCGCCGCAAGGTCCAATGCGATAACAGGGATCGCAAAGAACGGTTCCGGACATACGAATCATTTTTCGCGCGGGGTGCGCGGCGCGGTAGAGAGGGGCCTCGCCACGGAGCCGCCCCATGCATCTCGCCCGTTTTCCCCGCGTCCGCCTCGCCCACCTGCCGACCCCGCTGGAGCCCCTGCCCCGACTGTCGGAGGAGCTGGGCGTCGAGCTGTGGATCAAGCGCGACGACTGCACCGGCCTGGCCGGCGGCGGCAACAAGACCCGCAAGCTGGAGTTCCTGCTGGGCGAGGCCTTCGAGCAGGAGGCCGACACCCTGGTGACCCAGGGGGCGGTGCAATCCAACCACGTGCGCCAGACCGCGGCCGCCGCGGCGGCGCACGGGCTGAAGTGCGAAGTCATCCTGGAGGAGCGGACCGGGTCCAGGGCGACCGACTATGTCGACAACGGCAACGTCCTGCTGGACCGGCTGTTCGGGGCGGTGATCCGCCGCGTGCCGGGCGGGACGGACATGGCGGCCGAGCTGGAGAAGACGGCGGCCGAGGTGAGGGCGCGCGGCGGGCGGCCCTATGTCATTCCGGGCGGCGGCTCCAATCCGGTGGGGGCGCTGGGCTATGTCGACTGCGCGCGCGAGATCGTGGTCGGCGCCGACGAACTGGACCTGAGGATCGACCGGATCATCACCGCGACCGGCAGCGCCGGGACCCACGCGGGCCTGGTGGCCGGGCTGGCGGTGATGGGGGCGGACATCCCGGTGCTGGGCATCGGGGTGCGGGCGCCGAAGGCCAAGCAGGAAGAGAATGTGCTGAAGCTGGCGCGCGAGACGGCGGCCCTGCTGGGGCGGCCCGATGCGGTGACGGCGGAGATGGTCGTGGCCGACTGCGACTACGTCGGGGAGGGCTACGGCCTGGTGGACGATGCAGTGATCGAGGCGCTGAAGCTGGCGGCCCGGACCGACGGGATCGTGCTGGACCCGGTCTACAGCGGCAAGGCGATGAAGGGCCTGATCGCCCTGGCCAAGGCGGGCCGGTTCGAGGGCGAGACGGTGGTCTTCCTGCACACCGGCGGGGCGCAGGGCCTGTTCGGCTACGAGAGCGAGATCGGGGCGTCGCTGTGAAGACCCTCGGCGTCCTGGGCGGCATGGGGCCCGCCGCGACGGTGGCCTTTCTGGCGCGGGTGCAGGCGCTGACGCCGGCCGAAGGCGATCAGGACCACATCCGCATCATCGCCGACATCAATCCGCAGGTGCCGGACCGCAACCGCGCGCCGGACGCCGCCGAGGCGGTTCTGGCGGGGATGGCGTTGCGGCTGCGCGACGCCGGGGCGCGGGTGCTGGCCATGCCGTGCAACACCGCCCACGCCCAGGCGGCGGGCATCCGCAAGGCGGGCCTGCCCTTCATCGACATGATCGCCGAGACGACGGCGGCGGCGACCGCAGGCGGGGCCAAGAAGATCGGCGTGCTGGCCACCCCGGGCGGGGAGGCGCTGTACACCCGGTCGCTGCAGGCGACGGGGGTGAAGATCGTGCGGCTGGGCGGCGCGGACCGCGAGGCCTTCATGGGCTGCGTCTATGCGGTGAAGCGCGGCGACGTCGGCGAGGGCCCGCGCGCGGAGATGAAGCGGCTGGCGGCGGCGCTGGTCACGGCCGGGGCCGAGGTGGTCATCGCCGGCTGCACCGAGGTGCCGCTGCTGCTGGGGACGGATGACGTGACGGTCCCGCTGGTGGACTCGGCCGAAGTGCTGGCCGCGGCCTGCGTGAAGGCCTGTTTGTGAGCGAGACCGGGACGCGTGCGGCCCGCAAGCGGGCGGCGGCGGTGCAGGCCCTGCTGACGCCCGGCGAGACCGTGGTCTGGGCCGGCGCGCCGCAGGGGCGGCTGTTCCTGTCGCGGCGGCAGGGCGCGGCGATCGCCTTCAGTCTTGTGTGGTGGTTGGTCCTGCTGTCGGCGGCCTGGTCGATGCGGGCCTTCGCCGACAGCCCGCTGCTGATCGTCATCGGCCTGTTCGTGGCGATCGGGGCGCTGCAGGACAGCTGGCGGACCGGAAAGTGGTTGGCCGGCCGGATCGGCGAGCACTATGCGCTGACCGACCGGCGCGTGCTGGTGCTGGACCGCAAGGGCGGGCTGAAGGCCGAGGTCGTCCTGCTGACGGCGCATCCGTTCCGCGCCGCTCCCGCCACGGGCGCCCGGGGCGCGATCCTGCTGGGCGAAGACGCGCCGCTGGTCGACCTGACCCAAGGGCGGGTGTTGCGGATCAATCCGGAAGAGGACGCGCCCCGGCTGTCGGACCTGGCGGGGCATCTGGCGGTGCTGGAGCTGATCCGGACGACGGCGGCGGCGTGGGAGGTCCAGTGGGCCGCATCCAGCGACGAGGCGACGACCGAGGCGCCATGACCGGCTTGAGGCCGGGCGGTTTCGGCGGCATCGTCCGGGTTTCACGGGAGCCGTCCATGCGCATCGCCCTCGCTATCCTGACCCTTGGCCTGAGCGCCCCGGCGGCGTCGGCGCAGGACTATCCGCGCCGCATTCCCAGTTCGGGCGGCGAGGTGATCATTCCCTCGGCGCCGCATCAGCGCGGCTATGACGAGGTCGGCTACGCCCCGGCGCGGCGCGCGGGCGACGTGCTGTACGTCTCGGGCGCCATCGTCGGCAGGGCGCCGGACGAGGGGGCGGACGTGGCCGCGTTCGAGACCCAGGTGCGGCGCACCCTGCGCCAGCTGGACGCGACGGTGCGGGCGGCGGGCGGGACGCTGGACGACGTGGCGATGATCCGCAGCTTCCACGTCTGGGAAAGCCCGAACTTCACCGGCGACCGCATGCAGCAGATCGAGGTGATCGCGAAGGTCTGGCGCGAGTTCGCGACCGGGCCGCATCCGGCCTGGACTGCGGTGGGGACGACGGGCCTGCTGGCGCCGAACGGGATCGTGGAGATCGAGCTGATGGTGCATTCGCCGGCGCCGGCGAACTGATCGACCGCTTGCCCACGGACGCGGCGCGCGGCAGTGATGCCCGGGTGAACAGACAATCGCTGATTATCGACTGCGACCCCGGCGTGGATGACGCCGTGGCGCTGATGCTGGCCTTCGGGGCCGAGGAATTCGAGCTGCTGGCCGTGACCACGGTGGGCGGGAACGTGCCGGTCGAGAAGACGGCGCGGAATGCGCGGATGCTGCGCCAGATCGCCGGTCTTCAGAATCCCGAGCGCGAGGACGTGCCGGTGTTCATGGGCGCGGAGGAGCCGCTGCGCCGGACCCTGGGCACGGCGGCGGAATTCCATGGGCCGGAAGGGACGGGCGACCTTGAGCCGTTCGAACCCGACGCGCCGGTCGCGGACGGTCATGCGGCGGACGCCATCATCGCGCTGGTGAACGGGCGGCCGGCGAAGTCGGTGGCGCTGGCGGTGCTGGGGCCGCTGACCAATCTGGCGCTGGCGCTGCGCAAGGATCTGGCGCTGGCCGGGCGGCTGGGGCCGGTGGCGGTGATGGGCGGGGCGCGGTCCGAGGGGGGCAACATCACCGCCTCGGCCGAGTTCAACATCTGGGCCGATCCGGAGGCGGCGGCCGAGGTGCTGGCGACCGAGTGCGATGTCGTGATGTTCGGACTGGACGCGACCCATCAGGTGCGGGCGACGGACGAACGGATCGCGGCCCTCGAGGCGCTGAAGACGCCGATGGGCGGCACGGCGGCGGCGATGATGCGTTTCTCGCAGGCGGTGGAGCGCCGGATCGTGGGCTGGGACGCGCCGCCGGTGCACGACCCCTGCCCGGTGGCCTGGCTGCTGAAGCCGGAGCTGTTCGTACTGCAGCCGTGCCGGATCCGGGTGGAGACGGACAGCGACCTGACCCGCGGCCATACGGCGGTCGAGTTCCGCGAGGGCGTGGCGGGCGAACCGCTGCGCCACCGCTGGGCGGTCAGCGCGGACGCGGACGGGGTGTTCAGCCTGATTGCGGAGAAGTGTGCATGAGGATCACCGTCGTCGGGTCGATCAATCTGGACTTCGTCGCCTCGGCGCCGAAGCTGCCGCGCGCGGGCGAGACCGTGACGGGCGCCGAGCTGGCGCGGCATCCGGGCGGCAAGGGCGCCAACCAGGCGCTGGCGGCGCAGCGGCTGGGGGCGGAGGTGTTCCTGATCGGCCGGGTCGGGCGCGACGCCATGGCCGAGGAGGCGCTGGCGCTGCTGCTGGCCGACGACGTGGACGCCGGCGGGGTGGTCGCCGACGCCGAGGCGCCGACGGGCGTGGCTCTGATCGCCGTCGCGCCGGACGGCGAGAACCAGATCGTGGTGGCGGCCGGCGCCAACCACAGCGCCTTCCCCGAACAGCTGCCGCAGCGGATCGAGACCCCTCTGATCCTTCAACTGGAGTTGCCGATCGAGACGGTCGAGGCGGCGGTGGGGCGGGCGACGGACTTCGTCTGCGTGAACCTGGCCCCGGCCCAGCCGGTGTCGGACCAGCTGCTGCGCCGGGCCGACCTGATCGTGGTCAACGAGACCGAGGCGGCCTTCTACGGCGATCTGCTGCATCACGGCGGCGGACGGGTGGTGGTGACCCTGGGGGCCGCCGGCGCGGTCATGTACCAGCGCGGGGCCGAGATCGCGCGGGCCGCCCCGCCCCGGGTGCGGGCCGTCGACGCCACCGGCGCGGGCGACTGTTTCGTCGGCGCGATCTGCGTCGCCCTGCTGGAGGGGATGGAGCCCGAGGCGGCGCTGCGCTTCGCCTGCGCGGCGGGGGCCGTCGCCGCGACCCGGCCCGGCGCCCAGCCCTCGATGCCGACGCGGGACGAGGTCGAGGACCGGCTCTAGCCCCCCGGGGATGGAGCGACGGACTTCCGCCCGCCCCCGCGTGAAAGGATCGCCGGTCAGGATCCGGCGGCCGACCTTTTCATTACGAACTTGAAATCCGACCCGGGCTTCGCCGCTGTTAGGGTCGCGAGGTTCAGATCACTGTCCTTGGGGGACCCCATGATGACCCGCACCGCCGCCCTGCTGGGCGCCTCGCTGCTCGCCCTGACCGCCCCGGCCTTCCCGGCCCTCGCGCAGGACGCGGCGACCATCACCGTGCCGCCGCTGCAGTACACGCATCGCCAGCTGGCCAACGGGCTGAATGTCTATTCCATGCCCGACGCGACCGCCGGAACGGTGACCGTGCAGGTCTGGTACGACGTGGGCGGCAAGGACGATCCTGAGGGCCGCTCGGGCTTCGCCCACCTGTTCGAACACATCCTGAGCCGCAAGACGGTCAACCTGCCCTACGGCCAGATCTCGACCCTGGTCGAGAACGCGGGGGGCAGCCGCAACGCCTCCACCGGCCAGGACATGACCAACTACTACGAGACTGTGCCGCCGCAGTATCTGGAGACGATGCTGTGGACCCACGCCGAGCGGATGGCGCGGCCGGTGGTCGACCAGGCCGTGTTCGACGCCGAGCGCTCCATCGTGAAGGAAGAGCTGCGCCAGCGGGTCTATGCGCCGCCGTACGGCCGGCTGGACCGCTTCGTCATCGGCGACAACGAGTTCGACCGGTCCATCTATCGCCGCAGCGTGATCGGCTCGATCGAGCAGCTGGACAGCGCCACCATCGACGACGCGCGCGCCTTCCACGAGGCCTATTACCGCCCGGCCACGGCGACCCTGATCGTGTCGGGCAATTTCGATCAGGCCCAGCTGGACCGCTGGGTCGACCAGTATTTCGCCGACATCCAGAACCCCGCCCGCCCGGTGCCGGTGTTCGAGCGTCCGGTGTCGCCGCCGCGCACCCAGCCGCGTCTGGTCGAGGCCTATGCGCCGAACGTGCCCCTGCCGGCGATCGCCGCCATCTTCCCCGGCGTGAAGGCGTCGGACCCGGACGCGGCGGCGCTGGACGTGCTGTCCGGCATCATGTCGCGTGGCGACAGCTCGCGCCTGCACCAGGCGCTGGTCTACGGCAGCCAGCTGGCCACCAACGCCAGCTTCGGCGCCGACCAGATGGAGGAGGCGGGCACGATCACCGTCCAGGCGACCGTGGCCCAGGGCAAGGCGATCCCCGACGTGGAGGCGGCGCTGAACGCCCAGCTGGCGCGCATCCGCGACCAGCCGGTGACCGCCGCCGAACTGGCCGAGGCCAAGATGGAGATCGTGGCGTCGGCCCTGCGCCAGCGCGAGACGGCCTCGGGCCGGGCCTTCATCCTGGGCCGGGCCCTGGTCGACGAGGGCGATCCCACGGCGCCGGACGCCAACCTGGCCGCCGTGCAGGCGGTGACCGCCGCCGACGTGCAGCGCGTGGCCCGCAAATACCTGGACGAACAGGCGCGGGTCTCGATCCGCTATCAGGACGAGAGCCAGCGTCCGGCGGGCGTCAGCGAGGACAGCTATCGCAACCCGGTTCCGGTCCCGACCTTCCTGAGCGTGCCGCCGGCCGTCCTGCCGCCGAACGAACTGCTGCCCGAGGGCCAGCGGATGGCGCCGCCGGCCGCCGGCGCGCCGCGTCCGATGGCGACGCCGCATGTGGTGGAGCGGACCCTGTCCAACGGTCTGCGGGTGATCGTGGCCAAGTCCACCGACCTGCCGATCGTCAACGCCCAGCTGGTCATCGGCGGCGGCGCGGCGGCGGATCCGGCGGACCGTCCGGGTCTGGCCTCGATGACCGCCGGCCTGGCCACCGAGGGCGCGGGCGGACGCTCGGCCCCCGAGATCGCGCGCACCCTGGAGGCGCTGGGCGCCAACATCGGCGGCGGCGCGGGACAGGATGCGTCGGCGGTCTTCATGTCGGCGCCCGTGGCCGCGGCCGATCAGGTCGGGGCCGTGCTGGCGGACGTGATCCAGCGCCCGGACTATGCGCCTGAAGAGGTGGCGCGCAACCGCACGCGGGCGGTCAACGCCCTCAGGGTGAACCTGCGCCAGCCGGGGCCGCTGGCCAATCTGGTGCTGAACCGCCTGGCCTTCGGCGCCTCGCCCTACGGCGCGCCGACCTCGGGCACGCCGACCTCGATCGGGGCCGTGACCCGCGAGGAGATCGTCGCCTTCCACGACCGCTGGTGGCGGCCGGACAACGCCGCCCTGATCATCACCGGCGGCATGGAGCCGGAGGCGGCCTTCGCCTTCGCCGAGCGGACCCTGGGCGGCTGGGAGCGGCCCTCGGGCGCCGTGCCGGTCACGGGACCGCGCGCGGGCGCCGTGCCGGGACCGCGCGTCGTCGTGATCGACCTGCCGGGCGCCGGTCAGGCGGCGGTGGCGGCGGCGGTGCGCGGCCCGCGCCGGGCCGACGACAGCTACTACCCCCTGTCGGTGGTCAACAGCATCATGGGCGGCGGCCAGAACGGCCACCTGTTCCAGGAAGTGCGGGCCAAGCGCGGCCTGAGCTACGGCGCCTATTCCTCGCTGGGCGCGCGGCTGGACGGCGGCATGCTGAGCGCCACCACCCAGACCAAGAATGAGAGCGCCGCCGAGGTGGTCGGCCTGGTGCTGGCCGAGTTCGACCGGCTGAAGACCGAGGCAGTGACCGAACAGGCCGTGACCGACCGCGAGGCCTTCCTGACCGGCGGCTTCTCGCGCAACGTTGAGACCACCGGCGGTCTGGGCGGGGTGCTGGCCGAGGCCGTGACCTACGGCCTGCCGCTGACCGAGATCGGGACCTACGCCGGCAAGATCAACGCCACGACGCCGGAGACGGTGCGCGCGGCGGCGCAGGCCATCGGCTCGGACCAGGCCTATGTGGTGGTGGTCGGCCAGGCCTCGATGTTCATCGACGCCCTGCGCGCGGTCCATCCGGACGTGGTGGTGATCCCGGCGGCGGAGCTGGACTTGGACAGCGCGACGCTGGGGCTGTGAAGCCAGTGGTTGGTGATTAGTGGTTCGTGGCTGGTAGGCAGCGGGGTGTCGTCGGGTGCGGCGCTGCCCCCCGTCCAGACCATCCGCTGATCACTAGCCACTAATCACTTTCAGCTAAGCGACTGACCGCAGGGTGGGCGGCGGCGTTGCGCGTCGTCCACCGGGTGCGAAATCCTGCGAATGGGAAATTGCGTTCGGACGGAAACTGGGGCTGTCTGAGCTCCGGAGGCGCCCCTTGATCAACCGCCCATCGCCGGTCCTGGTTTCGCTCGCGACGTTTGCGATGCTGGTCGGCTGCACGGCTGAAGAAGGACGGGCGGGAGGGCAGGCCGACAAGGCGGCGCCCCGCCGCGTGGCGCCTATCGCCCCGGATCAAGTCAGGTTCTACCTGGCGGGCGCGACGATCCCGCCGCCGGAAACCGTTTCCGACTTCCCCACCGAAATGTTCTTCGACAACGGCCACTACCGGCTCCAGGGCCGCGGAGCCGAAGAGGGGGTGTACGACGTCTCGGGGAACCGGGTCTGTGTGAGGCTTCAGGCGGCCGACGACCCGGTCTGTCGGTATGCCTATCTGATCGACGGCAGGGCCGTCCTGTCGACGGCCGCCGAGGCGGCGGCGGTGACGGCTGAGAATTCCGGATACCTCAAGCGGGGGCCGCCCTCGTCGGTCCGTCGGGGGGCTTCAGGGCGGTCCGCCGGGGCCGTTCCGATCAGCGAGGAGCGGGCGCGCGCCACCCTGGTCGGGCGGACCATCTCCAGATCGCCGGAGGTCACCGAGAGCGGATCCGAAAGGTTCGCCGCGGACGGCGGCTGGCTGCTGATGGCGCTGGATGGCGCCGAGGGCCGCTACACGATCAGGGACAACCAGGTGTGTGTGAAGGTGGCGGTCGGCAATGCCCGCCCAGGCTGCCGCTACCTGTACGCGGCGGACCGCGGGCTGGTGCTATCGACCTCGCCGGACCCCGCCGAAATCGCGCCGTCCAACTCCATCCCCATCGTTTACGACAGTCCCGATTGAGCAAGGAAAACGCATCGGGGGTCGGCCCGAGTGGCTGGTGGGTGGAGGGCGCAGCCGGACGTGGTCGTGATCCCGGCGGCGGAGCTGGATCTGGGCAGCCCGACGTTGGGGCTGTGAGAGCGAGTGAAGAGTGAGTGGTGAGTAGTGATTAGAGACGAGCGGGGCGGCTCCGAAGGGCGCGCCGCTCTTGGGCCAGCCGCCTCACCACTCACTACTCACTAGCACTCTTCACTTCGACGCCCGGAACGCCGCAATGGCGTCGACCGTCTTGCGGACCTGCGCCTCGATGCCCGTCCAGTCGCCCGACTTGACGGCGGCGTCGGTGATCAGTTTGGAGCCCATGCCGGCGGCGACGATGCCGCTGCCGAACCATTTGGCGATGCTGGCCTCGTCGGGATCGACGCCGCCGGTGGGCATGATCTTGGTCCAGGGCATGGGGCCGAGCACCGCCTTGACGAAGTCGACGCCGCCGACGGACGCGCCGGGGAACAGCTTGACGATCTCGCAGCCCAGCTCGTGCGCCTGGCCGATCTCGGTGACCGAGCCGCAGCCGGGGAAGTAGGCGGTCATGCGGCGGTTGCAGACCTTGGCCACATCGGGGACCAGGCAGGGGCTGACGATGAAGCGCGCGCCCCGGTTCAGATAGAGGCTGGCCGTGCCCGCATCGATCACCGAGCCGATGCCCAGGATGATGTCCGGATCGGTCTTCTGCAGCTCGCGCGCGATGTCGCCGAACAGGTCGACGGCGAAGTCGCCCCGGTTGGTGAACTCGATGGCCTTGGCCCCGCCGCGCGAACAGGCGCGGATGACGTTCAGGCAGACCTCGGGGTCCGGGTTGTAGAAGACGGGGGCCACGCCCTGCGCTTCGAGGGCGGTGAGGACGGCGAGGCGGTCGTGGCGCATTTCAATCTCCGCTCATCCCGGCGAAAGCCGGGATCCAGTCCTTTGGGCGACCGGTAGAGCCCATGATCCGTCATGCTTATCCCACCCGGACCGCAAGGCGAAAGCACTGGGTCCCGGCTTTCGCCGGGATGAGCGGAACTTATTGTTTCGCCAGCGCCACGATCCGCCGCACCAGCGCGCTCTCCGGATCGAACAGCGGGCCCAGGACGGTGAAGTGGTTCAGGCCGGGCAGGGCCTCGTACCGGGTCTGGACGCCGTTGTTTCCCCAGTGGTCGGCCATCATCCGCGACTGGCGCAGGAACTCGGGGCTTTCGTCGGCGCCGACGACGCAGTCCAGGATCGTGCCGCCCGGCGTCGAGCCGTCGGGAATCGGCCAGAAGATCGGCGACAGGGCGGCGGCCTCGTTGGCGTCCAGGTCCAGCGCCGTGTTCAGCGAGGTGTGGATCAGGGGGCGCAGGTCGAAGACGCCGCTGATGGCCACGGCGGCGGAGGCGCGAGCCTCGGAAAGCATGCAGGCCGCCATGTGGCCCCCGGCGGAATGGCCGAAGACCACGGGGCGCTTGCCGCCGTTGCGGGCGCGGATCAGGTCCACGGCGGCGCGTACCTGCTTCAGGATGGCGCCCAGCCGCACGGCGGGGGCGAGATCGTAGGAGGGAATGGCGAGGCTGACGCCGTGCTGAAGGAAGGCGGGGGCGATCCCGCTGAACCAGTCCTTGTCCAGCGCCTGCCAGTAGCCGCCGTGCAGGAAGACGGCGACGGGAGCGTCGGGGCCGGCGGAGAACAGGTCCATGACTTGGCGGTCGCCGGGGCCGTAGGCGAGGGTCTCGGGCGCATGGGCCGCGACGGCGGCCTCGGCGGCGGCCTTCCAGCGGTTCAGGACGGCCGGATGGTCCGGCACGCGGGCGCGGTTATTGTACTCGGCCTCGTAGTCGATCTCGCCAACCGCCTTATCAGCCACGTCGCCATCCGCTAGACCACCCCCGAACCGCCAGGAGAGACAGCCGCCATGATGACCGCCATCTTCGTCTTCATCAAATGCGAGCTGGGCCACGCCAACGACGTGGCCGCCGACATCGTGGACAATGTCGAATACGTCTCGGAGGTCTATTCGACCTCGGGCCAGTACGACCTGCTGGCCAAGTTCCAGCTGCCGAAGGATCTGGACATCGGCACCTTCGTGACCCGGTCGGTGCAGACACGGCCGAACATCCGTGACAGCTTCACCGTGATCACCTTCTCGCCGTTCCTGCCGACCAAGGGCTAGGGTCCTGCAGGCATTCGGAGGACGTCGCGCGTGAACCGTATCCTCCTGAGTGTGATCGCCGTCGCCATGATCGGCTGCGCGCCACCGTTCGGGGGACCCGACCCGGTCTTTCCGATCAGCGCGCGGGACCGGGAGGGCGCGGCCTGGTTTCCGCAGGCTCTACAGGAGACGATCCTGCGATGCGGTCCGTTCGGACCGGGCGCCCGGCGGGCGCTGATGGACGAGCACAAGGCCGCCTGGTACGGCGGACATCTGGCCGCCGCGGGGGAGGCGCCGCTGTTCCGGAGCAACGGGCGGAGCCTGCGCTTCACCTGGCTGAGGACCTTCGATGCGCCGGTGGTGATCCGTCTGGACACGGGTGCTGACGGCGCGGTGACGATGGCGGCGACCGAACTGTCCGGGCACGGCGGCTATGAGCCGGGGACGATCGCGAGGCGGATCGAGCGCCGCCTGTCCACCGGCGAGGTCGCGGCCCTGAAGCGGGTGGTGGAGCATACCGGGGTCCTGAAACAGACGGCCGCCACGTGCGACGCAGGGCTGGACGGCGCTCAATGGGTTGTCGAGTCCAACGGGCCGGACGGCTATCGCTTCGTGGAACGGCAGTCGCCTGAGAGCGGGCCGGTGCGCGTGTTCGGGCTGCACCTGGTCGGGCTGACGGGCTGGGCCTACGACAGCGTGTACTGAGGCCAGGTCGTCAGGTTTTCGCCCGTTCAGGCCTGGTGCGGGCAGGGCGGGCGGGACGACCCTCGTCGCGGGCCTCTTCGGCGTCATCGTCGTCGCCGACCTTTTCCTCCACCGTGGCCGAGAGGCGCTGGAACACGCCGAGCCCGACCAGCACGAGAACGGCCGCGACGATCAGGGCGGTCGGATAGAGCATCTGGGTGATGTCCTCCCGGGCGGTCTTGAAGACCATGACCAGGCCTTCGAGGAAGAGGGCGATGATGATGGTGGAGAGGAATTTGGTCAGGCTGCGGCGCGCCTCGGAGGCGCTGCGCCGTTCTGACCCGCGACGGACCTCGTCCTCGAACAGGTATTTGGCCACGTCGAAGACGGCGATGGCGACGATGACGTAGCCCAGGGTGTCGAGGATGGCGTCCGCCGAGCTGTCGCCGGATGAGGTGAAGGCCCCCGCCGCTTCCCTGAGACCGAGGACGACGAGGCCGATGGCGAGCAGCATCAGCAGCAGGCTGGCCGCCGCGAAGACGGCGCGGGTGATGTAGGTCATGCAGGCTCCTTCTTCGGCGTAACGCGATCACGGGTTCGAGCGTTGCCGCGACGTCACCCGTGGTCAAACGCAACGGAGTGCTGCTAGCGTCGTCGAAAGAGGAAACGCGGCCCCCGCCTGCGGGGGGATGACGGGGATTCAAATGACCGATCTCGAGACCTTCCGCGCGGAGACCCGCGCCTGGCTGGAAGAGAACTGCCCGCCGGAGGTGCGCGGGCCGCTGGACAATGACGAGGACCGGGTCTGGGGCGGGCGCAATCCGACCTTCAAGACGCCGGCCCACAAGCTCTGGATGGAGCGGATGGGCGCGCGCGGCTGGACCGCGCCGGAGTGGCCCAAGGAATACGGCGGCGGGGGGCTGAGCCGCGAGGAGGCCAAGGTGCTGGGCTCCGAGCTGCGCCGCATCGGCGCGCAGATGGCGCTGTCCAGCTTCGGCATCTGGATGCTGGGCCCGGCGCTGCTGCAGTTCGGGACCGAGGAACAGAAGAAGCGCTTCCTGCCCGAGATCGTGCGCGGCGAGATCCGCTGGTGCCAGGGCTATTCCGAGCCGGGCGCCGGGTCGGACCTGGCCAATGTGCAGACGAAAGCAGAGGACAAGGGCGACCACTGGATCGTCAACGGCCAGAAGATCTGGACGTCGTACGCCGACAAGGCTGACTGGATCTTCTGCCTGGTGCGGACCGATCCGGCGGCGCCGAAACACCTGGGCATCTCGTTCGTGCTGTTCGACATGGCCACGAAGGGCGTGACGACCAAGCCGATCACCCTGATCAGCGGCAAGAGCCCGTTCTGCGAGACCTTCTTCGACGACGTGCGCGTTGAGAAGGAGAACCTGGTCGGGACGCTGAACCGCGGCTGGGACGTGGCCAAGGCGCTGCTGGCCCATGAGCGGACCATGATCGGCGCCATCGGCGAGGCGGGCGGCGGACGGCCGCTGGGCCAGGTGGCGACGGACTCCATCGGCAGCGACGACGAGGGCCGGCTGGACGACCTGATGCTGCGCGCGCGGGTGGCCGAACTGGAGATCGACGCCGCGGCCTTCCGTCTGGCGATGGAGCGGGCGGGCGATCAGATGAAGGCCCGCCAGGCCCATCCGGCCATCGCCTCGATGCTGAAATACTACGGCTCGGAGCTGAACAAGCGCCGCCACGAACTGCTGATGGCGGCGGGCGGCGCCGAGGCGCTGGAGTGGGAAGGCGAGCGGTCGCGCAACGGCACCGCGGCCCGCGACTGGCTGCGCACCAAGGCCAACTCGATCGAAGGCGGCACCAGCGAGGTGCAGCTGAACATCATCGCCAAACACCTTCTGCAACTGCCGGGAGCCTGACGCCCATGCCGCTGATCCTGACGGAAGAGCAGACCATGCTGAAGGAAGCCGCCGACGGCTTCCTGAGCGAGAACGCGCCCATCGCCCACCTGCGGAAATTGCGCGACAGCCGCGACGCCGACGGGGTGTCGCGCGACCTTTGGAAGGCGTTCGGCGAGATGGGCTTCGCGGGCGTGATCATCCCCGAGGAGCACGGCGGCTCGGGCCTGGGCGCGGTCGAGGCCGGGGTGGTGGCCGAGGCGTTGGGGCGGACCCTGACGCCGTCGCCCTTCATGGGCTCGGGCGTGCTGTCGGCCAAGGTGCTGACCGACGGCGGCTCGGCTGAACAGCAGGCGCTGTGGCTGCCGAGGATCGCGGCGGGCGAGGCGATCATGTCGCTGGCCGTCGACGAGGGCGCCAAGCATGCGCCGTCCAGGATCGCGACGGTGGCCGAACGCGCGGGCAACGGCTTCAAGCTGAACGGCGCCAAGGGCTTCGTGCTGGACGGCCACGTGGCCGACGCCCTGATCGTGGCGGCGCTGACGGAGACCGGCCTGACCCTGTTCCTGGTCGATCCGAAGACCCAGGGCGTGGAGATCGAGCGCACGGTGATGGTCGATGCGCACAATGCGGCGCGGGTGACCCTGACCGATGTCGAGGTCGATGCGGACGCGGTGATCGGTTCGGTGGACGGCGGCGAGGCCCTGCTGGAAGGCGCGCTGAACCTGGGCCGGGCCTGCGCGGCGGCGTCGCTGAACGGCGCGGGCGACCAGGCCTTCCAGGTCACGCTGGAGTACCTGCGGACCCGCCAGCAGTTCGGCAAGCTGATCGGCGAGTTCCAGGCCCTGCAGCACCGGGCGGCCCATCTGTACAGCGAGATCGAGATCGCCCGGGCGGCGACGATCGGCGCCCTGCAGGCGCTGGACGCCGGCAAGCCGAACGCGGCGCTGGCCGTGTCGGTGGCCAAGGCCAAGGCGGGCCGGGTGGCCGAACTGGCGGTGCAGGAAGCGGTGCAGATGCATGGCGGCGTGGGCATGACCGACGAGTTCGACGTCGGCCTGTTCATGAAGCGGGTGCGGGTGCTGAACGAACTGCTTGGCGACGCGGGATTCCACCAGGAGCGGATGGCGCAAAGCCAGGGGTTCTGAAGCCCCGAAAGCGTCACAATGGCGGGCGGAAGTAGGGCCCAGGGGGACTCTCATGCGCGCCTTGCTGCTTTCCATCATCCCGACGCTGATCGGGGGCGCCGCACTGGCCCAGGCCGGTCCGGGCCCGGCCGAAACCTTCGCCGAGGCCAAGGCGATCTGCGAGACCGACGGCGGAGCGCTGTGGGGCGCGCCCCTGTGCACGCCGGTGCTGCTGGTCGATCCGGCGACGCGCACCGTCCATACGGCCCGGCGCGGCGACAGCGACGCCCTGAAACCCGAGGGCGGTCTGTTCGTCGGAACCCTGCCGGAGACCGTCAACATCGCGAACACGGCGGTGGACTGGGACGGCGTGCGCTGGGCCATGCTGATCCGGCCCCTGCCCGAGGATCCGACCGAGCGCCGGGCGCTGCTGGCCCATGAGATCTGGCACGGGGTGCAGAGGGACCTGGGCCTGCCGGCGGGATCGCCGACGCCGGAACACCTGTCGACGACCGAGGGCCGGGTGCTGATGCGGCTGGAATGGCGGGCGTTGGCGGCCGCCTTGCGCGCCGGGGACCCGGCCGCCCGGGACCAGGCCGTGGCGGACGCGCTGGCCTTCCGCGCGGCGCGGCGGACCCTGACCGCGCAGGCCGGGGACCAGGAGCGGCAGCTGGAGATGAACGAGGGGCTGGCGCAGTACACCGGCGTGCGCCTGTCGGGCGGCGACGCCGTGGCGGAGGCGCTGAAGGGGCTGGCGCTGGCGGAGGAACAGAACAGCTTCGTACGCAACTTCGCCTATTTCTCGGGCCCACCCTACGGCCTGCTGCTGGACGCGGCCGCGTCCGACTGGCGGCGGGGACTGGGCGCCGGGGACGACCTGGGCGCCCTGCTGGCCGCGCGGACCGGCGCACCGGCCGTCGAGGCCCCGGCGGCGGAGGCCCGCTATGACGGCGTGGGGATCCGGGCCGACGAGGCGCAGCGCGCCGAACGGGCCCGCGCCGTGGCGGCGGCCTGGACGGCGAAGCTGGTGGACGGACCCCGCCTGACGCTGGCGTTCGAGGACATGAACATCAGCTTCAACCCGAGCACCATCGTGGTGCTGGGCGGCAACGGCGCCGTCTATCCGACGCTGCGGGTGGTCGACAGCTGGGGCGTGCTGGAGGTGACGGACGGGGCGCTGATCGACCCGAACTGGAAGCGCGTCACCGTCGCCGCGCCGACCTCGGCGGATGGGCGCGAGGGACCGGGCTGGACCCTGCGGCTCAATCCGGACCGGGCGCTGGAGCCGGGCGATCGTCCCGGGGACTTCCGGCTGCGCGCGCGATGACCGATAGGGGAAGTCAGCGATTCTGGAGAGGCGGGTATGGGCAGGATGATCGGCGCATTCGCGATCCTGACGTTGACCGGTTGCGCCAGTGCGCCGCCGGACGCGGTTCAGGACTCGAGACCGACGGTCATCGTCGAATGCGTCATGCGACCCAATCCGTCGCGCGATCAGCCTGCTGAGCGGTGCAAGGTGATATCGGTCAGCCCGGACACGCCGCACACCCGCCGCCTGGCGCAAGACCTCCTAGAAAAGCTTCCCGTAGCCGAGCGTCGATCGCCTTCGGAGGCGCTGATCGACGCGCAGACCATGCGGTTCAGGGTGCGCCTGAATCCGGACGGAGCGGTCGAAGAGACGACGACGGGTGACGAACCCGACGCGCCCCGCTAAACGTCCCGCAAGGGAGAACGCCACATGACGACGCGAGCCAACGCGCCTCAGTACCTGACCGGCTTCGGCAATCATTTCGCGACCGAGGCCGTGCCCGGCGCGCTGCCGGAGGGGCGGAACTCGCCGCAGCGGACGCCGATGGGGCTGTACGCCGAGCAGCTGTCGGGGACGGCCTTCACCGCGCCGCGCAGCGAGAACCGCCGCAGCTGGCTGTATCGCCTGCGGCCCTCGGCCCAGCACCCGGCCTATAAACCGTTCGCGCAGGGGCGGGTGCGCTCGGGGCCGTTCCATGAGGCGCCGCCGTCGCCCAACCGGATGCGCTGGGACCCGCTGCCGATGCCGGGCGAGCCGACCGACTGGGTCGAGGGGCTGGTCACCTACGGCGGCAACGGCGATCCGGAGGCCGGGATCGGCACGGGCATCCACCTGTACGCCGCCAACCGCTCCATGACCGACCGGGTCTTCTACTGCGCCGACGGCGAGCTGCTGATCGTGCCGCAGGAGGGGGCGCAGGCCTTCGTCACCGAGATGGGCCGGATCGACGCCCGGCCCGGCGAGATCGTGGTCATTCCGCGCGGGGTGCGGTTCCGTGTCGAGGTCTCCGGACCCGTGCGCGGCTATGTGTGCGAGAACTACGGCGCGGCCTTCCGCCTGCCGGACCTGGGGCCGATCGGCTCGAACGGCCTGGCCAATCCGCGCGATTTCGAGACGCCCGTCGCCTGGTTCGAGGACGTGGATCGGCCGACCGAGTGCGTGCAGAAATTCGGCGGGCGGCTGTATGCGACGACCTTTGATCACAGTCCGCTGGACGTGGTCGGCTGGCACGGCAACTACGCCCCCTGCAAATACGATACGGCCAGGTTCAACACGATCGGGACTGTCAGTTTCGACCACCCGGACCCCTCGATTTTCACGGTGCTGACCTCGCCCAGCGACACGCCGGGGACGGCCAACTGCGACTTCGTGATCTTCCCGCCGCGCTGGATGGTGGCCGAGGGCACGTTCCGGCCGCCGTGGTTCCACCGGAACGTCATGAGCGAGTTCATGGGTCTGGTGACCGGCGAGTATGACGCCAAGGAGGGCGGCTTCGCCCCCGGCGGCGCGTCGCTGCACAATTGCATGAGCGGGCACGGGCCGGACCAGGCCAGCTATGACAAGGCGGTCGCCGCCGAGCTGAAGCCGGTGAAGATCGAGAACACCCTGGCCTTCATGTTCGAGACGCGCATGCCGATCCGCACCACGGAATGGGCGCAAACCAGTCCGACGATGCAGCTGGACTACGACGACGTCTGGACCGGATTCACCAAGGGAGCCGTTAAATGAAACGACTGATGATCGCCGTGACGGCCCTGCTGGCCGCCGCCTGCCAGCCGATGCCGGCCACCGACGGCGCCGCGACCGCCGCGCCGCAACAGTCCCAGGCCAGCGCCGCGGGCAGCACCGACGCGGCCCTGTGCGCCTCCCAGGGCGGCAAGATGCTGCCGCAGGGCCGGATGCAGACCGTGCGCTGCGTGATCACCTACGCCGATGCGGGCAAGCGCTGCACGACCGGCTCGGACTGCCAGGGAGACTGCCGCATCGAGGACGTCGCCGGAACGCCGAACGCGGGCGCCCCCGCCGTCGGCCAGTGCCAGGCCGCCAGCGGCCGTTTCGGCTGCTACACCACGATCGAGAACGGCAAGGCGGAGCCGACGATCTGCGTCGACTGACGCGCTGAGCGCCGCGCAAGCAAAAGGCCCCGTCGCGAGAGCGGCGGGGCCTTCTTCGTTCGTCCGTGGACGGAACGGCTTAGTGGGCCGGAGCCGGGGCCGGCGGGGCGGTCATCTCGCCCGAGGGGGTGGTGCTCGGGGTGTTCGAGGTGGTCATGCCGCCGTCGGCGTTGCCCGCCTGTTGCTCGATACGGTCGGCTTCGGTGTTGAGGGCCTTCTCCTGGGCCTCGTTCGGGGTCGCGGCGGCCTGGGCCTCCAGCGCGTCGGCCTGGGTTTCGGCGGCCTTGTCGGCCGAGCTTTCCCCGCAGGCGGCGAGGCCCACGACGGCGAAGGCGGCGACGGCGGCGATGGTGAACTTGCGCATGTGAACTAACTCCCTGTGTTCGGGGAGGTAAACACCGTTAGGTCCGGAAGGTTCACGCGGCCGTGACACTTCCGTGACCTGTCAGGCCGCGAAGGCGACCCGCGCGGCGCCCAGAAGGGCGGCGTGCTTGTGCAGGATCACCTTCGTGGGAATGGCCGCCATATAGTCCTGGAACCGGCCCTTGCGCTCGAACCGCTCGCGGAAGGGACTGGCCTTCAGGAAGGGCAGGATGCGCGGGGCGATGCCGCCGGCGATATAGATTCCGCCGCGGGCGCCGGTGGTCAGGGCGATGTCCCCGGCCACGGCGCCCAGGATGGCGCAGAAGCGGGCCAGCGTGGCGCCGCACTGGCTGCGCGGATCCTCCAGCGCCTCGGCGGTGATCTGGGCCGGGTCGTCGATATGGGTCTCGCGCCCGTCGATCTCGGCCAGGGCCCGGTGCATGTTCAGCAGGCCGGGGCCGCAGATCAGGCGCTCGATGGAGACCCGATCATAGCGGCGGCGCAGGATGCGCAGGATCTCGTCCTCGACCGGATCGCCCGGGGCGAAGCAGGCGTGGCCGCCTTCGGAGGGCATGGCGATCTCATTGCCGTGCTGGTCCCGCACCAGGGCGGAGACGCCGAAGCCGGTGCCCGGCCCGAGCACGGCGATGGCCGAATGAGGGGCGCCCTCTTCCGGGCCGCCCAGCGAGGCCAGCTCGGACGGCGGCACGATCGGCGCGCCCCAGGCCAGGGCCTCGAAATCGTTGATCAGGCGCACCGGCTCCAGGCCCAGCGTGCCCAGTTCGGTCTCCGACACCCGCCAGGGCGAGTTGGTCAGGTCGATCTCGCCGTCGGTGACCGCGCCGGCCACGGCGATGACGCCGCCGGTGGGCTTCACCTCGCAGCCGTCGATGAAGGCCTTCACGCCTTCGAGGAAGGTCGGATAGCGCTCGGCCGGGAAGCTTTCGTGATGCTCGAGCACCGGCCTGCCCTCGATCATGTGGGCGATGGCGAAGCGGGCGTTGGTGCCGCCGACGTCTCCGACGAGCAGGGTGCGGTCCCAGTTGACGGTCATGAGCGCTGTCCTTGAATCCCTTGCCGCGCGGCGGCTTCTTCTTGATTGGCGTCAGGCATCGACGGCGCGGTCGACGATATTCGGGTCGGGCGGGGTGTCGATGCTGACCGGGCTGCCGGTCGGCGTGGTGAAGCAGACCGAGGCCCCTTCCTCGGCGGTCGAGACGGTCTGGCGGAAGACGCTGAACAGCTCGCGGCCATAGCCCCAGGCCGAGCCCTCGGCGTGGGCCTGGGTGCGGTGGGCGGCGGGGCGTTCGCGCAGGCCCGCGACGCCGATGGTGGTCAGCACCCCGGCCTCGGCGTCCAGCCGGATGATGTCGCCGTCCTTCACATGGGCCAGGGGGCCGCCGGCGAGAGCCTCTGGCGAGACGTGGATGGCGGCGGGCGTCTTGCCGCTGGCGCCCGACATGCGGCCGTCGGTGACGAAGGCGACCTTGAAGCCCTTGTCCTGAAGCACGCTGAGGGCGGGCGACAGGCTGTGCAGCTCGGGCATGCCGTTGGCCTTGGGGCCCTGGAATCGCAGGACCACGACCACGTCGCGGTTCAGCTTGCCGTCCTTGAAGGCCTGCAGCGCCTCTTCCTGGGATTCGAAGACCGCGGCGGGGGCCTCGACGATGCGGTTCTCGGGCTTGACCGCCGAGACCTTGATAACGGCCCGACCCAGGTCGCCCTGGACGAGGCGCAGGCCGCCGTCCTTCTGGAACGGGTCGGAGGCGGGACGCAGGATGTCGCGGTCCAGGCTCTCGGTGACGCCGTCGCGCCAGACCAGTTCGCCATCGACCAGCGAGGGCTCCTGGAAATAGTGCTGGATGCCCTCGCCCATGACGGTCGTGACGTCGGAGTGGATGTGGCCCGCCTGGGCCAGTTCGCGGGTGACGAAGGCGACGCCGCCGGCGGCCTGGAAGGCGTTCACGTCGGCTGAGCCGTTGGGATAGACGCGAGCCAGCAACGGGGTGGCGGACGACAGCTGGTCCATGTCGGTCCAGTCGATCAACACGCCCGCGGCGCGCGCCATGGCGACCAGGTGGATGGCGTGGTTGGTCGAGCCGCCGGTGGCCAGCAGGGCCACGATCATGTTGACGACCGACTTCTCGGAGATGACGTCGGCCATGCGGCCCCGGCCCGTGCGGGCCAGCTCGACCGCGCGCTTGGCGGCGGCGGCGGTCAGGGCGTCGCGCAGGCCGGTTTCCGGATGGACGAAGGCGGTCGACGGCAGGTGCAGGCCGCCCAGCTCCATCATCATCTGGTTGGAGTTGGCGGTGCCGTAGAAGGTGCAGGTGCCGGGCGAGTGGTAGCTGCCGATCTCGCTTTCCAGCAGGGTCTGACGGTCGACCTGGTTCTGGGCGTAGAGGGCGCGGACGCGAGCCTTCTCGGCATTGGGTATGCCTGAGGGCATGGGCCCGGCGGGGGCGAAGACGACCGGCAGGTGGCCGAAGGCCAGGGCGCCGATGAACAGGCCGGGGACGATCTTGTCGCAGACGCCCAGCATCATGGCGGCGTCGAAGGCGTCGTGGGTCAAAGCGACGCCGGTGGACATGGCGATCACGTCGCGGCTGAACAGCGACAGCTCCATGCCCGGACGGCCCTGGGTGACGCCGTCGCACATGGCGGGGGTCCCGCCGGCGACCTGGGCGGTGGCGTCGACCTCGCGCACGGCGGCGCGGATGATCTCGGGGAAGCGCTCGAACGGCTGGTGGGCCGAGAGCATGTCGTTGAAGGCGGTGACGACGCCGACGTTGGGGCGCGACCCCGACATGGCGTTGAGCTTGTCCTTGATCGGGGCGCCGGCGAAGGCGTGGGCCCAGTTGGCGCAGCTGAGCTTGGCGCGGCCGATCCCGCTGTCGCGGGCGGCGTCCATGCGGCGCAGGTAGTCGGCGCGGGTCGCGTGGGAGCGCTCGGTGATGCGGGCGGTGACCTGAGCGACGACGGGATGGAGCTTGGGCATCAGACGGTCTCCGTCCACAGGACATCGAGCGGGACGTTCGCGGCGATCAGGGCGGCGATGGGCTGGGTCGCCGGGTCGCCCGCGGCCTCCCGTTCGAACACGGCGCGCTTCTGCTTGCCGGTCAGGGCCAGGACCACGCGGCGCGCCTGCATCAGATAGGGCAGGTTGATCGACAGGCGTTCGAGGCTGGGAGCCATGCCGTCGCGGCCATGGGGCACGCCCAGGACGGTCGGCGCCAAGGTCGGGGTGAGCAGGGTCTTCAGCGTCGGGCTTTGGGGGAACATGGAGCAGATATGGCCATCCTCCCCCATGCCGAGAAGGACGGCGTCGAGGCGGCCGCCCTCGGCGGCCAGCGCATGGGCGGCGACGATGGCGGCGCGATCGACGGTGACCTCGGGCGTATAGAGGGGCACGAAGCGGGCGGCGGCGGCCGGACCGATCAGCAGGGTGGTCTTGAGCAGGGCCGCGTTGGAGTCCGGCGAGGTCTCGGGGACATAGCGTTCGTCGATCAGGGTGACGGCGACCTTGGACCAGTCGATACCGGCGGCGGCCATACGGGCGTAGATCGGCGCGGGGGTCGAACCGCCGGAACCGGCGAACACGGCCTTACCGGTTTCGGCGACGGCGCCCGACAGGGTTTCGGTCAGCCGGGCGGCGCAGGCCTCGGCCCATGTCGCGCCGTCGGCGAAGACTTCAATCTCAGGCATCCGACGAATTCCATTCCCGGCCGGTGCGGGCCATCAGCATGTCGGCGTCCGCGGGACCCCAGGTTCCGGCGACGTACTCCTGGGGCCTGATGTCGCCGTCGGCCCAGGCCTCGGAGACTTCGTCGACCCATTTCCAGGCCTGTTCGGCCTCGTCGCGGCGGACGAACAGGGTGGAGTCGCCGTGCAGGGCGTCCAGCAGCAGGCGCTCGTAGGCGATGCGGCGGCGGGGCGGCTTGTCGCCCTTGCCGCCCACGCCCCACGACAGGCTCATCTTGATCGGCTGCAGCTGCATGCGCTGGTCGAGGCCCGGCTTCTTGTTCATCACCGTCAGCGAGATGTCTTCCTCGGGCTGCAGCTCGATGACCATGCGGTTGGCCTGCACCTCGCCGCGGTCGTCGCGGTCGAAGATGGAGTGCGGCAGCGGCTTGAACTGGATCACGATCTCGGTGCGCTTCTCGGGCAGGCGCTTGCCGGTGCGCATGAAGAAGGGCACGCCCGCCCAGCGCCAGTTGTCGATGTCGGCGCGGATGGCGACGAAGGTCTCGGTGTCCGACGGCTGGCCGCGTTCCTCGTCATAGCCCTTGGCCGGCTTGCCCTCGCTGGTTCCCGCCACGTACTGGCCGCGCACGGTGACGCGCTCGGCCTCCTCGTGGGTGATGGGGCGCAGCGAGCGCAGGACCTTGACCTTCTCGTTGCGGACCGAGTCCGGGTCGAGGTCGGACGGCGGCTCCATGGCGACCAGGCAGAGCAGCTGCAGCATGTGGTTCTGCAGCATGTCTCGAAGGGCGCCGTACTCGTCGTAATAGGGCCAGCGGTCGCCGACGCCGACCGTTTCACCAATGGTGATCTGGACGTGGTCGATCGACAGGTTGTTCCACAGCGGCTCGAACACCGTATTGCCGAAGCGCAGGGCGATCAGGTTCTGGACCGTCTCCTTGCCCAGGTAGTGGTCGATGCGGAACACCTGGTTCTCGCGGAAGGCGTGGGCGACGGCGTCGTCGATCTCCAGGAAGGATTTCAGGTCGCGGCCGACGGGCTTCTCCAGCACCACGCGGTCGTTCGGCCCGGCCATGCCGGCCTCTTTCAGGGCGGTGACGATGCGGCCGTAGAGGGACGGCGAGACGGCCAGGAAGGAGGTGACTCCGGCGTCGCTGACCTTGGCCTTGAGCGGCTTCAGGCTTTCGGCGCTGGTGGCGTCGACCGGCAGATAGTCGAGGCGGGCCTCCATGCGGGACCAGGCGGCCTCGGACCAGGCGTCGTCGGCGCGGGCCTTGCCCTCGACCGAAGCGCGGACCTTTTCGACGTACTCGTCGCGGCTCTCGTCCGAGCGGGCGGCGCCGATGATCTTCAGATCGTCGGGCAGCAGGCTGTCATGCTCGAGGAAATAGAGCGAAGGCAGAAGCATCCGCATGGCGAGGTCGCCGCCGCCGCCGAACAGCACCAGGGCCGCCATTCGTGCTCCTTCACTTGTTGAACCCTTCGGGATGAAGGGTCTTTGGCCGCTTACGCCCGCCTAGCCAACAGTGGCGCGGCGGGCTGAAACACCATGTGACGGCCAAGGTGGAAAAGCGAAACGGGCGCCGGGTCAATCCCCGGCGCCCGCAGCGGTTCCGATTAGGGAGGCGCCGGGCCTACGGCACTTCGGTGATCAGCAGGGTGGCGGGCTGGTTGCCGCCGCCGTAGGTGCCGACCCAGATGTCGTAGGTGCCGGACGCCGGCTTGGCGAAATAGACCTGGGCGTTGGTGCCGCCGCCGCTGTCGTCGTCGCAGTACCACTGGCCGTCGGGGCCGTTGACCACCAGGGTGGTGTCCGTGTTCGCCTCGGTGCGGATGGCCAGCGGCAGCGAGCCGGCGCTGTAGGTGATCTCATAGTCCGGCGCCGTGGCGATCGAGCCCTGGCAGGACGAGGACACGTTCGAGGCCGAGAGGGAGCCGCCGGCCGTCAGGCTGACGCGGTGCGGATCGGGGGTGAAGCCCGAGCTCAGGCTGACTTCGCCGAAGGTCGCGGTCAGGGTGGTGTCGGGAGAACCGCCGTCGCCGCCTCCGCGGTCGCCGGACAGCTCGGTGATGTTCAGGGTCGCCGAGGTCGTGCCGCCGCTGAAGGTGCCGACCCAGATGTCATAGGTGCCCGAGCGCGGGCTGTTGAAGGTCACTTGCGGGTTGGTGCCGCCGTTGGAATCGTCGTCGCAGTACCACTGACCGTCCGGACCGTTGACCACCAGCGTCGTGTCCGAGCTGGACACCGCGTAGATGTAGAGCGGCAGCGAGCCGGAGCTGTAGGTCAGCTCGAAGTCGGGGGCGCGGGCGATCGAGCCGCGGCAGGGCGAGCCGATGGTCGAGGCGTCGATGGAGCCGCCGGCGGTCAGGGAGACCGAGTGAGGATCGGGGGTGAAGCCCGAGCTCAGGGAGACGTCGCCGAAGGTCGCCTTGGCGGACGGATCCTGCGCCTGGGCCGCGGGCGCAACCAGCAGCAGCGCGGCCGTGGCGGCGATGAGAGACCGGATCAGCATTTCCTTATTCCCCAGGAATAGTTTGAACGAACAGCGTTGCACGACAGCATCTGTCCGGCAAGGCGAGCGGCCTGTGCAGGGAGACTCTTGGCGTAAGACCCTGGATCGCACTACTTGCGAAACATGACAAAGGTTCTGATCATCGGCGCGGGGCACGCGGGCGGCACGGCGGCGGCGCTGTTGCGCCAATACGGCCATGAAGGCCCCATCGTGCTAGCGGGCGAGGAGCCGGCGCCGCCCTATCAGCGACCGCCGTTGTCGAAGGCCTGGCTGAAGGGCGAGGCCGACTTGGAGGCGCTGCTGCTGCGCCCCGAGAGCTTCTACGCCGAGCAGGCCATCGAACTGCGCACCGGGACGACCGCGACGGCCATCGACCCGGCGGGCAGGACGGTCGCCTTCGCGGACGGGACGGTCGAGACCTATGACGCGCTGATCCTGGCCACCGGATCGACGGCGCGGCGGCTGGCCCTGCCGGGCGCTGACCGGGCCGATCTGCTGGAGCTGCGCACCCTGGCCGACGCCGAGCGGCTGAAGGCGGCGCTGGGTCCGGGCAAAAAGCTGGCGGTCGTGGGCGGCGGCTATGTGGGTCTGGAGGCGGCGGCCTCGGCCCGGGCGCTGGGCGCCGACGCGGTGGTCATCGAACGGATGGACCGGGTGCTGGCGCGCGTCGCCTCGCATACGCTGTCCGAATTCTTCACCGGCTATCATCGCAAGCACGGCGTCGAGATCCTGACCTCGGCCGAGGTGACCGGGTTCGAGGATGCGGGCGTGCGGCTGGCGGACGGGCGGCTGATCGAGGCCGACGCCGTGCTGGTCGGCGTCGGCGCCCTGGCGCGCGAAGGGCTGGCGCGGACGGCCGGGCTGCACTGCCTGAACGGGGTGGTGGTGGACGGCGAGGCGCGAACCTCGGATCCGGCGATCTGGGCCGTCGGCGACGTGACCTACCGGCCCGTGTCCGTGCACGGCGGGACGATGCATCGGCTGGAGAGCGTGCCCAATGCGCTGGAACAGGCCAAGCAGGCGGCCTCGGCCATCGTCGGCCGGACGGCGCCGACGCCGGAGGCGCCCTGGTTCTGGTCCGACCAGTATGACCTGAAGCTGCAGATCGCCGGCCTGCCCGACGGGGCGGACCGTCAGGTGGTGCGCGGCGACGTGGAGGCGGGCGCCTTCGCCGTCTTCCACCTGGCTGGAGACCGGATCGTCTGCGTCGAGGCCGTCAACGCGCCGGCCGAGTTCATGGCCGGGCGGATGATGATCGGCAAGGCGACGCCGGTGGACGCGGACCGGCTGGCGGACCTGTCGGTGTCGATGAAGGCGGTGGCGGCGGGCTGAGGCCTGTTTCCATCGCGGCGACGCCGCGGCGATACAGTGACCAGAATTATGCGAATGTGTCGCAAAAGCGGTTGCGACATCCGGCAAAGATGATACTGCGAGCCGCTCGCAATATCTTCCTCCCCGGAATCGCTCCCATGACCCAACGCGCCGACGCGCTCCGCTCGCTCCTGTTCGCCTCCAGCGCCGCCGGCATGCTGCTGGCCGCCGCCCCCGCCGTGGCCGGCGATCCGGATCCGGCCGCCGATCCGCAGCAACAGGACACCACCACCCTGGGCACCGTGACGGTGACGGGCCAGCACGTCCGCCGCGAGCCGACGTCGCCGGAGTTCGTCGCGCCGCTGGTCGACACCCCGCGCGCGGTGACCATCATCCCGCAGCAGATCATCGAGCAGACCGCCGCGACCTCGCTGCAGGACATCCTGCGCACCTCGCCTGGCATCACCTTCGGCGCCGGTGAAGGCGGGCAGCCGCTGGCCGACCGTCCGTTCATCCGCGGCCAATCCTCGGGCAACAACATCTTCGTCGACGGCATCCGCGACTCGGGCGGCCAGCAGCGCGAGGTCTTCAACCTGGAACAGGTCGAGGTCGTAAAGGGTCCGGACTCGGTCTACTCGGGCCGCGGCTCGGGCGGCGGCAGCATCAACCTGGCCTCCAAGGCCCCGCGCCTGCAGGACTTCACCCACTACGGCCTGGGCGTCGGCACCGACGGCTACCTGCGCGGCGCCATCGACCAGAACTGGAACCTGGGCGGCACCGCAGCCCTGCGTCTGAACCTGATGGGCGCGGAGGGCGATGTGCCGGGTCGTGACTCGGTCGACTACGACAAGTGGGGGCTCGGCCTGTCGCTGGCGGCCGGCCTGGGCACGCCGACCACGGCGACCATGAGCTACTACCATCTGGAATCGAACCAGATGCCCGACTACGGCATCCCGCTGTTCACCAAGATCAACATCCGCACGACCGACAGCGGCGTGCTGGATGTGCCGTACGACAGCTTCTACGGCCTGCATTCGCGCGACTATCTGACCAATACGGTCGACACCTTCACCTTCGACGTGAAGCACCGCTTCGGCGAGCACGCGGAACTGCGCAACGTGACCCGGGTGTCCCGCACGCTGAACGACTATGTCGTCACCAATCCCGGCGACGGCGGCAGCATCACCGCGACGCCTCCGGGCGTGGCCCTGATCGGCGGCGTCTACTGGATGAAGCGCGGGACCAAGTCGCGCTGGAACCCGAACGACACGATCGCCAACGTCACCGACCTGCACGGCCGGATCACCACGGGCGGCCTGCGTCACAGCTATGACATCGGCCTGGAACTGGGGCGCGAGAAGAACCGCAACGCCTCCTACACCGTCACGACGATCAGCGGTTCGGCCTGCCCGGCGCCCCTGACCGGCTTCGACTGCACGCCGCTGTACGATCCCAATCCGCAGGATCCGTGGACCGGCACGATCACGCGCGGCCTGATCAGCACCAACACCACCGATACCGTGGGCCTGTACGCCCTTGACTCGATCGAGATCGGCGACCGCTTCATCGTCAACCTGGGCGTCCGCTATGACGACTATTCGGTCGAGGGGATCAACGCCACGGGCACCGTGGCCGCGCCGGTATACACGCCGGTCGCCGCCGACTGGGACTTCGTCAACTACCAGGTCGGCCTGGTCTACAAGCCGACCTCGAACTCCAGCGTCTACGTCTCCTACGCCACCTCCTCCACGCCGCCGCTGATCGCCGCAGGAGACCAGAACACGGGCGGCAACGGCACGGGCTCGGGCACGCTGACCGGCGTCCTGGATCCGGAAGAGACCGCCAGCTGGGAAATCGGCGCCAAGGCCAACCTGTTCGGCGACCGCCTGGCCCTGTCGGCCGCGGCCTTCCACCTGACCCGCGAGAACGCGCAGATCCTGGTCGGCCCGCTGCCCACCGACTTCGCCCAGGCCGGCGAAGTCGAGGTGCGGGGGATCGAGCTGGGCGTGTCCGGCAACATCACCCGCGAATGGCAGGTGTTCGGCGGCTACAGCTGGATGGACTCCGAACTGGTGAAGGGCGCCGTGACGATCGTCGGCGGCGTGCCCGTGCCGAGCGCCTTCGAAGGTCTGCCGCTGGCCAACACGCCGGAGCACTCGTTCAGCCTGTTCAGCACCTACCGGGTGACCCCGAAGCTGAGCCTGGGCGGCGGCGCCTATTATGTGTCCAAGAGCTTCGGCGGGAACCAGGGCGGAGCGGGCGGCGGCGCCAACCGCGTCTTTGCGCCGGAGTACACCCGGGTGGACCTGTTCGCCTCGTACGACATCACCGACACCGCGTCGCTGCAGCTGAACGTCCAGAACGCGGGCGACGAGGAATACATCCTCCGCACCAACGGCGTGCACCACGCCGATGTGGCGCCGGCCCGTCAGGCGATCCTGACGCTGAACCTGCGCTACTGAGGTCGCTGAATCTGCGCGGCGGGCTATTTCGGCCCGTAGGTCCGTTCGCGTAGAACCGGGGGTTCAGGTTGGTCTTCCCTGATGGCCTGACCCCCCGGGTCTTTCCGTGTCCGGATCTCGGGCGCGACCAAGGAGGCGGCGCATGCTGCTGCACATTCCAGAGGTGTTCTCCAAGGCGGAGGCGGCCAGCCTGCGCGCGACGCTGGACGCCGGGCCGTGGGCCGACGGCAATGTCACCTCCGGCCATCAGTCGGCCACCGCCAAGGTCAACCGCCAGCTTCCCGAGGACTCGCCCCAGGCGCGCGAGGTCGGGGCGCTGGTGCTGCAGGCGCTGAACGCCAATCCGATGTTCGTGTCGGCCGCCCTGCCGCACACGATCTTTCCGCCGCTGTTCAACCGCTATGAGGGCGGCGAGCATTTCGGCGTCCATGTCGACAACGCCATCCGCCAGCGCGGCGGGCTGCGCATCCGCAGCGACCTGTCCTGCACCCTCTTCCTGTCCGAGCCCGACGAATACGACGGCGGCGAGCTGATCATCGAGGAGATGTACGGGCCGCAGTCGGTGAAGCTGTCGGCGGGGGACCTGGTCCTGTATCCGTCCAAGAGCCTGCACCGGGTCACGCCGGTGACGCGCGGCGCGCGGGTGGCCAGCTTCTTCTGGCTGCAGAGCCTGATCCGTGACGACGCCGACCGCGAGACCCTGTTCCGGATGGATGTGGCCATCCAGCGGGTCAACGCCGAGAAGGGCCCCAAGGACCCCGCCGTACTGGAGCTGACGGCGGTCTATCACAACCTGCTGCGGCGGTGGGCTGAGGTCTGAGGGGCGGCTGGGGCCGTTGGCGGGGCGCGCAGTCGGTGGGGCCGGAGCGTGGGAAGTGATTAGTGGTTAGTGATTAGTGGGTGGCTGACCCGACGGCCTGAGTCAGAACCACCACCGCTCGTGACGCCGCGAACCACTAACCACTAACCACTAATCACTTGCTGGGCTCGCCGCCCGCCACATGAGCTGGGTCAAGCCGTCAGTAAACGTCCCGCCGGTACCGCCCGGTCTCGGTCAGATCGCGCAGGGCTTCGACGCCGACCACGGCTTCCAGCGCCTCGTGCACGCCCCTGGACATGCCTTCCAGGCTGCCGCAGACCATGAGGGTCGCGCCGCGCGACAGCCAGTCCCGCAGGGTCTCCGCCTGCTCCGCCACGACCGCCTGCACATAGCGGCCCCCCTCGCCATTTGGGCCGGCGTCGCGGGAGAAGACGCGGTCCAGCCGGGTCAGCAGGCCCGAGGCCTGCATCGCCTGAAGCTCGTCATCCAGGAAGGCGTCGTGGGCGCGGGTGCGCTCGCCGAACATCAGCCAGGCGCCGCCGTGGGCCTGACCCTCGCGGGCCTTCAGGTGGGCGCGCAGCCCGGCCAGGCCGGTGCCGTTGCCGATCAGGATCAGGGGCGTGGCGGCGTCGGGGCCGTGGAAGCTGCGGTTGGTGCGGATGCGCATGCCGACCTCGGCGCCGGGGGCGAGGTCGCGGGTCAGCCAGCCGGAGGCGAGGCCGGGCGTGCCGTCCGGGCGAGTCATCCGGCGGACGATGAACTCGGCGCGACCGGTCGAGGCCAGGGAGGCGACGGAGTATTCGCGGCTGCCCTGGGCCGGGTCGGGCAGGCCGATCTCGGCGATATCGCCCGCGGCCCATGACGGCGCGTGATCGATCGGCTCGAAGGCCAGCAGGTGCGCCTCCCCGCCGGGGCTGCCGGGATTGAGCAGGCGGCGCTCGGCCAGACGCCAGCGGTCGTAGGCGGGCGGGGTCCAGTCGGCCTGGACGGCCTGGCCGGTGATCAGGCCCAGGTGGTGCTGCCAGTGGCGGATCGCGCCGGTGTCGCCGTTGTCGACCTCGACATGGTCAAACAGGGGCGCGGCGCCCGAACGGCGCAGCCAGCCGTCCAGCGCCCGGCCGAAACCGCAGTAGTCGGCGTAGGTGCGGTCGCCCAGCGCCAGCAGGCCGTAGGACAGGCCCTGGAGGTCGGCGGGGGCCTTCATCACCTGACGCACGAACCACGACATGCTGTCGGGGGGATCGCCCTCGCCGGTGGTGGAGGCGACAACCAGCAGGCGGCCGGCGGCCTTCAGCTCGTCGGGCTCGAGATCGCCGAGCAGGGCGACGCGGGCCGGGGTTCCGGCGTCGGACAGGCTCTTGGCCGTCATCCACGCCAGCTCCTCGGCGAGGCCGGTCTGGCTGGCGAAGGCGACGAGGACGGCGTCCGCGCCCGCCGGCGGCGCCAGCGCGGCGGCCTTGCGGGCGGCGGCGCGTTTGGCCAGCGCCCGGCTGACGATGACCCAGAGGACGCTCAGCAGCCACAGGCCGACGGCCACGGCGGCCCATGTCAGACGCCCGGGATCGGTGGTCACGCGCCCTCGTCCAACATGGCGGCGAAGGCGGGGGTGACGATCTCCGTGACGCCGTCGTAGCCGCGCACGACGAAGGCGGCGGCGATCTTCATGGCGGTGGCGAAGGCGGGGCCTTCCGTCGGCCCCATGACGGTCAGGGCCGTGGCCATGGCGTCGGCGTACATCGCCGTTTCGGCCAGGACGGTGACGGAGGCGACGCCGTTGTCGACCGGCTGGCCGGTGCGGCCGTCGATGGTGTGGCTGTAGACCCGGCCGTAGGATTCGAAGCTGCGGATCCAGTCGCCGGAGGTGGCGACGGCGAGATCGAACAGGGCCGCGACGGTGCGCGGGCCGGGGGCGTCCGGCCCCTGCTGCAGCTCGACCCACCACGGATGGCCGTCGGGTTTCACACCCCGGCCGCGCAGCTCGCCGCCGATCTCGACCAGGTGATGGGCGGCGCCCAGCTCGGCCAGGCGGTCGGAGACGCGGTCGACGGCGTGGCCCTTGGCGATGCCGGACAGGTCGAGCTTGAGGCCGCCGATCTGCTGCACGGCGCGGCGGTCGCGGTTCAGGCGCAGGCGGCCCCAGCCGGACAGGGCCAGGGCGGCGGCGATGTCTTCCTCGTACGGCGTGGTCGGACCGGTGCCGAAGGCGTTCAGCGGGCGCGGGCCGGGCGGGCCGAAGCCCCACAGATTGACCAGGGCGCCCAGCGTCGGATCGACCGCGCCGTCGGTGTCGTCGGCGACGTCCATGGCCTGGTTGAGCAGCAGCCAGAAGGGCTCGGACACCGCCCAGAAGCCCTCGGGCGCGGCGTTGAACCGGGCCAGTTCGGAGCGCGGGTCCCAATGGCTGAACAGGCTGACGATGCGGGCCAGTTCGGCGTCGATGGCGGACTGGAAGGTCGCCCGCTCGGCGCCCTCGGGCGGAACCAGGCGGACGGACCAGTCGGCGCCCATGCTCGTGCCCGCGAAGTCCCAGATCAGCGTCGAGGGCGGGCGGGCCGGCGTCTGGCCGTGGGTCGGGATGAGGACCCGGTTGTCCGGGCGCGGCGCAGCGTCGCCGCCCACGATGACCGTGGGCGGCGCGCTTTTGCTGGACAGAGGGCCTCCGGGCCGGGTCAGGGCAGGACTTCCACGACGCCGTTGTACTGGGCGTTGTACGCCAGCTGCTGGCCCTGGGCGGGGATGCGGACCGAGGCGTTGACCCAGTACATGCCCGGCTCGGGCCAGGTGACGGTGAACGCGCCGTCGGCGCCGGTGCGGACGGTGATCTCTTCCGGATTGTCGCGGTAGCGGGTGCCGCCGCGGGCGATGGTGACTTCCAGGTCGGCGGCCGGCTGGCCGTCGCGCACCAGCTTGAAGGTCGCGGCCTCGCCGGCGACCAGGTCGTTCGGATGGGTCACCGGGACCAGCTCGATGCCCTGGCCGGTCGGGGCCAGCGCCGTGGTCGAGGTCGCGCCGAGGGTGACGAAGGTCTCGATGCGGCTGTTGTTGCGGGTGGCGACGACCTCGGTGGCGTCGGCCGGGATGTTGGCGGCCATTTCAGCCTCGGTCCCGCGCCAGCGCTTCTGCTCGCCGCCCTGCTTGTAGCTGACGATGACGCCGCCCATGACGTTGGCGACGCGGTAGGTGCCCTGCTGGGTCAGGTGCAGGTCGAAGGTCGAGCGGTAGCGGGCGCGGCCCATGTTCTCGGGCGCGACGGTCGAACCGTCCGGCGCGGTGATCACCAGGCCGGCGAGGTTCATGGCGGCGTGATCGGGGATGAAGACGCCGTTGGACATGCCGGCGTCGAAGCCGACCCAGGCATCGGTTCCCGACAGGCTGGTCGAGGTCGGGGCCAGCCAGGCGCGGTGGGCCTGGGCGGACATCGGCAGGGCGAGGGCGGCGAGGGCCGCGATGATGGCGATGGACTTCTTCATGGCGGCTTCCTTTAGCGGGTGACGGCGACGCTGACGGCGCCCAGTTCGGTGCGCCCGGTTCCCTGGGCGGTGTTGGCGCGGCCCCAGACGAAGGGCACGCGGACGACTTCACGGCCGCCCAGTTCGCGGGCCGCCTCGACGACCACGGAATAGTTGCCGGCGGGCAGGTCCCGCAGGCGGGCGGCGGGGATGCTGACGGTGTGACGGCCCGGAGCCTTGGTGGCGCTGGAGACGCCGTCGGCCGGCAGGGTCATGCCGCGCCCCAGACCGCGCCACCAGGTGCGCATGTCCTTGAGCCAGTCCTTGCCTTCGGCGACGTTGGAGACCTCGTACCAGACGGCCAGGGTGCGCACCGGCGTGGCGGCGGCTTGCCCGGCGCCCGCGCGCTCGATCCACAGCGCGACATAGGGGCGGTGATAGGCGGCGCCGGTCTGCTGCGGCACGGTCACCGTGACGTTCAGGTCGGCGGCCATCGCCGGGGCGGCGAAGGTCCCGAGGGCGGCGGCGGAGGCGGCGAGGGTCAGGGGACGCATGTCGGACTCGTCAGTGAATGAAGATCAGGGCGATGATGACGGGGATCAGCAGACCCAGACCCAGAAGGGGCCAGGTCGAGGGGCGCTGCTTGGCGTGCATCCAGGTCAGGGCGAAGCCGGTGACGGCGAAGACGATGCAGGCGGCGGCGAAGACGTCGATGAACCAGAACCACACCTTGCCGGTGTTGCGGCCCTTGTGCAGGTCGTTGAGGTAGGCGATCGGGCCGCGGGTGGTGCGCTCGCGCGCGGCCTCGCCGGTGGCGCGGTCGATGGTCAGCCAGCCGTCGCCGCCGGGCTCGGTCAGGGCGATGTAGACCTCTTCCGGCGTTGTCTCGGTGGGACGGCCCGCGATGGAGACCTTGAAGTGGTCCGAGGCCCAGCGGGCGACATAGTCGGGGGCGGGATCGGTGGTCTCCTGCGGGAAGGTCGACAACCGCTCCAGCAGGGGGGCGGGCAGGGTCCCGGCGGTCTCGACGGTGGAGACCTGACCGGGGATCGAGGCCGCGTGATTCAAGGTGATGCCTGTGACGGCGAACAGCATCAGCCCGATCAGGCTGACGGCCGCCGAGATCCAGTGCCACTGATGCAATTGCTTCAGCCAGAACGACCTTGCGGCGTTCAGGGCCTTCTTCGGCTTCGGAGCTGTCGCGGCGGCGTCGGTCACGCCCCGGCTTGTGCCGAAGTTGAGAACCGTTTGCAAGATGGCGCGCGTGCGACCTTTGGGAGCGCTTTCCGAGAGGCGAGGAGCATCGATCTCCATCAGTGGTTGATCTTGCCGCTGCTTTGGATTGAATCGGGGCGACGGGACGGATGCGGGAGGCGGCCTTGACCCATTGGACGGATCGTTTCGGCGGGAAGCTGGTGCTGGTCCTGCTCGACAACAAATTCAGTCCGTCGATCAAGAAGGGGCGCAGCCTGTGGGGGCTCCAGCGGGACCTGACGTACAGGACCGGGGACGGAGACGACCTGATCACCGTGCCCGCCGGCTTCGTGACCGACCTGACCTCCATACCGCGCTGGGGCTGGATTCTGCTGCCGCCCGACGGCCCCTGGGTGAAGGCGGCGATCGTCCACGACTTCCTCTACGCCACCTCGGGCACGGGACAGTGGAAGCGTCGCCAGGACGGGCGGACCCGCGCCGAACCCTACGACCGGGCCGAGGCCGACGGCGTCTTCAGGGAGGCGCTGGAGAACCGCGGCGTCGATCCCGTGCGCCGCTTCGTCATCTGGGCCGCCGTCCGGGTGGGCGGAGCCAAGGGGTGGGGAACGGACGATTCGCGCCAGCCGGTCTCGGCGGCCGACGAGGCCTTCGTCCTGGACCGATAACGGCTCAGCGCGTGAACCGCACGCCCGCGGCCAGGGTACGGGGCGGGGCGAAGCCGGCGACGCCGGTTCCGGTCTCGGACACCTCGATCTCCGCGTCGAACAGATTGGAGGCCGCGACCCACAGGACGGCGGCGTCGGTCAGGCTCCAGTCGGCGCGCAGATCGACGGTTCCGCCGGCGTCCAGCACCCGGCTGTTGAGGTCGTCCTCGAACCGGTCGCTCTCCCAGCGCAGGTCGGCGGCGAGGGTCAGGCGGTCCGTGGCCCGCCAGTCCGCCCCGGCGACGGCGCTGAACCGCGGGGCCTGGGCGGGGCGAAGGCCGGTCAGCTGGGCCGCGGCGGACCCCCCGTCCACCTCGGCGTCGGTCAGCGACAGGGCGGCGCGCAGGCTGAGGGCGTCGGTCAGGGTCAGGCGGCCGTCCAGCTCGATCCCCGTCGCCTCGATGGTCCCGGCGTTCTGGCGCTGGCGCAGGACGCCGCCCGCCGGAACGAAGCCGGCGCGTGGGAAGGTGGCCGGGCCGGTCCCGATGGTGACGTTGACGATGGCCTGGTCCAGCCGGGTCCAGAAGGCGGTGGCGGTCAGGGAGGCCCGGGCGCCGGTCCAGCTCCAGCCCGCCTCGACGCCGCTGAGGGTCTCGGGCTCAAGGGCGGCGTTGGCTTCGGTCAGGTCGTTGCCGACCCGGAAGGGACGGTGCAGCTCATTCAGGGTGGCGGGGCGGAAGCCGGTGTAGGCGGCGGCGCGCAGGGCCTGACCGCCACCGATGTCGCGCCGGACCCCGAGGCGGGCGCTGACCACCTCGCCCGAGCGGTCGGGGTCGGTCTCGTCCAGGGTCGGCAGGCCGGTGGCGAGGTCGCGCTCGAGGCGATGGCCGTCGGCGCTCTCCCAGCGGTCGGCGCGCAGGCCGCCGGCGACCAGCCAGGGGCCGTGGGTCCAGGAGCCCTCGGCGTAGAGGCCCATCACCGAGGTCTCGCCGCCGGCGATCCGGTCGCGGGTGAACTGGCCGCCCATGTAGCGGAAGCGCTCGTGGGTCTCGCCCTCGGTGAAGCGGGCGTCGGCGCCCAGCTCCCACTCCAGCCGGGCGACGCCGCTGAGCGTGACATGGCGCAGGGCGGCGTTGACGCCCCATCCGGTCGCCGGGGTTTCGTACTGGTCGTTGGCGGGGGTGGTGGTCGCGCGGTCGGCGGCGACGGCGACCGAGGTGTTGGCCAGGTCGCTCTCGCGGCGCCAGGCCTGCAGTCGCCAGCCGGGACGGTCGGCGGAGGGCTGGACGGCGGCGGTGGCGGACAGGGCGTTGCCGCTGGCGGTCGAACGGGCCCCCGCGAGGCCGGAGCCGCGATCCTCCTCGAAGGCGGAGGCGCGCAGGGAGACGACAGCCGGACCGACGGGCAGGTCGGCGCGCACCGCGCCGCTGCGGACCTCCAGATCCAGGGGCGTGTCGGCGGCGCCCGCGGCCGCGCCGCGCACCGGGACGTAGCCGTCGCTGGTCTCGTAAAGACCTGAAGCGACGATCCGCGCGGCGCCGACATTCGTCGCGCCCGAGGCCGACAGGCGCGCGCCGCCGCGTTCGGCCACGGAGGCGTCGATGGTCCAGCCCATGTCGCGCTCGCGCAACTGGATGACCCCGGTCAGGGCCCCCGCGCCGTAGGGACCGGCGCCGGCGCCGCGCACGATGTCGAGCCCGGCGAGGCTTTCGGTCGGGACCTGGGACCAGATCACCCAGCCGCCGAAGGGGTCGTTCAGCGGCGCGCCGTCCAGGGTCACCAGCGTCCGGCCCGCGCCGGAGGGGGCGATGGCGCGCAGGCTGATGCCTTGCGTGGTCGGATTGGCCGCGAGGCTGGAGGTTCGGCGGAACAGGGAGACGGCGGGAACGGAGGCCAGGGCCTCGTCCAGCCGCTGCTCGGCGCGCAGGTCGCGGCCGTCCAGGCGGATGACGGCGAAGGCGGCCTCGCCCGCCGCCGGGGGCAGGCGCGCCCCGGTGACGACGACTTCGGGCAGGTCGGTGGGCGGGGGCGGGGGAATCTGCAGCATGAAGCGCTACAATACGCCGGCGGCGTCGGGGTTGCGCCCCCTCAGGCCGCGACCGCCGCTTCCGCCCCGGGTGTGACCGACATCACGCGGCGGATGGCGTTGAGCAGGACGTCCGGCTGGATCGGCTTTTGCGCCACCCCGTCCATGCCGGCGGCCAGATAGTCGGCCTCGTCGCGGGGATCGGCGTTGGCGGTCAGGGCGAGGATGGGCAGGCCCGAGATCGGACCGGGCAGGGCGCGAATGGCGCGGGTGGCCTGGACCCCGTCCATCACCGGCATCTTCACGTCCATCAGGACCAGGTCGAAACGGGCGACCTGGACCCGCTCCACCGCCTCGCGTCCGTTCTCTGCGGTCTCGGAGGTGCAGCCGAACAGCTCCAGCACCTTGCCCGCGACGAAACGGTTGGTGGCGTTGTCGTCCACCACCAGCACATGCAGGGTCTCGTGCGGCGTCGGCGGGAGGGGGCTGTCCTGCGCCGTCGCGACCTCGGCGGAGGCCAGCGGCAGCCGCAGGTCAAAGGTGAAGCGGGCTCCGCCACACGGCGACCGCTCCACGGCGATCCGGCCCTCCATGCGCTCGACGATCTGGCGGCAGATGGCCAGGCCCAATCCGGCCCCGGCGCCCGCGCGGCCCGCGCGGCCTGTGTTGAAGGGGTCGAAGATGGAGGCGGCGGCGTCCTCGGTCACGCCCGGGCCGCTGTCGTCGACGGTGACGACCATGTGGGCGTCGCCGCCCTCGGGCGCCGCGGCGATCCGGACGGCGACCTGGCCCGCGGGGGTGAATTTGATCGCATTGCCGATCAGGTTGTTCAGCAGTTGCTTGAGGCGCACCTCGTCCGCGACGACGTGGCCGGCGTCCGGAGCGTCGCAGATCACGGTCAGGGTCAGCGCCTTCTCTTCCGCGCGCGGGCCCCACAGGGCGGTCAGGTCCCGGGCCACGGCCTCCAGCGACACCGCCCCGGTCTCGAAGGTCATCAGCCCGGCCTCGGCGCGGGACATGTCCAGGGCGTCGGTCAGCAGGCGCAGCAGGCTCTGGCCCGAATCGAGGATGGTGCGGACGTAGGGGCGCATGGCCTCCTGCGTCAGCTCGCGCTCCATCAGGGCGGCGACGCCGAGGACCCCGTTCAGCGGGGTGCGGATCTCGTGGCTCATGACCGCGAGGAATTCGGACTTGGCGCGGCTTGAGGTACGGGCCTCCTGCTCGGCGCGAGCCAGATCGCGGGCCAGGACGCTCATGGCCTGGGCGCGCTTGCGGTGGATGGCGCTGCCGGCCTGGAGCAGGTGGACCCCGGCGCCGACGCCGCTGTAGCGCCCCTTGGTCACCACCACGAAGCCGTTCAGCAGGGCGCCCAGGTTGGCGGCGTCGATCGACTCGAACAGGGTCTCGGCGTCCGCGTCGGCGTCGAGCACCCGCGGGGCCGGGTCCATGAAGCTGGAGGCCGGGCGGCGGGCGTAGAGGGCGCGCCCGAACTCGGCGGCCATGCGCAGGGTGAAGGCGTTGCGCTCGACCAGGCCGACCGGGCGCTGTTCCGCATCGACGACGGCGATGGCCAGGGTGTCGGGTTCGCGCTCGAAACGCTCGAAGACATGGGCACCCGGAGTCTCCGGAGAGATCGGCTCGGCGCCGTTGGCGAAGTCTCCGATTCTGGCCATGCACGCATACTCCCGATGTCCGGGAGTCCGATACGGGCCGCCACTTAATACGAGCTTTGCCGTACGTGAATGTTTCGAGATATTCTCTTGAAAATCAGTCCGTAAGCGGAGTTTAGAGCCGCGCCAGCAGGTCGGCGGCGAAGACCGACAGGGTGTCGTCGCGGGCGCCCATGACGATGACCCGGTCGCCGGGCCGGGCCAGGTCGACGATGCGGTCGCCGCAGGCGTCGCGGGTGGGCAGGGCCTCAGCCTTGCGGCCGGCGGCGCGGGCGCCCGAGGCGATGTCCTCGCTGTTCACGGACCTGTCGGTGGTGCCGCCGTAGTAGACGGGCTCCGGCATCAGCAGGACGTCGTCCTCGCGCATCAGGCCGGCGAAGCCGTCGATGAACTCAGACTTCATCAGCTTCAGCGGGCCGAAGCCGTGCGGCTGGAACAGGATCAGCAGGCGGCCGTCGAAGGCGTGCAGCGTCTTCAGGGTGGCGGCGATCTTGTCCGGGTTGTGGGCGAAGTCGTCGATGACGGTGACGCCGTTCGCGGTCCCGACCACCTCCATGCGGCGGCGGATGCCGGAGAAGGTTTCGAGCGCGGCGGTCGCCTGATCCAGCGGCACGCCCAGCGCGCGGACGGCGCCGAGGGCGGCCAGGGCGTTGGCGACATTGTGGGCGCCGGGGACGTTCAGGGTGACCGGATGTCTGGCTCCGCCCTGCTCGGTCAGGGTGAAGCGCATGCCCGTCGGCCGGGGCTCCAGGTCATGAGCGTTCAGGGTCGCGCTCTCTTCCCCCAGCGCGAAGGTGACGACCTTCTCCGGCGGCAGGGTCTGGGCCAGGGCGGCGGTCTCGGGATTGTCGAGGTTCAGCACGGCCATGGTCGCGCGGCCGGTGAAGCCGCCGAACAGGTCGCGCAGCTCCTCCATCGACTTGTGGTCCAGCGAGATGTTGGAGACCACGGCGACGGTCGGGTCGTAGCGGGCGATGGAGCCGTCTGACTCATCCACCTCAGACACGAACAGGTCGGGGCCGCCGACCAGGGCGCTGGCGAAGGGATGGTCGGCGTCGGCGAAATTCTTCATCACCGCGCCGTTCATGACGGTCGGCGCGCGGCCCGCCTCGTGGAGGATCCAGGCGATCATGCCGGTGATGGTCGACTTGCCGCTGGTGCCCGCCACGCCGATGGAGGTTCCGCCGGCATTGAACAGTTCGCTGAGCAGTTCGGGCCGGGTCTTGATGGTCGCGCCGGCGGCCCTGGCGGCGCCGATGTCCGGGACCGTGTCCTCGATCGCGCCGGTGGCGACGACGATCTGGTCCGCGCGGGTGACGCCCGAGCCGTCCTGGGGGTGCAGGGTCACGCCGTGCGCTTCCAGCCAGGCGAACTTGTCCGGCGTGCGGTTCTGGTCGCGCGAGCGGTCCGAGCCCTCGATCCGGTTCCCGCGCGCCTGCACGATCATCGCCAGCGGCAGCATCCCCGAGCCGCCGATCCCGCAGAAGAAATAGTCGTTCGCCATGAAGGCTGAGTAGAGGGCGAAAGCGGAGAGGGGAAGGGATTGGTTCGCGGGCGCGGCGCGGACTATGAAGGAGGTCGCACAGTCCGGGGATCGCGTCTTGAAGATCGGCATCGTCAACGCCAGCTCGCGCTTCTCCAAGGAACGCGGCGAGGCCATTCAGGCGTGGTTCGCGGCCAATGTGCCGGAGGACTCGATCAAGGTCGTCTTCCATCCGGCGACCTTCCAGAAGCACGGCCATTTCGGCGGGGACGACGCGACGCGCGCCAACGCCTTCGTCGAGTTCGCCAACGATCCGCGGCTGGACGCCGTCTGGTTCGCGCGCGGCGGCTACGGCTCGTGCCGGATCGCGGAGGCGGTGCTGCCGCGCCTGACGGATGAGGCGCGCAAGAAGCGGTATCTGGGCTATTCCGACGCCGGCAGCCTGCTGGCCATCCTCTACAAGGCGGGCTTCCCGCATCTGGCGCACGGGCCGATGGCCTCGGACGCGGTGCGCCATGACGACACCGCCTGGCGGGCGCTGAACTGGCTGAAGAGCGGGGCCTCGTCGTCGTGGGAGCCGTCGCTGCGCACGGATTCCCGCCCGGCGGTCGCCTTCAACCTGAGCATCCTGGACGCCCTGGTCGGCACCGCGCTGGAGCCGGACCTGACCGGCCATGTGCTGATGCTGGAAGACGTGTCCGAGCCGCTGTACCGGATCGACCGGATGATGTTCCACCTGACCGGCCAGGCCTCGATCCGGCGCGTGGCGGGCATCCGGCTGGGCCGGGTGTCGGAGATCGTGGAGAACGACCCGGACTTCGGCCTGACCGCCGAGGAGATCACCCGCTACTGGTGCCAGCGCTCGGGCATTCCCTATCTGGGCGCCGCCGACATCGGCCACGACGGGGCGAACAAGGTGGTGCCGTTCGGACACCGTTAGGACACATTTTGCTCGCGTCGGCGGCGAAGAGGATGGACAGCGGTGTCAGTCCTGGGCCATTAACGCGCCGGTAACCCTGAGGTCTTGGATCCGGGGTTCGCGGGGGTACGGGGGATGCCGGCCTCGCAGGCGGGCCGGTCGGCGTCGGGGGGCGCCGGCCGGTTCGTCGTTTCAGGACACGATCAGCGCGGCGTCACGCCGCTGGCGCCGGCCGTCCGCACGGGCCATCTTGGGCTCCGATGAACCGCCGCACCCTTCTGATCCGCGCCGCCGGGCTGCTCGCTGTCGCCGGCGGAGCATGGTGGGCGCGCGATCACCTGCTGTGGCCCAAGCCGCGCCTGACCTTCGGGCCCGAGGGGGCGACGCCCTGGCTGCCCTATGCGCGGCGCTCGCCCACGCCGACGGTGCGGATCGAGGTGGGCGGCCGCACGGTGCTGGCCCTGATCGACACCGGCGCCCAGTATTCCGTCATCGACCGCGCCCTGTTCGACGCTCTGCCCAGCGAGGGCCGCTCGCTGTTCGACATGCCGCTGGTGGCCTATGGCGTCGGCGGCGGGGCGCAGGTGGGGCGCGGGACCTCGCTGGACCTGACCCTGCCGGGCCTGTCGATCAAGGGACTGCGGGCGGCGATCCTGAACCTGGGGCCGCTGGCCTCGGAGGAGGGCCTGCGGACGCCGCTGATCCTGGGGCAGGACGTGCTGGGCGAGGCGGTGCTGGCGCTGGACCCGGCGCGCCGGTACGCGCGGCTGGTGCGCCGCGAGGCCTTCGTCCGTCCGCCTGACCTGATCGAGGCGGCGGTGCGGCGGCAGGGGACGGCCCTGGTCGCCGAGCTGACGGTCGAAGGGGCCGCCGTGAGCGCCGTGGTGGACACCGGCGCCTCGTCCCTGCTGGGGCTGAGCCGCGAGGCCGCGCACACGGCTGGACTGCTGGACGGGCGGCCCCAGCGCGAGGGGGTCAGCCTGGTGCTGGGCGGCTCGATGCGCTCGACCATCGTGGAGGCGCGGACGGTGACCTTCGCCGACCAGCTGTATCACCGCGTGGACGTGGGCGTGTTCGACCAGCCGCCGCTGCCCAACTTCCCGGGCGGCCTGGTGGGGATGGAGGCGTTCAGGGACCGGCGCGTGGCGCTGGACCTGGGCAAGGGCACGCTGCACCTGTCGCGGGCGCTGGACCTGACGGTGGGTTAGGGGCGGGTCTGGCCCGTGCCGCGGACCACGTATTTGTAGCTGGTCAGCTGTTCCGCCCCGACGGGGCCGCGAGCGTGCAGGCGCGAGGTGGAGATGCCGATCTCGCCGCCGAAGCCGAACTCGCCGCCGTCCGCGAACTGGGTGGAGGCGTTCCACATGACGATGGCGCTGTCGACGGCGTTCAGGAAGGCGGCGGCGGCCTGGGCGTCCTCCGTCACGATGGCCTCGGTGTGGCCCGAGCCGTAGCGGCGGATATGGTTCACCGCCTGATCGAGATCGTCGACCACGCGCACGGCGAGGACGGGGGCCAGGTATTCCGTGGTCCAGTCGCCTTCTTTCGCCGCCGCGATGGAGGGAACCAGCGCCCGGCTGTCGGCGTCGCCGCGCAGGCTGCATCCGGCGGCTTCGAGCGCGCTGGCCAGTCGAGGCAGCAGGGCCGAAGCGCAGGCGCGGTCGACCAGCAGGGTTTCGGTGGCGCCGCAGACCGAGACGCGGCGCATCTTGGCGTTCAGGACGATCCGCTCGGCCATGCCCGGATCGGCGGCGGCGTGCACATAGGTGTGGCACAGCCCCTCGAGGTGGCCGAGCACGGGCACGCGCGCCTCGGCCTGCACCCGGGCGACCAGGCTCTTGCCGCCGCGCGGGATCAGCAGGTCGACGGTTCCCTCGAGCCCGGTCAGCAGGGCGCCGACGGCGGCGCGGTCAGGCGTGTCGACCAGCTGGACCGCGTCGGCGGGCAGGCCGGCGGCCTGAAGCCCCTCGACCATCGCGGCGTGGATGGCCAGCGACGACGACAGGCAGTCCGAGCCGCAGCGCAACAGGGCGACATTGCCGGAGCGCAAGCACAGGGCGGCGGCGTCCGCCGTCACATTGGGGCGGCTCTCATAGATGATGGCCAGCACGCCGATGGGGGTGGAGACGCGGGCGATGTCCAGGCCGTTGGGCCGGGTCCAGCGGGCGGTCTCGCGGCCCAGCGGATCCGGCAGGCCCGCGACCTCCGCTACGGCGTCGGCGATGGCGGCGATGCGGGCGGGGCTTAGCGCCAGCCGGTCGATCAGGGCCTCGGACAGGCCGTTGTCGCGGGCGCGGGCGATGTCCTCGACGTTGGCGGCCAGGATGGCGTCCGAGCGGGCGCGCAGGGCGGCGGCGGCGGCGTGGAGCGCGCGGGTGCGGACCTCGGGCGGGGCCATGCGGATCGCCTCGGCGGCGGCCCTGGCGCGGCGGCCGCGCTGAAGCATCTGTTCGGCGATGGCGGTCATGCGTCGCCCTCCAGCACCAGGTCGTCGCGGTGGATGGCGACCTGAGGCCCCCTGTAGCCGACCAGTCCCTCGATCTCGCCGGTCTGGCGGCCCTGGATCAGGGTCATCTCCTCGGCGGAGAAGGCGGCGAGGCCGACAGCGGCGGACCGGCCGTCGGGGGTGACGACGCGGACGCTGTCGCCCCGGTCGAAGCGGCCCTCGACGGCGCGGACGCCCGAGGGCAGCAGGCTCTTGCCGGCGCGGAGCGCGGCCACGGCGCCGTCGTCGACGACCAGCCGTCCGGCCGGATCGACGCTGCCCGCGATCCACGACTTCCACGCCGCCATCGGACCGGCGGGGGCGGGGATCAGGGTGGCCCTCGCGCCGTCCAGGACGGCGGCCAGCGGGCGCTCGGTCAGGCCCGAGGCGATGACGGTGGCGCAGCCCGCCGAGCGGGCGATGCGGGCGGCCTCCAGCTTGGTGCGCATGCCGCCCGTGCCGACCGAGGCGGAGGCGTTGGCCTCGCCCGCCATGGCCATGACCTCGGGCGTCAGGGTCTCGACCAGCGGCAGGTGGGCGGCGTTCGGATTGGACCGGGGGTCGGCGTCGTAAAGGCCGTCGATGTCGCTGAGCAGGACCAGCAGGTCGGCGCGCGCCAGCTGGGCCGTGCGGGCGGCCAGGCGGTCGTTGTCGCCGTAGCGGATCTCCTCGGTGGCGACGGTGTCGTTCTCATTGACCACGGGCACGGCCTTGAGCCGCAGCAGGGCGTCCAGGGTCGAGCGGGCGTTGAGCCAGCGACGGCGGCGCTCGGTGTCGTCGCGGGTCAGCAGGACCTGGGCCGGGATCAGGCCGTGGGGCGACAGGGCGGTCTCCCACGCCTGCATCAGCAGGGACTGGCCGGCGGCGGCGGCGGCCTGTTTCTCATCCAGCCGGGCGGACTTGGACAGGCCGAGACGCCCGCGTCCCAGCGCGACGGCGCCGGAGGAGACCACGACCACCTCCACGCCCCGGGCGCGCAGGTCGGCGATCTCCTGCCCCAGCGCGGCCAGGCGCGGGCCGTTCGGCCGCCCGTCCGCGATCAGCAGGGCGGAGCCGACCTTGAGGACAAGGCGGCGCGAGGCGGCGAGGGCGGAGGCGGCGGAGGAGGACATGGATCGACCTTGCCGCGCCGTGTGCGCCGCAACAAGACGTTCTAGAGGTTGCTGAACGTGTCGCAGACCGCCGGATCGCCGCTGTCATAGCCGCGCCGCAGCCAGGCCATGCGGTCGGCGGACGAGCCGTGGGTGAAGCTGTCGGGCGAGACGCGGCCGCCCGAGCGGCGTTGCAGGGTGTCGTCGCCGATGGCCGAGGCGGTCTTCAGACCCTCTTCCATATCTCCGGCGGTCAGGGCGACCTGGCCGTTCGAGACCGCCGAGGCGTTGGCGGCCCAGACGCCGGCGTAGCAGTCGGCCTGGAGCTCCAGCGCGACGGAATAGCGGTTGGCCTCGGCCTCACCCGAGGCGCGCTGCTGGGCCCGCCGCACCTGATCCGAGGCGCCGGTCAGAGTCTGGACGTGGTGGCCGTATTCGTGGGCGATCACATAGGCGCGGGCGAAGTCGGCGCCCGAGGCCCCCAGCTGTGTCTCCATCTCCTGCCAGAAGCCGAGATCCAGATACACGCGGCGGTCGGTGGGGCAGTAGAAGGGGCCCATGGCCGACTGGCCCATGCCGCAGCCGGTCTGGGTGCCCTGTTCGTACAGGACCACGGTCGGCGGCTGATAGCCCTGCAGCTTGGTGCGCCAGACGTCGTCGATATTGGCGCCGATCACATCGACGAACTGGCCGGCCTGATCCTGCGGCGTGCCCGCCTTGCCTTCCTGCTGTTCAGCGCCGACGCCGCCCAGCTGGCTGGTGATCTGCTGGGTGGTCGAGGGATCGATCCCGAACACGAAATAGCCGATGGCCGCCAGAACCAGGGCGCCGACGCCCCCGCCGGCCAATCCCACCGGGCCCATGCCGCGCCGGTCCTCGATATTGCCGCCGCGGCGGCCGCCTTCCCAACGCATGACCCGTCCTCCCTCGCCTCAGACCGTGAGCGAAGCCGTAACGCGGTCCGGACGCAAGGGATGCGCCCGATTTCCGCCTGCTAATTCGGTCGGCGGTCCAGCCAGGCGTCGATCTGGCCTACGCCCGCTTCCGTGGCGCGGCGGCGCTCGGTCGCAGAGCGGCGCAGGGCCTGTTCGTCCTCCGGCGCGCGCAGGGCGCGGGGCGCGGAGGGAACGTAGGGGTCGGCGGTGCGGCGGCTCTGGAGATCCATACGGTTCAGCCGGGTCTCGAGTTCGAGCTGACGCGCGGTGGCCTCGCGCTGGTCCGCCTGCAGGCGCAGGCGATCCATCTCGTACCGGTGCTGCTCGGCCTGCCAACGGTGCTGCTCATAGGCGGACGCGCCTAGCGGCGGGATCTGGGCCAAGGTCTGGGCCTGGGCGACATTGGCCAGCAACAGCGGCGCGGCGACGGCGGCGAGGATCAGGGCGCGGGTCATGATCCGAAGGTGGTCCCGCGAGGCCGGATATCCAAGCGTGGCCGGAACCGGACCGGCCCGATTTCGGTTGTGGAAATGGAGCGTCGTCCGCAAAGGAGCCTGCCGTGACCACTTCCCCCGCTGATCCGGGCTTCAGCCGCGATCCGGAACTGGAACAGGCGCGCGGAACCGGGCGGCCGGCGAAGTCGGAGATGTCGGGCGAGGATCACGCCGACGACCCTGCCCCCAACCGGCACATCCATTTCTCGCCCGATCCCGAGCAGGATCAGGCCATCGACCAGACCGACGAGCGCTTGATCTCCTGATCCTCGAGCTCGCGCGTGGTCTTCACGCGGTATTCCGCGAGGAAGTCGAGGCCGGTCTTTGGGAAATAGGTCCGGCCTGGGTCGCCGATCAGGACGCGGGTTCCGTTGGCGCGGGCCTGGCCCAGCCAGCCCAGCACCCGTTCGGTCATCGGCGCCTCGTAGCAAACGTCGCCGGCGCAGATGACGTCGACCGGCGGCGGCGGGGCGTCGAGCAGGTTCCGGTCCGTGAAGGACAGGGCGACGCCGTTGGCCTGGGCGTTCAGCGCCACCGCCGCCGCGCAGAACGGATCGATATCCGCGCCGAGGGCGGAGACCGCGCCCGCCTTCATCGCCGCGATGCCGACCAGTCCCGAGCCGGTGGCGAAGTCCAGCACCCGCTTGCCGCGACCTCCTGAGGATTGTCGAGCAGCCAGCGCGCCACCGCCTGTCCGCCCGCCCAGGCGAAGGCCCAGAAGGGCGGCGGCAGGCCTAGTTCGCCCAGCTCTTCCTCGGTCAGGCGCCAGATCGGCGTGATCTCGTCGGCCAGCCACAGCGAAATCTCCGGCGCATGCGGCACGGCCTGCAGCCGGGTGTTGGCGAGGATGAAGGCGGTCGGATCAGTGATGGCCATGGGGCTCCCTAGCACGCCGGGCGACGCGGAACCCGGCTTGCCGCGCCGCAGACTCGGCTATATGAAGCGTATACGTATCGTATATTCAGGAGCGCCCGGTGGGGATCGTCAACATCGAGGATGAGCTGCACGAGCAGCTACGCCGGGCCAGCCGGGCGTCGTGCCGGTCGATCAACGCCCAGGCGGCGTTCTGGATCAGGATCGGCATGCTGGGCGAGCTGAATCCTGGCCTGACCTTCCAGGAGCTGGCGGCGCGCGAGCTGAAGGCCGCGGGCGTCGGCGCCGCCGATCTGACGGGCGCGGCGGCGTGATCAAGACGCCGGCCGAGGTCGAGGTGATGGCGGAGGCCGGGCGTCTGCTCGCCTCGGTGTTCGCCCATCTGGATGCGCTGCCCCTGGCGGGCATGGACACGCTTCAGGTCAACGACCTGGTCGAGGCCTTCATCGTGGAGCGGCTTCAGGCCCGCCCCGCCAGCAAAGGTCAGTACGGCTACGGCTTCGTGCTGAACAGTTCGCGCAACGCCGTCGTCTGCCACGGCGTGCCGTCGCGCGACGATGTCCTGCAGGACGGCGACATCGTCAATTTCGACATCACCCTGGAGAAGAACGGCTTCATCGCGGACTCCAGCAAGACCTATCTGATCGGCGAGGTGGCGCCCCCGGCGAAGCGGCTGGTCCAGACCACCTATGAGGCGATGTGGAAGGGCATTCGCGCGGTGCGTCCGGGCGCGACCCTGGGCGATGTCGGGCATGCGATCGAACAGCACGCCAAGCGCGCCGGCTATTCGATCGTGCGCGACTACTGCGGTCACGGCATCGGGCGCGAGATGCACGAGGCGCCGCAGGTGCTGCATTTCGGAAAGCCGGGGACCGGCCTGAAGCTGCGCGAGGGCATGGTCTTCACCATCGAGCCCATGCTGAACCAGGGCCGCCGGACGGTGCGCACCGAGGCGGACGAATGGACCGTCGTGACGGAGGACGGGAAGCTGTCCGCCCAGTTCGAGCACACGGTGGCGGTCACCCGCGACGGCGTCCGCGTGCTGACCCTGCGGGCGGAAGAGGCGCGGCCCACCCGCGAGCGGCGGCGCGCCGTGGGGGGACTGGTCGGCCGATAGGGCCGCGACGCCAGATGGCCTAGGAGGAGTTCCGGGCGCTGGCCGCGCGCAGCACCTCAATGTAGCCGCCGGCCACCTCCATCCGCTCGCCCTGCGGCTTGCTCCGTACGGCCCGATGAAGGGCCGGCAGCCGCCAGCAGGGGACGTGCATGAACAGGTGATGCTCGGCGTGGAAATTGACCCAGTAGGGGGCGATGAAGGCGCGCTCCCACCAGCTTGCGCGAGTGGTGCGGGCGGCGCGGAAGGGGTCTTCGGCCGAATCCTCGACGCAGGCGTGTTCGGCGATGTTGCGCAGGCGGGTGACCATCGGGAACCAGGTCGCCATCGGCAGCAGCCACAGCACGAAATACGCCCACCAGATCCCCGCCAGCGTCAGCCCCGCCAGCAGAGCCAGGTTCACCAGCAGGAAGGGCAGGATCGAGCGCCCGGTGACGATCGCCTCATAGTCGTGGTCGTCGGTGGCTCTTGCCGCCCTGGCGCCGCGCATGGCGGCCAGCGGCAGCAACACCCGCTGCTTGAAGAAGGTCTGGCCGGTCAGGTCGCGCACGATCTTGCGGCGCAGGGAGGCGGGCGAGACAGGGAAGGGCGCCGACAGCACCAGATCCGGGTCCTCCGGCTGCTGGGCGAAACGGTGATGCGACAGGTGATAGGGGCGGTAGGCGCCGAGCGAGGCGCCGATCGGCACGGCGCACAGCCAATGGCCGAGAAAATCGTTCAACCGCGTGTTCGTCGACAGGCCGCCGTGCGCCGCCTCGTGCATCAGGATGGCCAGACCCAGCTGGCGCGTGCCGATGACGGCCACGCAGAGCGGGATCAGCAGTGGCCACAGCACGCCGACGGCGACCGCCAACGCGATGACGCCCCAGCAGTGCGCGACCAGCAGCGGCCCGATCCAGGCGCGACGCGTCTGGAACGGCGCCCATTCCTGGGGCGTGAACAGATCGGTCGGACGGGCGCGGGGCGCGGTGGGCATGAGGCCAGGATACGTCCGTCCGGTCCGTGCGCAAAGAGGACGGTCCATTGTCGGGCGATCCTGACATGAAGTCAGGTTGACATGACATTTCGACGGTGTAAGGTCAGCCTTACATTCAGTCAGGAGAAGCTGTCATGATCAAATCCAGTCCCGGTTGGACGCCCGCCGCGCGCCGGTACGTCTTTCGCACCCTCGCCTTCATGGGCGGCTATGTCGCCATCATCATCGCGGTGTCGTCCAATGCGTTCGACGACATCCGGAACACCCCGGCGGCCTGGGCGCTGGCTCTAACCGTTTCGGCGCCCGTGATCGGCCAGATCTGGGCGACCTTGGCGCTGATGCGCGAGTCGGACGAGTTCGTACGGGCGGTGACCGCCAAGCAGTTCATCGCGGCCACCGGCCTGACCATGGCCGCCGCCACCGTGTGGGGTTTCGGAGAGACCTTCGCGGGCGCGCCACACATTTCAACCTGGCTGATCTACCCGGCTTTCTGGGCCTCGTTCGGGCTGGTCGCGCCGTTCATTCGGGCGTCCAACTGATGAAGAACCGTCTGAAGCTTCTGCGGGTCGAGCGGGACTGGACCCAGGAACAGCTCGGTCAGGCGCTGGGCGTGTCCCGGCAGGCCGTGAACGCGCTGGAGACCGAGAAACACGACCCCTCGCTGGACCTGGCCTACCGCATCGCGGTGCTGTTCGGCCGGCCGGTCGAGGACATCTTCGAGAACCCCCACGCCTGACGCCGTCAGGCTCATCTTCAAGGACATCGTCATGCTGCATCACCGCCACTTCGTCGGGCGTTCGACCTTCCGCGCCCTGTTCATGGCTTCCGCCGCCGTCGCGGCGATCGGCGGGGGCGTCCTGTTCGCCACCGATGTGTGGGCCGAACCGGCCGCCGCAACGGCGCCCGCCCCCTTCGTCTCAGACCGGCTGTCGGTCGAGGTCGTGGGCCAGGGGCCGGACCTGATCCTCATCCCCGGCTTCGGCTGTTCGCGGGAGGTGTGGCGCGCCGAGGCCGAGCGGCTGAAGGCGACGCATCGGGTGCACCTGGTGCAGCTGGCGGGTTTCGCCGGCGAGCCGTGGACCCACGGCGACGGCCCGTTCGTCCAGCCGGTCGTCGATGAGCTGGCCCGCTACATCCGCGATCAGGGGCTGACCGCGCCGGCCGTCGCCGGACACTCTATGGGCGGCCTCAGCGCCCTGATGCTGGCGCAGCAGAAGCCCGAACTGGTCGGCAAGGTGATGACGGTCGACAGCCTGCCCTTCTTCAGCGCCCTGTTCGGCCCGCAGGCGACGGTCGAGGGCGCGCGGCCCTACGCCGAGCAGGCCGCAGCCGGAATGCTGGCCGCCGACGACGCGAGCTTCCGGGCCGGGCAGGTCCGGGGCGCGGTCGGCTATTCACGCGATCCGCTGACGCGGGAGCGGATGGTGGAATGGAGCATGGCGAGCGATCGTCACGCGATGGCGGCGGCGATCCGCGACGTCATGCTGACCGACGTCCGACCCGGACTGGCGACAATGACCACGCCCGTCTGGGCGCCCTATGCCTCGGACGCCGACGGCGGCGCGCCCGCCGCGATGGCGGACGCCCTGTGGCGGCAGGAATACGCGACCTTGCCGGGCGTGCGCCTGACCCGGGTGGACGGCAGCCGGCACTTCATCATGAGCGACCAGCCGGCGAAGTTCGCCGAACTGATGGATCAGTTCCTGGCGAACTAATTAGCGGGCGGGGCCGGCGACGGGGGTGACGTCGCCGGCCTTGGCCAGCCGCCCGCCGAACTCATCGGCGTAGCCCACGGCCAGCAGCGACCGGAAGGTGGTCGCCGGGATGGCGATCTCATAGGCGCCCTCGACGCGCGGTCCGACCTGATAGGGGCCGATCAGGAAGGTCAGGCCCGCCGCCTTGCCCGGCGTATCGCCCGGCGTCAGCACGAACTCGGTGACCGCGGCGCGCGGGCAGGAGCCCGGTTTGTCGCCCAGGTTGATGGAGGCGCTGTCGGGCACGCGGGCGCGCTTGGCCGTGTTGATCGCCGAGCACAGGGCCTGATCCAGCACCGTCAGGTCGGCGCCGCGGCGGAACAGGTCAGTGAAGCCGATCTGCCGCTTCAGCGCCTTGTCCCACAGGATGCCGCCGGTCAGGGTGTTGGGATTGGCGCCGCCCGAATAGTCGAAGTCGACGCGCTTGAGGCTGAACAGCTTGCTGGTCTCGCCCGCGACGGTCAGTTCGACGATCTTCTGGTAGAGCGGAATGTCGGCGTCATCGCCGGCCTCGGTGCGGGCGCCCTGGGCGCCCTCGATGAACTGACGCAGTTTGCGGACTTCCTCGGCGTAGAGGCGGGCGTGCAGGTCCGTCTGGCTCTTCAGCCCCTCAGGCAGTTTCAGGCTGACGTCGGCCCACGGCGTCTTGGACGCGAAGGTCATGGGGGCGGCGGCGTCGGCCGGGGTCTCCACGGCGCCGGCGGCGGGCGGAGCGGCCGGGGCCTTGTCCGTTTCGCGGTCGCGGTTGCAGGCGGCCAGGGTGGCGGCGACCGCGGCGGCGATCAGAAGGGCGCGAACGGGGGAGGACATGCGGATCTCCTTCAAAGCGGAAGCTGCACAGAACCGAGGATGGTGGCGAGAAGCAGGACCAGCCCGGCCTCCCGGTTCGATTTGAACAGGGCCAGGGCGAACGGGCCGTCGTCGGGCCGGATGGATCGGGTCTGCCACGACAGATGCAGGGCGTAGCCGGTCAAGCCGACGTAGAAGAGCGGGCCGAGCCCGGCCAGCAGGCCCGCCAGCGCGGCGAAGACAACCGCCAGCAGGTAGAAGACGCCGACGCCGAGACGCACGTTCGAACCGAGGCGGCGGGCCGAGGACTTCACCCCGACCATGGCGTCGTCCTCGAGATCCTGCAGGGCGTAGATGGTGTCGTAGCCGAGGGTCCAGAAGACGCCGCCCGCATAGAGGGCGAGGGCGGTGAGGGCGAGAGGGCTTGTCGCCCCGAACGCCGAGACGACATTCAAGTTTCCGGTGTCGAGCACCACCGCCCAGCTTCCTGCCGCCGCCGCGAAGCCCATCAGGGCGCCCCAGTTGAAGGTCAGGCCCAGCCAGGCCTGGGGCCACCAGGTGATCCGCTTCATGAAGGGGTAGGCGGCCACCAGCAGCAGGGAAGCGACCCCGAGAAGGATGGCGGTCAGATTCAGGGTCAGCAGGATCAGCAGGCTGACCAGCGAGCAGGCGGCGGTGAAGGCCAGCGCCTTCTTGACGCTGATCCGGCCCGAGGCGACCGGGCGGGCGGCGGTGCGGGCGACCTTCACGTCGATGTCGCGGTCGACGATGTCGTTGAAGGCGCAGCCGGCGGCGCGCATCAGGCAGGCCCCGATGGCGAAGCCGGCGACGAGCCACAGGTCATAGACGCTGGAGGTCCGGCGCTCGGAGGCCAGCGCCAGCGCGATGCCCTGCCAGCCGGGCAGCAGCAGCAGCCAGATGCCGATGGGCCGGTCGAAGCGGCCGAGCTTGAGCCAGGGCTTCAGCCCCTCCGGCGCATGGCGGTCCACCCAGTTCGATCCGGCGTCAGGAAGCGGGGCGGAAGTCATGGCCGGGGTTGTAGCGGGTCGAGGTGGGAAGGGGAAAGGGAAGAGGCGGTTTCTCCCTCCCCCTCGTGGGGAGGGATGTCGGCGCGAAGCGACGACAGGGTGGGGTTCGTATCCGGGCGCCCGGCTCCCCACCCGTCCCGCTTCGCGGTCCACCCTCCCCAGAAGGGGAGGGAGAATTCAGAGCTCCAACCGCTTCAGCACCGGCCGCAGGTTGGTTTCGGCGGACCGGAAATCCTTCCAGGGGTCGGGCTTCTTCAGCAGGGCGGGCGCGTCCGGAAGCGTGAAGGCCCTCGGATCGAGGCCCTTCTTCACCTGCCCCCAGGACAGGGGGAAGGCGATGCCGGCGCCGGGGCGGGCGCGGGGGGACCAGGGGGCGACCGCCGTCGCCATGCGGCCGTTGCGCAGATAGTCGAGGAAGATCTTTCCGCCCCGGGCCTTCTTGGCCAGGGTCGTGGTGAAGCGGTCGGGATCGGCGGCGCGGACCCGTTCGCTGACGGCCTTGGCGAAGGCCTTGCACTGATCCCACTCGATGCGCGCCCTGGCGTCGGCGCGGATGGGGACGACGACGTGCAGCCCCTTGCCGCCGGTGGTCTTCACGAAGGGCGTCAGGCCCAGGGATTCCAGCTCGGCCTTCACCACCTTCGCGGCGGCGATAACGTCGTTGAAGTCCAGGCCCTCGTCGGGATCCAGGTCGAAGGTGACCTGTTCGGGCGTCTCGGGATCGCCCGGCTTGCAGCCCCAGGGGTGCAGCTCCAGCCCGCCCGACTGGCCGATGGCGACGAGGCCGCCGACATCGACGACGCCGACGTAGGGTTTGCGCTCCTTGACGTCGATCAGCTTGAGGCGAGGGTTGGAGCCGGGCATGGCGTGGCGCTGGAAGAACTGCTCGCCCGCGATGCCCTCGGGCGCACGGATGATGGAGACCGGGCGGTCCGCGACGTGGGGCAGGATGCGTTCGGCGGCCATTTCGTAGTAGCGGACGAGGTCGGCCTTGGTGATGGCCTCATGCCCGTCCGAGGCGGGCCACAGCACCTTGTCCGGACTGGAGATACCGACCCCCGCGACGACCAGCTTGCCGGGCTTGGCCTTTTCGCCGGGGATGGTGAGCTGGGGCGGAGCGGCGACCTTGCCCCCGGTCGCCTTGGGCTTTGCGGGCTCCTGAGGTTTGTCGATGACCTCGGCAGCGGACTTATCCTCGCGCAGGCCCTTGAAGGCCGCCTGGCGCAGGGTTCCACTGTCGGTATAGCCGCCGTGCTCGATCTCGGCGACCAGGACGGGCTTGAGCCAGTGGACGGTGTGCGGACCCGAGCGGGGGCGCTTTGGCGCCGCCTTGCCGATGAAGGGGCTGGTGTCCGACGCGGCCTTCTTCAGGGCGGGCATCAGGGTCTTGAGGATCGGGGCGGAATAGCCTGTGCCGACGCGGCCCAGATGGCGCAGGCCGCCCTTCTCCTTCACCCCGACGATCAGGGAGCGGAAGCGGTCGCCCTCGGCGGTCCAGCCGCCGATGACGACTTCATCGCCGCCCCGGCATTTCGACTTCAGCCAGGTCGAGGTGCGGCCCTCGCGATAGGGCGAATCCAGTTTCTTGGAGATGACGCCTTCCAGGTCCATGCGGCAGGCGCTTTCCAGGACCGCCGCCCCGGTCGAGGCGAAGTGGTCGACGTAGCGGATGCGCGACCGGGCGGCCTTGGGGATGCGGTCGATGTAGGCCTGCAGCCGCGCCTTGCGGTGAGACAGGGGCAGGCCGCGCAGATCCTCCGGCCCCTCAAACAGCAGGTCGAAGGCGAAATAGATCAGGCCGCCGGTGTCCTCGTCCGAGATCGCCGCCTGCAGGGCCGAGAAGTCGGGCATGTGGTCCGCGGCCAGGGCGCACAGCTCGCCGTCCAGCACGGCGTCGGGCCAGCGGGCGGCGTCGGCGGCGTGCTCCGGGAATTTCTTCGACCAGTCGAGTCCCTTGCGGGTGCGCAGGGTGGCGCGGCCGCCGCCGGCGGCGATCTGGAGGCGGTAGCCGTCGAACTTGATCTCATGCGCCCAGCCCGCGCCGCCGGGCGGATAGTCGGTGATCTTGCACAGCTGGATGGGGACGAAGGCGTGGGGCTTCTTCGCATGGGCGGCGACGGCGGGACGGGCCACGGGTTTCGCGGGCCCCTTGCGTGCGACCGGTTTTGACGAGGTCCACTGCGTCTTGCCTTCGGCGATCTCGGCGAGGCTGCGGCCGGTGGCGATCGAGGCGTCGATCTCCATGTTGGCGTCGCCCTCGCCCGGGACGGCGTACGGGTCCTTCTCCTTGATCAGCAGCCAGTTGGCGCGCTTGCTGGGCTTGCCGCGGTCGGTGCGCAGGCGGACCAGGACCCATTTGCCGGACAGGCGCTCGCCATGGAGCACCATCTTGATCTCGCCCTTCCTGAAGGCGGCGTCGACATCGTCGGACTGGGGCTCCCACTCTCCCGTGTCCCACATCTGCACCGTGCCCGCGCCGTAGTTGCCGGACGGGATGGTCCCCTCGAACGCGCCGTAGTCGAGCGGGTGGTCCTCGACCTCGACCGCGAGGCGTTTGACGGCGGGGTCGCGCGACGGGGCCTTGGTCACGGCCCAGGACTTGAGGACGCCGTCCAGCTCAATGCGGAAGTCATAGTGCAGCCGCGTCGCCGCGTGGCGCTGGATCAGGTAGCGCAGGCCGGTGGTCTTCGCCCTGCCCTTCTTGCCGGCAGGCTCGGGCGTGGCGGTGAAATTCCGCTTCTTCTTGTAGGTGTCGAGTTCGCCGCGAGCCGTCATGGCGAGTCGAACGCGGGTGGGACGGGAGCGTTGCCATTCCTCCCCCGTTGGGGACGGAGTGCTACTGGTGAATCGTCTCCCCGTGCTGGGTGTAGTCCAGCCCCTCGATCTCCTCCTCCTTCGGCACGCGCAGGCCGACGGTGTATTTGCAGATCATCAGGATCACGAAGGTGCCGACGCCCGACCAGGCGATGACGGCGGCCAAGCCGATGATCTGGTTCAGGATGTTGGCGTTGGCGGCCGCCGGATTGATGGCGGCGGTGGCCAGAAGGCCGGTCAGGACGGCGCCGACGATGCCGCCCACGCCGTGCACGCCGAAGGCGTCCAGGCTGTCGTCATACTTCAGGGCGCGCTTGAGCCAGACGGCGCCCGCATAGCAGGCCGGACCCGACAGGATGCCGATGATGAAGGCGCCCTTGGGGTCGACCAGGCCGGCGGCCGGGGTGACGCCGACCAGGCCGGCGACGATGCCGGACAGCAGGCCCAGCAGGGTCGGGCGCTTGTGGTCGATCCACTCCACGGCCGTCCAGCCGATGGCGGCCGCGGCGGCGGCCAGGATGGTGTTGAAGGCGGCCACGGCGGCGATGCCGTCGGCGGCCCAGGCCGAGCCCGCGTTGAAGCCCAGCCAGCCGACGAACAGCAGGCCGGTGCCGATGGCGGTAAAGGCCAGGTTGTGCGGCGCCATGTTGTCCCGGCCGAAGCCCTGGCGCGGTCCCAGCACCAGCGCGGCGACCAGGCCGGCGACGCCCGCGTTGACGTGGACCACCGCGCCGCCGGCGAAGTCGAGCACGCCCAGCGAGCCCATCCAGCCGCCGCCCCAGACCTGGTGGCAGATCGGCGCATAGACGATCAGGTGCCACAGGAAGAAGAACAGGATGGAGGCCGAGAATTTGATCCGCTCGGCGAAGGCGCCGGCGATCAGGGCCGGGGTGATGATGGCGAAGGTCAGCTGGTAGGCGATCCACAGGAACTCGGGCAGGCCGGGCGCCAGGCTGTGCGCGGTCGAGGGGGTGACGCCGTTCAGGAAGGCCGCCTGGAAGCCGCCGATGAAGCCGTTGGTCGCCTCGGGGCCCGTCCCGAACGACAGGCTGTAGCCGACCGCGAACCACAGCACGGTGACGATGGCCAGGGCCGCGGTGGAGTGGGCGATGGTGGCGATGACGTTCTTGCGCCGGACCATGCCGCCGTAGAACAGCGCCAGACCCGGCAGGGTCATCAGCAGCACCAGCGCCGTCGACGTCAGGATCCAGGCCGACGAGGCCTCGTTCAGATCCAGCGCCGCTTGGTGGGCCAGAAGCGGAGCCGCGGGCGCGGCGAGCGCCGGACCGGCGACCAGACAACAGAGGGCGGCGAGGGCGAGCGATTTGCGGATCATGGGCGCGGCGTCCGGAAGCGGGATGTCAGAAATCTCGGCCCGAACCGCGTTCGACGCCGCGGATAGGGATAGGACCCTATTGCGGCGCCGCAGGCAATTCATTTCGTGTGCGGTGCAATACTTCGTTTCTCGCTGCACGGATTGAGGTTGGAGCGCATCACTGTGCACGGACCGGTCTTTGGGCCTCGCAACTGCGAAATGAACCTCGGAAGGTTACGAATCTGAAATGTCATTTCGCTTGCGAGCGGATCGCAGCTGGATACCACTGTCATCGCCCGGCTCGCCGGGTCGTCTCAATGCAGGGGGTCTCCGCATGCGTTCGTTCCGTCCCGTTCTGCTGGGGGGCGCCGCCGCGGCCGTCCTTCTGGCGTCCGCCTTCCAGGTTCAGGCCCAGGTCGCCGCCTCCGTGGCCGCCTCGCCCGCCACGCAGGAACGCCTCGCGCCGCTGCCGGACGTCGACATCCCCTTCACCCGGTTCGTGCTGAACAACGGCCTGACGGTGATCGTCCACGAGGACCACAAGGCGCCGATCGTGGCGGTGAACATCTGGTATCACGTGGGCTCCAAGAACGAGCCGGCGCGCCGTTCGGGCTTCGCCCACCTGTTCGAACACCTGATGTTCAACGGGTCCGAGAACTTCAACAACGACTTCTTCAAAGCGACCGAACTGCTGGGCGCGACCGATCAGAACGGCACGACCAACAACGACCGCACCAACTATTTCCAGAACGTCCCGACCTCGGCGCTGGACAGCCTGCTGTGGCTAGAAAGTGATCGGATGGGCCACCTCGTCGGCGCGATCGACCAGGCGCGCCTCGATGAGCAGCGCGGTGTAGTTCAAAACGAAAAACGCGAGGGCGAGAACCAACCCTATGGCCGCGTGTGGGATCTGATCACGGCCGCGACCTATCCGTCGGACCACCCCTATGGCCACACGGTCATCGGCTCAATGGACGATCTGGAAGCGGCTTCCCTGGACGACGTGAAGGCCTGGTTCCGCGACTATTACGGCGCGGCCAACGCCACCATCGTCCTGGCCGGCGACATCACGCCGGAAGAGGCGCGCGCCAAGGTCGAGCAGTATTTCGGCGACATCCCTTCGGGACCCCCGGTCACCCAGCCGGCGCGCATGATCGCCCGCATGGAGGGCGCGCAACGCGAGGTCATGTACGACCGCGTCGGCCAGCCGCGCCTGTACAAGGTGTGGAACGTGCCGCCGGGCGGCGAGGCGGACACCCACTACCTGGGCATGCTCGGCCAGGTGCTGTCCTCGGGCCGCACGTCGCGTCTCTACAAGCGCCTGGTGTTCGATGACCAGGTGGCGACCAGCGTGTCCGCGCGGGTTTCGGAGCGCGAGATCGGCAGCCAGTTCACGGTCGTGATCACCGCCAAGCCGGGCCAGGACCTGGCCAACATCGAACGCATCGTCGACGAGGAGATGGCCCGCCTGCTGCGCGACGGCCCCACGGCCGACGAACTGGAACGCGCCCGCACGGCCGTCGGCGCGTCCTATGTCCGGGGCCTGGAACGGATCGGCGGGTTCGGCGGCAAGTCCGACCGCCTGGCCGCGAGCCAGGTCTTCCAGGGCGATCCGGCCGCGTGGAGAGTGGGTTACGAACGCCTGCTGAACGCCACGCCGGCCAATCTGACCGCCGCCGGACGCGAGTGGCTGACGGACGGCAGCTACGCGCTCGAGGTTCGCCCCTTCCCCGACTTCACGGTCGCGGCGACGGGCGCTGATCGGACCCACATGCCGACGCCGGGCGCGGCCCCGCAGGCCGACTTCCCCAATGTCGAGCATTTCACCCTGTCCAACGGGCTGAAGGTGGTGCTGGCGCCGCGCACCGGCGTGCCGACCGTCAGCATGAACCTGATCGTCGAGGCGGGATCCGCCGCCGACCCCGCCGGAAAGAACGGCGTGGCCGCGCTGACCCCCGCGGTAATGACCAACGGCACCGACAGCCTGACCGCGCTGGAGATCGGCGACCGGGCGCAACTGCTGGGCGCCTCCATCGGGGGGAGCTCATCGGTGGACTACACCAGCATCTCGCTGAACGCGATCGAGTCGCGACTCGAGCCGTCCCTGGCGCTCTATGCCGACATCATTCAGCATCCCGCCTTCCGCGCCGATGACTTCCAGCGTGCGCGAGCCCAGCAGATCTCCGGCATCCAGCAGAGCAACCGGAGCCCCGGCGCCATCGCCAGCCGCGTGATGGTGGCGTCCGTGTTCGGGCCGGAGCACCCCTACGGCCGCCCGGCCTCGGGGACGGAAGCGACGGTGAACGCTCTCAGCCCGAGCGACGCCGAAGCCTATCACGCCACCTGGTTCCGTCCGGACAACGCCACCCTGGTGGTGGTCGGCGACACCACACAGGCCGAGCTGGTTCCGGCGCTCGAACGAGCGTTCCGCACCTGGCGCGCGCCCGCCGCGCCGCTGCCGGTCAAGCCCGCCGCGCCGGCGATACCCGCCAGCCACGCCCCGCGGATCTACATCGTGGACCGCGCCGGTCCGCAGTCGTCGATCATCACGGGCCGCCTCGTCGCGCCCTTCGATCCGGCGACGGAAGGCCCCATCAGCGTCGCCGACACGGCGCTGGGCGGTGCCTTCACCAGCCGCATCAACATGAACCTGCGCGAGGACAAGCACTGGTCCTACGGCGCCGGCTCCTTCGTCGGCATCGCGCGCGGCGAGCGGCTGTTCCGCGTCTCCTCCGGGGTGCAGGCCGACAAGACCGCCGAAAGTATCGCGGAGATCCATCGGGAACTCAGCGAAGTGGTCGGGTCGCGTCCGCTGACCGAGGCGGAGATCGCGGCGGTGCGGTCTAACCTGGTGCTGGGCATGGCCGGAGGCTGGGAGACCAACGCCGCGGTCGCCGACGACCTGACCCGGATGGTCGTCTATGGCGTGCCGGAGAACTACTACGACGGCTACGCCGCTTCGGTGAACGGAACGACCCCGCAGTCGGCCTCCGTCGCGGCGCGCGCCCTGGTCGGCGAGGGTCCGACGACCTGGGTGGTGGTCGGCGACCGCGCCCAGATCGAGCCGAAGATCCGGGCGCTGGGGATCGGCGAGGTCGTGGTCGTCGATGTGAACGGCCAGCCGGTCCAGTAGGGATCGGTCAAAGGCTGAAACGGAAAGGCCCCGCCGGCGACGGCGGGGCCTTTCTCGTTCGGGATCAGACCCCGTAGAAGTCCCGGTACCAGTCCACGAACCGCTTCACCCCGACCTCGATGGGGGTGGAGGGAGCGTAGCCCAGGGCGGCGCGGGTCTCGGTCACGTCGGCCTCGGTGCGGGTCACGTCGCCGTCCTGGACCGGCATCAGGTTCAGCTCGGCCTTGCGGTCCAGCGCCTCTTCCAGCACCGCGATGTAGCGCATCAGCTGTTCGCGGCGGCCGGCGCCGAGGTTGAGAATGCGCCACGGGGCGACCCCGCTGGTGGCCGGGTTCGGCGCCTGCGGATTCCAGTCGGGATCGACGGCGGCGGGCTTGTCCAGCGCGGCGATCACGCCCTCGACGATGTCGTCGACATAGGTGAAGTCCCGCTCCATCTGGCCGTGGCCGTAGACGTCGATCGGGCGGCCTTCGAGGATGGCGCGGGTGAATTTGAACAGCGCCATGTCCGGGCGACCCCACGGTCCATAGACGGTGAAGAAGCGCAGGCCCGTCGAGGGGAAGCCGAACAGGTGGGAATAGGAGTGCGCCATCGCCTCGTTGGCGATCTTGGTGGCGGCGTAGACGGTCAGCGGATGGGCCACGCCCTGCTTCACTGAGAAGGGCAGGGCGCCGTTGGCCCCGAAGGCCGAACTGGTCGAGGCGAAGACCAGGTTCTCCGCCTTCACCGCCCGCGCGCCCTCCAGCACGGTCAGGAAGCCGACCACGTTTGAATCGACGTAGCTTTCCGGGTGTTCCAGGCTGTAGCGCACGCCCGCCTGCGCCCCGAGATGGACGATGCGGCGCGGCTTCATGCCGGCGAACAAGGCGGCCATGCCGTCGCGGTCCGCCAGATCGAGCGTGTGGTGCAGGTATTTCGGATGCGCCTGCAGCCGCTCCAGCCGGGCGTGTTTCAGCGCCGGGTCATAGTAGCTGTTCAGGTTGTCGACGCCGATCACGGTCTCGCCGCGCGCCAGCAGGCGCTCGGCGGTGTGGAAGCCGATGAAGCCGGCTGAGCCGGTGACGAGGACGGGGCCGGAGGTCATGGTCCTGCGTTACTCCGGGTTACGCGGCCACGCCAGTATCGGGAGCCAGCACACGGCCCGAAAGCGGCGCGACTGGCCCCTCGGGCCCATTTACCGCCTCCACGACGACCCAGCCCTCGGGCCCCGTCCAGTCGATGGTCTCGTGCCCGAGGTTGAAGACGCAGAGCCGTCGGTCGTCGCCGAGGCTCCGCTCGAAGACGAGCAGGCCATCGGGGGCCTCGAGCACCCGCATCGACCCGTGCGTCAGGGCGGCGTTCGCCTTGCGCAGGGCGATCAGACGGCGCGTCACGGCCAGCTGCGACGTCGGGTCGGCCTCCTGCCGGTCCACCGCCAGCGGCAGGTGGCGCGGGTCGATGGGCAGCCAGGGTTCGACGGTGGAGAAGCCCGCATGCGGCGCGTCCGCCGTCCACGGCATCGGCGTGCGGGCGCCGTCGCGGCCCAGGGTCTTGGGCCAGTTGGCGATGGCTTCGGGATCGACCAGCCGGTCGAACGGCACCTCGCCTTGCGGCAGGCCCAGCTCCTCGCCCTGGTAGAGGAAGACGGCCCCGCGCAGGCAGACCAGCAGCAGCGCCATCAGCCGCGCCATGGCCGCCCGGTCGCGGCCCTCGGCCCAGCGGGAGACGGCGCGCGGCGCGTCGTGGTTGGAGAAGGGCCAGGACGGCCAGCCCTGTCCCGGCCGCCCGTTCCAGACGGCGGCGGTCCCCTTGACCAGATCGGGCGTCAGGGCCGGGGCGTACAGATAGGTGAAGCCGTAGGCGCTGCTCAGCCGGTCCTGCCCCTCGGTATAGGCCTGCATCTCCGAATCGGCGCGGTCGCCCGGCACCTCGGCCACGGTGAAGCGGCCGCCGTGGCTGTCGGTCAGGGCGCGCAGCCGCTTCAGGAAGTCGACGATGCCCGGCTGGGACTGGTTGTGGATCTTGTCCTGGAAGTCGAAGGGCCGGGTGCGCGGTCCGCCCGGCGGCAGGGGCGGATTGTCGGTCAGCGCCGGGTCGTGCATGGCGAAATTGATGGCGTCGAGACGGAAGCCGTCCACGCCCCGCGCCAGCCAGAACCGCACCACGTCCAGCAGGGCGTCCTGCACCGCCGGGCTATGCAGGTTCAGCTGCGGCTGCTCGGGCAGGAAGTTGTGCATGTAGTACTGGCCGCGCCGGGCGTCCCAGGTCCAGGCCGGACCGCCGAACACCGACTGCCAGTTGGACGGCGGCGCGCCGTCCGGTTTGGCGTCGGCCCAGACGAACCAGTCGGCCTTGGGATTGTCGCGGCTCTGCCGGCTTTCCTCGAACCAGGCATGGCGGTCCGAGGTGTGGGCGAAGACCAGATCGATCAGGACCTTCAGGCCCAGGGCATGCGCGCGGGCGGTCAGGGCGTCGAAGTCGGCCAGGGTCCCGAACACCGGATCGACGTCGCAGTAGTCGGCGACGTCATAGCCGAAGTCCCTCATGGGCGAGGTGTAGAAGGGGCTGAGCCAGACCGCGTCCACGCCCAGCGAGGCGATGTGGTCCAGCCGGGCGGTGATCCCCGGCAGGTCGCCGACGCCGTCGCCGTTCGTGTCGGCGAAGCTGCGCGGATAGACCTGATAGATGACGGCGCCGCGCCAGGGGTCGGCGGTTTCGGCGGGGTAGGCGGCGGTCCGGTCGGTCACGCGGGGCTCTTGGTCAGCAGCCGGATCAACCGGAACGCCCATCTTCCCCGCCCTGATCGTGTCCGCAAGGGCCGAAACCAGCCCACTTTTGGTTACGAATTGCCTCAAAGCGCTGGACGCGGGCTTTTCTGGATGAAACCAAGGCTGTCAACGGCCGCGCAGAGTGAGGCGCCGGTCATGGGGAGTGAAATGACAGATCAAACCAGCGCGCCACAGCGTGGCACGGGTCTCGCCTTTGCCTATGTGACGACCCTCTTCTTCGCCTGGGGCTTCGTGACCTCGCTGATCGGTCCGCTGATCGCGGCGGTGCGGCGGGTGTTCGAACTCAGCTACGCCGAAGCGACCCTGACGACGTTCGCCTGGTTCATCGCCTACGGCATCGCGTCGATCCCGGCGGCGGCCATCGTCGGCCGGCTGGGTTACAGCCGTTCGATCATCGCCGCCCTCGTGACCATGGTCATCGGCTGCCTGATCGTGCCGGCGGCCACCCTGATCGACTGGTATCCGGGCGTGCTGATCGCCCTGTTCATCATCGCCTCGGGCGTCACCATCCTGCAGGTCGCCGCCAACCCGCTGGTGGCCGCCCTGGGCACGCCGCGCCATTCGCATGCGCGTCTGAACTTCTCGCAGTTCTTCAACTCCCTAGGCACGACGCTGGGGCCGGCGATCGCCGCGCCGATCCTGCTGACCGGCGGGGTTTTCGCCGCCGACGCCCTGATCACCGATCCGGCGACGCGGGCCGAATCCCTGCGCAGCATCGACTTCGCCTTCCTGGCGGTCGGCGCCTTCTTCGCCCTGGTCGCGGTCTTCATCTTCACCGCCCGCAAGGCCATCAATGCTTCGGCGCCCGCGACGACCGCCAGCGACCGCGCCTCGCCGTTCGTGGCGCTGAAGTCGCCGTGGGCCGTCTTCGGCGCCGTGGCCATCTTCTTCTACGTCGGATCGGAAGTGGCGATCGGCGATCTGCTGACCAACTTCCTGCACAGCCCGGACATCCTGAACGTGCCGCTGGCCACCGCCGGCGGGATGCTGTCCTGGTACTGGGGGGGCGCCATGGTCGGCCGTCTGATCGGCAGCGGCCTGATGCTGACCAAGGTCAAGGCCAGCGTGCTGCTGATCGTCAACACCACGATCGCCGCCCTCCTCTGTCTGATCGTGACCCAGACGAACGGACCGACGGCGGCCTACGCGGCCATCGCCATCGGCCTGTTCAACTCCATCATGTTCCCGACCATCTTCACCCTGACGCTGGAGCGGTCGACCGCCCCGGTGCCGGCGACCTCGGGCCTGCTGGTGTTCGGCATCATCGGCGGCGCCATCCTGCCGCCGATCGCCGGTCACATCGCCGACAGCTCGGCGACGCTGAACCCGGTCTTCTTCGTGCCGATGGTCGGCTACCTGATCCTGATCGTCTTCGCCTTCGCGGCGTCGCGGGCCAAGGTCCGCAACGCCGAGGCCGCGGCGACGCCCGGCGGTCACTAGCCAGGCGCAAAACGAACGCCGCATGGGCCGTCGGGGGAGACCCCGGCGGCCTTTGCGCATTCAGAAGGACGCGCCCTAGACTGCGGCGTGTCAGTCCCCGGGGTCCGCATGCTCTCTCGTCTCGTCCGCGCCCTCATTCCCGGCCTGGTGCTGGCCCTGCTGGCGGGACCGGCGCTGGCGGCTGTGACGGTGACCTTCTACGCCCACCCCGGCGCGCGGGTGCGGGGCGGATACCTGCTGTTCCCCCATGCCTATGTCCAGGCCGCCGGCACGCTGGACGAGACGGGCGAGGCGGTCGACTGGGCGGCGGGCTTTACCGCCCGCAACCCGGGGCCGCAGCTGCTGTTCATGCGCGACAAGGGCGTGGTCCTGTCGCCGGACGCCCGCTACGTCGATGAGGGAAAGCCCTATTTGACGCTGACGGTGAGCGACGCGACGTACCGGGCGATCCGGGACCGGGCCGACTGGTGGAATGGACCCGAGGGTTGGGTCTATGACCTGAGACGGCGCAACTGCATCACCTTTATCGCCGACCTGGCCCGGGTGGCGGGCCTGCGGACGGCGCCGGAGCCGTCGATGAAGCCGGGCAGCTTCCTGGAGGCCACGGCGGCGCTCAATCCGCAGGCGGCGTGGCGGGAAGAGGAAGGGACGCCGCCGGCCCCGGACATCGCTCCGGACGCGCCGATCACGGACTGAGCGGCCTCAGGCCAGTTCGCGGTCGGTCGGCTTTCCGGCTTTTTCGAGGATGGCGGCGCACAGGGCGAACAGGACCGCCAGGGTGGCCGTGCGCAACGGATAGTCGACGGCGGAATGGACCAGCATGGCCAGCAGGGCGATGCTGGCGGCGCGCTGCAGATCCCGCTCGCGCGACGGTCCGGCCTTCCACGCGGCCCACAGGCGGCGGCCGTACCAGACCAGGAAGGCCAGGATCAGCGCTGCGCCGGGCCAGCCGGCCTCCAGCCAGGTTTCCAGATACTCGTTGTGGGCGTGGTTGAAGAAGGTAGCGTCCAGCTTCTCCAGCGGTTCGACCGAGCGGAACACCGCGTCGAAGCTGCCGACGCCCGAGCCGAGCGGCAGGAAGGTCTCGGCCGCCGAGGCGACGACAGGCCAGCCCTCGAAGCGGCCCTCGGGCGCGGATTGAACGTCGAAGCGGGCCAGGATGGGGGGCAGGGCCAGGATGGCCACCGCGGCGACGGCCGCCGCGACGCCGCCGGTCAGGGCCAGCAGGCCGGGGCCCGGGCGGCCGCGGCCCGCCGCGATCCAGGCGGCCAGCAGGCTGACCAGGGCGATGGGGCCGAACAGGATGACGCCGGCGCGGGACCGGATGGCGGCCAGGCCGACGACCACCAGACCCATGAACAGGGCGCCGAACCACAGCGGCAGGCGCTGTTCGCTGCGTCGGCGCAGGACAGCGGCCCCGAAGACGGCGGCGAAGGGCAGGCAGGCCAGCAGCAGGGTCGCCAGATGGTTGCGGTTGGCGAAGAAGCCGGTCACCGACCCCGCCGAGGTGGTGGTCCACGGATAGAGCCGCTCGCCGCCGCTGGCCAACTGGGCGGCGCCCAGCAGCACCGCGATCACGGCGGCGGCCAGGTAGAAGGCCACCATCCGCGTGGTCTGGGCCTGGGACGACGACAGCACGGCCAGGAACAGGGCGGCGGGCGGCAGAATCGCCAGAACGGACTGCCACGTCAGGTCCGGGGTCAGGGTCAGCGGGGCCCAGCCGGGCTGGAGACCGGCCAGTTGCAGGGCGAGAACCATCTCGTCCCGTCCAGGCAGGCCGGTCCAGATCGCGGGCGGAAGCGGAATCAGCTGGATCAGGGGGATGGCGGCCAGGCCGCCCAGCAGAGCCAGGGCGAACCGATGCTCGCGCCACAGGCCGGAACGGATCAGCCGATCAGCGCTCATGATCAGCAGGGGCAGGGCGGCCAGTTCAACGACGGCCAGCCGCAGGGCGTGTTCGCGGCTGGCGCCGCCGAAGACAAACGAAAGGGCCAGCAGGATAGCCGCGGCGATTGCCACAGCGTCCCACTGGCCCTTCAAAACCTTATTCGGCACGCGTTACGACTGCATCAGGCGCAGCGCGGACCGGGTCGGCTTAGTCGCTTTCCGAGTCGTCGTCCGAAGCAACAACGACGACCGCCACGATCACGGCAGTGCCGATGAGCAGGACGGGCAGCGGAATGCCGGCGAATTCCGACGAAGCGTCGGCGCGAGCGCCAACGCGGTCACCCACGCGGGCAACGGCCGAAGTGTTGGCGGCGGCAGCTTGGCCAGCCACGAGCAGCAGGCCTGCCGTGACAGCGGCGATGGTCTTACGCATGCTAGATCCCCTTCTAATCAGGTCTTTGGTACGGGCTGGCCCGCGACGTATCGAGAATGGGTATAGGCGGCGAAGGTTTCAAAAGCAATACGATTCAGGTGCTCAGCGAAGTAAATGAGCCACGAAACCGCCCTTTAGTTCGCCTCCGGAGCGATTGGCGCGATCGCCACCCGGTCAAGCCACACGGCGGTTCGCTGACGCTTGTCGCCGGAACGGGTCTCGAGGCGCAGCCATTGGGCCGTGCAGGTCGAGGGCACCGAGAAGGTCGTGCTGAACGGGGTCCAGACCTGGGCGCCGGGCGCCGCCGCCGGCGCCGAAAGGATGCCCAGATCGCCGGGCGCGCAGGTCAGGGTCAGGGCGAGGCGGGCCGCCGGATCGCCTTCTTCGACGCGGGATTCAGCCGACAGACGGTAGCGGCCGGGCGCCAGGAACAGTAGCTGTTCGGCGATTCTCGAGGCCGAATAGCCGTCGTAGTCGACGCGTAGGGCCGGGTCGGCGGGGCGGACGTCGTCCGGCACGATCTCGGCGATCACCCCGGCGTCCTGGGCGAGGCGCCACTGGAAGGGTTCCGGCGCCGAGGCGTCGCCGAAGCCGCCGTTGCTGACGAGCGGCGGGCTCGGGGGGCGGTTCAGGCGTGTACGGACGACGCGCACGGCTTCCAGCTGCCCCTTCTCCACCAGCTGGTAGTAGAGCTGGCGCAACTCGTCATTGGTCAGTGGCGCCTTGCCGGCCTGCAGCAGGACGGCGAGGTTGACCGCCACCTGAAGTCCGCGCGCGTCCGCGAACAGGCTTTCCAGATAGGCCTGGCGCCATGGCGGCCGCGCGGACAGCAGCACCGCCACCTCCGGCAGGGCCCGGGCGGTGTCGACCGTGGCGGCGACGGTGAACAGCTCGAACACCCGGGGCTGGATGTCGTCGCGGCGCCGCACCAGGGTGTCGGCGTGAGCGAAGGCGGAGGCGTAATCGCCCTGCTTCAGGCGATGCTCGACCAGCCAGGCGTGGGACGGGTCATCGCGCAGGCTCCAGTTGCCGGCGAGAGTCAGGATGTCGTCAGCCACGCCCTCGCGCCCGGCCTTGGCCTCGGTCAGGCCGACCACGCGCAGCGCCCGCACATCGAAGGGCGACCGGGCCAGCGCTTCCCGCGCTAGGTCGGCGGCCTGCCTGAAGCGAACGGGATTGGAGCCTTCCTGCCCGGCGACGAGCTCGCTCTCGGCGGCGCGGCGCAGGACCAGGGGCGACGTGGGCGCCAGCCGAAGGGCGATCTCGGCTGGAGCGCGCTGGATCAAAGGCTGGATCACGACCTGCCAGCCCAGCAGAACGCCGCCGGCGATCAGGACCCAGGAGGCCGCTTCGGCTACCCGGCCGCGCTTGCGCGCCGGGGCGGCGGAAAGGTCCGCCTGATCCCTCAAGCGGGCTTGCCCTTCTTGCCCTTGGTCCCGCGCTCGCCTTCGGCGCCGTAATTGTAGTCGTATGCGTAGTCGTACCCACCGTAGGTGGTGGTCTTGGCGTTGAACTTGGTCAGCACGGCGCCGAGCAGACGGGCGCGGCCCATCTTCAGGCGACGCAGGGCGCCGCGGGCCTGACCGCGACGGGTGCCTTTCGATTCCAGCACGAACAGGACGCCGCCGACCGCGGCCGCCAGCAGGGGCGAGTCGGCGAAGCCGAGGACCGGCGGGCCGTCGACGACCACGTGATCGAACTTGTCGCGGGCGTCGTTGAGGAACTGACGCAGGCGGTCGCCGCCCCACAGCTCGGCGGGGTTGGGCGGCAGCGGGCCGCAGGGAATGAAGTACAGATTGTCCTGGCGCGTGCGCTGGACGACGGAGGCCAGGTCCGACGAGCCCGACAGCACATTGCTCATCCCGCGCTCGTTATCGACGCCCACGAGCCGGTGCATCGACGGATTGCGCAGGTCGCCGTCGACCAGCAGCACGCGCTTGCCGATACGGGCCAGGTTCAGCGCCACGGCGTAGGCCGTGGTCGACTTGCCTTCGGCGGGGCGGGCGGACGACACCAGCAGGCTGGCCGGCGCGCCCTCGGGCGTCGAGAACTGCAACGCCGTTCTGAGGGAGTAGTAGGCTTCGGAGAAACCGGATCGGATGTCGGCCAGGGCGGCCGCCGTGGTCTGGCCCTTGTCGAGCAGCGGCACCACGCCGAGCACCGGCACGGCCAGCTTCTTCTCGACGTCGTCCGGGGTGGCCAGGGTTTCGTCCAGCGCTTCCAGCACCAGGGCGGCGACGACGCCCAGGCCCAGACCGAACAGGGCGGCCAGCGCCAGATTGATCATCATGTTCGGCTTGGACGGCGTGGCCGGCGGCGTCGCGTTGTCGACGATCGAGATGTTGTTGGACGTCACGTTGCCGGTGACGCCGACTTCCTTGTAGCGCTGCAGCAGGCCCTCGTAGAGCGTCCGGGTCGTATCCAGCTCGCGTTGCAGGATGTTGTACTGGATCGAGCGGTCACGCAGGTCGAGCACGTCGCCCTTCAGGCCGTTGACTTGGCCCTGCAGCGAACGCTCCTGATTGGCGGCGACCACATACTGGCTCTGGATCGAGGAGCGGATGTTGGCGGCCAGCGTCTGGATCTGGCCGTCGATCTCGGTGATCTGGCCGCGCAGGCGGACCATCTCCGGATAGTCGGGCTGATAGAGGCTGGACTTCTGCTGGTACTCGGCCTCGAGCTGGGCGCGTTGCTCGCCCAGGCGCTGGATCGAGGGGTTCTGCAGCACTTCCGGCAGCGTCATGACTTCCGAGGTGCGGGCCGAGCGCCAGCGTTCCTCGGCGGCGACGCGGGCGGCGCGGGCCTGGGCGAGGGAGGAGTTCAGGGCCACCAGGTTGTTCGAGGCGAGCGACTGCGAGCCGCCGCCCGAGGAGTCGGCGCCGCCTTCGGACGGTTCGCCGACGTTGATGATCTGCTGGTTGGCGGCGTAGGCGACCAGCTGTCGCTCGGCCTCCTCGAGGCGGCCCTTGGTCTGGGCGATGCGCTCTTCCAGGAATTCGCGGGCATAGGCCGACGACTGGAATTTGCGGTCCAGGTTGGCCTGGATGAAGTTCTCGGAGAAGCCGTTGGCGACCCGCGCCGCGACGACCGGATCGGGGTTGTCGAAGCCGACGGCGACCAGGCGCGAACCGCGCACCGGCGTGACGCTGAGGTTTTCCTGCACATAGTCCAGGGCGGCGTTGCGGCGGCGTTCGGCCTGGGCGGCGGCCGAGCCGTTGCGGGCCGGAGGCTCCACGCCGAGGTTGGTCAGAGCCTGATCCGAGCTGGCCAGGCCGAGGCTCTCTACGACGCGCTCTGCCAGCGAGCGGCTGCGCAGCAGGCCGTACTGGGTCTGGAAGAACTCCTCCCCCTGCGCCATGCTTTCGCGCGGATTGACGTCTTCGGTCGAGTTGAAGATGCGCGCGGCCTCCCGATCGATCTGGAGGGTGGCCTGGGCCGTATAGATCGGCGTCATCAGCAGGGTCAGGGCGGCGCCGACGGCCAGGGCCCCGAGGAAGCAGCTGATGATCAGGATGCGATGCTTGAGCGCCAGACGCCAATAGGCCCCCAGATCGAAGACGGGCGCATCCTCGACTTCCTGATGCCAGGCGCCTTGGCGACCGTCTTCAAGAGCCGGTTCGCCGAAACCTGATGCGCGGCCGGAGCGCGCATTGCGATCGTCAGCGAAGTGATTGTCGCCCAGCATAATGCCATCCGCAAATCATGACGGCCGTCGCCGCCTGTAGAAACCTATCGGGCTGATACCGCAAAGCCCTACACCACGCACACGAATTCGAGCGTCCGGGACCTGCCCTCCGGCGTCATGTCGCGGAGGAGGGCGCCGTCGGTCAAGCGTGGCGCGAGGATCAGGTCGTCGGCGCCGGTTGCGGATCATCGGGCGCGGCGCGGGCTTGTCCGAAGGCCGATCGGACGGCGGGCGGGGGAGCCACTTCGCTATAGAGGCCCGCGCCCTTTCCAGAGTATGCAGCCGGTCCGGCGGCGCGAGCCGCCGTCCGCCGGTGGTCGAGCGCGTCGCTGATGCGTGTTGCCATGGATCAACCCTCCGCAGGACAGATAACGCAGGTCCATGACAGTGACGAATCACGGAAAGCGGCGCGTGTCCCCGAGCTCGAACCCCGTACTGAGGGATACGTTCCGTATCGGGACGGTCGCGTTTTCGTTGGCGGTGGCGTGGTTCGCTTTCAGGCCCGCCGCGACGATCGAAGGGGGGCTGCCGTGGGACAAGGCCAACCATGCCGTAGCCTTCCTGACTTGGACGGTTCTGGCCGCCTGCGGCTGGCCCCGGAACGGCCTGGTCCGGTCGGCCGGGATCATGCTGGGGGCCGGGATCGCGATCGAACTGATCCAAGGCCTGCCCGCCGTCGGACGGGACGCCGATGTCTGGGATGTGGTCGCCGACATGGTCGGCTTCGCCTTGGGCTGGGGTCTGCTGACCGCCGTGCAACTGCGGAACCGGCTCGGCCTCAGGGAATGAGGGCGCGGTTCGCCGCCTTGCGCGCGGCGATGTCGGCCAGGACGGGCTGAAGCGTCCGCCGCCGCGCCGGCGCGGACTCATAGATTCCGCCGGAATTGAACTGGGCGTAGCGCGCGCCCCGGTCGGCGGCCTCGAACCGGGTCAGGAATTCGACCGCGAGATACGGATCGAAGCCGGCCCGCGCCAGCAGGAACAGGCCCAGGCGGTCGGCATCGGCCTCGGCGCTCAACGACAGGCCCCGGCGCAGGGTGATGGCCCCGTTGGACGCGCCGCGCGCGCCGGTCACATCAGGCTGGGTGCGATGCTCGAGGACCGCATGGGCCAGTTCGTGCGCGAGGACGAAGGCCAGTTGGTCGTCGTCGGCGGCGACGCTGACCATGCCGTCGGAGATGAAGATGTTGCGGCCGTCGGCGCGGCTGCGGCGCGTGCCGGTCACCTCGACCTGGGTGGGATAGGCGCAGGCGTCGACCGGGCGAACGGTGACCTCGCGCTCGACGCCCGCCCGGCGGACCCGCAGGGTCACGGGCCCCCGCGCCGCGGCGGCGTCCAGCGTCGCCGCATTGGCCTGAAGACCCTCATAGGACTCCGTCGCGCCCTCGCCTCGCGACAGCGGCTGACCGTTGACCGACAGGATCAGGTCGCCGGGCGAAAGGCCGGCTTCGGCCGCCGGGCTGCCCCGCGGCGCGGCGAGGACGCCGGGCAGATCGCCCTCAAGGCCATAGCGGGCTTCGGCCGTCGGCCGCAGCGCGCCGCCGTACTGGCCGGCGGACTGCAGGGTCCAACCGGCGCGCGGGCGGGTGACGGGGCATAGATCGGCGTTGGACCGGGCGAGGGTCCAGGCCACTCCGGCGACACGGACGTCTACGGCGTTCAGCGCTTCAAGGCGCGCCTCGGGCCCGGCCTGGACGAAGGCTGTATCCGGCGCGGGATGGCCGCAGGCCGCCGCGTCCAGCCCGGAGGCCAGGACGACGGCGAGGATTTGCGCGCGGCGCGCCAACAGCCCTTAGAACGGACGGAAGATCGACAGCGCCGGCAGGGCGCCCACGACTTCCCGCAGGGCCGAGTTCAGGCGCGAGGTGTCGACCACGACGATGTCGTCCCCCAGCACGTTGGGGTCGTCGGCGCGGCCCTGACGGATCGCCTGCAGGTCGAACAGGGCGACCGTCCGCTGGCCGTTGATCGTGCGGAACACGGCGACCTTGGTCAGGTCGGCCACGCGGCTGGGACCCTCGGCCATGGCGATCGCCTGCAGCAGGGAGGTCGCGCCGCGCATCTCATAGACGCCCGGCTTGGTGACGGCGCCGTCGACCGTGATCTTCTGGCTGGCCGCCTCGGTGACCGTGACGGTGACCTGCGGGTTGCGCAGATACTGGGCGCTGAGCTTCTGGGCGATATCGGCCGAAAGCTCGCTGGAGGTCCGATCCGCCGCGCGGACAGCGCCGATCAGCGGCATCTGGAGATTGCCCGACGTATCGACGACCAGCTCATCGAACGACAGGTCCGCCACCTGGAAGACGCGAATCGACAGCTTGTCGCCGACGCCGATCCGATACTCGGTATGCGGCGCCGCATCGGGGTCGATACCCAGCTGGGGCGTAGGCTGGGCCGCCGTCATCTGGGTGACGTCCATCTTGGGGCCGCCGCAGGCGGAGAGCAGGAAGGCCGTGGCGATCAGGACCAGCGGGAGGGCGCGCATCATGCGACAGTCACCTTGAAATCAGGCGGCCTTGAACAGCCGTTTGAAGAAGCCCGGCCGGGTGGCCGAACGGGGGGCGCCGACCGCCGGAGGGACCGAAGCAGGCGTAGCGTTTTCCAGCACCGCTAGGGGTCGGGTCAACACCATGTCTTTCGCGGCCTGTTCGCCGAGGCGTTTCGACACGGCCTCGACCGCCTCGGAAAGCACCGGAGAACGGCTGCGCAGGTTGTGAGCGTCGGTGGCCAGGATGTGGACGATGCCCTCGTCCAGCATGCGCTCGGCCCAGTACTGGGTGCGTTTGCCGAAGCGGCCGGTGACCGAACCGGCGGTGATCTGCATCCAGGCGCCGCTCTGGGCCAGCTGGACCATCAGGTCATACTGCTCCTCGATCCAGCGCAGGCGCTCGGGGTGGGTGATTAGCGGATGAAAGCCCGCGGCCATGCAGTCGAACACGGCGTCGGCCATGCGCGGTGGGGCGGTGTTGTGTGGCGGTTCGAACAGGAAGTAGCGGGTGTCGGCCAGCGTCAGCTTGGACCCGTCGCGCAGGCCCGACGCCAGGCCGGGCACCAGATGCACGTCCGCGCCGGTCACCAGGCGCAGGGGGACGCCGGCTTGGTCCAGTTCGGCCTGAAGCGCGACCACGGCGGCGCGGACGCCGTCCGAGGTGTTCTCATAATAGCCCGGCATCATGTGCGGGGTGCAGGCGGTGACGGTGATGCCGTCGGCCACCGCGATCCGCGCCATCGCCAGCGAGGTTTCCAGGTCCGGCGCGCCATCGTCGATGCCCGGCAGGATATGGCAGTGGAGGTCGATCACATCGGTCTCGTGGTGCGGCGGCGTCTCTACAGGAGAGGCGCTGGCGGCTGAACAGGGGATGAAGGGCCGCCCCCGCGGCCCGCCTCAAACGTGGAACAGGAGCTTTAGTTCAATCCGGTCGGCGCGTCCGTAATGAGGCCGGCCGCGGCGGCGACGCAGACCTGATCGAAGGCTCCGACGATATGATAGAGCGAACTGGCGGGGGCCGGCTCGTCCACGAAGGCGCCGGACGCCTCCAGCTTGTCGCGCCAGGCGCCGTTGGGCCGCAGGTAGAGGGCCAGGCCCGCCGCCGCCTTGCGCGCCTCGGCCAGCCGCTGCTCGCGCTCGGAGCCCTCGGTCAGCTCGGCCATGGCCAGGGCGGCGCGCAGCCACTCGGTCTGGGGCCACAGGCGGGCGCGGGCGCTGCGCACCGACAGGCTGTCGTCCAGCTCGTCGACGGCGACGCCCCGGCGCGGATCGACCCCGCGCAGGCCGTGCATGTAAAGGCGCTTCGCCGCCGCCATGGCGCGGGCGTCGCCCCGGGCGAGGGCGTGCCGCGACAGCAGCCAGCTCCATTCGAACTGGTGGCCGGGCTCGACCAGACGGCCGTCCTCGCCCGGCGCCGGGCGCCAGTCAGCGTCGTAGAACTCGCGCAGGAAGCCGCCGTCGGCGTCGATGAAGCGGGTCAGGGCCAGTTCGGCCAGGGAATCGGCGATCGCGTCCCAGCGCGGATCGACGCCGCGCGCGGCCCAGGCCTGGGCCGCCTCGAACAGGTGCATGTTGGCGTTGGCCTGGAAGGGATGGTCGCCGGTCTCGCGCCAGCCGCCGCCGGGCAGGCGCTCGGCCAGAAGCCGGTCCAGCATGATCCCCGCCTGGGCTTCGCAGCGCGCGGTCTCGATCCCGGCGGCGTGGACGGCGGACAGCGCCAGCAGGGCGAAAGCCTGCTCATACTGCGGGGCGGCGTCGTCCAGCACCGAACCGTCGGTGTTCAGGGCGTTGCGCACCGCGCCGTCGGCGCGCAGGTAGCCGGCCAGGAAGCGCTCCAGTCCGCGTTCGACCCGCTCGCGCCACGGCCCCGCCCAACCCTGGGCGCCGGCGCGGGCGAAGACATAGATCTGGCGCGTCTGGACGCGGGCGCGGCGGCGGCTCTCCACCGCGCGGCCCTCCAGCGTCAGGGTCTCGACGAAGGCTCCGTCTGCATGCGTCCCGAGCGTCGCCCACAGCGGCAGGGCCGCGGCGCGCATCCAGTCGCCGAACCGCCGGTAGGGCGCAGGGTCGGCCGTCTCGGGCACGTCGGCGTGGCGCGGGGCCTCGGCCTTGACCCTGTCGACCACGGCCTTGACGTCCTGCGCCCGCGACAGGTCGCAGACCAGCACGGCGTCGTTCTCGGCGATGACCGCGATGTTGGACACGCCCAGGGTGGCCACCACCATGCCGTCGGCGGCGCGGACAAGGACGTTGTCGCTGTCGACGCCGATGTGCAGTCCCGTGTGGCCCGCGCCGGTCGCCAGCACCGAATCCCAGGCGCCCACGTCGGACCATTCGAAGCCGACGGGCAGGACGGAGGTGCGGTCGCTCTTCTCCATCACCGCATAGTCGATGGAGATGCGCGGGGCGGTGCGGAAGGCGTCGGTCAGGCGGATCAGGGGCCCGGTCAGGTCGGCGGGCAGGGCGTTGCGGGCGGCCTCCGCGATCTCGGGCGCATGGCGGGTCAACTCGTCCATCAGGGCGGCGCCCGAGACGATGAAATTGCCGCTGTTCCACAGGAAGCCGTCAGCCAGATAGCGGGCGGCGGTGGCGGCGTCTGGCTTCTCAACGAAACGCTTCACCGGCGACAGGCCGGCGCCCTGGGGACTGATGTAGCCGTAGGCCGGGGAGGGCCAGGTCGGGGTGACGCCCAGGGTGACGATACGGCCGCGGGCGGCTTCTTCAGCGGCGGTGCGGACGGCGGCGCGGAAGGCTTCCGCATCGGGGATGTGGTGGTCCGAGGCGATGATGGCGGCGACGCCGTCCGGGTCGCGCCGCTGGACGAAGGCGGCGGCGGCGGCCATCGCCGGTCCCGAATCGCGCGCCTCGGGCTCCAGCAGGATGGTGGCCTCGACGCCGATGGCGGCCAGTTCGCCGGCGATGGCGTCGGCATGCCCCAGGCCCGCGACCACCACCACGTCGCCGTCGGCGGCGAGGGGCGCGACCCGCAGGACGGTTTCCTGGAACAGTGACCGCGCGCCCGTCAGGGGCAGGAACTGCTTGGGCCGTCCGGGACGCGAGGCGGGCCAAAGGCGCGAACCGGCCCCGCCGCACATGATCACCGGATAGATATTCATCATTCCCCCGCGCAAGTCGCGACCGGATCAGCTTCTAGAGACAGAATGCGCCGCCGTCTCGGACCGGTTTCAACCGCCGCCGTCAATGCAGTCCGCGGACGTTAGAACGATTTGAAGAAATCGCGCTTTCTCCAAAGCTTTCACATCAGCAAATACTCTTGATGGGCGGCCTACCGGCGAGGCGTGACATCAGGGTGACAGGGCCCAAATAAGCGTCTAGAAGGCCGGAACTTTTCCGGTAGGCGACCATTGCAGCGCCTCGGGGCGGGCGTTTGACGCGATTCTGTCGGACGTTCCCGGATTTTTGAACGCCAAAGTGGAGGGCGGCGGAGATTCGTCACCATACTGAGATGGCCAGACAATATTACTCTGCTATCTCCACGGTTCGGACGAAGCCTGTCGGGCAGGACTAACTTGGGTAACAGCAACGCACTATTGATCCGTGGCCTGAAGGTCGCGGCGCGCGCCGGGGTTCGGGTCGTCGCGATGATCGGCGGGTATCTGGTGGCGTCCGGAAACGGGCTGACCCCGGATGCGATCCTGAACGCGACGCAGGACGCCTGGGTCTTCGCCCTTGTGTTCGCGGCCTTGGGCTTCGCCCTGGACCTATTCTTCCGCACCGACCGGGCGCTGTGGCGCTACGTCTCGATCGTCGACGTCGGTCCGATCGTGCGCACCTCCCTGCTGTCGGCGGCGGTCTTCCTGGTGTTCAGCTTCTTCCTTGAGCGGGGCGCGTCGCTGCCTCGCTCCACCCTGCTGATCGTGCCGGTTCTTGACATCGGGCTGACGCTGGCGCTGGTCCTGCTGCGCCGGATCCTGCACGACAAGGAAGCCCTGCGCGCCATCGCGCCGTTCGTCGGAGCCAGCGACGAGCGCAAGCCGCTGATCGTGGTCGGCGCCATGGACCGCGTCGAGACCTTCCTGCGCGAACTGGCCCGCAGCGGCGAGGCCTATCGCCCGGCGGGCATCGTGACCGACACCCGCGGAGCCGCGACGCGCGAGCTGCGCGGCGTGCCGGTGCTGTCCAACGCCACGGCGGCCTTCGAGATCCTGGAGGATCTGACCGATCACGCCATAGAGGGGGCGATCGTCTTCTTGGACGATTCCCTGACCCCGGTGGACTTCGGCGTCGAGCGGCTGGGTCAGCTGCGGACCCGCGGCGTGCACCTGCTGCGCGCGCCCAGCCTGGTCGAGATGGGCGGCAAGGCCGACGAGCCGGTCATGCGCAAATTCGAGCTGGAGGAGCTGCTGGCCCGTCCGCCGGTGCGTCTGGCCGACGGCCCGCTGCGGGCCCTGGTCGCGGGCAAGCGCGTGCTGGTCACCGGCGCCGGCGGCTCGATCGGGTCGGAGATCTGCCGTCAGGTCGCCAGCCTCGGCTGCGGCCATCTGGTGCTGCTCGACAACTCGGAATTCAGCCTGTTCCGGATCGACCAGGAGATCGAGCATCGCTGGCCGACCCTGTCGCGCCGCGAATATCTGTACGACGTGCGCAACAAAGCCCTGCTGAACGAGGCCTTCGCCGCCGAGCGCCCGGACATCGTCTTCCATGCCGCGGCCCTGAAGCATGTGCCGCTGATGGAGCGGCATCCGTGTGAAAGCGTGCTGACGAACGTCGTCGGCACCTGGAACGTCGCCGAGGCCGCCAACGCGGCCGACGTGAAGCACATGGTCTTCATCTCGACCGACAAGGCCGTGGATCCGCCGAACGTCATGGGCGCCACCAAGCGTCTGGCGGAGGCCGTGGTCCGCGCCCAGCAGACCGGCGACGGCGGGACCACCCGCTTCAGCGTCGTGCGCTTCGGCAATGTTCTGGGTTCGGCGGGTTCCGTCGTGCCGACCTTCCGGGCGCAGATCGAGCGCGGCGGGCCGGTCACGCTGACGCACCCGGACATCGAACGCTATTTCATGACCATCCCCGAGGCGGTCCAGCTGGTGCTGCACGCCACGGCCCATTCGGCCGGCCAGCCGGACGCCCCGCTGGGAGTCTTCGTGCTCGACATGGGCAAGCCGGTGAAGATCATCGACCTGGCCCGCCAGCTGATCGGCCTGTACGGCAAGATCCCGGGCAAGGACATCGAGATCGAGGTCACCGGACTGCGCCCCGGCGAGAAGCTGTTCGAGGAACTGGTCGATTCCAGCGAGGTCGCCGAGATGTGCGGCCAAAGCCTGATGCGCGTCACCGACCGCATCGAGGGCGCGCGGATGACCGAGCGCATGGTCCAGAAGCTGGAGCAGGTGGCGCGCCAGGGCGACAACTCCGACGCCCGCGCCCTGATCTTCGAGATTCTGGCCCGCGTCCGCACCGTCGGCGACGACCGGGCCCTGGCCGAGGTCGTGCCGATCAAGCGGGCCTGATCCCTCTCCCCACAGGGGGAGGGCCTAGTGCGAGATGTCGCGGGCGCGCAGCACCTTGCCGACCGTCATCCAGATGGTCTTCAGATCCATCGCGAACGAGCGGTTGTTCAGATACTCGGCGTCGAGCCGGACCTTGTCCGGAATGGGCAGTTCGTCGCGTCCGTTGACCTGGGCCCAGCCGGTCAGGCCGGGACGCAGCTTGTGGACGCCCTGTTCGGTGCGCAGGCCGATCAGGTCGTCCTGGTTGAACAACGCCGGGCGGGGGCCGACGATCGACATGTCGCCGACCACGATGCTCCACAGCTGCGGCAGCTCATCCAGGCTGCTCTTCCTCAGGAAGCCGCCGATGGGCGTCAGCCAGGCCGAGGTGTCGGTCAGCAGATGGGTGGCGACCGCCGGGGTCTCGATCCGCATCGAGCGGAATTTGGGCATCCGGAACAGCTTGTTGTCCCGCCCGACCCGGTCGGACCAATAGATGGCGGGGCCTCGCGATGTCACCCGCACGGCCACGGCGGTGGCCAGCAGAACCGGCGACAGGGCGACCAGGGCGCCGCCCGCCAGGACGAAATCGAACGCGCGTTTCACGGGATCACCGGACCTTCATGATGCCGCGCACGGCGTCGATGATCCGGTCGATCTCGGCCCGGGTCATGTTCGAGCCCGAGGGCATGCAGACGCCGTGTTCGAAGATCTGGTCCGAGACCGCCTCGTTGCCGTGGGCGAAGTGGCGGCAATGGGCGAAGACGGGTTGCTGGTGCATCGGCTTCCAGACCGGTCGGGCCTCGATCATCTCGTCGGCCAGCCGCCGGATGAGCTCGGGCGCGGTGACGCCCGTCGCGTCCGGATCCAGGGTCAGGGCCGAGAGCCAGCGGTTGGAGACGCTCCACTCCGGTTCCGGCTGCCAGATCAGGCCGGCGATGTTCGACAGGCCCTCGCGGTAGGCGTCATGGACCGCGCGGCGTGAGGCCACCCGGTCGCCCAGCACCTGAAGCTGCCCCCGGCCGACGCCGGCCAGGATGTTGGACATGCGGTAGTTGAAGCCGATCTGGCTGTGCTGGTAGTGCGGCGCCGGATCGCGCGCCTGGGTGGCCAGGAAGCGGGCCTGTTTGATCAGGTCCTCGTCGTCGGACAGCAGCATGCCGCCGCCCGAGGTGGTGATGATCTTGTTGCCGTTGAACGAGAAGACGCCCATCAGGCCGAAGGAGCCCGAGGCCTTGCCCTTGTAGGTCGCGCCCAGGCTTTCGGCGGCGTCCTCGATCATCGGCACGCCGTAGCGGTTACACAGCGCCAGGATCGGGTCCATGTCGGCGCTCTGGCCGTACAGGTTCACGACGATCACCGCCTTGGGCATCCAGCCCTCGGCCTTGGCCGCGTCGAAGGCCCGCTCCAGCGCGATCGGCGACATGTTCCAGCTGTCGGGCTCGCTGTCGATGAAGACCGGCTCGCCGCCCTCATAGACGATGGGGTTGGCCGAGGCCGCGAAGGTCAGGGTCGAACAGAAGACCCGGTCGCCGGGCTTCACCCCCAGCATGCGGACCGCCAGGTGGATGGCGGCGGTGCCCGACGACAGGGCGGCGGCGTGCGCCATCCCGGTCTGGGCCGCCATCTCGCGCTCGAAGGCGTCGACGTTCGGACCCAGGGGGGCGATCCAGTTGGTGCGGAAGGCCTCTTCCACGAAATGCAGCTCGGCCTCGCCCATGTGCGGCGTCGACAGCAGGATGGGCGCGCCGATGTCGCGGCGGTTCAGCACGCGGACGACCCGGCCTTCGCCGTCGATCAGGGGCAGGTGGTTGATCTCGTTGGCGTCCATCAGGGCCAGGGCGGCCTTGCGGCTGACCTCTTCCGGCGCGGTGACCGAGGTCAGGTCCGGCAGCGCCTCAAGCGTGTCGCCCATCTCGGAGCCCGCCAGCAGCAGACGGCGCAGGTCGCCGTCGGTGACGGTGCGCTGGAAGCGGCCGTCGGCGTCCACCAGCAGCAGCATCTGCATGCCGGACGCGTTGATGGTCGCCATCGCATCGCGAATGGTGGCGGTCCGGGCGGCGCTGAAGGCGTCGATCTCGGTCATTCAGGAGCCTTTCGGGGCGGCGGGGACGCCGGTCCAGGTCTGGGCGGAGGCCACGTCGCGGGTCACGACCGCGCCGGCGCCGATAGTCACGTCATCGCCGATGGTCATGCCGGGCAGGACGACCGCGCCGGCGCCGATCAGGCAGCGCGCGCCGACCCTGACGCCGCCGCCGAGGGTGGCGTTGGGGGCCAGGTGGCAGAAGTCGCCGACGGCGCAGTCATGGTCGACGACGGCGCCGTGATTGATGATGACGCCGCGCCCCACCACCGCGACCGGCCCGACGACGGCGCCGGCGGCGACGAAGCCGCCCTCGGCGATCGTGGCGAAGCGGGAGATTGAGGCGGCGGGGTGGAGAACGGTCAGGGCCGATCCACCCGCCGCTTCGGCTTCACCCTGCAGGCGTTCGCGAACGGCGGCGGCGCCGATGGCCACGTGGAAGGGCTGGCCCGCCGGGGGTGCGATCGCGGGCGTGGCGACCGGCAGGCCCAGCAGGTCGGGCGCGGGAGCGTCGGCGCGGACGGCGACGCCGGACAAATCCGTCCCGCCTTCCAGCAGGGCGTCCAGCACCACCTTCGCATGCCCGCCTGCGCCGATCAGATGGATCATCTCAGTACCCGTTGACCTTCATCAGCAGGGCCGCGTCCAGGGGGACGGAGGCCAGCAGGTTGGCGATGCGCGGTCCGGCGCGACCGTCGCCATAGACGTTCTGCGGCGCCCGGCGGCCTTGCGCCAGCAGATCGGCGATCCCGGCGGCCAGGGCCGCCTCGGTCGCCTCGACATCCAGCACATTGGCGTTGCGCTCACGCAGGTTCTGGCGCGGGCCGACGTTCAGCACCGGCGTGCCGAAGCTGGCGGCCTCGATGATCCCGGCGCTGGAGTTGCCGATCATCAGGTCGGCGTGCGCCATGGCGGCGACGAAGGCCGGGCGGGCCAGATGGGTGCGCACGGTGATGTCCTGCGCGCCCTTGGCTTCGGTCAGGACGGCGCGGACGCCGTCGCTGCCCGCGTCGGCGTTGGGCATCAGGGCCAGGACCTGCAGGCCCGCGTCGGTCAGGCTTTTCAGGATGCGGCGCGCGTCGTCCGCGGCGGTCGCGGCCTCCTGCAGCACGGGGTGATAGACCATCAGGGCGAACGGGCGCTCGGGATCGAGGCCGTGCAGGCGCATCACCTCGGTCTGGTCGGGCAGTTCGGCGTCGGTCAGGCCGTCCAGGCCGGGTGCGCCGGTGACATGGACGTTGGCGGCGTTCTCGCCCATCCGCACCAGCCGGTCGGCGGCTTCGCGCGTGGCGGCGAAATGCAGGTGGCTGAGCTTGGAGATGGCGTGGCGCACAGGCTCGTCCACCGTGCCCGACCGCTCGCCGCCGTGGATATGGGCGACGGGGATGTTCAGATGGATGGCCGCCAGCGCCCCGGCCAGCATCTCGCCCCGGTCGCCCAGCAACAGAACCGCATCGGGCCGCTCGCTTTCCAGCACATCGGTGAAGGCAGCGACCATGGTTCCCAGGTTGCGGGCCATGGTGGCGCCTGTCGCGGGCTCCAGCGGCACCGGCACGCGGGCGGCCAGGCGCAGGCCCGCGGCCTCGATCTCGTCCACCGTATGCCCGTAGGCGGGGGACAGGTGCATGCCGGTGGCGATCACCGCCAGGTCCAGCTCCAGATGGTCGCGCAGGATCAGCAGCGTCGAGCGCATCAGGCCGAAGTCGGCCCGGGTGCCGCTGATGTAGCAAACGCGCCGCATGGTCAGATCATCGCCTCGCCGGATAGCAGGTCCCAGGTCAGGGGCTGGCCCGCCTCGACATCCGCCTGCAGCGCGCGGCCGGGCAGGGTGTGGAAGAAGCGCGGTGCGATGCCCGAGGCGGGACGCAGCAGGATCAGGTCGGCCTCGGTCAGCACGTGGCCGGCGGGCAGGGCGGTGCGGGCCATGACCGAGCGGCGGGCCACGGCGCGAACGGGCAGTTCGGCCGCCGTCGGCGCCTTCACCGACGAGCCCAGCGCCTGCTCCACATCGCGGATCTGGCCGACCAGATCGGTCAGCTGCTGAACGGTCAGGGAGGCGCGGTGGTCGGGGCCGGGCAGGGTCACGTCGAGGGTGAAATGCTTCTCGATCACCGTCGCACCCAGCGCCACGGCGGCGGTCGAGACCGCCAGGCCCAGGGTATGATCCGAATAGCCGACGGGCAGGCCGGTGACCTCGCCGATGGTGCGCATGGCGCGCAGGTTCACATCGGACGGCGCCGCCGGGTAGTTGGACGTGCAGTGCAGGATGGTCAGCACCTGATCCAGCGGCGTGGTCAGGCCGTGTTTCGCGCGGGTCTCGGCGATGACGGCGACGGCGTCGGTGATCTCCTCCATCGTGGCCATGCCGGTGGAGACGATCAGGGGCCGGTCCTTCGCCGCCAGATGGCGCAGGAAGGGGTGGTTCACGATCTCGCCGGACGGGACCTTGATCCGCGCCATTCCCGAGGCGACCAGGAAGTCGGCGGCCTCCTCGTCGAAGGGCGTCGACATGAACTCGATGCCGACCTCGGCGCAGCGGGCGATCAGGCGGTGATGCAGGTCGTCCGACATCTCCAGCGCCTTCAGCATGTCGTGCTGATTGCCTTCGCCGGTCTCCCGCTTCTGGTAGTCGGCCTTCTCGGCACCCGGCGCGGCCAGCTTGTCGGCCGAGAAGGTCTGGAACTTGACCGCGTCCGCGCCCGCCGCCTTCGCGGCGTCGACCATGGCCAGGGCGCGGTCGGCGTCGCCGTTATGGTTCACGCCGGCTTCGGCTATGATGAAGACGCTCAATGGACCGCTCCGATCGGCGGGGAGGTGGGGGGACGCCAGCCCAGACGGTCGCACGTCGGCCGGATGTCGATCTCGAGGTCCCCGGTCAGCTGGCCCGCCATGCGGGACCGGCCCACGAGCGCGAGCAGGGCGCGGAGCATCGCCGGGGGAACGGGGATCAGCTGCGGGCGCGCGCCCGTTTCGGCGGCCATCCGCTCGACCAGCGCCCGGGTCGACAGCGGGGCGCCGTCGCTGACCATGAAGACCGCGCCCGGGGCCGACGGGTGGCTGACGCACACCGCCGCCAGATCGCTCAGGGTCTCCCGCGAGACGAGGTCGCGCCGGTTGTCGACCAGGTTGGCGAACGGCAGCGGCAGGCCGCGCCGGATCGCGCCGTAAAGACTGGCCAGATTGCCCTTCACCCCCGCGCCGATGATCAGCGGCGGACGGATGACGACCACGTCCAGCCCGGTCTCGTCGGCGATCCGGCGCAGGCCGGTCTCGGCCTCGAGCTTGGACTGGGCGTAGGGACCCGCGGGGTTGGGCGGATCGTCGGCCCGGAAGCCTCTGCCGGTCGTCTCGACCCCGTTCACATGCGCCGACGAGATGAAGATCAGCCGCCGGACGCCCGCTTGCGCCGCCTGGCGCGCCAGGTCGAGGGTCGCATCGACGTTGATACGCGTGAGGACGGCGTGCTCGGCGGCGTCCGCGGCCTTGCGCTGGTGCGCCCGCCCGGCCGTATGGATCACGCAATCGATCCCCTGCAGCGCGGCGGACCAGTCCACCGCACCGGCCAGGTCGCCGACCCCGACCGCCTCGGCGGCGCCGGACCACGTTCCCGGATCGCGCACGGCCACGCGCACAATGAAGCCGCGCGCGGCGAAGTCGTCCGCCATGGCCCGGCCGAGGAAGCCGTTCCCTCCCGTGATCAGGATCCGGCGACCGGAAGCGTCAGCCACCGGCGGCCTCTGCGGGGGCCGGTGCGGGCCGCCAGCGCATCACGCGGGCGGACATGAAGGCGGTCACGAGCCAGAGGTGGGTGATGAGGCCGTTCGAGAATCCGATCGGCGTGTTGATGACGCTCAGCAGGATGCCGATGACCACGATCGGCGCGGCCAGAAGCCATCGCGGATCGCGGCCCTGCTTGACCTTCTTGTAGGTGATCCCGGACAGCCAGCCCCAGAGGAAGCACGGCAGCAGGCCTAGGAATTTGAAGTCGACGTACAGCGACCCGAAGGCCGACGGCAGGAAACCGTAGGTGTTCAGCCCCAGAAGGTGGCCGAAGCCGGTGGCCAGGAACTCGCTGTCCAGGCGCCGGACGACCGCCGAGGAGATGTCGATGCCGTAGGCGCTCCACATCATCGGCCCGTCGTAGTTGGTGAAGATGGTGTTGGCCATCACGAAGCCCTGCACCACGTACCAGACGAAGACGAACACCAGATAGGTCAGGTCCGGCCCCAGCAGGGTGAAGTAGAGGTCAGCGAACGGGCCGTTGAAATTCACGCCCCAGGATGAGCTGGCGATGCCGAACATGGCGTCGATGCCGCCGACCACGTCTGCGCGGACGATGAAGACCCGCGCGAAATAGATGCCCATGCAGCCGACCAGCACGCCGATCAGCACGCGGGCGGGCATGTTGAGCTTGAAGATCGGCCGCCGCTTCGGACGCTTCCTGGCGCCGTCGGCGGCCAGGCGGTCGGCGAAGATGTGCCCGCGCAGGAGGTAGGACAGGCCGGCGCACAGGAAGGCGTAGAAGATCGGATTGCGCCCGCCGGACGCCAGGGAGACCATCAGGATCGGCCCCAGGCCGAACACGGCCGCGCGCCACAGGATCGGGCGCGGCCGGAAGGCGATTTCACGGATCAGGTACACATAGGCCGCGGGCGAGGTCAGGAAGGCGATCTGGAACCAGATGGAGCTTTCCGATTCCGCGGCGTTCAGCAGGCCGCTCGCCCGGTCCGACCGCACCTGGTAGGAATCGATCAGGTTGAACAGGTTGCGCCCCTGCACATCCATGACCGAGGCGGCCAGCGCGATCACCGTGGCGGCGATCAGGATGCGGTCGGTCATCCGGAAATCGACCGTCACGTGCGGGTCCATCGGGCGCTGGGGCAGTCGCCCCGAAGCGCTGGCCGCGCCCACGCAATAGACCGCGATGAAGACCAGCAGGACCATCACGCCGTACAGCGAGATCGTCCGGCTCTCCAACTGGAAGGGCAGGATGTAGAACAGCGCGATGCAGATGGACCAGACCATCAGCATCAGCGCGGCGGGATGGAATTTCATTGCGTCCCTCGCAATCCGGACCCCGGCAGGGTGTCCGGCCTCAGCCGATGACGCACGTGATTACCCGCCGTTCGCCGCTTTCCACCATGCCGCCACGGTGGATGCCCTTGGTGTCGAACAGGACGATCGAGCCCTTTCGCGCGCTGATCGCCCAGAGGCCGCGGGCGATGTCCTGGGCCAGCGGCGCGGTCGGCAGCAGGTCGTTGCCGAAGCTGCCCTTCTGCATGAACTTCCCCGGCAGGGCGGCGAAGCGCGCGCGCGAGCGGGCGTCGGTGCCGGCCAGGCCGTTGGAATCGTTCGCCTCGCAGATCAGGTCGTCCAGACGCGGGATATGCATCCGGTGTGATCCCACGACATAGCTGAACGGCCCGTTCCGGGGTTCCACGTCGGTCATGTAGATGATCGCCTTGAGGTCGCCCCCCGAGGCGTCGCGGTGGCAGTAGGCCGCGCCGGGCAGATCGGACGGCGGCGTGTCCGGGAAGATGTCCTTCCAGAAGGTGTCGCTGGTGTCGTTGATCTGGGGATTGACGTCGATCACCCGGCCCGGCCGCTGCATGTAGGCCGAGGCCACGTCCATGACCCCGGCGTCCTTCAGGACCCGCTCGATCACCTCGAACAGCGCCTGCTGTTCCTTGCGGGTCGTGCGACCGCGCGAGTCGTCGAAGGCGCGCTTGCCGGCGGCGCCCTGTGCACGGCGGCGGTTCAGTTCGTCGAACTGGGGCTCGGCGGCGGCGGCGAGGGCCTGGAAGTCGGCGTCCGGCACGGACACCACATGGATGCCGTCACGGCCCAGGCGGCCCGTGGTCTGATCGGCCTGCTGAACGCGGACCGCGCGCTCGCGGGGGCGGCTGACCATATTGCCCAGCGCATGTCCGACCATCTTCAGCCGCCCGCCGGCGGTGGCGTCGGAGCGCACGTCGTTCGGGATCATTTCGTAGCGGACCAGCCGCTTGACCAGCAGAACGGCCATGCTTTTCAAGAAGATCGCCAGCCCCGCGGCGCGATCGCGCGCGCTCGGACGCGCGACCAGATCGCGATAGGCGGGGTGGACGGAATAGTCGACCAGAGCCGGGCTCCAGGTCTGCTCCGGCAGCGGGATGATCGTCGGGGAAGGCTCGACGATCAGATAGTCATTACCGGCCATCTATCGATCCTCCCGGGAGTTCGGGGCCCGGCGCGAAATGCGCTGGAGCCGCTCAGGCTCTAACCAATGCCGCAGTCGCGGGTCAAGTTCACAACCGGCCTTCCGGGCCGCCGAGCGGCGAGCCGGCATGGCCGCCGACGCGGGCGGCGCCGACCTTGCCGTGCCAGTCCTCGCCCTCCGGGCCGACCAGACGCATGCGGCGTCCGAGTTCGCGGCCCATCTGCGTCACCTCGTCGTTCGGCGCATCCGCCTTGAAGCCGAACAGGGACATGAACGGCCCGTCGAAACTGCCCTTCAGGACGTGGCGGATGATCCGCGCGCGCCGGGCCTCGACGGAGTCCATCGGCGCATCGTTGAGCAGCCGGTCCGGCACGGTCGCCAGATCCTCCCACGTCCGCAGGACGACGAAATCGTCCTCGACGACGTAGTAGGCCTGCCCCGCGATGGAGGTGTTGCCGAGCAGGGCCGCCTGCAGGCCCAGGGTGCCGGTCGCCGTCACGCTGACGCCGCACTGGGCCAGCATCGCGTTGCCGGTGACCTCGTAGGGGACGAGCACCACGTTCGGGATCGCCTGCAGCGCCTCGAGCAGCGCCGTCTGGCGGAAGCCGAACTGAAGCGGGTGATCCTTGACCACGATCTGGAAGCCGGCGTCCGACAGACGCCGCGCCAGTTCCAGCAACATGTCCTCCTGCCGGATCAGCCGCAGGTCATCGATCCAGTAGTCGATGGACGCTTCGGGGAACATCTGCAGCCCGAACAGGACGCGGCGCTCCCGGGGGAAGGCCGCCAGTCTTTCCTGCCAGTCGTGGTCGATCATCGACAGGACGCGCACATCCGAGGCTCGGGCCTTGTGACCCAGCCAGGTCTGGCTATCGAGCGCGCGCAGATTCAGCGGGTCGCGCGCCGCCCGGGCCAGCAGGTTGAAGGCCCACGCGCGAAGCTGGAAATAGGCCTGGACCCGATGGAATTTGGCGCGGGTGAAGGTGCGGGCGTTCTGCACATAGATCGGCGCGAACTCCGGGTTGGAGATTTCCGCGGATCGCGCCGCGACCTCCTCCTCGTCCGGCGCGCCCTCGGTGGTGACCAGCGCGCCGCGATGCAGCAGCATGCTCAGCCCCGGCAGGGTGCCCGCGGTCAGTTCGAAATAGGGGATGCCGCGCGCGCGGGCGCGCCGTTCCAGCATGTCGGTGACGTAGCTGTCGATGGGCAGGCTGACGATGGAGTCCGGCGCCAGCGCCGCCAGCGCCTGGTCCATGGCCTGCGCCATGCCCAGGACCATGGCCGTGGCCTGGCGTTCGGGAAGCCAGCGCAGCACCCGGCAGCGGGCGATGGCGTCCCGAACCTCATCCCTGTCGACCAGGTCCGACTCGTGGACGTCCGCCTTCAGGAAGCGGCGATAGGCGGCGTAGAAGTCATCGGTGACCGAGCGGTCGCCGCGTCCACGCGTGTCGGTCAGGACCGTGACCCGGTCGACGCCCAGATGTCGCCCGACATGGGCCCACCAGGCTTCGGTGCGGAAGATCGCGAAAATCAGAACGTGGTTCACGCCGCGTCTCCGCGCAGGAACCACTCGGCGGTGCGGCGCACGCCTTCGGCGTTGGAAACGGTCGTCACGCCGTGGACGCCCTCGATCGGGGCGGTGTCGTAGAGGTATTCGGTCAGCATGTTCTTCAATCGGGCGGTGGTCAGCGGCGCGGGGAGGCCGAGGCGGGACGCCCCGTCGCCTACCATCGCCATCACCCGGGCGACAGGGAGGGGCAGGGTGAAGATGCGTTTGCCGAAGGCCTCGGCGAAGCCGTCGGCCCAGGCCCGCAGCTCCACCGGCTCGCTGTCGGCCAGATAGAAGGTGCGGCGATGGACCGCGTCAGCCGACGCCGTGGCCAAGGTCGCCAGCTGGGCCGTCAGATTATCGATGTAGGAATAGGACTTCCGCAGCGGCCGTCCCCCGACGTGGAAGTACAGGCCGCGCCGGATCAGCCGGAACATGCCGGTGTAATAGGGGCTCATGCCCGGCCCCCAGATGGTGGTCGAGCGGGTGATCACCCAGGTGCGGCCCGCGCCGTCGGCGGCGCGCACGCGGCGCTCGCCCTCGGCCTTGGACTCGCCGTAGCCGCCGATCGGATCGTAGTCCGTGTCAGAGGTCGGCGTGTTCCCCGGACGATGCACCAGCTGCGACGACATCCAGATCACGCGCTGGACGAACGGCGCCGCCGCGACGGCCTCGATCAGATGGGTCACGCCGTCGGTGTTGGCGCGATAGCCGTTCTTGGGCGGGCCCTTCAGGTCCGTCTCGGCCGCCAGGTTGAACACCACCTCGGGGCGGAAGGCCTCCAGGGCGGCGGCTAGCGAGGCCGGATCCATCAGGTCGCCCTTCAGCGACATCGGCCGGTCGCCGCGCGACAGGCCGCGAACCTCGTGCCCCTCGGCGACGAGCCGCTCCAGCAGGGCCTTGCCGACGAAACCGCTTGAACCGGTGATCAGAATCTTCATGCGGCGCCCGCCGGGGCCTGCAGGTCGGGCAGCCGGCGCAGGGCGATCCAGTTCAGGGTCGCGTACAGGGCGCTGGTCGCGACCATGGCCGCCGCCGCCCCCCACAGGCCCCACAGGTGGGTCAGGCCCACCAGCAGGGCGCCGCCGATCGCGAAGGCGATGGCCTGACGGTGCAGCACCAGCTTCTCCAGGTGTTTGGCGTTCATGATCATGGCCGGGAAGTCGGCCGCGCCGCGCAGCATGAAGCCCAGCAACATGACAGCCACAAGACCCAGTTCGATATGGAAGCGCGCCGTCCAGACGCCGCCCGTGAGCCGGTCGGCGGCCCACAGTCCCGCGAACAGCAGGGGCGCGCCGATCAGGGTGCGGGCGTACTCCTTCAGAACGATGCGGATCAGGGTCCTATTGGACTCGGTCTTGGCGGCGGCGAAGACGGTCGGCGTGATGCGGTTGAAGGAGGCGATGCTGAACAGCTGATAGGCCAGCGAGATCAGCAGCGCGTGGCGGAAATAGACCCCGGTCTGTTCCAGCGACAGCAGGCCCCCGACCGCCAGACGGTCGAACTGCAGCACCAGGATGGCGATCAGGCCGATCAGGAAATGGGTCATGGAGGCGCGGTGCTGACCCAGGATGTCCGTCTTCAGATTGAAGGCCGTCGTCTTCGGGGCCGCATTGCGGATGCGCAGGAAGCCGGCGGCCAGCATCAGGGTGCAGGCGACGGCGCCGATGGCCCAGGCCGTGATGACGAAGCTCAGGTCGAAGGCGTCCCGCATGAACAGGGCCACGCCCAACGCCAGGGCCGCCAGCGCCGCGTTCTTCAGGGCGACGATCACCAGCAGGGGCGCGTAGCGTGTGTCGATGAGGGCGTACTGATAGGCCTGGTTCGACAGATGCTCGCCGACGACGACCACGGTCGCCAGCAGCAGCACGGGCCACGGGGCGTGGGTCCACAACGCCACCGCCACGATGAACAGCGGGACCATAAGAGCCCAGTTGAACGCGAAGAATTTCAACGCCTGGACCACCATGCGGTCCATGACCGCATGCGGCTCGCCCGCCGACCGGCGCTGGATGTCGATGTGCCGCTCGAAATTGAAGGCGAAGGCGAACAGGCCGACCAAGGTCGCGATCAGGCCGAACTGGCCCGCCTGATCGACGCGCAGCCCGTAGGTCGCGGTGATGACGAAGCCCGCGCGCGCGGCCACGTCCATCAGCTTCACGACGACCAGATAGAAGTCCCGGTGAAGCCGGGGCAGGGTGACCGCGCCGCTCACCAGGCGGTCCATCCGCCGTCGACGGCCAGCACCTGACCGGTCACATAGGACGAGGCCTCGCTGGCCAGGAACAGCAGCGGCGGGGCCATCTCCTCGCCCCGGGCCATCCGGCCCATTGGGACGCGGGCGGAGTATTTGTCTCCGAACACGGAGTTCTGGCCGCTGGAGACGCCGCCGGGGACCAGGCAGTTCACGCGGATGCCCTTGTCGGCCCAGTGGGTCGCCAGCCATTTGGTCAGGCCGACCACCGCCGCCTTGGAGGCCGAATAGACCGCCGGGGTGTTGATCGGTCCGCCCAGATAGTCCGAGCCCTCGTAGATGCGGCTGTCGGGGCCGACCAGGCCGTAGATGGAGGCCGTCTGGATCACCCGCCCGCCGCGCCCGGCTTTCAGCATCTCCTTGCCGACGGCCTGGGCCATCAGGAACATGCCGTCGATGTTGACGCTCATCACCTCGCGCCAGACCTCCAGGCTGTAGGTCTCGAACGGCTCGAAGAAGGCGCGTACGTCGGCGGTCTTGGTGGCGGCGTTGTTGACCAGCACGTCGATCCGGCCGAACCGCGCCATGACCGCATCCACCGCCGCCTGCACCGAAGCCGGGTCGGAGACGTCGCAGCCGAAGCCCGCGGCGGCCTCGCCGATCTCGGCGGCGGCGGTCTTCGCCGCGTCCTCGAACAGATCGACCACGGCCACCTGCGCGCCCGCCTCGGCCAGCGCCCGGCAGAACAGCCGGCCCAGGATGCCCGCGCCGCCGGTGACCAGGGCGACCTGGCCGTCCAGCCGCGCGGCGGCGAAGGTCGGGGTGTCGGTCATCAGTTGTGCGTCCGGAAGACCGGCTTGATCGCCGGGCCGTTCAGCTGGGTCTCGACGCCCGCGTCCAGCGCCTGCTTGTAGACGCCCAGCGCGCCGTCGAAGGCCTCCAGCGTCAGGGCCAGCTCGGTCTCGCCATGCGCCTGCGAGATGGCCAGCCACGGCATCATCACGCCGCGCTTCAGCATCTCCTGCGCGAACAGGGTGCGCATGGGCAGGGACGGCGCGCCCGAGGCGTCGCGGGTCACATAGTTCAGCGACACCGCCGGACCTTCCATGAAGACGTGGTCCTGCAGGCCGTGACGGCCCGCGACCTCGGCGAGGCCCGCTTTCAGCTTCGCGCCGTAGGCCCACAGGTGGGCGGGCACGTCCTCGGCGGCGTTGATCCGCGTCGCTTCGACGAAGGCGCCCAGCGCCGGCATCTCGGCGCCGTGGGTCGAGGACAGCAGGAAGGTCCGCTCCATGCCCGGCTTGTCGATGGAGCCGACCTGCATGAACTCGCGCTTGCCGACCACGGCGGCCAGCGAGAAGCCGTTGGCCATGGCCTTGCCGTAGGTGGCCAGGTCCGCCTCGATGCCGAACACCTCCTGCGCCCCGCGCAGGTTCCAGCGGAAGCCGGTGATCATCTCGTCCAGGATGAACAGGGCGCCGTTGGCGTGGGCCAGGTCGCGCACCTGATGCAGGAAGCCGCCGGCGTGGCTTGCGGCCGCCCGGTCCGGCGTCGGCGCATCGCCCAGGGCGCCGTCCGCGCCGTGCGGCCAGATGTGGGTCGACGGCTCCAGCATCACCGCCGCGATCTGGTCCGGATACTGGTCGAACAGGGCCTTCAGCGAGCCCATGTCGTTGTAGTCGAAGACCAGGGTGGTGGCCGCGTGATCTTCCAGCGTGCCGCGCTTGATGGCGGTGACGCCGATGAACCAGTCGTCGAACGAGAAGAAGGGATGCTGGCGCGGCACGCAGACGTAGCGGCGGCCGGTGTAGGCGCGGGCGATCTTCACCGCCGCGGTGGTGACGTTCGAGCCGTTCTTGCCGAACTTCACCATCTCCGCGCAGGGGATCAGGTCACAGATCAGCTCGGCCGCCTCCAGCTCGATCTCGGTGGCGCGGGTCAGGTTCACGCCGTTCTCGATCTGCCGGATGGCGGCCGCATTCACCCGCTCGTCCGCATAGCCGATGGTCACCGCCCGCAGCGCCATGCCGTAGTCGAGATATCTGTTGCCGTGGGTGTCCCAGACATAGGCGCCCTTGCCCTTGCTGAGCACCGGCGGCGCGATCGACGGAAACTGGTCGTCCCCGCGCGAATAGGTGTGGGCGCCCCCGGGGATCGCCCGGTGCAGGCGCTCGCGCAGGGCGGCGAAATCGGCTTCGGCATTCCCCAGCGGGGTTCCGGATTCGGTCTTGGTGGGGATGACGGACATCAGACTTGCGCGCGAGGGGAGGGGGGCGGTGCGAAGGGGGAGAAGCTTACCGCGGCTCTAGGCCGTTGGTTTGATAGTAGGCCAGGGTCGGGCGGTCGAGGTCGAGATCGCCCTTGACCACATGCATCCGGCCCAGATCCGCCAATTCGGCCTGGGCGTCGCGGGCCCAGTAGATCAGCGAGGTCGTCTGCGGGTCGCGCAGTTCGGGCGGATGGAACAGGCTCAGGAAGGCGAACATCGGCTCGTCCACCGACGAGAACCAGCCGGCCGCGATGAAGTGACGGCCGAAGCCCGACGAGGTGCAGGTGAAGTCCATGGCCGCCAGGCCCCGGTCCCGGGCGTAGAACTCCAGGAACGACAGGACCGCCGGCATCTCCTCGGCCTCGGCGCCGATCTCGACCACATGGGCGAAGGGCATGCCGGGCAGGGCGTCGCGGCGCAGGATCACGTGCGCCTTGCCGATCGCATAGGTCTCATAGGTGTAGACGGGGTGCCGGTCGTATCGCCAGCCGAGGTGGGCGGCGTCCCGGACGTAGCCGTTCTTGTCGGCCAGCCCGCGGTCCGGAACGGCCACGTCGGCCGCCGCGACCAGACGGGCGCCGCCTTCATCCGGGGTGACGGCGTCGGCGCGGTGCCGGGCCAGCTTGAGGCCCAGCGGCGCGATGTTGCTGTATGGGGTGACGGCCTCGGTGTCCCAGACGCGGAAGAAGCGCGGGATGTAGCGCCAGTAGTTGAAGCCCTTGCGCAGATAGACGTTCAGCGCCTCATCGCTGATGCCGCTGCCCAGCATCACGTCATAGGTCGACTGCAGGTGGTCCAGCATGCGCGGCCCCAGGCCCTTGCCCTTGGCCTCGGGGGACACGATCCAGGTGGTCAGTTCGGCGGCGCGGCGGCGCTCTCCGCCCAGCATGAAGCTGTGCTCGTGCAGGCCCATCGCCCCGATGATGTTCGAGCCGGACACCGACACGCAGACCGAGCAGAGGTCGTTCTGTTCCGGCGCCGAGACGAACTGCCAGCGCGCGAACTCGGGCAGGCCCAGCGCCATCTTCCGGGGCCAGTGCAGGTCGTAAAAGGCCGCGATCTCCTCGACCGAAACGCCGAGGTCGCTGGCCGAGCCGGTGGTGATGGCGTCCATGGGGTCTCCTGAACAGGTCGCGGATCAGATGTCGCCGCGGGTGTCGTCGGATCGATCCCGCCACAACGGGTAGAAGGTTTCCTCACGCCTGACAACGGCGGTCCCGGGCGTGCCGATGTAGCGGCTGTTGTCCGGCAGATCGCGGTCGATCAGCAGGGATTCGGTGCCGATCTGGCATTGGCGTCCGACCGTGCAGTCGCCCAGCACGGCGGCCCCGGGCCGCAGCGTCACATGCTCGCCGAAGGTCGGATAGATATCGTGGTTGGAACCCACGCCGACCCGCTGGTAGCTGACGAAATAGTCGCTGTAGTTCGCCCGCCCCAGCACCGTCCCGAGGGGGTGGACCAGCAGGAAGATGCTGGGCAGCTCGACCTCGTAGAAGATGTCGCAGCCGTGCAGGGCCTTGTTCAGCAGGAACAGCTTGGCGCACAGGTCCGCCGGCGCCTTCTGCCGGAACAGCTCGTTCGACAGCAGGTACAGCCACATGGCGTACTGGTCGCCGTGCAGGTGGCTGAACCGCGCCTGCCCGCCGTCGAAGAAGTATTTGTTGTCCACGCGGCTGAAGCAGTGCTCGAGCCGTTCCAGCGCCCTCGGCATGGCCGGGCGCAGGTCGTCGACCGACACCTCGCCGTCGGGGAAATTGTGGCTCACCTGCCGTGCGACATAGGCGGCCAGCAGGTCCGGCGTCAGGCTCATCGCGATCCGCGTGGTCATCGCCGTCTCCGCTTCAGGCCACCGGCAGGTGGATGGTGTCGACGCGCGGCAGCTCCAGCGGATCGTCGACCGCCAGATCCGCCACCGCGTCCCGCGTCGTCACGCCCAAAGCCCCGCCGCGGGCCCGCACGATGTCGAGCGTATCGCGGTTGTAGCCGCCGTAGGGATAGCAGATCGACCAGTCGGCCTTCGGCACGCCCAGCTCACCCAGGAAGTCCAGCGACCGGTCGATGTCGCGCGCCTGCTCCTCCGGCGTCATGGAGGACAGCCACTGGTGGCTGTAGCCGTGACTCCCGAAGGTCATGCCGGCGCGCATCATGGTCAGCGCCTGGTCGGTCGACATGTACAGTTCCGCCGCGAAGGCCGCCTCGTCCGCGCTGACGATGCGCGCGAACAGGGTGTCGCAGATGTCGTTGCGCACCGCCTCGGGCAGGCCGGTCTGCAGCATCAGCTTGATGAACAGCACCTCGGGCGTGTCGAGGTGACACTCGCCCATGAACTCATCCACATAGTCCTGCCACGGACGAAGCGCCGCGCCGGCCTCCCGCGCCTGCTCCACCGCCTCGCGCAGCAGGGCGACCAGCTTGGTGGCGTCCGGCTCCGAGGCGAGGATGAAGTGGATCCGGTTCACGTCCAGCAGGCGGCCCTCCAGGATGGGCTGGGCCGGCGGGAAGAAGGTCCCCTGCCAGCCGCGCTCGTCCAGCAGGGGGAAGACGTTCTGGTAGTGGTCCAGGTAGCCGTCGTCGAAGGTCAGCCAGCAGGCGTTGTCCGGCAGGCGCTCGTCGCCGCGCCGCGCGGCCAGGATCTGCTGGGTGGTCACGACCTCGTAGTTCGCGCCGATGTGGTTCAGCTGGCCCCGGAAGGCCTCGGTCGTCCGCCCCTTGATCGCCGGATAGCGGGACCGGGCCAGGTCACGGACGTAGTGGTACATGACGATGGTCAGGGACATTAGTCGGCCCCGCCTTTGTTGGCCACAAGGCTGAAGCAGTGCTCGAGACGCGGCTGGGCCGCCTCCTTCGGACCCGGAAAAGGCTTGTTCCGGATCAGCCGGACGATGCCGACCACGGGAGCGAGGTTCTGGCGCCAGAAGCACTCGGGCACACGCTCATGGGCCAGTCCGTATTTCAGCGGCTCCGTTCCGCGTTCGGCTACCGTGCCGAACATCCGGTCCCAGACAGTCAGCAGGTTCCCGTAGTTGCGGTTGATGTGCTCCGGCGCGCGCGAATGGTGCACGCCGTGGAAGGAGGGCGACACGACGAGCAGTCCCAGCGGCCCATAGGTCCAGTCCAGTCCTGAATGCTCAAGCATCGAGCGGCACACCCTGAGCAGCAGGAGGACCAGGGGCAGTTCCGCCGACCCGGTGATGACGCCCAAGGGGAAGAGCAGCAGGAAATCCAGGAACCGGTCCAGCAGCGGAAAGCGGAAATGGGTCAGGATGGTCAGGTGCTCCTGCGAATGGTGCACCTTGTGGAACTGCCACAGCCAGCGGTTTTCGTGCTTGAAGCGGTGGATCCAGTAGCCGCAGAAGTCGGCCGCCAGCAGGCTGACGATCAGGACCGCCCAGGCCGGCGCCTGCGTCGCCTGGTCCAGTCTCAGCCACGGCGCCAGCGCGTCGACGTAGCCGTTGAGGGAGGCGGCCACCGGCGCGATCACGATCAGCGCCTGGATGTGGCTGAGCTCGAACAGCCCGTACAGCATGTCGGTGCGGGCGTTGCGCGATCCGTATTTCGACAGCGCCTTGCGCCGCTGCACGATGTCGACGACAGCGACCACCACCAGCGCCGCGGCCAGCACCGAATAGAGCGGCCATTCGGCGCTCACGTTGCGGGCGATGCTCTGCATCACGACCCCGGCGCTGCTCGCAGGATCGCTCACCAGACGCTCCACGCTCAGCGCGGTGAGCCCGGTCACGAACGGCTGCCCTTCTGGTTCCGGACGTACACCCCGTTGGTGGCCAGATAGGTGCGCACCTTGATCGGGCTGTGGTCGGTGAAGATGAACATCGACGAGATGGTGATCGCCGAGGCCCCGGCGTCCAGCGCCGACTTGCAGTCGTCCAGGCTGCCGGCGCCCGATGAGGCGATCAGCGGGATCGACAGCTTGTCCGACAGGTCGTTGATCAGCTCCAGGTCATAGCCGTTCATCATCCCGTCCCGGTCGATGGACGACATCAGGATCTCGCCGGCGTGCAGGTCCTGCATCCGCTGGGCGAACTCGACGGGGTCGTGGCCGGTCTCGGTCGTGCCGCCGCGCCCGAAGACGCGCTTCCGGCCGGACTCGTCGGCCCTGTAGTCGATGGACACCACGATGCATTGGTCGCCGAACCGGCTGGCGGCCTGGGTGACGAAGTCCGGGTTCTCGATGGCGGCGGAGTTGATGCTGACCTTGTCGGCGCCGCTTTTCAGAAGGGCCTCGATCTGCGCCAGGGTGGTCACGCCGCCGCCGGCGGTCAGGGGCACGAAGACCTCTTCAGCCACCCGCTCGATGATGTTGCCCGTCACAACCCGGCCCTCGGCCGAGGCGTCGATGTCGACGAAGATCAGCTCGTCCACGCCGTAGGAGTCATAGACCTTGGCCGTCGAGACCGGGTTGCCGGCCTCGCGCTGATCGTCGTGGAACCGGCGCATCTTCACCAGACGGCCGCCGCGGATCAGGAATTTCGGGATGATCCGTTTCTTGAGCATCAGAACTCGTGCGCCAGCCAATTCTGCAGAAGCTGCAGGCCGTTGTCCTGGCTCTTTTCCGGGTGGAACTGGGCCGCGACCAGATTGCCGCGCCGCACCGCCGCGGTGAACGGGCCGCCGTGGTCGCAGGTTCCGGCCACGTCCGCCGGATCGGCGCAGACCATGTGGAAGGAGTGGACGAAATAGTAGTCGCTCTCGCCCGAGGGCAGACCCTTGAACAGCCATTCGTCCGGGGCGAACGAGACGGCGTTCCAACCGACGTGCGGCACCTTGGCGGGCGGCAGGACCTCCAGCGGGCGGATCTCGGCGTCCAGCCAGCCCAGCCCGTCGTGGACCCCGTGCTCCAGGCTGCGCTTGGCGAACAGCTGCATGCCCAGGCAGACGCCCAGCACCGGCTTCTTCACCTCCAGCGCCAGTCGGTTCAGCACGGGACGCAGTTTCTTGGCGTCGATGGCGGCCATGGCGTCCCCAAAGGCGCCGACGCCGGGCAGGACCAGCCGGTCCGCCTCTTCCAGCTCATCGAAGTCGGCGGTGACCACCGCGTCCTCGCCGATGTACTCGAACGCGTTCATCAGTGAACGGACGTTGCCCATGCCGTAGTCGATGATGGCGATGGTCATCGGGCGTTCACTCCGCGGCCTTGGGCGGTCCGACCTTGAGATCGCTCAGGTCGGTGCGGTCCCATTTGTCGAAGTCCGGCATGACGTTGCCGGTCTCCAGGTTCTTGCGGTCGAACTTCCACGGGTGGACCTGGTGCGGGGCCAGGATGTCGTAGAACTCGTCCTCGCTGATCTGCAGGTGCTGCAGGAACCAGTCCATCGAGGCGGGTCGCTTGCCGTCGTACTTGGCCTCGATCTCCAGCGCCTCTTCGCGCGTCTTGCGGCCGTTGCGGATGTCGATCGACAGCAGGTGGTTCGCCCGGCCGTAGCCGCGCTTCACGTATTTCGACCAGTCGCGCATGCCCTGGAAGGTGCACTCGATCTTCTCGTAGTCGTACTCGGGCGGCACGCCCTCGACTTCCTGGCCCTTCCAGCCGAGCTCTTTCTTGATCAGCTCGACGTTCGCCTTGGTGTCCCACTCGATGTAGTTGCCCAGGCAGATCGACTGGACCTTCAGTTTGATCAGGTCCTTGCGCTTCGGATAGTCGAACATCCACAGGTCGCGGCGCTCCACGCGCCCCTGCAGGAATTCGTACATGTCGTCCGCCGTGATCCCCTGGTTCATCAGGCGGTTGAAGCGCTTCTCGTCGACCTCCTCCATTTCCTCGAAGGTGTACCAGCTGTGGTACTCGGCCGTGCTCTCGCCCCAGAACAGCAGCGGGACCTCGAAGCGGACGGCCATGTGCATGACGCCCGAATAGATGCCGGTGTGGCAGTGCCAGCAGAAGTCGCCGCGCCGCTTGAAGCTCTCCAGCATCAGCTCACGCACGACGTGGAAATTCGGCGTGAACTCCACCACGTCGCAGCCCAGCTGCTTGAAGACCGAGGTGTTGTTGTCCTCGACCAGCGGGCGATAGCCCCAGTGGTTGTAGCGGACCACCAGCGGCTTAAGCTTCAGCACCTTGATGATGTAATAGAGCTGGAAGACCGAGTCCTTGCCGCCCGAATAGGGGACGATGCAGTCGTACAGGCCCTTGCCCTTGTGGGCGGCCACGATCTCGTCCAGCTGGCGCTGGCGGTCGGCCCAGTCGATCTTGTCCTGCTTGAACTGGACCTGACGGCAGACAGAGCACACGCCCTCGTCGTCATAGGTGATGGTGTCGACCGTCTCGGGGGTCAGGCAGCGGGTGCATTTGCGCATGGTCATTCCGTGCCGGAGGGGGAGGCCCGGCCTTCTTCGAGGATCGTATCAAGGTTCGAGGCGATCGCCTCAATGCAGATGAAGTCCACCAGGTCGTCGACCTCGTGCGCCTTGTGCCGCGCGCTCTCATAGCCGAGCGTACGGGCATGACAGAAGCCCCGCTCGCGCCGCAGGGCGTCGACGGTCGAGACATAGAGGGCGCCGTCCAGCACGAACAGCGGCTCGATATCCTGCCGGCGCGGCATCTCGCCGAAGCTGGCCGCGGCATAGGGGGTGATCGCCCCCTCGTCGTCCTTGCGCACGGCGAAGGCGGGGTGGGCGGCTTCCAGCTTCGAGACGCCGACGATGGCGTCCGCGTCGGCGGCGGCCAGCTGGGTCAGCGCCGCGTCCACGTCCGAGCCCTCGGTCAGCGGCGACGTCGGCTCCAGCAGGACGACATAGTCATAGACGTCGCCCGCCGCCGCCAGCGTATCGACGGCGTGCAGGATGAAGCCGATGGAGGGGGCCGTGTCGCTGGCCAGCTCGGCCGGGCGCAGGAATGGGGCGTCGGCGCCGTGGGCGACGGCGATGTCGGCGAAGCCCTGGTCGTCGGTCGAGATGATCACCCGGTCGACGTGGGCCGAGGCGAGCGCGGCGGCGATCGGCCAGGCCAGCAGGGGTTTGCCCGCCAGCGGCCGGATGTTCTTCAGCGGCAGGCCCTTGGAGCCCTTGCGCGCCGGAACGATCGCGAGAACGCGCTTGCCGTCGATCATGACGCCGCCATTCGTCCGCGCAGCCGCTGCTGCACGCGGTCGACGATCTTGTGGAAGGCGAAGCCGGCCAGCGGATAGCGGATGCCCAGGTCGCGCTGGGCCTGACGCACGGCGCGGTTCTGGCGCATGATGCTGGCCATGTCTCCGCCGGTCGCGCCGCCCGAGCGCATGCGCACCATGATGCCGGGGATGTAGACCCATTTCAGGTCCAGCGTCTGGAAGACCCGCATCATGAACTCGACGTCGCCCGCCTGGCGGTATCCCAGGTCGAACACGCCGGCCTGATCGTAGACCCGGCGCCGTAGGAACAGCGTCGGGTGGGCCGGATGATGGCCGCGCGCGATGTTGGCCTTGGTCGGCGGACGTGAGCGCCAGACCCGTTCGATCTTCGCCGTATCGACCGGATCGACATAGGTCAGGTCGCCGTAGACGACGTCCACGGTCTCGTCCTCGAACGCCGCCATCACCTCGGCCAGCACCGTATCGGAGGCGTAGAAGTCGTCGGAGTTGAGGAAGCCGATGACCTCGCCGCGCGCGCGGGCCAGCCCCTTGTTGTAGGCGTCGAAGATGCCCTTGTCGGGCTCCGACACCGCCGAGGTGACGCGCCGGCCTTCGCGGGCCACGATCTCCATCGTGTCGTCCTTGGAGCCGCCGTCGATGACCAGATACTCGAAATCCCCGAGGGTCTGGCTGTTCACCGAGCGCAGGGTGTCGCCGATGGTGCGGGCGCTGTTGTAGCTGGCGGTGATCAGGGAAAGCTTGGTCATCATTCTGCTCCGGGCGCCGGCAGGGGCGGGGCCGCCCGGTCCTTGTCCGACAGGATCACCGTCTCCACGCCCAGCAGGGCGGGCAGGCGGTCGGCGATCGAGAACGCCTCCTCCGACGCCTCATCGTACCCGCCGTCGCAGACATACTCAAAGAGGGTGTCTTCCAGCGCATAGAAGCCGTGGGCGTATTCGGCGTCGATCCGCACCCAGCCGTCGGCAGGGGTCAGGGTCGTGGTCTTCAGTTCCCGGGCCGGGTCGTCCATCGAGACGACCACGTCGACGATGGCGCCTTCGACGACGCGGATGACCTTGGTCTGGGGCGAGGGCGCCCGCTGCACGTGCAGGCCGCGGAAGACGCCCCGCCTCGAGAACGAGCGCTTCAGCACCATGGCGTCGCTCTCGTACAGCACCTCCAGCCAGCCGCGATTATCCTCGCGGCGCTGCGTCGTACCGTCCAGGCGAACGAAGGGATCCAAGGCGGTCAGCTCCAGTCGGCGGTCTTGAGCAGCACGGCCTTGCGGGCGGCCAGCAGGTCGGCCTCCATCATCTCGTCGACCATCTCCTCGAAGGTGATCTCCGGCTCCCAGCCCAGCTGGGCCTTGGCCTTGGACGGATCGCCCAGCAGGGTCTCGACCTCGGTCGGACGGAAGTAGCGCGGATCGACGCGGACGATGGTCTGGCCCGGCTTGATGGCGGGGCAGCGGGTCACGGCCTGGGCCGGATCGACGCTCTCGACCACGCCGATCTCGTCCACGCCCTGGCCTTCCCAGCGCAGGGTCACGCCGATGCGGGCCGCCGAGACCTCGACGAACCGGCGCACGCTGTACTGCTTGCCGGTGGCGATGACGTAGTCATCCGGGGTGTCCTGCTGCAGCATCATCCACTGCATGCGGACGTAGTCCTTGGCGTGGCCCCAGTCGCGCAGGGCGTCCATATTGCCCAGGTACAGGCAGTCGCTCAGCCCCTGGGCGATCTCGCCCAGGCCGCGGGTGATCTTGCGGGTGACGAAGGTCTCGCCGCGCCGCTCGCTCTCGTGATTGAACAGGATGCCGTTGCAGGCGAAGATTCCGTAGGCCTCGCGGTAGTTCACGCACATCCAGTAGGCGAACATCTTGGACACGGCGTAGGGGCTGCGCGGGTAGAAGGGCGTGGTCTCCGACTGGATTGGCTCCTGCACCAGGCCGTAAAGTTCCGAGGTCGAGGCCTGGTAGAACTTTGTCTTCTTCTCCAGCCCCAGCAGGCGGATCGCCTCCAGCAGCCGCAGCGTGCCCAGCGCGTCGACGTCGGCGGTGTACTCCGGCGTCTCGAAGCTGACGGCCACGTGGCTCTGGGCGCCGAGGTTGTAGATTTCGTCCGGCTGCACCTCCTGGATGATGCGCACCAGATTCGAGGTGTCGGTCAGATCGCCGAAATGCATCTGGAACCGCACGTCCGCATCGTGCAGGTCCTGATAGATGTGGTCCACGCGGTCGGTGTTGAACATCGACGACCGGCGCTTGATGCCGTGGACGCTGTAGCCTTTCTCAAGCAGGAATTCAGCAAGATACGAGCCGTCCTGGCCGGTGACCCCAGTGATCAGGGCGGTTTTTCTCATGTGGTCTCCAGTGTCGGCTCCGCGCGCCCTTTGGGGCGACGGCCTTCAAAATCAGCATGACGCGGCTCGATGACGCCGACGGGTGGTCCTATCGCAGGGCGCGTCTTTTGGACAAGGGGAGCTTTTGTGACGGTCGACCTCACGCTGTTACGCTTGTCGTATGCTCGCAGCGCGTTAGGTTGCGTGAAAGTTCATTGGGGGACGCCACATGTTTGATACCTTCACCGCCGGTCGCTCGGGTCTTCTGGACGCCGGAGGTTCCGACAACGGCTCGGTCGGGGGAGGTACGCGGTTCGTCGAGGGCGGCGGGTCTACGGCGAACTCGTTGTTCGGCGGGATCTCGAGCTATCAGCCGTGCGCCTGCTGCATGCGGTTCCACGGCGCGAACGCCACCGGTGACGGCGGCGGTCTCGGCGCGCTCCTGAACGGCGACGATCGCGGCGTCGTCGGCAGCACGAACAACAAGCCGTCGCTGTCGACCACCGACGCGGGCTCCCAGATCACCCGCACCAACAACAGCTGGGCCGCCGGCCTGGGCCAGGCGGCCACGGTCACCTTCGCCTTCCGTGTGTCCGCGCCGACCATGCCGACCGACACCACGGGCTTCAGCCAGTTCTCGGCGCAGCAGATCGCGGCGACCCTCCAGTCGCTGGCGGCGTGGTCCGACGTCGCCAACATCACCTTCACCCAGGTCACCGACCCGGGAAGCAATTATTCGAACAACGCCACCATCCTGTTCGGCAACTACTCGTCGGGCCAGGACGGCGCAGCCGCCTTCGCCTACCTGCCGGGCACGTCGCCGGGCTTCTCGGGCGCGAGCGCGGTCCAGGGGGATGTCTGGGTCAACAACTCGCTGTCCTACAACGCCGCTCCGGTGCTCTACGGCTACGGCACCCAGACCCTGCTGCACGAAATCGGCCACGCCATCGGCCTCAGCCACCCGGCGACCTACAACGCCAGCGCGGGGCAGAGCATCACCTATGGCGCCAACGCGATCTATTTCGAGGATTCGCGCCAGTACACGGTGATGAGCTATTTCCGTGAGCAGGAAACCGGCGCCGATTTCCGGCTGGGAGGGACGCAGCATTTCGCCTCGGCGCCGCTGATGGACGATATCGCCGCCGCCCAGCGCCTGTACGGCGCCAACACCACCACCCGGACCGGCGACAACACCTACGGCTTCAATTCCAACGCCGGCATGCCGTGGTTCTCGGCCACCACCTCGTCCAGCCCGCTGATCTTCTGCGTCTGGGACGCCGGCGGCACGGACACCTTCGACTTCTCGGGCTACACCGTCGCCCAGGTCATCGACCTGCGTCAGGGCGCCTTCTCGAGCGTGGGCGGCATGATCGGCAACGTCTCGATCGCCCTGGGCGCGGTGATCGAGAACGTCATCGGCGGCACCGGCGCGGACACCATCCGCGGCAACTCGGCCGACAACATCATTCGCGGCAACGGCGGCGCCGACGTGATCGACGGCGGCCTGGGCAGCGATACGGTCGTCTTCTCGGGCGCGCGGTCCAGCTACACCATCACCTGGAACGGCCGGGTCGGCACGGTGACGGCGACGGGCCAGGCCGCGGTGACGGTCACCAACGTCGAATTCCTTCAGTTCTCCGACATGACCATCGCGGCGGCGCCGACCGGCGGCCTGATCGTCGGCGGCGACGCCACCAATGAGACCATCTCGGGCACGGCCTTGGGCGACACCCTGGGCGGTCTGGGCGGCAATGACACCGTGAACGGCCTGGACGGCGACGACTATCTGGACGGCGGCTCGGGAGCCGACATCCTGAACGGCGGCGAAGGCTCCGATATCCTCATCGGCGGCCTGGGCAACGACACGCTGAACGGCGGCAACGGCATCGACACGGCGGACTATTCGGGCGCCCGGTCCGGGATCACGGTCAATCTGGCCACCGGACTCGCGACCGGCGGCGCCGGCGCCGATACGCTCTCCGGCGTCGAGAACGTGACCGGAACGGCCCAGGCCGACACCCTCACCGGCGACTCCAACGCGAACATCCTGCGCGGCGGGGGCGGCGCCGACACCATCTATGGCGGCGGCGGCGACGACCAGCTGTTCGCCGGCGCGCCGGGCGAGGGCGGCGGCGCCCCCGATATCGTGAAGGGTCAATCCACGGCGAACGCGACGATCGGGACCGCGGTGTCTCTCGCCGGCGGGTTCGACATTCGGAGCCGGGACGATGTCGCCAACTCGACGACCATTCCCCATGCGACGGTGGTCGCGACGGCCCATGGCGGCGTCGAGTACTACGCCTTCACGGTCAACGGCACGAATGTCGCGGTGACCTTCGATATCGACAACGCCAACTTCGATTCGACCCTGCGTCTGTTCGACGGCGCCGGCACCCCGCTGGCGAACAACGATGACGGCTCCGTCGTCGACGGCGCGGAAAGGGATGCGCAGCTGACCTACGTCTTCCCCGTGGGCGGCACCTACTACATCCAGGTCGGCCTGTGGCTGAGCAACAACGGCAACGGAACCTTCAACTCGGGGGCTCCCGTCGCGGGCAGCAGCTATACGCTGCATGTTTCCATCCCGAACCAGGAGGTCGTTCCCACCACGCTGGCGGGGTCCGAGCTCAACGGCGACGCGGGCGCGGACGTTTTGACCGGGGGAACCGGCAAGGACACGCTGAACGGCGGCGCGGACAACGACATCCTGAACGGCGGCGGCGAGAATGACACGCTGAACGGCGGAGACGGCGTCGACACCGCCGTGTTCTCGGGCGACCGCTCCGCCTATACGATCAGCACCAGCTCCGGCGTGACCACCATCACCGGGCCGGACGGCACGGACACCCTGACCAACGTCGAACGGCTGCAGTTCGCCAACGGCCTGTTCGACATCGCGGGCAACCCGATCACCACCGCCTCCATCGACGGGACGGCCAACGCCGACACCCTCGTCGGCACGGGGAACGCGGACGTGATCAACGGCCTGGGCGGGGACGACGTCATCACCGGCGGCGCCGGCAACGACACGATCGACGGCGGCCAGGGCAACGACACCGCCGTCTTCAGCGGCACGATGGCCCAGTCGACCGTCGTGACCAACGGCGCGACGACCACGGTGACCGGCCCCGACGGCACGGACACCCTGACCACTGTCGAATACCTGCGCTTCTCGGACGGCACCCTGATCGTGGGCGCCGGCGGCGGCCAGCTGTTCACGGGCACGGCCAACGCCGACACCCTGACCGGCACCGCCTTCAACGACCAGATCAACGCCGGCGACGGCGACGACACCGTCAACGGCGGCGCGGGCAATGACGTCGTGGACGGCGGCATCGGCACCGACACCGCCGTGTTCTCGGGCAATCGCTCGGCCTACACCCTCAGCACGACCGCGGGCGTGACCACGGTGACCGGACCGGACGGCACGGACACCCTGACGGGGATCGAACGGCTGCGTTTCGCCGACGGCCTGTACGACACGGCCGGCGCGCCGATCGTCAACACGATCACCGGCACGCCGAACGCCGACACCCTCGTCGGCACCGCGGAGGTCGATTCGATCGACGGCGGCTCCGGCAATGACGTGATCACCGGCGGTCTGGGCAATGACACCATCACCGGCGGCCAGGGCGTGGATACGGCGGTCTTCGCCGGTCTGTCCTCCGCCTATACGGTCTCGACCAACGCCGGCGTGACCACGGTCACCGGGCCGGACGGCACGGACACCCTGACAGGCGTCGAACGGCTGCGCTTCGACGACATCGTGCTGATCGTCGGCGCGGGCGGCGGCCAGTATTTCGCGGGCTCCGCCGGCGCCGACACCATCACCGGCACCGCCTTCAATGACTGGATCGAAGCCGGCGCCGGCGGCGACGTCATCTCGGCGGGCGATGGTTCCGATGTCATCTACGCGGACCGGGACGCCGCCGGCGCGATCTTCGCGGGCAATGACGTCGTCAACGGCGGCGCGGGCATCGACTGGCTGTACGGCGATGGCGGCGACGACTACCTCAACGGCGGCGCTGACAAAGACTATCTTTACGGCGGTGACGGCGACGATGTCCTGGTCGGCGGCGGCGGAGCCGATTTCGGCCAAGGCGGAAACGGATTCGATACGCTCGACTATTCCGAGGCGACCTTCGCCTCAGGCGGGATTACGATCAACTTCGCCACGGTGCCCAGCGGCGCACAGGCTGGTTTGATGATCTTGACCGGCAATGGCGGCGATGCCGAAGGCGACAATTTCCAGTCGATCGAGCGGCTCATCCTCACCGACTTCGATGACACCGTCTTCGCCTCCAACATCCATACAACCGACGGCGTCATCGTCTTCGGCCGGGGCGGTTCCGACTATCTCTGGGGTAGCCAGAACGCCGACCGCTTCGACGGCGGAAACGACAACGACTTCCTGCGGGGGATGGACGGCGACGACACCCTGATCGGCGGTGGGGGCAACGACCTGCTGGACGGCGGCGCCGGGATCGACACGGCGGACTACTCCGGCGCGGCGGCGGGGGTCACGGCCCAGCTGAATACGGGCCAGGCGTCCAACGACGGCGACGGCGGCGTGGACACCTTCACCTCCATCGAGAACCTGACCGGTTCGGCCTTCAACGACGTGCTGCTGGGCGACGGGGGAAGCAACGTCCTGCGCGGCGGAGCCGGCTATGACGTGCTGATCGGCCTGGCCGGGAACGACGTCATCCACGGCGGCGCGGGCGCGGCCAACGAGCTGTACGGCGGCGAGGGCGACGACCGCTATGTCGTCGAGGCCGAGGACACCATCGTCGAACAGGCCGGTGAAGGCGTCGATCTGGTCGAGACCGGCCTGTCGCGCTTCCGCCTGTCGGCCAATGTGGAGAACCTGACCTACACCGGCACGGCCGGCTTCGAGGGCCAGGGCAACGCCGGCGACAACGTCCTCCGCGGCGCCACGGGCCGCGACGTGCTGATCGGCTTCGGCGGCAACGACATCCTGTACGGCGGCGCCGGCACGGCCAATGAGCTCTACGGCGGGGCCGGCGACGACTACTATGTGGTCGAGGCGGGCGACACCGTCGTGGAGGCCGAGAACGACGGGATCGACACGGTCGAGTCGCGGCTGGATACGTTCGTCCTGCGCGTCAACATCGAGAACCTGGTCTATAACGGAACCGGGAACTTCACCGGCGTCGGCAACGCGTCCAACAACCTGATCATCGGCGGGGCGGGCAATGACCGCCTGGTCGGCGGGGCCGGCCTCGACACCCTGAACGGCGGCGACGGCCGCGACATGGCGGACTATTCCAGCGCCGCGGCCGGGGTGACGGTCCGCCTGGACCGCAACCAGGCGTCCAACGACGGCGACGGGGCGTCCGACGTGCTGAACGGCATCGAGGACGTGCGCGGCTCGGCCTTCAACGACGTGATCTTCGGCGACGCGGGCGCCAACACCCTGTGGGGCGGGGACGGCTATGACGTGCTGGCCGGCTTCGACGGCGACGACGTCATCCACGGCGGGACCGGCGCGGCCAACGAGCTCTACGGCGGCGCGGGCAACGACCGCTATGTCGTCGAGGCCGAGGACACCATCGTCGAACAGGCCGGCGAGGGCGTGGACCTGGTCGAGACCGGCCTGGCCCGCTTCCGTCTGTCGGCCAATGTCGAGAACCTGACCTACACCGGCACGACCGGCTTCGAGGGCCAGGGCAACGCCGGCGACAACGTCATCCGCGGGACCACCGCGCGCGACGTGCTGATCGGCTTCGACGGCAACGACATCCTGTACGGCGGCTCCGGCGCGGCCAACGAGCTCTACGGCGGCGCGGGCGACGACTACTATGTGGTCGAGGCGGGCGACACGATCGTGGAGGCCGAGAACGGCGGCGCCGACAGCGTCGAGGCGCGCCTGAACGTCTTCTACCTGGGCGCCAACATCGAGAACCTGGTGTTCGGCGGGGTGGGCGATTTCGTGGGGACGGGCAACAGCCTGAACAACCTGATCATCGGCGGCGGCGGCGACGACGTGCTGGCCGGCGGCGGCGGCTCGGATCAGATCCAGGGCGGCGGCGGCCACGACCGGCTGCTGCTGCGCGGGGTCCAGGCCGACTACACCATCACCGCCGAGGGCGCCGGCTGGCGGATCATCGACAACACCGCCGGCCGCGACGGATCGATCCTGGCCACCAGCATCGAGGTCCTCGAGTTCGGAGACCGCTCCACCCGCGACCTGACCCCGCCCGCCGCCCCCGCCGACGTCGGCGACAAGGACCAGGGCGCCGACGCCCTGGTCTCGCCGCTCGTCGCCGACGACTTCCTGCTGGGCGGACCGCAGGTCCAGCCGGTCGCGCCGTCGGCCGACACGGTCAAGATCGTCGACGCCGGACCGCAGGTCCTGCCGGCCGACGTCGAAGCGCCGGCCGCCAAGGCGACCGCGGACATGCCCCTGGTCCTGCCGGGCGTGCTGGACGACGGCTTCGTGAACTACAAGGGGATCGGCGACGGCCCCCTGGTCCTGCCGTCGGAGGTCGGAGACCGTCTCATGATGGAGCCGGCCGGCTTCTTCGGCGGGCTGGAAAGCCATGCCTTCCTGTTCAACCCCGGCTCGGCGATCGACTTCTGGAACCTGGAGCACGAGATGCAGCGCGCCCTGGATGATTTCCAGGGCCGGTCGCACACCGGCCGTCCCGCGGATCACGATCCCTGGGGCTGAGCCTGATCTCTCCGTGACCTGTGAACCGCCGCCGGACCTCCGGCGGCGGTTTTCGTTTCAGGCGCCGCTCAACCGCCGGCGCGGTTCTTCACCAGATCCTCGACCACCGACGGATCGGCCAGGGTCGAGGTGTCGCCCAGCGATCCGACCTCGTTCTCGGCGATCTTTCTCAGGATCCGGCGCATGATCTTGCCCGAGCGGGTCTTGGGCAGGCCCGGGGCCCACTGGATCACGTCCGGGGCCGCGATCGGCCCGATCTCCTTGCGGACGTGGGCGATCAGCGCCTTGTGCAGGTCCACGGTCGGCTCCACCCCCTTGTTCAGGGTGACGTAGGCGTAGATGCCCTGGCCCTTGATGTCGTGCGGGAAGCCGACCACCGCCGCTTCGGCCACGTCGTCGTGCAGCACCAGGGCGCTTTCGACCTCGGCGGTGCCCATGCGGTGGCCCGAGACGTTGATCACATCGTCCACCCGCCCGGTGATCCAGTAATAGCCGTCCTCGTCCCGGCGGCAGCCGTCGCCGGTGAAATACTTGCCCGGATAGGCGCTGAAATAGGTGTCGAAGAAGCGCTGGTGATCGCCCCAGACGGTGCGCATCTGCCCCGGCCAGCTGTCGGTGATGACCAGATTGCCCGAGGTCGCGCCCTCCAGCACCGCGCCGTCCGCGTCGACCAGTTGCAGCTCGACGCCCGGCAGGGGCTTGGTCGCCGAGCCGGGCTTCAGGTCCGTCGCGCCGGGCAGGGGCGAGACCAGCACCCCGCCGGTCTCGGTCTGCCACCAGGTGTCCACGATCGGGCAGCGGCCCTCGCCGACCACCTCGTGATACCAGCGCCAGGCCTCCGGATTGATCGGCTCCCCGACCGTGCCCAGCAGGCGCAGCGATGAGCGGCTGGTCGCCTGCACCGGCCCGTCGCCCTCGCGCATCAGGGCCCGCAGCGCGGTGGGGGCGGTGTAGAAGATCTCGACCTGGTGCTTGTCCACCACCTGCCAGAAGCGGCTGACCGTCGGATAGTTGGGCACGCCCTCGAACATCAGGGTCGTCGCGCCGTTGGCCAGCGGGCCGTAGACGCAATAGCTGTGGCCGGTGACCCAGCCCACGTCGGCGGTGCACCAGAAGACCTCGCCGGGCCGGTAGTCGAACACCAGCTCGTGCGTCCAGGACGCCCAGAACAGATAGCCGCCCGTGGTGTGCAGCACGCCCTTGGGCTTTCCGGTCGAGCCCGAGGTGTAGAGGATGAACAGCGGATCCTCGGCGTTCATCGGCTCGCACGGGCAGTCGTCGCCGGCGCCCTGCCTGGCCTCGCCGTAGGCAACGTCGCGGCCCTCGACCATCGGCACGTCGGCGTGGGTGTGCGAGACGACCAGCACCTTGTCGACCGCCACCTTCTCCAGCGCCGCGTCGACATTGGCCTTCAGCGGCACCCGCTTGCCGCCGCGCATTCCCTCGTCGGCGGTGATCACGACCTTGGAGCCGCAGTCCTCGATCCGCCCCGCCAGACTGTCCGGCGAGAAGCCGCCGAAGACGACCGAATGCACGGCCCCGATCCGCGCGCAGGCCAGCATGGCGACCGCCGCGGCCGGGATCATCGGCAGGTACAGGGTGACGCGGTCGCCCTTCACCACCCCGAGGCCCTTCAGCACATTGGCCATGCGGCAGACTTCGGCGTGCAGCTCGCGATAGCTGAGCTTGCCCGACTGGGTCGGTTCGTCGCCCTCCCAGATAATCGCGGTCTCGTCGCCGCGCGTCTCCAGGTGCCGGTCCAGGCAGTTGTACGCGACGTTCAGCACGCCGTCCTCGAACCAGCGGATGTGGAAGTCCGCCTTGTCGAACGAGACGGCCTTGATCACCGACGGGGTCGTCGTCCAGTCCAGCCGGCGGGCCTGCTCGCTCCAGAAGGCGTCCGGCGTCTCGCGCGCCGCGACCCGCGCCGTCTCATAGCCCGCCTTGGTCATCCGGGCGCGCTGGGCCCATTCGGACGGGACGGGATAGAGTTCGGGGTCGGTCGTCATGGGCGGCTCCTCGCGTCGGATCGCCCACGTTAGGCCGACAGCCGAGGCAAGGGGAAGCGCCGACTCCCGCGCCTCGCTCCGGCGCCGCTGGCGAACCTCGACCGGATCACGTATCGCGACGCCAAGGGACAAGGGCGCCGCCAGACGCGCCCATCAGGAGATGACCCATGACCTACCGCCACCGCGCCCGCACGCTCGGGACCCGCACGCTCGCGCCCGAAACCCTGATGATGGGCTTCGGCTATGATCCCGCCCTGTCGGAAGGCTCGATCAAGCCGCCGGTCTTCCAGACCTCGACCTTCGTGTTCCGCTCGGCCGAGGACGGCAAGCGCTTCTTCGAGGTCGCCTACGGCCTGCGCGAGAAGGATCCGGAAGAGGCGCTGGGCCTGATCTATTCGCGGATCAACAACCCCAATCTCGAAATCCTCGAGGACCGTCTGGCGGTCTGGGACGCCGCGGACAAGGCGCTGGTCTTCTCCAGCGGCATGGCGGCCATCTCGACCACCATCCTGGCGCTGAGCCGGCCCAATGACGTGGTCATCTACACCGCCCCGGCCTATGGCGGCACCGAATACCTGTTCGACCGCATCTTGCCGCGCATGGGCGTGGAGACGATCAGCGTGTCGGAATGCGACGGCGGCCGGACCCTGGTCGACGCCATCCCCGAAGCGGCCGCGCGTGCGGCGGCGCGCGGCGGACGGCTGGCGGCGGTCTATGTCGAGACTCCGGCCAACCCCACCAATCAGCTGATCGATCTGCGCGCCGCCGCCGACGCCATCCGCGCCCTCGGCCAGGCCGAGCCGCCGCCGCTGGTGGTCGACAACACCTTCCTCGGCCCCCTGTGGCAGAAGCCGTTCGAGCATGGCGCGGACCTGATCCTCTACTCCCTGACCAAATACGTCGGCGGCCATTCGGATCTGATCGCCGGCGCCTGCCTGGGGCGCGCGGACCTGATGGGTCGGGTGGCGGAGATGCGCACCATCTGCGGCACGATCACCGACGCCCACACCGCCTGGTTGCTGACCCGCAGCCTGGAGACCCTGCAGATCCGCATGGAGCGGTCGCAGCAGAACGCCTCGGAACTGGTCCGGCGCCTGCGCGGCCATCCCAAGATCGAGGCGGTGCTCGACGCGGGCGGCGCGGAAAGCTCGGCCGAACAGCAGGCGATCTTCAGCCGCCAGTGCTCGGGCGCCGGATCGACCTTCTCGTTGCGGCTTAAGGGCGGCGAGGCCGAGGCCTTCCGGATGCTCAACGCCCTGCAGCTGTTCAAGCTGGCGGTCAGCCTCGGCGGCACCGAGAGCCTGGTCTCCCACCCGTCCAGCACCACCCACTCGGACTACACCGCCGAGGCCAAGGCCCGCTGCGGCATCGGCGACAATCTGGTGCGCCTGTCGGTCGGCATCGAGAATGTCGAGGACCTGTTCGCCGACCTGTCCCAGGCGCTGAACGCCGTCTGAGGCGCCGGGCGGGAACGGTTCAGACGCGGGTCAGGGCGGCGGCCCAGGCCTCGCGCCTTGGCCCGTCATAGGCCTGCAGCGCCGGCGCCAGCTCCTCGACCAGGGGTCGGGCGTCCCAGTCCATCGGCAGGAGCGGGTCGCCGGCGATGGCCCTGACGACGGCCGCGCCCAGCGTCAGGCTCTCGCGCGCCGCCGCCGAGGGGGGCAGCGACCCCAGCTGCGCCGAACTCCGCACCAGGCGGGCGAGAAGCGCCTTGCGCGCCTCGCCCATGCCCGACACGTCCCACAGCGACGCGGCGGTCCGCGTGACGGCGCCGTCCAGCCGGTCCAGGCGCGCGGTGAACAGCGTCGGGGGGACGCCGGCCTCGCGCAACCGGTCCCGGCAGGCGTCCAGTCCGCCGACGATGGTGTCGGGCCGCAGCCAGAAGCCTTCGGCGGTCCGGCGGAAGCCTTCGACCTGAAGCGCTTCGGCGGCGGTCGGGGCGTCCGCCGCCAGCAGCCAGCAGCCGGTCCACACCCGGCGGCGGAACACCGTCTCGCGCCATTGCCGCAGACGGCGGGCCGAGACCGCGTCCGGTCCGCTTTCCACGAAGGACCCGTCTTCCGTCCGCGTCAGCCGGCCTTCGCTGACCAGCCGCGCGGCGGCGTCGGTCATTGCGGCCGCCGACTGGTCGAAAACGGCGCCGGCCGCTGCCAGCTCGTCGGAGGACGCGCGGGCGTCGTCCGCCATCAGCAGCAGGTCGAGGATCAGCGCGCCGGGATCCGTGGACGGGGCGCCGCCGGGATCGGGGTCGGTGGTCCTCATGACGGCGCGCTCCCTCAGGCGTGGATGTCGACGTCCTTGCGATCCCGGATCAGCAGTCCGCCGACGACGACCGTCAGCAGGGCCACCACGATCGGGTACCAGAGGCCGTAATAGATGTTGCCCGTGGCCGCGACCATGGCGAAGGCCGTGGTCGGCAGGAAGCCGCCGAACCAGCCGTTGCCGATGTGATAGGGCAGGGACATGGAGGTGTAACGCACGCGGGTGGGGAACATTTCCACCAGCGCCGCCGCGATCGGCCCGTAGACCATGGTCACGTACAGCACGAGCACGAACAGGATGCCGACCACCAGCGGCTTGTTCACCAGGGCGCTGTCCGCCTTGGCCGGATAGCCGGCGGCGGTCAGGGCGGCGCCGAGGCCCTTCTCCCATTCCGCCTTGCCGGACGGGTCGGCAAGGCCCGGCACGACCGTGTCGCCGATGCGGACCTCGGCGACCGTCCCGGCGGGCGCGGCGACGGTCTCATAGGTGACGCCCGCCTTGGCGAGGTAGGACTTGGCCATGTCGCACGAGCTGTCGAACCTAGCCTTGCCCACAGGATCGAACTGGAAGGCGCAGTCGGCCGGATCGGCGACCACGGTCACCGGCGCGCTCGCCGTCGCCGCCGCCAGCCGCGGATTGGCCGCGCCGGTCAGGGCGTGGAACAGCGGGAAATAGGTCAGGGCCGCCAGCAGGCAGCCGATCAGGATGATCGGCTTGCGCCCCACCTTGTCCGACAGCCAGCCCCAGAAGACGAAGAAGGGCGTGGCCAGCGCCAGCGAGATGGCGATCAGCACATTGGCCAGCGCCGGATCGACCTTCAGCGTCTTCTCCAGGAAGAACAGGGCGTAGAACTGGCCGGTGTACCAAACCACGGCCTGACCGGCGGCGAGGCCGAACAGGGCCAGCAGCACCAGCTTCAGATTGGGCCATTTGCCGAAGCTGTCCTTCAGCGGCGTGGTCGATCCCCGCCCTTCGGCTTTCATGCGGGCGAAGGCCGGGCTCTCGGCTAGCTTCAGCCGGATCCACAACGACACGCCCAGCAGCAGGATCGAGACCAGGAAGGGGATGCGCCAGCCCCATTCCTTGAACGCCTCCTCGCCGATCGCCGAACGCACGCCCAGGATGACCAGCAGGCTCAGCATCAGGCCCGCCGTCGCGGTGATCTGGATGAAGGAGGTATAGAAGCCGCGCTTTCCGGGCGGGGCGTGCTCGGCGACATAGGTGGCCGCGCCGCCGTACTCGCCGCCCAGCGCCAGGCCCTGCACCAGCCGCATCAGCACCAGCACCACCGGCGCCGCCACCCCGATGGCGGCGTAGGACGGCAGCAGCCCGACCACGAAGGTCGACAGCCCCATCAGCAGCATGGTCACCAGGAAGGTGTTCTTGCGTCCCCACAGGTCGCCCAGCCGCCCGAAGAAGACGGCCCCGAACGGCCTGACCGCGAACCCGGCGGCGAAGGCCATCAGGGCGAAGATGAAGCCGGTCGTCTCGTTCACGCCCGAGAAGAACTGGGCCGTGATGATCGCCGCCAGCGACCCGTACAGATAGAAATCGTACCACTCGATCACCGTCCCGACGGACGAGGCGAGGATGACCAACCGGTCGCTGCGGTCCACGGTGCGCCCTTCGGCGGCGGCTTCGGTCATGGTCCCTCCCCGGACAGTGGCGAAAGGGAGCGTGGACCGGATTTCCGGAGGACGCCAGCCGCCTTGCGACCGGTTTTGACGCATCGGCGTGCGATCCTGCGGTCCGTCGATCCACGACTTGGAGGAGTCCGGATGGTCCGGAAATCCACCCTCAGCAATAACAAGGACTTGCGTTCTCCATCCGGACGCATCGGACGGATCGGACGGTGCTTTTCAGCCTCGGCGGAACGGTGCGCCCGGATAGGAAAAGGGCCCCCGCCGTTCGCACGACGAGGGCCCCGGGTCGGGAAGGATGTCAGTCCAGGCTCAATCGCTGTCGCTGTCGTCGTCCGAGGCGACCAGGACGGCGATGATCACCACGCCGGCGGCGATGGCGGCCAGGGGAATGCCGGCGAATTCGCTGGCGGCGTCGGCCCGGGCGCCCACGCGGTCGCCGACGCGAGCGGTGGCGGTGGCGGTGGTCTGGGCGGCGACGGCCTGGCCCGCGACGAGCAGGGCGCCGACAGCGACGGCGGCGATGGCTTTCTTCATTGGGGTTCTCCTGGGCGGTCGGGAATCGTGACCACCGAGGTCGCACGACAGGAACGGAATTTCCATCGCCAAGGGGAATTTGAGGAGAGTCCCGGCGCCCGATCTAGCGGACGGCGGCGGCGCCCTTGCCCTCGACCCGTCCCTGCACCTCGGCCAGCGAGGTCATGGCGTTGTCGCCGGGCGTGGTCATGGCGATGGCCCCATGTGCCGTGCCGAAGTCCACCGCCGCCTGCGGCCCGAGTCCGCTCATGAAGGCCCAGGCCAGCCCGGAGACGAAGCCGTCCCCGCCGCCGACCCGATCCAGCACGGCGACCTCGCTGACCGGCGTGGCGTAGCGCTCGCCGCCCAGCCACAGCACTCCGCCCCAGCGGTTGACCGAGGCCGAGACCGGGTCGCGCAGGGTGGCGGCGAAGACCTGCACCTTCGGCAGCTCCTTCGCCAGACGGGCCACGAGGGCGTCGAAGGGCCGGCTGTCCGCCGGATCGGCGCGGCGGTCCGCCGTCTCGATCCCCAGGCAGGAGGCGTAGGCGTATTCGTCGCCGACCAGCACATCGACCAGCCCGGCGATCTCGCGGTTCACGCGGCGGGCGGCGTCGGGGTCCGGATGGCTGGACCACAGGCTGGCGCGATAGTTCAGGTCGTAGCTGACCACGACGCCGTGCCGCTTGGCGGCGCGGATGGCGGCCAGGGTCGTCTCGGCGGTGGCCTCGGACAGGGCGGCGAAGATGCCGCCGGTGTGCAGCCAGCGCACGCCTTCCGAACCGAACAGCGCATCCCAGTCGACCTCGTCCGGCCGGATCTGCGAGGCTGAGGAATTGGCCCGGTCGGAGCAGCCCAGCGCCCCGCGCACGCCGAAGCCGCGCTCGGTGAAGTTCAGCCCGACCCGGGTGTTGCGGCCCACGCCGTCGGCTTCGCGCCACAGGATGTGGGACGTGTCCACGCCCCCCTGCAGGATCAGGTCCTCGACCAGCGCCCCGGTCTCGGTGCGGGGCAGGGCGGTGACGACCGAGGTCCTCAGGCCGAAGGTCTTCCTCAGGCCGCGCGCCACATTGTACTCGCCGCCGCCCTCCCAGACCTGGAAGGATCGGGCGGTGCGGATGCGGCCCTCGCCCGGGTCCAGCCGCAGCATGACTTCGCCCAGGGCGACGGCGTCCCAGCGGCAGTCCGCGGCGGGCTTCAGGCCCTTCAGATCGGTCATTTGAGCAGCGAGGGCAGCCACAGCGAAAGCGCCGGTACGAAGGTGACCAGCATCAGCACCGCGGTGCAAGCCAGATAGAAGGGCCAGATCGAGCGCAGGCTGTGGGTCATCGGCACCTTGGCGATGGCGCTGCCCACGAACAGCACCGAGCCCACCGGCGGGGTGATCAGGCCGATGCCGCAGTTGAGCAGCAGGATGACGCCGAACTGCACCGGGTCCACGCCGAAGGCCTTGGCCACCGGCAGGAAGATCGGGGTGCAGATGATGATCAGCGGCGCCATGTCCATGAAGGTGCCCAGGATCAGCAGGATGACGTTGATCAGCAGCAGGATCAGGATCGGGTTGTCGGTCAGGGTCTGCAGCAGGCCGACCATCATCGACGGCACCTGAAGATAGGCCATCAGCCAGCCGAAGGCGCCCGCGCAGCCGATGATGAACAGCACCGCGCCCGAGGTCCGCGCCGCGCCTGTGCAGGCCGCCTTGAAGGCGTCCCACTTCATGTGGCGGTAGACGATGCCGGTGATCACGGTGGCGTAGACCACGGCGATCGACGCGCTTTCCACCGCGGTGAAGATGCCCGCCCGGATGCCGCCGAAGATGATGCCGACCAGCAGCAGGCCGGGAATGGCGGCGACCAGCCGGCTGGCGACGACGCGGAAGCCGGGGAAGGGCTCGGCCGCATAGCCGCGGCGGCGCGCCATCACATAGGAGACGATCATCAGCGAGACGGCCAGCAGGCCCGCCGGGATGATTCCGGCCGCGAACAGGTCCGAGATCGACACCCCGCCTCCGGCCGAAGCCGAGTACAGGATCATGTTGTGCGACGGGGGCACCAGCAGGGCGACCAGCGCCGCCGAGATGGTCACGTTGACGGCGTAGTCGCTGTCATAGCTGCGCTTCTGCATCTGCGGGATCATGGTGCCGCCGATGGCCGAGACGTCGGCGATGGCGCTGCCCGAGACGCCGCCGAACAGGGTCGAGCCGACGACCGTGACCTGGCCCAGGCCGCCGCGAACATGGCCCACCATCGAGGAGGCCAAGGCGATCATGCGGTCGGACAGGCCGCCCTTCATCATCAGTTCGCCGGTGAAGATGAACAGTGGGATGGCCAGCAGGGCCACGGAGGTGATGTCGGACCCCATCTGCTGGAACACCACGATGGGCGGCAAGGCCAGGTAGAGCACCGTCGCCAGCGTCGCGGCCAGCAGCGAGAAGGCAACCGGCACGCCGATGACCAGCAGCACAGCCAGCAGGCCGAAGAGGATGATGTACTCCATGGTCAGTCCCCGGCTTCGGTGGTTTCGGGCGCGTGGTAGTCGCCGGTCAGCAGACGCTCGATCGAGAACAGCAGGATCAGCGATCCGCCGACGCACAGACCCGCGAACTTCAGGCCCGCAGGCAGGGGCGCGCCCGCCATGGTGACCGGCCACTCGTCGATCATCAGGGTCCCGCCCAGCACCATCAGGCCCGCGCCGGACGCCGCTGCGATCAGCCGCGACAGGGACTTGAGCAGCCATTGGGGGCGTCCGGGCAGGGCGTGCAGGACGGTCTGGAAGGCGAAATGGGTCTCGCGCCGCACGGCGACCGCGGCCCCGAACATGACGGCGAAGCTCATCAGCAGAAGGGCCAGGGGCTCGGTCCAGCCGGGGCTGTCGTTCAGCACATAGCGGGCGAACACCTGCCAGGCCTGGATCAGGGCCATGGCGACCAGCGCCGCTCCCGCCAGTCCCAGGACGAAGACGGCCAGCCCGTCGAGCGCGCGGGTCAGACCGCGTCGGGATTCAGACATTCGGGCCCTCCCTGAGCGCCGATAGGGTGTGCGCGGCCGTTCAGGCGACCGCTGCGATACGTTCGTGGAGCGCGCGCAGACGCGGCTCGGAAAGATACTTGTCCAGCACCGGGCGGACCGTGGCGGCGAAGGCGGCCTTGTCGACCTCGCTCACCTGCACCCCGGCGGCCAGCACGGTCGCCCGGGCCTCGGCCTGCCGCTTGTCCCACGCGACACGCATGACCTGCACCGACCGGCGGGCCACGTCGCGGACCAGGTCGCGGTCGGCGGGCGTCAGCTGTTCGAAGCTGGCCCTGGACATCAGCAGGGCGTCTGGCGCGAAGGAATGCTCGGTCTGGCTCCAGTACCGGGCCACCTCGAACTGGCGGCTGGACTGATAGCTGGGCCAGTTGTTCTCGGCCCCGTCGATCAGATGGGTCTGCAGCGACGAAAAGACCGCGCCGAAGGTCAGCGGCGTCGGGTTGGCGCCCATGGCCCGGATGGAGTCCAGGAAGATGTCCGACTGCGGCGAGCGCATCTTCAGCCCGCGCATCTGGCCCGGCTCGCTCACCGGGTGGCGGACGTTGTAGAAGCTTCGCGGCGCGGCGTCGTAGTAGGCTAGGCCGACCAGGTCGCGGCCCTCGAACACGTTCAGCAGCTCGGCGCCAATCTGCCCGTCAATGACTGCCCGCACATGGGCGACGTCGCGGTAGACATAGGGCAGGGCCAGCAGGCGGGTCTCGGGGAAGGCGTTGTTCAGCGCGGCTACGGCGACGCGGCAGATGTCCACCGCCTGGAAGCGGGTCAGGCCGATGGAGTCGTCCTCGGTGCCCAGCTGCCCGGCCGGGAACTGGCGGATGCCGATGCGGCCGCCGGTCAGTCGGCCCAGCTCCTCGCCCATCCATTTGACGGCGGCGACGGTGGGGTAGTCGGCGGGGTGGACGTCGACGGCGTTCAGCACCGTGCGCCCGCCCGTCGCGCGCGGCGAACAGGCGGCGAGGCCGAGGCCGGAGATCCCGGCGAGCGCGAGGGTGCGGCGGGTCAGGCTCATCTGGCGTCTCCCACGGCCGGGATGGCCACGCAGGCGATCCGGCCGTCCGGGCCGAAGTCGGCGACGGCCGACTGGCCGATGGCGATCGGATGCACGCCGGTGGCGGCGCCCGTCGAGATCAGCTGTCCGGCCTCGAGGCGGCGGCCCCGGCGGTGCAACAGGTTCAGCAGGAAGGCCAGCGAGTCCAGCGGGCCGTTGGGGATCGAGGCGGCGCCGCCGGCGCCGACGATCGCGCCGTCGATGGCGGTGGTGCAGGTCAGGCCCGCCAGCCGCTCGCGCCAGTCGGCGATCTCGGCGCCCAGGATCAGGCCGGCGTTGTTGCCGAAGTCCGAGGCGGTGACGGCGGGGCCGTGGTCGTTGATGCCGGGGAAGGGGCTGCCCGCGATCTCGACGCCGGTGAAGACCCGGCTCACGAGGGTGGCGACGGTCCCGGCCGTCCAGTCGTCGCGATCGGGAGCGGTCTCAGCCAGCTCGATCACATATTCGGCCTCGACGGCGGCGAAGCCTCCCGCGATCACGCCGAAGGGCGTCGGGCGATCGGCCTCGGCGGCCCAGACGGCCTTCGAGAAGATCGGTCCCGCCAGGCGTCCGACGCCGAAGCGGGCGTCCCACGGCGCGTTGATCCGGCCCAGCTTCCAGCCCGCGATCCGGTCCGGCCACAGGGCGATGGCCTCGTCCTGGACAGCGTAGGCCGCCTCCAGCGAGTCGGGGTGCGCGCCCGGATAGGACGGCACGGCCCGCGCCGTCCGTCGGGCGTCGGTGAAGGCGCGCGCGATCGGCGAACCGCTTGAATTGTCGTGTGCGTGGCTCACGCCGCCTCCCATTTGCAGTGGACATTGCGCAGGAAGGAAACCGGTGTCAATTTGAATCCGGCGACGCCCGTCCGGCGGCGCTTTCAGCACAAGGCCGCGGTCACAGTCGGTCAGGCTAAAGGATGGAAACATGACCCTCGCCCGTCTGGCCGCCCTGGCGGCCGCGTTCCTGCTGCCGGTAACGGCCCCGTCCGCCGGTCTCGCCCAATCGCCCACATCGACTCCGGCCGAGGCCGCGCTTCCCGCCTTCCCCGGCGCCCTGGGCTGGGCCGCGCGGACGCCCGGCGGACGCGGCGGACGGATCATCCGCGTGACCAATCTGAACGGGGAGGGGCCCGGCTCCCTGCGCGAGGCGATCGAGGCCGACGGTCCGCGCATCGTGGTGTTCGAGGTCGGCGGGGTCATCGACCTGAACCGCAGGACGCTGAAGATCACCAACCCCTTCATCACCATCGCCGGCCAGACCGCGCCCTCGCCGGGCGTCACCCTCATCCGCGGCGGCATGGACATCGGCGGCCATGACGTGATCGTCCAGCACATCCGCATTCGCCCCGGTTCGGCGGAACAGGGCTGGATGAGCGGCTGGGACGAGGACAGCATCTCCACCCAGGCGGCGTATAACGTCATCGTCGATCACTGCAGCCTGGAGTGGGGCACGGACGAGAACCTGTCCGCCTCCGGCCCGCGCTTTACCGGCGCGACGCCCGAGGAATGGCGCGCCGGAACCAGCCACGACATCACCTTCTCGAACAATCTGATCGCCGAGAGCCTGGCCTATTCGACCCACGCCAAGGGCGAGCACTCCAAGGGCTCGCTGATCCACGACAACGTCACCGGCCTGCTGATCATCGGCAACCTGTACGCTCACAACTATGAGCGCAGCCCGCTGTTCAAGGGCGGGGTGCACGGGGTCATCGTCAACAACCTGATCTACAATCCGGGGCCGCGCGCCCTGCACTACAACCTGGCCCCCGAGGAGTGGCTGGATCACCCTTATGAGGTCGGCAAGATGACCGCGATCGGCAACGTCCTGCGCGCCGGGCCGTCGACCCCGACCGATCACCTGGCCTTCCTGATGATCGGCGGGGCGGGGGATCTGGCATACTACGGCCGCGACAACATCGCCGTGGACCAGGTCGGCGAGCCGATCCGCATGTTCGGCCGCTACACCACCGCCCCGGCCCGCATCATCCAGACCCGCCGTCCGCCGGTCTGGTGGGAGGGACTGACCCCCATTCCGGCCGAGCAGGTGCAGGTCGCGGTCCTGTCGCAGGCCGGCGCCCGCCCGTGGGACCGCGATATGCGCGACGTGCTGCTGGTCGCCGAAGTCGCCGAGGGCCGCGGCCAGATCATCGACCATGAGCGGCAGGTCGGCGGCTATCCGCCGATCCGCGAGGCGACCCGCAAACCCTTCAATCCCGACGATTGGGACCTGCGTTTCATGACGCCCCTGCGCGACGAGGTCCTGGACCGCCCCGCGTCGAGGAACCACACCTGAGCCGCTGACACGGGACACGGCTCAGTTTAAGGACGGTGTTCGGCCAGAGAGACTTGACGCGTGAATGACACCAAGCGACCCGGCGGCAAGCCCGCCACCATCAACGACATCGCCCGCCTGGCCGAGGTGTCGAAGAAGACGGTGTCGCGTGTGATCAACAACTCCCCCTTCGTGAAGGAGGAGACACGCAAGCGGGTCGAGGCGGTGATCGCCGAGCATGGCTTCAGCCCTGATCCGCAGGCGCGGGGATTGGCCTTCCGCCGGTCCTTCCTGGTCGGGATGATCTACGACAACCCCAGCCCCAACTACGTCGTGAACATGCAGCAGGGCGTGCTGGACGCCGTGCGCGGCGCGGGCCTGGAACTGGTCGTCCATCCCTGCAACCGCGCCTCGCCGACCTTCCTGGACGAGGTCCGCGCCTTCGTCGTGCGCCAGAAGCTGTTCGGCGTGGTCATGCCGCCGTCGGTGTCGGAAGATGACCGGGTCATCGAGATCCTCAAGGACGCCGACTGCCCCTATGTCCGCATCGCCTCGGTGTCGCTGGACGAACCGGCCTGCATGGTGGTGACGAACGACAGCCGCGGCGCGGCCCAGGCGGCGCGTCACCTGGCCGAGCTGGGCCACACGCGGGTCGCCTTCATCTCCGGCCCCGACACCTTCCGCTCGTCGTTCGAGCGGGGCAGGGGCTTCCGCGAGGGGCTGGCCGAGCATGGCCTGTCGATGGACGACGCCTATGTCCGCGCGGGCGCCTACACCTTCGAGTCCGGAGCCGAGGCGGCGCAGAGCCTGCTGGCTATGGCCAAGCCGCCGACCGCCATCTTCGCGGGCAACGACGAAATGGCCATCGGGGTCATGAAGGCCGCGCGCGACGCCGGCCTGGACGTGCCCGGCGACCTGTCCATCGTCGGCTTCGATGACCTGCCCATGGCCTCGCGCGTCTGGCCCAACCTGACCACCGTCCGCTTGCCCATCCGCGACATGGGCCGCATGGCGGCCGAGAAGCTGACGGCCGGCCTGCGTGGACTGGACCCCGCGACGCTGGTCCAGCCCGAGGTCGATCCATCGCTGATCGTGCGGGAATCGACCGCACCGCCGAGGGGCTGAAGACCGAAGGTTCTTGACGACTACAGATGTAGATGCAAGATCGTCTACAGATGTAGTTGAAGGTCGTCCGATGGAACGGATCAGTGAAGGCGAGCAGGCGGTGCTTGAGGTGCTGTGGCGTCAGGCCCCGCTCTCGGCGACCGACATCATCGACCGGATCGAACCATCCCGCGACTGGAGCGCCAGCACGGTCAAGACTCTGCTGGCCCGGCTAGTGGCCAAGGGCGCCGTGTCGCACGAGGGCGAGGGGCGCCGCTTCCTCTACTCGCCGCTGCTGACCCGGGACGCCTTTCTCGCCACCGAGTCGCGCCGGATGATCGACCGCCTGTTCGGCGGTCGGGCGGCGCCGCTGGTCGCCCATCTGGCGGAACAGGATCAACTGTCCGATCGGGACCTCGCCGAGATCGAGGCGCTGCTGCGGTCGTTGAAATCATGACCGACTGGCTGCTTCAGGCCCTGCTCGGTTCGACGGTTCTCGGCGCCGTCGTCCTGCTGGTCAGGCCCTGGGTCCTGCGCCGTCTGGGACCCCGGATGGCCTATGGCCTGTGGCTGCTGCCCGTCGTTCGGCTAGGGCTTCCGCCGATGCCGGCCTGGAGCGTGCACAGTTCCGCCGTGGCCGCCCTCGGGGAGGAGGCGACAGGCGTCGCGGCCCAGATCGTTCGGCCTGACGCGCTGGTCCAGATGCTCGTCGTGCTCTGGGCGGCCGGGGCCCTGGTCCATCTCGTTCGGGGGCTGTTCGACTATGTCCGGTTCATGCAGCGCGCCGGGGCGGCGGTCGTCGGCCCGGACGAGACCCTCGACGGCGTCGCGGTGCGGACCAGCGCTTTCGTGACCGGGCCCGTGGCGGCCGGGATCTGGAAGCGGCGCATCTTCCTGCCGCTGAACTTCCGTCAGCGGTTCGACCCGGATCAGCGCGTGCTGGCCCTCGCCCACGAGCGCGCCCACCATCGCCGGCACGACATCGCCTCGAATTTCGTCGCCCTGGTCGCGCTGTCGATCCACTGGTTCAACCCGTGGGCCCACCACGCCTACCGCCTGTTCCGGCTGGATCAGGAGCTGGCCTGCGATCGGGACGTCATCGCCGCCTCGCCCATGTCCCCTGAAGCCTACGGCAGGCTGATCGCGAGCGCCTCCCGGACCGGCGGCGTCAGCCCGGTCTGCGCGCTGAGCAAGGCGGACCTGATCAAGCAGAGGCTGGTCGCCCTGACCCGGCCCGCCGGTCTTTCGCCGAGATGGGCGGCGGCGTCCCTCGCCCCCGCCGTGATCCTGGCCCTGGCGGCGACCGCCCCGATCAGCATCAGCGGGGCCGATGGCGTGGCGGCCATCGTATCGGCGGCGGCCCGGCCGAAACCCGCCCCATCCCCCGCGGCGTCGCCGGCGCCTGAGCCGGACAGCGCCCCGTCGGTGGCTCGCCGGCCGCCGTCTCGCCACCGTGCGTCGCCCGCACCCGTGCCTACACCAGCGACGCAGCGCCTCACCGCCCGGGCCGTCGCCGCGGAACCGACGCCCTCGGTAGATGAAGACCGCACCTCCCCCGACTATCTGGCCCGACGACGGGCGATCGGCTTGGCCAGAAGCCGGTGGCGGATGGAGCATCCGGCCGAGGCCGCCCGGGCCCGCGGCCGCCCCATCCGCGCATCCCTCTCGCTCGCGCCCTGACCACGCCGCTTCGCGGCCGTCTCCAGCAGGACAACCGACCATGCAGATTCTATCGACGGGCGGACTCCGCCCGGCCGGATCCTCGCGCCTGATGCGCATCCTTCGACGGGCGCTAATCGCGATCGCGCTGATCGTTCCAGGGGCGGCGGCCGCCCAGAACGGCGCCGGACCGGCGGATGCGACGGAGCAGGTTGATCGGTATCTGCAGATGCAGATGCAGCGGCTGCAGATCCCGGGCCTGGCCGTCGCGGTGGTCAAGGACGGCCGGCTGGTCCTTGAGCGCCATTACGGAACCGCCAGCATCGAGTTCGGCGTTCCCGTGTCCACGGACACCGTTTTCGCCATCAACTCCGTGACCAAGGCCTTCACCGGCGTCGCCGCCATGCGTCTGGTGGAGGCGGGGCGGCTGGACCTTTCGGCGCCGGTCGACCGCTACCTGGCCGATCTGCCCGAGGCCTGGCGCGCCGTCACCATCCGCCAGTTGCTCAGCCACACGTCCGGCCTGCCCGACGTCCTGCGCGCGCCCACGGTGGAGACCGATGCGGCTGCGGCCTGGGCCTGGGTCCTGGCCCAGGACATCCGTTTCCCGCCCGGGGAGCGCTTCAACTACTGCCAGACCAACTACACCCTGATCCAGCGGGTGGTGAACCAGCTCGAGGGCCGGGCGCGGGACGCGCCCCTGGCCGAGGAACAACTGGCCATCGCGGGCATGGCGGACACCCGTTATGGCGACGCCTACTCCGTTATCGCGAACCGGGCTCCGACCTATCGCTGGACCCTCGGCGGGCCGATGATCGCCGGCTATCGCGCCGCCTCGGCCACGAACCCCGGCGTCATGACGGCCGTCTCCGAACGGTTCCTGCCGTTCCGCCGCGCCTCCTCGGGCCTGAACAGCTCGGCCGGCGACCTGGCGCGGTGGCTGATCGCCCTCCAGGACGGGAAGATCCTGAGTGCGGCCAGCCTGGAGACGCTATGGACCCCGGTCGCCTTCAACGACGGGAGCAAGGGCCAATGGGGACTCGGATGGCAGGTCCTGGCCCGCGGAACCCATCGGTCGGTGGGCATGACCGGCGGCGGCCGGGCCGCGGTCTCCCTCTATCCGGACGACGGCGTCGGGGTGGTCATCCTGACCAATCTCACCGGTTCGTATCCGGAAGACATGATCGACAAGATCGCCTCGATCTACGCCCCCGATCTGGACCTGGCCGGCGTGCCGGCGCTGCGCATCGCGCTTGAGGAGGGGGGCTATGACCAGGTCATGGCCGCCGCCTCGGCGATCGAGCAGGGCCATCCGGGCCTGATCTGGCCGGAGGCCGAGCTGAACGACTGGGGCTACCGCCTGCTCAGCACCGGCCGCCCCCGTGACGCGCTGCAGGTCTTCCGCCTGGCGGCCGATCGCTATCCCGACAGCGGCAACGCCCATGACAGCCTGGCCCAGGCCCTGCTGGTCAACGGCGACGACGGCGGCGCGGCGGTCCACTATGCGCGCGCCGTCGCGCTGGACCCGGCCAACACCAGCGCGGCCCGGCATCTGGCCGAGCTGCGCGCCGGCCCGCCTCGCTGAGGCGCGACCTTTCGCCGGTCTCAGGCGGTTTCGAGCGCGGGGCTTTGGACCAGGCCATTGATGTAGGCGCGGATGCCTTCGTCCGTGGCGTTGGCGAAGAAGTATTCCTGGAAGCGCTCGCCCGCGACGGCGGCCTTCAGCAGGTCCTGATCGACGGTCTTCAGGACGGTCAGCATGTCATGGCAGGCGACGGCCTTGAGGTCCTTCAGGACGCCCCGGTTCTTGCGCATGATCTCGGCGCGTTCCTTGGGATAGCCCAGGCCGCGCTCACCCTCGAACAGCTTGCGATAGACGTCCTGCAGGTTCAGCTCGGCCGCCCAGCCGAAGCCCTTGGCGTAGGGCATGGCGATGGCGTTGCCGTCGTTGATCTGGCCGAACAGGAAGGCGTCGGTGGGGTCGATGATCAGGCCGCAGAACACGCCCGGCATGGCGTTGGCGGCCAGCATCGAGCCCGTGCCGGTGCCGCAGCCGGTCACCACGAAGTCGGCGGCGCCGGAGTTGAGCAGGATCCCCGTCAGCAGGCCGTTCATGACGTAGGTCAGAGAGGCTTTATCCTCGGGCGTGTACATGCCGTAGTGGAACACCTCATGGCCCAGGGGCTCGGCCACCGCGGTCAGGGCCGCATGGACCGTCTCGCTCTTGGCGGCCTGGCTGTTCTCGATGATCAGGGCGATTTTCATGGCGTTCCTCCGGTGGAGACAATGGGCGGAGCGGCGCGTCGGCTCCAGCCCAGTCCCCGTTTGCATCGGATTATGACACCGGTTACCTATGCATTCAATCTGCATCAGACAAGCCGGGGAGGGAAAGCATGTCGACGAGCGCGCGTTCGTGCGAAATCCTCCTGACCGGCGCTGTGTCCGCCCCTCGTGAGGTCCACTGAAATGAACCCCTTCGACCTCTCGGGCCGCACGGCCCTCGTCACCGGCGCCAACACCGGACTGGGTCAGGCCATCGCCGTCGGTCTGGCGCAGGCGGGAGCGGATATCGTCGCCGTCGGCCGTTCGGCGCCGACCGAGACGGCCGCCCTGGTGCAGGCCGCCGGCCGCGCCCTGCACGCCATCCCGGCGGACCTGTCCACTATCGCCCCGATCGCCGACGTCGTGGCCAAGGCCGTGGACGCGGTCGGCGCGGTCGACATCCTGGTGAACAACGCCGGCATCATCCGCCGCAACGACAGCCTGGACTTCACCGAGGACGACTGGGACGCGGTCATCGACACCAATCTGAAGACCGCCTTCTTCCTGAGCCAGGCCGTGGCGCGCACCTGGGTCGACGCCGGGCGCGGCGGCAAGATCATCAACATCTGCTCGATGCTCAGCTTCCAGGGCGGCATCCGGGTGCCGTCCTATACGGCGTCCAAGAGCGGTCTGGCCGGGCTGACCCGCCTGCTGGCGTGCGAATGGGCGTCCAGGGGCATCAACGTCAACGGCATCGCGCCCGGCTATTTCTCGACCAACAACACCGAGGCCCTGCGCGCGGACGAGACGCGCAACCGCGACATCCTGGCCCGCATTCCGGCGGGGCGGTGGGGCGACCCGTCCGACCTCGGCGGCGCGGCCGTCTTCCTGGCGTCCGACGCCTCCGCCTATGTCCACGGCACGGTGCTGGCGGTGGATGGCGGCTGGCTGGCGCGCTAGCCCGCCAACGCGTTCAACCAGTCCTCGAGATTGGTGAAGCCGTCGCCGTTCCGATCAGCCGGGCCGTCGGCGGCGTCGGCCGGATCCAGCCCGTGCGCCTGCTCCCAGTCGTCGGGCATGCCGTCGCCGTCGCGGTCGATCCACGGCGTTCCGGCCTCCAGCTCCGGCCAGCCGCCGACCTGGCTCTGGCTGTCGATGATCCTGCCCGTGCGGCCGCGGACGCCCGCGACGATCCGCAGGTCCACGGCGTCGCGCACCCGGCCGGCGCCCGCCCGGTCCAGCACCGCCAGCGCCGCGGCCTCCGGCGTCTCCGCCGCCGCCTCCGCCCAGTCGGGCCGCGCGGGAAGGCGATAGTCGGGCCGGCCTGAATCCTTGACCAGCGTCCACGGGTCGGCGGGGATCGCGCCGTCCATGCTGTTGGCCTCGAACCAGGCCCTGGCCAGCGGATTGGATTCCTCGAACGCCCAGCGTCCGGCCGAGTCCGGGCCTGGGATGTAGGCGTTGCCGATGAAGGCGTAGGCCGAGCGGCTTTCGGTGTCGGCGTTGTAGCCCGCATGCGACCCGCCCCAGTCGTAGAAGACGTTGGCGCGGAACTCGAAGCGCGGCCCCTCGGGATCGACGGACGGCGGATTGTAGTTGCCCGGGCGGGGCATGCGCGCCCGGTGGGCGGCCCACAGATTGTGATGGAAGGTGAAGCGCGCGCCGTGCCCGCCGCGCACCAGCGAGCCATAGCCGTGATCGCCCTTGGCGTGGCCCGACCGGTTCAGCGATTCGGCGATCAGGGACCACTGCACGGTCACGTCGTAGACGCCGCGCTCGGGCGGGTCGTAGCGGCTGCCGACCGACAGGGTCTCGTCCACCGACCAGGAGGCCGAGACGTGGTCCAGGATGATGCGGCGGCCGCGCTCGATGGTGACGGCGTCCGACTCGATGCGGCTCTCGTCCCCCAGCCGCGAGCGGATGTGGCGCACCACCACATCGTCGGCGACCACGATCAGCGCGTGGTCGCGCAGGGTGATCCCGCCGCCCGGCGCGGTTTGGCCGGCGATGGTGATGCGGCCCCGGCGGATGCGCAGCGGCGTCTCCAGCCGGATCGTCCCGCCGATGTCGAACACGACCGTGCGCGGACCGTCCGCCTCGACCGCGGCCCTCAGGCTGCCGGGACCGGCGTCGTTCAGGTTGGTCACCCGCAGCACCGCGCCGCCGCGCCCGCCCGAGGCCAGACGCCCCGCGCCCTCCGCGCCGGGGAAGGCGACGACCGGCTCGGGCCGGGCCTGGGCCGAGACCGTGTGTGCCCCAAGCGACACGGCGAACAGCGTCACGGCGAAGCCTGTGACCGCTTTGTGTCGAAGGCCGCTTGCGAAAACGCCGATCATCAGGTTAGGCTCGTGATTGCTACCGGTGTCAGGGCGCATTCCGCACGAATATGACACCGGTGTCAAACGGAACGGCCAGCGATGTCGGACCGCAAAAACAGATAGACCGGGGTCACTCCGGCGTCCTGTATGCCCATTGGGAGGAGGCATATGTTGCAAGCTATCCAGCCGGGGATGACCCGTGCCCTTCGTCGTCGCCTGTTCGTCGGAGCGTCCGGTCTGGCCGTCGCCCTGTCGTTGGGAGTCGGCGCCGCCGCCGCGCAGACCGCGCCGCAACCCGCACCGCAGGACGAGACCGTCGAGATCGATGAAGTCGTCGTCACCGGGTATCGCGCCAGCCTGAACGCCGCCCTCGACGCCAAACGTCGCGAGACCAGCATGGTCGACGTGATCATGGCCGAGGACATCGCCGATTTCCCCGACCTGAACCTGGCCGAGTCGATCCAGCGGGTCCCGGGCGTCGCCATCGACCGTGACGCCGGCGAAGGCCGTTCGATCACCGTTCGCGGTCTGGGCGCCGACTTCACCCGCACCCGCATCAACGGCATGGAGGCCCAGGCCACCGCCGGCGGCACCGACTCCTCGGGCGGCGCCAACCGGGGCCGTGGCTTCGACTTCAACGTCTTCGCCTCGGAGCTCTTCAACTCCATCACCGTGCGCAAGACCGCGGCGGCCGAGACGGAAGAGGGCTCGCTGGGCGCCACCGTCGACCTGCAGGCCACGCGCCCGTTCGACTACGACGGCTTCACCGCCGCCATGTCGGCCCAGGTCGGCTACAACGACCTGTCGGAGCAGTACAATCCGCGCATCGCCCTGCTGCTGAGCGACCGGTTCGGCGCCAATGACGAGTTCGGCGCCCTGATCTCGCTCGCCTACAGCGAACGCGACCTGCTCGAAGAAGGCTTCAGCTCGGTGCGCTGGGCGCCGGCCGTCGGCACCAACAGCTCCGGCGGTTTCGCCTCCGCCGGATCGAACGCCACGGCCTTCGCCCTGGCCAATCAGAGCAACGTCTTCATCCCGCGTCTGCCGCGCTATGGCCGCCTGACCCACAGCCAGGAACGCCTCGGCGTCACCGGCGCCCTGCAATGGCGCCCGGCCGAGACCACGGTGCTGTCTCTGGACGTGCTGTATTCCTCGCTGGACGCGACCCGCCAGGAGGACTTCCTCGAAGCCCTGTCCTTCAGCCGCAACGCCGCGGCCGGCGGCCAGCCCCAGGTGACGGTCCAGGACGCCGCCGTCCAGAACAACATGCTGGTCTACGGCGTGTTCAACAACGTCGATGTCCGGTCCGAGAGCCGCTACGACGAACTCTCGACCGACTACCTGCAGGTCAGCCTGACGGCCGAGCATGACTTCACCGACCGCCTGCACGGCCGTTTCTACTACGGGCGCGCGGAGTCGAATTTCGAGAACCCGATCCAGACCACGGTCACCCTCGACCGGAACAATATCCAGAACTACTCCTGGGACTTCCGCGGCAACGCCAACGCCCCGGTCATCAGCTACGGCTTCGATGTCGCCAACCCGGCCAACTGGGAATGGCGCCCGTCGACCGCCGTGGTGCCGCGCTCGGAAATCCGCATCCGTCCGAACGGCGTCGACACCGTGTTCGAGTCGGCCCAGGCCGACTTCGCCTATGACGCCAGCGACTGGTTGACGATCAAGGCGGGCATCAACTGGAAGAGCTACACCTCGGACTCCTATGAGTTCCGCCGCGCGGACGAGACCGTGGTTCCGGTGCTTCCGGCCGGTACGACGATGGCCGACATCACCAATGTGCTGACCGGCTTCGGCGCCGACCTGATCCCCGGGGGCACGGCCAGCAGCTGGGTCCGTCCCAACCTCGGCGCCCTGGCCAGCCTGTTCAACATCTACTGCAACTGCGACACGGGCGTGCCGGGAGGCGACTTCCGCCTGACCAGCATCACCAACGGCAATGCGCGCGGCGGCAACCGGTCGATCACCGAAGACGATCTGGCGGTCTATCTGCAGGCGGACTGGGACACCGACCTGTTCGGCCGTCCGTTCCGCGGCAACGTCGGCGTGCGTCAGGTCAGCACCACGCTCAACGCCTCGGGCTACAGCTCGACCGGCGGCGGCACCCTGGTCACCGGCGAGAACCAGTACGACAACACCCTGCCGTCGCTGAACATCAGCTATGAGCCGATCGAAGACCTGATCGTCCGCTTCGGCGCGGCCACGGTCATGGCCCGTCCGCAGATCGGCAACACCCTGGCCGGGACCAACTATCTGGTGCCGACCACCTCGCTGGCCGCCACCGGGCCGAACTACACGGCCTCGATCGGCAACGTGAAGCTGGAGCCGTTCCAGGCCAACACCTACGACTTCAGCATCGAGTGGTATTTCGCCCGCGAAAGCCTGCTGTCCTTCGCCTATTTCTACAAGGACATCGACACCTACATCCAGATCGTGCGTCAGGACCTGGCCTATTCGGACCTGACCGCGCTGAACCCGTCGGCCTTCGCGCCGGGCTTCTGCACGGGCACCTGCTCGTCCTCGACCATCTTCCAGCTGACCGCCGCGGTGAACACCGAAGGCGGCCCGCTGAAGGGCTTCGAGATCAGCTACCAGCAGCCCTTCACCTTCCTGCCGGGTCCGCTGGAAAACCTCGGCGTGCAGCTGAACTACACCCACGTCGAATCCGAGATCGACTACTGCAACAACGCCCTGTGCACGACCTTCGTGACGGCTGACCTGATCAACCTGTCGCCGGAATCGTGGAACGCCACCGTGTATTATGAGGACGACACGTTCTCGGCGCGGGTCTCGGGCGCCTTCCGCGACAGCTACATCCAGAACGTGCCCGGCCGGAACGGCAACAATGTCGAAGGCAAGATGGAGACGTTCAACCTGGACGCCTCGGCCTCGTACAATCTGACCGACGAACTGGTCCTGACGCTGGAGGCCCTCAACCTGACGGACGAGGAGAACCATCAGTACGTCGGCGACGGCGCGGATCGCCAGAGCACCTCCGTCTACCACCACACCGGCCGACAGTTTTACTTCGGCGCCCGCTATCGCTTCTGATCACTCCTGAACCGAAGCGCACTCTCCGCCGCCGACCCACCCGGGTCGGCGGCGCTTTTTTATCCGGCGACCAGATCGGTCAGGTCGGCCCAGACGCTCTCGGTCGTCGGGATGCGGCCGGCGCCCCGCCCACGGGCGGTGAAGACGCGGCCGTCGCCGGTGGTGACGCGCAGGGCGTTCCACTCATCCGGCAGGTCGGCGAACAGGGGGTCGCCGTCGGCGGCGGCGAAGGCCACGTCGGCGCGGTCGGTGCGCACGTCCAGCCGCGCCAGTTGACGCACCCGGCCCGGCGGCAGGACCGCATCGGCGGCCAGGGTCGCGCGGGCGATCCGCTCGGGCGTCAGGCCGCCGTCCAGCGCCTCGTGCGCCAGGATGGCCAGTTTGGCCGCGGCGTCCAGGCCGCTCAGATCGGCGGTCGGATCCTCTTCCGCGAAGCCCGCCTCCCGCGCGCCGGTCAGGGCGTCGTCGAAGGCGACCCCGTCGGCCAGCCGGTTCAGGATGAAGTTGCAGGTGCCGTTCAGCACCGCCTCGATCCGCACCACCGGCGCATGGGCGCGGGCCCGGCGCACGGTCTCGATCAGGGGCGAGCCGCCGCCGACGCTGGCGGAGTAGAGCAGTCGCGCGTCATGGGCCTCGGCCAGGGCGGTCAGGGCCGGCAGGTCGCCGCCCACCGCCTGCTTGTTGGCGCTGACCACATCGACGCCGCGCGACAGGGCGGCGCGGATCAGGGCCAGTCCGGTGGACGCGTCCGAGATGGCCTCGACCAGCACGTCCGGTTCGCGGGCCAGCAGGGCGGCGGGATCGGCCAGCAGCAGGCCTTCGGGCGCGGCCGGGTCGCGCGGCTTCTTCGGATCGCGCACCAGCACCCCGACCACGGTGAAGCGGTCGTCGTCCAGCAGCCGCGCCAGCACGCCGCCGCCGACCACGCCGCAGCCGGCCAGCGCCACGCGCAGCGGACGCTCGGGCCTGGACCGGGCATGGGCCACGGCGGCCTCGGGACCCGCGACGATGGAGACGGGGGCGTTCAGCAGCGCCTCGCCCGGACCGGGCCGGGCCGAGATCACGCCGATGGCGTCCAGGGCGGCGGCCAGGCGGGCGGCGGCGCCCGAGGCGACGGCCACGACCCGGCGTCCGCGCCGTACTTCGCGATAGACGGCGCTGGCGGCCTCGGCCGCGTCGGCGACGTCGAGCTGGAGCAGGGCGACGGGCTCCTCGGCGCCGTGCGGGACGGCGTCCGCCCCGGCGGCGGGGCGGGGAAGCGGCAGGGAGGCGGCGGTCATCAGGCGGCCTCGGCTTCCAGCGGAGAGGCGGCCAGGACGGCGTCCAGCGCGGCCGACAGATCGGTCAGCAGGTCTTCCGGATGCTCCAGCCCGATCGACAGGCGCAGCAGGCCGTCGGTGATGCCCGCCGTCAGGCGCGCTTCCGGCGTCATGGCCGCGTGGGTCATCAGGGTCGGGTGGGCGATCAGGCTTTCGACCCCGCCCAGCGACTCCGCCAGGGTGAAGACCTCCAGCTGGTCGACGAAGGTCCGCACCGCGTCCAGGTCGGCCAGCTCGAAGCTCAGCATGGCGCCGAAGCCCTTCTGCTGGCGCGAGGCGATCTCATGGCCCGGGTGGCTCTTCAGGCCCGGATAGTTGACGGTCTTCACCGCCGGATGGGCTTCCAGCCATTCGGCGACGCGGCCCGCCGTGGCCTGCTGGCGCTCGACCCGGGCGAACAGGGTGCGCACGCCGCGCAGGGTCAGATAGGCGTCGAAGGGCGAGCCGGTCACGCCCAGGCAGTTGGCCCACCAAGTCAGCTGCTCCAGATCGGCCTGGTCCTTGGCCACCACGCAGCCGCCGACCACGTCGGAGTGGCCGTTGATGTATTTGGTGGTCGAGTGGATCACGAGGTCGGCGCCCAGGGCGATGGGGTTCTGTAGGGCCGGCGACAGGAAGGTGTTGTCCACCGCCGCCTTGCAGCCGACGGCGTGGGCGCGGGCGCAGATGTCGGCCACGTCGACCACGCGCATCAGCGGGTTCGAGGGCGTCTCGATCAGGATCAGCTTGGGGTTCAGGGCGAAGGCGGCGTCCAGCGCCTCGCGGTCGTTCTGGTCGACGAACTGGACGTCGAAATGGTTGCGGCGCGCCCGGGCGCACAGCAGGCGATGGGTGCCGCCATAGAGGTCGTGCGGGGCCAGCAGCAGGTCGCCGGGCTCCAGCGAGAACAGGGCCAGGTCCACCGCGGCCATGCCGGTCGCGGTCACCACCGCGCCTGCGCCGCCTTCCAGTTTCGCCAGGGTCTCGCCCAGCACGTCCCGGGTCGGATTGCCCGAGCGCGTGTAGTCGTACTTCCGTTTCCCATCGAGCCCGTCGAAGCTGTAGTTCGAGGACAGGTACAACGGCGGCATCACCGCCCCGTGCGCCGGATCGTTGTTCACGCCGTGCCGGGCGGCGGTCGTACAGGGGTGGGCTTCACTGGAACAGGTCATGCGGCGATCTCGCGGGGCTGGCGGGCGTACAGGGGGGAGAGGGCGTCGTGGAGCGTGCGGCCGACCAGCTCGCGCTCCTTCAGGAAGGCGTCGTGGCCGAAGATGGAGCCGGCCTCGCCGAAGCGGCGCAGGGCGGGGGCGCGGCCGGCCAGGTCGCGCAGGTCCTCGATCGGCACCAGGCGGTCGCTGGTGAAGCCGAGCAGGGTCAGGGGGCAGGTCACCGCCTCGGGCGCGACCGCGTGGCGGTCCAGCGAGTCCGACAGCGAGATCCAGCGGTCGGCGCTGGTGGCTTCGGCGTAGTCGGCGCCGCGGGCGATCAGATAGTCGCAGACGGGGTAGGGGCCGCCGGCCTGCGCCGGGGCCGTTCCGGCGAAGCGCCAGTCGAACTCGTCGGCGGTGCGATAGGTGGTCATGGCCAGCTCGCGGGCCAGTGAAACGCCCTCCGCCTCGCGGCCGCAGTCGCGGGCGAAGGCCAGCACGCGGCGCTGCACTCCGCGCCAGGCGGTGGCGGCGGGATGGGCGCGGTGGGCGGCGGAGATGACCACCAGCTCGCCGATCCGCTCGGGGAAGTCCGCCGCGAAGGCCAGTCCGATGCAGCCGCCGTAAGAGGCGCCGACGAAGGCGTCGATGCGCGGCTCCTCCAGCGCGTCCAGCAGCAGGACCAGCAGGCGGGCCTGATCGGCGGTGGTGATGGTGACGCCCGGATCGGTCTTGCCGGGCAGCAGGTCGAAGGCCAGCACGCGGGCGCGGTCCAGGTCGATGGGGCCGCCGTGACGGACGGCCCACGACCACCAGTTGGCGGCGAAGCGGCCGCTGGAGATGCCGCCGGCGACCACCACCAGCGGGCCCTCGGTGGGGCCGTGCAGGCGTCCCGTCAGGGTGTCCGCCGCCAGACGCTCGCCCGAGGCCAGCCGGAAGTCGGCCGGAATCACGGCCGTCACGTCACGGCCGGGAGCCTCGTCGATGATCCATTCGGTGGACGCCACTGTCCGCTCCGGTTCCGCTCAGCGAAACCGATGGGGCGAACCAACACCTGTGACGAAAGACCCGTGAAGTCCGTCGGACCCGCAAGGGTCCTGTCGCTTCACTCATCTCTCGCGGCTTCCGAAGAGGCCTCGCAGGAGTTGGCACCTTTCCAAGGATCGGGTGGATCCTGGGTAGGTTGCCCCGGCGTCAAAGGGCCTATCCCTCAGCCGGTCTTGATGAGTGTCCTTACGGTGAAGAACGCGGCCGCTGTCGTCAATCCCCCAAAATTGCTGCGACTGCGAATTGCCAAGCGTGGCCGCAGCGTGGGTAATTTCGTCCCTTATCATCATTATTGAAGCATCGGTAATGCTGATGTTGGATTCAGGTGCGCTACAGACGCAACAAATTTCCCTGAATCTTCCTCCGCCCACTTGCGTATCTCGCAAGTGCGGTAAACAGTTCGCAAATGCGTAACGGCGTCCTTTTGGGGGATTGAGATGACTCGACTTCGCAACGGCCTGGCTCTTGGGCTCGGCCTTTTGACCATGGTGATCGCGACGGGGGCCCAGGCGGCGCCCGCGCTTCTGGGGCACCAGGTTCCACTGGAACTGGACGGCGCCGGCACGGCCTGGCTGTCCACCTCGACGGCCCTCGTCCTGCTCATGACCCTGCCGGGTCTGGCGCTCTTCTACGGCGGCATGGTGCGCCGCAAGAACGTGATCGCGACCATCACCCAGTCCGTCGGCGTCTTCGCCGTGGCGACCCTGGTGTGGTTCATCGCCGGCTATTCCATCGCCTTCGGCAAGGCGGGCGGCCTGGGCGGCTATCCGGCCGACACCGTCAACCAGTTCGTCGGCGGCTTCGAGGCCGTCTTCCTGAACGGCGTGGGCATGGAGACGGCGCACAGCCTGCTGCCGGGCATTCCCGAGTTCGTCTTCCTGTCCTTCCAGCTGACCTTCGCCATCATCACCCCGGCCCTGGTCACCGGCGCCTTCGCCGAACGGCTGAAGTACACCGGTCTGCTGCTGTTCACGGCGCTCTGGTCGCTGTTGGTCTATGCGCCCATCGCCCACTGGGTGTGGGGCGGCGGCTTCCTCGGCTCGGCCGGGGTGCTGGACTTCGCCGGCGGCGCGGTGGTGCACGTCAACTCCGGCGTGGCCGGTCTGGTCTGCGCCCTCTTCCTCGGCGCCCGCAAAGGCTACGGCAAGGAGCCGATCGTGGCGCACAATCCGGTGCTGACCATGATCGGCGCCTCCCTGCTGCTGGTCGGCTGGATCGGCTTCAACGCCGGTTCGGCGGGCGGCGCCAACGCCCTGGCGGGCGTGGCCCTGATCAACACCATCCTGGCCGCCGCGGCCGCCTCCATCACCTGGAAGATCGTCGAGGTCATCGAGAAGAAGAAGGCGTCGCTGATCGGCGTGCTGTCCGGCATCGTCGCCGGCCTGGTCGCCATCACCCCGGCCGCCGGCTTCGTGGATCCCAAGGGCGCCGTCCTGATCGGCCTGATCGCCGGTCCGGTCTGCTACGCTTCCTCGGTCTGGATCAAGAAGCTGCTCCGCTACGACGACAGCCTGGACGCCTTCGGCATCCACGGCGCGGGCGGTCTGGCCGGGGCCCTGCTGACCGGCGTGTTCGCCTCCACCGCGATCAACAGCCTGTCGGACGGCGCCAATGTCATGACCCAGCTGATCGGCCTGGGCTGGACCATCGCCTACAGCGCGGTGGGCACCCTGGTCGTCCTGATCATCTGCAAGTTCACCACCGGCCTGCGCGTCAGCCCGGCGGCGGAAGAAGAAGGGCTGGACACCCACCTCCACGGCGAGGCGCTGGAGTCCGTCTGATCCCGTGAGACCCGGCGCGGGCTCTCTCCCCGCGCCGGGCCGCCAGTAAGCGTTCGCGTGCCGACATCGAGAACATTGGGGATACGACTATGAAACTCGCCTTCGCTAGCGCGGCCGTCGCGGCCGCCCTGTTCGCCACCGCCGGCGCCGCCCAGGCCCAGACGCCCGAGGTGGCCTGGAACGTGGCGGTGACCTCCGACTATGTCTTCCGCGGCTTCAGCCAGTCCGACGAGCATCCGGCGCTGCAGGGCGGCGTCGACGTGACCTTCGCCTCCGGCTTCTACGCCGGGGCTTGGGCCTCCAACATCGACTTCGGCGACGACACCGACGCCGAGGTCGACGTCTACGCCGGCTATCGCACCGAGGCGGCCGGGTTCGCCGTCGACGTCGGAGTGATTGGCTATCTCTACGCCGGCGCCGGCCGCGACAACGCCTACGACTATCTGGAGGTCAAGGCCGCCGCCTCGCGGGCTGTCGGTCCGGTGACCCTGGGCGCCGCCGTCTACTTCTCGCCGGACTTCTTCGGCGTGGACGAGGAGGCCACCTATGTCGAGGCCAACGCCAGCTTCACTCCGGCGCCCAAATGGACCGTCAGCGGCGCGGTCGGCTACCAGGCGCTGGACGTGAGCGACGACTACACGACGTGGAACGCCGGGGTGGCCTACGCCATCACGGACAAGATCATCCTCGACGGCCGCTACCACGGCGCAGACGTCGACACGCCGCTGGCGGACGATCGCGCCGTCGCGACGATCAAATTCCTCTTCTAGACCTCCGGACGCCCCTCCCGTCCGACCGCGACCGGCAAGGTCTTGCCTTCTTGGCAGGCGTTGCCGGTTTGTCTTTTCCTGAAGCTCATCATTTCGCGCACAATCCGGATGGAAATTGCGCGCCCTTTCCAAAGACCCTACAACTTGTGCAGTTGCGAAGAGGGCTTGCCTTGGCGTCCGTGAATCAGACTTTCGTTGTCGTCCCCAGGACAGGACCGGCCAAGACGCCGGCCGCTGACCGCGTGCAGGATCACGCCGAAATCTACGCCAATTTCGCCCCCGAGGCCGGCAAGGGCCAGGCCGGCCGCTGCGCCCAGTGCGGCGTGCCCTTCTGCCAGTCCGGCTGTCCGCTGCAGAACAACATTCCCGACTGGCTGAGGCTGGCCGCCGAGGGCCGTGCGGAGGAAGCCTGGCGTCTGTCCGAGGCCACCTCGACTCTGCCCGAGATCTGCGGCCGCATCTGTCCGCAGGACCGGCTGTGCGAAGGCTCCTGCACGCTGGAACAGTCGGGCTGGGAGACGGTCACCATCGGCTCGGTCGAGCGTTGGCTGGGCGACATGGCGTTCGAGAACGGCTGGGTCGATCCGATCCGCCCGCGCGCGGAGAAGGGCCAGTCAGTCGGCATCGTCGGCGCGGGCCCCGCGGGCATGGCGGCGGCGGACCGGCTGCGCTCGGCGGGCTATGCGGTCACCGTCTATGACCGGCACGACCGCGCGGGCGGCCTGCTGACCTACGGCATCCCCGGTTTCAAGCTGGAGAAGCATGTCGTCGGGCGTCGGGTGGACCGCCTGATCGACGGCGGTGTCGAGTTCCGGCTGGGCGTCGATGTCGGCGGGACCCTGCCCTTCGCCGAGGTGCGCGCCGCCCACGATGCGGTGCTGGTGGCGACCGGCGTCTATCAGGCGCGTCGGCTGACGGCGCCGGGCTGCGGCTCCGACGGCGTGGTGGCGGCGCTCGACTATCTGATCGCCTCGAACCGCAAAGGCTTCGGCGACGCCGTGCCCGCCTTCGACGACGGCCCGCTGAACGCGGCGGGCAAGAAGGTGGTCGTCATCGGCGGCGGCGACACCGCCATGGACTGCGTCCGCACCGCCGTCCGCCAGGGGGCGACCTCGGTCACCTGCCTGTACCGCCGCGACCGCGAGAACATGCCGGGCAGCGCGCGCGAGACCCAGAACGCCGAGGAGGAGGGCGTGGTCTTCGAATGGCTGGCCGCCCCCCGCGCCGTGCTGGGCGGCGCCTCGGGCGTCACCGGCGTGCGCGCCCAGCGCATGGCGCTGGCGGCCCAGTCCGCCGACGGCCGCTGGTCGGTCGAGCCGGTCCCGGGCGGAGAGTTCGACCTGCCCGCCGACCTGGTGATCGAGGCGCTGGGCTTCGAGCCCGAGGACATGCCGGCCCTGTTCCAGGAACCCGATCTGGCCCTGACGGACTGGCGCACCATCCGCACGGCGGGCCACACCAAGGCGACGACGCTGGAGGGGGTGTTCGCCGCCGGTGACATCGTGCGCGGCGCCTCGCTGGTCGTCTGGGCCGTTCGCGACGGTCAGGATGCGGCCGCTGAAATCGATACCTGGCTGTCCTCGCGCCGGAGGGCTGCTGCGTGACCTTTGATCCCGTTCAATATGAAGCCGATCGGCAAAAGCTGGTCGACGCCCACGCCTACGATCCCGCGTCCGAGCGCGACGCCTGCGGCGTCGGCCTGGTCGCCGCCATCGACGGCCAGCCGCGCCGCGAGGTCGTCGATCTGGCGCTGAAGGCCCTGTCGGCCATCTGGCACCGGGGCGCCGTGGACGCCGACGGCAAGTCCGGCGACGGCGCGGGCATCCTGATCGGCCTGCCGCGCGCCTTCTTCGAGGCCCAGGTGCGCGACGCCGGGCATGAGCCGCGTCCCGGCCCCATCGCCGTCGGCATGGTCTTCCTGCCGCGCGTCGATCTGGGCGCCCAGGAGCAGGCCCGCACCATCGTCGAGCGCGAGGTCATGGCCGCCGGCTTCTGGCTGTACGGCTGGCGTCAGGTGCCGCACCGCGCCGAAGTGCTGGGCCAGCGCGCCGCCGCCACCCGGCCCGAGATCGAACAGATCATGCTCAGCGCCCCCGACGGGCTGGAGGGCGAGGATCTGGAACGCGCCCTCTACCTGCTGCGCCGCCGCATCGAGGCGCGCGCCACGGCGGCGGGGCTGCAGCATTTCTACGTCTGCTCCCTGTCGGCGCGGTCGGTGATCTACAAGGGGATGATGCTGGCCGAGGCGCTGGGGGACTTCTACCCCGACCTGACCGATCCCCGGGTCGAGGCCAATGTCGCCCTGTTCCACCAGCGCTATTCGACCAACACCTTCCCCGAATGGCGGCTGGCCCAGCCGTTCCGGATGCTGGCCCACAACGGCGAGATCAACACCCTGCGCGGCAACGCCAACTGGATGCGCAGCCACGAGATCCGCATGACCGCCGAAGCCTTCGGGGCCGACGACGCGACTGTGAAGCCCGTCATCCAGGCCGGCGGCTCCGACTCCGCCGCGCTCGATAATGTCTTCGAGGTGCTGGTCCGCGCCGGCCGTCCCGCGCCCATGGTCAAGGCCCTGCTGATCCCCGAGGCGCCGATCGAGGGCGTGATCTCGGACGATCACCGCGCCCTCTACGCCTACTGCAACTCGGTCATGGAGCCGTGGGACGGCCCGGCGGCGATCTGCGCCACCGACGGCCGCTGGGTGGTGGCGGGCAAGGACCGCAACGGCCTGCGTCCCCTGCGCGTCGCCGAGACCGTGGACGGCCTGCTGATCTGCGGCTCCGAGGCGGGCATGACCGGCGTGCCGGACGAGCGGATCGCGCGCCGCCTGCACATCGGCGGCGGCCGCATGATCGCCGTCGATCTGGAAGCGGGCCAGCTCTACGACGAGACCCAGACCATCGACCGTCTGGCGGCCCAGCACCCCTACCGCGAATGGCTGGCCAACATGGTCGAGCTGGAGCCCGAGGTCGGCCCCGGCCCGGAGCCGCGCAAGCTGTCGGGCGAGGCGCTGACCCGCTTCCAGGCCGCTGTCGGCTGGACCCAGGAAGACATCGAATCCCTGCTCGACCCCATGGCGGGCGAGGGCAAGGAGGCGGTCGGCTCCATGGGCGACGACGCCCCGCCGGCGGTGCTGTCGGAACAGTCGCGGCCCTTCGCCCACTACTTCCGCCAAGCCTTCGCCCAGGTCACCAACCCGCCCATCGACTCCCTGCGCGAGGCGGGCGCGATGAGCCTGCGGACCCGGTTCAAGAACCTGGGCAACATCCTCGCCCAGGACGAGACCCAGACGAAGGTCTTCGTGCTGGACAGCCCGGTCCTGACCAACGGCATGTACGAGCGGATGCTCGATGTCGTCGGCGCCGGCGCGACCACGGTGATCGACTGCACCTTCGCCGCGCCGCCCGAGGACGACCGCGCGGGCCTGGCTCTGCAGGGCGCGCTGGACCGCATCCGCGACGAGGCGGTGGCGGCGGCCCGGGGCGGGGCGGGCCTGATCGTCCTGACCGATGAGCGGGCGGGCGAGGACCGGCCGCTGATCCCGATGATCCTGGCCACGGCGGCGGTGCATGGCCGTCTGGTCGACGAGGGGCTGCGTACCTTCTGCTCGCTGGTCGTGCGCTCGGCCGAGGCCATCGACGCCCACGCCTTCGCCGTCCTGGTCGGCTGCGGCGCCACGGCGGTCAACGCCTGGCTGGCGCAGGAGACCTTCCTGGAGCGGCTGGAAGGCGGGCGCTATCCCGGCCTGACGCTGCGCGACGCCTGCCTGAACCACAAGGCCGCCGTCGAGGCGGGCCTGATGAAGATCCTGGCCAAGAAGGGCATCTCGGTCATTTCGGCCTATCGCGGCGCCTGCGAGTTCGAGGCCCTGGGCCTGTCGCGCGCCCTGGTGGCCGAGTTCTTCCCCGGCATGACCTCGCGCATCTCGGGCGTGGGTCTGGCGGGTATCGAGCAGTCGTCGGTGGCCAAGGCCCAGCGCGGCTTCTCCGCTGATAAGGCCCGCCTGCGCATCGGCGGCGCTCACCGCATTCGGGCAGGGGAGGAGACCCACGCCTGGGACGCCGAGATGATCCACCGCCTGCAGGACGCCACCACGCGCGGCGACTACAAGCGCTTCAAGGCCTACAGCCGCCGGGCGCGCGACCTGCCCGCCACGGCCCTGCGCGACCTGCTGGACTTCCGCGAGGCCCTGCCGATCCCGGTCGAGGAGGTCGAAAGCGTCAACGAGATCCGCAAGCGGTTCGTCACTCCCGGCATGTCCCTGGGCGCCCTCAGCCCCGAGGCGCACGAGACGCTGAACATCGCCATGAACCGCATCGGCGCGCGCTCGGTCTCGGGCGAGGGCGGCGAGGATCCGGAGCGCTACCGCCCGCGTCCCAACGGCGACAACCCCAACTCGGCGGTCAAGCAGATCGCCTCGGGCCGCTTCGGCGTCACCGCCGAATACCTGAACCAGTGCCGCGAGATCGAGATCAAGGTGGCCCAGGGCGCCAAGCCCGGCGAGGGCGGCCAGCTGCCCGGCTTCAAGGTCACCGAATTCATCGCCCGCATGCGTCACTCGACGCCGGGCGTGGGCCTGATCTCGCCGCCGCCGCACCACGACATCTATTCGATCGAGGACCTGGCCCAGCTCATCTACGATCTGAAGCAGATCAATCCGGTCGCGCGGGTGACGGTCAAGCTGGTGGCCTCGTCCGGCATCGGGGCGGTCGCCGCCGGCGTCGCCAAGGCCAAGGCGGACATCATCCTGGTCGCCGGCCACAACGGCGGCACCGGCGCCTCGGCCATGGGCTCGATCAAGCACGCGGGCATGCCGTGGGAATTGGGCCTGTCCGAGGCGCATCAGGTGCTCAGCCTGAACGGCCTGCGCGGCCACGTCCGTCTGCGCACCGACGGCGGCATCAAGACCGGCCGCGACGTCGTCGTCGCCGCCATGCTGGGCGCCGAGGAGTTCGGCATCGGCACGGCGTCGCTGATCGCCGTCGGCTGCCTGATGGTGCGCCAGTGCCATTCCAACACCTGCCCGGTCGGCGTCTGCGTCCAGGACGAGCGGCTGCGCGCCATGTTCACCGGCACGGCGGACAAGGTCGTGAACCTGTTCAGCTTCATCGCCGAGGAGACGCGCGAGATCCTGGCCTCGCTGGGCCTGCGCTCGCTGGACGAGGCGGTGGGCCGCACCGACCTGCTGCGTCAGGTGTCGCGCGGCGGGGCCCAGCTGGATGACCTGGACCTCAACCCCCTGCTGGTGCGGGTGGGCGAGGGCGATCAGCGCATGCCCGTCGACGCCCCGCGCAATCCGGTGCCGGACGCGCTGGACGCCCGTATCGTGCTGGACGCCGAGCCTTTCCTGGCGCGGCGCGAGAAGATGCAGTTGACCTATTCGGTGGCCAACACCCAGCGCACCATCGGCACGCGCATCTCGTCCCACATCGTACGCAAATACGGCTCGGAGCTGCCGGACGGCCACCTGACCCTGAACCTGCGCGGCGCCGCCGGGCAGTCGCTGGCGGCTTGGGGCATGAAGGGGCTGCGCATCATCCTGGACGGCGAGGCCAACGACTATGTCGGCAAGGGCCTGTCGGGCGCGGAGATCATCGTCCGGCCCCCGTCATGGGCGGCGGGCGCGGCGGTCATCGGCAACACCTGCCTGTACGGCGCGACCAGCGGCAAGCTGTTCGCGGCGGGCGCGGCGGGCGAGCGTTTCGCGGTCCGCAACTCCGGCGCCACGGCCGTCGTCGAGGGCGTCGGGGCCCACGGCTGCGAATATATGACCGGCGGCGCCGTCGTCGTGCTGGGCTCGACCGGCTGGAATTTCGGCGCCGGCATGAGCGGCGGCGAGGCCTTCATCCACGACCCGGAAGGCACGGCCCATCAGCGCCTCAGCGGCGTCTCGGTCGTCACCGGCGCGGTCATGGGCGACGCCAGCCGGCGCCTGCATGAGCTCGTCACCCGCCACGCCGTCGAGACCGGCTCCCCGCTGGCCCGCCGCCTGCTGGAGACCTGGCCGGTCGCGGTCACCCATTTCCGTCATGTGCTGCCGAGGGAAGAGGCGTCGGCGGCGAAGGCGAAGCGGGCCTAGCGGGCCGTCAGCAGCCCGCCGACCCAAATCTTCAGCGCTTCGTCGTCCGCCATCGGGCCGGGATAGGGGGTGTCGGGCGCATAGGGGCCGAAGTCTGGCAGGCCGACCGCGACCTTCTGCAGGGTGGAGAAGTCGCGCAGGCCGGATGGCAGGACGATGGTCCGGACCTCCATGTACCGGCTCGAGGAGTCGGTCGCCTCGCCGACATGAAGGGCGCCCAGTCGGCGGAACAGATCGACCGTCATCAGGCAGGAGCTGAAGCAGTGCCGATCGGTCACCACGATCACCTTTCTGTCCGGCGTCGCGCGGGTCTGAGCGTCGCCGGGGGCGGCGGTCGCGGCGCAGCCGGGCAGGTCGGGCCAGAAGCTCTTTCCTCCGGCGGCGGACGCCTCCATTCCGGCGATCACCTCGCCCAGCCGGGCCGCCGTGTCCGGGTTGCGCCCCGCCATCTCGTCTCGCTGGACTTTCAGGGCGGCGATGTTGTCGGGCGAAGCCCGCCAGTAGGCGCCCTGGCACGCCGAAGCCCTACCCTTGGCCGTCTCCACTCGCGCTTCCCCGAACAGGACGGCGGCGATGGCGTCGCCATACCGGGAATCGCCTCCACCGTTGCCCCGCAGGTCCAGCACTACGCTCTGGGCGTCACGAAGTTGTGGGGCGGCTTCGCGCACCTGCGTGACGACCGCCTCGGCATCGCTGTCCAGCCCGCTCAAACGGATCCATGAACCGCCCGCCCACGGCGTCAGCGCATAGCCGGCGTCCGCCGTCTTCTGGAGCGCGTCGATCCGTCCCTGGATGAAGGCCACGGGGCTTCGGCCCCAGTGGAAGGTGATGGTCTGCCGCGACCCGTCCGCGCGTTCGAACTCGCACTGGTCCGGCCGCTTCAGGAAAGGATTGCCGTCGTCCGTCAGCAAACGACCGGCGGCCTCGGCCCGCTGCGCCTCATTGGGCGATCCGGCCACGAAGGTGCCGATCCGCGCATCCGCCCACGCTTCAGCCTCGGTCCCGTCGCAGCTGATCAAACGGGCGTCCTGCACTTCCGGCAATCGGGCCTCCGTCAGGACTGAGCCCACCCGCCAGACCTGACCTTCACGCTTCAGCAGGATGCCGGTCCACCGCAACCTCGCTGCGGCCACGCTCGGTCGTGACCAGATGTGTCCGTCCGAGAAGTCCGCAGCCAGGCCGGCCATCACGGCGCTGTAGCCCTCGAAGCTGCGCACCTCGGGCAGCCGCTCCCGTACATGAGCGTCCGCCGCCGCCAGCCGCTGCTGGAAGGCCGTGTCGCCGAGTTCATGCTGCGCGCCCGGATGGTTCTCGGTGATCAGTTTCAGCGCCGCCGCGCTATCGACCTCGGCCATCTGCCGCCACAGGGCGGCGGCGTCCTGCGCCTGCGCGGGCACGGCCGCCATCGTCATCGCCGTCGCCAGCGCCGCGAACGTCTTCGTCATCTCGATCCCCTGTCGCCTTGCATTGATGACCAAAGGCGGCGGGCGGGGTCCAGTTAAACTCCGGTAAGGGCGGGCGACCGCGCATGAAAAAGGGGAGGCCGTTTCCAGCCTCCCCTTCGTCAGTCCAGTTCTGGTCCGAAAGCCTCAGCCCTCGTTGGTCCAGCCGCCGGCCAGCGCCTTGAACAGGGCGATCTGGTAGGTGGTGACCAGCGCGCTCGACGACGCCAGCTGGGCGTCGGCGGCGGCCAGGGTCCGTTCGGAGTCCAGCACCGTCAGGAAGCTGTCGGCGCCGGCGTCGAAGCGCAGGCGCGACAGGCGGGCGGCGTTGGCGGCCTGGTCCCGCGCCGACTGCAGGGCCGACCGGCGGTCCAGCTCGTTGGCGTAGTTGGCCAGGGCCGTTTCCGTCTCCTGAAGCGCGACCAGCACCGTCTGGTCGAACGTCGCCAGGGCGGCGTCCGACGAGGCGCCCGCCTGTTCGATCCGCGCGCGGGCGGCGAACACGTTCGGGAACGACCAGCTGATCAGCGGACCCACCGAGAAACGGAAGTTCTCGTTGTCGCCCAGGCCGCTCGCGTCCAGCGCCGTCGCCCCGGCCGAACCGCCCAGGGTGATGCGCGGGTACAGGTCGGCGGTGGCCACGTTCACCCGCGCCGCCGCGGCGGCCAGGTTGCGCTCCGCCTGACGGACGTCGGGACGCCGCGCCAGCATGGCCGCGCCGTCGCCGACCGGGATCGGCTGGGTCAGTTGCGGCGGCGCCGCGCACGCCCGGGCCGCTTCGCTGGTCTCCGCCGGGGTGCGCCCGGTCAGGGTGGCCAGACGGAACAGGGCGCCGTCGCGCTGGGCCCGCAGGGGCGGCAGGGTCGAACGGGTCGACTCCAGCGCCGAGCGGGCGCGGGCCACGTCCAGTCCGTTGCCCGAACCGGCGTCCAGCAGACGCTGGGTCAGGCCGACGGTATCGGTCTGCAGCGTGATGGTCCGCTCGGCCACCGCGATCTGGGCGTTGCCCGAGCAGGCGTCGGCATAGGCCCGGGCCGTTTCGGCCGCGACCGTGACGCGCACCACATCCAGTGCGGCCTCGGCGGCGGAAGCGTCGGCGCGGGCGGCGCGGATGGTCGACTCCACGCGGCCGAACAGGTCGACCTCGTAGGAGACGTCCAGACCGGCGCTGTAGGTGTCGGACTCGGGCGCCTCGGTCCCGGCGGGCAGGCCGGGCACGGTGGCGGCCGAAGGCCGGCCGGTGGTCACGCCGGCCGAGGTCGTCGTCGACGGGAACCGGCCGACCCGAGCCTCGCCCAGCGCCGCGCGAACGCGACGCAGGTTGGCGGCCGCGGCCTCCAGCTCGTTGTTGTTGGCCAGGGCCTCGCCGACCAGGCCGTCCAGGACCGGGTCGTTGTACAGCCGCCACCAGTCGTCGCGGGCTGTGGTGTTGGCCGAGACCGCCGGTGAGGCGGCCCCGATGAAGGCGCCCGACGCTGAGGGGGGAAGGGTAGCGTCAGGCGCCTTCGGCCCGACCGCGCACGAGGCCAGCAGAAGGCTGGCTCCGGCGGTTGCGGTCAGGAACCGGAGAGAGGGTTTCAGGGTCATCATCAGGCGTCTCCCAGCCGCGGAGTGGCGGGCTCGGCTTCATGCGGCGGCAGGCCGCCGGTGGTGGGGATCTCGCGCTCCTTCTGCGGCGCGCCGGGCAGCTTGGAGGCCACCCACCGCATCACGACGTAGAAGACGGGCGTGAAGATCAGGCCGAAGAAGGTCACGCCCAGCATGCCGGAGAAGACCGCGGTGCCCAGCGACTGGCGCATTTCGGCGCCGGCGCCGGTCGCCAGCATCAGCGGCACGACGCCGAAGATGAAGGCGAACGAGGTCATCAGGATCGGACGCAGACGGGTCTGGGCAGCCCGGACGGCGGCGTCCCAGCGGTTCAGTCCCTCGTCCTCGGCCTGTTTGGCGAACTCCACGATCAGGATGGCGTTCTTGGCCGCGAGCGCGATCAGCACCACCAATCCGATCTGGACCAGGATGTTGTTGTCCAGTCCCCGGATGTTGATCCCGATCATGGCCGCCAGGATGCACATCGGAACGATGAGCACGACCGCCATGGGAAGCGTGAAGGCCTCGTACTGGGCCGCCAGCACCAGGAAGACGAAGATCACGGCCATGATGAACACCACGGTCGCCCCGCCCGCCGACTGCTTCTCTTGCAGCGCCAGGCCGGTCCATTCGTACGAGAAGCCCGGAGGCAGGGTGGCCTCGGCCAGCTGCTCCATGCTCGCGATCGCCTGGCCGGACGAGACGCCCGCCGCGGCCTGCCCCTGAAGCTCGGAAGCCGGGAACAGGTTGTAGCGCACGATCCGCGACGGGCCGGAGTCTTCGCGAAGGTTGGCGACCGAACCGATCGGCACCATGGCGCCGGTGGCCGAACGCGTCTTCAGGTTGGCGATGTCGGCGATGTCGTCACGCGACGTCGGTTCCGCCTGCGCCGTCACCCGGAAGGTGCGGCCCAGATAGTTGAAGTCGTTGACGTAGGACGAGCCGAGATAGACGCCCAGCGTGTTGAACACGTCCGACGGCTGCACCCCCATCATCAGCGCCTTGTCGCGATCGACGTCGGCGGCGATGCGCGGCGAACCGGTGTTGTAGGTCGAGAAGACCTGCTGCACCTGGTCCGGCGCCTGGGCGGCGGCGCCCATCATGGCGAAGGTCGCGCCTTCCAGCGGGCGGTAGCCCGCGCCGGTGCGGTCCTGCACCATCATCTGGAAGCCGTTGCCGTTGCCCAGACCCTGAACCGCGGGCGGGGCGATGACGAAGATGTTGGCGTCCTCGATGCCCATGGTCGCGCCGGTGATGGCGCCGGCCAGGGCGGCGGCGCTTTGCTCGGCGCTCTTGCGCTCATCGAAGGCGTCCAGTCGAACGAAGATGGTCGCCGAGTTGGAGCCGAACGAGAAGCTGGAGCCGTCCAGGCCGGCGAAGGCGACAAGGCCTTCCACGCCCTCGGTCTTCTTGATCGTATCCGAGGCCCGGCGCATGACCGCCTCGGTGCGCTCCAGCGAGGCGCCCGGGGGCAGCTGGATGACGCCGATCAGGAAGCCCTGGTCCTGCTCGGGGATGAAGCCGGACGGGGTGTCCATCAGGCGCCAGCCGGTCAGGCCCAGCAGGGCGACATAGACGATCAGCACGATGCCGACGGTCCGCACCAGGCGGGCGGTCAGGCGGCCGTACTTGTCCGACAGCCAGTCGAAGCCCTCGTTGAACTTTCGCCCGGCGTAACCGCCGTAATAGGTCACCGAACCCCACACGCCCGGCTTGCGATGCGTGTCATGCTCCTTGTGCGGCTTCAGCAGCAGCGCGGCCATGGCCGGCGACAGCGTCAGCGACACCAGCAGCGACACGACCGAAGCCGTGGTGATGACGATGGCGAACTCGCGATAGAAGATGCCCGGGATGCCCGGCACGAACATGGTCGGCACGAACACCGAGACCAGCACCAGGCCGATCGAGATCAGCGCGCCGGAAACCTCCTGCATGGAGCGGTAGGCGGCTTCCTTGGGCGTCAGTCCCTCGCGGATGTAGCGTTCCACGTTCTCGACCACGACGATGGCGTCATCGACGACGATGCCGACCGCGAGGACCAGAGCGAACAGGCTCAGCGAGTTGATCGAGTAACCCAGCATCAGCTGGACGGCGAAGGTCGCCACCAGCGCCACCGGGATGGCCACGATCGGAATGATCGCCGCCCGCCAGGTCTGCAGGAAGACGATGACCACCAGCACGACCAGGATCACGGCTTCGAACAGGGTGTGCTGCACGGACTCGACCGAGGCCGCGACGAACTCCGTCGGGTTGTAGGCGACGGAAAGGTCCATGCCTTGCGGCAGTTCGGCCTTCACGGCCTCCATCTCGGCCATCACGCGCTCGGCGGTGCCCAGCGCGTTCGCGCCCGGCTGCTGCACGATGGCGATGCCGACGCCGCGCTCGCCGTCAAAGAAGCCGCGGATGCCGTAGTCCTGGGCGCCCAGCTCGACCCGAGCGACGTCGCGGACGCGGGTCACGCGGCCTTGAGCATCCGTCTTGATGACGATGTTGGAGAACTGATCAGGATCGCTGAGGCGGCCCTGCACCTGCACCGGCAGCTGGAAGGCCGCGGCGTTGGTGGGGAAGGGCGGCTGGCCGATGGCGCCGGCCGCGGCTTGCACGTTCTGGGCGCGCAGGGCGGCGATGATGTCCGGACCGGTCAGGCCGCGTTCGGCGGCCTTGGACGGGTCGATCCAGACCCGCATCGAATAGTTGCCGCCGCCGAAGATCTGGACGGTGCCCACGCCTTCGAGGCGCAGCAGGCGGTCCCGCAGCGTCGAGTTGGCGTAGTTGCCGACGTAGTCGTTATCCAGCGACTTGTCCGGGGAGGTCAGCCCCAGGATCATCAGGAAGCCGCTCTCCTGCTTGTTCACGACCACGCCGGTCTGGCGGACCTGTTCAGGGAGGCGGGGTTCGGCCAGGGCCACCCGGTTCTGGACCAGCACCTGCGCGGCGTCCAGGTCGGTGCCCGGCTGGAAGGTCACGGTGATCGACGCCACCCCGTCCGAGGTGGACGAGGAGGACAGATACAGCATGCCCTCGACGCCGTTGACCTCTTGTTCGATGGGCGCGGCGACGGTCTCGGCCAGGGTTTCGGCCGAGGCGCCGGGATAGGAGGCGTTGATGGTGATCGTCGGCGGCGCGATCTCCGGATACTGCGATAGGGGCAGCAGCGGATAGGCGAAGACGCCGATCAGGGTGATGAACACCGCGATCACGGCCGCGAAGATCGGCCTGTCGATAAAGAAGCGTGAGATGTTCATTGTCGGATCAATCGCCCGAGACGCTGGCGGCGAAGGTGGCCGTGGACGCCGGAGCGGCCTGGGTCACCGGGACTTGCGCCTGCTGGACCACCGGCGTGATACGGCCGTTGCTGGCCTGCACCTTCATGCCGGGCGCCTGGATGCGCTGGACGCCGTTGATGATGACGCGATCGGTCGGCTGCAGACCCGAGCGGATCACGCGCAGGCCGTCGACCAGCGGACCCAGCTGCACCGGCTTGGGCGCGACCGAGCCGTCGGCGGCGACGACGTAGACGATGCGGCGGGCCTGGTCGGTGGCGACGGCGGCGTCGGGCACCAGCATGGCCTGATAGGTGCCGGCGCCGGCCAGGCGGGCTTGGCCGAACATGCCCGGCTTCAGGAAGCCGTCCGCGTTCGGGATCAGGGCGCGCAGGCGGATGACGCCCGAAGCCGTGTCGACCGCGTTGTCGGTGAAGTCGAGCGTGCCGGAGCGCGCGTAGCTGCTCTCGTCCTGCAGGCGCACCTGGATCGGGGCGGCGCCGTTGCGGGCCTGGCGCTGATACTTCAGCAGCACGGCTTCGGAGCCGTCGAAGACGAAGTGGATCGGCGCGCTGGAGACCACGGTCGTCAGGACGTCGGCCTGCGACGAGCCGCCGGCGACCAGATTGCCCGGATCGACGCGGCGGTCGGACACGCGGCCCGAGATCGGCGCGGTCACGCGGGTGAATTCCAGGTCCAGCTGACGGGCGCGGACGTTGGCGTTGGCGGCGGCGATGGCCGCTTCCGCCGTCTGCAGGGCGCCGCGGCGGGTGTCGACCTCGGCCTGCGAGACGGCCTGCGAGGCCAGCAGGGTTTCCGAACGGGTCAGTTCCGTGCGGGCCAGGTTCACCTGCGCCTGCGCCTGCGCCAGCTGGGCGCGGGCCGAGGCCAGGGCGGCCTGGGCCGGACGCGGGTCGAGGGTGAACAGCAGCTGGCCGCGGCTGACATAGTCGCCGTCGCGGAAGTGAACGCCCTGGATATAGCCGCCGACGCGCGCACGCACCTCGACGGACTGGGTCGCCTCGAAGCGGCCCGTGAACTCATCCCAATCTTGAACAGCCCGGACCAGCGGCGTCGCCACGGTCACCGCCGGCGCCGGCGGCGCCTGGGCTTCGCTCGGCTGGGAACAGCCATAGAGCGCGACGGCCATGAGGGCCGACGCGGTCACGATCTTCACCGTGCGCATGAATGCTAGTCTCCGAATGGGAGCAAATCCCTGTCTCTGTCGACCATGGCGTTCGGGGAGGAAGCCGCTAGTCAACGCCCGGTGACTTAATGGTGATCCGCCCCTCACTTGTCAACGGGTGATGACAAAGCCATATTGATCTTGGGGCTATTCCGGAGACCTAACCCGTTGTTTTGTCATGTCGCGCCACGGCCAAGAAATGCCGAGGCGACTCGCGCTGCTATTTTGTCCGCCGCGCAGGAACGCTTCTCGCGCGAAAGCTACGACGACGTCGGCATGCGTGACATCGCCGGCGACGTCGGCGTCGACGCCGCCCTGGTGTCCCGCTACTTCGGCTCGAAGGAAGATCTTTTCACCTCCGTGCTCGACAGCTGTTCGAACGGCAGCGAGCTTATGGACGGCGAGCGTTCCGAGTTCGGCCGCCGCGTCGCCCATGCGGTGATCTTCGAGCCCAAGAAGGAGGGCAAGCTCAAGGGCCTGCTGATCATGCTGCGCTCGGTCGGTTCGACCAAGGCGATGGAGCTGGTTCAGCGCACCGGCAGCGAGCGCTTCTTCGATCCGTTCACCGAATGGGTCGGCGGAGAGGACGCCCCGGTCCGGGCCCGGCTGGCCGCGGCCACCATCATGGGCATGGCCGTCAGCCGCGAGATCACCGCCGGCTTCGGCCTGAGCCATGAGGAATGCGAGCGCATGGAGGCCCGCATGGCGGTCATCCTCCAGGGCATCATAGACGACGGCCCGGCGCTCAGCCGCGCGGCGTGAATTTCCGGATCACGCCCGAGAAGGTCATCAGGATGCGCTCGCCGACGCAGATCTGACCGCGCACGAAGATCAGGCTCTTGCCCGCGCGGACCACCTCGCCCGTCGCCTCGACCAGTTCGCCCACATAGGCGCCGTCGATGAAGGTTGAATCCAGCGACACGGTCACGCCCGAGGCGCCCTCCATCTCCTGATAGGCCGTCTGGAACAGCGAGATGTCGGCGAAGGTCATCAGGCAGCCGCCGTGCATCCGGTCGCCCGCGTTCATGTGCTTCTGCTCGGCCCGGAAGGCGCAGCGCATCCGCCCGTCGGCGTCCGGCTTGAAGTAGAAGGGCCCCACCACCTGGTCGAAGGTGCCGTGCAGGTCATAGGTCTGCCAGCCGCTGAACTCGCCTTCCGTGACCGTGATTTTCGCGACCATGATGATCCCTGCCTTCTTCTCGCTCTCGCAATGCAGCATATAGGCCCGATGAGCGACCCCATCGAAACCGCCATCTTCGAAAAACTGGCGAAGGCCGACCCCAAAAGCGTCGGCGGAAAAAGCATTGAACCCTCGGATGTGGCCAAGGAGCTGCAGCCCGAACAGTGGCAGCGCATGCTGCCCAAGGTGAAGGCCGTGGCCCTGGGCCTGATGCGTCAGGGCAAGCTGACCATCACCAAGAAGGGCAAGGCGGTCGATCCGAACAGCTTCAAGGGCGTCATCCGCCTGCGTCTGCCGACCCCGGCAGAGACCGCCGCCGCCCTGGCCGCGCTCCCGCCTAAGCCGGAAGGCGATGACGAGGACTGAGTTGTCGGAATCTCCCTCCCCCTCGTGGGGAGGGATGTCGCCGCGTAGCGGCGACAGGGTGGGGTTCGTATCCGAGCGCTCGGCTCCCCACCCGTCTCGCTTCGCGAGCCACCCTCCCCAGAAGGGGAGGGAGAGCTGACCCTCTCTTCCGTTCTCGCTGACATCCGCGCCTGCCGGGCCTGTCTCGGCCAGTTGCCGCATACTCCGCGTCCGGTCGTCCGCGTCTTTCCCGAGACCCGGCTGCTGATCTGCGGCCAGGCGCCGGGCCGGCGCGTGCATGAAAGCGGCCTGCCGTTCACCGACCCCTCGGGCGATCGCCTGCGCGACTGGATGGGCGTGGACTATGAGACCTTCTACGCCGATCCCCGCCTCGGCGTGGCCGCCCAAGCCTTCTGCTATCCCGGAACGGCTCCGAAAGGCGGCGACTATCCGCCGCCCAGGAAATGCGCCGAGCTGTGGCGGCCCCAGCTGCTGGCCGAACTGCCGGCGGTCGAGCTGACCCTGCTGGTCGGCGGCTATGCGCAGGCCTGGGCGCTCGGCGACCGGGCCAGGGCCAACATGACCGAGACCGTCCGGGCGTGGCGCGACTACGCCCCCTCTATCCTGCCCATGCCCCATCCCTCGTGGCGGAACACGGCCTGGCTGAGGAAGAATCCGTGGTTCGAGGCCGAGGTCATCCCCTATCTGCGCGAGCGGGTTCGGGGCATTCTCTGCGCATGACCCGGACATTCGCGGCCCTGTTCCTGTCTCTCGCGCTAGCCGCCTGCGCCACCCCCGCCATCCAGCCCGTCCTGACCCCGCCGCCCGGCTTCACCGGCCCGGCGCTGGAGGCCTCGACCCTGCTGATGGATGACGGCGCGCGCCTGCCGCTGGCCCGCTGGGCGCCCGAGACGGGCGAGCCCTGGGCGGTCATCGTCGCCCTGCACGGCATGAACGACAGCCGCGCCTCCTTCCGCCTGGCGGGGCCTTACTGGGCCGAGCGCGGCATCGAGACCTGGGCCGTCGATCAGCGCGGCTTCGGCGAGGCGCCCGGCCGCGGCGTCTGGGCGGGCGAGGCGCGCATGACCGAGGACCTGCGCACCGCCGTGGCCCTGGCCCGCGCCCGCCATCCCCGCGCGGTCATCGCGGTCGCGGGCGAAAGCATGGGGGGTTCGGTGACCATCGCCGCCTTCGGCTCGGACCGTCCGCCCGCCGCCGACCGCGTCATTCTGCTGGCCCCCGGGGTCTGGGGCTGGAGCGCGCAGGGCCCAATCAACTCCGTCGGCCTTCAGCTGGCCGCCCGCGCCATGGGCTCCTACGCCGTCGATGCGCCCGAGTGGGCCATCAAGGCTCATCCGGCCTCGGACAACAGGGTCGAGCTCTATCGGAACGGCCGCGACCCCAACAGCATCATCTCGACCCGGTTCGACACCCTGTACGGCCTCGTCGATCTGATGGAGAGCGCCTCTCTGCGGCTCGGATCGATCCGAGCCCCGACCCTGCTGCTTTACGGGGCCCATGACAATGTGATCGAGAAGCCGTCGATGCGGCTGGCCCTGCGGCGGGCGGGCCAGCGCCCCGACTTCCGCACCGGCTACTATCCGGACGGCTGGCACATCCTGAACCGCGACCTCCAGGCCGAGACCATGTACCGCGACGTCGAAGCCTGGCTGCGGGATGCGGCGGCTCCATTGCCATCAGGGGCCCAGCCGGTGCTGCCTCAGCTCGAGAAGTGATTGGTGGTTGCTGGCTCTGGGGCCGGTGGTCGCAGCCATGGCGCGGACGCTCGCCCCATCGAACCACTAATCACTAACCACTAATCACTTGCAGCCTCGCCGCCCGTCGCCCGCGCGCGCCGCTCCCCGCCATCCCCCATCACGAAACCGCCATGCTTGCGGTGTTACTCCGACGCGCGTAATCAGCCGCGCAATAAAAATACCTTGGGAGTAGCGCTTATGGGCATGACCCTGTTCGATTCACCGTCGTTCGCGAACCATGAAGGCGTCCACGCTGTCTTTGACGAAAAGACCGGCCTGCGCGCTATTATCGCTGTTCACTCGACCGCGCGCGGCCCCGCCGTTGGCGGCACGCGGATGTGGAACTACGCCTCCTCGGCCGAAGCGCTGGAAGACGTGCTGCGCCTGTCGCGGGGCATGAGCTACAAGAACGCCGTCGCGGATCTGGAGATGGGCGGCGGCAAGTCGGTCATCATCGGCGACAGCCGCACCCAGAAGTCGCCGGAGCTGTTCCGCGCCTTCGGCCGCGCCGTCGACACCCTGGGCGGCCGCTACTACGCCGCCGAAGACGTCGGCGTGTCGGTCTCCGACATCGCGGAAGCGCGCAAGGCCACCGAATACGTGCTGGGCCTGTCCGACGGTCCGGAAGCCTCGGGCGACCCGTCGCCGGTCACCGCCGAAGGCGTGTTCCGCTCGACCCTGACCGTCGCCCGTCGCCTGTGGAAGCAGGACGACCTGACCGGCCTGACCGTCGCCCTGCAGGGCATCGGCCACGTCGGCGGCTATCTGGCGGACAAGCTGCACGCCGCCGGTGCCAAGCTGGTCATGACCGACGTCAACACCGCCCTGCTGGCCGAAGTCGCCGCCCGCACCGGCGCCGAGATCGTCGCTCCGGACGCCATCTATGACGTCAAGGCAGACATCTACGCCCCGTGCGCCCTGGGCGCGACGCTTAACCCGCAGACGCTGGACCGCATCACCGCCAAGGCCGTGGTCGGCGCCGCCAACAACCAGCTGGCCACCCCGGACATCGGCCAGAAGCTGTTCGAGCGCGGCGTGCTCTACGCCCCCGACTACGTCGTCAATGGCGGCGGCATCATCAACGTCGCGTCGGAACTGCGCGCCCGTCAGACCGGCGGCGCCTATGACGCGGCCTGGGTCGAGACCAAGCTCTCGCGCCTGATGGACACCCTGGACGAGGTCCTCGAACGCTCGGCCGCCGAAAAGCGCCCGACCCACGAGATCGCCGACGCCATCGCCGAAGCCCGCATCAACGCCGCCCGCGAAGCCCGCGGCGAGGTTCTGAAGGCGGCCTAAGCCTCCACGTCCAATCCTGACGCACCGACCGGCTATCCTGCGATCCGCGGGATAGCCGGTTTGCGTTTTGGCGACCCGCCGGACGCATCGGACGCTTCGGACGGTGTTTTTCATCCGCACCGTCCGCACTCTTCGCACTGCAGTTTTTCGCCCGGATTCGCGCGTCAGGGGCATACGGCCCATCATCGCGCCTTCCACCCGTTTGATTCGGGCCGAGACGCCATGACGACGACCACCGCCCGCCGCTCCATCGATCCGCTGCTGATCGTGATGGCGCTCGGCTTCGTGGTGGCCGTGGGCGCCCTGGCCTATCCGGCCTTCCGCGCCGATCCGATGAGCGCGCCGGGCCTGATGCTGATCTTCACCGTCGGCGCCGTGGCCCTGATCGGCCTGTTCACCTACGCCCGGGGCGAGGCGAAGAAGCCGACGGGCGACACCACCGTCGAACTGCTCGACGCCATGGCCGAGCCCGCCGCCCTGGTCTGGGCCACCGGCCAGGTGCTGGCCTTCAACGGCGCCTGGGCCGAGGCCGGAGGCGCCACCGCCGCCCTGCCGCCCGCCCGCTCGGGCGGCAAGTCCGCCTCCGCCCTCTACATGGCCTTCGCCCAGGCCCGCGCCGGGGAGCAGGGCCGCGCCATCGTGCCGGTCGGCGACCGCGAGCTCGAGGTCCTGATCGGCATGGCCGGGGAGGGGCGGTTCCTGATCCGCGCCGCGCCCGAGGCCGTCCTGCCCGTCTCCGCCCCGGCCATGGACCGTCCCGCCGCCGCCGCCAACGGTCCGGGCGGTCGCGCCATGGCCGCCGGCGCGCCCTTCGGCTCAGCCCTGCTTCAGGCCGAGGACCTGTTCGCGGGCAAGGTCGAGGAGGCCAACGCCGCCCTCGCCCTGCTCACGGGCCCCGCCGCCGCCCGCGACGCCGCCTTCGGGCATCTGTTCGAGCCCACCGGGGTGATCGAGGCCAAGGCCAAGCTGTCCGGCGGCTCGTCCGGCCCGATCGAGCTGGTCGCCCGCGCCCACCCTGACCGCATGCTTCACCTCTATGTCGCGCCCGAGAACGGCAAATGCCGCGTCTGGCTGTTCGACGTCTCGGCTCAGAAGTCGATGGAGCTGCAGCTCTCCCAGGCCCAGAAGATGCAGGCCGTGGGCCAGCTGGCCGGCGGCGTGGCCCACGACTTCAACAACCTGCTGACCGCCATCCAGATGCAGCTGTCCGAGCTGCTGGAGCGTCACCCGGTCGGCGACCCCTCCTATGACGGCCTGAACCAGATCCGCCAGACGGGCATCCGCGCCGCCGACCTGGTGCGCAAACTGCTGGCCTTCTCGCGCAAGTCCACGGTCCGCCGCGAGCGCCTGGATCTGGGCGAACTGGTCGGCGAGTTCGCCGTCCTGCTGCGCCGCCTGCTGCGCGAGGACGTGCGGCTGGAAACCGACTACGGCCGCGACCTGCCGGTGGTCCTGGCCGACAAGAGCCAGCTGGAGACCGCGGTCATGAACCTGGCCGTCAACGCCCGCGACGCCATGCGCGGCGTGGTCGAGCCGGGCGCGGGCGTCGTCACCATCAGGACCCGCCGCCTCAGCCGCGACGAGGCCCGCCAGATGGGCTGGGCCGCCGCCGAGACCGAGGCCGTCGCCCTGATCGAGGTGTCCGACACCGGCCCTGGCGTGCCGCCGGAGCTCCTCGACAAGATCTTCGAGCCCTTCTTCACCACCAAGGCGGTGAACGAGGGCACGGGCATGGGCCTGGCCACCGTCTACGGCATCGTCGAACAGGCGGGCGGCCATATCAACGTCGCCAACGTGGACGGCGCCGGCGCCGCCTTCCGCATCTTCCTGCCCGAGGCCGCGGAGGCCGAGCTGGCCGAGGTGCCGCAGGTCGAGATCAAGGTGAAGACCCCCCGCGACCTCTCGGGCGCCGGCCGCATCCTGTTCGTCGAGGACGAGGCCGCCGTGCGCGGCATCGCCGCCCGCCTGCTGCGCCAGCGCGGCTATGAGGTGATCGAGGCCGAGGACGGCGAACAGGCGCTGGAGCTGGCCGAGGAATGGGCGGGCCAGATCGACATGATGATCTCCGACGTCATCATGCCCGGCCTCGACGGCCCGTCCCTGCTGAAGAAGGCCCGTCCCTTCCTCGGCGACGCGCCGGTCATGTTTATCTCCGGCTATGCCGAGAGCGACTTCTCCGACCTGCTGCAGGACGAGGTCGGCGTCTCCTTCCTGCCCAAGCCGCTGGACATCAAGACCCTGGCGGAACGGGTGAAGCAGGAACTCCACGCGGGCTGAACTATCGTTCACTTGTCAGCCGTTCCCGCCCGCGCCACCGTCCGCCCCCGATAGTCTGAGGGGAATCCGCATGAAGCTCGCCATCGCCGGTCTGGCCGCCATCTCGCTCGGCCTCGTCGCCGCTCCGGCCTGGGCCCAGACGGCGCCCCCGGTGCGCTACGACCTCAGCTTCGAGAACGCGGTCCACCACGAGGCGCGGATCACCGTCACCTATCGCGACGTCGGCCGCGCCCCGGTGCGCTTCGAGATGTCCCGCTCCTCGCCCGGCCGCTATGCGCTGCATGAGTTCGCCAAGAACGTCTATTCGGTCTCCGCCGTCGACGGCGCGGGCCGCCCGCTGACCGTCGAGCGCACCGATCCCTACGGCTGGACCGTCGGCGGCCACGACGGAACGGTCAGCGTCACCTACACCCTCTACGGCGACCGGGCCGACGGCACCTACGCCCAGATCGACGCCGCCCACGCCCACCTGAACATGCCCGCTGCGCTGATGTGGGCGCGCGGCTTCGACGACCGGCCGGTGGAGCTGACCTTCCACTCGCCCAACCCCGCCTGGCGCGTCGCCACCCAGCTGGCCCCCACCGCCAACCCGGCCGTCTTCACCGCGCCGAACCTCCAGTACCTGATGGACAGCCCGACCGAGCTCAGCGACCACATGGTCCGCGAGTGGCAGGTCGACGACGCGGGCGTGCCCCGCACCATCCGCATCGCCCTCCACCACCCGGGCACGGCCGAGCAGGCCGACATCTTCGCCGGGCGCGCCCGCAAGGTCGTGGACCAGCTGATCGCCGTCTTCGGCGACGTGCCGGACTTCGATTACGGGACCTACACCTTCCTCGCCGACTACCTGCCCCAGGTCAGCGGCGACGGCATGGAGCACCGCAACTCCACCGTCATCAGCGGCTCGCGCTCCCTGGCCGACGCCGACTACGGCCAGATCGGCACCCTGAGCCACGAGTTCTTCCATGCGTGGAACGTCGAGCGGCTGCGGCCCGCCGAGCTGGAGCCCTTCGACTTCACCCGCGCCAACGCCACCCCGTCGCTGTGGTTCGCCGAGGGCTTCACCAACTACTACGGCCCGCTGGCCATCCGCCGCGCCGGCCTCTCGACCGTCGACCGCTTCCTGGCCGAGATCGGCGGGCAGGCGAACGTCATCGTCAACACCCCGGCCCGGGGCTACGGCTCGCCGCAGGAGATGAGCCTGCGCGCGCCGTTCGTGGACGCCGCCGCCTCCATCGACCCGACCAACCCGAACATCTTCACCTCGTACTATACCTACGGCGCCGCCCTGGCCCTGACGCTGGACCTGACCCTGCGCCAGCGGTTCGACGGCCTGACGCTGGACGACTACATGCGTCAGATGTGGCGCACCCACGGCCGGACCGAGAAGGCCTATACGCCCGACGACCTGCGCGCCGGCCTGGCCGAAGTGACCGGCGATCCGGCCTTCGCCCAGGCCTTCTTCAACGCCAGCATCCAGCGCAGCGAGATGCCTGACCTGGCGCCGCTGCTGGCGCAGGCGGGCGTGGTCATGAAGCCGCGCAACCCGACGGGCGCCTGGGCCGGCCCGGCGCGGCTGCAGGTCGCCGACACGGTGGTGCGACTGGCCGGGGCCACGGCGCCGAACACGCCGCTGTATCTGGCCGGGCTGGACGGCGGCGACGAGATCGTCCGCCTCGGCGACACGGCCATCGACAGCCAGGCCAACTGGGACGACGCCCTGAAGGCGCTGAAGCCCGGCGACACGGTCGCGATCACCTACATCCAGCGCGGCGCCGAGCGCACCGCCCAGCTGCGGCTGGGGACCGACCCGGCCTTCGAGCTGGTGCGCATCGAGACGACGGGCGGCGCGGCCACTCCGGCGCAGCTGGCCTTCCGGAACGCCTGGCTCGGCCAGGAGGCCGCGGCCGCCCAGCCCTGAGCCGCCGCGCACGCGGGCTTGCCAGCGGAGGTCAGGCAGCGTTCAGTGCCGGGCTACGCATATCCATGACCCTGGGGAGTCCCTCATGCTCGATCGTCGCCGTTTCCTTCTGACCACCGCCGCGGGCGCCGGTCTGGCCGCCACCACGGGCGGGGCGGTCTTCGCCCAGGCGGCAAACGGCGCCGATGCGGCGCTGACGACGGTGATGGACGGGATCACCCGCGACCACCTGCTCAGCTCGCCGGAACTGCTGACCATGCTGGGGATGGACAAGGGGCCCGGCGCGGCCATGAAGTCCCGGCTCGATGACCGCTCGCTGGCCAAGCAGGCGGCGGACAAGACCAAATTCCTGGCGTCCATGACCGCCCTGAAAGGGATCGACCGCGAGGCCCTGTCCCCGCGCTTCAAGGTCTATCACGACACGGTCGAATTCTTCGGCGAGACGGCCGTCCAGGGCTACGACTTCCCCTACGGCGGCGGCCTGTTCCCGTCGCCCTATACGGTCAGCCAGCTGGGCGGCGCCTACCAGAGCACGCCGGACTTCCTGGACAGCCAGCACTCCATCGAGACCGCCGAGGACGCCGAGGCCTATCTCTCGCGTCTGTCGGCGCTGGCCACCGTCTTCGACCAGGAGACCGAGCGGGTGAAGGCCGAGTTCGCGGCCGGGGCCGTGCCGCCCGACTTCGTGATCCAGCGCGCCACCGGCCAGATGCAGACGATCCTCGGCGCCGATCCGGCCGGGCTGACGCTGGTCACCTCCGTGGCCCGCCGCGCGGCCGAGAAGGGCCTGCCGGGCGCCTGGGGCGAGCGCGCCCTGGCCATCGTCAACGGCTCGGTCCTGCCCGCCCTGGCGCGCCAGCGCGACACCCTCGCCGCCGGCCTGCCGACGGCCTCGCACGACGCCGGTTGCTGGCGCCTGCCGGACGGCGACGCCTATTACAATTACGGCCTGAAATTCTACACGACCTCCTCCCTGACCGGGCAGGAGATCCACGACATGGGTCTGCAGCAGGTGGCCGAGCTGAGCGCGCGGGCCGACGTCCTGCTGCGCGCGCAGGGGCTGACCCAGGGCACGGTGGGCGAGCGCATCGCCTCGATCGCCTCGCATGTGCCGGGCCAGGTCTATCCCAACACCGACGCCGCCAAGGAACAGCTGCTGGCTGATCTGAACGCGCAGATGTCGACGGTCATGGCGCGGATGCCCGAGTATTTCGGCCGCCTGCCCAACGCGGCCTGCGACATCCGCCGCGTGCCCAAGGAGATCGAGGTCGGCGCGCCGGGCGGCTATTACCAGTCGCCGTCGCTGGATGGCTCGCGGCCGGGCGCCTACTACATCAACCTGCGCGACACGGCCGAGTGGCCGAAATTCACCCTGCCGACCCTGACCTATCACGAGGCGGTGCCGGGCCATCACTTCCAGATCGCCCTGCAGCAGGAGAAGACCGAGACGCCGCTGCTGCTCAAGGTGCTCGGCTTCTCGGCCTATACCGAAGGCTGGGGCCTTTACGCCGAGCAGCTGGCCGACGAGATCGGCATGTACGAGAACGACCCGTGGGGCCGGATCGGCTCCATCCAGTCGCTCATGTTCCGGGCGGCGCGCCTCGTCGTGGATTCGGGCCTGCACTACAAGCGCTGGAGCCGCGAGCAGGGCATCCGCTACATGGTCGAGACCCTGGGCGACCAGGAAAGCTCGATCACCACCGAGGTCGAGCGCTACGCCGTCTGGCCGGGCCAGGCCTCCAGCTACAAGGTCGGCCACACCACTTGGGTGCGTCTGCGCGAGCAGGCCAAGGCCACGCTCGGCGACCGCTTCGACATCAAGGGCTTCCACGACACCGGCCTGGACGCCGGCGGGGTGCCGCTGACGGTGCTGGAACGGGTGATCGGCGACTGGGTCGCCAGCCGTCGGGGCTGAGGAACGCCGGATGATCGATCGCCGCCGCCTGCTCCTGACCGCCGCCGCCGGAGCCGGGCTCGCCGCCTCCGGGGCGGCCCTCGCCGCGCCCCGTGACGCCGACGCCGAACTGGACGCCCTGCTGCAGTCCTGGTTCGACCAGGACATCGACGAGTCGCCTGAGAGCGCCACCAACCTGGGCCTCGACCGCGGCGCGCGGGCGGGCCTGGCGTCCAAGCTCAGCGACCAGAGCGAAGGCGCCTGGCGGGACGAGCGGGCGCAGGCGGTGGAGCGCTGGCGCGTGTTCCGCGCCTTCGGCGGGACGGACGGCCTGTCCGAAGCGGGCAAGGTCAACCACGCCGTCGCCGCCTTCCGGACAGAGACGGCCGCTGTGGGCGCGGGCTTCGACTACGGCTCCACCATGGGCGGCGGGCGGATGGGCCCCTATGTCGTCAACCAGCTGACCGGCGCCTACTTCACCGTGCCGGACTTCCTGGACAGCCAGCACCGGGTCGAGGATGCGGCCGGCGCCGACGCCTTCCTGTCGCGCCTGTCGGCCTTCGCCCCCTCGGTGGATGCGGAGACGCAGCGAATCCGCGCCGATGCGGGCAAGGGCGTCGTCCCGCCCGACTTCATCATCGACCTGACCACCGGCCAACTGCGCGCGCTGTCGGGGCAGGCGGCCCCCGACATGGCCATGGTCCGCTCGCTGGAGCGCAAGGCCTCGGCCCTGGGCCTCAACGGCTACGGCGACCGCGCCGCCCGCCTGGTCGAGACCGAGGTGAAGCCGGCCCTGGCGCGCCAGATTGCCGCCTTCGAGGCCCTGCGTCCCACCGCCGTCCACGACGCGGGCGTAACCCGCCGCCTGCCCGACGGCGAGGCCTTCTACGCCCACGCCCTGAAGCACTGGACCACCACCACCCTGACCGCCGACCAAATCCACGCCATCGGCCTGGAACAGGTGGCCGAGATCAGCGCCGGCATCGACGCCATCCTGAAGGCCCAGGGCCTGACCCAGGGAACCGTCGGCCAGCGCATCGACGCCCTGAACAAGGACCCGGCCCAGCTGTGGGGCGAGACCGACGCGGACAAGGTGGCGCTGATCGCCTCGCTGAACCGGCAGGTGCAGGCGCTGCAGCCGCTTCTGCCGCGCGTCTTTGGACGCCTTCCCCGCGCCGCCGTGGAGGTCCGCCGCGTGCCCCCGGCGATCGAGGCGGGCGCGCCGGGCGGCTATTATCAGGGGCCGCCGCTCGACGGCTCGCGGCCGGGCGCCTATTACATCAACCTGCGCGAGACGAAGAACTGGCCCAAGTTCTCCCTGCCGACCCTGACCTATCACGAGGCCTCGCCGGGCCATCACCTGCAGGTCGCCCTGCAGCGCGAGACCGACAGCCTGCCCCAGTACCGCCGCGCCAACGGCTTCTCGGCCTATAACGAGGGCTGGGCCCTGTACGCCGAGGCGGTCGCCGCGGACGATCTGGATGTCTACGCCGAGGACCCGCTGGGCCGGGTCGGCTTCCTGATGTCCTACCTGTTCCGCGCCGTCCGCCTGGTGGTCGACACGGGCATGCACGCCAAGGGCTGGAGCCGCGAACAGGCCGTCGACTACATGGTCGCCTCGGGCGCCAAGCCTGTCGGCGCGGCCAACAGCGAGATCAACCGCTACGCCTCGATGCCGGGCCAGGCCTGCGCCTACAAGATCGGCCACACCGTCATCGCCCGCCTGCGGGCGGAGGAGGCGGCCAAGCCCGGCTTCGACCTGCGCGCCTTCCACGACAAGGTGCTGGTCAACGGCTCGGTTCCGCTGGCCGTGCTGGAAGGCCTGATCCGGGGCTGAGGCCTAGGGACGGGGCGCGGCCGCCTTCTTCGCGGTGCGCGCCTCCTGCCCGACCCGGGCCGCGGCCACCGCCGGGTCGGCCTCGGCCTGGGCCATGAGCCAGTCGCGGAAGCGCTTGATCTTGGGCGAGCGCCGCCGCCCCTCGGGCCAGACCAGATAGTAGCCGGTGTGGAAGGCCACCATCTCCTGGAAGGGCCGGACCAGGACCCCGGTCTCGATCTCGCGCGCGAACAGGATCGGCGAGGCCAGGGCCACGCCCTGTCCGCCCAGCGCCGCCGCGACCTCCAGCACCTGATAGTCGGCCGTCAGCTTGGTCGCCGGGCGCACGCCGTCGTCCAGCCCCGCCGCCGCGAACCAGGCGGCCCATTCCTTCTCCATGCCGATGCGCGGGGCGTTCAGCAGGTCGCAGGGGTCCTTCAGGTTCAGCTTCTGCGCCATCGCCGGACCGCATACGGGGGTGAAGACGCTGGGCATCAGCATCTGGCTTTCCATGCCCGGCCAGTCGCCGTGCCCGGACCGGATGCCGACGTCGAAGCCCTCGCGCGCGAGGTCCAGCAGGGCGGGATTGGTGTCCATCCGCACCGCCAGTCCGGGGTTGGCCAGCTGGAAGGCCCCCAGCCGCGGGGCCAGCCACTGGGTCGCCAGCGTGGCCAGGGTGGTGATCGACAGGATGTGCTCGTCCGCCTCGGTCAGGTCGCTGATCGCGCGGCGCAGCAGGCTCATGGCCTCGGTGGCGGCGCGCGACAGCCGGTCGCCGGCTTCCGTCGGCTGCACCTCGCGCGGCAGGCGGCGGAACAGGCTCTGGCCCAGCCGGCCCTCCAGCGCCTTGATCTGCCAGCTGACCGCGGCCTGGGTCATGCCCAGCTCCTCGGCGGCGCGCGTGAAGCTCTTCAGCCGCGCGGCCGCCTCGAACACGCGGATCGAGGCCAGGGGAATGCCGGAAAGAGGGTCGGCCATAAGCGAACCTTATGTGGGGGTCGCACAATCTGGTTTGTCCGCTTCCCGTGTCAAGCCGATATTGCCGCCTATCACCCACGCCGACCAGAGGAGGCCGAGATGGAAGAGATGCACCACACGCATAAGGAGCCCGCATGGGGCTGGGTTGCGGTCCTGGAAGAGTGGCGGCGTAGCCGCACGCGCCGCATCGTGCGCGCCCAGGCCGGTTCGCCCGCCGCCACCCGGCGCTGATTTCCCCCCGATCCGGTACGCTGCCGGGGCGCCTCCGCACCCCGTTCCTACCGTCGGCCCTTGCCTCCTCCAAGGGCCGTGGCCCGAACTCCGGACCCCACCCAATCCCGGAGTTCGGGCTGATTCAATTCGGCGGCACGACCAGGCCGTCGGCCTCGCGCAGCCGGTTGTGGATCGCGGTCGCGGCCACGGCGGCCTCGGCGCTCGCCACGGCGATCTGGTTCAGACCGCGCACCACGTCCCCGGCGGCGTAGAGGCCGGGCGTGCCGGTCTGCTGATGGGCGTCGACGAACAGGCGCCCGTCATCGCCGGTGCGCGCGCCGACCCCTTCGGCCAGCGCCGCGTTCGGCGAGGTCCCCAAGGCCGAATAGACCAGATCGAAGCTGCGGAACGTCCCGCCCCAGCTCAGGGCCGTCACCCGGTCGCCTTCCAGGCGGACATTGTCGATCGGCGCACAGACCAGCTCGATGCCCAGCCGCGTCAGCGCGTCCCGGCAGGTCAGGTCCTCAGGGGCGCCCACATGGATCAGCGCCACCCGTTCCGAATAGGTGCGCAGGAAGGCGGCTTCGCGCGCCCCCCGGTCGTCCGTCCCGATCACCGCCACAGCCCGGTCGATGGCCTCATAGCCGTCGCAGATCGGGCAGATGCGCACCAGCGAGCGTTCGATGGCCCGCTCCACGCCGGGCAGGTCGGGATGATGGTCGGTGACGCCGGCGGCCAGGAGCACGGCCCGCACCCGGAGGGTCCGCCCGTTCAGTCGGGCTGCGAAGCCGTCGCCGTCCCGCGCCAGCGTCTCGACGCGGCCCGCCTCGATCTCGGCTCCATATTCGGTCGCCTGCTCGGTCATGCGCCGCAGGATGGCGTCGCCGGTGATCCCCTGCGGAAAGCCGGGCATGTTGTGGCTGACCGGAATCCAGCAGGCGCGCGACGCGCCCCCGTCGGCCACCAGCACCCGTCGGCGGAACCGCGCCAGATAGGTGGCGGCGGTCAGTCCGGCGGGGCCGGCTCCGACGACGAGCACCTCGGGGTCCGTCATCTCCGTGAACGCCACACGGTCGGCCAGAGGTCGGAGTTCATGCCCCAGCAATCCCCCATGCTGCGTTCCTCGGACAGGGCGAAGCCCTGCGCGGTCCACGTCCAGGTGGTGATGGTCCCGCAGTCGCCCAGGCCCCGTCCGCGCGGGAAGACCGTCAGGGTCTGGCGCCGGGGATCGTAGATCGGATTGACCAGCCACGGCCCCTCGCCGCCGATATCGCCCTCGGTGCGCGGGGTGTGTTCGGGCAGGACCGCGGGCCGGACCCCGGAGCCGTCCGGACGGGCCAGGTAGAAGACATAGGTCGCGTTATAGGCTCCGCTGCCGCACGGGACGCCCCACAGCACCGTCGATGCGTCCAACCGCGCCGCCAGCACGGCCTTGTTCAGATATTCGTTGTTCTCCGCCCGGCAGGCCTTCACCGTCTTCAGCGCCTCGATCCCCGCCGGGACCGCCGGGGCGCGGGCCTCGTCCTCCATCGGATTTGCCGCGCCCTCGAAGCCGGCCTGCGAGACCGGCGGCGCGGGGACCACGCGGGGCAGGGCGGGGGCGGACGGGACCATCGCGTCCGGACGGTCCCCACGCCGGATCAGGGCGGTCGCCGTGTCCAGCCGTCCCTGACGTTCGTCGATCCACAGCAGGGCGGCCTTCAGGCCCGAGGCGGGGACCGCGCCCTTCTGCCCGCCGCCCTCCATCGTCAGGGCCTGGGCGTCCGCCGCCGCGATGAGCGCGGTCGCCGGGGAGCCGGCCAGCCCGTCCGCGCAATAAAGGCCGTCGGTTCCCTGCATGCGCAGCAGCGGACGGCCGTCCGCCGAAAGGGTGACGGGGTTGGGCGTGTCGTCCTGTCCGGTGAAGCCCAGGCCGAAGCCGACGCACGGACCGTCCGTGGACGCGCCGGCGGACCGGGTGATCCGAATCCAGCTGGTGGCGTCCGAGCCGCTGTAGGCCATGCACTGGTTGCCGTTGTCGCAGACGGCGCGCCAGTCGCGGAACGTCCGCGTCTCGCTGGGCATCGCCGCCGCGGCCGTGGCGGCCGGGTCCGGCGCCGTCGCGGGCGCCGGGGCCTGCGGCGCCCCGCCGGTTTGCGCCGGCTCGTCCCGCCCGCAGGCGGTCAGGCTGACGGCGGCCAGGGCCGTCACGATCAAGGCTCGCATCCTGTCTCTCCCCACAAGGTCGGTTTCGATCGCCATCCCGACCGTCGCCATATCCGCATTCCTAGTCAGCGGGCGTCCGGCGCATCGGTTCCGCATCATGCGAGGGCGTTTTTCGGGCCGGGGTGAACGGCGGTAATCTGTGTCGCGGCGCCCCGGGCTTTGCGCCCCGCCGCGCGGCGGCTATACCCCCGGCCAACCCATCCTATCTCCCAAGGCAAAGGCAGCACGCGCATGGCCAAGATCAAGGTCGCCAATCCCATCGTGGACATCGACGGCGACGAGATGACCCGGATCATCTGGCAGATGATCAAGGACAAGCTGGTCTTCCCCTACCTCGACCTCGAGCTGGACTACTACGACCTGGGCATGGAGCACCGCGACGCCACCGACGACCAGGTGACGATCGACGCGGCCCACGCGATCCAGAAGCACGGCGTCGGCGTGAAGTGCGCCACCATCACCCCGGACGAGGCCCGGGTGAAGGAGTTCGGCCTGAAGAAGATGTGGAAGTCGCCGAACGGCACCATCCGCAACATCCTGGGCGGCGTCGTCTTCCGCGAGCCGATCATCTGCTCGAACGTGCCGCGCCTGGTGCCGGGCTGGACCCAGCCCATCGTCGTCGGCCGTCACGCCTTCGGCGACCAGTACAAGGCCACCGACTTCCTGATGCCGGGACCGGGCGTCCTGACCATCAAGTTCGTCGGCGACGACGGCCAGGTGATCGAGCATGAGGTCTTCAAGTCGCCGGGCGCCGGCGTGGCCATGGGCATGTACAACCTGGACGACTCGATCCGCGACTTCGCCCACGCCTCGTTCAGCTACGGCCTGAACCGCAACTATCCGGTCTATCTGTCGACCAAGAACACGATCCTGAAAGCCTACGACGGCCGCTTCAAGGACATCTTCCAGGAGGTGTTCGACGCCGAGTACGCCGACAAGTTCAAGGCCGCCGGCCTGACCTATGAGCACCGCCTGATCGACGACATGGTGGCCGCGGCCATCAAGTGGTCGGGCGGCTTCGTCTGGGCGTGCAAGAACTACGACGGCGACGTGCAGTCGGACGTCGTGGCGCAGGGCTTCGGCTCGCTGGGTCTGATGACCTCGGTCCTGATGACGCCGGACGGCCGCGTGATGGAAACGGAAGCCGCCCACGGCACCGTGACCCGCCACTACCGCCAGCACCAGAAGGGCGAGGCCACCTCGACCAACTCGATCGCCTCGATCTTCGCCTGGACCCGCGGCTTCAAGCACCGCGCCAAGCTGGACGACAACGCCGAACTGGCCAGGTTCGCCGAGACCCTGGAAACCGTCGTCGTCGACACCGTCGAGGCCGGCTTCATGACCAAGGACCTGGCGCTGCTGGTCGGCGATCAGCAGGGCTGGCTGTCGACCGAAGGCTTCCTCGACAAGGTCGCCGAGAACCTCGACAAGGCCATGGCTTCCTAAGAAGGGGGCTATCCTCGGCTCGCGAAGCCTCGCGGCTTGAGCGCGAGCCCTGCGCGAAGCGCCAGGCCGCGTCGGGTCGGGAGGTCCCGCAGGGCCGACGACCGCGGCCCAGAAACAAAGGCCCGCCGGATTCGCGTCCGGCGGGCCTTTCGTTTGAGCGGGCCGCGGGTTCGTGCATTGATAACGGCGTTGACGGAGGGCGGACGTGAAACTCATCGGCAGACTCATCCTGGCGGCGATCGTGATCGCGGCGATCAGCTTCTTCGCCGCGCCGGGGGTGGCCTTCTTCGCCATCCGGTCGGCGGCGGACGCCAATGACGCGGCGGCCCTGTCGCGGCTGATCGACTACACCGCCGTGCGTCAGTCGCTGCGGCCCCAGCTGAACGGCAACCCGGCCGCCCAGGCCCCGGCGGCGTCCTTCCTCGAAGACCCCATCGGCGCCGTCCGCCGCCAGTTCGAGCAGGCCGCGCCCGCGCTGGGTCCGCAGCCGGACATCTATCTGACCCCCGCCGCCGTCGCCGCCCTGACCCGGGGCGAAGGCCGCTACGCCGCCCAGCGCACCGCGCCCGCGCCGGAGGGCGAACGCCAGGACCTGTTCCCGGAGCCGGTCTTCTGGGGCGTCAACCGCGCCCGCATGGCGGTCACGGACGAGGGAGGCTCCAAGACGATCTTCACCTTCGAGCGCAAGGGGCCGTTCGAGTGGCGGCTGGTGCATATCGCCCTGCCTGACGGGGCCGTCCCGACGGTCCGTTCGCTGCGGACCACCCCGCCGCTGCTGGAGGAAGTCCCGGCCGGCAAGAGCGGCAAGACCGGCGGCTGATACCGGTCCCACTGGCGCGCCGCCTCGACTCGGGCAACCGTGAAGGTGGGAAGGCGTTACGACGCCAGAGGGATGACATGACCAAGAGACTGCTGACCGGCGCCGTGCTGGCGGCGGTGGCGTTGTTCGCCGCCGCCTGGGCCGCGGCGCCCATCTTCGCCGGGCAGGCGCTGATCCGCGCGGCCAAGGCTGGAGACGCCCGCACGCTGGAGCGGCTGGTCGATTTCCCGGCCCTGCGCGCCAGTATGAAGGATGAGCTCAACAAGGAGCTGGTGGCGCGCATGGGCCGTGACCCGCGCGTGGTCGAAAGCGGCCTGGGCGGGCTGGGCATGATGCTGGCGCCGATGATCCTGTCGGGCGCGATCGACACCGCCGTCACGCCCGAGGTGCTGGCGCAGATGGTCACCACGGCCGAGGCGCCGGATCCCAGCCGTCGCGCACCGTCGGACCCCGCGGACAGGAAGAGCGACAAGGACATCCATCAGGCCTGGGGCTACCGCGACCTGAACCATTTCGCCGTGACCCTGACCGACCGCGACCATCCGGATCAGCACCTGGCCCTGATCCTGGAACGCCGCGGTTTGTTCAGTTGGAAGCTGGCCGCCGTGGACCTGCAGAACGAGGCGTGAGTAGGAAGGAGGATCGTCCCGTTCGGAGTCCTCCCATGTCCCGCCGCCCGTCCTTCCTGGTCGTCTATTCCGCCATCGCCACCACCATCCTGGGCGCCTTCGTGGTCACCGAGGCCGTCAGCGGGCCCGAGCGCACCGCCTTCGAGGAGATCGACGTCAAGCGGATCAACATCCGCGAGGACGACGGCACCCTGCGGATGACCATCTCCAACACCGCCCGTTTCCCGGGACTGATCATCCGCGGGCAGGAGCATCCGCACCCGAACCGCACCACCGCGGGCATGCTGTTCTTCAATGACGAGGGCACCGAAAACGGCGGGCTGATCTTCGGCGGTGCGCGCAAGGCCGACGGGTCGGTCGAGGGATACGGCCACCTGAGCTTCGACCAGTTCGAGCAGGACCAGGTCGTCGCCCTGAACCAGATCGAGGAGGGCGGCGAGCGCACGGCCGGGCTGACGATCTCGGACCGGCCGGACCAGTCGATCGAGGTCGCCACAACCCGGCTGCAGGGCCTGACGGGGGACGCCCGGACGGCCGAGCTGGCGCGCCTGAGGGCCGAGGGCGCGTTTGGAAACCAGCGCGCCTACTTCGGCAAGGACGCGGAGCGGGCCTCGAAGATGGAGCTGCGCGACGCCCAGGGGCGCACGCGGCTGCGCCTGCACGTGGCGGCCGATGGCCAGGCCTCGATCCAGTTCCTGGACGAGGCCGGCCGGGTGACGCGCACCGTCACGCCCGAGAGCTAGCCTTAGGCCTGCAGTGCGGCCCGGATCGCGGCCAGGCCGTCCTCGGCCTTGCCGCCTTCGGGGGCGCCGCCCTGGGCGAAGTCGGGCTTGCCGCCCGCGCCCTGACCGCCCATCGCCAGCACCGCCGCGCGGGCGAGATCCGCCGCGTTGACCGTGCCGGTGATGTCCGAGGTCACGGCGACGGTGATCGCCGCCTTGCCCTCGGTCACGCCGATCAGGGCGACGACGCCCGAACCGACCTGTTTGCGGAAGTCCTCGGCCACGCCGCGCAGACCCTTGCCGTCCACGCCGTCCAGCACGCGGGCGATCAGCTTGACGCCGTTGATCTCCTCCGGCGCGGCGTTGGCCGACGCCCCGCCGCCGCCCAGGGCCAGTTGCTTCTTCAGCTCGGCGACCTGCTTCTCCAGCGCCTTGACCGAACCGCTCAGGGCCTCGACCCGCGCGGGCACGTCGCCCGTCTGGACCTTGAAGCTCTGGGCCAGACCCTTGGCCACGCCGGCCTGGGCCAGCAGGTACTGACGCGCGGCCTCGCCGGTCAGGGCCTCGATGCGGCGCACGCCGGCGGCGATGCCGGTTTCCTGCACCACCTTGAACAGGGCGATGTCGCCGGTGCGGGCCACGTGGGTGCCGCCGCACAGCTCGACCGAATAGGGGGCGTTGTCGCCGGTCAGCGACCGGCCGAGCGTCAGCACCCGGACCTCGTCGCCGTACTTCTCGCCGAACAGGGCGATGGCCCCGGCCTCGATCGCCGCCTCGGGAGCCATCAGCTTCGTCTCCGTCGGGACGTTCTGGCGGATCACGGCGTTGACCTCGGTCTCGATGGCCGACAGCTCGGCCTCGGTCAGCGGGGCGTTGTGGCTGAAGTCGAAGCGCGCGCGCTCGGCGTCGACCAGCTGGCCCTTCTGCGCCACCGCCGGGCCGAGGATGTTCTTCAGCGCCGTGTGCAGCAGGTGGGCGGCCGAGTGGTTGGCGCGCGTGGTGCGGCGCTTCTCGGCGTCGACCAGCTGGGTCGCGCGGGTTCCGATCTCCAGCTTGCCCGCCGTGACCTGGACCGACAGCACGTGCAGGTCGCCCGCGTGCTTCTTGACGTCGATGACCTCGGCCTCGCCGCCCGGCCACTCGAACGTGCCGTGGTCGCCCGCCTGGCCGCCGCTCTCGGCGTAGAAGGGGGTGGTGTCGAACAGGACCTCGACGATGTCGCCGGCCTCGGCCGACTCGACCGGCGCGCCGCCGCTCATGATGGCCAGGACCTCGCCCGAACCCTCGATGGCGTCATAGCCGGTGAAGACGGTCGGCCCCAAACGGTCGCGGATGGTCAGCCATTCGCCGGCGTTGGCGGTCTGGCCCGAACCCTTCCAGTGCTCGCGCGAACGCTGGCGCTGCTCGGCCATGGCGGCCTCGAAGCCGTCGACATTGACCGAATAGCCGCGCCGGCGGGCCTCGTCCTGGGTCAGGTCCAGCGGGAAGCCGTAGGTGTCGGACAGGGTGAAGGCCGTCTGGCCATCCAGCATGTCGCCGGGCCGGAAGCCCTGCACCGCCGTGTCGAACAGGGCCATGCCCTTGGACAGGGTCGTGCGGAAGCGGACCTCTTCCTGCTTCAGCGTGTCCTCGATAAAGGGCTGGGCGCGTTTCAGCTCGGGATAGGCTTCGCCCATCTCGCTGACCAGCGTCGGCACCAGACGGTGCATCAGGGGGTCGCTCGCGCCCAGCAGGTGGGCGTGGCGCATGGCGCGGCGCATGATGCGGCGCAGGACATAGCCCCGGCCCTCGTTCGAGGGCGTCACGCCGTCGGCGATCAGGAAGGACGACGAGCGCAGGTGGTCGGCGATGACCCGGTGGCTGGACGCCCGCTCACCCTCGGACCGGGTCGAGGTGGCCTCTTCCGAGGCGGCGATCAGGGTCTTGAACAGGTCGGTGTCGAACACCGAGTTGACGCCCTGCAGCACCGAGGAGATCCGCTCCAGGCCCATGCCGGTGTCGACCGAGGGCTTGGGCAGCTGGCGAACGATCTGGTCGTTCTCCTTCTCGAACTGCATGAAGACGTTGTTCCAGATCTCCACATAGCGGTCGCCGTCCTCGTCCGGCGAACCGGGAGGGCCGCCGGGGACGTGGTCGCCGTAGTCCCAGAAGATCTCGGTGCACGGACCGCAGGGACCGTTATCGCCCATGGCCCAGAAATTGTCCGAGCCGGCGATGCGGATGATCTTGTCGTCGCTGAAGCCGGTGACCTTCTTCCAGATGTCGAAGGCCTCGTCGTCGTCGATGTAGACGGTGACCAGCAGGCGCTTGGGGTCCAGGCCGAAGTCCTTGGTGACCAACTGCCAGGCGCGGTCGATCGCATGTTCCTTGAAGTAGTCGCCGAACGAGAAATTGCCGAGCATCTCGAAGAAGGTGAGGTGCCGGGCGGTGTAGCCGACGTTGTCCAGGTCGTTGTGCTTGCCGCCCGCGCGGACGCATTTCTGCGAGCTGGTGGCGCGCGGCCAGGGCGGGGTCGCGGCGCCCGTGAAGTAGTCCTTGAACGGCACCATGCCCGCGTTGACGAACATCAGCGTCGGGTCGTTCTGCGGCACCAGCGGAGCCGAATGGACCTTCTCGTGGCCGTCGGCCGCGAAGTAGTCGAGGAAGGTCGAGCGAATCTGTTTCAGGCTGGTCATGGGACGCGCATTCGAGAAGGGGGATCGGGCGTCATATAGGGGTTTTGGCCCCTTTGCATCACCCGGGCGTGATGTCGGAGCCGGGGTGGCGGGACGGGCGCGGTCGAAGCGGGCTCGCGAGAGCGCCGACGCGGATTCGCCTTACACACGAACTTGTCATTTAGGGTTGTGCGACTGGCGCCGCTTACTACCCCCGCGCCGGAGGGGCGCGTGTGAAGGAGGGTATCATGTCGATCAAGATGCTTGGCGCCGCCGTGGCGGGCCTGACCCTGTCGATGTCGCTCGGAGCGGCGGCGCCGGCGCCCGCGGCGTCGGTCCAGCAGTACTACCCCGGGCCGGGGATCTACTGCTTCAGCGGCCATAGCGATTGTTTCCCGATCGCCTATTCCTATGAGGTCTATTCGGACGCGGAGCACACCAACCTGATCGGCAGCGGGTCCGACAGCTGCGTCCAGTCGGGCCAGATGATCTTCGTCACCTCGCCGTGGCTGCCGGCCGGCTACGAGGTGAAGACCCCGATGTACGTCTGTTCGGGCTTCGGCCCCTACCTGCCGCCGGAGTGGTAGGCGGAAGCGTCCGTCTGGAGAAGGAAGCGGGGCGGTCCGGAAGGGCCGCCCCGTTCTGCGTCAGCGCTCCGCGCGCAGCAGGCGGGCGGCGGTGAAGGCCAGGGCCAGGCCGAACAGGCCGTGGGCCAGGAGGCCCAGCCCGATCATCTCGGCGGGCGGCGCGCCGCGCGGCGGTGCGGCCGACAGGGGGACGACGATGGCGTTCATCACCCCGTAGACGACCACGCCGAAGCCCAGGCCGGACAGGATGGGACGGCGCAGGACCGCGGGCGCCTGGCCGGCGGCGAGGATGAAGATGACGCCCCAGATGACGGCGAGGGCGAAGTGGGCGGCCAGGCCGATCGCCGCCGCGCCCCATCCGCCCTGGAAGGCCGCGGGACCCAGCAGTCCGGAAGCCACCGACTGCAGGATCTTCTCCGGCGAGGCAGGGCGGTAGATGACGAAGGCGGTCAGAATGTCGGCCGCGCCCCCGGCGAGGCCGGCGACGAAGGCGGCGCGCGCGCCGGAACCCGTTTTGATCATGTGAAGTCCTCCCGGCGCCGACGATCACCCCCTCCGGTCCATCCGGCAATCCCGTCGTCGTTCTCTCATGGACGTCCGCCTCGGCGCGGCGCCCGATCCGCCGTCGAAGGGGGAGGCCCGGACGAAAAAAGGCCGCCCGACCCGGCGGGGGTCGAGCGGCCGCTCCGTCCGGCCCGGCCCGGCGGGGTCGGATGGCGGGTCGGCGAACCCGGCCGGAGAAGTGTCGTGTCTGGAGTGGAAGGGGGCGAAGCGGCCCCCTACGCCATCCTTCGCCGTCGGCTCAGGATGGTCCCCCTCCCCCGATGGGGGAGGATAATCAGCCCTCGAGGTCCTGGCCCTCGTCCGGCTCGGGCGTGCCCAGAAGTTCGTCGGCGATCTTGTTGGTCGAGGCGCGCACGGCCTTCTCGATCGAGTCGGCGACATCCGGATTGGCCTTGAGGAAGGCGCGCACATTCTCGCGGCCCTGGCCGATGCGCTGGCTGTCGTAGGAGAACCAGCTGCCCGACTTCTCGACGACGCCGGCCTTCACGCCCAGGTCGATGATCTCGCCCAGCTTGGATATGCCTTCGCCGTACATGATGTCGAAGATGACCTCGCGGAACGGCGGGGCGACCTTGTTCTTGACCACCTTCACGCGGGTGGTGTTGCCGACGACTTCGTCGCGATCCTTGATCGCGCCGGTGCGGCGGATGTCGAGACGGACCGAGGCGTAGAATTTCAGCGCATTGCCGCCGGTCGTGGTTTCCGGCGAGCCGTACATGACGCCGATCTTGTGGCGGATCTGGTTGATGAACAGGACGATGCACTGCGACTTGTTGATCGAGGCGGTCAGCTTGCGCAGGGCCTGGCTCATCAGACGGGCCTGCAGGCCGGGCAGGCTGTCGCCCATCTCGCCCTCGATTTCGGCGCGCGGCGTCAGGGCGGCGACGGAGTCGACCACCACGATGTCCACGGCGCCCGAGCGCACCAGGGTGTCCACGATCTCCAGCGCCTGCTCGCCCGTGTCGGGCTGCGAGACCAGCAGGTCGTCCAGGTTCACGCCCAGCTTCTGGGCGTAGCCGGGGTCGAGCGCATGTTCGGCGTCGACGAAGGCGGCCACGCCGCCGGCCTTCTGGATTTCCGCCACGGTGTGCAGGGCCAGGGTCGTCTTGCCCGAGCTTTCGGGACCGAACACCTCGATGACCCGGCCGCGCGGCAGGCCGCCGATGCCGAGCGCCATGTCGAGGCCCAGCGATCCGGTCGAGACGCTGGCGATCTCGGCGACGACGCCGCCCTTGCCCAGCTTCATCACCGAGCCCTTGCCGAAGGCGCGATCGATCTGCGCGATCGCGGCCTCAAGGGCGCGTTGCTTGTCGCCGTCTTCCTTGCCCACCAATTTCAAAGCCGCCTGTGACACTGCCTTCGTCTCCCTTGCCATGATTCCCATCTGGTTTCGGGAGAGACCCGCCATGGACCCGCCCCCTCGTTGTGTGAGGCGGACTATGTGCATGGTTTGTTCTAGTTCACAAGATGTTCTCTTTCTGTCCCTGTCCAGTTCTGGTTCCATGCGTCCAAATTTGACGTATGGGGTCAGCTGGTCTGCGACGACGCCTGCGGATCGCGGCCCATCGGCTCGGCGACCTGGGCATAGGCCGACAGGCCCGCGCCGAGGATCAGCACGCCCAGCGCGACCATCAGCAACGGCCGCTCGGCCGCTAGCTCGGGGCTGAACGGCCGAACCAGCATCAGGCCCAGCAAACCGAGCAGGGCCAGCACTCCGGGCAGGTCCATGCCGATGCCGAGGAAGACCGGGTGGGCCATGCCGATCAGCCAGGCCCCGCCCAGGACGGCGGCGACCGCGACGGCGGCCAGCGACTTCGGCCGGGTCAGGCCCGGATCGAGCGCGGCGGCCGCGACCGCCGCCAGCCCGGCCAGCAGGGCCGGCCACAGGAACAGGAAGGCCGTCTCGGGCGCCGCCGCCTGGGCGCCCGCCGCGAACACGAGGACCAGGGCGATCAGCCCGGTCCAGCCGCCCCAGACGCTGCGCGCGGCCAGGCCCGGCGCAAGCGACAGGCCGATGGCCGCGCCGCCCGCCACGAGGATCAGCGGATTGAACCCGCCCAGGACCTGGGTCAGGAGGGTCAACGCCGTGAGAGCGCCGGCGGTCACGCGACGGTCGGCCCGCGTCCGGCCGCCCAGCACCGCCAGCATCAGGGCCAGCACCGCCAGAGCCGCGCCCGCCTCCAGCCAGGGCAGCCGGGCCAGCAGGGTGTAGTAGGCCTCCGCGCTCTCGGCCCGCTCCGACAGAGGTCCGCCGGCCAGCCGCACCGCATGGGTCAGCACCAGTCCGCTGCTCAGGAACCACAGGCCGTCGATCATGCCGCGCCCGACGTCGGCGAAGGTCAGGCCCGCGCGGCGCCGGGCCAGCGCGGCGGCGGCGGCCAGCAGAGCGGCGGCGATGGCCCACAGCCCCCATCCGATCACCGGCGGATAGTGGACCACGAACCGGCCGAAGAGGTCGGCGTAGACGGCGTTGGCGGTGGCGGCGGGCAGGACGGGCGCGCGCACCAGGGCGTCGGCCGTCTCCAGCGCCTGGGCGCCGATGTGCTGCACGCTGCCCTGATCCAGGGTTTCCGGGGTTGAGGCGGGCGCGTGGTACTGCTCCGGCCGGCCGATGAAGGCGAAATTCACCCCCTGCACGCCGCGCGCCTTGGGCACGGTGAAGTCGGTGCCGTTGGGCATGGTCTCATAGACGAAGACGGCCAGGGAGTTGGAGGTCACCCCGCCCGTGGCCTTGACCGCCGCCTGGCCGAACAGGGCGATGGTCTGGGCGTTGCCGCGTCCGGTCTCGAACATCATGGCCCGGCCGCCGCCGCCGCGCGCCTCCAGATTGACCACGGCGCCGATGTGGTCGCGCAGGGGGTGGCCGCCCCAGAACACGCGCGCGCCGTCCAGATCCAGCTCCTCGCCGTCGGTGAACAGGACCACCAGCGTCCGCTCCGCCGGGCCCCGCGCGCGGATCGCCCGCACCGTCTCCAGCACCGCCGCCAGACCCGTGGTGTCGTCCGCCGCTCCCGGGGAGTGCGGAACGGTGTCGTAGTGGGCCATCAGGGCCACGGCGGGCAGACCGGGGTTCCGTCCCGGCAGCACGCCGATCAGGTTGGTCGCGCTGAAATCGGCCGCCGCCGGATCGCCGCCCTGCTGGCTCAGCCGACGCGCCGAGCCCGGCGAGATCGGTCCGGTCTGGGTCGAGGTCTGCAGGCCCAGCGCGCCCATCCGCTGCAGCAGGTAGGCCTGCACCCGCGCATGGTCCGGCGAGCCGATGGGGTGGGGACGCTGGGCGATCTGGCGCACATCGGCCATGGCCCGTCCGGCGGAGAAGGTTGTCGCTGGGGCGTCCGCCGCGACGGGACGCGGGACCTGCAGGGTCAGCACCCCGATGGCCAGCGCCAGCGCCAGCGATCCGATCAGCCAGAACAGACGCATGTCGACATTCCCCCGAAGACCGAAGGCGACGCTAGACGATTTTCAGGATTAGCGAAGGGGGATCAGGCGGCCCGGCGCACGGCCGTCGGCGACTTGACGAACAGGCCCCGGCGTCCGGCGACGGCGCGGAAGGCGACGCTGTCGCCCTCGATCCGCTCGTCGGGGCCAAGGAACAGCACGCCGTCGTCGACCAGCCGCCGCTCCAGATTGTCCAGCACCTGGGTCCGGCGCGCCGGGTCCATGTCGTCCAGCACGTTGCGGCAGAAGATGACGTCGAAGCGGGCGTCGTCGGTCGGGGCGTCCAGCAGGTTGGCGCGGGCGAAATGCACCGTCGCGCGCAGCTGGGGCTTGGCGATCCAGGCGTCGTCGGCCTGTTCGAACCAGCGCAGCATGGTCTCGGCCTTCAGGCCCCGCTGGATCTCGAAGCCGGTGTAGGCGCCGGTGCGGGCCTTCTCCAGCGCGCGCTGCGACAGGTCGGTGCCGACGATCTCGACCGGGGCGCCGGCGTCCAGCGCGGCCATGGCGATCGACCACGGCTCCTGCCCGGTCGAGCAGCCCGCCGACCAGACGCGCACCGGCTGGCCGGTTCGTGCGCGGCTGAGGGCCGGCAGCAGTTCGCCGCCCAGGGTGTCGAAGGTCGGACGGTCGCGGCGGAACCAGGTCTCGGGGTTCAGCAGGGCCTCGATGATCGACCAGCCCAGGGTCGCCACCGGCTTGGCCCACAGCGAGCCCAGCATGGCGTCGACGGTCTCGAACCCCTCGCGCCGGGCCACGGGACCCAGGCGGTGCTCGGCCAGCTTCATCCGGTCGCGCGTCAGCCTGAACCCCGCGCGCGAGGCCATCAGCGATTGCAGGCGATCGAAGTCCTCGGGCGACATGGGGTCAGACGGCTCCCACCTCGGCGAATTTCGATGTCAGGATCTCACCGTCGAACGGCTTCATCACATAGTCGTCGGCGCCGGCGGACAGGGCCTCGGCGATGCGTTCGGCGCGGGTCTCGATGGTGCAGAACAGCACCTTGGGGACGGCTCCGTCCGGCAGGGTGCGCAGGCGGCGCAGGAAGGTCAGGCCGTCCATCACCGGCATGGACCAGTCCAGCAGGATCACCTCGGGCATCACCCCCGCGCAGAAGGCCAGGGCCTCCGAGCCGTCGGCGGCCTCGTCGACCTCGAATCCGAGCCCCTCGACGATGCGGCGCGCGACCTTCCGGATGATCCGGCTGTCGTCGACGATCAGACAGGTTCTGGGGGTCAATTTCATATCCTGGAGGGCGAAACAGGACGCAACGCCCGCGTGTGTATCTAGGCCTATGATCGGCTTGAGCCGGTTAACGAGTCCTTGGGAAACCGTCTTAAGCGTCAGTTAGGCATGCGGGCGATCAGGGCGACGCGGCCTTCCTCGGCCGAGACATCCAGGGTTCCTCCCGCATCGTGGGCGGTCAGCCACAGCCAGTAGGGCTGGATCCACTGGCCCGGGAGGCCTTCGGACAGGGGGCGGCCGGCCAAGCCCGAAACCGCCTCGGCCTTCAGCCGGGCGCGGGCGCCCTCGGCGATCCCCTCGATCACAAGGCCGTCACCCTCGGCGCGCGTGCGCACGGTGGCCACGCCGCCGGAGGGCAGGGCCGCCACGGTCAGATAGGCCAGGTTCACCAGCGCCCGCGACTGCGGCTTGGAATAGGTCCCCTCGGTCACCGCCCATTGCAGGGTCGCGCGGCCGCCTTCGGTCAGGCCGGACACCAGCTCGCCCAGCTCCGCGCCCGAGAAGCGCTCGGCCGAGGTCGCGGCGCCGAAGGCGACGCGGGCGAAACTGACCAGGGCGATCATCTTCTTCGCGCTGGCCTCGATCAGGCCCATGGCGTCGTCGCGCATGTCCTGAGCCGAGGGGTCCTTCAGCAGGTCCAGCCCGGAGCTGATCGCGCCCGCCGGGCTGATGAAGTCGTGGCAAAGCTTGCCGGCGACCAGGGTGGCGAGAGCCTGCCCGTCGGGCAGGGCGGGAGTCAGCACGGTGTCGGTCATCGGGTCCGGAGGCGGTTGGGCGGAGTATCCCCAAGGCTGACCTGATTTGCCGGTTCTTCAAACCGCGCGGATGCTCTATCGGATCGGCCATGAGCAACCGACTGATCGCCGACCTCGCGTCGGGCGCCCTGGCCGAGGCGCTGGCCGACATCACCGAGGAGGCCGCGCGGGTCATCCTTCCGTACTGGCGTTCGGGCGTCGTGGCCGAGAGCAAGAAGGACGACAGCCCTGTCACCCAGGCGGACCGCGAGGCCGAGGCCCTGATCCTGGACCGCCTCGCCGCCCTCTATCCCGAGGTGCAGGCCGTGGCCGAGGAGCAGGTCGCCGCGAACGGCGTCTCCGAGATCCTGGGGGAATGGTTCTGGCTGATCGATCCGCTGGACGGCACCCGCGGCTTCATCGAGGGCCGCGAGAGCTACACCGTCAACATCGCCCTGATACACAAAGACACGCCGGTCGCCGGCGTGGTCACCGCCCCCGCGACCCAGGTCACCTGGCGCAGCGGGGCGCCGGGCAAGGGCGCCTTCCGCCGCCGCTTCGGCGAGGCGTGGACCACGATCAAGGTGCGCGAGCGCCCGGCCTCGCCGACCGCCCTGCTGAGCCACAGCATGACCGACGACGAGGCGGCGCGCCTCGCCTCGCGCCACGGCTGCGTCCAGTGGCAGGGCACGGACTCCTCGCTGAAATTCTGCCTGATCGCAGAGGGCCGTTTCGACGCCTATCCGCGCACCGGCCCGACGTCCGAATGGGACACGGCGGCGGGTCAGGCGGTGCTCGAGGCCGCGGGCGGGCGGGTCATGGCCGAAGACGGCCAGCCGCTGCGCTACGGCAAGCCGTGCCACGCCAACGGCGGCTTCGTCGCCCTGGGCGGCTGAGGCCTCTCTAGATCTCGACGGCTTCCGGCATCGCCAGCACGGCGCGGTCGGCCAGAGCCGGGGCGCCCATCTCGCGCGCGGTCTCCATCGCCTCGGCCAGCATCAGGCCGACGGACCGCGCCTCCACGCCGGTCAGGCGGGCGCGGGCGCGGAACAGCTGCGCCATGCCGATCTGGTCGGCCGCCCAGTCCAGCGGCTGCACCCGCAGGGGCTCCGACAGACGGCGGCGAACCACGGCTTCCAGTCCGTTCAGGGCGGTCACATCGCCCAGGGCCTCGGCCAGCGCGACCTCCGCGGACAGGCGCCGCTCACGCACCAGGGCGCCCAGCAGCAGGCCTGGCTCGCGGGTCAGGGCCTCGGCCTGCGCCAGCGTCAGCAGCGGGGTGTCCTTGCTGGTCCCGGCCAGCAGCACGGCGGCCCAGTCGAGCGGGCTGTGGTCGGGGGTGAACTGATCGGCGGCGGCGTCGAACAGGGCCCGGCCCTGGGCGGCCGCGGCGTCATCCCGGGCCAATACGGCCAGGGCGGCCATGCCGGCGCCGGCCAGCGCCAGGGCGCGGGCGCGGGTCAGGGGGCGGTGATCGGGCGAGGCCGCCTCCACCAGCGCGCGCAGGTCGCGTCCGGCCTGATCCAGCATGCGCGGATCGCGGCGCGTCACCCCGGCCTCCAGCGACAGGGCGGCGCGGTCCAGCCGCAGCTCGTCGGCCACGGTCGGCGGCAGGGCGCGGGCGTCGTGCACGGCGGCGTCCAGCAGGGCGCCGGCGTCGAGCAGGGCGTGGGTGTCGCCGCTCAACCGGGCGCGCCGGGCGCACAGGCGGGCGTGAAGGGCGGCGGCGGACGACCGGGTCGCCGGCCGCTCGCAGGTCAGGCTCTGGACGTCCGACAGGGCGGCGGTCAGGGCCGCCGGGCCGCCGAACAGGTCGAAGCGCAGAAGATGGATGGCCGCGGACTCGATCGCGGCGGCGGCGGTCTGGTCCGGGCTGGTGGTGTGACGGGCGGCGTCCGACGCGGCGGCGCCGGCGCGCTCCAGGCTGATCCGGCTGCCGGTGCGGCGCGCGTGCTCGCGCCAGAGGGTGGACGAGCGCATCCAGCCGTCGAACGGCCGGGCCGCCGACACCCGTCCCGCATCGACGCCCTCGCGCCGGGCCTCGACCTGAACCAGATCCGCGCCGACCAGCTCCAGCCAGCCGAGGTCCTCGCTTTCGCGAGCCTTCTCGAACAGCTTTCTCAGATCGCGGCCGAATTCAAACATGCACGCAGCTCCGGTTCCGTCCCGCTTCGGGACGGACGAATGGTCCCCGGGCCGCACTCAAGCAAACGCAGCGCCGCGCCGGTGGTTCGGTCGAAAAAACTTCAACCCGGAAGCGTTAGCCGAGCCGGGGCGTTCGGGCGCGGCAGCGCTGCAGGCCGGCGCGGGCCTCGGCGTTGTTGGTGCTGAGTTCGCGCACGGCGCGGATCCGGGCCCGGGTCTGCTCGGCCTCGGCCACGGCGGTAGTGCGGCCCGCGGCGTTGGCGGACTGGGTCGCGTTCAACGACCAGTACAGGGCGGCGTCGTACAGGGTCCGGCCCTCGCCGGTCTCCCCGCCCTCGAGTTCGGACGCCGCCTGGGTCAGTCCCGCACAGCGCACCACCTCGTCATACGGCAGGGGCTGTTCGGGCGCGCTTTGCGCACCCGTCAGGGACAGCACGGCCAGGAAGGCCATCGCGAACATCAGATCCTCCACGGCACGCCCGGGCCGTTTTGCCGGAACAGAGAACCACGCGGGAGTGACAGAAGAAAGTCCGTGATTCACCCCAGATGCGCCTGTCCACCGGTGGCTGGAGCCTGATTCACGCTTCAGCCGGAACCGCGACGCGGTCCTCCTCAACGGATCAGGCTCTAGAGCACAACGCCCTCGTCGCGCCGCGCCGCGCGGGGCCGTTTGCGGTCCAGCCTCGCCCAGGCCTCGGCCAGCCGGTCCACCGCCTGCTCCAGATCGGCTTCCGGCAGGGTGAAGGGCAGGCGCACGAAGCGCTGGAAGGCCCCGCCGACGCCGAACCGCGTGCCCGGCGCGATCCGCACGCCCAGCCGCCCCGCCGCTTCGGCCAGGGCTTCGCTGGCGGGGCGGGGCAGCCCCACCCACAGCGACAGGCCTCCGGCCGGCCGATGCGCCTCCCAGTCGGGAGATACAGCCGCCAGCCGGGTGCGCAAATGGGCTTCGCGCGCCGCCAGCTGCCCGCGCCGCTCGGCCAGCGGCGCCCGATCCCCGCTCAGCAGCGTCGCCGCCGCCAGCTGTTCGATGATGGGCACGCCCAGGTCCATGGAGGCCCGGCTGCGGACCACCGCCTCGACCACCGTCGGCGCGGCCCGAAGCCAGCCGATCCGCAGGCCGCCCCACCAGCTCTTGCTGGCCGAACCCAGCCGGATCACGTGGTCCCCGAGGTCGCGCGGCGGGGGCGGCGGCGCGTCGAAGCCCAGCTCCCGCAGCGTCTCGTCCAGGATCAGGGTCGAACCGGCGCGCCGGGCGGCGGCGGCGATGGCCGCCTCCTGCTCCGCCGTCATGACCCGGCCCGTCGGATTGTGGTGGGTCCCGATCAGATAGATGAGGCGCGGCCTCGCCCGCTCGATCGCCGCGGTCAGGGCGTCGATGTCCCATCCTTCCGCCGGCAGGGCGACCGGCGCGGGCCGCAGCCCGGCCCGGACGATGGCGTCGATCGCGTGATGGAAGGTCGGATGGTCGATCAGCACCGCGTCTCCGGGCCGCGCCAGCGACCGCAGCAGCAGCGCCAGCGCGTTCTGGGCCCCCGCCGTGACCACGATCTGGTCCGCCGTCGTCTGAAGCCCCATCCGCTCATAGTCCCCCGCCACGGCGTCGCGCAGGGACTGGACGCCGACGGGGCCGTAGCCGTGGCCGGGCAGATGGAGGGGCAGGGACGCCAGCGCCTGGGCGTAGGCGGCGTGCAGGTGGGCGCCCGCGGGCATCACCGCCGTGGCCATGTCGATCAGGCCCGAGGCCTCGCGGTGGTGCAACGGGTCGCGACGGCCGGCCGGTCCCGGCGGCAGTGCGGTGAAGCTGCCCGACCCGACCCGGCTGACCACGAAGCCGTCGGCCCGCAGGCGGTCCAGGGCGGCGCTGATCGTGATCCGGCTCAGCCCCAGGGCCTCGGCCAGCCGCCGCTCGCCGGGCAGTTTGGCGTCGAGCGGCAGGCGGCCGTCCAGCACCAGCCGCTTCAGCGCCTCGGCCAGGCTGCGGTAGGCGGCGTCGTCGCCATGCGCGGCGCGCCATTCGTTCAGCTGGCGGGTCAGGGCGACGGGATTGACGATGGGGGCGTTCACAGGGCCACACTCGAACAAGTGGCTCTATAAAACAAGGCCGGTTGGGCTAGGTCTGTGGGATGTTCCTGCGCCGCTTCATCCAGCTTCAGATCGGTCTGTTCGTGTACGGACTGTCGCTCGCCCTCATGGTCCGGGCCGATCTGGGCCTGAATCCGTGGAGCGTGTTCCATCAGGGCCTGTCGGACGTGACGGGCCTGAGCCTGGGCATGATCGTCAACGGCGTCGGCCTTCTGGTGCTGCTGCTGTGGATCCCGCTGCGCCAGAAGCCGGGGATCGGCACCATCTGCAACGTCCTGCTGATCGGGACGGCGGCGGATCTCTGCCTGTGGCTGCTGCCGCCCCTCGAGGGGCTGTGGCTTCGGGCCGCGTGCATGGTCGTCGCGGTGGTGCTGAACGCCGCCGCCACCGGGGCCTATATCGGCGCAGGCCTGGGCCCGGGTCCGCGCGACGGCATCACCACCGGCCTGCTCAAGGTCACGAATTGGCCCATTCGCTGGATCCGCACGGGCGTCGAGGCCACGGTGCTGGGGCTGGGCTGGCTGATGGGCGGCACGGTCGGGGTCGGCACGATCCTGTTCGTGCTGATCACCGGTCCGCTGCTTCAGATCTTCCTGCCGATGTTCACCCGGCCCGAAACCACCCCCGCGAGGGTCAGCCCCGTTCCTTCGTCTTCGTGAAGGCCACTTTCGGGAAGCGTTCGCCGACGTAGCCGGTCTCCCAGCTCGACTTGGCCAGGAAGACCGGATCGCTGTCGATGTCCGTGGCCATCTGGCCGCGGTACTTGCCCATGAAGTCCTCGAGATCGGCCTTCACTCCCCCCTCGACTTGGGCGATCCAGCGCGCCTCGGCGTAGGGGCTCGGTTCGAAGATGACCTCCAGCCCGTATTCCTCGCCCAGACGGTCGGCCATGACCTCGAACTGCAGCTGGCCGACGGCGCCGACGATGAAGTCCGAGCCCAGTTCCGGGCGGAACAGCTGAGTCACGCCTTCCTCGGCCAGACCCTCCAGCGCCTTCTTCAGGTGCTTGGCCTTCAGCGGATCCTTGACCCGGACGCGCTGCAGGATTTCGGGGGCGAAGTTCGGCAGCCCGGCGAAGCGGATCATGCCGCTTTCCGACAGGCTGTCCCCCACACGGAGCACGCCGTGGTTCGGGATGCCGATCACATCGCCGGCGAAGGCGTCCTCGGCCAGTTCGCGGTCCGATGCGAAGAACATGATGGGGGCGTTCACCGACAGCTGCTTGCCGGTGTTTTGGACCTTCAGCTTCATGCCGCGCTTGAAGCTGCCCGACGCCATACGGAACATCGCGATCCGGTCGCGGTGGTTGGGGTCCATGTTGGCCTGGACCTTGAAGACGAAGCCGGTGACCTCGGCCGAGCCGGGCTCGACGGTCAGATCGACCGGGGCGGGGGCGTTGCGGGTCTCGGGCGGGGCGGCTTTCTGGGCCTTCATCACCTTGGGCGCGGGCGCCCACTCGCCGATGGCCTTCAGCAGTTCGTCGATGCCGAAGTGGCGCAGGGCCGAGCCCCACAGCACCGGGGTCATGTGGCCTTCCAGGAAGGACTGTCGGTCGAAGGCGGGATAGCCGGCCTCGACCAGTTCCTGCGCCTCCAGCAGGGCCTCATGCTCGCCCGCCTCGAAATACCGGGCGGCGTCCGCCAGCGGCAGGGCCTCGGGGTGGGGCACGTCCTCGGTCGAACCGGCGGGCTTGCGGGCGTAGGGCTGGAACCGGCCGGTGCCCATCTCGACCATGCCGCGCAGGCGGTTGCCGCTCTCGGCCGGCCACCAGATCGGGGCGGGGTCCAGCTGCAGGCGGCTGGCGATTTCGTCCAGCAGGGCCATCGGGTCCTGGGCCTCGCGGTCCAGCTTGTTGATGAAGGTGATGATCGGGATGTCGCGCAGGCGGCAGACCTCGAACAGCTTCAGCGTCTGCGGCTCGATGCCCTTGGCGGCGTCCAGCACCATGATGGCGCAGTCGGCGGCGGTCAGGGTGCGGTAGGTGTCTTCCGAGAAGTCCTCGTGCCCGGGGGTGTCGAGCAGGTTGAACATCTTGCCGTCGTGCTCGAACGTCATCACCGAGGCGGAGACGGAGATGCCGCGTTCCTTCTCGATCTTCATCCAGTCGGATTGCGTCCGCCGGTTCTCGCCCCGCGCCCGCACCGCGCCCGCCGCGCGGATGGCGCCGCCCGACAGCAGGATATGCTCGGTCAGCGTCGTCTTGCCGGCGTCAGGGTGGGCGATGATGGCGAAGGTCCGCCTTCTCGCCGCCTGGGCGGCGAGCGGGGTTTTGGAAAGAGCGGGGGCTTGGGCCCCCGCGGGACCGGCTTCTTCGGGGAGAGTGAGCTTTGACATTGGACGCGCGACCTAGCGCGGACCGGGCCGAAAGTCACCCGATGCGGGGCTTTCCGCCGGTCTGGTCTGTCACCGAAAGTGATTATCCCTTGGCAACGAAGGGATATTGGGATCATTGTCCTGTCAGGCGAGACGTCCGGTCACGCAATCGGGCGCCGCCTTTGGAAACGAAGGAACGGACATGGCCCTGCATCACCCCCTCGACGACCGTCCCGCCGCTCGCGAAGGCGGCCCGCATCCCGCCCTCTGCCTGACGCTCGGCTTCGCGGTCATCGTCGTCGGCGCGATCGTGGTCCACATCGTCTTCAACACCCTGGTCTGAGACCGGGCGTCAGTCTTCCGAAGCCGGCGGCGCCTCGGGGGCTTCCGGCTCGCCCGCGTCCGGCAGAGCATCGGTCGAGATGACCGAGAGGCCCGCCTTTTCCCGCGCCTCGGCCAACAGCTGGCGGACCGCCACGAGACTCTCGCCGCCGTGCGGATTGTTGGCCAACGGGCCCAGCACATAGGCCGCGTCCAGATACCGCCCCTTGGACATCAGCGCCTGGCCCGCCTCGAAAGCGGTCGTTCCCAGCTGAGGAGCCAGACGGAAGGCGGATTCGGCGGTCACGACATCATTGTCCGTTGGGAAGTTGGGCGCCGCCCGCCGATTTTTCAGCATGGCGAGATAGATCCGGTAGTCGAGCGGATCAGCCTTATAGCCCGCGGCCAGATGGACCATCGACTGACGGGTCAGTTGCCGCCGGGCCTCGTCGTCTGAGCTGGCGTCCGCCAGTTCCGTCAGCACGGCCCCCATCAACCAGCGCGCTTCGGCGTCTTCGGGCCAGGCCTCGACGACCCGTTCCAGCGTCGCGCGGGCGCCCTGCAGGTCCTGCGTCTCGCGCTGCAGCTTCGCCAGGGCCACCAGGGGCAGACGATCCGTCGGGTATCGCTCGGCGGCGGCTCGGGCCTGCGCCACGAGAGCGGGTCCATCCTCTTCGTCCAGCGCGCGGGCCGACCTGAGGTCGAGCCACACGGCCGCGGCCGTGCTGCGCGGCAGGGCGACTACGGTCACCGACGCCTCAGGCAGAGCCTCCTGCAGCGTGTACACGGTGATCCCACGGCTGAGGTAGGACCGCAGGTCGGTCCCCAATTGATCGGGCGTCCGGCCAATATGGGTTTCCAACGCCACCGCCGGGTCTTCACCCCGTGCGACCGCCGCCAGGTACCCTTGCAGTTGCCGGTGCCGCTCGGGCGCGCCGAGCATGTAGTGGGTCAGCAGCCAGGCCTGGGCGTAGTAGGCGGCCGCGCGCCGCTCGGAGCTGAGGGTCAGGCGCGATCTCAGCAGATCGTCCATCGGAACCCAGTCGTTCCGCTGGTTCAGCGCATAGACGCGGCCCGGATTGTGAAGGCCGTATCGGATGCGGCCCATTCGCATGTCGGAGGGTGCGAAGTATTCGGCGAAACCCTCCACAAACCAGCCCGGGTAGACCGCGTTGTGGTACTGGAACATGTAGTGGTGGGCGTACTCGTGGAAGAGAATCTGGTCGCTGCCCTCGCTGGTGTTGTCGACGACGGCGAAGATGCGGTCGTCATGCCGGCTGTAGAAACCGCCGACGCCCTTGCTGATGGTCGGCCAGATTTCCTGCATGTCGTCCCGCCCGTCGGCCAGATAGATCCACAGCTTGGGGGCGATGACGTCGTCGTTCTCCGGCGGCAGGAACCTCGCCAGCATGGAATGGAAGCGCTCGACCTTTCGGGCGTACTCCGAGATCGCCCGATTGCTGGTGTCGCCGACGATGACGAAATGCTCGGTCTCGGCCTTCAGCCACTCCGCGCGCGCGGGCGCGGCGGCGAACATCGCAAGCGCGGCGAACGCCACGGCGACCGTTCTCAGCAGTGTCGTGAATGTCATGGCCTCACCCCCCGTTCAGCGTCCGGATATTGATACCGGCGGACGGGAGAGAGTCGACCCTTGCGATGTTCGGTTGAGCGCGGCCTTACGCCGCCAGGCGCATCCAGACCGCGCGGTCGGCGGCGACGGCGTCCAGCTTGCCCTTGGTGGCGCGGGTCTTCAGCTGGCGCATGACCGGCTCGGGCAGGGCGCAGAACTGCGGCTCGACCAGGTCGGGATCGCAGCCGGCCGCCGGCGCGGCGAACAGGGCGGCGTTCACGTCCGGCGAGCGGTCGTGGATCAGCCAGGCCAGACGGCGCGCGCGCTGCGGGTCGGTGTGGTGCAGCAGCGGGTCCTCGGCGAACAGCTCGCAGCCCAGCTCCAGCACATAGTCCAGATCCAGCGCTTCGAACCGGCGCGCGTCGACGGCCGTGACCGGGCAGGCCTCGTCCAGGTCAAACACGACGTCGTTCAGAAGAAACAGCATCCGGAAACACCCACCATCACGCCGGGCTCATGCGGCCCGTTGAAGGTGACCATAGGCGCCCCGGCTTGCGGTTCCGTGTGCGAACGCGGTTAAGGATTTCGCACCGGCGGCGGGGGCGTTAACCGGTCGCTCAGGACGATTCCCCCGCCACCTTCTCCGTAATGAAATGCCGTCCCTGCCGGTCCTCGATCTCGACGATCCAGAGGTCGGGATCGTATCGGATCTGGCGCTGCAGATACGCGTCCAGCTCGCTCTCGAACTCGCTCTCGACCGGCTGCATCCACAGCCGTTCGCCGTCTGGGCCGAAGGCTTCACTATAGAGTCTGGCGCGGCGGCTGGAGGTGTCGAACACCTTGACGATCACCGTACCGGCGCGCGCGTCGCCCTTGCGCGCGACGGTGGCGTAGCCCCCGCCGATCTCGGCGCGGCGGACCAGGGCGGACACCCAGACATCGCTTGAAAGAAGCAAATCGCTAACCCTGCTCGGACACCGGACCTGAACGCTCGATGCGTAGGGTGCGGAGCATGACGATACGGCAGAACGCCCCGAAGACCCAGCCGCGCATCGTGGCGGCCATGCTGGCCGCGGCGACCCTGTTCGCGCCGGGCGCCGCCTTCGCCGGTCCGGCCGACACCTACTACGAGCGCGCCTTCGTGGTCGCCGCCGACGCCCGCTGCGACCTGTTCCAGCCCCATATCGGACGCGCCCTGGTCGCCGCCACCGCCCAGGCGCGCGGCGCGGCCCTGCGGTCCGGCGCGGTCGCCGCAGACCTGACCGACGTCGCCGCCCGGGCCCGAGCCCGCGCCGGCGCCGTCTCCTGCCGCGATCCCCAGCTGACGGTGGTGAAGAGCCGCGTCGACGGCGCGTTCGAGGGCTGGGCCCGCACGCCGCGCATGACCTTCCCCGGCGACCGGCTGGACTGGATCGCCAATCGCACCGGCTACGCCCGTCCGACCTGGCGGCTGCAGCAGGCCTCGGTGGTCGGCGCCTCGCCGGTCACCTTCGGCTATGCGGGCAAGGGCGACGAGGCCGCCCTGACCGCCGTGGTCAGCTGGTACGGCCGTCCGCGCCCCACCGCCGCCCGGCTGGTCTTCCGCGACCCGGCCAAGGCGCCGCGGCCGTGGCTGGCCGGAAACAACCTGATCCCGGCCTCGGCCCGGGCCAGCCTGTGGGCGTCCGAGGTTTCCGCCGCCGATCCCATGCTGCTGCCGGCGGGCAAGCGCGCGGGCGAGGCCTGGCGGTTCGCGCCCTTCGCCGCCGACGCCCTGGACCGGCTGGACCCGCGCGAGGCCTTCGCCATCGAGTTCCACTTCCGCGACGGCAGCGTGGCCACCGTGCCGTTCGAGGCCGGCGACTTCGCCGCGGGCCGCGCCTTCCTGGCGATGGGCAGCCTCTAGGGGTTCTGGCGGCCTAGTCGGGGCGAGTGTGAACGATGGCCGTCCCGACCTGAAGGTCGGTCGCCCTTACGCCGTCCGACGGCTGCACGCGCACGGACCGAAGGCTGTCCCCGTCGACGCCGGGCGGGAGGGCGAGGGTGTAGGTCACGGGCGCGGCGGCCTGCGAATCCTCGACGTAGCGGGCCAGATAGCCGATCACCTGGCCGGCGGGAGTCGAGACCTCGATCTGGGCGCCCGGCGGCACGCGGATCGTCAGTTCAAGGGTTTCCGGTGCGTCGGGGGCGAGCGCGGGCGCGGGCGTGGCCGTGACGGCCACGACGCGCGCGGGCGCTCGTGTCTGGACGCCCGCGCACGCGGAACCGCCGACCAGGATCGCGGCGGCGGCGACGGGAAGCGAGAGCTTCATGACCATTCCCTCAGCCTGCGCCCGCAACACGTCCAGAACATGTCACCGAACGGCGATCGAAACTTCCTCGAGAACGCCGCCCAGCACGCCGGCGTCGGCTTCGCTGTCGGGGATCAGTTGCACCCGGATGGCCGATACCGGCAGCCGTCCGTCCTCGCCGAGCGCGGTCAACGCCGGTCCCAGCGCCAGCGTGAAGGTCTGGGACATCGAGTGCTCTTCATGGTGCTGGGCGCCGAAGAAGGACAGGGTGCCGACATAGTGGGGGTCGTCCACCGGCGTGTACTGGCTCAGATACGGGCAGTTCACATAGACCCGGATGCGGGCGTCGGCGGCGTTGGCGGGCGGGGTCAGCTGGATCTCGGTGACCAGTTCGCCGGTCTCGGTCGGGCTCAGCACGGGCGCGAAGCTGGCCCTCGGCACGGCCAGAACCAGCGCGCTCTCCAGTCCCCGGCGCAGCTGCACTTCTCGGCCGACCGAGGAAGCGAGCAGCCGGGAATTGAAATTGCGCAGGGGCGAAGGCGTTGACGCCAGCCCTTCCAGGCTCCCGGCCTCGTAAGCATAGCCCAGGGCGGCGGTCGAAAGGCAGCCGCCCGCCTGAGCCGGCGCGGGCTGGCCCTTGCCGTCGCAGAAGGTCAGGAAGGGTTCAGCTTCGAACCGCGTCCGCTCCGATCCCGTCGGAAGGGGATCGGTCCCGCCGTTGGCCTGGCGGCGCTGCCAGATGTCCCACAGGCGATCAAGATTGGCGTGGTGCAGCCAGAACAACGGATCGACCGGCGACATGAAGGCCCCCATGAAGCCGCCCGTGCCGATGTGGATGTTGTCGTGAGGAGCGCTTTCCAGCAGGCCGGAGCGCACCATCTGATGGTGATCGCCCGCCGCCGCGCTGGCGAAGCTGGTGAAGGTGGGGGTCCGGATCGCGGCGGACACAGTCTCTGTGCTGACCATCCGGGCCGTGCTCCGGTCGAGCGCGGGAGCGGCGCGCGTGGGCGTCCGTCCCTGGCCGCGCCAGGCCCGGGTGGCGCGCGCCACCACGTCCTCGGGCCGGTTCAGGGAGCGCTTGGCCAGTTCAGCCTTGGTCTCGGCGCTGGCGGCGTTCCACCACGGCGTGAGACCGGCCAGAAGCTCCGCCATCAGCGCGGCCTGATCGGTCCGGAACGGCGCGCCCAACGGGTCCAGCCCGGCGTCGAAGAAGGCGTCCGGAACGGTCGCGCTCTCGGTATAGTCCCAGTACGGCAGGCGGAATTGGGGATTGCCGCACAGCTCCGCGCAGATCTGCTCGAACCGGGCCAGATATCCCCTGTGCCACGGCAGGAACCACCAGTTCTGGTGGGGACAGTCCATGATGTGGATCAGCGCCTGCCGATACCAGTTGCGAGGGTCGCTGAGCGGCAGGGCCAGCATGGCCGCGATGGCGCGCTTGTAGTCGTCGAGCGCCGCGGGCCGTGCGCTTCCCGAGACTTTCGGTCGGGTTCCGATCGCCGGCTGGCGCGTCAGGCCCGGTCCGGCCAGGGCCAGCAGCGGCGCCGCCGCCCCCGCGGCCAGAAGAGTTCTGCGTTGGATATTCATGGTTGCCCCCGGTTTTCCCAGGCACAACCTAAAATAATAACGTCGTTACGTCACTCGCCTTTTTAACCCCCGTTCGCCACCGGCAGCGGGATGATCTCCGCCCCGCCCTCGGGCGCGGGGGCTCGCGCCACCAGCGCCACCGGCATCCGCACCGTCACCGCCGTGCCTTCGCCCAGGGTGCTCTCGATGCTCATCCGGCCGCCGTGCAGTTCGGTGAAGGCGCGAACCAGCGATAGGCCCAGGCCGGTGCCCTGGCGTCGTTGCTCCGGCGCGCCGGCCTGTTCGAACGGGCGGCCCAGGCGTTTGACGTCTTCCGGGGCGATGCCGACGCCGGTGTCGGCGACGATGATCTCCAGATAGGGGCCGACCGCCTCGACCGTGACGGTGACGGCGCCGCCCTCGGGCGTGAACTTCACCGCATTGGACAGCAGGTTCAGCGCGATCTGCTTCAGGGCGCGGCGGTCGGCCGAGACCTCGACCGCGTCGGCGGGCAGGACGCCCGACAGGCTGACGCCCTTGTCCTCGGCGTTGACCCGGACCAGGGCCATCGCGTCCGACACCACCTCGCGGGCGTCGAACTTCTCCACCGTCAGGGTGTAGCGCTCGGCCTCGATCTTGGAGACGTCCAGCAGGTCGTTGATCAGGTCCAGCAGATGGCCGCCGGCCTGGTGGATGTTGTCGGCGTATTCCGCGTAGCGGTCGGGGATCGGCCCGAACAGCCGCTGGCGCATGATGTCCGAGAAGCCCAGCACGGCGTTCAGCGGCGTGCGCAGTTCATGGCTCATATTGGCCAGGAAGCGGGTCTTGCCCTGCTCGCGCGCCTCGGCCTCGTTGCGCGCCACCTCCAGCCCCAGTTCGCGGGCGTACTGGGCCGTGGCGTCGAACACCTGGGCGATCACGCGCGGGCCCGTCGAGGGATCGTCCAGCCGGCGGATGACCAGCTGGATGCGGCGGTCCAGCGCCATGCGCGGGGCCAGGGTGGCGGAGCCTTCCAGTCCCGCCGCCGCCCGGGCCAGCGCGGCCAGCAGGCGGGGACGGTCGGGGGCGTGGATCGCGGCCACCAGCCCCTGCTCGAACAGCGGGTCGACCGGCAGGGAGGGCGGCGGCGCGCCATAGGCGGCGACCACCCGGCCCGAGGGCTCCAGGATCAGGGTCAGGCCGGGCTGGGCCGCCATCAGGGCCTCGACCCGGCGCACCTCGGCCTCGGCCGCGGCCATGCGCTGCTCGCGCTGCCGCCACGACAGGCGCACGGCCAGCGCCGCCGCCGCCGCGGTCAGCACCGCCGACAGGGCCGCCAGCGCGGGCAGGTGAGGGCCGGGACCGCCCAGCATCCAGCTGGTCGCCAGTCCGGCCAGGGCGGCGACGCCGACGCCCAGGGCGCCGACCTGCACCGGGCGCGGACCGCCCAGGGCGATGCCCGCCGTCAGCGGCAGGAAGACGAAGCCCGCCAGCGGACCGGTCAGGCCGCCCGACAGCGCCGCCGTGGTCGCCGCGGCCATGCCCCAGACGCCCAGCAGGATCATCCGCTCGCGCATGCCGTCGCGCTGCAGCAGGTTCAGGCCGATCAGGCCCGGCACGATCATGGCCAGGACGCTGTAGAAGACCGGGCCCTCGACTCCGCCGATCCAGCGCGCGCCCAGCGCCAGCAGGGCCGCGGCCACGGCCCAGCCCGCGTGCCACGCGGCCAGGGCCGCGCGGTCGCCGGCCCCGGCGCGAGGGGCGCTTTCGATCGGCTCGGGTCTGGAGCTGTTGTTCAAGGGCGGACGAAACGGGAGGAATGGCGACAATACCGACGGCCAGCCTAGCCGCCCGCCTGAGTCGTCCAAAGTCCGCACCCTCATGAGGCGACTGCCGAAAAGCCCGCCCGGGTCGATTTCGGGGGATGACCGGCGTGGTTGTCGTTAACGCGGCATCGGCCTATCTGGCCCCAATGACCACCCCGCCGCCCGCCATCGACGCCGTCCTCGCCGAACTGATCGAGGAATTCGACCTGCTCGGCGACTGGGAGGGCCGCATCGAATACGTGATCGACCTGGGCAAGGACCTGGCCCCCCTGCCGGACGCGGACCGGATCGAGGCCAACAAGGTGCCGGGCTGCGCCGCCCAGGTCTGGCTGGCCGTGCGTCCTGAGGGGGATCGGCTGACCTTCCTCGCCGACAGCGACAGCGCCATCAGCAAGGGCAACATCGCCCTGCTGCTGAAGCTCTATTCGAACCGCACGCCGGACGAGATCCTGGGCTTCGACGCCCGAGCGGCGCTGGACCGTCTCGGCCTGCCTTCAGCCCTGACGCGTCAGCGCGCCAACGGGCTGAACAGCATGGTCGGCCGCATCAGGGACGCGGCGGCCTCGGCTCAGAAATAGAGGCCGCGGATCGTCAGGGCGGGGCGTTGGCCGTTGTCCTCGACGACGCGGACTTCCAGCCGGCGCTCGTCGGGGTTCCGGACGCGCCGATCCCACTGGTTCGGAGCGGTCTGGTCGGTGGTCCAGTATTGTTCGTTGCGGAACGCCCGGCGGCCCAGCTCGCCCAGCTCGCGCGCGCTGGCGCGGGTCGACGACAGGGTGCAGGTCACGGCGTAGACCTCGCTGTCGCCGAGCGGGACGGAGCCTTCCTCGAGACGTACCCGCCAGGTGCCGTCCCGCGACACCAGGTTGATCTCGGACGCATACTCCTCGAGCACCTGGTCCCGCTCGTTCGCGGGGCGGCGGAACTCCAGCTCGCGGGCGGCGCGGATGGCCTTTTCGAAGCTCTTGGACCGGTTGGCGTACGGCAGGCAGACGTCCGTCAGGATTTGAGCCGTCAGGTGCTGTTGGGCCATCGCCGGCGTCGCCGGTGCGGCGGCCATGCCGAGAACCAACCCCGCCGCGAGGCCGTATGCCAGTACTGTCTTCACGCCACTTCCCCCGACAAGCCCGGCGTCGGTGAGAGCGACGCCTTAAAAACGCGGACGCGCCCCTTTCGGAGCGCGCCACGGCGGCACCCTAGGACCGATGTTCGTCGGACAAAAGTTACCAGCTTGTAAGGTAGCGCTTCTGTCGCAGGCCGGGGTCACGCCAGTCGGTAGTGGCGGGCCAGCGCGGCCAGACCCTGCTTCAGCATCGCCTTGCCCGTGCGGCGGCGCAGGCCCAGCGCCTGTTCGGCGGCCTGCAACGGGGTCGCCTCGATGCAGATGGTCCGCACCATCGCCCGGGCCGGGCCGCAGGCGGCCAGCGCCGCCTCCACCCGCCGGGCCGCCGCCAGCGCCGCGTCGCCCGGTTCATGCCGCCGCGCGCCGCCGCCCGACCGGGCCCGGGGCGGGGCGTCCCATCGCATGGTCAGGCCGGGCCCGCGCAGCGCCGCCTCGGCCTCCAGTCCCAGCTGCTCCGCCGCCGCGATCTCGGCCCGGCTCAGCCACGGCCGTCCGTCCGCGTCGGCCCGGCCGGCCAGCCAGGCGACGGGCGAGACTGTCAGATTGGCCCGCAGCGCGGTCGGACCGCCGGGCTCCATGACCGTGCGCAGCCCCTCGGTCACGCCCGGACGGCCGGCGGTCGGAGCGGGCAGGGCGGTCGGCGGGCGCGCCGTCCAGCCGCCGCCCTCGCGGGTCTTCAGTCCCGGCGTTTCGGCCAGGGCGCCGAACTCGGCCGCGTCGAGCGTCAGCATCACCCGCGCCCGCCGATCCCGCCCCGTCCGCAGGACGTAGCCGCCGGGCGCGGCCTCCAGCCACCCGCCCGGCAGGGCCAGCAGCCGCCGCGCCCGTTCCAGCCGGTGTCCGCCGCTCATACGGGCAGCTCGCATCGCGGCGCGTCCAGCAGGTCGCGGACCGCCCGTTCCAGCCGGTTCAACAGATCGTCCAGCCAGGGGCGGTCCCGCTCATCCTCGGCCCAGCGGCAGGCCTGCGCCGCGGTCGCCCGGTTCATGCCGAAGGCGTGGCCGACCCGCTCGATCGGCCAGCCGAAGGCGACGTGGGCCAGGTACATGGCCAGCCAGCGCGCCCGGCACGCCTGCCCGCTGCGGCGCACTCCGCCGCTCATCGTGTCCACCGGCACGCCGGTGGCGGCGGCCACCATCTGCAGCGCCAGCCCCGCCCTCAGCCGATCCCCGCCCGTCGCCGGGGTTCGATAAAGGTCCTCCATATCCCATCTCCTTACGCGTCATGGACCGGTCTGATCGCCGGCCTCGGAGTAGGATTATATTCCTTGGATACGTCGGGAATGGACGTATGGGCGGCGCTTTCGAAAAAAGTCCGGTCGCTTGACTCCGGACTCTCGACGGCGATTCGCAAATCAGCCTAGATTCGCCGTTAACCACTCGTGTTAACCCTTCTTAAGGTTTTGAAGGATTAACGTTCGAACAAGGTTACCCGGAAACGGTACCAATATCTTTACGGCCAAGCTCTGCCTGGAGGGGCACTCATGCGCGTCCTGCTAATCGAAGATGATCACGCGACGGCGCAAAGCATCGAGCTGATGCTGAAGTCGGAGGGCTTCAACGTCTACACGACGGACCTCGGCGAAGAAGGCATCGATCTGGGCAAGATCTATGACTACGACCTGATCCTGCTCGACCTGAACCTCCCGGACATGAACGGCCTGGAAGTGCTGCGCCAGTTGCGCGTCGGCAAGGTCAACACGCCGGTGATGATCCTGTCGGGCACCTCGGAAATCGAGACCAAGGTGAAGACCTTCGGCGGCGGCGCCGACGACTACATGACCAAGCCCTTCCACAAGGACGAGCTGATCGCGCGCACCCACGCCGTGGTCCGTCGTTCCAAGGGCCACGCCCAGGCGATCATCCACACCGGCGAGATCGCCGTGAACCTGGACGCCAAGACGGTCGAGGTGAACGGTCACCGCGTCCACCTGACGGGCAAGGAATACCAGATGCTGGAGCTCCTCTCCCTGCGTAAGGGCACGACCCTGACCAAGGAAATGTTCCTGAACCACCTCTACGGCGGCATGGACGAGCCCGAGCTGAAGATCATCGACGTCTTCATCTGCAAGCTGCGCAAGAAGCTGGCCACGGCCGCCGGCGGCAAGCACTACATCGAAACCGTCTGGGGCCGCGGCTACGTCCTGCGCGACCCGGCCGAAGGCATCCAGCCGGCGTCCGCCGCCGCCTGATCCCTTCCAGGGAAGACGTACCGGAAATCAGACGCCCGCCGGATCGCTCCGGCGGGCGCTCTGCTGTCCGCCGCAGGCCTGTGAAAGACACCGTTCACCGACCAGGTGAACATTGATCACATTGCTGCGACAAAACCTTCAATCCGTTGCAGCCAAAGGACTGGACGCGCATTCCCACGGTGCCTCCCCGGCATAGTTTGGAAACGCCGCCCTCCCCCCGGGCCTCCGAAAGTAAAAAGTAATGACCTCCTCCAAGTCGCTGTTCACCGGCGTGGCTCTGGCCGCGCTGGTTTTCGCCGTCGCCACGCCGTCGTTCGCCGGCTCCTTCTATCTCCAGGAACAATCCGCCCGCGCCGCCGGCCGCGCCTATTCGGGCGAGGGCGCCGACCGCGGCGTCGGCTCGCTGTGGTGGAACCCCGCCGCCATCGCCCGCAGCGGTCGTGAAGTCACCTTCAGCGTCCACGGCCTGGCCCTGAACTCGACCATCAACAACGCCGGATCGTCGATCGTCTATCCGGGCGGAACCACGGTGCCGGTCCAGGGACAGTCGACCAGCAACAACCCGATCGAAAGCGGCATCGTGCCGAACTTCGCCGTCGCCGTGCCGGTCGGCGACCGCTTCGCCGTCGGCCTCAGCCTCTCGGCCCCGTACAATTTCACCACCAAGTATCAGGGCAATTCCTTCGCCCGCTACGACGCCCTGACCTCGGAGCTGCGCTCGGTCAACGTCGGCCTGACCGGCGCCATGCAGGTCACCGACTGGCTGGACATCGGCGTCGGCGTGGACGCCCAGTATGTGAAGGCCAAGCTGACCTCGTCCCTGCCCAATCTGTCGCCGGCCCTGCCGGACGGCACGTCGTCCCTGGAAGGCGACGGCTGGGACTACGGCTGGAACGCCGGCGCCCAGGCCCATTTCGGCCGTCTCGACCTCGGCCTCAGCTACCGCTCCAAGATCGAGCATGAGCTGGACGGCGAGGTGAACGTCACCGGCCTGCTGGGCCCCATCGCGGCGGGCAATGTCTCGACGGACGGCGTGGCCAGCTTCAACACCCCGTGGTTCGCCACCGCCTCGGTCCGCTATGCGGTCAACGACAAGCTGACCCTGAACGCCCAGGTCAACCGCATCGGCTGGTCCGAGTTCGACGCCATCCGCGTCGCCTACGGCGCGGGCGGCGACGTGATCGTGCAGGACTACAAGGACGTCACCACGGGCGCGGTCGGCTTCGACTATGTGGCCAGCGACCGCCTGACCCTGCGCGGCGGCATCGGCTACGATCCGACCCCGACCCGGGACAGCGAGCGCACCACCCGCATCCCCGACGCCGACCGCTGGCTGATCTCGGCCGGCGCCTCGGTCAAGGCGGCGGACAAGGTCACCGTCGACATGGGTCTGACCTACATCGCCTTCTCGGACAGCGACATCCACAGCGACCGGACCTTCTACCCGGGCACGCCCGCGGCCACGACCTCGCAGCTGCGCGGCACGGCCGAAGGCGGCGGCGTCGTCGCCTCGGCGGGCATCCGCTACGCCTTCTAAGGCGGCGGCCGGTTCCCGAATGCAAAACGCCCGCCGGAGCGATCCGGCGGGCGTTCCTGCGTTTCCGAGACCCGCGCCCGCGCGGCCGTTCGCTTCAATATCACTGCAATCCGGGCTTGAATTTTCTGTCGTAAGCCGATCACCTTGCGGCAGAGGTTGTCGTACAAGCGCCGGAGCCGGACGAGCAGGCATGACGGGATCAGCAAAGATCAGATCAATCGACGAGGCCCGCGTCACGGTGCGAACCGGGACCGTTCTCGACAGCCAGACATCGCAACGCACCCACATCAGCGCCCATACGACCTCGCGAAGCGACATCGGAACGGGGCAAGTCCACAACGACACGGTCGTCTCCTCAAGTGCGTCGGAACTGACCCGCTTCTTCGTTCAGGAGGACGGGGGCCGCGAGTTTGAGGCGAACGCCACCAACGCGGGGTTCGGCTTCCGCAGCGGCCATCGGGTGTCGGTGCTGTATGTGGGCACGCGGCAAGACGACGATCCCAACCCTGTCGGCGTCATCAATCACTCTACCGGCGCGTCACGCATCTTCGAGAACGATGTGAAGCGTCAGATCAGCGAGCCGGCCAACTGGTTCGGCGCCCTTCTGGTCGGGATCATGATCGTGGTCGGGCCGGTGGTCGTCTGGAACCTGTGGAGCGCGGTCTCCGACAGCCTGCGGCCGGAGTGGCAGGACGCGAATCTGGGCGAGCTGTTCTTCAAGGCGATGGCGTCGCTGCTCGTCGGGGTTCTGGGCGGCATGGCCCTTCCCGGGTTCCTCGGCGGAGTGGCCGTCAAGCTGGGCCTGCTGCCGAACCCCAGACCCTCGATCACCAGCCAGGTGATGGATCAGGTCCGGCAGGCGAAGTCAGAAGCGGTCAGGGCGGAAGAAGGTCGGGCGGTCGCACCGTCATCTGGTGGCTAGGGCCGCCGCTGATGCTTCAACCCCAGTAAAACGCCCGCCGGATCGCTCCGGCGGGCGTTCTGTCTTTTCAGTCGTCCGGCTTACGCCTTGGCGGCGTAGCCCTTGCCGCCGTTCGACGGCTTCCGGCGACGCGGACGGCGCTTCATTTCACCGACCGGCTTCGGCTCGTGGGCCGGAGCGCTGGTGTGGCGCGGGTCGTTGTTGGTGGTGCGCGGCCGGTCGCGGGCCATCGGGTCGAAGGCGCGTTCCGGGGTCGGACGGGCCTCGCGGCCCGGGCCGGGCTTGCGGACGCGGTGCGGTTGCCCGCCGCCTTCCAGCTTCACGCCGTCGCGGCGCGGGTTGCGCGGGCCGCGCTGCTGCTGGCGGTCGCCGCGGCCGTCGTCGGGCATCGTCGCCTTGGACTTCACGCCCGACGCCATGATCGACTGGTCCAGCAGGGCCAGCGACTTGTCATTGCGGCGGTCGCTCGACGGGATCTTCTGGCGGGTCACCTTCTCGATGTCGCGCAGCAGCTTCATCTCGTCGCCGGCGACGAAGCTGATGGCCGAGCCGTCCTTGCCCGCGCGGGCCGTCCGGCCGATGCGGTGCACATAGGCTTCCGGCACGTGCGGCAGTTCGAAGTTCAGCACGTGCGAGACGCCGTCCACGTCGATGCCGCGGGCGGCGATGTCGGTGGCGACCAGAACGCGCAGCTTGCCGGCCTTGAAGGCGGCCAGGGTGCGCTCACGCTGCGGCTGGGACTTGTTGCCGTGGATGGCGCCGGACTCGACGCCGCCGGCTTCCAGATAGGCCGCGACCTTGTCGGCGCCGTGCTTGGTCTTGGTGAAGACCAGGCAGCGCGTGTACTCGGGATCGCTGAACATCTCGGTCAGCAGGGCGCGCTTGCGGCCTTGCTCGATGTGGATGACCGACTGGTTGATCCGCTCCACCGTCGTGGCTTGCGGGGTCACCTGGACCTTGACCGGGTCCTTCAGCAGCTCGCCGGCCAGCTTGCCGATCTCCGACGGCATGGTGGCCGAGAAGAACAGGTTCTGGCGCTTGGCCGGGATGCGGCTGACGATCTGGCGGATCGGCTTGATGAAGCCCAGGTCCAGCATCTGGTCGGCTTCGTCCAGGACGAAGATCTCGGTCGCCGACAGGTCCAGGTTCTTCTGCTGGATATGATCCAGCAGGCGGCCCGGGGCGGCGACCAGGATGTCGAGGCCCTGGTTCAGCGAGCGTTCCTGCCCGCCGTACTTCACGCCGCCGAAGATCACGGCGACGCGGAAGCCCAGGTGCTTCCCGTAGGCCTTGAAGCTCTCGCCGATCTGGGTGGCCAGTTCGCGCGTCGGCGACAGCACCAGGCAGCGCGTGGTGCGGGGCAGGGGGGCGACGCGGTTGGCCGCCAGGCGGTGCAGGATCGGCAGGGCGAAGGCGGCGGTCTTGCCGGTGCCCGTCTGGGCGATGCCCAGCAGATCCTTGCCGGCCATGACGTCCGGGATGGCCTTCTGCTGGATCGGGGTCGGCGTGGTGTAGCCTTCCGCGGTCAGCGCCTGCAGCAGGGCCGGATTCAGGCCCATGGATTCAAAGGTATTGTTGCTCACGGAGCGGTTTCTTTCGCATGCGGCGACGCGCATCAGCCATGGCTCGTAAGCCGTCAGGGCCGCGCACCGCCAGTCCCGATAAGGGCCTCAAGCGTGAGACCTTCGGGGTGGATCGGGCGCCGCCCCGCGTGTCCGGGCAGCGAATGAATCTTGAGGAGCCGGCGGCTGCTACAGTCAGATCTTCGGGGAGGAAGACCCACACGCGCTGGAGACGCCGGAGACCGCAAATGGTGCGGTGCAGCGGGCAAATGGCCTGCAAAGGTGTTCAAGTCAAGGCGTGAGGCTCAGGATCCGCCCAGCAGCCCCACCGCCATATTGACCGTCAGGGCCACCACCACGGTGTTGAAGACGAAGGCCGCCAGGCTGTGCACGGTCGAGGTGCGGCGGACGCCCCGGTCGGTGATCTGCACGTCGGCTGTCTGCGAGGCGACGCCGATGATCAGGGAGAAGTGCAGGAAGTCCCAGTAGTCGGGCTCCGGGTCGTCGCCCGGGAATAGCAGGCCGCCGCGGTCGCCCTTGTCGCCCGCCGAATAGAAGACGTGGGCGTAGTGGAAGGCGAAGATCACGTGCACGAACAGCCACGACAGCACGACCGTGACCAGGGCCAGGATAGCGGGCCCGCCGCCGCCCTGCGCCGCTTCCCCGACCACCACGACCACGCTGGCCACCGCCGCGATCAGGGCCAGCGGCAGGATGGCGGGGCCCGCTTCGTCCAGCGCCGAGGCGCGCTTGCGGATCGCATCGGCCGACCGGGTGCGGATCACCTTCACGGCGCTCTCGATCAGGAACAGGCCGACGCCGATGTCCCACGCCAGCGCGATCCGCGACAGCCAGCCTCCGGACACCGGCCACAGCACGCCCGACGCGGCGATCAGGATCAGTACGGCGAGAGGCCAGTGGAGGCGGAGCCAGGTCATGGGGACACTGCATCACCTCTCCATCGCCCGTTCAAGGCGATGGGGCGGTGAGACGCGTCCGTTCCTGACGTACCGGCGTGCGAAGATGGACGATCTCGCACGGCATCCCGTTTTCGTTGTTTCCGATCCGCACGACTTTGGCGCTCTTCGCACCCGTTTTTTTCCCAGTGCGGAATCCCTTCGCATCCGCGAAATGGCCCTCGACTTCCCCCGCGTCATCACGGAATGTTACAGCCTCGCCCCACGGGAGACGCCCATGTCGATGACGCCGCGCGCCGGACTTCAGGTCGCACAGGAACTGGCCGACTTCATCGAGGCCGAAGTGCTCGCGGGCCTCGACATCACCGCCGAGCGCTTCTGGACCGGCGCCGCCGACCTGTTCGCCCACGCCGCCGTCCGCAACCGCGCCCTGCTGGACGTGCGCGACGACCTGCAGGCCAGGATCGACCAGTGGTCCATCGACCGTGCGGGCCGGCCGCAGGACCCGGCGGCCGCCGCCGCCTTCCTGCGCGAGATCGGCTACCTGGTCCCCGAGCCCGAGCCCTTCGCCATCGCGACCACCCGGGTCGACGCCGAGGTGGCGACCCTGGCCGGGCCGCAGCTGGTCGTGCCGGCGCTCAACGCCCGCTTCGTCCTCAACGCCGCCAACGCCCGCTGGGGCAGCCTCTATGACGCCCTCTACGGCACGGACGCCCTGGGCGATCTGCCGCCCCCCGGGCCCTATGACGCCGCCCGCGGCGCCCGCGTGGTCGCCCGCGCCAAGGTCTTCCTCGACGAGGCCGTGCCGCTGGCGCAGGGATCGTGGGCCGACCTCGGCGATCCTTCGGGCGGCATCGCCCTGAAGGACCCCGGCCAGTATGTCGGCCAGACGGGGGCGGGCCGTGTCTTCAGGCACAATGGTCTGCACATCGAGGTGGTCTTCGACCCCGCCCATCCCATCGGCGCGACCGACCCGTCCGGGATTTCCGACGTGGTGCTTGAGGCCGCGCTCTCGACCATCGTCGATCTCGAGGACTCGATCGCCGCCGTCGACGCCGCCGACAAGGTCGCCGCCTACCGCAACTGGCTGGGCCTGATGCAGGGCGATCTGGTCGAGACCTTCCAGAAGGGCGGCCAGACCCTGACCCGCGCCCTGAACCTGGACAAGGTCGTCGCCGCGCCCGACGGCTCGACCGTGACCCTGCCGGGCCGGTCGCTGCTGTTCGTGCGCAACGTCGGCCACCTGATGACGACCCCCGCCGTCCGTCTGGCGGATGGGTCCGAGGTGTTCGAGGGCGTGCTGGACGCCCTGGTCACCGCCGCCGCCGCCATCCACGACCTCAAGGGACGGGGCCGCTTCCGCAACAGCCGTGAAGGCTCGATCTATATCGTGAAGCCCAAGATGCACGGGCCGGACGAGGTCGCCTTCACCAATGACCTGTTCGGGCGGGTCGAGGACATTCTCGGCCTCGACCGCTGGACCCTGAAGGTCGGCGTCATGGACGAGGAGCGCCGCACCTCGGCCAACCTCGCCGCCTGCCTGAAGCAGGTCGCGAACCGGCTGGTCTTCATCAACACCGGCTTCCTGGACCGCACCGGCGACGAGATCCACACCGCCATGCGGGCCGGTCCGGTGGTGCGCAAGGCGGAGATGAAGTCCTCCGCCTGGATCAGCGCCTATGAGGCCCGCAACGTGGCCATCGGCCTGGCGTGCGGCCTGTCGGGCAAGGCCCAGATCGGCAAGGGCATGTGGGCCGCGCCCGACCGCATGGCCGACATGCTGGAGCAGAAGGCGGCGCATCCGAAGACCGGCGCCAACACCGCCTGGGTCCCGTCGCCGACGGCGGCCACCCTGCATGCCCTCCACTATCACCAGACCGACGTCTTCGCCCTGCGCGAGGCCATCGCGGCGCAGCCGGTTCCCGGTCTCGAACCCCTGCTCACCGCCCCGCTGGCCGAGGGCCGCAACTGGTCGGGGGAAGAGGTCGCCGAGGAGCTGGAAAACAACGCCCAGGGCCTGCTCGGCTATGTCGTGCGCTGGATCGACCAGGGCGTCGGCTGTTCCAAGGTGCCCGACATCCACGACGTCGGCCTGATGGAGGACCGCGCCACCCTGCGCATCTCCTCCCAGCATATGGCCAACTGGCTGCTGCACGGCGTCTGCACCGCCGATCAGGTCGAGGCCGCCCTGCTGAAGATGGCCGCCAAGGTCGACGCCCAGAACGCAGGCGACCCGCTCTACGAGCCCATGGCCCCGAACCCCGACGCCAGCCTCGCCTTCCAGGCCGCGCGGGCCCTGGTGTTCGAGGGAACCGAACAGCCCAACGGCTATACCGAGCCGCTGCTGCACCGGTTCAGGGCGGAGAAGAAGGGTCTAGGGTCTAGGGTCTAGGGTCTAGGGTCTAGGGTCTAGGGTCTAGGTTAGTAAGTGAGCCAGCAATAGGGGCTTCCTAGTCCCTAACCCCTAACCCCTAACCCCTAGTCCCTCGCCCTACTGCTCGCTGCCCGAGCGCCACAGGTTGTTCGTCAGCGGCTCCAGCAGATAGGCCAGGGCCGTCCGCTTGCGCAGCAGGATGACCACCTGCACCGGCGCGCCCGGACGCAGGACCTCGGCGCCCCGGCCCAGCTTGGCCAGCTCGTTGGCGGGGACGACGATCTCGGCGCGGTAGAAGCTGGCGCCGGTCTCCTCGACCGTGAAGCTGTCGGCCGAGATGCTCTTCACCGTGCCGTGGATGATCGGCGGGTTGCGCTCGCGCAGGCCGGGGAACTTGACCTCGGTGGTCTGGCCGATGCGCAGGTTGTCGATGTCGGTGGGGGTGACCTTGGCCACGATCACCTGCGAGGCGTCGTTGGGCACGATCTCCATCAGGGTCTGCCCCGGCTGGATGACCCCGCCCTGAGTGAAGATGGTCAGGCCGACGACCTGGCCGGTGGCCGGGGCGCGAACCTCGTTGCGGGCGATCTGGGCCCGGAGCTCGATCATGCGCGGACGCAGCTCGTTCAGCTGCACGTCGATCTGGCGCAGCTGGTCGGCGACGTCCTCGCCCATCTTGGTGTTCACGCCGGCCATCTGCAGCCGGGTCTCGCCCACCGCCTCGCGCGAGCGGGCGATCTGGGCGCGCAGGGAGCCCAGCTCGCCGTCCAGCTGGGCGGCGGTGCGCTCCAGCGCCCGCACGCGGGTCTGCGGCGCATAGCCCTTCTCGGCCAGGCCGCGCATGCCGGTCAGCTCCTCCTGGATCAGGCGTTGCTGCTCCTGGTTGGACTCGATCTGGCGCTGATAGCCGTCGATCTGGTCGTTCAGCTGGGCGATCCGCTGGCTGAGCACGCCCGTCTCGGTCGAGCGACCGGTGCGGCGGGCCCCGAACTGCAGCTGCTGGATGCGCAGCGACTCCTGGGCCAGGGCCGCGTCCTCGGGCGCCAGGTCCGCGAACTCCGGCGGCGTGGGGATCGAGCCCATCCGGTCGCGCTCGGCCACCAGCCGGGAGCGCTGGGCGATCAGGGCGTAGACCTGGCTGGCCACGCCGCGCTCGGTGGCCTTCAGCTCGCCGCTGGACAGCTGCAGCAGGATCTGGCCGCGCTGGACGGTGTCGCCCTCGGCCACGAGCAGGGCGCTGACGACGCCGCCCTCGCGGTGTTGCACCGCCTGGCGGTTGCCCGAGACGGCGACCTGGCCGTCCGCATAGGCGCCGGCGTCCAGCGGCGCGATGGCGGCCCAGCCCAGGCCGATGATGAAGAAGACGAGGATGATGATCCCGCCGATCCACAGCTCAAGCCGCGGCGTGTCGGCGACGACCGTCGGACCGGACGGCGCTTCGGGCAGGGCGAGAGGCGGCGGCGCGGCGGCGGTCTCCGGCGCGGGGGCGGCCGGGTCCTGGGGCGCTGTGGCGTCGGTCATTGGCTGCGTCGCGGCGGTTGGGCGGAGCTGGAGATCCGGCCCTGGGCTTGCTGAGGTTGACCCGGCGCCTGTTGCGGCGCGGTCGGGGCGGGGCCGCGCGGCGTGGTGGCGCGCATCTTCTCGAGCACCTCCTCGCGCGGGCCTTCCAGCTGGACCATGCCGTCGCGCATCATCAGCAGCCGGTCGACCCGGGCCAGGACCCCGGCGCGGTGGGCGATGATGACCACGGCCGCGCCGCGCGCGGCGGCGCCGAGGATGGCCTGCATCAGCGCCGCCTCGCCTTCCTGGTCGAGGTTGGAGTTGGGCTCGTCCAGCACCAGCAGGACGGGCTCGTTGTACAGCGCCCGCGCCAGCGCCACGCGCTGCGCCTGACCGGCGGACAGGCCCTGGCCGAACGGGCCCAGCAGGGTGTCGTAGCCGTTGGGCAGGCGCAGGATCAGCTCATGCGCGCCGGCCTGCATGGCGGCCTTCACCGCCCCGCGGTCGGCGGTGTCCTGATCGACGCCGGTGGCGGTGGCGAAGCGCGAGATGTTGTCCTTGATGGTCCCGGCGAACAGGCTGGGGACCTGCGGCAGATAGCCGATCCAGCGGGCCAGTTCGTCGCCCTCGCGCGCCTCATACTCGGCGCCGTCCAGGCGGACCGCGCCGGCCTGGGGCTTCAGCGCGCCGGCGACGACCCGCGCCAGGGTGGTCTTGCCCGAGCCGCTGGCGCCCACGACGCCCAGGGTCTCGCCGGGCTTCAGCGCGAAGGCGACGCCGCGCAGTTGCGGGTTCTCGGTCTCCGGGAACTTCACCGACACGGCCTCGACCTGCAGCCGGCCCTTGGGGTCGGGCAGGGCGGTGCGCTCGCGCTCCACCGAGGCGGTGGCGCCGAACAGTTCGGTCAGGGTCTTCCAGCTGGCCACGGCCTGGACCAGGTTGGGCCACACCCCCACCAGCAGCTCCACCGGCGCGACGGCGCGGCTCAGCAGCACCGATGAGGCGATGATGGAGCCCTGCGAGATCTCGCCCTTCACCGCCAGATAGGCGGCCAGGCCCAGGGCGGCGGACTGCATCACCAGGCGCAGGAATTTGATCGCGCCGGAGTAGCGGCCCCCGGCCAGCTGGGCGTCGGCCTGGGCGGCCGTCGCGTGGCGGCGCTGCTCGACCTGACGGGCGATGGAGGACTGGCGCATGCCCAGGGCGCGGACCACCTCGGCCTGGCCGGCGATCCCTTCCTGGGCGGCGTAGGCGTGGTTCTGCGACTGGATGGCCCGGTTCAGGCGCGGGCGGGTGTCGCGCTCGTTCAGCCAGGCGAGGGTGAACAGGGTCAGGCCGCCGACCAGCGTCAGCACGCCGATGGCCGGGTGCAGCAGGAAGCAGCACAGCAGGTAGATCGGGGTCCAGGGCGCGTCGAACAGGGCCAGCATGCCCTGGCCGCCGATGGCGCCGCGCACGTTGTCGAACTCGCGCAGGGCCTGGGTGTTGGGCGCCTTGGCCTGCAGGTCCATGACCCGCTGCAGCACCTTGCCCGACAGCATGCGGTCCAGCCGCAGCCCGGCGCGCAGCATCAGCCGTCCGCGCAGCCAGTCCAGTCCGGCCAGGGCACCGAGGGCCAGCACGGCCACGCAGGTGATCAGGGTCAGGGTCAGGATGCCGCCTGTCGGCACCACCCGGTCGTACACCTGCATCATGTACAGGGTCGGCGTCAGATAGAGCAGGTTGACGAGCGCGGAGAACACCGCCGCCCAGACGAAGTGCGAGCGGCACGCGATGAGCGCCTCGGCGAGGGGCTCCGTTCCCGGTTTGCTGGGCAGCAGGTTTTTCAGCACGTGTCGGGTCGGGTCCTGCGGGAAGTACGACGCTACTCTAACCTGTGGAACGCCAATCCCATAGCGGCGCCGCGCATAGGTTGAGCGAACGCATTTCTGACCCATGTTTAACTTGCCGCCAAAGGGTTGGCGCGACAGGGTGCCGCCCTTCACGGAGGGCGTGGCATGCTGACGATCGAGAACCTGACCCATATCTACGGCAACGGGACTCGCGCACTGGATGACGTCAGCCTGACCATTCCCAAGGGGATGTTCGGGCTGCTGGGACCCAACGGCGCCGGCAAATCCACCCTGATGCGGTCGATCGCGACCCTGCAGACCCCGACCTCGGGCTCGATCCGTTTCGGCGACATCGACGTCATCAGCGAGCCGGAGAAGCTGCGCCGCGTGCTCGGCTACCTGCCCCAGGATTTCGGCGTCTATCCGCGGGTCTCGGCCTACGACATGCTCGATCACATGGCGGTGCTGAAGGGCATCGCCAACGGCAGGGAGCGCAAGGCCACGGTCGAGGCGCTGCTGAACCAGGTCAACCTGTGGCCCGTGCGCGGCAAGGCGCTGGCCGGCTTCTCGGGCGGCATGCGCCAGCGCTTCGGCATCGCCCAGGCCCTGATCGGCAACCCCGAACTGATCATCGTCGACGAGCCCACCGCCGGTCTGGACCCTGAGGAGCGCAACCGCTTCCTCAACCTGCTGGCCGAGGTGGGCGAGAACGTCGTCGTCATCCTGTCGACCCATATCGTCGGCGACGTGACCGACCTGTGCCCCCGCATGGCGGTGCTGGCCGGCGGCAAGATCCAGCTGGAAGGCGTCCCCGCCGACCTGCAGCACACGCTGGAGGGGCGGATCTGGAAGCGGATCATCGACAAGGCCGAGTTGCCCGATTTCAAGAAGCGCTACGAGGTCATCTCGACCCGTCTGCTGGCGGGCCGGACCGTGATCCACGTCCTCGCCGACAACCACCCGGGAGACGGCTTCGAAGGCGCGCCCGGCGGCCTTGAGGATGTCTATCTGGCGACCGTCGCCAAGACCCGCCGCGCGGCCTGATCCCCATGTTCGGCAAAATCGCGAGCTTCGAGTTCCGCTACCAGCTGCGCCAGCCGGCGTTCTGGGTCATCGCCATCGTCTTCGGCCTGCTGGCCTTCGGCGCGGTCGCCAGCGACAACGTCTCGCTGGGATCGGGCGGCAACGTTCACAAGAACGCGCCCTACGCGCTGTCCGTCGCCCACATCATCTTCAACGTCTTCTTCATGCTGGCCACGACGGCCATCGTGGCCAACGTCGTGGCGCGGGACACCCAGACCGGCTTCGGGCCGATGATCCAGAGCACCCGGATCACCAAGGGCGCCTATCTGTACGGCCGCTTCTTCGGCGCGTTCGCGGCGGTGTCGCTCTGCTATTTCAGCATCTCCATCGGCACCCTGCTGGGCACGATGATGCCCTGGGTCGATCCCGAGACGGTGGGCGCGTTCCGGCCACAGGACTATCTCTACGCCTATGGCGTCTTCGGCCTGACGGGCCTGTTCCTGACCTCGGCCCTGTTCTTCACTCTCGCGACCCTTACCCGGTCGATGATGGCCACCTATGTCGGCGTGGTCGCGGTCCTGATCGTCTATCTGGGCACCACCGGAGCCCTGGGCACGAAACCCGAGTTCGAAACCGCCCTGGCCTGGGCCGAGCCCTTCGGCAGCGGCGCCTATTCGCTGGTCACCAAATACTGGACGGCGGCGGAGCGGAACACGCTGAACCCGCCGCTGGAAGGCGTGCTGCTGTGGAACCGGGTCATCTGGGTCGCGGTCGGCGCGGTCCTGCTGGCCGGCGCCTATCTGCTCTACCGTCCCGCCGCCAAGGGCGCGAAGCCGAAGAAGCAGGAGCGCCTGCGCGCGCTGGCCGAGGCCGCCGCGCCCGTGTCCGCGCCCCTGGGCGACCTGCCGGCTCCGAGCCATGGCTTCGCCAGCGGCGTGGCGCGGCTGGTCTCGCGCACGGCTTTCGAGACGGCCCTGATCTTCAAGAGCCCCGCCTATGTCGTCCTGATCCTGCTGGGCTTCGCCTTCGCCGTGGCGACCCTGTTCTTCATGGGCGAGATCTACGGCGCGCCGCTGCTGCTGGTCACCCGCGTGGCGATCACCGGCCTGACCGGCGCCTTCGGCCTGATCTCCATCGTCATCGCGATCTACTATTCGGGCGAGCTGGTCTGGCGCGATCGGGACCGCAAGGTGCACGAGATCATCGACGCCACCTCGACCCCGGACTGGACCTTCCTGGTTCCCAAGACCCTGGCGCTGGCGCTGGTGCTCATCTCCACCGCCCTGATCGGCGTGGTGGCGGGCGTCGTCGTTCAGGCCATCAAGGGCTACACCGACTTCGAGCTGGGCAAATACCTGTTCTGGTATGTCATCCCGCAGGCCGTGAGCTTCGGCTTGCTGGCCGTGCTGGCGATCTTCGTCCAGGCGCTGTCGCCCAACAAGTTCGTCGGCTGGGCGATCATGGTCGTCTACATGATCTCGACGATCGTGCTGTCCAACCTCGGTTTCGACCACGTGCTCTACGCCTACGGCCGGGGCATCGGGGTGCCGCTGTCGGACATGAACGGCACGGGCGACTACGCCGGGTTCAACGCCTGGCTGGACGCCTACTGGACCGCCTTCGCGGTGGTGCTGCTGGTCATCGCCTACGGTCTGTGGCGTCGCGGTACGGAGACCCGGCTGTGGCCGCGTCTCAAGCGCTTCCCGCGCCGTTTGATGGGCCCGGCGGGCGCGATCGGCGGCGTGGCGCTGGCGGCCTTCGTCGGCCTGGGCGTCTTCATCTACACGAACACCAACGTCTGGAACGAGTACCGCACCGACAGCCAGACCGAGCGGCTTCAGGCCGACGCCGAGAAGACCCTGCTGCGCTACGAGACCCAGCCGCAGCCGTCGGTCTCGGACGTGCGTCTGGTCATGGACCTGCATCCCCATGCGCCCAAGCTGACCACGCGCGGGAGCTATGTGCTGGAGAACAAGACCGACCAGCCCCTGCGCGAGGTTCACCTGCGCTGGAGCGACGACCTGGAGATGAAGCAACTGCTCGTGCAGGGCGCGACGGTCGCCCGCGAGTGGCCGGAGTTCGACTACCGCATCTATCGCTTCGACACCCCGATGCAGCCGGGCGAGCGCCGCACCGTGCAGTTCGAGACCGTGCTGGAGCAGCGCGGCTTCAAGAACAGCGGCAACACCACCCGCCTGGTCGACAACGGCACCTTCGTCACCAACGGCGAGTTCACGCCGACGGTCGGCATGGATCGCCGCGGCCTGCTGACCGACCGCGCCAAGCGCCGCAAGCTGGGCCTGCCCGCCGAGCTGCGTCCGGCCAAGCTGGAAGACGAAAGCGCCCGCGCCCACAACTACATCGGCGCCGACTGGGTGACGGCGGACATCACCGTCACGACCGACGCCGACCAGACCGTGGTCGCGCCCGGCGACAAGCGCTCGGACGTCACGGCCAACGGTCGCCGCACGGCGCGCTTCGTCACCGAGTCTCCGGTGCTGAACTTCTTCTCGATCCAGTCGGCCCGCTACGCCCAGACCCGGCGCGAGCACAACGGGGTCGAGCTGGTGGTCTTCCACGACCCCGCCCACACCCGCAACGTGGGCCGGATGCTGGATGCGCTGGAGTCGTCGCTGGACTACTTCCAGGCCAATTTCAGCCCCTACCAGTTCCATCAGGCGCGGATCGTGGAGTTCCCGGACTACGCGTCCTACGCCCAGTCCTTCCCCAACACCTTCGCCTGGTCTGAAGGGCTCGGCTTCATCGCCGACCTCAGCGACCCGACCAAGATCGACTACGTCACCTATGTCGCCGCGCACGAGTTCGGCCACCAGTGGTGGGCGCACCAGGTCGTCGGCTCCAACCAGCAGGGCATGACCACCCTGTCGGAAACCCTGGCGCAGTACTCGGCGCTGATGGTGATGGAGAAGAAGTACGGCCGGGATCAGATCCGCCGCTTCCTGAAGTTCGAGCTGGACCGCTACCTGCGCTCGCGCGGCACCGAGCGGCTGGAAGAGATGCCGTTGTTCCGCAACGAGAACCAGCAGTACATCCACTACCAGAAGGGCGGGCTGGTCATGTACCTGCTGCGCGATCAGGTCGGCGAGGACGCGGTCAATCGCGCCCTGCGCCGGGTGCTGGCGCAATACGCCTTCAAGGGCGCGCCCTATCCCCGCTCCCTGGACCTCGTGGCCGCCCTACGGGCCGAGGCGCCGGCGGACAAGCAGGCCCTGATCACCGACCTGTTCGAAAAGATCACCCTGTATGACGTCAAGACCACCGGCTCGACGGCGACCCGCCGCGCCGACGGCCGCTGGGACGTCACGATCACCGTCGACGCCCGCAAGCTGTACGCGGACGGGCAGGGCAAGGAGACCGACGCGCCGCTGAACGAAAGCTTCGACGTGGGCCTGTTCAGCGCCGAGCCGGGCAAGGGCCGCTTCAACGAGGGCGACGTCATCCTGCTGGAGCGCCGCCCCATCCGGACCGGGGTGCAGACCCTGCGCTTCATCACGACGAAGAAGCCGTCGTTCGTGGGCGTTGACCCCTACAACAAGTGGATCGACCGCAACTCGGACGACAACGTCAGGCCGGTGGACTAGGGCGAAACGGTTGAGTTGGACGTGGTCCGGCTCAACTCGGGTTTCGCTCCTGGGCGGGTGATCCCGGGGCCGGACTGTTCGCCAGGTCGGAGAGACAGCCTCGCCATTCGGCGAGCAGTTCCGGTCGACCGCTGACATCGATCCGGAAGCGTTCCAGCGCGGCGCCCGGGCTGGATTGGTAGGCGACTTCGGCGATCCCGAGATCCGCCAGGCCGCTGAAGAAGGCCGAGGTCTGCGGGCCCATCCGGTAGACGAACATCTCGACCCCCGTGCCGTCGGACTCCTCGCGCCGGATGAACTCGTGCGAGGTCTCCGCGCCGTCTCCGACCAGGACGCCGTGAGCCAGGGGCTGCAGTCGCCTGTCCGGTCCGGAGATGCCGAGACGCAGCACGGCGGCCTGTTCTCCGCTCATGTGATTCAGCACCATCGCGGATCCCGCGAAGGCCTGGGTCGGGGGTTGCTCCGGCCCCGCCCGGCGCAGGACGAGGATGTTCAACTCGCACCCGAAGAGCAGTCCCTCCCTGCGATGGGGGGTGACCCGAGCGGCGCGGATCGCGTCTTCGGGCGCGGCCGCGACGGAACCCGGGACGCTCGCGGCGAGCATCCCGATCAGGCTGGTCAGGGCGATGGCGCGCCGCATCACCGCGTCCCGAACAGCCGGTCGCCGGCGTCGCCCAGGCCCGGCACGATGTAGCCGTGGTCGTTCAGCTTCTCGTCCACGGCGGCGACCCAGACGGGCACATCCGGGTGCCAGCCGCGTAGCCGCTCCAGCCCCTCGGGCGAGGCGACCAGGCAGACGAAGCGCAGATTGGTGACGCCGCGCTCCTTCAGCCGTTCGATGGCCGCGACCGCCGTATTGGCCGTGGCCAGCATGGGGTCGATGACGATGCACAGGCGGTCGCCGACGTCCTCCGGGGCGCGGAAATAGTACTCCACCGCGTCCAGGGTCTCGGGCTCGCGGTACAGGCCGACATGGCCGACGCGGGCGGAGGGGACCAGGTCCAGCATTCCCTCGACCAGCCCCAGGCCGGCGCGCAGGATGGGCACGAAGACCAGCTTCTTGCCCTCGATGCGGGAGCCGGTGGTGGGCCCGACCGGGGTCTCGACCGGATAGTCCTCCAGCGGCAGGTCGCGCGTGACCTCGTAGCAGAGCAGGGTCGAGATCTCCCGCAGCAGGGCCCGGAACCGCGCTGTCGAGGTGTCCTTCGAACGCATGATCGACAGTTTGTGGGCGACCAGCGGGTGACCGACGATGGTGACCCCGTCCATCTTGAAGGCGGCTTTCGGCATCAGAAGACGGTCCCGTCGGAGAGGATGGTCAGGGGCGGTCCGCCGCCCGGTCGGCGTTCGGCGGCGGCGCGGCGTCCGGCGGCCCAGGTCCCGCCCTCCAGTACGCTGGCCAGCCGCATGGCCTCGGCGCTGACGCCCAGTTCGGCGCGCACCAAAGGCGCGATCTTGTCCAGCAGGGCTACGGTCATGGCGCGCCAGCCGACCACCAGCGGGTCGGACACCGGCCAGGCCTTGTCCGCGTCCGCCGGGTCCTTGAGCGTCAGCACGCCCAGGTCGGTGAACAGGCCGCCGTTGCGGTACTCCGCCAGCCCGGTCAGGCCGTCCAGATCGACCACCTTGAGGCCCGCGGTCTGCAGCGGTTCGACCAGCGAATAGCTGAGCCACTGGGACAGCTTGTGGATCGGCACGAGACCATCGGTGGCGTCGTCGCGCTTCATCGCGGGGTGCCGCCAGCAGTCGCCCAGATCGACGCCGCCCAGCGTCAGCCGGTCCTGCCAGACCGGGCCAAAGGCTTCGAGCAGCAGTTCGAGGATGGCCGGGGCGGGCAGGGCGCCGTCGGTCGCCTGGGCGATCAGGACATCGGCCAGGCCGCCGGGGCGGGGCGTGTCGGCCGTGGCGAACAGGTCGGGCCGCTTCAGGCACTGGTCGCCCAGCCGCCGCAGCAGGGCTGCCCGGCCCTCCAGCCCGGCCAGGGGATTGGCGTCCGAGACCTGGAAGCCCTCCGCCAGCGCCTCGGTGGTCAGGGCGGCCAGGGCCTGGGCGTCGACCCGCCAGGGGTCGCGCTCGGTGATCGAGAAGACCCCCGCCTCGAACATCCGCAGGGAGGCGATGGCGAGGCCCTCGGAGCGGGTCAGGGTCACGCCGGTGCGGGCGTCGCGATAGGCCCAACCGGGTCCCGAGCCGGCGTCCAGCAGCACCGAGACGATGGCCAGGTCGAACTCGGTCCGCGCCCGATTTGCGGCGTCCGGCCAGGCGCGAGAGTCCGCGACCGGCCCCCAGAAGTCCTGGCCCTGGATGGCGAAATGCCGCCAGCGGGCGTGGAAGGGCACGGCCAGGGTCGGATACTGGTCGCGGATGATCGCGGCGACGTACTTCGCCGTCTCGGGCAGCCGGTCCAGATCGACACGCCAGTGCTCAAGGCCGTCGGCGACACCGATCGCCAGCATCTCATGGGCCCGCTCGCGGACGGCGGCGGGGGTCAGCAGGCTGCGCGCCTGCCCGGCGTCAGAACTGCTCAAGATCGCGGCCCACCACGCGGGTCAGCTCGTCGGCGGACTTGGCGCCTTCGGGGGTGAAGTAGCCGGCCGCCTTCTTGGCCTCCATCTCGACGGAGGCGTCGGGCGGGATCAGGTAGTCTGGGATCGGCACGCGCTCCCCGATCTCGATGCCCGAGCCGGTGAGGGCGTCGTGCTTCATGTTCGACATGGAGACGAAGCGGTCGATCTTCGTGATCCCAAGCCAGTGCAGGATGTCCGGCATCAGCTGCTGGAAGCGGGCGTCCTGGACGCCGGCGACGCATTCGGTGCGCTCGAAATAGGTGGCCGCCTGGTCGCCGCCCGGCTGGCGCTTGCGGGCGTTGTAGACGAGGAATTTCGTGACCTCGCCCAGCGCCCGGCCTTCCTTGCGATTGTAGACGATCAGGCCCGCGCCGCCGTTCTGGGCCTCGTGCACGCATTCCTCGATGCCGTGGGTCAGATAGGGGCGGCAGGTGCAGATGTCGGAGCCGAAGACGTCCGAACCGTTGCACTCGTCATGGACGCGGCAGGTCAGGCGCCGCGCCGGGTCGGCGATCGCGGCCGGATCGCCGAAGATGTACAGGGTGATGCCGCCGATGGGGGGCAGGAAGACCTTGATGTCGGGACGGGTGACCAGGTCGGCGTACATGCCGCCGGTCTGTTCGAACAGGGTGCGGCGCAGGGCGGTTTCGGTGACGCCGAAGCGTTCGGCGATGCCCGGCAGATACCAGACCGGGTCAATGGCGGCCTTGGTGACGGCCACGTCGCCGGTGTCGTGCACCACGGTCCCGTCGACCTTGATCCGGCCGGCGGCGATGGCTTCGTTGATCTCGCTCAGCTGGAGCCGGGCGCGGGTCACGGCGATGGTCGGGCGGATGTCGACGCCATCCTGGATCTCGGCGGCGAAGTCCTCGGCGACGCGGGCGCCCCAGGGGTCCAGTGAGACGATCTTGCCGCCGTCGGTCCACTGCGGGAACGGCCCCATGGGGGTGGTCGGCGAGGTGTTGGTCAGGTCGGGCCGGTTGTTGGCGCTCATGGCGCCCGACGACACGGCCAGGGCGCGATAGACCGAATAGGCGCCGCCGTGGGCGCCGATGGCGTTGCGGTCGCTACCCGAATTGACGGTGCCGATGACGGGGCCGCGTTCCCGCGCGGTCGGCGCGCCCCAGTTCAGGGGGAAGCGGCTGACGGTTCCCGCACCAGGGTGGGAGTTGAGCCGGATGTGGCTCGGTCGGTTGGACATGTTTCCTCGCTCGATCCGGCTTGTTGTTTTTCTTGCGCCGGACTCATCAGGACACACCCGATCAGACGTGCTGTCCAGTGGGTTGAACGAGTCCCGGCGACCGGCGTTTTCAGCAGGCATCAAGGGAGTTCATCATGGCGGCCCGCCCCACCTGGCAGGGACATCTGAAGCTGTCGCTCGTGACCTGCCCGGTCGCACTGTACACGGCGACGTCGAGCGCCGGGCATGTCAGCTTCCACCTGATCAACCCGGACACCAACAACCGCATCCGCATGGCGCCGGTCGATTCCGGCACGGGCGAGCCGGTGGAACGCGCCGACCTGGTGAAGGGCTTTGAGGTGTCCAAGGACGAGTACGTCCTGATGGACGACGCCGACTTCGAGAAGGTGAAGCTGGAAAGCACCCGCACCATCGACATCGGCCAGTTCGTCGACGAGGACGACATCGACCGGCTGTACTGGGACGATCCCTTCTATGTCGTGCCCGAGAAGGGCGTGGGCGCCGAAGCCTTCGCCGTCATTCGCGACGCCATGAAGGCGGCGGGCAAGATCGCCATCGGCACGCTGGTTCTGCGCAATCGCGAGCGGCAGATCGCGCTGGAAGTGCGGGGCAAGGGGCTGGTGGCCTGGTCCCTGCGGCCCCATGACGAGGTGCGCGACGCGGGCGACTTCTTCGACGACATCCCGGCGGTGAAGGCCGACAAGGACATGGTCGAGATCGCCACCCGCATCATCGACCAGAAGCAGGCGGACTTCGATCCCTCTGAATTCAAGGACCGTTACGACGACGCCCTGAAGGCCCTGATCAAGGCCAAGCAGAAGGGCGGCAAGAAGGCCCTCGTCGCGGCGCCCGAGCCCGACGACACCAACGTCATCGACCTGATGGCGGCGTTGAGGAACAGTTTGAAGGGGTCGGCGACGGGCGGGGCAAAGAAGGTGGCGGCGAAGGCCAGGGCGCCCGCGAAAAAGAGCGCGGCGAAGAAGCCTGCGGCCAAGACCAAGGCGGCGTAGGGCGATCAGCGAGCGGCAGTTGGGGGCGTTTCAACGCCCGTTCCCGCGCGATGCGCTTGACCGCGCGGGCCCGTCAGGCCCTGATCGGGTCATGACGGACATCCCAGCTCCCTCGGCGGTCGTGGTCGGCGCATCGGGCGGTCTGGGGGCCGCACTGGTGACAGCGCTCAACGGCACAGAGCGCTTCGGCCGCGTCCACGCACTGTCGCGGGCGACCGGACTGGATCTGGAAGACGAGGCGTCGATCGCGGCGGCGGCCACAGGGATAGACGGCGGGGGTCACCCGGGTCTGGTGCTGGTTGCGTCAGGCGTCCTGCATGGCGGGTTTGAGCCCGAGCGAAGCTACCGCGCGATTGACCCTGTCCACATGGCTCGGGACTACCGGATCAACACGATCGGACCCGCCTTGGTCGCCAAACATTTCCTGCCGCTGCTGCCCCGCGAGGGGCGCTCGGTGTTCGCGGTCCTTTCCGCGCGGGTCGGATCGATCGGCGATAACCGGCTCGGCGGTTGGCACAGCTATCGGGCGTCGAAGGCGGCGCTGAACATGATGCTGCGTAATCTGGCGATCGAGATGGCCCGCACCCATCCGCAGGCGGTGGTGGCGGGCCTGCATCCGGGCACGGTCGACACCGCCCTGAGCGCGCCGTTCCAGCGTGGGGTGAAGCCGGGCAAGCTGTTCAGTCCCGCTCAGTCCGCCGGCTATCTGCTGGATGTCATCGACGGACTGCGGCCGGCCGACAGCGGCGGCGTGTTCGCCTGGGACGGCGTCCGGATACCTGAATAGACGAGGCGACAAGGCCGGGAGGCTGATCGAGCCGCCCGCTTGACTCCCTCATACAGTATGCCGCATACACTGTGTGTCACACACTATGTGACGCAACAGGAGGGACGGCATGGACGCCGATCCGGACCTTTTTGAAAGCATGCGGCTGGAGTTGCGCCGCGGGTCGCTGGTGCTGGCGGTGCTCGCCTGCCTCAGGACCGAGCGGTACGGCTACACCCTGCGCCAGGCGCTGGCCGCCGACGGGCTCGAGATGGAGGAATCGACCCTCTATCCGCTGCTGCGCCGGCTGGAGAGCCAGGGCCTGCTGGAGAGCGAATGGCGCGAGGAGGAGAAGCGCAAGAAGCGCTTCTACCGCCTGTCGCCGGGGGGCGTCTCGATGCTCGCCGCGCTCACCGACGAATGGCGGGGCATCAACGCCTCGCTCGACAAGATTCTTTGAAATTCCAGGGACGAGGGGAAAGTCTGATGGACCTGATTGATCGCTATCTGAACGCTGTCGCCGCCCAGCTGCCGCAAGACCAGCGGGCCGATATCGTCGCCGAGTTGCGCGACATGATCCTGAGCCGCTTCGAGGAGAAGGAGGAGGCCCTGGGCCGTCCCCTGACCGAGGCCGAACAGGAAGAAATCCTGCGCGATGTCGGCCATCCGCTGTCGGTGGCGGCGCGCTACGGCTCGGGGCCGCAACACGTGGTGGGGCCGGAGCTCTATCCCTGGTGGATGTTCGGCGTGCGCGCCGGCCTGATCGCCATCGTGGCGATCACCGCGATCGGGGCGCTGGTGCGCATCCTGATCGGCGACGAGGAAGTCGGCCGGGCCATCGGCCAGGCGTTCCACAGCATCTTCAACGGCGCGATCATGCTGATCGGTTTCGCCACCCTCGGCGGCTTCATCATCGAGCGGCAGAAGGAGAAGCCCAGCTTCCTGCGCGAATGGCGGGTCAAGGACCTGGGCCTGTTCGAGTTCGGCGGCGGGCTGAACGCCGAGGCCGTCTCGCGCGGCCTGAGCGAGGGCGACTGGACGCTGAAGACGCCGCGCAAGAGTCGTCGTGCCTCCCCGATGGCGCGGGCCGTGGGCAGCGCGGTGGGCTGGAGCGTGGTCCTGCTGTGGTGGATCGGCTGGCTGCCGCTGACGCACACGACGCCCGAGACCCTGGGCGCGGTGGTGGGCGGCGTCGACTACGGCCGGATGCTGAGCCAGATCCATACGCTGCTGTACTGGCCGGTGATCGCCTTCGGGCTGGCGCGCGTCGTCTTCGACGTGATGCGGGTGGCGCGGCCCGACGGGGTGCGGTTCACGGCCCTGGGCGACATCGGCTTCGGCCTGGCGGAAGGCGCGCTGTTTGGCTGGCTGTGGCTGTACTCGCCCCTGTCGAAGGTGGTGTTCGTCCCGACCGTCGAGGCCTTCATGTCGCGGGTCACCAACACCATTCAGGAAGGCTGGTGGCCGCTGTCGACCGTCCTGATGCTGTGCATCGCCTTCGGCTTCGCCAGCGCGGTGGTGAAGGTGGCCCGCTCGGCCTTCCGCCTGGTCACCGGCTATGACGAGCGGCTGCCGAAGGTCTGAGCGGCGCCCGGATAAACTGGGGTGGAAAGTGATTAGTGGTTAGTGACTAGTGGTTCGATGTCGCGGGCGGGGGCTCACAATGACCCAGCACCGGCGTCGCAGCCGCCATCCACTAATCACTAGCCACTCACCACTGGCTGGGCTCCTTGGCGGCCGACTGTGCACCCGCCGCCCACACCCATGTCCGAAAACCGCGAGCGTTTGCGGAGCGGCGGGCCTATCTTTCCGGTCATGGAAAACGCGAGCGAGCTTGATCAGGAGGCCTGCTACCGCGCCGTGCTGACGCGCGACGCGCGGTTCGACGGGCGGTTCTTCGGCTGTGTGAAGACCACGGGCATCTACTGCCGCCCGGTCTGTCCGGCGCGGACCCCGAAACGCGAGAACATGATCTTCGTGGTCACGGCGGCCGCGGCCGAGGAGGCGGGTTTCCGCGCCTGCCTGCGCTGCCGGCCCGAGACGGCGCCGGACATGGGCGCCTGGCGCGGGACCTCCAATACGGTGAGTCGGGCGCTGGCCCTGATCGAGGCGGGCGCCCTGGACGAAGGCGACGTAGACGGACTGGCCGGCCGGCTGGGGGTCGGCGAGCGGCACCTGCGCCGCCTCTTCCGCCAGCATCTGGGCGCGGCGCCGGTCAGCGTGGCGCAGACCCGCCGGGTGCTGCTGGCCAAGGCGCTGATCCACCAGACGGACCTGTCGATGGCGCAGGTGGCGCTGGCCTCCGGCTTCGGCAGCGTGCGGCGCTTCAACGAGACCTTTCAGGCCCTGTATGAGCGGCCGCCCTCGGCGCTGCGGCGCCGCGGCGAGCGGGCGCACGAGGGCGGGGTGGTGCTGAGCCTGCCTTACCGCCCGCCCTATGACTGGGACGCGATGCTGGCGGCGCTGGCCGGGCGGGGCGACACGGTCGAGGGCCGCAGATGGTCGCGCGTCCTGACCCGTGAGATCGACGGCGCCGAGGGTTCGGTCTCGGTCGAGCCGGGCGCGGCGGGCCGGGTCTCGGTCTGTGTCGAGACGGCCGAGCTGAAGGCGATGCCGGGCGTGCTGGCGCGGGTGCGGCGGGTGTTCGACCTGTCGGCGGATCCGGACGCCATCGCCCGTGACCTGTCCGCTGACGCCCTGCTGCAGCCGCTGGTCGCGGCGCGGCCGGGGTTGCGGCTGCCCGGTCTGTGGATGGACGAGGGCGCCGATCCGCCGAATGACCGACTGGAAGACGAACGCCTGACCGCGCGCGCCGAACGCTGGCGACCGTGGCGGGCCTATGGAGCGCTGCACCTGGCGATGGCCGAGATCAGCGGCGCGGATGTGACGGAGAACGACGATGCGAAACGTGCAGCCTGAAACCCTGACGCTGGACCGGGTGGCGACGCCTGTCGGCGACGTCCTGCTGGTGACCGGGCCCGAGGGCGCGGTGCGGGCGTTGGACTTCGCCGGATACGAGGACCGGATGCACCGCCTGCTGGGACGGCACAGTCCCAACGCGGCCCTGGCCGAGGGGCGGGCGCCGGAGGGCGTGAGACGGGCGGTCGAGGCCTATTTCAGCGGGGACGTGCAGGCGCTGGACGCCCTGCCGGTGAAGACCGGCGGCACCGACTTCCAGAAGGCGGTCTGGGCGGCGTTGCGCTCCATCCCGGCGGGCGAAACGCGCAGCTACGGCCAGCTGGCGGCGGCGATCGGGTCTCCGAAGGCGGTGCGGGCGGCGGGGCTGGCCAACGGCCAGAATCCGATCGCCGTGATCGTGCCGTGCCACCGGGTGATCGGCGCGAACGGGACCCTGACCGGCTATGCGGGCGGGCTTGAGCGCAAGCGCTGGCTGCTGGCCCATGAGGGCGTCAGGACCGCTTGACGAGACCCTGAGTCTGCGTGTCACTGCGCGCGGGCTGTTTGGGGTTTTTAAGATGAAGACGGAACTTTGTTTGGGTCTGGCCATGATGGCCGGGCTGGGATTTGCGTCGGCCGCGGTCGCGCAGGACGATGACTGGGAATTCCAGGAAGATCCGGCGCGGCAACTCTCGATCGCGGCGGCGCGGTATGACGCGGGCCAGATGATCGTGGTGCAGTGCCGGCAAGGCGGCTTGACCGTGGTTCTGGCAGGCATGCCGGTGACGCCTGGGCCGATTCAGGTGCAGGCCACGCGCGCCGACGGTCGCGCCGTCTCGCAGGCCTGGCTGCCGGCCGGCGCGCCCGGCGCTTACCGGTCCGCGTCGTCGGGAGCCACCGTGCGATTCATGCGGGGCGGCGGGCTGTACGCCCTTCGCACGGAATCGCCAGCATTCCGCGCGTCGTTCGACCTGCCGACGCAGTCCGCCAACCTTGATCGCGTGCTCACGGCCTGTGGATGGGCGACCGAGGACGATCGCGATCTGCTCCCGGAGGCGACCCAGGTCAGCATGGTCGATCCGGACGATACGCCCGCCCGTCCGCGTGCGCGATCCGCTCGAGGCGCGCCCCGGGCGCCGACCCCCCGCCCGGAGGCTCCCGCGGGTCCCCCGCAGCTGCCGCCCGCCGAGTACGGCGTCAGCTGTATCGTCCGCGATCTGCACCTGCGGGACTGCCGGGCCGTACATCCTGCCAGCGCCCGGGAGCGCATTGTCCGGGACGGGATCCGGTATCTCGAGGGTAAGGAAGTCTATGCCGTCAACGGATCGACCGCCGCCGACAGCGAGGGCAAGGTCATGAACGTGATCGGCGGGCGGATCACGATCATCGACTACATCACCACCGCTCACTGAGGAGCCCCTTCGGGCTTGCAATCCCCGGCCATCGGCCTAGATTGTCCCCGCTTATGCTGAAAGTGAGCATAAGTCGGCGGCGGGCCGATGAGCCGGGCCGCCGTTCTTAGGAACTCTGATTTGCTCATTTGGAGCAAAAGGGTGGATGGGATGGCGGACGGCATGTTCGGGCTGTCGAAGGACCTGGAGCGGGAGACCGCGCCGGTGTGGGCCAAGATCAAGGATCATGTGACGCCGCTGGAATGGCCGGCGCAGGCGGCGCTGATCCACGAGATCAACCAGCTGAAGCGCGAGCGCGACGCGGTGATCCTGGCACACAACTACATGACGCCCGAGATCTTCCACGGCGTCGGCGACTATGTCGGCGACAGCCTGGGGCTGGCCAAGGAGGCCGCCCGGTCGAAGGCGAAGGTGATCGTCCAGGCGGGCGTGCACTTCATGGCCGAGACCTCGAAGATCCTCAGCCCGGAAAAGACGGTGCTCATCCCCGACCTGCGCGCGGGCTGCAGCCTGGCCGCCTCGATCACGGGCGCGGACGTGCGCCTGATCAAGCAGCGTTACCCCGGCCTGCCGGTGGTCACCTATGTGAACACGACCGCGGACGTGAAGGCCGAGACCGATATCTGCTGCACCAGCGCCAACGCCGTGCAGGTGGTGGAGTGGGCGGCGAAGGAATGGGGCGTCGACCGCGTCATCCTGATCCCCGACGAATACCTGGCGCGCAACGTGGCGGCCCAGACCACGGTGGGGATCATCGCCTGGAAGGGCCGCTGCGAGGTGCATGAGCGCTTCACCGCCCAGGATATCTCCGACATGCGGGCCGCCTATCCGGGCGCCGAGATCCTGGCGCACCCGGAATGCCCGGAGGACGTTCTGGCCGCGTCGGACTTCGCCGGATCGACCGCGGCGATGGTCGACTATGTCGAGGCGCGCCGTCCGAAACAGGTGGTGCTGATCACCGAATGCAGCATGGCGTCGAACGTCGCGGGCGACGTGCCGGGCGTGCAATTCATCGGTCCGTGCAATCTGTGCCCGCACATGAAGCGGATTACGCTGGAAAACACTCGCGACTGCCTGTTGAACATGCAGTTCGAGGTGATGGTGCCGGAAGAGATGATCGAGCGGGCGCGGCTGGCCGTGCAGCGTATGGTCGATCTGCCGCCGCCCGCCATCCCGGCGCGCTATGACCTGATCAAGGCGCGGCATCATGTGGCAGTGGAGTTGATCTGACGTGGTTCGAGTTTGGCGCATGCCGTTTGGCTATCTCATCCTGATCTGGCGCGATCGGAACCGCTGGATCGCCTTCAAGCCGGTCAGCGATCTGCGCCGCGTCTATGAAATCCTGGCGCGCCGCGGCGTGCCCAAGAACCTGTCGCGCGCCGCACTGGCGAAGGCCAATCCCGCCGAGGCGCGCGCCTACAACCTGGACTGAGATCCATGCACTATGTTCCGCCCGTCCGCGTCGTCGCCGGCGTCGACCGGAAGACCCTGCGGCTTCTCGCCGTACTGGCCTTGTGGCTGAGGGCGGAAAAGGCCACGTCGCAGGGATGAGCGACATCGACACCCCCCGCCGTCCCGGTCCCTGGGACCCCCGCCCCGAAGACGGCCGGGCGCCCGTCACTCCGACCGTCGATCCCGCGCGCGGGGCCGAGGCGCCGCTGGACAAGGGCCAGCATCCGGTCTGGGCCTTGATCTCGACCCTGCTGCTGGGCGGGCTGATCTACTACTGGTCCGGGAGTGTTGTGATCGTGGCGGCCGTGCTGTTCGGCCTGCTGGTCCACGAGTATGGGCATGTGCTGGCGATGAACCGTCTCGGCATGGGGCCCGCGCGCATCTACATCGTGCCCTTCCTCGGCGGGCTGGCCAAGGGTCAGCGGCTGCCGGTCAGCGAATGGCACGGGGTGCTGGTGTCGCTGGCGGGACCGGCGTTCGGCCTGCTGGCGGCCATCCCCTTCTATGGCCTGTATCTGTGGAGCGGGCAGGTGGTCTGGCTGCAGGGGGTGTTCGCCATCGCCTTCATCAACCTGATCAATCTGGCCCCCGCGCCGCCGCTGGATGGTTCCAAGGCGCTGGGTCCGGTGCTGGCCCGCATCCACCCCATGCTGGAGAAGGTCGCCCTGCTGGCCGTCGGCGCGCTGGCCGTCCTGTGGGGCGTGTCGAACGGCAGCTGGCTGTTTGCGGGCTTCCTGGCGCTGGCGCTGTTCAGCCACCTGCGCCGAGGCGCCTGGAGGCCTGAAGGGCGTCGCCTGAGCTGGGGCGAGGCCGCCAAGTCCACCGGCCTGTTCGTGCTGACCACCGTCGCCTGCGTCGGCGTGGGCGTGGCCGCCCTGGCGCCCGGGGTGGAGACGCTGACCGAAAGCCTGACCCACGGCGCGCGCGTATTCGAGTTCGGCCGTTGAACCGCATCCGTCATGACGGGCCGCTGATCATCGGCGGCGGGCTGGCGGGCCTGTCTGCCGCGCTGGAGGCCGGGCCGCGCCCGACGCTGGTGGTGACGCCGGCGCCTCTGCTGCAGGCCTGTTCCTCGGCCTGGGCCCAGGGCGGGGTCGCGGCGGCCCTGTCGGCGGAAGACCAGCCCGCGCTGCACGCCGCCGACACCGCCTCGGCGGGGGCGGGGCTGGTCGATCCGGAGGCGGTTCGCGCCCTGACGGATGATGGACGACAGACGGTCGAATGGCTGGCCGCGCTGGGCGCGCCTTTCGACCGAGACGCCGACGGCGGTTTCGCGGTCAGCCTGGAGGCCGCGCACTCGAAGGCTCGAGTGGCCCGGGTCGGCGGCGACGGCGCGGGACGGGCCATCCTGTCGGCGCTGGTCGCCTCTGTGCGCGCCGCGCCGCATATCGAGGTGTGGGAGAACGGACGGCTGCGCGCCCTGGTGCAGGACGCCACGGGCGGCGTGCGCGGGGCCTTGATCGAGCGCGACGGGCGCCTCGTCGAGGTGCTGGCCCCGGCGGTGGTGCTGGCGACCGGCGGGGCCGGCGGCCTCTACGCCCGCACCACCACCCCGGCGGCCCTGCTCGGCGAAGGCATGGCGCTGGCCTGGCTGGCGGGCGCCGAGATCCTCGATCCCGAGTTCGTGCAGTTCCACCCGACCGCGATCGACGTGGGCGTGGATCCCATGCCCCTGGCCACCGAGGCCCTGCGCGGCGAGGGCGCCCGGCTGATCGACGCCCACGGCGACTTCCTGCTGGGCGATGCGCCCGACGCCGACCTGAAGGCCCGCGATATCGTCGCCCGCGCCGTGCATCAGGCTCGGGCCGAGGGGCGCGGCGCCTATCTGGACGCCCGCGCGGCGGTGGGGGCGCATTTCCCCAACGAGTTTCCGGCCGTCTTCGCCGCCTGCATGCATGCGGGGCTGGACCCGCGTGAGACGCCGATCCCGGTCGCGCCGGGCGCCCACTACCACATGGGCGGGATCGCCGCCGGACTGGACGGGCGCACCAGCCTGCCGGGCCTGTTCGCCGTGGGCGAGTGCGCGGCGACGGGCGTGCACGGGGCCAACCGGCTGGCCTCCAACTCCCTGCTTGAGGCCGCCGCCTTCGGACGGCGCACGGGTCGGGCCGCCGGCGCGGAAGCGGGCGGGGAGGGAAGGGTCGTGAAAGCCGTCGTCGCGCCCGACCTGGCGCCTGAAGCCCTGACGGCCCTGCGTGTGGCCATGAGCGACAATGTCGGCGTGGTGCGCGACGCCGCCGGGCTGACGCGGGCCCTGGCCCTGATGGAGCGACTGGAGCAGGAGGCGCGGGGCGCCCTGCCGGTCATCGCCGCCCGCCTGATCGCCGGGGCCGCGCTGGAGCGGCGCGAGAGCCGCGGCGGCCACTACCGGTCCGACTATCCCGACACGGACGCCGATGCGCGCCATACCCGCCTGAGCCGCGCGCCTGTCGTGGCCCCCGCCGCCGTTCTGGCCGCCGAGTGAATCCCATGATCCCGACCCTGCCTGACCTGCTGATCGAGCCCGTGGTGCGACTGGCCCTGGCTGAGGATCTGGGCCGGGCGGGCGATGTGACGGCGAAGGCCTGCATTCCCGAAGACGCGCGGATGCGGGCGGTCTTCGCGGCGCGCAAGCCCGGGGTGCTGGCCGGAATCGACTGCGTGCGGCTGGCCGTGCTGGCCATGGACCCCAAGGCGTCGGTCGAGCTGAAACTACGCGACGGCGAGGCCTTCGAGGCCGGCGCGGTGCTGGCCGAGGTCGAGGCCGACGCCCGCGCCTTCCTGTCGGCCGAGCGGACGGCGCTGAATCTGCTGGGGCGGCTGTGCGGCATCGCCACCCTGACGCACGCCTATGTCGATGCCGTTTCCGGGACAAAGGCGCGCATCGCCGACACCCGCAAGACGACGCCGGGCCTGCGCGCGCTGGAGAAGCACGCCGTGCTGTGCGGCGGCGGGCTGAATCATCGCTTCGGACTGGATGACGCGATCCTGATCAAGGACAACCACGTGGCCGTCTGCGGCGGGGTCGGCGAGGCCGTGCGGCGGGCCAAGGCGGCGGCGGGCCATCTGATGAAGGTGGAGGTCGAGGTCGACGGGCTGGACCAGCTGGACGAAGCCTTGGCTGAACGCCCTGACGTGATCATGCTGGACAACTTCACACTGCCGATGCTGCGCGAGGCCGTGACGCGGACGGCCGGGCGGGTGACGCTGGAGGCCTCGGGCGGGGTCAATCTGGAGACCGTGCGCGCCATCGCCGAGACCGGCGTGGACGTGATTTCGGTCGGCGCCCTGACCCACTCCGCGCCGTCGCTGGATATTGGTCTGGACGCGGTTTGAGGCCATCCGGCGAACCTCGCTACGGAACGACCCGGGCGCAGGACGGTTTTCTTCCCGATACGGAAGGAGACTTCAGATGACCCACGCCCCCAGGATTCCCAAGGAACAGCGGAGTTTCGCTGACCGGGGCGGAAAGCCGCTGGACGACGCCAAACAGGCCGACCGTCGCGACCTCGAGACCGGCGCCCAGTCGGGCCAGCCGGGCGATGCGGATGTGAATCTCGATGAGCAGGGCCGGTTCGGCAACCTGCGTCAGAACCTGACCACCCACTGGAAGGTGCAGGAGCGCTGAGGATCAGGCGGCGGGCGTGGCCGGGGCTTCAGGCGCCGGGGCGGCGGTGACCGCCGGAGCGGCCGGCGCAGGCGTTTCGGCCTGCGGCGCGGCGCGGCCTTCCTGGGCGATCAGCAGGTTGTAGGCGACGGCGCCCACGTCACGCGCCGGGCCGGTCGGATCAAGGCTGGCCTGGATCAGCTGCGGCGCGGCGTCGGCGGCGGTCGAGCGGCGTGCGGCGTAGGAGAAGGCCCCGCTGGCGCCCGAACGGCCGCCGAAGCGGTAGAACAGGTGGTCGCCGACCTGGGTCACGCGGATCAGGGAATTGCGCCACTGCGGCGCGACGCCGGTGGTGTGGAAATGGGTGGCGTTGCCGACGCTGCCGAACACCGAGCCGGACAGGGCGGCGGAGGCGATGGCGCGGGCCTGGTCCCAGGCGCCCCGGTTGACGCGGCCGCGCATCGAGCCGTCGCAGGTGAAGCTGAACTGGCAGCCGGTCTGACGGCCCGCGCCCTGGAAGACGACGCCGCAAACGGTCTTGGGGAAGGCGGGGTGGCGAACGCGGTTCAGAACCACCTGAGCCACGGCGCGCATGCCGTCGCGGCCTTCGCCGCGGGCTTCGTAATAGGCGGCCTGGGTCAGGCAATCGAGATCGCGCGAGGCTTCAAGGGCCCCGCCGAGGCGGAAGGGCTGGGCCGCGATGGGGGCCGAGAGATTGACCTGACGCAGGCCGTCGGCGCGCAGCGGGGCGTTCCCGCGCAGCTGTTCCAGACGGGCGGTCAGCAGTTCGGCCTGGCGGTCGCGCTGGGTCGGGCCGGCGACGGTATAGGGGTCGTGACGGCGCGCGATGGTCAGCGCGCTTTCGTCCAGGCCGCCGGCCGCTGCGGCGAGGGCTTCCTCGGTGAAGCCGGCGGAGGTCGCGCCGTCGATACGTTCAGCCTGGGCCTGCACAGTCGAAGCCTTGGCCGCCGCGCCGCCAAGATAGGCGCCGCCCACAGCCAATCCCACCAGAGCGCCGAACATCGCCGCCGCCGTACCGGGCCGGATGCGGGCCACGTGTTCAGCAGTCGGGTTCGCGCGCGTCTGAGACGGTTTCGACAAAGGCTCGGTCCTGTTCGGCAGGGCGCAGTGCCGCCCCCGGGTAGTCTCGCCGCCGGGCGATGCGAGGATCGCGGACCGGCTGCAGCAGTTTCGATGTTCGGCGAATGAGCGGAAATCGAAGGACGCGCCTTAAGCCAGCCGTTTGTGGCGCCAATGTGGTTGATTCGCAAGAATTGGGTGCGGCGCAACATCGCGCGATGTCCGCAGTGAAGTCTGTCGGTTAAAGGGGGTTAACTCAGACTACATGGGGCCAGTTAATGTGGCTTCTACTGTATTTGTCTTCGCTATCTCAACCTTTTGGCCCGGGCGCGTTGTCAGTCTTAGTCTTTCCTATGGGGTTGGTCTGTTATCGCGCGGTGGGTCGGGATGGCGTGCGACTTCCGGTTACAGCGTGGAACCCTCACGGCGACGCTGACGTTTGATGAACCGAACAGGAGAACCATCATGCGCCGTATCGCCACCGTATTTGCCGTCGCCGCCCTCGCCGCGGGAGCCGCCGCCTGTGGGCACACCATTGAACAGAAGGCCGCCACGGGCGCGGTCGCCGGCGCCGTCGTGGCCGGTCCGGTCGGCGCCGCGGTCGGCGGCGCGGCGGGCGCTGCCGTGGGTCACGCAGAGCGCCCCAAGTGACACACTGAGCGGGGCGGATGTGTTCATCCGCCCTCGCAACCTTGCTTTTCGCGCCCATATGGGGTTAGCGGACCCGCCCGGGGCTGAGCCACGCTCGCTCCGGCGTACGCGCATCTGACAATCGATCAAGGATACGACGACTCCACGCATGAGAGATCTGAAACAAACCGGCTTCACCGATCGCCTGACCGCCCAGCAAGAGGCCAAGAAGGCCCTGCTCGCCAAGTTCAAGCCGAAGGCCGCCGCCCCCGACCCTGAATTCGAGAAGCTCGCCGCCAAGCGCGCCGCCGAAAAGGAAGCCCTGCGTCAGCAGCACGAGCTGGCCAAGGCCGAGCAACGCCGCGAGAAGGCCGAGAAGGACGCCGCGCGTCTGGCCGCGCAGATGGCGGCCCAGGAAGCTGTCGACGCCGAGAAGCGCGCCGCCCGCAAGGAGCGCAAGCAGCTCACCAAGGAAGAGCAGAAAGCCGCGCGCGACGCCCGCTACGCCGCCCGCAAGGCGCGCTCGCGCTGATCTGTTGACGAACACCCGCGGTCGCCCGTCAGGCGGTCGCGGGCGTCACTCCGCTCGGGCGGGAACCTGCCCCAGAATGTCGGCCAGTTGCGCGCCTGAATAGGGCTTGCGCAGGAACGGCCACGGCGCGTCCGATAGGGCCTCGTCCACATCCTCGCCGGCATAGCCCGAGGTCAGGACGATCCGCATGTCCGGCCACTTCTTCGCACACTCGCGCGCCAGCTCGATCCCCGTCATGCCGCCGGGCATGGCGATGTCGCTGAGCATCAGGTCGAAGCCTTCGACCTGCAGCATCTCCAGCGCGCGCGGGCCGGTGTCGGCGGTCGCCACGTCCATGCCCATGGCTGTCAGCAGATCCAGCGCGATGGCGGCCACGCCCGGATCGTCCTCGACCAGCAGGATGCGGCGGGTCGCGACCTGCGGATAGGGCGATATCCCGCGTTCGACGGTCTCCAGCTCGCTCAGCCGGTCCAGCGGCGGCAGGTAGAGACGGATTTCGGAGCCCCGGCCCGGCGTGGAGGCGATGCGCACGCCGCCGCCCGACTGCCGCGCGAAGCCGTAGACCTGGCTCAGGCCCAGGCCGGTGCCCTTGCCGATGGCCTTGGTGGTGAAGAAGGGCTCGAACACGCGGCTGATCACCTCCGGGTCGATGCCCGAGCCGTTGTCCGACACGGTCACGCAGACATAGTCGCCCGCCGGCAGCTCCGGCACCTCGCCCCCACGGACCTTGCAGCTCTGCGTCTGAACGGTGATGCGGCCGCCCTTGTCGCCCACGGCGTCGCGGGCGTTGACGACCAGATTGAGAAGGGCCGCCTCGAACTGGGACGGGTCGACGTTCACCCGCGCCCCGCCGCGACGGAGTTTCAGCTTGAACTCGACGGCCTCGCCCACGGCGCGGCGCAGCAGGGGCTCGCTCTCGCGGATCAGGCCGTTGAGGTCCAGAGATTCGGGCCGCAGGGCCTGACGGCGTGAGAAGGCCAGGAGTTGGTGGGTCAGGCCTTCGCCGCGGCGGGCGGCGGCCAGGGCGGCCTCGCCGAGCTTCTTCTGGCGGGCCAGGTCGGTGGGCGAGCGCAGCATCATGTCCAGCGCGCCGATGACCACGGTCAGCAGGTTGTTGAAGTCGTGCGCCACCCCGCCGGTCAGGCGGCCGACGGCCTCCATGCGCTGGGCGTGCATCAGGTCCGCCTCCGCCTTGGCCTTCTCGGCCATGGCTTCGCTGACGCGCTCCTCCAGCAGTTCGTTGATGCGCTTGAGGTCTTCCTCGGCCTGCCGAGCCTCGGTGATGTCGATGTTGGCGCCGACGTAGCCCTGGAAATGGCCGGCGCCGTCGAAGCGGGGGATGCCCTCGCAGCGCAGCCAGCGACGGCCCATCTGCGGGTGGACGATCTCCATGATCCCTTCATACCGGTCGCGCTGCGCCAGGGCGGTCAGGAAGCCGGAATGGAAGGCCTCCAGTCCGTTGGCCGACATCGTGGCGGCCCAGTTGGCCTGCAGGTCCTCGTCACGGCGGACGCCGAAGAAGGTGCGGTAGCGCCTGTTGGCGAACACGACGGCGCCGGTCTCGTCGGTCATCCACATCTGGGCCGGGGCGCTGTCGGCGACGGTGCGGAAGCGGGTCTCGGACTCCGTCAGTCGGGCCTGAGCCTCGCGGATGTCGGTGACGTCGAAGGCGACGCCCACGAAGCCGATGACCTCGCCGTCGGCGTCCAGCCGCGGGCGCGAGAAGGACTTCAGCCAGCGGTACTCGCCGTCATGGCGCAGGTAGCGGGCCTCCATCGAGAAGGGCTGGCCGGTGGCCTCGCCCGCTATGGAGTCCTGGATGATCCGTTCATGGTCGTCGACGTGGATCACGGCGCGCCAGTCGGCCAGCCGAGCCTCCTCGTAGGAGCCGCCGTTGTAGGCGACATAGGCCTGGTTCACGAACTCGCGCACCCGGTCGGCGCCCGTGACCCAGATCAGCACCGGGGCGGTGTCGGCGATGGCGCGGAAGCGTTCCTCGCTCTCGCGTACGGCGCCCTCGGCGCGGGCGCGTTCAATCTCCGTCCAGGTGCGGCGCCCGACCTCCTGCAGCAGGTTGGCCTCGGCGTCGGTCCATTCCCGGACCGTCGAGTTATGGACGTAGAGGAAGGCCCGCAGGCGCCCGCCGCGATGCAGAGGCGCGCGCATGAGGGCGCGGGTGCCCAGCCGCTCGAACGCCTGGAGCGCGCCGCGCGTCCGCTTGTCCTTGCGCACGTCGGCGATGCGGATCAGCCGACCCTCGGCCAGGTCGCTGATCAGGTCGGCGCCGAGTTCCCCGAGGCTGAATTGGCCCTGGGCGCTGACCGCCCCGGTGGTCCAGTCCCGGCTCATCGACACCAGACCCCGCTCCTGATCGACTTCGCCATAGCCGACGCGGTCGGCCCCGAGTTCGTCGCCCAGCGAGCGTTCGACTTCGGCCATGATGTCGTCGGGCGTGGTCAGGTCGCGCAGGCGGTCGGTCAGGGATAGCAGGAAGCTCTGGCGGCGTTCTTGGGCCTCAAGCGCCTGCATGGCGTTGCGGGTTTCGGTGATGTCGAACGACATGCCGACGTAGCCCAGGAAGGCGCCGGCGGCGTCGAAGCGTGGATTGACCGCGATCCGCATCCAGCGCCAGTCGTTGTCGAAGCGAAGGAAGCGCGCCTCGAAGCCGTAGGGATGATGGCCCGGCCGGGCGACCTCCATGACGGCGGTCATCTCGGCCACGTCGTCCGGATGGACGCTCTGGCGCCAGACCGAGCCCAGAATGTGCTCGGCGGGGCGGCCGTAGAACTCGACCAGCGCCTTGTTGACGAATTCGACTTCGGCGTGGGCGTTGGTCATCCACACCGGCGAGGGCGCGGTGTCCGCCATCAGGCGGAAGCGGCTCTCGCTTTCCCGCAGCGCGGCCTCGGCGGCCTTGGCGGCGGTGATGTCGACGACCACGGCGATGAAGCCCATCGGCTCGGCCGCGGGGGAGGTCAGGGCGCGCAGGCTGGTCAGGGCCCAGACAGTCGAGCCGTCCGGCCGTAGGTAGCGTTTCTCGATCGTGCCGTCGCCGCCCGCGCGGGCCGCGTCGAGCGCGCTCCTGGTCAGGGCGATGTCGTCGGGGTGGGTCACGTCGCCGGTGGTGATCCCGACGGCCTGGTCAGGCCTCAGGCCGAGAATCTCGGCGAAGCGGGCGTTGCTGCTGACAATCTCGCCGTTGAGTCCGACGCGGGCGATGCCGGCGGACGCCTGCTCGACCATGGCGCGCAGTTCGGACGTGGTTTCGTCGACCAGGCTGTCAGAGGCGCGCAGGCGGCTGACGGTGTCGTCCAGATCGCGCAGGGTGGAGCGCAGCGAGGCGCCCAGCACCGTGCCGAACAGACCCGCGAAGATGAAGCTGGCCACGCCGACCGCCAGACTGGTCGCATTGAACGCGATCAGGCCGCCGGCCAGCTGGGTCAGGGCGACCGCGCCGACGATGCTGACGATGATGGCGGCGTAGCCAGCGAACCGGCCGCCCCAGAGGGCGGCGATGAGGACGGCCGGCAGAAGCACGGTCAGGCCGCTGGCGCCGCCGAACAGGGGTTGCAGCATCGCGCGGACAGCCAGTCCCGCGGCGCCGCACAGCAGGCCGGTCAGGATCGCCTGACCGGGGCGCCCCGGCTGGGCCAGCGCGAGTTGTCTGAAGAACCTGTCCGCCCCCAAGCCGTTTCATCCCTGCGCGCTGTCGATCAGCGCGACAGACTGCAACGCTTTCTCGCCAAGGGCGTTCCCGAACGCCCTATATATCTCATTGTGTCATCAAGGACCCCTATGGTCGGACTTGGCCGCGGCCGTCCGGGCGCCTAATTGTATCGCCGACCTTACAGCCTTTCTGAGCAGGATCTCCCCATGACCGTGACCATCGACACCGGCCTGAGCAAAACCGAACGCAATGACGTCGCGACGGAACTGACCAAGGTTCTGGCCGACAGCTTCGCGGTTTATCTCAAGACGCACGGCTATCACTGGAATGTCCGCGGGCCGGAGTTTTTCGGCTATCACAATCTGCTGGAACAGCAGTACCGCGACATCTGGGCCGCGCTGGACGACATCGCCGAGCGCATCCGCGCCCTGGGCGTGCTGGCCCCGCAGAGCTTCTCCGGCTTCGGCAACCTGACCTCGATCAAGGACGGCGATCCCGAGAAGGAAGCCGGCCCGATGCTCAAGGAACTTCTGGGCGACCACGACACCCTGATCGCCACGACCCGCAAGGCGTTCGAGGTGGCCGACGCCGCGGGCGACGAGGCCTCGGCCGACCTGCTGACCCAGCGTCTGGCGGCGCATGAGAAGTTCGCCTGGATGCTGCGCTCGACCCTGGGCGGCCGGTAAGGCTGGTCGAACGGCGCTTTTCCGCCCGAAAAGCGCCGCCCTTCGTGGGCATGAACCTTGCTCCGGTCCCGTGATCGGACGCTTTGGAGACGGACGCTGAACAGGACGACCCTGACCTCGGCAGTGAAGGCGGCGCGACGGCTGGGGCCGGCCGTGCCCGTTGTGCTGGCCGTTTTCGGTGTGGCCATGGCGGCGTCCTCGACCCCCCGTCCCGAAATCGACCGGCGTGTCGAAGCGGTGCGCCAGCTGACCGGCGGCGATCTGTCCGACAAGGGGCTAAGCGCCATCGCCGGGCGAATGACGCCGTCGCAGCTGGCCCTGGCCGAGCGGTTCGATCCCTCGCTGCGCCGCGCGGCCCTCTACGGCCTGACCCCGGGGTGGGAGAGCCTGACGCTGGCGGGCAAGCCGACGCTGGACTTCGGCGAGACCGGCCTGGACGCCATGCGCCTCAACGCCGCCACGCCGACGACGTCGGGGCTGTTGCGCGCCGCCCAGCCCTTCATCTTCCGTCCCGCCACGGCTGAAGATCGCCGCCGCGCCCAACGCTGCCTGACGCAGGCGATCTATTACGAGGCGGCGCTGGAACCGACCGAGGGCCAGGAGGGCGTCGCCCAGGTAATCCTGAACCGCGTGCGCGACCCCAACTACGCCAACACCGTCTGCGGCGTCGTCTTCGAGGGCGCCGAGCGGACCACCGGCTGCCAGTTCAGCTTCACCTGCGACGGCGCTCTGGGGCAGGCCCCGGTGGCCTGGGCCTGGGAGCGGGCGCGCAAGGTCGCGGACCGGGCGCTGGCCGGCTACGTCTCGACCAGGGTCGGCACGGCGACCCACTATCACGCCGACTACGTCCACCCCTGGTGGGCCCCGACGCTGAACAAGCTGACCCAGATCGGGGCGCACATCTTCTATCGCTGGAAGGGCGTCTACGGCGAACCGGCGGCCTTCCGTCAGGCCTATGCCGGGCGTGAGCCGCTGATCGATGAGGCGCGCTTCTCGAAGCCCCGCATCCAGATTCCCGACGCGACCACCGTGGCCGAGGCGGACGCCGCCCTGACCCTGGCCGCCGCCAATGGTCAAAGCGCCATGCGCACGGTCGAGATCAACGGCCAGACCCGTGTGGTGGGCGTCACCTCGCTGGGCGGTCGTCGCCAGGCCACGGCGCAGGACATCGCCGTCATCAACCAGCGGCTGGCCGCGTTCGAGACCCCAGCTCCCGCCGCGGCTGCGCCCACACCCCCCGCGCCCGGCGTGACGCCCATGGATGTCGAGGAAGTCGGTCGTCCCTCGTCCTGATGATCTCGGTCGTCATTGCAACGCTGAGCCGCCAATCGCATTGATATGAGCCGTGCGCCGTGCGCGCGCCGTCAGAGGTTCGCTTGTCAGCTCCTTCCGATCCATCGCCCGTCTGGACCGAAGCCGACCGTCTGGCGGCGCTTCGCGCCTTCGATGTTCTCGATACCGAGCGTGAACCGGCATTCGACGGGATCGTGACCCTGATCGCCCGGGTCTTCGATGCGCCGATCGCGGTGGTCAATCTGATCGACGAGGAGCGGCAGTGGTTCAAGGCCGAGGTGGGGCTGGGCGTCCGGGAAACGCCGCTGGCCACCTCCTTCTGCGCCCACGCCCTTCTCGAGCAGGACCGGATGATCGTTCCGGACGCCACTGCCGACGAGCGGTTCGCCTGCAACCCGCTGGTGACGGGCGAAAGCGGCCTGCGGTTCTACGCGGGCCAATTGCTGAAATCCGCCGAAGGACTGCCGATCGGCACCCTGTGCGTTCTCGACACCCGGGTCCGGCACGAGGGGCCGACGGCCCTGCAGCTTGAGGCGCTGGAGGTGCTCGCCGCCCAGGTCATGGCCCAGCTGGAACTGCGCCGGGCGCTACGCCAGCGGCAGCAATCCGAATCCCAGTTCCAGGCGGTCGCGGATTCCATGCCGCAGATGGTCTGGTCGACCCTGCCGGACGGCTTCCACGACTATTACAACGCCCGTTGGTACGAGTTCACCGGTGTGCCGGAGGGCTCGACCGACGGCGAGGGGTGGAACGACATCTTCCACCCCGACGATCAGGAGCGGGCCTGGGCCCGTTGGCGCCAGTCGCTGACGACGGGCGAACCCTATGAGATCGAGTACCGGCTGAGGCATCGCTCGGGCGTCTATCGCTGGACCCTGGGCCGGGCCATGCCGATCCGCGACGAGAGCGGCGAGATAGTGCGCTGGTTCGGCACCTGCACGGACATCGACGACCTGAAGCGGATGGAGCAGTCCAAGGAGCTGCTCAGCCAGGAGCTGAGCCATCGCATCAAGAACATCTTCGCCGTCGTTTCGGCCCTGATCGCCCTGTCGGCGCGGCGGTTCCCCGAGGCCAAGGCCTTCGCCACGGCGCTGCGGACGCGGATCAACGCGCTGGCCCGCGCCCATGAGTTCGTGCGGCCCCATACCGAGACCTCCCGGCCCACCGTGGGAACGATGACCCTGCACGCCTTCCTCGCCGACCTGTTCAAGGCCTACGCCGGATCGGACGAAGCCGCGCGGGTCCTGCTGAGCGGCGACGACGCCACCTTCGACGACCAGGCCGCGACTTCCGTGGCTCTGCTTTTCCATGAGCTGGCGACAAACGCCGCCAAGTATGGCGCCCTGTCGGTCGAGGGCGGCCATGTCGAGCTTGAGACACGGAATGAGGGTGCGCGTTTCATCCTGACCTGGCGCGAGCACGGCGGGCCGCCGGTCGCGGGACCTCCAAAACATTCAGGCTTCGGCTCTTCGTTGGCCACCCTGTCCGTCGAGGGACAGCTGGGCGGGCGGCTGGACCGGGACTGGGCGGCGGACGGCCTGTGTGTGGTCGCGGATCTTCCCGCAACGGCCCTGTCTCGTCGAAGGGCGGCTCTGGATGTCCGGTAACGGACATTGGCCTGAAACCTGCTGACGACCTGTGCGTTCCCCCTTTGCGCGTACCAAAGATGTACGCGAACCTATTTGTGAAAGTCCGTGTTCGGCACTGCCTGATGACCGCCCGTATCCTTATCATTGAAGACGAAGCGCTCGTCGCCATGGAGCTCCGCTACGTGCTGGAGGACCTGGGCCATGAGGTGGTGGGCATGGCGTCGGACGCCCGGACCGCCCGCCACCTGGTGCGCGAGACCGAGGTCGATCTGGCGCTGGTGGACATCCATCTGTCGGACGGGCCGACGGGGGTCGAACTGGGCCGCGAGCTGGGTCAGGACCTGGGGGTCTCGGTCCTGTTCATGACGGCCAACCCGGGCATGGTGCGCAACGGCGTGGCGGGAACCATCGGCGTCCTGTCGAAGCCGACGGACGAGCGCGCGGTGCAGACGGCTGTCGATTACGCCCTGCGTCGCCGCACCGGCCAGCCGATCGAATACGCCCCTCCTGGGCTGCAGCTGTTCGGCTGATCCGAGCGGGGCCTACCAGACCCCGATCTTCTCCGCTTCCTTGTGCGTGATCGGGTGGTGGGCCTTGGCGTGGTCTTCCTCGGCGAGGAAACGCACGGCCTCCAGCGCGGCCATACAGCCCATGCCCGCCGCGGTGACCGCCTGGCGGTAGACGTCGTCGGTCACGTCGCCGGCGGCCCAGACGCCCTCGATGGCGGTGGCGGCGGTGCCCGGCTTCACGACCAGATAACCGCCCTGCTTGGTCTCAAGCTGGCCGGCGAACAGTTCCGACGACGGGGCGTGACCGATGGCGATGAAGACGCCGTCAGCCGTGATGTCGCGGGTCTCGCCCGTTTCGACGTTCTTGATCCGCGCGCCGGTGACGTTGACGCCGCCGAAGCTGTTGGTCTCGCCCAGAATCTCGTCGATGGCGTTATTCCAGACCACCTCGACCTTCGGGTGGGCGAACAGGCGGTCCTGCAGGATGCGCTCGGCGCGGAACTCGTCGCGGCGGTGCACGACGGTGACCTTGGATGCGAAATTGGTCAGGAACAGCGCCTCTTCCACGGCGGTGTTGCCGCCGCCGACCACGATGACCTCCTTGTTGCGGTAGAAGAAGCCGTCGCAGGTGGCGCAGGCGGAGACGCCGAAGCCCTGATATTTCTGCTCGCTCTCCAGACCCAGCCATTTGGCCTGGGCGCCGGTGGAGATGATGACCGTCTCGGCCAGCATCTCGGTTCCGGAATCCAGCGTCAGGCGGAACGGGCGCTGCGACAGGTCGGCCTTGACCACGATGTCGTGGATGACCTCGGTTCCGACGTGCTCGGCCTGCTTCTGCATCTGCTCCATCAGCCAAGGGCCTTGGATGACGTCGGCGAAGCCGGGATAGTTCTCCACGTCGGTGGTGATGGTCAGCTGGCCGCCGGGCTGCAGGCCCGCGATCACGACGGGCTGCAGCATGGCGCGCGCCGCATAGATGGCGGCGGTCCAGCCGGCGGGGCCGGAACCGATGATGGCGACGCGGACGGTACGGAGAGTGCTCATGGCGCCTATTTAAGAGCTGATTCCGGATTCCGCGATGGCTAGGGTGGGCTCGGATCAAGGGAGTCGGGGATGAAGAAGAACAACGGCGCGGCCTTCCTGCCGCTCGGGATCGCCATGGGCGTCAGCATGGGGACGGCGATCGGGGTGGCGACCGACAATCTCGCGCTGGGCCTCAGCCTCGGCGTCGCCATCGGCGCGGGCCTGGGCGTCGCCCTGATGGGCGCCGTGAACGCAGCGAAGGACAAGAACAAGAAGGACGGCTCGGACAGCAGCGGGACCGTCTATCCGGCCGACAGCCACCGTGACGGTCATGACAACAGTTCGGACGGCGGCTCCGACGGTGGCGGTTCCGATGGCGGCGGCGGTGGCGGCGGCGGGGACTAAAGCCCCAGCTTTTCCAGGATCATCCGCGCGGCCCGGTCGGTCTCGGCCAGCGGCTCATAGCTCCAGCCCGCCAGCGCGCCGTCGAACGGCCGCGCCGCGCCGCGCTCGCGCAGGTCGGCGTGCAGGCGGGCGAACTTGTCCGCCGGCTTGGTCGCCACCATCGGCAGGATGTGCACCGGTTTGCCGGTCGAGGCGGCCTCGGCGGCCATGTTGGCGCTGTCCTCGGTGACGAGGATGTGGTCGGCGGCCTGCAGGAAGGCGAAATAGGGATTGGCGCCGGTCCCGTCCCAGATCACACCCGGCAGGTGGGACAGGCGCGCCGTCATCGCCGCCTTCGCCGCATCGGGCGTACGGCGCGAGAAGGTCAGCATCAGCGACCCGCCCGCCGCCGTGATCGCCGCGGCGATGCGGTCGGCCAGGTCGGCGGCATGGGCTTCGGGCAGGTCGTGGGCGCGGGACTTGCCGCCGATCACCACCGCCACGCGCGGGCGGGTCAGGGGATCCAGTCGGTCGGCGAAGGCCGCCGCGCTCTCCGCCAGCCCTGCGGCGGAGATGCGGTGCGGCGAGCCGGTGATCGACAGCACGTTCGACCCCTCGATCCCGTCATGCCGGGGCGCGACCACCAGATCATAGTCGCCGGTGCGCCAGCGCGGGTCCTGGGTCTGGACGACGAAGGTCTTCCCGCCCGAGCGGCGCTTAGTGATCAGCGACAGGGGCAGGGTCGCCCGGCCGGTGGCGATCCACACGTCCGGCCAGGCCTCGCCGGTCGCCGGGAAGGGGTCGTCCAAGGCCGGGTCCAGCATCCACGGCGCCTTGAGGGCAGACGGCAGCTTGTCGAAGACCTTGCGCCACCGCACGCGTCGGACGGTGATTTCAGACGGCGAAAGGCGCTGGAGGGCTTCCGCCAACCCCAGCGCCTGATTTTCCATGCCGACCCGGCCGTCAGAGACGACCCGGATCGAAAGAGGCTTTTGCGAGCCTACTTCCACTCGACCTTGAGGATCTCATAGGCCTTCACGCCGCCGGGCGTGTTGACCTCGACCACGTCGCCGACCTCTTTCGAGATCATGGCGCGGGCGATCGGCGAGGCGATGGAGATCTTGCCCGCCTTCACGTCGGCTTCGTGTTCACCGACGATCTGATAGCGGCCCTCTTCCTCGGTGTCCTCGTCGACCACGGTGACCGTGGCGCCGAACTTCACCTGGCTGCCGGACAGCTTGGACACGTCGATCACCTGGGCGCGCGACAGTTTGTCCTCGATGTCGGCGATCGAGCCTTCAATCCAGCCCTGCCGTTCCTTGGCCGCGTGATACTCGGCGTTTTCGGACAGGTCACCGTGTTCGCGAGCCTCCGAAATGGCCGCGATGACGCTCGGCCTTTCGACCGACTTCAATTGCTTAAGCTGATCGTCGAGGACACGGTAGCCCTCGGCCGTCATCGGCACTTTTTCCATATGTCGTGAGTTTCTTGCTTCGCCCGACTGACAGACTACTCGGCACAGAGGTCGCTGGGCGCACGCGACCGGCCCAAGAGGGTAGGGCGCCAAGCCCAAAGGTTCAAGGGCGCGTCGCGCTCGCTGTTTTGCGGACCTGCCGGATCAGGCTCCAGGCCAGCCAGGCCACGGCCGCGAGGCCGACGACCATGAACAGGCCGGAGAGCAGAAGGACGCCCGCGGCGATGAAGGCCAGGACGAAGGCGAGGGCCGCGACGAGGGCGGCGATGATCTGGACGGTCTTCAGGCGCATGAATCGTTAACGCGGCCCGCGCCCCGGGGTTTCGCCCGCCGAGCGATCACCCACGCCTGTGTCATTTCTGTCAGGAGATCAGGCGTAGGCGTAGGGACCGCCGCGTTCCAGGGCGCGTTGATAGGCGGGTCGGGCGTGGATGCGCTCGAGGAAGGCCTTCGCCCTGGCCATCTTCGGTCCGAACGGCGCGCGAGAGCCGGCGGCCTCCAGCGGGAAGCTCATCATGATGTCGGCGGCGCTGAAGCGGTCGCCCGCGAACCATTCGCCCTTGCCCAGTTCCGCTTCCCAGTAGGCCATGTGGTTGGCGATCTGCGGGTCGATCAGGCTGGCCCCGACCTTCTTCGAAATGCCCTGGGCGATGGGGCGGATCAGCAGGGGCGAACGTTGCGGGACGACGCTGAAGATCAGCTTCAGCAGCAGGGGCGTCATGGCCGAACCCTCGGCATAGTGCAGCCAGTAGGTGTAGCGCCGGGCCTCGGGCGTGCCGGCGGGCGGCTTCAGGCCCGGGTCGGGGAAGGCCTCCAGCAGGTATTCGACGATGGCGCCCGTCTCGGCGACGATGATGTCGTCGTGCTGGATCACCGGCGACTTGCCCAATGGATGGATGGCGCGCAGCTCGGGCGGGGCCAGCCGCTGGGCGTTCCGCTCATAGCGTTTGACCTCATACTCGACGCCCAGCTCCTCCAGCAGCCACAGCACGCGCTGCGAGCGGGAGTCGTTCAGATGGTGGACGATGATCATGGCCGGGCTCCGTCAGAGGATCACTGTTGTGCGGTGTTGACGCCGCGTCCGTCCAGAGGCGAACGCACAAGATGGATGGCGTCCGGCGCAAACCCCGCCTAGCTTCACCGCATGGCCGTTTCCCGACTTCGTTCCGCCCTGAAATCCCTCAGCCTCTGGGTGATGATCGCCCTGTTGGCCGGCCTGTTCGCGGGCGCCGCGGCGCAGGCCTGGGGCCTGCCGGGCGGAGAGGGGACGGCGACGCCGATCGCCTCCATCGGGTCCCTGTGGCTCAACGCTCTGAAGATGACCATCATTCCGCTGGTCTTCAGCCTGCTGGTGACCGGCATCGCCTCCATCGCGGATGCGGCTTCGACCGGGCGGCTGGCGCTGAAGGCGCTGCTGGTGTTCGGCCTGCTGCTGCTCGGCGCGGTGACCTACGCCTTCCTCGCGTCCGAGGGGCTGCACATGCTGTGGCCCATCAGCCCCGAGGGCGCGCGCACCCTGTTGTCCAGCGCGCCGGACGCCTCGGTGGTCATCAGCAGCGCCCACGGCGGCGGCCTGCCCGCCTTCCTGGCCAGCCTGGCGCCGCCCAACGCCGTGCGCGCGGCCGCCGAGGACGCCATCCTGGGCATCGTGGTCTTCGCCATCGCCTTCGGGTTCGCCACCACCCGGCTGGAGGCCCGCCTGCGCGCGCCGCTGGTGACCTTCTTCGAGGCCCTGTCCGAGACGATGATCGTCATCGTTCACTGGGTGCTGCTGGCCGCGCCGATCGGCGTGTTCGCCCTGTCCATGGGCGTGGGTCTGAACGCCGGTCTCGGCGCGCTGGGCGTGCTGGGCCACTACGTCACCTTGGTGGTGCTGGCCCAGGTCGGGCTCATCATCCTGATCTATGTCGTGGCCGTGCCGTTCGGGCGCATCGGCCTGAGCCGGTTCGCGCGCGGCGTGGCCCCGGCCCAGGTCGTGGCCTTCTCGACCCAGTCCTCGCTGGCCAGCCTGCCGGCCATGGTCGAGCAGGCGCGCACCGCCCTGGGCGTGTCCACGGCGACGGCGGGTCTGGTCCTGCCGCTGGCGGTGGCGGTGTTCCGCATCACCAGCCCGGTCGCCAACCTGGCCGTGGTCATCTACGTCGCCCACCTGCATGGCATTCATCTGGGGCCGGCTTTGTGGATCGCGGGCGGGCTGACGGCGCTGGCGGTGTCGGTGGGTACGGTGGGCTTGCCCGGTCAGGTCAGCTTCTTCGTCTCCATCGCCCCGATCTGTCTGGCGATGGGCGTGCCGGTGCAGGTGCTGCCGCTGCTGCTGGCGGTCGAGGTCATCCCCGACATCTTCCGCACCATCGGCAACGTCACCGCCGACCTGGCCGCCGCGCGGATCGTCGAGGGCCGCGATGCGGATCTGGACCCGGAGCCGGGCGCCGGGATCTAGGCGCGGGCGCGGCGCTGATGGCGCCTGCTTCGGCGAGCCACTCAGCCCGACATCCACCAGACCCCCGCACCGACCGCCAGCAGGTGAACCAGCACCGCCGCCGCCAGGAGCGTCCGGAACGGCTCCTTGCGCGTCTTGTGGCGCAGCATCTGGCACGCCAGCCACGCCCCGATACCGCCCCACACAGCCGCCCATAACAGGCTCTGTTCGGGGACGCGGCGCCGGTGTTCGCGCGCGGCCGCCTTGTCATGCGCGAACAGGAGGAAGGCGGCGCCCTCCAGCCCGGCCAACCCGATCAGCAAGGCCGGGACCACATAGTCGGACGAGGCGGCGACGTTCAAGGCGACTCCGGTCCCCCGCGCCGCGACAGGGACGACAGCCCGAGGCCGATCAGCACGGCCAGAGCGTCGCCGAGCGCGCGGGAGCGACCGGGCCGGGGGCGTTTCCGCCGCGTTGTCTGGGGATCAACACGAGCGTTTCCTCGTTGGGGGTGCAGATCGGAGAATATTTTCAACAATACTACCTATTGTTGTTGCGTATACGTATTTGTACCTGCTTCGTGATGAGCCTTGGTTACTGCACACGCACCTTGCGTGCACAGAAGTGGGGAAACATTGATCTTCGATTAATCAATAACGGTGACATTCTGAGGTGCGTGATGGGGATCGCGTCGGGCCGCCCTATCCGCGCCTGGCGATACCCCAAGGGGAGACGCCCGATGAAGATGACCATCAAGACCCGCCTTCTGGCATGCCTCGGCGCCCTCGCCATCGGCATGACGGCGATAGGCCTCAGCGGCTGGATCTCGGCCTCGATGGTGGATGGCCGGATGCGCTCGATCATCGGTGATCGGATCGTCCCGATGCAGCAGTTGAAGGCGGCCAGCGACATGTACGCCGTCAACATCGTCGATACGGCGCACAAGGCGCGCGCGGGCGCGATCACCCCGTCCAAGGCTCTGGAGGACATCACCGCCGCCAAGGCGACCATCGCCCAGAACTGGAACGCCTACAGCGCCACGGAGATGACGCCGGAGGAGGAGACCCTGATCGCCAGCGTGACCGAGGGCCTGCCCGCCGCGAACGCCGCGGTCGCCCGGCTCGAGACCATTCTGCGATCGGGAGACGCCCCCGCGCTCGCGCAGTTCGTCGAGACCGAACTCTATCCTGCCATCGATCCCGTCAGCGCCAGCATCGGGGCCTTGGTCGATCTGCAGGTCCGAGTCGCCCGCGAGGACGGCGCGGCCGCGGCGCGGGTGTTCCAGATTTCGCTGATGATCATGGGCCTCGTCGCCCTGTTCGCGGCGGGCGTGCTGGCGGTGACCACACGCGTGATCCTGAGCCGGGTCTCGGCTCCGCTCCAGGCCATGACCGCCGCCATGCGTCGCCTCGCCGACGGCGATCACGGCATCACTGTGCCGGCGGTCGGCCAGCGCGACGAACTGGGCGAGATGGCCAACGCCGTCGTGGTCTTCCGCGACGCCGCCGTCGCCAAAATCCAGGCTGACGCCGAGGTCGTCGAGGCCAAGGCCCGGGCCGACCGCGACCAGAAGGCCGCCAGCGAGGCGGCGATCGCCCAGCAGCAGGCGCTGGTGGTGCAGTCGTTCGGCGTCGCGCTGGAGAAACTGGCCCAGGGCGATCTGACCTACAGCGTCACGGACGACCTGCCGGTCGAGTATGAAAAGCTTCGGTCGGACTTCAACGCCGCCATGGGTGCGCTGAAGGACACTATGGCCGTTGTCGTCACCAACGTCTCGGCCATCCGCTCGGGCTCGGGCGAGATCAGCCACGCGGCCGACGACCTGTCGCGCCGCACCGAGCAGCAGGCCGCCAGCCTCGAGGAAACCGCCGCCGCGCTGGATCAGATCACCGCCACCGTCAACAAGACCGCCTCGGGCGCCCGTCAGGCTTCCAGCGTGGTCCAGGGCGCGCGCGGTGACGCCGAGACCTCGGGCATCGTGGTTCGCGACGCCGTCGAGGCCATGAGCGCCATCGAACGATCGGCCCAGCAGATCAGCCAGATCATCGGCGTCATCGACGAGATCGCCTTCCAGACCAACCTGCTGGCCCTGAACGCCGGGGTCGAGGCGGCCCGCGCCGGCGACGCCGGCCGCGGCTTCGCGGTCGTCGCCTCCGAAGTCCGGGCCCTGGCCCAGCGCTCGGCCGAAGCGGCCAAGGAGATCAAGACCCTGATCTCGGCCTCGACCAGCCAGGTCGACACCGGGGTGAAACTGGTCGGCCAGACCGGCGAGGCCCTGCAGCGCATCGTCGGCCGCGTCGCCGAGATCGACGGCCTGGTGTCCGAAATCGCGGCCTCGGCCAACGAACAGGCCACCGGCCTTCAGCAGGTCAACACCGCCGTCAACCAGATGGATCAGGTCACCCAGCAGAACGCCGCCATGGTCGAGCAGTCGACCGCCGCCAGCCACTCGCTGACGCAGGAGGCCGAGGGCCTGGCCTCGTCCGTCGCCCGCTTCCGCATTGGCGACGCGGCCCCGGCCACGGCCCGCGCCCCGGCGCCGGGTCCGGCGGCCCGTCCTGTTCCGGCCCTGAAAATCATCGGCCGCGGCGGCGCCGCCCGCCGGTCCGAACCGGTCGCCGCCGCCGACGGCTGGGAGGAGTTCTAGGGCTCGGACTCAATCCCGCTCGTCCCGGCTTTCGCCCCCGCCATCCTGACAGGAGAGGCTGTCAGTCAGGCATAGTCCTGGATCGGGCGGACATCCAGTTCGCCCGCCTTGATCGCCCCGATCGCCTGGGCGGCGGCCAGGGCCCCCGCGGCGGTGGTGTAGTAGGGGATCTTCATCATCAGCGCGGTGCGGCGCAGGCTGAAGCTGTCCTGCAGCGACTGCTTGCCCGAGGTGGTGTTGAAGACCAGCTGGACCTCGCCGTTCTTCATCGCATCAACGATGTGCGGACGGCCTTCCAGCACCTTCTTGACCAGCCCGACCTCAAGGCCTTCGCCGACGAGGTAGGCGTGGGTGCCCTCCGTGGCGATCAGGGTGAAGCCTTCGGCCAGCAGGGTCTTGGCGGCGTCGAGGATGAAGGGCTTGTCCTCGTCCTTGACCGAGATGAAGGCGCAGCCCGCGGCCGGCAGGGTGGTGCCGCCGCCCAGCTGGGACTTGGCGAAGGCGCGGGCGAAGGCGGGGGCCATGTCGGCCTCGCCGTCGCGCTTCCAGTCCAGGCCCATGACCTCGCCGGTCGAGCGCATTTCCGGGCCCAGGATGATGTCGACCCCGGCGAAGCGGGCGAACGGGAAGACCGCTTCCTTGACCGCGATATGATCGTACGGCTTGTCGGCCAGGCCGAAGGACTTCAGCGGCACGCCGGCCATGACCTTGGCGGCGATGGCGGCGATCGGCTGGCCGATGGTCTTGGCCACGAAGGGCGCCGTGCGGCTGGCGCGCGGGTTCACTTCCAGCACGAAGATGCGCGGGGTTTCGCTGTGCGGCTCCTCGATGGCGAACTGGACGTTCATCAGGCCGCGCACCTTCAGCGCCCGGGCCATGGCCTCGGTCTGCCGCTTCAGCTCGGCGACGATGGCCGGCGACAGCGAATAGGGCGGCATCGAACAGGCGCTGTCGCCCGAGTGGACGCCGGCTTCCTCGATATGCTCCAGCACGCCCGCCACGAAGACGGTCTCGTCATCGCACAGGGCGTCCACGTCCACCTCGGTGGCGCGGTTCAGATAGTGGTCGATCAGCACCGGATCGTCGCCCGAGACGCGCATGGCCTCATGGACGTAGCGGTCCAGCTGCTCGCGGTCGTGGACGATCATCATGCCGCGTCCGCCCAGCACGTAGGAGGGGCGCAGGACGACCGGATAACCAACTTCTTCCGCCTTCAGCGCGGCTTCCTCGGCGCTGCGGGCCAGGCCGTTGGGCGGCTGCTTCAGGCCGATGTCGTTGAGCATCTTCTGGAAGCGCTCGCGGTCCTCGGCCAGGTCGATGGAATCCACCGTGGTGCCCAGGATCGGCACGCCGTCCTCCTGCAGCGCATGGGCCAGCTTCAACGGGGTCTGGCCGCCGAACTGGACGACGACGCCGATCAGTTCGCCCTTCGAGCGCTCGACGTCGATCAGCTCCAGAACGTCCTCTTCGGTCAGAGGCTCGAAATAGAGGCGGTCGGAGGTGTCGTAGTCGGTAGAGACGGTCTCGGGGTTGCAGTTGACCATGATCGACTCGACGCCGATGTCGTCGAAGGCGAAGGCCGCGTGACAGCAGCAGTAGTCGAACTCGATCCCCTGGCCGATCCGGTTGGGACCGCCGCCCAGGATGATGGCCTTCTTCTTGTCCGACGGCGCGGCTTCGCACTCGGGGACCTGGCCCAGGGCGCCCGTCTCATAGGTCGAGTACATATAGGCCGTGGCCGAGGCGAACTCGGCGGCGCAGGTGTCGATGCGCTTGAAGACCGGGCGCACGTCCAGCGCGCGGCGGGCCTTACGGACGGCCTTCTCGGTCGAACCGGTCAGCTGGCCCAGACGGGCGTCGGAGAAGCCCTTGGCCTTCAGCCTGCGGAAGTCGGTCGCGGTGGTCGGCAGGCCCTGCACGACGACATGGCCCTCGGTGCGGACGATGTCGGCGATCTGGCGCAGGAACCAGGGCTCGTAGGAACAGGCGGCGTTGACCTCTTCCACGGTCAGGCCGTGGCGGAAGGCCTGGGCGATGACGCGGATGCGGTCGGGCGTCGGCTGGCCCAGCGCCCGGATGACGGCGGCGCGCGCCGAAGCGTCGTCCTCGACATCCGCCACGCCTTCGATCTCGATCTCGTTGAAGCCGGTCAGGCCGGTCTCGAGGCCGCGCAGGGCCTTCTGCATCGATTCCTGGAAGGTCCGGCCGATGGCCATGACCTCGCCCACCGACTTCATCGAAGTGCCCAGCAGGGGCTCGGAGCCCGGGTATTTCTCGAAGGCGAAGCGCGGGATCTTGGTGACGACATAGTCGATGCTCGGCTCGAACGAGGCGGGCGTGACCTTGGTGATGTCGTTCTGCAGTTCGTCCAGCGTGTAGCCGACGGCCAGGCGCGCGGCGACCTTGGCGATCGGGAAGCCGGTGGCCTTGGAGGCCAGGGCGGAAGACCGCGACACGCGCGGGTTCATCTCGATGACGACCATGCGGCCGTCGGCCGGATTGATGGCCCACTGCACGTTCGATCCGCCGGTCTCGACGCCGATCTCGCGCAGGACGTTGATCGAGCCCGTGCGCATGCGCTGGTACTCTTTGTCGGTCAGGGTCAGGGCGGGCGCCACGGTGATGCTGTCGCCCGTGTGCACGCCCATCGGGTCGATGTTCTCGATCGAGCAGATGATGATGCAGTTGTCCGCCGTGTCGCGGACGACCTCCATCTCGTACTCCTTCCAGCCCAGCACCGATTCCTCGATCAGCACTTCGGTGGTGGGCGACAGGTCGAGGCCGCGCAGGACGATCTCCTCGAACTCCTCGCGGTTGAAGGCGATGCCGCCGCCGGTGCCGGCCAGGGTGAAGGACGGGCGGATGACGGCGGGCAGGCCGACGAACTCCAGCCCCTCCAGCGCCTCTTCCATCGAGTGGGCGGCCTTTGAGCGGGGGCTTTCGAGGCCCAGCTTGTCCATGGCGTCGCGGAACTTCTGACGGTCCTCGGCCTTGTCGATGACCTCGGCCTTGGCCCCGATCATTTCGACGCCGTATTTAGCCAGCGCGCCGGACTCTTCCAGCGCCAGCGCCGTGTTCAGCGCGGTCTGGCCGCCCATGGTCGGCAGCAGGGCGTCTGGCCGTTCCTTGGCGATGATCTTCTCGACGATCTCGGGCGTGATCGGCTCGATATAGGTGGCGTCGGCCACCTCCGGGTCGGTCATGATCGTGGCGGGGTTGGAGTTGACCAGGATCACCCGGTACCCCTCAGCCTTCAGCGCCTTGCAGGCCTGCACGCCGGAATAGTCGAACTCGCACGCCTGACCGATCACGATCGGGCCCGCGCCGATGATCAGGATGGACTGGATGTCTGTGCGTTTGGGCATGGGCCTGAGGCTCTTCTTCTTTGGATCGTCAGTTCGTCACGACCGCGCACTCCCAGCCGTCGTAGTCGAGCTGGAAGGCCGCGGCCCAGGATTGCATCATGGAGGAAACGGGCGCGAACGACGTCTCGTCCACCGGGATCGTCGTTTCCAGAACGGTCATGTCGTCCTGCCCCCGGGTCACGAAGCCGGCGCGCCGCGCCACCTCGTTCAGGTCGTCGTGGTCGCCCTCGCCGTAGAAGTAGAACAGCGTGTGCCGGGGCGTGACGCCGTTGTCGCCCTGGGCCGCCAGGGCCGCGCGCACGGCGGCGTCGCGTTCGTCATGGCTGGCGTCGGAGGCGGACACGGGCGGGGGAGGCTCCTTGCGCGCGCGAACCCGACGCGGCTTGCGCCGGCGCGGTTTCGTTCGGGTTGTCGGTTAAGCGGCCCGTCTAGAGAAGGGGGGCGTCGGCGGCAAGGCGAAAAGACACCCCGGCGCCGACCGGTCCTCAAGCTATCCGGGGGCGTTCCCACGGGGTGTGTCGCTGATGTGACAAATCATTGCCGGAATTCCCTCCCAAGACGAACACACTCGAGGCGAAGGGAACAAGTTCCCGCCGCTTTGGGTTGCCCAACGGACGTTCGCGGGGGGAGTTTCTGCGCGCGTCCAAATCTTTGCGTCACCAGTCTGGCCATAGTCGGCCGCATTTCATCGGGGTTCTGAAATCATGTCATTCCGTAATCGCCTCCGCGATTCCTCCGCGCTGACAGGCGGCCTTCTCGCCGCCGCACTGCTCGCTACGCCCGCCTTCGCCCAGGATGCGGGCGGTCAACAGCCCGCTCCGCAGGATGAAGCGACCGAAATCGGGGAGGTGGTCGTCACGGGATCGCGCATTCCGCGCCCTAACCTTGAACAACCCACGCCGGTCGCCACGGTTTCCCAGGAAGCGATCCAGACGTCGGGTACCCAGGATCTGGGCCAGATCCTGGCGGAACTTCCGGCGCTGAGCGCGAACTCGACCGTTCGCGCGAACTCCGACAGCTTCGGCGACTCGGGCGGCCTGAACTTCCCGAACCTGCGGGACCTGGGCGCCGCGCGGACCCTGACCCTGGTGGACGGCAAGCGTCACGTCGGCGGCGACGCGGGCAATGCTGCGGTCGATCTGAACTCGATTCCGGCCGCGCTGGTCGAGCGTGTCGAAGTGATCACCGGCGGCGCGTCGGCCATCTACGGCTCGGACGCCGTGTCCGGCGTGGTCAACATCCTCCTGAAGAACGACTTCGACGGCGGCGAGATGACCGCCCAGGTCGGGGGCGTTCCCGACGGCGGCGGCCGCACCTGGTCCCTGAACGGCGTGTACGGCCGCAACTTCCTGGACAATCGCGCCAACGCGACCGTCAGCCTGTTCTACGATCACTCTGACCGGGTCATGGCCAGCGAGGTCGATGCGCTGCGCGACTACGGCTCGATCATCAACCCGCTGAACACCGGGCCGAACGACGGCATCCCCGACCGGATCCTGGTGCCGAACGTGCTCACCGATTACCTCGACGAGAACGGCGTCATCATCGACGCCAATACGTTCGAGATCATCACCGCGCTGCGCAACAACGGGTCGCCCGTTCCGCAACAGCCGCGCATCGGTGAAAACAGCTTCGCCTTCGGCCAGTTCGGCGACTGCGAGACCTGCACCTCGCTGGAGGACTATGTCACGCTGGTGCCCCGGACCAATCGGTACGGGACCGACGTCCGGCTTCGCTATGACTTCTCTCCCAATGTGACGGGCTATCTGGACGCCAAGTTCGTCCGGTCCGAGATCCAGGACTCCGTCCAGCCGTCCTTCACGTTCGGCGACTACCTGATCCAGCCCGACAATGCGTTCATCACCCCGGAGCTGGCCGCCGTCATCGCCGGCCGCGACATCACCTTCGGCCGCTTCAACGCGGACATGGGCTCGCGGGTGAACAATATCTCGCGTGAGACCTATCGTGTCGTGACCGGCCTGCGCGGCACGTTCGAGACCGGCTTCGCCGACTTCGACTGGGATCTGTCGTACAACTACGGTGAGACCCAGAACCGGTTCGACGCCACGGGCGGCATGATCCCGGGCAACTACGCCGCGGCGATCGACGCGATCCGTCTGCCGACCGGCGAGGTCGTCTGCCGCAACATGACGCCTGGTCCCGACCAGACCTCGGAACCCTGCGTGGCGTTCAACCCGTTCGGCCGCCAGAACTCCCAGGCCGCCATCGACTACGTGACCTACGAGGCGACCCGGAACCACACCATCACCCAAGAGGTGGTGACCGGCCTGTTCAACTTCGACACCTCGAAATTCTTCAACCTGCAGGGCGGCCCGATCGCCTTCGCCGGCGGCTTCGAGTATCGCAAGGAGACGAGCGAGAACATCAACGACCCCTTCATCAAGTCGGGGTTGGCCGACAGCGCCGCGCAGCCTGACGCCTATGGCGAGTTCGACGTCACCGAGGTGTTCGGCGAGTTCAACCTCCCGCTGCTGGCGGATCTGCCGTTCGCCTATCGCCTGTCGATCGACGGCGCCTACCGCTACGCGGACTACTCGACGGTCGGTGGAGCGGAAGCCTGGAAAGTCGGCGCCGTCTATGCGCCGGCTCGCGATGTGATGTTCCGCGGAACCTATTCGCGCGCCGTTCGGGCCCCGAACATCACCGAGGCCTTCCTGCCGACGACGGCGGGCTTCTTCTCGGTGAGCGATCCCTGCGACGTCAACAACATCAACGCCGATCCGGATCGGGCGGCCAACTGTGCGGCCGATGGTCTCCCGGGCGGCTTCAACTCCAACACCAACGCGTCGATCGACGGCACGTCCAGCGGCAACCCGAACCTCGATCCGGAAGAAGCCGAAAGCTTCACCTACGGCGTCGTCCTGCAGCCGCGCTGGATCCAGGGTCTGACCTTCACGGCCGACTACTATGACATCAAGATCGACAAGGCGATCGCGTCGATCGGGGCCCAGGACATCATCAACAACTGCTACGACGCCACGGGCGGCCTGGACGCGAACTTCTGCTCGCTGTTCACCCGCGGCGCCGACAACAACATCGACTTCGTTGAGACGACCTTCATCAACGCGGCGATGCTGACCACCAAGGGCTGGGATTTCGAGCTGACCTATCAGCGCGACCTGGACGCCCTGGCGATGGATCACCCGCGGTTGTTCGGCGGACTGCGCGGCCGGCTCTCCGGCAGCCTGAGCGCCAACTATCTGAAGGAGCTGGACTTCTTCGCGTTTGCTGATCGTCCTGACGAAATCGACGTCGAGAAGGGCGAAATCGGCAACCCCGAATGGTCCTACAAGTCCCGCCTGACCTGGGACGGCGGCGGCCTGGCCGTGACCTGGGAAACCCGGTTCGAGGACGAGGTGGCCCGCTTCGACGTCACGCCGAAGCCGGGCGTGAACTCCGCCGAGGCGATCTACCCGAACTATGTGCCGAGCCAAGTCTACCACGACATCATCGTGCGCTACCGCATCGACGGCGGCTTCGGTGGAGCCGACAACGTCGAGCTGTTCGTCGGGGTGAACAACATCACCGACGAGCAGATGCCTTACGGCCTGACCGGCAACGGCACGGCCTCGACCTACGAGCTGTTCGGCCGCTCGGTCTTCGGCGGCGTCCGCGCCCGCTTCTAAGGTCTAGCGCGGAACGGAACGAAGGGGCGGCGTCGATGACGCCGCCCCTTTTTCGCGCCTGCTCGACTGTGGGCGTCAGGCCCGGGCGGCGATCCAGTCCGGGAGGGCGCTGATCGACTCCAGCGCGCCGTACCGGGCATGGCCCTCGGGCGCTTCGGCCAGCTCGTGCGCCCAGGTGATGGCGTAGGGGATATGGACCGCGAAGGCGCCGGCCTCGAGCGCGGGCAGGACGTCGGACTTCATGGAGTTGCCGGCCATGACCGCCTCCTCCGCGCCGGTCCCGTGACGAGCGAAGACGCGCTGATAGGTTCCGCTATCCTTCTCCGACACGATCTCGACCGCGGCGAACAGGTCGCCCAGGCCGGAGGCCGCGACCTTGCGCTCCTGATCCATCAGGTCGCCCTTGGTGATCAGAACGAGGCGGTACTTTTCCGACAAGGCCGCCAGGGCTTCGTCAACGCCGGGCAGGGTCTCGACCGGGTGGGCCAGCATCTCGCGGCCCGCCGCCAGGATCTCGCGCACCACGACCGGAGGCGCTTCTCCGCCGGTCAGTTCCATGGCCGTTTCGATCATCGACAGGGTAAACCCCTTAACCCCGTATCCGTAGAGACGCAGGTTGCGCCGCTCGACCTCGGCCAGGCGGCCCTCGATCAGGTCGCGGTCGCCGTGATCGGCCAGAAGGGCGACGAACCGGTCGTGGGTGAGCCGGAAGATCGTCTCGTTGTGCCAAAGGGTGTCGTCGGCGTCGAGGCCGATAGTGGTGATGCTCATGCGGCGTTCCCTGAACCGGATTCGCGCGCCCGTCGAGCGGGGCGCTGGGCGGTTAATGGTCAATGCGGTCTTGACCACATTCGTCAGGGATATGTTCGCAAACCCGGTTCAGCCTCAACCCCGAGGCAGATCCCGGGGGGCCGCGCAAACGGAGCCGGTCATGGGAAATGAAGCGGGGCGGATCGGTCCGCCCGAGACCACGGCATGGGGTGATGAGGACCTCCCGCCGCAGACGACGCCGGAGCGGCGCGCCTACGCGCCGCCCGAGGACGATCGGCCGGACGCGATCCAGCCCATCGGGCGGCGGTCGTACGCCGCGCCGTACGAGAGCCTGACCTTCACCATGGTCACGCGGGCGCGTCGCGAGCTGACCGTGACCCTGGCCGCCCAGCCGGTGTTCGACCTGGTCCGTTCACTGCCGGTCAGCCGACGCATTCGCCGCACAATCCGCCATCGGGGCGGGGAACGGGCGCTGACGGGACTGAACCGCCGCACCCTGGAGGCGACCGACCTGCAGAGGATCGACCTGCAGACCCTGCGTCACGGACTGGACATGCTGCGCCTCGGCCAGAACGACAGCGGCGTGCTGCCGGTGTTCTGGCGGACCGTGGCGACCAGCCGCGGCCGCTTCTCGCTGCTGTGCTCCGAGATGCAGCACGAGAACACGCCGGGGACCCTGCTGGTCGAGGTGATGGGCGGGCTGGAAAGCGCGCCCGTCGAGGCGATCCAGTCGGCCATCGGCCATTTCGAGACCGACGCCCAGGGGGTGATCCTGCACGTGGCCCCCGACATCGCGGCGGTGCGGCGGCTGGCCGGGACCCCCGGCCGCTGCCTGTCGATCGACTTCGCCGGGGTCAGTCACGAGACCGCGCGGGACTGGCGGGATGCGGCCGCCCTGATCGGGGTCGGCCGTCAGGTCTGCGGCCAGGTCATGCTGCTGAACCTGAGGCCCGACCGCGGCCTGGCCGCGCAGACCGCCGGCGCGACCCACGCGGTCTTCGCCGGCATGGACGCCGTCACCGTCTGATCCCCTAGAGCCAGATCGGCTGAGGCGGAATCGCTTCGCGATCCCGGTGATGCCGCGAATAAGGCTCCAGAATTATGCTGGAGCGAAATCTGAGCTGAGATGGACTGCGTCCAGCTCAACCGATTTCGCTCTAGCCGCCGTTCAGGGCGTCGCGCAGGAAGCGCAGGACGCGGGGCCAGCCGTCGGCCCGTGCAGCGACCAGGCCGGGCAGGGTGCCGCCCAGGGCGAGCGCGCGCTCCAGCCCCGGCGCATCGGCGGCGACCGGGGCGCCGAAGACGGCGTGGCCGGCGTCCGGATAGGTCAGGTTGACGACCGGGTGGCGGAAGCCGTGGGCCTGCAGCCGTTGCTCCACGCGCCGGGCCATCTCCGCCGAGGGCCACAGGCCGTCGGCCTGGCCGGAGATCATCAGCACCGGGCCGTTGATCGCCTCGACCGGGATTTCCGCCTCGGCGGAGGCCGTCGCCAGGCTGTCGTTGTACAGGTTGAACACCCCGGTGAAGCCGTTGGACATGTTGTAGGGAACGTAGGCGAGCGGCTGGCCGCCGGCGGTCCAGGATGAGCCGACGGCGCCGCCGGTCTGATCGATGCCGGCCCAGACGACGTGGGAGGGCACGCCGGCGACGACGGCGCGGATCTCCGGATTGCGGCTGGCGGTCAGCAGGGCCAGTTCACCGCCCTTGGACACGCCCATGACCGCGATCGGGCCGTGGATTTCCGGTCGGGCCTTGAGCCAGGCGAGGGCGCGGTCGACCGGCTCGATGGGAATCTCGTTCAGGACCGGCTTCTGGCCCGGCTCGCCGAAATAGGAGACGGCGATGGCGGCGAAGCCCGCATCGGAAAGGCGGCGGGCCAGGCCACGTCCGCCGCGCAGCCCGCCCTCCGAACCGCCCAGGACGATGACGGCGCCCGCGGAGGCCTGCGTTCCGGGCGCGGGGGCGAAGTATTCGGCGACGAGGCCCTCCTCGCGGATGATCACGTCGGCGGCCCGGGCGGCGGGCGCCGCGACGGTGGGGGCGGGCGTCTGTGCGGTCGCCGGAGCGGTCAGGACGAAGGCGCCCAGCAGCAGGGCGGCGACGGCGGCGGGAAGGCTGGCGGACAGGGCGAAGGACATCAGGATCTCCATTTATCAAGTACTTTATGATGCAAAGTAAATGGAGGGTCAATGAGACTCGCAAACCCTCGTCGTCCGACACCTGTTGACGCCGCGGCCTGAGCGGATGCACCTCTGCGGCATGAGCCACGTCGAACACTCCATCCCGCTGCCCGAGGACCCGCTCTCGGACCGGCACAAGCTGGGCTGGGGGCTGGCCGCGCTGGTGGTGGCCGGGAACATGATCGGCTCGGGTCTGTACCTGCTGCCCGTCAGCCTGGCCTCGACCGGCAGTTCCAGCCTGATCGGCTGGCTGGTGGCGGCCGTGGGCGCGGCGACGCTGGCGCTGGTGTTCGGGGCGCTGGGCCGGGTCGCGCCGAAGGCCGACGGCCTGTCGGGCTTCGCCGAGCTGGGGCTGGGCCGGTTCGCGGGCTTTCAGGTCTCGCTGGCCTTCTGGATGGCCTGCCTGATCGGCAATGTCGCGGTGGCCGTGGCCGCCACGGGCTATCTGGGTTTCTTCTGGCCGATGCTGAAGAACCCGGTCGCGGCGACATTGTGCAATCTGGGCCTGATCTGGATCGCGACCCTGGCCTACATCATCGGCGCCCGCACGGCCTCGTGGCTGGCGGCCGTGGCGCTGGTGGTGGGCCTGATTCCCATCGGCATCGCCGTCGCGGCGGGCGTCGCCGCCTTCGATCCGGCGGTCTTCGCGGCCTCATGGAGCCCGTCGGGCGAGCCGTTGCTGAAGACCGTGCCCGCCTCGCTGGCCATCATCTTCTGGGCCTATCTGGGCGTGGAAAGCGCCGCGGCCCTGTCCCACCGGGTGCGTCATCCGGCCGTCGACGTGCGGCGCGCTTCGGTCGCCGGCGCCCTTCTGGCCACACTGGTCTATGTCAGCGCGACGGTCGCCGTGTTCGGCGTGATTCCCGTGGCCCAGCTGGCCCATTCGACCAGTCCCTACGCCGACCTGGCCGGGCGGGTGTTCGGCGCCTCGATCGCCGGAATCGTCGCGGTCTGCGCGATCACCAAGACCCTGGGCACCATCGGCGGCTGGACGATGATGGGCGGCGAGACGGCGCGCGCCGCGGCGCAGCAGGGCTATCTGCCCTCGGGCTTCGGCTCGCCGACCAGGACGCCGATCGTCACCCCTCTGCTGGGCGCGGCCTTCATGAGCGTGATCGCCATCCTGTCGGGCCAGCCGACGCTGGGTAAGCAGTTCGGCATGCTGGTGGGCGTCACCTCAGTCCTGAGCCTAACCATCTACGCCGTCTGCGCGCTGTCGCTGTTCCGGTTGGCGAAGACGCCCGGCGCGCGTTCCATCGCCGTTCTGGGCATGGTGTTCGCCGTCGCCGCCGTGGCCGCCGCGGCGCCCGGATACATCCTGCCGACGGCGGGTTTCGTCGCCCTGATGACCGCCGCATGGTTCGTGTTTCTGAGAAAGTCCGGATCGCGCGTTGACCCTGAGGGTCAGGGGGCCTAACCACCCCGCCGTTTGTTCGCCGGATTACGGCCTTACGGAGCGCGCCATGACCCAGACCCTTCTTCCCGGAGTCACAGGCGTTCTGGCGCTGGCTGACGGCACGATCTTCCAAGGCGTCGGCTGCGGCGCGACCGGCTCGGCGCTGGGCGAGGTGGTCTTCAACACCGCCATGACCGGCTATCAGGAAATCCTGACCGACCCGTCCTACATGAGCCAGATCCTGGCCTTCACCTTCCCGCACGTCGGCAACGTCGGGGTGAACGTCGAGGACATCGAACAGATCGGCGGCGGCTCGGACACCTCGGCCAAGGGCGCGATCTTCCGCGACGTCCCGACGGATCCGGCCAACTACCGCGCCGAAAGCGATTTCGACGGCTGGATGAAGCGCCGCGGCGTCGTCGGCCTGGCCGGCGTCGACACCCGCGCCCTGACCGCCCGCATCCGCGACACCGGCGCGCCGCATGCCGTGATCGCCCACGATCCGGACGGAAACTTCGATCTCGACGCCCTGGTCGCCGAGGCCAAGGCCTGGACCGGCCTGGTCGGCCTGGACCTGGCCAAACCCGCCTCGACCCTGCAGGCGTTCGAGTGGGACGAGGGGCTGTGGGAATGGCCGGAAGGCCATCCGCGGGTCGACGCCGCCGACAAGACGGTGGTGGTCATCGACTACGGCGTGAAGCGCAACATCCTGCGGGCGCTGGCCTCGACGGGCGCGAAGATCACCGTGGTCCCGGCCACGACGACGGCGGAAGAGGTCCTGGCCCGCAATCCGGACGGCGTCGTTCTGTCGAACGGTCCGGGCGATCCGGCCGCGACGGGCGTCTATGCGGTGCCGGAGATCAAGAAGCTGGTCGACAGCGGCAAGCCGGTGTTCGGCATCTGCCTGGGCCACCAGATGCTGGCGCTGGCTCTGGGCGCCAAGACCGTGAAGATGGACCAGGGCCACCACGGCGCGAACCATCCGGTGAAGGACCTGACGACCGGCAAGGTCGAGATCGTGTCCATGAACCACGGCTTCACCGTTGATCGCGACAGCCTGCCCGACGCGGTCGAGGAGACCCACGTCAGCCTGTTCGACGGCACCAACTGCGGCATCGCCCTGAAGAACCGTCCTGTGTTCAGCGTCCAGCACCACCCGGAAGCCTCGCCGGGACCGACCGACAGCCTCTATCTGTTCCAGCGCTTCGCGGATTCGATGAAGTAGGGAATTCTCCCTCCCCTCCTGGGGAGGGTGGACCGCGCAGCGGGACGGGTTGGGAACCGAGCGCTCTGATACGAACCCCACCCTGTCGCCGCTGATGCGACGACATCCCTCCCCACGAGGGGGAGGGAGAGTTTTGTCACTCCAGTCCGAACCGAACGGCGACGCTGACCAGGGCGTCCTCGCCGTCGTGCGAGCGCAGCAGCACCGAGACGTAGCGGACCTGTCCCAGCGGGCGGCCCGAGGCGGCGGCGATGGTCTCGGCCTGGGCGCGGGCGCGGACGATGGCGTCGGCGGTGGCGGCGTTCCACACGGCCTCACCCGGATCGCGGGCCGTATCCAGCCCCATCAGCGACAGGAAGGGCTGCATCTGGCCCAGGTTCATGCCGTTCAGGCTGTCGTCCAGATCGGTCACCCCGGCGTCCACCAGCGCGTCGACGAAGGCGGGCAGGCGGGTTTCGTTGGGGCGGACGATCTTGACCTGGACCGAGGCGGTGACGGTGCGGGCAGGGGGCGCCTCTTCAGCCGCATCGCCCGCGGCGTCCACAGCGACAGCCGCTTCGGCGGCGGCCTCGGCCACGGCGGCGGCGTCCATGGCCCCGGCGTAGGCGGAGGCCTCGGTCCAACCGGTCCCCTCGGAGATGGAATAGGTCGTGGTCCCGACCTCGATGGCGACGTCGAAATTGTTGGCGGCCGAGCGGACCCGGTCCAGCTGGGCGTTGCGGTCGGCGACGGCTTCGGCGGCGGTCTTGCCCTCGCCCTTGATGGTCAGGGTCATCGGCAGGGCGCCGGCGTCCGGCAGGGGCGCGCGACCCTGGGCGGTGACGAAGACGCCCGGCCCGCCGGCCATGGACTCCGCCATGCTCTGGCCGAACTGATCGACGGCGGCGGCGACAGGCCCCGCGATGTCCTGGGCGGCGACAGGCGTGGCGATCAGGACGGCGGCGACGGCGGCGATGACGGTCTTCATGGCTGGTTCCCCCTCAGCGTTGCCGGAGAGAACACCGGCGCGGCGACGGCGCCTAGCCCTGGCAGCGAGGCGAGACGCGTCGCCGCAGGTCAGGGCAGGGGGAGGAAGCCGGTGGCTTCCCGCAGGGCGCTGGCCTTGCGCACGGCGACCGGTGCGGCGTGCAGCCAGTAGTCGGCGTCCTCGGGACGGTTGTTCCGGCGTCTCTCGAGCCCGCGCATCCGCCGGAGCGCGGCGTTCTGCAGCAATCGGGCATGCAGGGCGCGCGGCGAGGCGGAGGGGATGGCGGGGGAACCGGGGACGGCGACGGCGTCGGGGCCTTCGGGCTCCACCGCCGGGCGGGCGATGGCGATGAACATGGGCGGCTTTCAATCCGGGCGGCCCCGCAGCGTCCGCTGCGAAACCGGCGGGTCCCGTCCCGTTTCTGGGACGGTTGCGTGGTTAATCCACAAGGCCTGTGGATTGTTCCCGAAAATTGTGCTTTGAATCAGCCTCTTAGCGTCGCCATTTTGCCTTCTTGGTTAACGAAAGGTAAATCGCCCCGTTTGGCTGAGTCGCGCGCTATAAGGCGACCGTGCGCTTTGACGAACGCTTCATCGAGGAACTGAAGGCCCGCCTTCGCCCGTCCGACATCATCGGACGGTCGGTGAAACTCAAGCGTCAGGGACGCGAATACGTCGGCCTGTCGCCCTTCTCGAAGGAGAAGTCGCCGTCCTTCTTCGTCAACGACGACAAGGGCTTCTTCCACGACTTCAGCTCCGGCAAGCACGGCGACGTCATCAGCTTCCTGCAGGAGACCGAGCGGCTCAGCTTCGTCGAGGCCGTGCAGCGGCTGGCGGCGGAGGCCGGGATGCAGCTGCCCGCCGAGGACCCGCAGGCGCAGGAGCGCGAGCAGAAGCGGCAGGGGCTGAACGACTGGATGGACCTGGCCCAGAAATGGTTCGCGGCCAATCTGCGCCGATCGACGGGCAAGGCGGCGCGCGAATATCTGGAGAAACGCGGCCTGCCCGAGGACCAGTGGGAGCGCTTCGGCCTCGGCTATGCGCCGAACGACCGCGAGGGGCTGAAGCAGGCCCTGGTCCAGCGCGGCGCCAAGCCGGGCGATCTGGTCGAGGCCGGGATGCTGATCTCGCCCGAGGGCGGCGGCCAGCCCTACGACCGGTTCCGCGACCGGCTGATGTTCCCCATCCTCGACGCCCGGGGACGGATCGTCAGCTTCGGCGGGCGCGCGATGAACCCGGACGACCGGGCCAAATATCTGAACGGTCCCGAGAGCCCGCTCTTCCACAAGGGCGCGACCCTGTACGGCCTGCCTGAGGCGCGCCGCATCCTGGGCGCCGAGTCCCGGGGCGAGCAGGGCATCGTCGTGGTCGAGGGCTATATGGACGTGATCGCCTGCCAGCGGGCGGGCATCCCGGCCGTGGCGCCGATGGGCACGGCCCTGACCGAAGAACAGATGGAGCGGTTGTGGCGCGTGTCGGCCGAGCCGGTGCTCTGCTTCGACGGCGACGCGGCGGGACGGCGGGCGGCCTATCGCGCCATCGACCGGGCCCTGCCGCAGCTGAAGCCCGGCCGCTCGTTCCGCTTCGCCCTGCTGGAAGGCGGCCAGGATCCGGACGACATCCTGCGCGACCGCGGCGCCCCGGCCCTGCGGCAGGCGCTGGCGATGACCAAACCGTTCGCCGAGGTGCTGTTCCAGAAGGAGGCCGAGGCCGAGCCGCTGGACTCGCCCGAGCGCCGGGCCGGTTTCAAGGGCCGGCTGCGCCAGCAGGCCTCAGCCATCCAGGACAAGGATCTGGCCGAACAGTACCGCCGCGACATGTTCGAGCGGTTCGATGCGGCCTTCCCCTCGCGCCGTCCGCCGCAGGGTCAGCAGGGCTACGGGCAGGGCTCATATGGAAAGGGTCGTTTCGGCGGTCCGCCGCCCAAGCTGGGTCAGACCGTGGAGGGCGCCCAGGCCATGCAGTCGCTGAGCCGCGCCATCGAACCCGTCGCCGCCGCCCTGGCCCACGGCGCCATCGACGACCCCGAACGAATGGACGACCATCTGGAGGCGATCGCCTCCCACGGCTTCGGCGATCCGTCGCTGGATGGATTGGCGCAGGAGATGGTTCGATTGCGCTTCTCGGGTCAGGACCTTGACTCTGCGGCGCTCCGTCGCCATCTGGCGCAATCGGGTCATGACGTCTTAATGCGTGAGGTCGAGAAGGCGGCGGCAAAGTCCGGCGCGCCTTTCCTGGCTGCAGACAAGCCCCTCGGCGAGACGAGGATCCGATGGTCGCAGGCGTTTGACGCGTTAACCCGTGTCGCCGCCTTGGAAGACGCCCTGTCTTCGGCGCGTAGCGTGCCGGGGCAGGACGAGGCGTTTCGCCGGCTGAAGGCCGAGCGGGATGCGTTGCGTCGCGCGATCAAGACCGGAGAAATTTGGGAAGACAGTTCGAGTTCGTAACCAAACGAGCTCGCCACACGTTGTATTGGCGGCGGGCCTGATCAGCCCTCCCCGCGGAGAAGAGACTGAATGAGCGCCCAGACCGAGACGCAGGAAGCCGAAGTTCAGAGCGACGGCCCGCTGCTCGACCTTACCGACGCCGGCGTCAAGAAATTCATCAAGCAAGCCAAGGCCAAGGGCTATGTGACGATGGAGGAACTGAACAAGGTCCTCCCGTCCGAAGAGGTGACCCCCGACGCGATCGAGGACACCCTGGCCATGCTCAGCGAGATGGGCGTCAACGTCGTTGAGGCCGAGGAAGACGCCGAGCAGAAGGAAGGCGAGGGCGGCGAAGTCGCCGAGCGCGCCGAGACCAACGTCGCCGAGACGCCGGCCAAGGCCGCCTATGACCGCACCGACGACCCCGTGCGCATGTATCTGCGCGAGATGGGTTCGGTCGAGCTGCTGAGCCGCGAGGGCGAAATCGCCATCGCCAAGCGGATCGAAGCCGGCCGCGACGCCATGATCTCGGGTCTGTGCGAAAGCGCCCTGACCTTCGAAGCCATCATGGTGTGGCGCGACGAGCTGGCCAACAACCGCATCCTGCTGCGCGAGGTCATCGACCTGGACGCCACCTACGGCGTGCTGAATCCCTCGTCCCTGCCGCACAACCAGCCGCCGGCTGGCGAGGCCGTTGAGGAAGAGGTCGAGGAAAAGGCTGAAGGCGAAGAGAAGCCGGAATCCGACGACGACGACGAGGATTTCGACGACGGCGGCGGCATGTCGATCTCGGCGCTGGAAGCCGAGCTGCGCGACGGCGTCATGGAAGTGCTGGACGCCATCGCGTCGGACTTCGGCGGCTTCCGCAAGCTGCAGGACAAGCTGGTCGAGGCCCGTCTGAAGGGCGAGATCCTGACGGCCAAGGACCAGAAGGCCTACGACACCCTGACGGCGACCATCTCGGGCCGCCTGAAGACGATGAAGCTGAACAACAACCGCATCGAGGCGCTGGTTGAGCAGCTGTACGCGATCAACAAGCGGCTGATGGGGCTGGAAGGTCGCCTGCTGCGCCTGGCCGACAGCTACGGCATCTCGCGTCCCGAGTTCCTGAAGGCCTACTTCACCAAGGAACTGGATCCGAACTGGGCCGAGAACGTCAAGGAAATGGGCGTCCGCTGGACCAAGTTCAGCGACAATGAATCCGGCCAGATCGCCCAGATCCGCGCCGACGTCGCCGCCGTGGCGACCGAGGCCGGCCTGCCGATCGACGACTACCGCCGCATTGTCCAGACGGTCCAGAAGGGCGAGCGCGAAGCCCGTCAGGCCAAGAAGGAAATGGTCGAGGCCAACCTGCGCCTCGTGATCTCCATCGCCAAGAAGTACACCAACCGCGGCCTGCAGTTCCTGGACCTGATCCAGGAGGGCAACATCGGCCTGATGAAGGCGGTCGACAAGTTCGAGTACCGCCGCGGCTACAAGTTCTCGACCTACGCCACCTGGTGGATCCGTCAGGCGATCACCCGCTCGATCGCCGACCAGGCGCGGACCATCCGCATCCCGGTGCACATGATCGAGACGATCAACAAGATCGTCCGCACCAGCCGCCAGATGCTGCACGAGATCGGCCGCGAGCCGACCCCGGAAGAGCTGGCCGAAAAGCTGGCCATGCCGCTGGAGAAGGTCCGCAAGGTCCTGAAGATCGCCAAGGAGCCGATCTCGCTGGAGACCCCCATCGGCGACGAGGAAGACTCGCACCTGGGCGACTTCATCGAGGACAAGAACGCCGTCCTGCCGATCGACGCCGCCATCCAGTCGAACCTGCGCGAAACCACGACCCGTGTCCTGGCCTCGCTGACCCCGCGTGAGGAACGCGTCCTGCGGATGCGCTTCGGCATCGGCATGAACACCGACCACACTCTGGAAGAGGTCGGCCAGCAGTTCAGCGTGACCCGCGAGCGGATCCGCCAGATCGAGGCCAAGGCGCTGCGCAAGCTGAAGCACCCGAGCCGGTCGCGGAAGCTGCGGTCCTTCCTGGACAGTTGAGATTGACGAAGGGGCGGTTCGAAAGAGCCGCCCCTTTTTCTGGCCCCGCATGAGCCGCAAGCACGTCAATCTGGGCCGCGCGCCCGCCAAGGCCGACCTGCCGACCAAGGCCTGCGCCGCCTGCGGCCTGCCGTTCAGCTGGCGCAGGAAGTGGGCGCGGGACTGGGATCAGGTGAAGTTCTGCTCGGACCGCTGCCGGGATCAGGGTCGCGGGTTGGTGATCCCCAGCGGCGGCAAATCACCCTAGACTCCGGCGCCATGCGCTCCCTTCCGCTCGCCCTGACCGCCCTCGTCCTGCTGGCGAGCTGCAGCCCGATGATGCCCGAGCCCCGACGCACGCCGACGCCCTATCCGGCCGCGCCGTCCCGCACCGAGGCGCCGCTGGTGGGGGCCCTGATTGATCAGCCGATCGGCGGCGGCACCCGCTCGGCCGTGATCCGCGAAAGCGCCGACCTGAGCCAGTGCGTGGCCCAGCTGACGGCGGCGCGGGTGACCTTCCGGCCCGTGCCGGACAAGGGCGATCCCCAGGCCTGCGGACTGGTCGCGGGCGGGGTTCTCGGCCCCGACCTGGGCACGGTGGCGCGGACGCAGCCGGGGGACATCGAGATGACCTGCCGCACCGCCTTGGCGCTCAGCGTCTGGCGGCGGCAGTCGCTCGAGCCGGCGGCGCGCGAAATCCTGGGCTCGGACGTGGTCCAGATCGACCACATGGGCGCCTACGCCTGTCGCAACGTGAACAACGGTGGCGTCAGCACCCGGATCAGCGCCCATTCGCAGGCGGCGGCGCTGGATTTCGCGGGGGTGCGGTTGCGCGACGGGCGGCGGATCAGCGTCAAGGACCGCTGGTTCGGCGGCGACGAGGCCGAGCAGCGGTTCCTGCGCCGCATCCGCGACGACGCCTGCCGCATCTTCGGCACCACGCTCAGCCCCGACTACAACGCCGTGCACGCCGACCACCTCCACCTTGAGGCGACCGACACGCAGTTCTGCCGGTAGGCGACGGTAGCGTCCTCACGACACGAGGGGACGCTACCGCAGGGCGTCTCAGTTCTCCGCGATGACGTCGAAGCCGGCGAAGATCATGCGCTTGCCGTCAAACGGCGGCTCGTCCCCGCCCATCATGCGCTCGTCCTGCATCAGCTTTTCCCAGCCCGCGTCGCGGGTCGCCTTGTCGGGCCAGGTGATCCAGCCGACGGCGACGGTTTCGCCGTCCTGCAGGGCGACGGCGCGTTTGAAGTCCGTAACCTTGCCGTCGGGCACGTCCTCGCCCCAGGTCTCGGTGACCGACAGGGCGCCCTGTTCGCGGAAGAGGGGCGACATCACTGTGGAGTGCTTGAGGTAGGCGTCCTTCTTGGCGGTCGGCACGGGGATGACGGTGATGTCGAGGAAGGGCATGTCTCTCTCCTGGGGTTTTGAGCGCGGCGGGCGGCGCTTCTTTCTTGCGCCGGCGTCTTGCGGCTTGAGAAACCTGACTCGGAATGTTATTAAACGCAAGCATGAAGTTAGAAAAGATAACTAAGCAGACGCCGCGGCGTTACGAGGACGCCTGCGGGACCGCGCACGCGCTGGATCTGGTCGGCGAACGCTGGGCGCTGCTGGTGATGCGCGAGCTGATGCTGGGCCCCAAGCGGTTCGGAGACCTGAAGGCTGGCCTGCCGGGGCTGAGCGCGAATGTGCTGACGCAGCGGCTGGAGGGGCTGGAGGCCGTCGGGCTGCTCGTGAAGCGCCGTCTGCCGCCGCCCGCCTCGGTGCAGGTCTACGAGTTGACCGACTGGGGCCGGGAGGCCGAGCCGATCGTCGGTGCGCTGGGCAAATGGGCGGCGCGGTCGCCGATGCATGACCCGACCCTGCCGCTGAGCTCCGTCTCCATGATGCTGTCGCTGAAGACGATGTTCGACGCCGACAAGGCGGGCGACGTCTGCCTGTCGATCGGCTTCCGTTTCGGCCCGGAAGAGTTCGTCGTGACGGTTGCGGATGGCGTGCTGACCGCGGAACGGGGCGTGGCGGGGACGGCGCAGGTCGTGCTGACCGCGCGGCCGTCGGACGTGGCGGCGATGGTCTACGGCTTTCGGGCGCTGGACGACCTGCGGGCTTCGGGCGAGGTGGTCGTGGAGGGGGATCCGGCGGTGTTCGAGCGATTTACGGACTTCTTCGAACTGCCGCCCAAGGCCGGCGCCTGACCTTCAGACCGCTGTTCGGCAAGTGGACTTGGACGCCTGGTCGCGCCATGCTCGGCGCCTCGCGGAGTCGTCGCCATGGTCAGTCTGGCTCATCTGAAACGCCGTCTGGGACAGTACGCCGCCTTGTGGGTGGGGGGCTTCCTGCTGGCGGGGGCGGGTGTCTGGCTGGCGGCGGTGTTCGTGGACCTGATCGACGCGGCGGACCTGGTGCTGCCGGCGGTGATGGTCGGGGTGGTGCTGGGCCTCGGAGGGGGCGTGATCACCAGCCTGCTGTCGCGCGAGACCCTGGGGACCAAGCTGGCGGTGCTGGTCCTGGCGGCTGTGCTGGCCCTGCCGCTGCTGTGGGCGCCGGTGTCGGCTGCGGTGGCCATCGCCTTCTTCGCCGACCGGTCCATCGAATATTCGCAGGCCTACGCCGCCTTCCAGATCGGGGTGGCGCGGCTGCTGTTCCCGATCAGCGAGGCCATCGGCGACGGCGACCTGTTCGGCTGGGTGTGGACGGCGTTCCAGTGGATTTCGAGCGTGGTCGGCTTCTTCTCGGCCCTGGCCAACATCTGGCCGATGATCCGGCGGCTGTTCGGGCCGGAGCCCGCCGAGGTCTAGGCCAGAATGTCCAGCAGCCCGCCATACATCTCATCGGCGGTCTTCAGTACGGCGACATTGGCCTTCAGCGCGATTTCGGCCTCGATGCGCTCGACGCTTTCGCCAGCCAGATCGTCCAAAGGCGCGCGGGCGGTGCGTTCCGCGCTGGCGGCGAAGCGGGCCGTGGCGTCGGCGACGCCCGAGGCGGCGATGGCGAAGGCCTGCATAGAGATGCTCCTGTCGAGGCCGCCATCATGAGGGGCAAGGCCTTACCCGGCGGCTGACAGGGATGGTGAACGGGCGGCGCTTGACCCCACGGCGTTCCGGGCGGAACCTTCGCCCCCATGACCAGCCAGCCCGCCCCCGGCGAACGCTACCAGTCGTTCAGCCAGTTCTATCCCCACTACATCCACGAGCACTCCAACCGGACGTGCCGGCGGATCCACATCGTGGGCAGCGCCCTGGTGCTGGGGATACTGGTGTTTTCGGTGGCGACGCTGAACCCATGGTGGCTGCTGCTGATGCCGGTGGTCGGCTACGGCTTCGCCTGGGTGGGCCATTTCTTCTTCGAGAAGAACCGGCCGGCGACCTTCACATATCCGCTGTGGAGCCTGATGGGCGACTGGCGGATGTTCTTCGAGACGGTCTCCGGCAAGCGGAAGTTCTAAAAGAGGAACGCCCCGGCGCGCTCAAGGCCGCCGCCGCCAGCCTGCGTCATAGGCCTGGCGGACGGACGGGGACATGGCCCACATCAGCTGCACCCGCATGGTGGCCGGACAGTATCGCGCATTCGCACGCCGGTGGTGGGGCGTGACCACTTCGGCGTGGTCGCGGCAATAGTCGGCGGCGGCGCGGGCGACGCGACCGACCAGTTCGTCCTGATCCGCCGGTCGGCGCAGGTTCAGGTCACCGTAGACGAAGCGGGCCTGCGGGGCGGGCGCGTCGTCGTGGGCCAGGGCGGCGGTGGCGGGGCAGGCGGCGAGCAGCAGCCCGCAAACGATGGCGAGGGATCGCATCGGGTATCTCCGGTTTGGGGGGAAGATCCTGCCGTCAGGCAAGGGGGTGGCGTGACGCCGTGGAAGCGGCGCGGACGAAGGGGATCAGGGAGCGGGCATCAGGTCAGTCGGACATCACGTCGGCGGCCTGCCGTTCAAGATCGTCGGCCTGCCGGCGGAGGGCGGAGGCGTCGTTTCGAAGGTTGACGGCGTGATCGGCCGCCTCCTGCGGCTGGGACCGATCCAGCTCGATCCGTGCGGCTTCCGCGTCCATCCGGGCGGCCTGGTCGCGCGTTCGTCCGGCCCCCTCGCGCAGGCCGGCGGCGAGTCCCTCGCGGGCCTGCGGCGGAGCGGCGGGCATCACGAGCGGGACGGGAAGAGGCAGGGCGGCGCCGGCCTCTACACCCACGGGGATATTGGCGTTCACCGGCAGATCCATGCCCATCTGCGCCGACAGGGCGAGCAGACCCTGCAGCTCGGCGGCCATCTCACGCTCCTCCTCCTCCGACATGGGTTTCAGGGTGGCGGGATCGCGGGCGGCCAGATCGCGGGCCTGCGCGCGCAAACTCGCGGCTTCCGCCCTCAGCGCGTTGGCCTCCTCGAGCATTTCGGCGCGTTCCTCCGGCTCGGGGACCAGATGAACCCGCCGGCTGATCTGGTCCGCGCCGGCCTCCAGGGTGCGAGCGCCGGCCTCGAACATCTCCAGCCCGCGATCACGCTGGCGGATCAGGACGGCGAGGGTGTCCGGGGTCAGGGGCGTCGCCGGGTTCGCGTCGGAAGGAGCCGTGAGGCCCTGGGGCAGCAGGGCGACGACGGCCGCGGCGGTGGTGGGAGCGGCGGAAGCGGCGGGGCCAGACATCGGAGCGGCGGCGGGACGCAGGGGCGCGGGCAGGGCTTCGGGCGTCCACTCCAGCGCCGCCAACGGACCGGCCATGCCGATGAAGGCGACAGCGGCCACGGCGGTCGACCACGGACGACCCTTGCCGCGAGAAGACGCATCCAGGATGGCGGCGACCCGGCGCGCCAGGTCGCTGGCGGTCGGTCCCGCCATGCCCAGCGCGGCGTGCGGGCGTGCGCTCCGGGCCATGGCGACCAGGGCACCCGCGTAATCGGTCCGGCCGATGCGGCGCACGGCCCAGGCGTCGGCGGCGTGCTCGGACTGGCGCGCCAGTTCCTTCTGAAGGAGCCAGACGAAGGGGTTGAACCACTGCACGGCGACGACGGCGTGCGACAGCATCAGGAACAGCCAGTCGTAATGGCGGATATGGCCCATTTCGTGCGTCAGCACGGCGTCGGCGCGCTCAGGTCGCGACAGCGTTTCTTCATCGATCAGGATGACGCCGCGCGGCCAGCTCCAGCTCAGCGGCGAAGCGATGCGCGACGAGACTTTCAGGCGTGGCCGCCGGCCGCCGGCGACGGCGCGGTCCAGCGCCGCGCGCCAGGCCGGATCGCTTACCGGATCGGCGCGGCGGGTCCACAGGGTCAGCGCGGCCACCCCGCCCAGCAGGCGCAGCAGCAGGACGCCGACGCCTGCCGCCCAGACGGCGCCGAGCATGGCGAGCGGGGTGATGCGGTGCGGAGGCGCGGCGCGCGCCGACGCCACCGCAGCGGCGGGGCGGGGCGGAGCGGCGGTGGCGATGGAAGGGAGAGGGGCAGGCGCTGGGGCGACGGCGGGAGCGGCGGCCGATGCGGGCTCGAGGCGAGCGAGGGCGGGGGTCTGGATCCGCAGGGCCGGAACGACGGTCGTCAGCAGGGGCAGGGCCAGGACGACCACCACGCCGAGCCGCAGCAGGGCCACGCGCTCGGCGGCCGGGCGGGATCGCAGCAGGGCCGCGGCGGCGAGGACGGCGGCGGCGACCACCCCGGACTTCCACGCCAGGTCGAACAGGACGGCGGCGCTCACAGCCCCCGCTCCCGCGCCTGATCTATGGCCTTCTGAAGGGCGTCGAGTTCTTCGTCCTTCAGGCTTTCCGCCATCCCGAGCAGGGCGGTGGCGGCGCTGGCGGCGGAGCCGTCGAAGAAGGTGCGGACCAGCCGCTGCAGCGCGCCCTCGGCGACCGAGGACGCCGCGGGCGCGGGCGCATAGACATAGGCCTGGTTGACCGTGCGGTGGACGATCAGCCCCTTGGCGACCAGCCGACCCAGCAGGGTGCGAACGGCGGAGTCGCTGGGCGGATCGCTGAGGCCGGCGCGGACGGCGCTGGCCGTGGCGGACTCCAGCCCGCACAGCACCTCGAACACCTCGCGCTCACGGCGGGGCAGGGACTCGATCACGGCGACCTCCTGTACTCTGCTACATATGTAGCATGTTACAGGTGTAGCAGGGAGTCACATTAAATCGGTGTCAGGTCGGCCCGGCGTGTCTAGTTGGACGCGCCGGTGGTGCGGGCCGAGGCGGCCATCAGCGGAGCACGGCTGGGGGCGGCGTCCCACGAAGGCGGGCAGCCGTCGAAACGGCCGGCGTCGGCGATGGTCAGGGTGCGCATGTTCAGGCGCATGGCCTGCTGCATCGAACCGCGGCCGTGGCCGGTATACAGGTCGATCTTCTGGCCCTTGATCGCGCCGCCGGTGTCGGAGGCGTACCAGTAGCCGTCGTGGATGGTGCCGTCGGCCAAGCGCAGGCCGACCGTCTCGCGGATGAACAGCACGCTGCGGCGCGGGATGTAGCGGGGGTCGACGGCGACAGTGCGCATGGCGACCGGACGGCAGCCGAGGCTGTCGTTGCCCGTCGCGCCGCCGCCGCCCGCGTGATAGAGGCGCGCCGAGGCGCTCCAGCGGGCGTCGCCGTCCATCAGGGCCTGTTGTTCGGAGGTCAGCTCGACCACGGCGCCGTCGTTGGAACCTTCATGGGTCGCGGAGGTTTCCTCAGCGCCCCACGATTGCGACGACGCCGCTTCGTAGGAGACCGGATCTTCCGTGACGTCCGCCTGGGCGGGGAAGGCCATCGCCCAAAGCAGGGCGAACGCGGCGGCAGTGCCGAGCATGAACAGACTCGCGGAATCACCGGCCCCGACTTGTCCGGCGAGGGGCTTTTCGTTTCCAATTGTGTCAAAAGACAGACATTCGCGCCCAGGTGCGACCTCCTGTCCGGATCGCCCGTGGATAAGTGGGGCTTCTGGATGGTTAAGCGCAACCGGGCTTGGCTGATGATGACAAGTCTGTAAGCTGTATTCGCAGGTTACAAACTCTTTGCTGGTGAACGATGCTTACTGTCTATGGCGATATTCGTTCCGGCAACTGTTTGAAGGTCAAGTGGTTGCTCGACTGGTTGCGGCGTGATTATCGCTGGGTCGAAACTGATGTCACAACCGGTGTGACCCGATCTCCACAGTTTTTGGCCCTGAACCCGGCGGGACAGACGCCGACGATTGTATTGGAGGACGGTCGGGCGCTGGCGCAGTCGAACGCCATACTTGTCCACATGGGCGAGGGGACGGCGCTGATCCCCGCCGATCCCTACGACCGGGCCAGGATGTTCGAATGGCTGTTCTGGGAACAGTACAGCCACGAGCCCTATATCGCCGTCGTCCGGTTCCAGCGCGCCCTCGCGGGCAAAGGCGCGGACGAGATCGAGCCGCGCCTGATCGAGCGCGGCCAGGCGGCCCTTGCCCGGATGGAGGCGGGGCTGGCCGGGCGCGACTGGCTGGCGGGCGAGGCGGCTTCGCTCGCCGACCTGGCGCTGGTCGCCTACACGCGAGTGGCGCACGAGGGCGATTTCGATCTGTCAGCCTATCCGGCGGTCAGGGCGTGGGTCGGACGGACCGAGGCGGCGTTCGGGATCGCCTGACCCCTACTGCCGCGGTTGGGGCCGGCCGCCTTCGACCCAGTCGGGCTTGAAGTCGCTGGAGGCGAGCCAGCGCATGGGCTCGACCAGGGACTGGATCGCCCGGGTCATGAACGGGATGTCCAGGTTGGCGATGGTGTCGTCGGCCGTATGGTAGCTCGGGATGGTGGCCCAACCGGACACGGTGTGGGCGACCACGCCCTGCAGGGCCAGCTGATAGTTGTCCGAGCGCTCGAAGAAATGCTGGTCCGGATAGATGTCCGGCGCGATCAGGGCGCCGCGCTCCTTCAGGGCCGGGCCGAAATTGGAGCGCTCGAAGCCGGTGATCATCATGACGCCGGCGGGCATGTTGGGGTCCTGCTGGCCGATCATCTCGATCTCGAGATTGGCGACGATGTCCGAAATCGGCACCGGCGGGTTGCGGGCGAACCAGAGGGAGCCGAGCAGGCCCATCTCCTCGGCGCCGTAGCAGACGAACAGGATGCTGCGCTTCGGCTGCTCGCCGCCGGCCAGGGTGCGGGCCAGTTCCAGCACGGCGGCGACCCCGGAGGCGTCGTCGTTGGCGCCGTGCATGATGACGCCGTCGCGGACGCCGAGGTGGTCCAGGTGGGCCGAGATCATGATCACGCCCGCCGACGGGTCCGAGCCCTGAAGCCAGCCGATGGCGTTGGTGGTGATGCGTTCGGCGCCTTCGGGAGCGATGACTTCCCAGCGCGCGCGGCGGCTGGGCGGGATGGGCTCGCGGCGGACGACGCCGGCGGTCTGCAGATAGCTGCTCATGCCCGGCGCGGGCTTGAGGCCGTATTCGGCGAAGCGGGCCGCCACATAGGCGGCGGCGACGGCCTCGTCCGGCGTCGCGCTGCCGCGGCCGCGCAGGGCGTCGCCCGCGAGGAAGGCCTCGTGCGCCTCGACCCGGGCCTGATCGACGACCAGGGGCGCCGGCGCCGCGGCGGGCGCCGCAACGGTCTGGGCCTGGGCGGCGGTGGCGAGGGCGATCAGGCCGGCGGCCAGCAACAGGGAACGTTTGAACACGACGGACCTCACAACAGGGATGACCAGCGTTAGGGCGGGCGCGAGGCTGCGGTCAAGCTGGTGCCGCAAGAAGCCGCTGGACGCCGCCGCGAGGGCGATCTAACGCGGTCACATCCACAATCCGGACCTTGCCCCATGAAGCGTTTCGCCCTCGCCGCCGCCGCCGTCTGCGTGCTGGCCGCCGTCGCCGTTCCCGCCGCTGTGCAGGCGTGGGGCAACACCGGCCACCGGCTGATCGGGATCGCCGCGGTGCGCGCCCTGCCGGACGACATGCCCGCCTTCCTGCGCACGCCGGGCGCGGCGGCCGACATCGGCGAACTGGCGCGCGAGCCGGACCGCTGGAAGGGCGGCGGCCAGCCGCACGACCGCGAGCGGGACACGGCCCACTTCGTGGACATGGACGACAACGGCTTCATCATGAGCGCCGCGGGCCCGTCGATCGACGCCCTGCCGCGCCTGAAGTCGGAATACGACGCCGCCCTCACGACCGCCGGCCTGGACGTCAATGACGCGGGCTACCTGCCGTATGCCATCTGGGACGGCTATCAGAACCTGGTGCGCGACTTCGCCTACTGGCGCGTGCTGAACGCCCAGGAGGCGCGCGAGACCGATCCGGCGAGGAAGGAGTGGTACCGCGTCGATCGCGAGCGCCGCGAGGCCCTGATCCTGCGCGACATGGGCGTGCTGGGCCACTACATCGGCGACGGCTCCCAGCCCCACCACACCACCATCCACTACAACGGCTGGGACCGGAACACGCCCAACCCCGAAGGCTTCACCACCTCGCGCCAGACGCACAGCCTGTTCGAGGGCGCCTTCACCGCCAAGGTCGCCCGTCTGGACGCCATCGAGGCCGCGATGACCGCGCCCCAGCTTGACGGCTTCGACCTGCGCGCGCGGGTGCCCGTCTATCTGCGGGCGACGCTGGGCCAGGTGACGCCCTTCTACCGCCTGGAGAAAGCCGGGGGCTTCGGCGACGGCGACGCGCGGGGAGCCGAGTTCACCATCGCCCGACTGGCCGCCGGCGCCTCGGAGCTGCGCGACTTCTACATCCTCGCCTGGCGCGACTCGGCCGATGACTCGATTGGCTGGCCGGCGGTGAAGGTGGCCGAGGTCGAGGCCGGGACGGCCGACCCGTGGCTGGCTATGATCGGCGAGGACTGAGGGTTTCGCCCGACGGCCTGCGGGGGTAGGGACGGCCCATGCCCGACCTGACCCCGCCCGTCGTCATCCTCGACAAGTCCCAGCTGGCCGACAACATCGGCGCCGTCGCCCGGGTGATGGCCAATTTCGGCCTGAGCGAACTGCGCCTCGTCAGCCCGCGCGACGGCTGGCCGCAGGAGCGGGCCTGGGCCACGGCCTCGGGCGCCGACTGGGTGCTGGACGAGGTCAAGGTGTTCGACAGCGTGGCTGAGGCGGTCGCGGATCTGAACACCGTCTTCTCGACCACGGCCCGCCCGCGCGAGACGCGGATGCCGGTGCGCACGCCGCGCGAGTCGGCGCGCATCCTGTACGACGACACCGCCTCGGGCCTGAAGACGGGCCTGCTGTTCGGTGGCGAGCGGGCGGGGCTGGAGACGACCGACATCGCCCTGACCGCCGGCATCACCACCATCCCGATCGATCCGAAGCACCATTCGCTGAACCTGGCGCAGGCGGTGGCGATCAACGCCTATGAGTGGCGCACCCTGATCCTGGACGCCCCGCCGCCGCGCTTCCGCGAGATCGACCCGCCGGCGTCGAACGAACTGCTGATCGGGATGTACGAACATTTCGAGGCGGAGCTGGAGGCCGGCGGCTTCTTCTTCCCGCCCGAGAAGAAGCGGTCGATGAGCCAGAACCTGCGCGTCATGCTGGGCCGCTCGGCCTTCAGCGAGCAGGAGGTCGCCACCTTCCGAGGCGCCATCCACGCCCTGGCCAAGGGGCGCGGCCGGGTGCTGGCCAAGATGGCGGAGGCGCGGGCCGCGGCGGACCGGAAGGCCGCCGAGGAGTGAAGGCGCTGTGGATCTATCCGCTGGCGGCGCTGGCGGAGATCGCGGGCTGTTTCGCCTTCTGGGCCTGGTTGAAGCTGGACCGTTCGCCGCTGTGGCTGATCCCCGGCGTGGCCTTTCTGATCGCCTTCGCCTGGCTGCTGACCCTCGTGCCGGCGGCGGCGGCGGGACGGGCGTTCGCCGCCTATGGCGGGGTCTATATCTGCGCCTCGCTGATCTGGATGGCGATGGTCGAGAAAAGTCCTCCGGACCGCTGGGACCTGATCGGCGGCGCGGTCTGTCTGGCCGGGGCCGGGATCATCATGTTCGCGCCCAGAGGCTGAGGTCGGGGGCTGGAGGCCGCCGCAAAAACGCCTGTTTACGGTGGAGCTTGGACGGCATGTTGAACCGTCGCCTCGTCCTTGGGTCCGCCGCCGCCCTGCTGGCCGGCTCCACCTTCGCCTCACGCGCGCTCGCGGGCGACGCCGATGAGGCGACGCTGCGCGCCCTGGCGGCCGAAACCGGCTTCACCGGCGTGCTGATGACCGGCCGAGCGGGGCGAGCCGAGCAGACTATCACCCTGGGGATGCACGACGTCGAGGCGGGGGTCCCGACGCGGGCGGACGGCGTCTACTGCCTGGCCTCGATCTCCAAATGGCTGACGGCGACGGCGGTGCTGAAGCTGGTGGACCAGGGCGGCCTGTCGCTGGAGGCGCCGATCACGACCTGGCTGCCGGAGTACCGGGCGGACACCGGGGCGAAGCTGACCCTGACCCACCTGCTGTCGAACACCAGCGGCGTGCCGGCCCTCCTGGGCGACGTCATGCGGGCCGATCCGTCGTTGCGGACGCGGGTTATCCCGACCGAGGAGGCGCTGCGCCTGTTCTGCCAGGGCGACCTGAAGTTCGAGCCGGGCGCCCAGTTCGACTACGCCTTCACCAACTGGATCATCGTCCTGGGCATCGTCGAGCGGGTGACCGGGCAGGCCTTCCCGGACGCCATCCGGACCCTGCTGCTGGAGCCGCTGGGCCTGAACGAGATCCGCGGCGACGACGCCTTCATCGAGACGCCGCGCACGGCGGTGTCCTACCGCACGCTGGAGCCCCTGGTGCGCCAGCCCAATGAGCGAATGCCGATGATGCTGGCTGCGGGCGGCTATTACGGGACCGCCGCCGACCTGCTGAAGGCCGCGCATGGGGTGTTCGACGGCGACTTGCTGTCCACGGATTCGCAGCGCCGGTTGAGGACCGTCATCGCCACGGGCGACGACTACGCGCTGGGTGGGCGGGTGCGGACTCTGATGATCGACGGACAGGCGCGCCCGGCGGCCTGGAACACGGGCAGCACGGTGGGTTATCGCGCCTTGCTGGCGCACCGGTTCGACGATGGGCGCACGCTGGTGATCCTCAACAACACCAGCCTGCCCAATCCCGTGCGCGGCCGGCTCGGCGACGCCGTCTTCGGAGCCTCGCCGCCGGCCTGAGACGGGTCACGCGGTTGATCCCGCAAATCGGTTCCTGTAGGAGCCGCCTCGTTGGGGAGTAGCCGCCGGCGACGTTCAGCCGGGATCGCGTCAACACACTCGTAGCCTTCGATCCGAGGATTGGGGACTCGTGGTGCGATCAGCGGACCGAGTGTCCGCCTGGCGAGACCAGCGTGCTTCGCGGGCCCCTACCGGCAGGGTCGCGAACGCGCTGTCTCGTGCGCCCGGCGGATTCGTTCTCATGACCCCTCTTTCCATCGCGGTGCTGTCGCTCAGCATGTCGACGGACGCCTTCGCCGCCGCCGTGGGGCGCGGCGCGGCCCATCGCCCCCCTTTGGCCACGGCCGTCCGCAACGGCCTGGTCTTCGGCGTGATCGAGGCGATCACCCCGCTGATCGGCTGGTCTCTGGGCCTGATCGCCGCCGGCTTCGTCGAACAGGTCGATCACTGGATCGCCTTCGGCCTGCTGGGGGCGGTGGGCGCCAAGATGCTGTGGGAGGCCTTCCAGCCCGTCGACGATGAAGACGGCGGCGCGAGGGCGGCGCGCAACGGCGTTCTGGCCCTGGTCGCCACCGCCATCGGCACCTCGATCGACGCGGCCGCGGTGGGCGTGGGCCTGGCCTTCATCGGCGCCAACATCTGGATCATCGCCGCGAGCATCGGCTTCACCACCTTCGTGGCGACGACCATCGGCATGCTGATCGGCAAGGCCGTGGGCGCGCGGATGGGCAAGGCGGCCGAGTTCCTGGGCGGGGTGGCGCTCATCGTGATCGGCGCCTCGATCCTGGCCGAACACATGGGCTGGCTGGCCTAGCCCAGCAGCCGGTCCACGAAGGCGGGCACGGTCCGGGTCGCCGGACCATAGAGGACCTCGTCGAAGCTGCGGGCGCCGTGGGACGGGTCGAGATTGATCTCGACCGTGCGGGCGCGGGCGCGTCGGGCGTCCTGGACGAAGCCGGCGGCGGGATAGACCGCGCCCGATGTGCCGATGGAGACGAACAGATCGCAGTCCGCGATGGCCGCTTCGATCCGCTCCATGCGCAGCGGCATTTCGCCGAACCAGACGATGTGCGGGCGCAGCCGGCCTTCGCTGCTGAACGGACTGTCGTGGCGCGGGTCGAGGTCGTCGGGGCAGTCGATGACCGCGCCGGTGGCGGTGCAGTGCGCCTTCAGCAATTCGCCGTGCATGTGGATCAGCTCGAAGCCGGGGCCGGGCGGCTGCAAGGCATGGGCGCGGTCATGCAGGTCGTCGACGTTTTGGGTCACCAGCAGGAAGTCGCCCTCCCATCGCGCGGCCAGTTCGGCGAGCGCGTGGTGGGCGAGGTTGGGCTGAACCTCGGCCAGCTGGCGGCGGCGTTTGTTGTAGAAGTCCTGCACCAGGGCGGGGTCGCGGGCGAAGGCTTCAGGCGTGGCGACATCCTCGATCCGATGTCCCATCCACAGACCGTCGTCGGCGCGGAAGGTCGGGACACCGCTCTCGGCCGATATGCCGGCGCCGGTGAGGATGACGAGGTTTCCAGAAGCCATGGGTCTTCATAGCATCGACGGGGTCGGCCCCGCAGCGCGCGGCGTCGTCCGGATGGCGGCCCGGCGCCGCCGCCATCCGGACTGGGCCGCTAGCAGTTCAGGGGAACGAAGACCTCGTGCTCGGTGATCCAGGCATAGGGCTCGCCCGGGCCGGGGTAGGGGCCGTGGCGGACTCCATTGCATTCGACGATCTGGTACCCGGCCAGCTGGGTGTGGGCTTCATCCCAGTACCAGTAGGTCGTGCCGGCGTAGATGATGGGATCGCTGACGGCGACGGCGGGCGCGACACCGGCCGACAGACACAGGGCGGCGGCCATGGCCGCAACGGCGCTTCCAAGTTTCACGGTCGTCTCTCCAAGGGTGGTTTCAGACCTTGGGACTGTCGTTTCTTTTCGGCGCGACGGCAACCTTTGCTTGTGGTTTTCGGGCGTCTCACAACCTTCGGAGATTTTCTCGGTCGCGAGAGGTTGAAGTCCGTCCAGCGCCGAACGCCCAAATGGACACTCCGGAGTTTGCTTCCACCCATGCAGGCAGGGTGAGCTTCCGCCGGGCGCGTGCGGTCGTGCGACCGGCTTTGACGCATCCCTCCGCTACAGTCCTCCGGACGTCCCGGACGAGCGTGAGCGATGTCAAGTACGCTTTACAAAAGTGCACTATGTGCACTCCATTTTTTCACAGTGCACTTTTTGGCGTCGCGACGGTCTGGCCTTTGCGACGCACCTCGTGACACACAGGCGCAAATCAAGGAGCCCAGCCATGAAAACCCGCGCCGCCGTCGCCTTCGAGGCCAAACGTCCGCTGGAGATCGTCGAGGTCGATCTGGAGGGGCCTCGCGCCGGAGAGGTGCTGGTCGAGATCAAGGCCACGGGCATCTGCCACACCGACGCCTACACGCTGGACGGCCTGGATTCCGAAGGCATCTTCCCGAGCATCCTGGGCCACGAGGGCGCGGGCGTGGTGGTCGAGGTCGGGCCGGGCGTCACCTCGGTCGAGGTCGGCGATCACGTGATCCCGCTGTACACGCCGGAATGCCGCCAGTGTAAAAGCTGCCTGAGCCGCAAGACCAACCTGTGCACCGCCATTCGCGGCACCCAGGGCAAGGGGCTGATGCCCGACGGTAGCAGCCGCTTCAGCTACAAGGGTCAGGCCATCGCCCACTACATGGGCTGCTCGACCTTCTCGAACTACACCGTCCTGCCCGAGATCGCCCTGGCCAAGATCCGCAAGGACGCCCCCTTCGACAAGGCCTGCTACGTCGGCTGCGGCGTGACGACGGGGGTCGGCGCGGTGGTCAACACGGCCAAGGTCGAGCCGGGCGCAAACGCCGTGGTCTTCGGCCTGGGCGGCATCGGCCTGAACGTCATCCAGGGTCTGAAGATGGTCGGAGCCGACATGATCGTCGGCGTCGACATCAACCCGGACAAGGAAGAGTGGGGCCGTCGCTTCGGCATGACCCATTTCGTCAACCCGAAGGAAGTGTCGGACGTGGTCGCCCATCTGGTCGAGCTGACCGGCGGCGGCGCCGACTACACCTTCGACTGCACCGGCAACACCGTGGTCATGCGCCAGGCGCTGGAAGCCTGCCACCGCGGCTGGGGCGAGAGCATCGTCATCGGCGTGGCCGAGGCGGGCAAGGAAATCTCGACCCGTCCGTTCCAGCTGGTCACCGGCCGCGTCTGGAAGGGCTCGGCCTTCGGCGGCGCGCGTGGTCGGACGGATACGCCCAAGATCGTCGACTGGTACATGGACGGCAAGATCGAGATCGATCCGATGATCACCCACACCCTGCCGCTGGAGCGGATCAACGAAGCCTTCGACCTGATGCATGCGGGTGAAAGCATCCGCAGCGTCGTGGTGTTCTGACGGCGCTTGCGTCACGGAAAAGGTTGTTTAAAAAAACGGTCTCATTCCAGGGAGGGAAGAGATGTTCACCCACATGACGGTCGGCGCGAACGACATCGAGGCGTCGCGCAAATTCTATGACGCCGCGCTCGGCGCCCTGGGCCTGGAGCCTGCGGCCGGGCCGGACCCCAAGGGGCGCTACTGGTGGCGTTCGGCGCGCGGCGCCTTCGCGATCGGCAAGCCCATCGACGGGGACCCCGCCTGCCACGCCAACGGCGGCACCATCGGCTTTCACGCCAAGACGCCCGAGATGGTCCAGGCCTTCCACGACGCCGGGGTCGCCGCCGGCGGCCGCGCGATCGAGGACCCGCCCGGCGAGCGCATCGGCCCGTTCGGCCCGATGATCCTGGCCTATCTGCGCGACCCGTCGGGCAACAAGATCTGCGCCATGCACCGGCCGGGGTGAGCGAACGCGTGGAAACGACCAAGACCCACGCCGTCCACGGCGGCGTGCTGCGTTATCTGAAGCATGACAGCGTGAAGACCGGCACGCCGATGACGCTGTCGGTCTTCACGCCGCCCGGCGCGGGGCCGTTCCCGGTGCTGATCTGGCTGTCCGGCCTGACCTGCACCGAGGATAATTTCACCACCAAGGCGGGGGCCTACGCCGCCGCCGCCGAGTACGGGGTGATCATCGTCGCGCCCGACACCAGCCCGCGCGGGGAGGGTGTCGCCGACGATCCGGCCTATGACCTGGGGCAGGGCGCGGGCTTCTATGTGGATGCGACCCAGGCGCCGTGGGCGCCGCATTTCCGCATGGAAACCTATGTCGTCGAGGAGCTGATCGGGCTGATCGACGCGAACTTCCCGACGACGAAGACGCGCTCGATCTCCGGCCATTCCATGGGCGGGCATGGGGCGCTGACGCTGGCGCTGCGCCATCCGGACCTGTTCCGGTCGGTCTCGGCCTTCGCGCCGATCAGTTCGCCGACCCGCTGCTCCTGGGGCGAGAAGGCCTTCACCGCCTATCTGGGCGACGACCGGGCGGAATGGGCTCGGCATGACGCGGCCCGGCTGATCGAGGGCGGGACGGCGCGCGGCGTCTTTGACGACATCCTGGTCGATCAGGGCGACGCCGACGGCTTCCTGGTCGAGCAGCTGAAGCCGGAACTCCTGATCGCGGCGGGCCAGGCCAGCGGGCAGACGGTCACGGTGCGGATGCAGCCCGGCTATGACCACTCCTACTTCTTCATGGCCAGTTTCATCGCCGACCACGTGGCCTTCCATGCGGCGCGGCTGAAGGCGTAGGCTCCGGGCGAACCGGAGCGACGCCGATGAAGTGGCCTGTACTGATCCTGTCCGTCCTGACCCTGGCCGCACCCGCCGCGGCGCAGCAGCAGATGGGCGATCCGTCCTTCCATCCGGTGGTGGCGCGTCCCGCCTATGCCGGCGAGGGCCCGCTGATCCAGCTGGATGCGGCGCACGGCAGCGTGCAGACCATCGGCGGACGCTATGCCGGGTTCGCGGCGCTGGTGCAGGCGGACGGCTATCGCATCCGGGCGGGCGAGCAGAAGCTGGACCAGCCGGGCGCTCTGGACGGCGTGGACGTGCTGGTCATCTCCAACGCCGTGCGGCCCGCAGACGGCGGCAGTCCCGACGCCTTCACCGCGGCCGAGATCGCGGCGCTGGACGCCTGGGTTCGCGCCGGCGGCTCGCTGTTGCTGGCGGCGGACCACGCCCCCTACGGCAGCGCCAATGAGACCCTGGGCCGGGCGCTGGGCGTCGGCATGGGCAAGGGCTACGCCTTCCGCTTCGAGGATGGGCGGATCACCTCCCAGATGGATTTCTCCGCCCAGGCCGGGACGCTGGGCGACCACCCGATCCTGCGCGGACGCGACGCGTCGGAGTCGGTCAGCCGGGTGCGCAGTTTCACCGGCCAGTCGCTGTCCGGACCGCCGGGATCGACGGTGCTGATGGCTCTGCGGCCGGACGACCACGAGGCGGCGAACGTCCAGGTGCTGGGGCAGATCAACAACCGGGTGGAGGGCGACCCCTCGACCCGGGATGCGGTGCTGGCCGAACTGGCGCGGCCGGCCCTGCCGGCGCAGGGCCTGGCCTTCGAACACGGGCGCGGCCGGGTGGTGGTGCTGGGCGAAGCCGGGATGCTGACCGCGCAGGTGGTGAAGTTTCCCGCCGATTCCGGGCGCGAGGACATGGTTTTCGGTCTACAGACCCCCGGCCACGACGATCAGCAGTTCGCGTTGAACCTGCTGCACTGGCTGAGCCGCCTTGAGGGCCTGAGATGACCGACGCTTCCTATGACGACATGTTCGCGGCCCTCTGCACCGAGGTGGGCTTCTGCCTGCACGACAAGGGGCAGAAGCGAGTGATCGCGGCCCTGCCGCTGGGGCTGGACGCAGCGACCAAGGTCGCGTTCGAGGCGGCGGGCGTCGACTATATGGCGGCGCTGGGCGATCACCGCCGCGCGGTGCGCGACTGCCTGAAGGCCAATCTGCCGAAGGCCGGCTAGTCCTCGCCGCTGCAGCCAATCCGGGGACGCACGCGTTCCTACGTCGAAGATTTCCGCCGCCGCGCCTTGGGCCTCCGCCCCGGGCCGCCTACATGCGGACCAGACTCAACCTGTCGAAAGGAGCCTCCCCATGGCCTTCACCCTCCCGCCCCTCCCGTACGCCTATGACGCCCTGGAGCCGGCGATCGACAAGGAGACGATGACCTTCCACCACGATAAGCACCACCAGACCTATGTCGACAACCTGAACAAGGCCGTCGACGCCGATCCGGCTCTGCAGGGCAAGTCGCTGGAAGAGCTGTTCGCTGGCATGTCCAAGCTGCCGAAGGCCGTGCGCAACAACGGCGGCGGGCACTGGAACCACAGCCTGTTCTGGGAGCTGCTGGCCCCGCAGGGCGAGACTGGCGAACCGTCGGCCGAACTGGCCGCCAAGATCGACGCCGAGCTGGGCGGGCTGGACAAGTTCAAGGCGGACTTCGACGCCGCCGGCGCCGGCCAGTTCGGTTCGGGCTGGGCCTGGCTGATCCTCCAGGACGGCAAGCTCAAGGTCACGTCGACCCCGAACCAGGACAATCCGCTGATGGACCTGGCCGACGAGAAGGGCGCCGTCCTTCTGGCCGCCGACGTGTGGGAGCACGCCTATTATCTGAAATACCAGAACCGCCGGGTCGATTACCTGAAGGCCTTCTGGTCGGTGGTGAACTGGAACAAGGTCAACGAACTGTACGAAGCCGCCAAGTAAGGTCGGCCGGGCAGTCCGGACTTCGGAAAGGCGTCGCATCGCTGCGGCGCCTTTCCTGTATCCTGGGGGTGGCGTTCGGGCGCGGACGCCCCAGATCAGGCGTCGCCATATTCGCGCACCGGAGTTTCCATGACCTTCTACGCCCGTCTCGCCGCCGCCGGACTGCTCCTCGCGGCCCTCGGCGCCTGTTCGCCCGAAGCGGAGAAGAAGGCTGCGGCGCCCGCGCCGTCGCCCGCCCCGGCCGCGGTCGTGCAGGCGAACACCTACGCCTTCCGCATCGGCCAGTTGGAGGCCGTGGCGCTGAAGGACGGGACGCTGAACCTGCCGGCGGGCAATACGGAGGCGAGCCCGTGGGCGAACACCGCCGAGGTCTCGGCCCTGCTGAAGGCGTCCGGCGTCACGGACGACACCGTCCATCTGTCGATCCAGCCCTTGCTGGTGAAGGACGGCGACCGGGTCGTGCTGATCGATACGGGCGCGGGCGGCCAGATGGGCACGGAAGGCCAGCTGCAGGCCTCGCTGCGTGAGGCGGGCGTGACGCCGGCGCAGGTCACCGACATCCTGATCTCTCACGCCCACGGCGATCACGTCGGCGGACTGGTGGCCAACGGGGCGCTGGTGTTCCCCAACGCCACGATCCGGCTGAGCATTCCGGAATGGACCGCCCTGCAGTCCGACGCGGACATGGCCGATCTGGTCCGGGCGATCACGCCGAAGGTGCAGGCGTTCGCCCCGGGATCGGTGGTGGCGCCGAACATCACCGCCGTGTCGCTGGACGGCCATACGCCCGGCCATTCAGGCTATGAGATCGCGCAGGGCGGCGGGCGGCTGCTGTACATCGGCGACGCTTTGCACAGTTCGATCCTGTCGGTGCAGCGGCCCGACTGGAAGAACAACTGGGACGCCGACAGCGCCACCGCGATCACCACGCGGCAGGGACTGCTGGAGCGCGGCGCCTCGCAGAACCTGCGAATCTACGGCATCCACTTCCCGTTCCCGGGGCTGGGCCGGTTCCAGCGCCGCGACGACGGCTTCGTCTGGACGCCCGAAGCCAACTAGTCGGCGCCGTACTCCCAGTCATAGGGCACGCCGGTGTCGCCGAGGATGAAGCGGACCAGATCGGCGAAGCCGGGCTCGGAGCGGACGTCGTTGGACAGGATGACCACGCACCGCTGACCGCGCTCGATGCAGACCATGGTGTTGCCGGTCGTATCGTTGTGGCCGCCCTTGAAGAAGCCGGGGCCCTGCGGACCGGTGAAGGTGACGACGCCGAGCCCGGACTGGAGGTCGGGACGGCGCTGCGCGGGCGGCAGTTCGTCCTGCAGGGTCGGGAACTGGCTGGCGGTGGTGATCGGCAGCTGGGGCCGGACCAGTTCCGCGCGGGAGGCGCGGCTGAGTCCGTCGCCGCGGATCAGGGCGGCGGCGAAGCGGGACATGTCGGTGATGGTGGTGTCCATCGACCCGGCGGCGCGCACCTTGGAACGCTCGTCATGCGGCTCTGGCGATCCGTCGATCTTCCAGCCGTCCGCCATGTTGGCCGCGAAGTCAGGGCGCCAGATCAGGCTCGTGCGGGTCATGCCCAACGGGGCGAAGGTGCGGTCGCGGGTCCAGTCGCCCAGGTCCGGGCCCGGCCCGCGGTCGATCATGAACTGGAGCAGGGTCAGGCCCTCGCCCGAATAGGCGAAGCGCGAGCCGGGATCGAAATGGATGTGGAGCTTCTCGTCCGGCTCCAGCCAGTAGAAGTTCGCGAAGCCGGTGCTGTGGGTCAGGCTGTGGCGCGGCGTGATGGCGCGCCAGCGCGGATCCTCGGCCAGAGCGCGATAGTCGGAGTAGAGGTCGGCGAGGCGCTCGTCGTAGAGCGACGGCAGGTCGGGCAGGGCTTCCGAGATCGGGCGGTCGAGATCGACCAGGCCGTCATCGACCATCTGCATGACCGAATAGGCGAAGACCGTCTTGGTCAGGGAGGCGCCGTACATGATGGTGTCGGACGTCAGGGGATCGCCGGCCTCGTTGCGCTGGCCGTAGGCCTTCACATGGGCGACCTGGCCGCCGTCGATGACCGCCACGGCGATGCCTCGGGAACCCGTCTGCTGCATGAGGCGAGCGACGGCGGCGTCAATCTCGGGACCGGCGGGGGTCCGATGGGCGGTCTGGGCCACGGCGGGGGCGGCGCAGAGGCCGAGGGCGGCGGCGAGGGCGGCAAGCAGTCGGGACGTCATGTCGGGGCTCCTTGAGGGTCAGCTTCGCCGTACCACGGGTCGGCGCCGGCGTTGACTTAAGCTTTGTCCATAGGCATAAGCGCCGCCTTCGCGCACCCGACTCCGGTCGGGCGCGGGATTTATGACGGATGATGCGTGGACCGCCGTTGGGATTGTCTCTCCAGTTGGGGAGGGACCGGGCCGCATCGCTATAGAGAGTGACTTCATGTCCAAGCGCCACAGCGCCAAGTACAAGATCGACCGCGCCATGGGTGAAAACCTGTGGGGCCGTTCCAAGTCCCCGGTGAACAAGCGTTCGTACGGCCCCGGCCAGCACGGCCAGCGCCGCAAGTCGAAAGTCTCGGACTTCGGCCTGCAGCTGAAGGCCAAGCAGAAGCTGAAGGGCTACTACGGCAACATCACCGAGAAGCAGTTCTCGGCCACCTACGCCGAAGCCACCCGCCGCAAGGGCAACAGCTCGGAAAACCTGATCGGCCTGCTGGAGTCGCGCCTGGACGCGATCGTCTACCGCGCCAAGTTCGTCCCGACCGTCTGGGCCGCTCGCCAGTTCGTCAGCCACGGCCACGTGACCGTCGACGGCAAGAAGGTCGACATCGGTTCGTACCGCGTGAAGCCGGGCCAGGTCATCGAGGTCAAGGAAAAGAGCCGCGCCATGGCTCTGGTTCTGGAAGCCCAGCAGTCGTCGGAACGCGACATCCCGGATTACCTGGAAATCGGTGATCGCGGCTTCTCGGTCCGCTACGTCCGCGTGCCGGAACTGGCCGACGTGCCGTACCCGGTGAAGATGGAGCCGAACCTGGTCGTCGAATACTACTCGTCGTAAGGTCTGGCGCGTCAGCGCAATCAAAGTTGAAGGGGCCCCGGAGCAATCCGGGGCCCTTTTGCTTTTCCGGCCCCGAACGCCGGTTCACTTCGCCAGAGAACACGCGCACAATCCGGACGTTCAGGATTTGAGGCGGGAGGTTTGGATGAGGTCGAAGGCGGGCCGACGTTCGCGTCGCTGCTTATCCGTGGAGCGCTCGGCCGGTCCGGAGGCGCGGCGATGACCGCCGAAGTCTTCGCGGACGGGATCGGAGGCATCCGGATCGTCGGCGACACCGCGCGGATCGATTTCGTGAGCCTGACCGGCGACGGCCGTTTCGAGTCGCGCGTGCGGGTCGTGGCGCCCGTCAGCAACCTCAACAGCATGATCGACATCCTGACGAAGGCGCAGCGCAGCAGGCTCGCTGCGGCTGACGACGGGACGGAGATCCCGGAATGAGGTGGGCCGCCGTATTCGCCGTGCTCTCGCTGTCGCCGCTGATGTCGGCGTGCGCCCTGATGGGCGGCCTTCTGCCCGACCGGGCGCAGAGTGTCGCCGTGGGCCAGATCGAACCCATCCACGCCGCCGCCGTCGGCCAAGGACAGGCCGTGTTCTGGGTCAGCTCGAACGGGTGCACTCGCAAGAACGACCTGAACGTCATGGTGCGGCGCTCGGGCGACACCTCGATCATCACCCTGCGCCGGATTCGGCAGGATCTTTGCGCCGACATCCAGCCGGAAGGCGTCGAGATGCGGTGGTCGTTCGAGGAGCTGGGGCTTAAACACGGTTCGCGCGTGACGGTCGAGAACCCCTATCAGCTGAGACCGACGGCCTGACTGTTCCGCCGAGAGCGGGGATGTAGGCCGGCAGCCGCCTTGCCGATTGTTCACGTGCTATTCAGCCCAACGAACGTCACATTGTCCGCAAGCTTCACAAAGAAGCGCTCTCATCATCTGGAAGGGGATTTCCACATGCGCCGTATCGCCCTCGTTCTCGCTCTCGCCATCGCCGCTCCGGTTCTGAGCGGCTGCATCATCGTCGCCACCGACAAGCCGACCACCCGCGTGGTGCATCAGGCCCCGGCGGAAGCGGGTCAGTGATCCGCGCCCTGATCGCGGCGGCGCTGGCTGCGCCGCTGCTTTCGGGCTGCGTCATCTATGCCGATGACTCGGCCCAGAAGGACGTGATCGTCAGTTGGAGCGGCGACCAGTCCGCGCCGGCGCTGGAAGCCGTTCGTTCGGCGCGGATCGCCGACGGTCGCCTGACCGTGCGGGTGGAGTCGAACGGCTGCACCGACGCCTCCCATTTCGCGGTCGATCTGACCCCGGCCGGCGACGGCTGGACCGAGGTGGCGCTGCGCCGCACCGCCCAGGACCTGTGCAAGGCCCTGGTCCCGGACGGTGTCGACGTCAGCTGGACGCTGGCCGAACTGGGCGTCGAGCCCGGCACCCGGGCGCGCCTGATCAATCCGACGAAGCTGTAGAAAAGCGAAAGGGCCGGAGACGCACAGCGCTCCGGCCCTTTTCAATTCAGCGCTTCTGGAAGGCCGGCAGCATCTCCGCCGGGATGCGATGCGGGCGCATGGTCCTGGAATCCACCAGCACCCATTCCGAAACGCCCTGGGCGCACAGCCTGCCTTCGCCGTCCTCGATGCGGACGTAGCGGGCGAAGCGCGGCCCCTGTGGATCACCAACCCAGGTGCGCGCCCTGACGCCGGTCGCGTCGGGCATCAGGGGGCGGAAATAGTCGATCTCGTGCCGGACGCCGACCCACGACCACTTCGTGCGGGTGTCCTCGTCGAAGCTGGCGTTCCAGTGGGCCGTGCCGGCGTCCTGCAGCCAGCCGACGTAGACCACGTTGTTCACGTGGCCGTTCTCGTCGATGTGCTCGGGACGGACCTCCAGCGGGAGGACGAAGATCTCGCGGTCCTCGCGCGGCTCCAGCTGGGCGCGGGCCATCAGTCTTCCTGGCCCAGCGGCACGCCCTTTTCGGCCATCAGGGCCTGAAGCTCGCCCGCGTTGAACATTTCGCGCACGATGTCCGAGCCGCCGACGAATTCGCCCTTCACATAGAGCTGCGGGATGGTCGGCCAGTCGGTGAAGGCCTTGATGCCCTCGCGCAGGTTCTCGTCCTGCAGCACATCGACGCCGACGAACGGCGCGCCGATGTGGTCGAGGATCTGAACCGCCAGCGAGGAGAAGCCACAGCGCGGCGCATCCGGGGTGCCCTTCATGAACAGCACGACGTCGTGCTGCGCGAGCGTGTCGGCGATGAAGGTGTGGACGGGGTCTGCGACAGCTTGATCGGTCACTGGGTAGGCCTTTCGGTGAAGGGCGTCAGCTAGGGTCGGACAGGGCAGGGGTCAAGGGCGTGCGGCGTTACGCCGAAACGGGCGCGCGAACGTCGGCGGCCGGGAACGCTGCGGTGCAAGCCCTCCTCACGTGGAGAAGGACGGCGTCGTCAGGCCGCCTTGTTGGCGCCGGCGACGCGGGCCATTTCGATCTGGGCGGCCAGACCGGGGGGCAGGTCGCGGTCAGGAACCAGCGACAGGGTGTTGAGCCGCTCGATGTCCGAGGCCTCGATCAGGGCGCTGGCCACCGAGGGATCGGTCAGCGAGTAGGCCAGGCAGATGGCTTCGGCGGTCCAGCCGTTGGTCTGGTGCAGGAAGGCGAAGGTGCCGACGCCCGCCAGCGGATCGGTCTTGGGTCGCGAGGACTTGGCGAAGCCGAAGAAGCCCTTCTTCTCCTCTTCGTGAACGGCGGAGGCCTTCTTGGCGGTGTCGAGGCTGTCGGGGAAATAGCCGTAGACGAAGATGGCCATGTCGCGCTCGCGGGCGTCGCGCAGACGGGAGCGGATCTGCCAGGGCGAATTCACATGGAAGGGGGTGAACAGCACGTCGAAGGCGCCGGTCGAGACGTAGGTGTCCATCACCTCGCTCTCGCCCGAGATGCCCAGCAGACGGACGCGCTGGGTGGCGCGCAGGGCCTTCAGGGCGTTCAGCGAGGACTGGGGCAGTTCGTGATCGTCCGGTTCGTCCAGCACGGCCAGGTCGAACCAGCCCAGACCGGAGGCGTGCAGGGCGCGGTCGATGGCGCTGGTCATGCCCTCGGCGGAGAAGTCCCGGTCAGAGCCGCGGCGGCCGTCGCCCGCGCCGAGCATCAGCGATACCTGCACCAGCTTGCGGTCGACGTGGCGCAGGGCCTCGCCCAGCACCTCGGCCAGCACGGGGTCGGCGGACTGCAGACGGTAGCTGTTGATGCCGGCTTCCAGGGCCGAATAGATCAGTTCGCGTCCGGCTTGGGGGCCGTCGGCGATGTCGCGGGGCCCGAGGCTGAGGGTGACCACCGAGACGGCCTGGCCGAGGTTGCCGAAGGGACGATAGCGCATGGGGTCAGCCCTCCGTCGGGACCGAGGTTTCGAGGGCCAGGGCATGCAGTTCGCCGCCCATCTTGCCCTTCAGGGCGGCGTAGACGAGCTGGTGCTGCCGTACGCGCGGCATGCCGGCGAAGGCCGAAGAGACGATCCGCGCGCGATAGTGATCGCCGTCGCCCGCCAGATCGTCGATGGCGATCTCGGCGTCGGGAAAGGCTTCGGTCAGATGGCCGCGAAGATCTTCGACGGACATGGGCATGGGCGGACGCACTCCGGGTTCGTGGTGAATGTCGCCGGTAATCCTTAATGTCCGGCTACGCGCCGGCGTTTCAGGCCGCGTGACGCTCCAGCAGGATCACCGGCGCGCCCTTGTAGGCGGTCTCGGCGTAGGGCGTGTAGCCCGCGCGCGCGGCGAGCTTGAGCGACGAGGCGTTGTCCGGGGCGATCATGCAGACGGTGCGCGGGGCGTTCAGGGCGTCGTCGCACCAGGCCAGGGCGGCCGACAGGGCTTCGAAGGCGATCCCCCTGCCGTGGAAGCGGGGTGCGATCCCCCAGCCCAGTTCGGGGGCATCGAAGGGCGGGTCCATCAGGCGGCGGTAGTCGAAGGCGCCGACACCGCCGAGATATTCGCCAGTGGCGGTCTCGCGGATCGACCAGTTGCCGTAGTTCAGCGCCTCCCAGTGGCCGATGTCGCGCAACAGGCGGAACCAGACCTCCTCGGATGACAGAGCGGCGGGGAAGATGGCGGTGGCGAAGGCCGGATCGCCCCACAGCTTCACAAGGTCCGGGAAATCGGAAGCCTGCACCGGGGTCAGGGTCAGGCGGTCGGTGATCAGGGTGGTGGTCATGTGCCGAACAGGTCCAGCATTTGCCTCCTCACATCAATCCCAGCTGCTTGAAACTGGCCACGCCGTCGCGGCCGACGACGAGATGGTCGTGGACCGAGATGTCGAGCGCCCGGGCGGCTTCGACCACCTGACGCGTCATGTCGATGTCGGCGCGGGACGGGGTCGGGTCGCCGGACGGATGGTTGTGGACGATGATCATCGACTTGGCCGACAGCTCCAGCGCCCGGCGCACGACCTCGCGGGGGTAGACGGGGGCATGATCGACGGTGCCGCGGTTCTGGACCTCGTCGAGGATCAGCTGGTTGCGGTTGTCGAGATAGAGGACGCGGAACTGCTCGCGCGGCTCGTGCTGCAGCGACAGCCGGACGTAGGACAGAAGCGCGGTCCATGAGGAGATGACGGTGCGCTTGCCCGCCTGTTCCTTCGCGACGCGGCGGGCGACCTCGTGCAGGGCGGCGAGGTCCAGGGCGGTCTCGGCGCCGACGCCTTTCGAGCGGCCACGTGAATCCTCGGCTCGGACCGTCATCAGGTCCTCGATCGAGGCGGCGAGGACGGCGGCCAATGAGCCGAAGCGCGCCAGCAGGGCCTTGGCGATGGGTTTGATGTCGCCCTGCGGCTGGCTGCGGAACAGGAACAGTTCCAGCAGCTCGTAGTCAGGCAGGTTGTGGACGCCCGCGCCGCGAGCGCGGTCGCGCAGCCGTTCGCGATGACCCACGTGGTGGGGCGATTTCGGGGGCGGCGGGGGATCCAGCATGGCGCGTCCTGTGCACGCCCAGCCTGCACCAACCGGCGAGAACGCTCAACCTCAGGCGGTTTCAGGACGTCGCGGTGGGATCGAGCGAGAACAACCTATAATCAGCTGGATAACAGAACCGTGAGTTGCTCGCAAAGCCAAGCTCGCCCTCAGTTGCTCGTGCGCAAGAGGCGCTGTTTGGGGACTTCACATGATCGGTAAATTCAAGAGTGTCGCCATGGTTTCGGCCATGGCTCTGGCCGCCGCCGGGACGATGGGCATGGCCCAGAGCACCAATCCGGAGATGACCGGCTATCAGTACGACTACTATGCCGACGCCGCGAAGACGCAGTACCTCGGAACGGTCTACGATCAGGGCTGCGGGCAGGTGCTGGACTACGTCTACGTTGTCCGGGTTCAGGTTCCGTCGGCCTATTTCGATCAGACGCCGATCTTCACCTGCCAGGGCGGTCAGATCGGGCCCATCGAGGCCTAGGCTGATCAGACAGGAGGCCCCGGACATCGCGTCCGGGGTCATCCACTATCTGACCGATCAGAACTTCGGGCGGAACAGCCCAGCGGGGCTGGCGCTGAACAGTTCAACGCCGTCGTCGGTGACGCCGCAGGTGTGCTCGCACTGGGCGGACAGGGACTTGTCGCGGGTCACGGCGGTCCAGCCGTCGGACAGGACCTTCACGTGCGGCTTGCCCAGGTTCACCATCGGCTCGACGGTGAAGAACATGCCCTTCTTCAAGGTCGCGCCTTCGCCGCGGCGGCCGTAGTGCAGGACGTTGGGGCTGTCGTGGAACAGGCGGCCGATGCCGTGGCCGCAGAAGTCGCGGACGACGGACATCCGCTGGGCCTCGACCACCTGCTGGATGGCGTAGCCGATGTCGCCGAAGGTGGCGCCGGGCTTGATCACCGCCAGGCCGGCTTCCAGCGAATCATAGGTGACGTCGATGAGCTTCCTGGCGCGGGCGTTGATCGTCCCGACCGCGAACATGCGGCTGGAGTCGCCATGCCAGCCGTCGACGATGACGGTGTGGTCGATGTTGACGATGTCGCCGTCCTTCAGGACCTTGTCGCCCGGAATGCCGTGGCAGACGACGTGGTTGATCGAGGTGCAGACGGTCTTCTCGTAACCCTTGTAGCCGAGGCAGGCGGGCAGGCCGCCGTTGTCGAGGGTGAACTCGCGGATCAGGTCGTCGATCTCGCCCGTGGTGACGCCCGGCACGACGTGCGGGGTGATCATGTCCAGGGCGCGGGCGACCAGATTGCCGGCGGCGCGCATGCCCTCCCAGGCTTCCTCGTCCTGGTGGACGCGGATCTCATGGGTGCGGACGAAGGTGTCAGCGTCCAGTTCGGGGGTCTCGTACATGCGTCGTCTTTCGGTGCGGCCCCTGTATCCCCGACCTCTTCGTCAGGAGTTGGGCCGCCATGGCAGGGCGCGATCCAGTCGGATCGCTTCAGGCGTCAGGTGGCAACTGTAGCATAAAACCTCAACCCCATGGGAGGCGGCCTGCCGCAGGGCGGGGCCGTAGGCCTTGTCGATGTCGTCGGCGGTGGTGAAGGCCGTGCAGTCCATGCGCTGGACGATGAACAGCATGACCGCCCGGCCGCCCGCATCGACCACCCGCTCCAAGGCCTTCAGGTGTTTGCCGGCGCGCTCTGTCCTGCAGTCGGGAAATTCGGCGAGACCGGCGGTGCGGCTGAAGTGGACGTTCTTGATCTCGACCCAGGCGGACGGGCGGTCCGGCGGGAGCCCGCCCCACCCGTCGCCGGCTGCGCCGTCGCCACCCTCCCCAGAAGGGGAGGGAGAAGACTGGAGCAGGATGTCGATGCGGCTGTTCTCGTCGTAGCGGACCTCGCGCCGGAGGATCGGATAGCCGGCCAGTTCGGGAATCAGGCCGTCTGCGATGGCCGCCTCGCCGATGCGGTTCGGGTTCATGGTGTTGACGCCGACGAGCCCCGCGCCGGGCAGGTCGACCATTTCCAGCGTCAGGGGCAGTTTCCGCTTCGGATCCGGCGAGCGGGACATCCACACCGGCAGACCCGGCTCGGTCAGGCCCAGCATGGCCCCGGGGTTGGGGACGTGGATGGTGGTCTCCGCCCCGTCCGCCAGCGCGATGTCCGCCAGGAAGCGCTTGTAGCGGCGGATCAGGGTTCCGCGTTCGAGAGGCGACTTGAAGCGCATGGCTTTGCCTCTAGCTTGTCGTCATGACCGACGCATCCCCCACCGCCGCCGTTCTGATCATCGGGGACGAAGTCCTGTCCGGGCGAACGCAGGACACCAATCTGAACACCATCGCGCGGTTCCTGACGGCGCTGGGGATCGACCTGATCGAGGCGCGGACGGTCGGCGACCGGACGGAGCAGATCGTCGGGAATCTGAACGCCCTGCGCGACAGCCATGACTACGTCTTCACCACCGGCGGCATCGGGCCGACGCATGACGACATCACCGCCGATGCGGTGGCGAAGGCGTTCGGCGCAGCCCTGCCGGAGCATCCGGACGCGGTGGCGATCCTGGAGAAGCGCTACGGACCGGGCGAGTTCAACGCCGCGCGGCGGCGGATGGCGCGGATCCCGGAGGGCGGGACGCTGATCGCCAATCCTGTGACGGACGCGCCGGGGTTCCAGATCGGCAATGTCTTCGTGATGGCCGGCGTGCCCAAGATCATGACGGCCATGCTGGAAGACGTGGCGCCGCGCCTGCGGACCGGGGCGGTGGTGCTGTCGCGCACGGTGCGGGTCAGCGGGGTGGGCGAGGGGGCGATCGCCGACATCCTGACGGCGGCGGCGAAGGCCGAGCGCGAGGTCAGCTTCGGCAGCTATCCCTTCGGCCACGGCTCGGCGGGAGAAGTCGGGACGAACCTAGTCTTGCGTGGGCGCGACGAGGCGAAGGTGGAGGCGGCGGTCGAGGCGCTGCTGGCCGATCTGGCCGGAGCGGGCGTCGTGGCGAAACAGGTCTGAGATAACAGGAGCGCCCATGCGGCCCGACGCCGGTACGATTCTGATCCTTTCGACCCTGGTCGCCTTCGGCGGCCCGCTGATCCTGGGACTCGCGGGTCTGGTTCGGCGGGGCGACCGCGCGATGTCCGGTCCGTCCCCGGCCTGGGACTGGCGGCTGACCGGCGTCTCCACCCTGCTGCACGTGCTGGCCTTCAACCTGATCTTCTTCGTGCAGGAGGTCTTCCTGGTCCTGCCCAAGGCCCTGACGCCGGGGCTGGAGCCGGTGCTGTTCCACAACAACCACGACTGGACCGGCGACAATCCGCTGGCCGAGCTGTTCCAGGGGACCGGGGCGCTGGCGACCCTGATCGTCGGTCTGGCGGCCTTCGCGGCGCTGCGGCTGCGCTCGCCGGCTTCGACGACGGCGCGGCTGTTTCTGGTCTGGCTGGCCTTTCACGGGGTGTTCATGGCCCTGCCGCAGGTCGTTGTCGGGACCATGCTGCCGCCAAACGACGTCGGCCGTGCGATGACCTACCTGGGCTTCACGACGCCGGCCTATTGGGCGGCGACGGCGGCGGCGCTGGCCGGAATGGCCGTGTTCGGCGTGGCGCTGGCGCGGCCGATGCTGGAGGTCGCCTCTCATCCGGCGGCTGTAGCCGGACGGGGAAGCCGGACTCTTTTTATGCTGCAAGCGGCGGTCGTGCCGGGACTGGCGGGCCTGCCCCTGATCTTCGCCTATCGGGTTCCCGGCGGTCTGGACCAGGTCGTGCTGGTTCCGGTGGTCATCACGGTGCTGGGGCTGGCGTGGCTGGCGGGGGCGGCCTGGACGGCCTCGGACGTCCGAGCGCGGGGTGGCGCGGTCGCGTGGCGTTGGCCCCTGATCGCCTGCCTGGCGGTCCTGGCGATATTCCAGGTGGTTCTGAGGCCCGGTATCGCCTTCTAGGCGCCGGCCCGTCCGAAAGCACCCACGACCGCCTGATAGGCCGGATTGCCCCGACCCTCCGCGTCCAGAAGCAGCGGGCTGTCCTTGCTGCGGCCTTCACGGACCAGCCAGCTGTCGATGTCGCGCAGGCCCCAGGTGGTGAAGGCGTAGCGCTGGCGCTCAGGCAGGAGGGCGAAGGCCTCGGCCAGTTCGCCGACGCGGGCGACCTGCTGGGCTCGCTTTTCGGTCATGGAGCGCAGGTCGGGCCTGCGGCCGTCGCGCTGCATCGGGAAGTCCAACTCCGACACATGGATCGGCAGGCCCAGCGAGGCGGCGTCGCGCATGAAGCTGGTGATCTGTCCGGCCGGGATCTCGATATCGAGGTGCGACTGGGTCCCTATGCCGCCGATGGGCGCGCCCAGCTTCAGCAGGCGCTCGACCAGCTTGAGGAAGGTCGCGCCTTTCGCCGGGATGTTCTCGAGATTGTATTCGTTCAGGAAAAGGGTCGCGTCAGGATCGGCCGCCTTGGCCTGTTCGAAGGCGCGGACCATATAGCCGTCCATGCCCAACGCGCGGCTCCAGTGGCACTCGCGCAGCCCGTTTCCGTCCTCGGCCACCGGCTCGTTGACCACGTCCCAGCCGGCCATCTGGCCGCGATAGCGACCGACGAAGGTGGAGATGTAGCGGTCGTACTCGGCGGCGAAACGGGCGCGCGGGACCGTGGCGTCGTTGAAGACTTCCCCGCCCTGCGAATACCAGATCACCGTATGACCGTGGACGCGCAGGCCGTTGTCGCGGGCGAAGGCGACGACGCGGTCGGATGGTTCGAAGTCGTAGGTGAAGCCGGCGCCCAGCGTTCGCTCCATCTTCTGCTCCCACTCCGGGGTGAGCTGCGAGCAATGGCGGCGGACGGCGGCGATCCAGTCGGGCTGGTCCAGCTGCCAGGTCATGCCGGTGGCGCCGAAGGGCGCGGGGACGATGGTCTTCAGCGGCGCGGCGATGGGGCCGGGCGCGGGCTGGGCCGAGGCCAGCCGGTCGCAGGCGACCAGAGCCAGGGGAGCGGTCAGGCATGTCCGGCGCGAGATCATGGACGCAACCTAGGGCGCCGGTCGTACCCATTTGGTGAAGACGCGGTCCTGATCCTCAGGAGCCGCCGGACAGGCTCTCGAACCATGTCAGGGTCGGCGCATAGCTCTGCGCCGCCGCGCCCATGTGGTCGGCGCCCGGGACCGTTTGCGCCGTGACAGTCCCGCGCCGCCGGGCGTGGTCGAGGAGCGCTCGAGATGAGGCGGGGGGCACGTCCTCGTCCGCCGCGCCGATCACGATCCGGAGCGGGACGCGGGGCGTCCAGGCGGCGGTTTCGTTCTCGCGCAGGGCCCGGGCGAACCAGCCGTTTCCGGCCTTGAGCGCCGCCAAGGCTTCGGGCCGGAACAGCCGGCGCGTGTCGGAGGGCAGCTGGCCGACGATGTCCTCGGGCGAATGGCTTCCGTCGAACAGGCCGGGGACGATCCGCGCCAGTTCCGGCGTCAGGAGGGCGTCCAGCGGCTGGCCGTAGTAGTTCGCATAGGCCGTGGCGGCGAAGGCCAGATAGGCCACGTTGCGCGGGCTTTCGGCGTCGGGGCCGTCCAGCTTGCCGACGACCGCGCCGAGCAGGTCATGCGGTCCGGCGATGGCCACGGTGGCGGCCAGATCGTAGCCGCCGACGGGGCGTCGCTCGAGCGCGCGATGCAGGGCCGCGGCGCTTTGGCCGCCCTGCGAGAAGCCCATGAGAAACAGCGGCAGGCGCTCGGGAAGGCCGGGGACGGCGTCCACCCCTCGGATCGCCTTCAGCATGTCGGCGGCCGCATCGACCTGGGGCTGCGCCACCAGATAGGCCTGCGGCAGGTCGGACTCGCCCAGGCCGACGTAATCCGGCAGCAGGGTGATGTAGCCAGAGCCGGCGAAGACCGCCGCCTCCTGGTCGCCGTCGGCCCGGCCGGGCAGGGAGGGCGAGACGGCGCGCGTCGTCGTGGTGCCGTGCAGGTAGACGACCACTCCCTTGGGCGCGACGCCATGCGGAACGGCGACAAGGCCCGAGACCGGGACAGGCCGTCCCTTGACCTGGGTCCAATAGACCAGCCGGTACAGGTCGACGTCGTTGCGGACCCGGATCGCGCCCGGCAGGTCGTCTGCGGTCCGCTGGAGGGCGGCGCGATCCCGCGTCTCGATCGGGTCGAGGCGGATCACCCAACCGGGAAGCGGCGCCCCCGCCGCGGGGGGCGGGCGCAGCAGCGGCTCGCTCGGAGCGCCGACGCAGCCGGCGAGCAGACCCAGGGCGACGAGGCCGGACGCCAGAACACGAAGACGCATCACCGAACTCCCACATGTGCGAAACGCGGCGCAGGGCCGCGCGAACGGCCAAGCTCAAGGACAGATTTCGGGGGACTGTGGCGGATGTTGGCCGGGGCGGCGCGATCAGCTCGCGCGGCGGCGCAGGCCCATTTCGTCGAAGGCCGCCGTCTCGCGCTTGCCGGCGGCGATCATGGCGGCGAGGCGGGTCGTCTCGGCGACGTGCTCGAACTTCTTCAGCTCTTCGAAAGCGCCGGTCAGGGCGTCACGGGCGCCCACTTCCTCGGCGTCGATCTCGGCCACGTCGTTCTGGGCGGCGGATTTCCGCATCTTCCAGCCGTTGAGATAGGCCTGAAGCAGCATGGCGGCGTCGGCGTCCTGACGGGCGCGTTCCTGCTCGACCTCGACCTCGGCGTCGAGCACGGCCAGACGCATTTCAGCGGAGGCGCGGCGCGCGGTGATCTCGGCCAGACGCTTCTGCAGCGTCTCGACCTCGTAGTTGGAGATCCGGATCAGCGATTGGGCCCAGGCGGTCATTGGTCTACTCCGGTCACTGGCTGATCATGCCTTGGTTCAGAATTGCTTCCAGCCGGGTAAAGGAATCGGAAAGACCGGTGTGGTCGTCCTTGTCCTGACCCAGGAAAGCTTCCAGCGCGGGGTTCAGCGCGATGGCGCGATCGACGATGGGGTCGGCGCCGGTGCGATAGGCGCCGATCTTGATCAGCTCCTCCATGTTCGCATAGGCCGACAGGCATTGGCGGGCGCGCTTGTTCAGCTCGCGCTCGGGCGGCGTCTGGCAGCCCGGCAGGGTCCGGCTGACAGACTTCAGCACGTCGATGGCCGGGAAGCGGCCGCGCTCGGCGATCTTGCGGTCCATGACGATGTGGCCGTCCAGGATACCGCGCACGGCGTCCGCGATGGGTTCGTCATGGTCGCCGCCGTCCACCAGCACGGTGAACAGGGCGGTGATCGGACCGGCGGTGGTGCCGTCGGGCCGGACCGGACCCGGGCCCGCGCGCTCCAGCAGCTTGGGCAGTTCGGTGAAGACGGTGGGCGTATAGCCCTTGGTCGTCGGCGGCTCGCCCGCGGCCAGGCCGATCTCGCGCTGCGCCATGGCGAAGCGGGTGACGGAGTCCATCAGGCACAGGACCTCGAGGTCCTGATCGCGCAGGTACTCGCTGATCGCCAGGGTCATATAGGCCGACTGGCGGCGCTTCAGGGCGGGTTCGTCGGAGGTGGCGACCACGACGATGGCGCGCTTCAGGCCTTCCTCGCCTAGGGTCTCCTCGATGAACTCGCGGACCTCCCGGCCCCGTTCGCCGATCAGGCCGACGACGACGACATCGCAGGTGGCCTGCTTGGCCAGCATGGACAGCAGCACTGACTTGCCGACGCCGGAGCCGGCGAAGATGCCGAGGCGCTGGCCCCGGCAGGTGGTGGTGAAGACGTCCATGGCCCGCACGCCGAGGTCGAGACGCTCGCCGACACGGCCACGCGAGTGGGCTGGGGGCGGGGGCGCGCGCAGGGGATAGCTGGCCGGACCCTGGGGCAGCGGACCCTTGCCGTCGATGGGATTGCCGAAGGCGTCGATGATGCGGCCCAGCCAGGCGGTGGTCGGGCGGACGCTGGCGGCGGTGTCGATGATGCGGATGTCGGCGCCGGGGGCCACGCCCTCGACCGGGCCGAACGGCATCAGCAGGGCCTTGGCGTCGCGGAAGCCGACGACCTCGGCGGGCAGGGCGCTGAGGCCGCGTCCGCGCTCGATCTCGGCCCGTGCGCCGACGGCCAGACGGCTGAGCCCGCCCTTGGACTCGATCAGCAGCCCGCTGACGCCCGCGACCTTGCCGGTCACGACCAGCGGATCGATCGCTTCGACGGCGGCGGCGAGATTGCGCAAATGGGACCCCTGAACAGGCCTCCACGGATGCGGGATCGTGGTTAACCGGAGGTGAAGATCAGGGGCGAGCCGCCTCCACCAACGGTGCATAGCTCTTAAAGTCGTCGGCGGCGCCGGCGTAGAGGGCGAGAGCGGCCGCCTTGTCCGCTTCGCCCTCCTCGGTCCGCCCAAGCGCGATACGGGCCAGGCCGCGGCCGTAGAGGGAGGCCGGCAGTTCCGGGTTTTCGGCCAGGGCGGCGTCGTAGATTTCGAGCGCCGCGGCGGTGTTTCCTTGCTGCAGAAGAACCCGGGCCTTGCTGTCGAGAATGGCGGCCGAGCCGGGAGCGAGCGCGAGGGCCGCATCGCAGTCCTGCAGGGCCTGATCCAGCAGGGCGCCGACGAGGGCGGCGCTCCAGCACAGGTTGTTGAGCATGCCGGCGTCATCTGAGTGGGCGCTTCGGACGGTCTGGAAGTCCGCCGCGGCCTCGTCTGGACGCCCGAGCGTCAGCGCCGCACCGGCGCGCGCGATCAGCAGGTCGGGCGGCGGAGTCTCGCCATCAACGATCAGTCCGTTGATCAGGTCATAGGCTTCCTGCGCTCTGCCGTGGGTCAGTCGGTAGCGGGCCACCGGCAGAACCACCCGGGGATCGTCGGGATGTTGAAGAAGGATCTCGGTCGTCGCGGCCTCGAGATCGTCCTGACGATCGGCGAGCTGGAAGGCCGCGATCCGGAGCATCTTGGTGTCGATGCGCGACGGATCGGCCGCCAGCAGGGCGTCGATGTCCCGCAGAGCACGGTCAAACTGCTTCTGCGCCAGATAGGCGTTCGCCCGCATGCCGAGGGCGAACTCGTCGGTCGGCGCCTGGCGCAGGGCGCGGGTCATTTCGATCACCACATCCTGGTAGCGTCCCTCCGCCCGGGCGATCAGCGCATTGCCGTTCATCGCGATCCGTTCGGACGGATCCAGATCGACGGCCTTCTCCAGGTCGGAGGCGGCGCCCGCGCGGTCACCGGCCCAGAAGCGGTAGACGCCGCGATTGGCCCATGCCCGGCTGCTGTCCGGAGCCAGCGCGATGGCCTGGGTCGCCGCATCGGCCGCGCCGCGCGGGTCGCCGGCCCGCGACAGGGCGACGGCCCGGTCAAGCCAGGCGCCCTCCGTCGTCGGCCTGTCGGCAGCCAGGGCGGTCTGATCGGCCTCGGTCAGACGGTAACCGGTCGGGGCGATGATGCGCGGGTAGTCCGCCCGGCGGTTGTCGGCGGCGATGCGGCCCGCGTCGGCCTCGACGGCCGTGACCTCGGAGGTCAGGCTCTGCACCAGAACTTCGATCGTCGCGGTGTCGCCCTCAAGCCGGACGGTGCGGCTCATGTGATGGCCCAGCTCGGTGCGGTCGAACTGGCCTCCGGCGGTCCGGAAGCCCGCGCCGCCGTCCGGGAGGCGCACGGTCACCAGCTGCCGGTCGAAGACCGGATGGTTCACCGCATAGGGCGTGTGGCGGAACGGACCCTCGGTGCGTTCGATGGCGGAGAGCGACTGGTAGGTCGAGCCGGGCGGGATCAGGCCGCCGTTGCTCCAGTCCAGCGGCATGGAGCCCTTGACCGTCAGGGTCAGGACATTCGCTTCGCGGTCATAGCTGGAACCGATCTCGTCGATCACCACGTCGTGCAAGAGGCCGGTCCAGATGCCCCTCAGGCCCTGGTCCCTTTGCTGCGGGGTGATGAGGCCGATCTGGCCGGCGAGGGCCGCCGCCCCGTCGCCGCGCATGATCAGGGAGCCGGTGACCGGAGCGGGGGCGTGCTGCCCGGCCGTCGCGTCGAACGCGATGATGGTTTCCGACTGGGGGACGGAGAGCGGCGCGGTTTCGAGCCGTTCCAGCTGACCGTTCGCCGCGACGAGCGGCAGGGCCCAGTGTAGCGGGGGAACGATGATGTCCTCCAGCCGGCGGTCGCCCATCCGGGTGCCGTCGAGCCAGTAGGTCTTGTCCGCCACGACCGCCCGCACCAGGACGTGATCGAAGCCTTCGAGGGTCGGCAGGCGCTGGCCGACCAGGTCGCCCTGCGCGAGGCTGACGACCGCGGGTTCGGCGGAGATGCCAAGGCCGTCCAGCAGGGCGAGCAGCAGGGCCGTCTTGCCCTTGCAGTCGCCGAAACGCCGGTTCCAGGTTTCGTCGGCGTCGGCGGGGGTCATGGCGCCTTCGCCCATCAGCAGGGCGACATAGCGGATCTCGTCCTGGACCAGCCGCAGGGCGGCGGCGGCCTGAACGGCGGGGTCGTCGGACAGCGCCCGAATGCGGGCGATCTCGGCGTGCAGCGGAGAGTCCGGCGCCAGGCGGCGCGCGCGGTCGTAGAGGGGCGTGAGCGTGGCGGCGACCTCGGCCCAGTCGCGGTAGGCGCTCAGCTCGATCAGGTTGATGGCCTGGAACCGAACGGGAACGTCGTCGGGGATCAGGATGGGCTGGGCGTTCTCCCGCACGACATCGATGCTTGAATAGGCGCCGTTGCGGCGGACGGGCACAGGGATCCAGTTGTCGGTGGCGCGGACGGTGACGGGCATGGCGTTGGGCCAGGACGCCCTCACCCGCTGCCGCTCGACCACCAGGGGCATGTTCAGGTCGATGGCCTGGGCCAGTTTCTCGCCCGGGACGGAGTCGCGCGAGGTGATGGTGTAGGCGACGTCCAGCACATCGCCAACGCGCAGGCTCGCCGGCTGGAGCACCGCCGTCAGCCGGCCGTCGAGCATGGCCAGCTGCAGGTTCTCCTCACGGCGGAGCGTCTCGAAATCCTGCGACGCCAGCACGTCGATGGACTGGCCGTCGCGCAGGATGGTCACGTGGTGGATCGTGATGTCCTGGCTCTCCGGGCTCCAGGTCAGGGCGATGTTGCCCAGCGCGATCACGCCCTGGGGCGAGGCGGCCGTGCTGCGGGTCCGGATGTAGACGAACTGCTGATCGTCCTCGGCCCGGAGCTGGCTGTCGAGCAGCAGGAAGCGGAGGCCTTCGCCCGTGGCGGCGCGGGCGGGCGCGGCGGTTTCGTCGGACGGCAGGACCCAGGCGGGCGTCGGGCCCTTCAGAACCCGGCCGCCGGCCTCCGCCGGAGCGGCGAACGTCGCCAGCATCAACGCAAGGCCGATCACGGCTGTGCAGACGGCCCGCAATGAAGTCGGCATCCGGAGTTCCCCCACCCAAGGTCTCCATCGCTGATACAGCGTGAGCGCGAGAGGGCAAGCGGGTGAAACGCCGGAGGCGCGTGAGGCCCGGATTCGGCCGCGCGGGAAGTCAGTTCGCGGTCGGAACCGGGGCGTCGGACGGCGCGTCACGGCCGGTGGTCAGGATGGCGCCGACCGAGGCGACGATGATGCAGCCGATGGCCAGCCACTGCAGGCCGCTGAGCTGTTCGTGCAGCAGGATCAGGCCCGCAATGGCGCCGATGGCCGGTTCGCCGGAGAGCAGGACGCCGAAGGTGCGTTTAGGGATGTGGCGGAGCGCGATCATCTCCAGCGAATAGGGCAGGGCGCTGGACGCCAGCGCCACGCACAGGCCGACGATCAGAACGGCGGGCGCCAGCAGGTTCATCCCGGCGGTGGCGACGCCGAAGGGCAGGATGACCAGGGCGGCGGTGCTCATGCCCAGTGCGACCGACTGGCCCGCATGCATGTGCGACAGGCGTTTGCCGAAGACGATGTAGAGCGCCCAGAACACGCCCGCGGCGGCGGCGAAGGCCACGCCGACGGGATCCAGGGCATGGGCCCCGCTCCAGATCGGCAGCAGCATGCCCAGCCCCGCGACGGCGCAGGCGATCCAGACGAAATGGATCAGCCGCCGCGCGTGGATCAGGGCCAGGACCAGCGGGCCGGAGAATTCGATGGCGATGGCCAGCCCCAGGGGGATGGTGCGCAGGGACATGTAGAAGCTGAGGTTCATCAGGCCCAGCACCAAGCCGTAGAGCAGCACCCGTCCGGCGTCGGCGCGGTTCAGGCGGAACCGCCACGGCCGCCAGATCGCGACCAGCACCAGGGCGGACAGGCCGACACGCAGGGCCGAGGTCCCTTCGGCGCCGACGACAGGGAAGAGCTGCTTGGCGTACGACGTGCCGATCGCCAGCGACACCATTCCCAGCATCAACGCCAGGTAGGGCATGGCCGCCAGGAAGGCGGGGGAGGACAGGGAGCGGCGGGCGGCGGTCATGTACATAAGGAAAGCATAGTCCGGAACCGGTTGCGCTTCCCGGCGATTTCAGGTTCCAGTGCGACTGAAATCGTCATGAAGGTCCTGTATATGACGGAATTCGTCACCCTCGATGCGTTTGACCACAAGCTGCTCGCACGCGTCCGACGCAACAATCTGGAGCCGGCCCGGGTGACGGCCGAGGCCGTAGGGCTGTCGGAGTCAGCGGTTCTGCGCCGGTTGCGCCGGTTGCGGGCCGAGGGGGTGATCGTCGCCGACGTGGCGGTGGTCGATCCGGCGCGGGTGGAGCCCCGCATCGTGCTGCATGTGCTGGTGGAGATGAACACCCAGGAACGCCGCCACACCGACGCCTTCAAGGCCGCCATGGCCGCCAGTCCGGAAATCCAGGCGTGTTGGGACGTGACGGGAGAGACGGATTTCCTGCTGAATGTCTCAGTGCGGTCTATGGCGGAGTACGAAGCCTTCTGCCAACGAGAGATGACCACCGACACTCATGTTCGAGCCTTCAAGAGCATGATCACGATTCGCGAAGTCGTGAGCTTCGATCCGGCCCGGGCGGTCTTGTCCGGTCAGGGCTGATTACTTGAGGGTTAATAGCAACCTACGGGTTTATCCGCGAGACTTGGACAACCAATCGTAAAGCCACCGAGCAGCAGCATACAATCATGGGTGGCGACGCGATTGTGATCGCCCGATGCGGGAGGCTGTCATGTTCACCGGGCGTCGTCAGAACACTGAACTGCTGGACAAGGTGTCCGAACTTGAAGGGCGGATGGCGGCGATCGGCCGCTCGCAGGCGGTGATCGAGTTCAATCTCGACGGCACCATCATCAACGCAAATGAGAATTTCCTGCTGGCGATGGGCTACAGCCTGGATGAGATCCGGGGCGCGCACCACCGCACCTTCATGGACGCCGACGAGGCGGCCTCGGCCGAGTACGCGGCCTTCTGGCGCGCGTTGAACGAGGGGCAGTTCGCGGCCGGCAAGTTCCGGCGGCTGGCCAAGGGGCGCCGCGAGATCTGGCTGCAGGCCTCCTACAATCCGATCATGGGGGCGGACGGTCGCCCGGTTCGGGTCATCAAGCTGGCCGTCGACATCACCCGAGAGGAACAGGAGAGCCGCCGGAACGAGGCCACGCGGATCGAGGCGGAACAGGCGCAGACGATGCTGGTCGAATCCCTGGCCTCCAGCCTGTCGCGTCTGTCGGACGGCGATCTGACGACCTCGATCGAGGGTCAGATGAGCGGCGGGCACCAACGCATCTGCGAGGACTACAACTCGGCGATCGACAGCTTGCGCGCGGCGTTGACGCAGGTGACGGAGGCGGTCGGCGGATTGCGCGGCGGATCGGACGAGATCTCGTCGGCCTCCGACGACCTGTCGCGCCGCACCGAGCAGCAGGCCGCTTCGCTGGAAGAGACCGCCGCAGCGCTGGACGAAATCACCGCCACCGTGAAGCGAAGCGCCGAGGGCGCCCGGCAGGCCTCGACCGCGGCGGCGGGCGCACGCTCGGAAGCGGAACGCTCGGGCGAAGTCGTGCGCGACGCCATCTCCGCCATGGATGAAATCCAGAAGAGCTCGGTGCAGATCGGCGAGATCATCGGGGTGATCGACGAGATCGCATTCCAGACCAATCTGCTGGCGCTGAACGCGGGGGTCGAGGCGGCCCGGGCCGGAGACTCCGGTCGCGGCTTCGCTGTCGTGGCGTCGGAAGTTCGATCCCTGGCGCAGCGGTCGGCGGAGGCCGCCAAGGAGATCAAGGCGCTGATCTCGGCCTCGACAAGCCAGGTCGCGGCGGGGGTGAAGCTGGTGGACGAAGCCGGATCGGCCCTGTCGGCCATTGTCGTGCGGGTCGCGGAGATGGACGCGCTGGTGTCCGAAATCTCGGCCTCGGCGCAGGAGCAGGCGACGGGCCTGCAGCAGGTCAACAGCGCGGTGAACCAGATGGATCAGGTCACCCAGCAGAACGCGGCCATGGTCGAGGAGACCACGGCGGCGGCGGCGAACCTGAAGACCGAGGCCGCGCAACTGGCCGCCCTGGTCGAACGCTTCGAGACGGGCACCCGGACGGGAGCCGCGACGCCGACGGTGCACACCCTTCGGCCCCGCGCGGCTCCGCCCGCGCCGTTGGTGCGCGAGCGGGCCCGTATCGTCGCCTTCGCCGGCGGCGGCGCGGCGGGCGGGGCGGTGCAAGAGGACGGCTGGCAGGAGTTCTGATCGCCTGAACGGGCGCCACGCTGACCGCGAAGGCTTCATCCGGCCCTTGCGTCATGACGCGCCTACCCCAGATCGGAGAGGTTCAGTCCCGCAGAACGTGCTTTAATGTCACGCTCTGATCGCCGCCCGGAAACCTCCCCATGACCGACGCTTCGTACGACGCCAGCCGCCACCGCAAATCGGGCCGCGGCAAGATCTATGACTCCATCATCGACACGATCGGCGACACGCCGCTGGTGGGGCTGCCGCGCCTGTCGGCCGAATATCAGCCCAAGGCGCGGGTGCTGGCCAAGCTGGAGTTCTTTAACCCGATCGCCTCGGTGAAGGACCGGATCGGCGTGGCCATGATCGAGGCGCTGGAGCAGGCCGGGAAGCTCGGGCCGGGCAGCGTGCTGATCGAGCCGACGAGCGGCAACACCGGGATCGCCCTGGCCTTCGTGGCGGCGGCCAAGGGGTACAAGCTGATCCTCGTCATGCCGGAGAGCATGTCGATCGAGCGCCGCAAGATGCTGGCCCTGCTGGGCGCGGAGCTGGTCCTGACCCCGGCCGAGAAGGGGATGAAGGGCGCGATCGCCATGGCGCAGGACCTGATCGAGCGGACGCCCGGCGCCGTGAGCCCGGCCCAATTCGACAATCCCGCCAACCCCGCCATCCACCGCGAGACCACGGCCGAGGAAATCTGGGCCGACACGGGCGGCGCGGTCGACATCATCATCGCCGGCGTGGGCACGGGGGGCACCATCACCGGCGTCGGCCAGGCCCTGAAGGCGCGCAAGCCCTCGGTGCAGATGATCGCGGTCGAACCGACCGCCTCGCCCGTGCTGTCCGGCGGCGAGCCGGGGCCGCACAAGATCCAGGGGATCGGCGCGGGCTTCATCCCGACCATCGTCGACCGCTCGGTCATCGACGGCGTCGAACAGGTGTCGAACGAGGACGCCTTCGAGATGGCGCGCAAGGCGGCGCGGCTCGAGGGCATCCCGGTCGGCATCTCGTCGGGCGCCGCGCTGACGGCCGCTTTCCGGGTCGCGGCGCGCGAGGAGAACGCGGGCAAGACAGTGGTGGCGATCATCCCGAGCTTCGCCGAGCGCTATCTGTCGACGGCCCTGTTCGAGGGGCTGTAGGCGGGTCTGTTACCGGTTCGTTTCAGGCGCATGGCGGAAGCGGGTCGAACCTGACCGAAGCTTAACTTTACAGGATGGGCGCGGCGCGGCGCATTGGCGGACCCTTGTTCGTCGATGGAGCGGTCATGCGCGCCCTTCTCGCCTGTCTGAGCCTGCTCGCCGCCTCGCCCGCCCTGGCGCAGGACGACCTGACGACCTTGTCGGACGAGTTCAACGACGGGGCGCTGACCGGCTGGAGCCGCTTCGACCAGACCTTTGGCTGGCCCGACAAGATCAAGGCCCTGGATGTCGGCGAGAGCACACCGGGCGCGCTGCATCTGGAGCCCTATCATTCGGCCTGGGTGCGCGACCTGAACGCGCCCTTTCTGTTCCGTGAGGTACGGGGCGATTTCGACGTCCGCGCCCGGGTGAGGGTGCGCGGCCATGCGGGCGATATCCCCGGCGGGACCTGGTCGCTGGGCGGGCTGATGACGCGGGTCCCCAGCCGATTGAGCGCCGCGCAATGGGCGCCGAGGGCCGAGAACTGGCACTTCATCACCACCGGCGTGGGTCATGTCGCCGGCGAGCCGATGACGGAGACCAAATCCACCTTCAACAGCTATTCCTCGCTCAAGCTACGGCCGTTCCCGACGGGATGGGTCGAGTTGCGGCTGGTGCGGGTCGGCATGGTGCTGATCGCCCTGGCGCGGCCGGAGGGCGAGACCCATTGGCGGGTGCGCGACCGCTTCTATCGAATGGAGAACAGCCTGGTGATGCAGGTCGGGCTGATCGCCTACACGACCAGCGACGCCGTTCCGCCGGGACCTGAGAATCCGGAGGTCATCAACCGCGAGGTCAATCGCGACGCGCCGGTGGATATGATCCTGGAGGCGGACTGGATCCGCTTCTCGCGCCCGCGTCCGCAGGTTTCGCCGGACTGGTACGGGCAGGTGAGAGCCAATCCGCTGGCCGATCCCAACCTGCCGGAGGCCGAACTGCTGGCGCTTCTCGGCGACTGATGAACAGGCTTTACCCTAGGTTGTCGGAGGCCGGCGGTCGTCACAGGCGGTTAACCGCGCGCGATCTATCGTGGGCACGATATGTCCGAGCCCGCCGCCCAGCCCGAGGAGACCGCGCCCGTCGCCGGGCTTCGCGCGCGCCATGCGCTGCTGAAACGACTGGCGGACGTGGTGTCCCTGCCGGCCAGCCGGATCAATGCGTTCGAACGGTCGGTGACCGGCGACCTGCTGGTCGAGATGCTGCGGCTGGCCTCTCCGGAAGACCGGCGCAGGGTGGCCGCGCGACTGGCCCCGCTGGCGGAGCTGCCCAACGCCCTGGCGCGGATGCTGCTGCGTGACGAGCCGCAGATCGCCGGCCTGCTGATCGAGCAATGCGCGTCGCTGTCCGACGCCGATCTGGTCGCCTGCGCGCGGGACGCCGAGGTCGAGCACCGCTTCCTGATGGCCAGCCGTCGCGGCCTGTCGGAGGTGGTCAGCGAGACCCTGCTGAGTTTCGGCGAGAGCCAGGTCATCGAGGCGGTGCTGCGCAACACGACGGCGCGGCTGAGCCAGGTGGCGGTCGAAGGGGTGGTGAGCCTGAGCCGGACGGACCGGCACCTGTGCGCCCACCTGCTGAAACGGCCTGAGCTGCGTCCGTCGGGCGCCTACGTCATGTTCTGGTGGAGCGGCCCGGAGGATCGCCGGACCATCCTGCAGCGGTTCGCCGTGTCCCGGGAGGTGATGCAGGAGGTGTCCGAGGACGTCTTCGCCATGGCCGCCGAGGAAGGCTGGCAGGACCCGGTGTCGCGCAAGGCGCTGCAGTTCATCGAGCGCCGCCAGCGGAACCGCGCCGCCATCGCCAAGAGCCCTTACGGTGGCCTGGAGGAGGCGGTGGCCGCCGCGGGCCAGATGGGGCTGTCGCGAGAGATCGCGACCGAGATCGCCTACCTGTCCGGGGTGAAGCCGATCACCGGGGCCAAGATCCTGGGCGATCCGGGCGGCGAGCCGCTGGCCATCCTGTGCAAGGCCACGGGGCTTGGACGGGGCGAGCTTCAGTTGCTGTGGCGATCCATGCGGCGTCCTGAAGCTCTGTTGGACGGCTCTCCCGATCCGGTCTGGGAACGCGTGCAGATCACCTATGAGATGCTGGCCGTTGACCGGGCGCAAACGGTCCTGCGCTACTGGAACTGGTCGCTGTCTTCAGCCCTGACCCCCGCTCTACTCAGGGCGATCCGGGACGGCGAGGAGGAGGGGGTGGACGACTATTCGGCCCCGGAGCGCGCGGCGATGCTGGCGTTGGCGGAAAACTTCGGTCGCTGAACGATCAAGCCGTGGTGCCTCATCAGATTTGAGGTGCTGACACGGCGCCATTGCTTTCAAAACAGAAGCTCTCTATTCAAAGCGCCGACGATTGGTCGATGCTGATTCAGTCGAACCGAACAGAGATTGTAGGCGGGATGGCTATGGAAGAGACTTCGCAACTGCTCGAGATGACCGCCGATATCGTGTCGGCCTATGTCGGCAACAATAACGTGCAGGCTTCGGAAGTTCCTGGCCTGATTTCGAGCATCCACGCGGCGCTGTCGCAGGTTTCGACCGGTGCGGTCGAGCCGGAGCCGGAACCCCGCGAGCCCGCCGTTCCGGTCCGCAAGTCGATCACGCCGGATTATCTGATCTGTCTGGAAGATGGTCGCAAGTTCAAGTCGCTGAAGCGCCACCTGCGCACCAAGTACAACATGAGCCCCGAGGAATACCGCGCCAAGTGGAACCTCCCGAAGGACTATCCGATGGTCGCTCCGAACTACGCCAAGGCGCGTTCGGATCTGGCCAAGCAGATGGGCCTGGGCCAGGGCGGCCGTAAGCCGGCCCGCACCGCGACCCGCGCCAAGAAGTAAGCGTCCGCAAGGACAGACGAAGACGCCCGCCGGATCGCTCCGGCGGGCGTTTGCGCGTGTGAAGTGACTAGTGGCCAGTGATTAGTGGCTAGCCACCAGCGTGCGGCCGCGCCGTTCGAGCCGCCCTTCCGCGACCAGAGAATTTGCAAACACCAGCCACTTGTTATGCGGCCTGAGCGCCGCGGCGCATGCGCCAGAAGCGCAGGGTGCGGAGCGCCGCCTCGCGGCTGAGTTCGGCGTACATGCGGGCGTAGGAGTGGGCCTTGGCCATGGCGTCGCCGTCGTCGTTCAACAGGACCACGGCGTAGGTGAGGAACAGGGCGCGATCGAGATCGGCCGCCTTGCAGACCACGGCGAGGGCGTCGAGTTCGCGTCGATCGACGATCTGGCGCGCGGTGTGGAAGTCGATGTCCGACAGCTGGGCCAGGGCGATCAGGAAGGAGGTCCGACCGCCCGAGCGGAGGAAGCGAGCCAGCATCTGGGGCGTCAGTTGCCCAGCGGCCTTCAGCTCCTCGACGTAGGCGAGACATTCCGAATAATCGGCGGGCAGTGCGCCGTCGTCGGTGGCCACGCGCGCGCGGCCGGCGGCGAGCGCGGCGTCCAGCAGGGCCGGATCCATGCGCGCGTTCTGTTCGAGAATCTGGTTCCGCAGACGCGCCTCGACGACGAAATACATATCGTTGAGCAGGTCGGCGGGCAGGCCCACGCGAGAGACGGTGGCGTCATGCAGGGCCGGATTGGCCTTGGCCCGCTCGACGGCGACCTCGGAGGCCTTGCGCGACAGGCGGGCGCCGTCGTTGCGCAGCAGGGTCCCGAGCGTCTCGTCGTCGCCGCGCTCGACAATGACCTCGGAGATGGCTTCGGAGACCGAAGGGCGTGCCGAGACGGCGCGCAGGTGATCCTGGCCATGGTTGCGCACGACGCCCAGCAGGTCCTCGTCGGTCAGCACGGGCGAGTGGGCCAGGACGGCGCCGGCGACGGCGGCCTCGTCATTGGCCAGGCGGCGGATCAGGGCGTGGGGCGCATCCGGGGTGTTGGCGAAGCGGCTGGAGAGCTCCGCGCGGACGGCCGTCTCCATATCGTCGGCCAGCTTGGCCAGGACGGCGCCGTAGAGGGTGTCTTCGGTCGCGGTGCGCGCGGGCGAACCGAAGAAATGCTCGGTCAGTTCGCGCAGCAGGGCCCGGCGCTTCTCGCTCGACCCTTCTTCAGCGAGGGCGATCAGATCGGGCAGGCGCGACACGGCCACGGTGTCGCTCACTGATAGTCCCCTTCCGGCGCGGCGGGCTGGGCACGGACACGGCCCTGGGCGTCGCGGATCAGGGTCGGCGCCTGCTCCGGCTGGGCGAGGTCCTGGGATGCAATGGTCACGGGCGTGGTGATGGCCAGGGCGTCGACATAGGTCGGCTGGGGCAGGGTCAGGGCGTCGGGTTCGCGCCCGTTCTGGCGATGCACCGAATAGTAGCGGGCGCTCTGGGCGGAGGGACGATCCTCGGGGTTGGCGGCGACCATGGCCACGCGAGGGGACGGGGGCGCGGCGCGGGCGGGCTCGACCTGCTCCTGAGGGGCCGGGGCGGCCTGCGCCGCGGGAGCCGGCGTCCGCTGCAGGCGGAAGATCGGAGCGTCGCGGCGAGGCGCCATGGGGTCGTCCGACGGACCCGCGACGGCGGCGGCGGGAGGAGGAGCGGCGAGGGCGATCTCGGCGGGCGCCGGCTGACCCCGTCCGCCCTGGTCAGGGAGGAAGTCGGGAACGGCGCGGGCCGAAGGCGCTGGTGGCGGTGGCGTGACCGGGGCGGCCATGGCCACCGGCGCCGGCGCCGCAACGGGCGCAGGCGCGCGGAGCCAGGCGGTGGCCGGGGTCAGGGTGCGGCGCGGCGCGTCAGAGGCGACGGTCGGGGTTGCGGGAGGCGCCTCGTAGGCGCCGCCGTGAGGAATGACACGATTGGAGCGGCGCGGTTGCGCGTCAGGGCGGGCCGAGACGTCGGCGAGCGCAGGCGCGGCGGCGCCGGCTCCGCGGCCGGCCCAGTTCAGATAGCGGGCCTGGGTCGGCGCCGGGGTCTGGGCGGCGGCCACGCCGACGGCTCCCGTCGTCGCGAGGACGAGGACCGCAAGGCCGAGGGTCTGGCAGTTGGCGCGACGCAAGGGGCGTCTCCGAACGCGGGGAGTTGGAGAGGCACGGTATCCGCGGCGGGCTTAACCCGTCGCTAACGCCCGGATCAGGAGAGATACGCCCGCACGCGGCGCTCAACGAGACCGACCACACCGCTGAGCGCCAGCCCCATGGCCATCAGGCAGATCAGGGCCGCCAACATGTCGGCGGTGCGCAGGCGGTTGCCGGATTCGAGCAGCCGCCAGGCCAGGCCCTGGGTCGCGCCGGAGCCGGAGACGAACTCTGCGACCACCGCCCCGATGACCGCCAGACCCGAGGCGACGCGAAGGCCCTCCAGCGCGAAGGGCAGGGCGGCGGGGATGCGCAGGCGAATGAGGCGCTGGATGCGTGAGGCGCCGTAGAGGTCGAACAGGCGTTCGAGGTCCGGGTCGGCGGACTTCAGCCCCGTCAGGACGCCCGAGAAGATCGGGAAGAAGGCGACGGCGGCGGCCAGGGCGACGACCGCGCGGTCGGCGTGGTCGAGCCCGGCCCAGATCAGGACGAGGGGCGCGATGGCGACGATCGGGGTCACCTGCAGGGCCACGGCGAGCGGACGGACGGCGTGCTCGGCCGTGCGGCTGATCGACACCGCCAGAGCCAGGCCGCCGCCGAGCAGGGCCGCGACAGCCAGGGCCTGCAGCGCCATGCGGAAGGTCTGGAGGGCGGACCCGGCGAGAATGGGCGCGCGTTCGACGAGGGAGACGACGACCGCGCTGGGCGGCGGCAGGAAGTAGACGGGGACCTGCCACAGGCGGCAGGCGATCTCCCAGACCGCGAGCAGCAGGGCGATCAGCGCCAGCGGGGCGACAAGGCGGCTCACGCGACGCGGTCCGGCATGGCGTGGGCGAGGGCGGCGGCCAGGGTCTCGACCGTCTCGCGGTAATCGGGATCGGCGCGCCAGCCCGCCTGGCGCGGGATATCGCCTGGCGTCGGGCGTGCCATGGCCACCTGTCCGCTGACGGCGTCGAGCACGACGGTGCGTCCGGCCAGATAGACGGCTTCCTCGATGTCATGGGTGACGAAGACGATGGCGGGGCGTGGCGACCGTCCGGCCCAGAGGCTGTGCAGGTCCTCGATCAGATGGCGGCGGGTGACGCTGTCGAGCGCGGCGAAGGGCTCATCCAGCAGGAGCAGGTCGGGCTGGGTGACCAACGCCCGGGCCAGGGAGGCGCGCATGGCCATGCCGCCCGAGAGCTGGCGCGGGCGGGCGGTCAGGCGTTCGCCGAGGCCGACGGAGGCGAGGGCGGCGGCGGCCAGGGCGCGGGCCTCGTCCTTCGGCGTTCCGGACAGCTCGAGCGGCAGGGCGACATTGGTCTGGGCGTCCGCCCAGGGCATCAGGGTGGGAGATTGGAAGACGAAGGCGGTGCGGCCCGGGGCGGTGGTGATCGCCTGGCCCTCGGATGGGCGCTCCAGTCCGGCGAGCAGGCGCAGGGCCGTCGATTTGCCCGCACCGGAGGCGCCGACGACGGCGACGATCTCACCCGGGGCGACAGACAGGTTCAGGGGGCCGATGGCGGCCCGGTCCGCATAGCGGACGACGGCGCCGGTCAGCGCCGCGACGACGTCAGCCACGGCCACGCCCGGGCAGGTATTGGGTGGTGAAGGCCTGCCGCCAATCCAGGTTGGTCGGATAGACGCCGGCCTGGCTGGTGACGTCGAAGAAGGCCTGCCAGCGCTCGTTGGTCATGGTTCCGAGGCCATAGAGGGCGGCGTCTCCGCCATCGACGATGCCGTTGGCCTTCAGCTTGGCGCGGGCCTGATCGAGAATGTCCTGGGTCATCTCCGGATTGTCTTTCCGGATCAGGGCGTCGGCGGCCTTGCCGTCGCCCTGGATGTAGTCGCGCCAGCCTTCGGCCGAAGCGGCGATGAAGCCGCGCAGGGCGTCGCCGTTGTCGCGAGCGAAGGCGTTCGGGGCCAGCACCATGGTGGCGTAGGAGGGGTAGCCTTCGTCGGCGAGCAGGAAGACGCGCGGCTCGAAGCCCGCCTCCTTCTCGATCGTGTAGGGCTCAGACGTCAGATAGCCCTGCTGCACGGCGCGCGGGTCGGCGAGGAAGGGCGCGGGGTTGAAGGTGTATTTGCGGACCTGATCGTCGGTGAAGCCGTACCTGGCCTTCAGCCAGACCCAAAAGGCGTTGATCGAGGCGTCGGCCAGAAGGAAGGGGCGTCCCGCCAGGTCCGCGATGCTCCTCAACGCGGGATCCGGGTGGGCGATGAGGACCTGCGGATCCTTCTGGAAGAAGGCGGCGACGGCCTTCACCGGGGCGCCCTCGGCGACCAGGCTCATGGGGATGAAGCTGTTGGAACCCATGCCCAGTTCGACGGCGCCGGCGGCAAGCAGCTGAGGCACGTTCACGCCCGGGCCACCCTGGATGATCTGGACGTTCAGGCCGCGCTTTGCATAGGCCCCCGAGGCGAGCGCCTGATAGAAGCCGCCGTGCTCGGCCTGGGCGCGCCAGTCGGTCGCGAAGCGCAGGCGAATGCGGCCATCGGCGTCGGGTTCGACCTCGGAACGGTTGCAGCCCGCCAGCACGGTCGTGGCGGCCAGAGCCCCGGCTCCGGCGAGCAGGGTGCGGCGGTCGGGTGCGAAACGGCGATTCCCACGCGAGGTCATGGCCTTATGTACGGCCAAGGCGATGGCGGCGAAAGGGCGAAGGAGAACGGCGCCAGACGCCGGAATTGAGCGAGGGGACGAAGGGCCTCGGCGAACCGGTGCTCCTCGTCCCCTCGCCAAGTCCGGGTTGGACTTGGCCTTTGAGGTTTCAGACCCTGGCTTCAGCATCAGCGGAGCGAACCCCGGCGATGGTCAGCTGTATCTTCTCGCGCTCCTGGTCTCCGGCGTTCCACAGGTCTGGCCTGCGCCGTCCTTCGATCCTGATCCGGTTCCCTTCCGGTTCCGTCTCTGGCCGAAGCCTTCGACATTCCCTTGGAGCCTTGATCCTGCCTCCCGCCCGTTACGGTCCAAAGACCGCCCGCAGCGTCGGGTCAGAGAGCCGGGCCGGTTCGCCTTGAGCCCCGGGTCTCCCCGGATTTCCGCGCCGCCGTGTCCCTCGGCCTGATCAAGCTCGCTCTAAATCCCGGATCCAGCAAGCACCCCGAATCATCCGGTTGTGGACGATTTTCGGGATAAAACTTGTCCGAACCCTGTATCGACTTTCGTACGGCAACGAATTTCTTCGAATTGTGAAGCTATTGCAGCGTTATTCACAGGGGCGCGAAACAGGGTCAATTCTGATCCGAATCGCCCGGAAATTCGCTCACCCGGAGACGTTGCGGTCCAGCCAGCCGCTGATTTCCTTGAGCGCTCGCCGGGCGACCGGACCGCCGAAATGGATGAAGCCGTGTGGGGCGAGCGGAATCTCGATCAACTCCGAGCGCGCGGCGGCGGACCAGGCGTCGGCCATCAGCAGGCTGTCGTCGCGCAGGGGATCCAGATCACCGGCGATGAAGAGAGCGGGTGGGAGACCGCGCATTGAGGCCTGCAGCGGGGAGACGTCGGGACGACGGCGCCCGGCCTCGTCGCGATCAGGCAGCAGGCGCCCGAGATCGGCGGCCAGGGTCGGGCCGTTGAGGATCAGGGCGTCCCGGCCCGCGGCGCGGACGGACGGCGTGCCGCTGAGATCGTAGACGCCATAGACCAGGACGCAGCCGCGCACCGCGCCGAGGCGGCCCTCGTCGCGCAGGGCCATGGTGGTCAGGGCGGCCAGGTGGGCGCCGGCGGACTGGCCGCAGATGAAGACATCGGTCGTGCCGAAACGGGCGGCGGCGTGGTCGATCAGCCAGCGCCCCGCGGCGGCGCAGTCGGCGATGGCGTGCTGGAGCAGGACGCCTCGGGTTTCGCTGAGCAGGCGATAGTCGACCGAGACGACGGCCAGGCCGGCTTCGGCGGCGAGGTCGGCGTTGAGATGATCGTTGAGACCCGCGCTGCCGACAACCCAGCCGCCCCCGTGCATGTCGAGGACCACGCCGCGCGGCGGGCCGGGCGGATGCAGGATGCGCAGGGTGACGTCGCCGTCGGGAGAGGAAATACACAGGGTCTCGACGCGGACGCCGCGACGGCGGAGCCAGGCCGCAGTGACCGCCTGGGCCGCTCCCCCGAAGGCGCCGCTGGCCCACTGGCCGGCCTGCAGTCGCCAGCCGTCGGTCTTGAGGCGAGGCATGACGCCGAGCGCGGCGTTGGTCCGGGCGGCCGCGCGGCGTTCGGACGGGGTCAGCTCAAGACGGCGGACGGCAGCGGGCATGGCGGAAGGCTAGGCCGAACGGCCGCGCTTGGCGATGCGGCGTTCGGACGCCGAAATCAGGCGCCGAGCGCGGCCTTCTTCTCTTCCAGCTCGAGCCATTCCAGTTCGGCGTTCTCGAGCTGCTCGCGCGCCCGGGCGGCCGCGGTCATGGCGCGGTCGAAGGCCTTTGGATCGCGGCTGTAAAGTTCGGGATCCGCCAGGGCGGCGTCGTGCTTGGCGATCTGGCCGGGCAGGCTTTCAAGCAGGCCTTCCAGCTCCTTGAGGCGATGGCTGTCCTTGAAGGTCAGCTTGCCGGGCTTCTTGGGCGCGGCGGCGACGGAGGCCGGGGCGGGGTTGGCCTCGGCGCGTTTGGCGGCCTCCTTGTCCTGTGGGCGCGGATTGGCGCCGGGCTGGAGGAACCCGGGGTTCTGGCGAATGAAGTCGGTCCAGCCGCCGGGGGTTTCGACGATGTCGCCGCGGCCATTCATCGCGATGGTCGAGGTGGCCAGGCGGTCGACGAAATCGCGGTCGTGGCTGACCAGAATCAGGGTGCCGTCATAGGACTCGAGCAGCTCTTCCAGCTTGTCGAGCGTGTCCATGTCGAGGTCGTTGGTCGGCTCGTCGAGGACCAGCATATTGGCGGGCTTGGCCAGAGCGCGGGCCAGAAGCAGGCGGTTGCGTTCGCCGCCCGACAGCGTCGAGATCGGCTGGCGCAGCTGGGCCTCGGAGAAGAGGAAGTCCTTGGCGTAGGCGGCCACATGCTTGGAGACGCCGCGCACCAGGATGGAGTCGCCGCCGCCGGGGGTGAGGGCGTCCCACAGGGTCATGTCGGACTTCAGGCCCTCGCGGGATTGATCAAGATAGACCGGGTCGAGATTGGCGCCGAGGCGGACGCTGCCCTCGTCGGCCTGGAGTTCGCCCAGCAAGACCTTGACCAGCGTGGTCTTGCCCGCGCCGTTGGGACCGACGATGGCCAGTCGGTCGCCGCGGATGACACGGGTGGTCAGGTTCTTGAAGATGATGCGATCACCGAACCGCTTGCTGACGCCCTTGAGGTCGGCGACCAGCTTGCCGGAGGTGACGCCGCTGTCGACGCCGAGCTGGAGCTCGCGCGGCAGGTCCTTGACCCGATCGGCGCGGTCGGCGCGCATGGCCATCAGGGCGCGGGCGCGGCCCTCGTTGCGGGTGCGCTGGGCGGTGATGGAGCGGTAGAAGGTGTAGGTCTCGGCCTCGATCTTCTTGGTCAGGCGGCGCAGCGACTCCGCCTCTTCTTCCATGACCTTGTCGGCCCAGTCGTCGAAAGCGACGAAGCCCTTGTCGAGCGTGCGCACGCGGCGACCTTCGAGCCAGTGCACCGACTGGGTGACGCGGTTCAGGAAGGCGCGGTCGTGGCTGACGACCAGGACGGAGAAGCGCGCGGAGAGCAGTTCGCTCTCCAGCAATTCGATGGCCAGGATGTCGAGGTGGTTGGTCGGCTCGTCGAGCAGGAGCAGGTCCGGTTCCTCGGCGAAGGCCTTGGCCAGCGCGGCGCGGCGGGTCTCGCCACCGGAGAGATTGACGGCCGGCTTGTGCGGGTCGAGGCCGAAGGTGGTCAGCCAGCTTTCGGCGGTCCAGGGCTGGGCGCCGCCCGAGGCGGCGTAGTCGAGCAGGGTCTCGCCCGCGATGTCCGGCTCCTGCGGGACATAGGCGAAGCGAACGCCGGCCTGGACCGAGCGGTCGCCGGCGTCGGGCTCGATCAGGCCCATGACCATCTTCATCAGGGTCGACTTGCCCGCCCCGTTGCGGCCGACGAGGGCGGCGCGGGTGCGCGGTTCGATGGCCATGTCGACACCGTCGAACAATGGGCGTTGACCGTCCTGAAGACGGACATCCTTGAGGGCGACGAGGGGGGGACGGGCAGCCATGGCGGGCCATATAGAGGAGGGGGCGACGCATCGCCACGGCCTTGCGCGATTGACCCTTACCGTCCAGCCGGTATGTAAGGCGAATGGACATCAAGACACGCCGCCGCGCGCCCGACACCACCCGCGCCGAGATCATGGACAAGGCGCTGGAAGTCGTCGCCCAACTGGGGCCCCGAGGCTTCACCCTGGACGCGGTCGCGGCGCGCACCACGGTCAGCAAGGGCGCGCTGCTTCATCATTTCCCGACCAAGATGGCCTTGCTCGAAGGCGTGGTGGACTATCTGGGCGAGACGTTCAGCGCATCGGTCCTGGACGAGGCGGCGCGCGATCCGGAGCCGTACGGACGGCTGGCGCGCGCCTATCTGCGCGTGACGATCAACGATGCGGTGACTTCGGAAGACGTGAGCATCGGGCGGGCCATCCTGGCCGCCTGCGCCATCGAGCCGTCCCTGCGCGAGCGCTGGTCGACAGCGACGGCTCCGGTGCGGGCGGACGATCCGACCGACCCGGTCGGGGCGGATGACGCCCTGCTGTTGCGACTGGTGGCCGACGGCCTGTGGATGTCGGACATCTTCGGAGTCTACGACGTATCACCGGACCAGCGCCGGGCGCTGCTGTCGCTGCTGACGCCGGGCCATACCCTGATGGAGACGGCGCGATGAACCCGCTGACCTGGGCCGCCCTGGCGGGCGCCATCGGGCTGGAAGTGGCGGGGACGACGATGCTGCAGATGTCCCAGCAGTTCACCCGGCCGTGGCCGACGCTGGGGATGGGCCTCTGCTACCTGATCGCCTTCTACCTGCTGTCGATCGCGCTGAAGCAGATTCCCGTCGGGCTGGCCTACGCGATCTGGAGCGGGCTGGGCGTGGTGATGATCGCGGCGATCGGGGCAGTGCTGTTCAAACAGAAGCTGGATCTGCCGGCCATCGCCGGGCTGGCGATGATCGTCGGCGGCGTGCTGGTGATCAACCTGTTCTCCAGGTCGGTCAGTCACTGACGATCAGGCCAGCGCGCCGGGTTTGCGCTTCTTGCGGCCAGGCTCGGGAAGGAAGGCGGCGGCGCCGGTGATGACGCCAGCGATCACCAGCCAGACGGCGAAGGCCGCAGGAGCGGTCTTCGCCATTGCTTCCCCAAAGCCCGAGACGAACAGGGCGCCGAACCAGCCCGTCGTGAGCCAGATGCGCCGGAACTGGAATGCGGGGCCGAAGCGATCCGTCGCCAGGGCGCGATCCATGAAGGCGAAGCCGCAGACCAGGCCGACAGCGAGGCCTGGCGCGCCGGTCCGGGCGGTGAGGACGGCGAGGCCGCCCACCACGACGGCGCCGACGATCAGAACCAGGGAAGTCAGACGCTGGCGATCCGGGCTCTGGTAGAGCCATTCCTGTACGATGGCGTGGCCGCCGAAGCGGAAGACCAGGGTCGCGCTGACCATGGCGGCGATCAGTGTCGGCTGCGAGGCGGAGGCGGGCAGGGAGAGAACGTAGAAGAGGATCGGGACGACGCCGATGAATTCGGAGATCCGGTAGCGGGACATGGGCGGAGGCGGGATGTGGGCGGTGACGATCCGCGCCCAGGCGACGAGGCCCAGTCCGGCCAGCAGGATCCCTGGCCACAGCCAGTCCATGTTGGGGAAGAAGGGGGCGACTGTGAGCAGGGCTGCGGCGGCCGGGGCCCAGCCCAGGCGCTTCCACAGGGGGGCGTCCCACGGATAACGATCCGCCCATTCACGGGCCGGCTTGAGCACGCCGTTGACCCAGGCCGCGCCGATCCCGGTCATGGCGGCCAAGGCGACCACCCAGGCAGCGAGGATGTTGAGCAGGGCCGTCGGACCGAATGCGCCCGTGCTGACCGCGATCAGAGCCAGGATCGGCGGTACGATCAGCAGGCTGAGCAGGAAGAGGGCGCTGAACCGGGGATGGGCCAGACGCGCCCGCCAGGTCGCCACGGCGTCGGGGTCGAGATGGCTGTACAGGTCCGGAAGGTCGTGGGCGGCTCGGGCGAGCAGATCGGTCACCTGTCGCGACAGGAACGGATCAAGCCGGTCGGCGATGCGACGGAACAGGGTCTGCTTCGTTCGCAAGGCCTTCCAAGCGTCGTGGCCGACGGTCATGGGCCGGGCCAGCCGTTCTATGATGAGGGCCGTCTCGCGGCGCTGCAGGACAGGCTGGGCGTGGGACATGTCAACGCCGACCCGTCCGCTGTCCCAGCCGAAGAATTTGACCGCTGACTCAATCAGGCTGTCGGCCGCCGGGCCGCCGCGGGCGATGGCGTGGGCCAGCCAGTACTCGGTGTTTGCATGAACTCGCAGCGAGTCCATGGCGGGCGAGCGAAAGATGCGCAGCATGATGCCGAGCGCATCGCCGGAGGGCGCGGTGGTCTGGCGAAGCAGGCCTTCAAGTTGGTCGCACAGGGCGGCGTGCGCCGCCAGCCGGGCCTTTTCGGCCTCCAGCTCGGCGGCGATCTCAGGCGACAGCTTCGGTTCAGGCGCGGACGGTGGAGGGGCGACGTCCCACCGGTCTGTCCCGGCGTCGTTCCAGCCTTCACCCGAGTCAGCCTCAGGCTCCGTCCAGCGGTCCGCATCGTCGTCCGCCCAGCGGTCGTCGGAAGCAGGCGCATCGATGACAGTTTCGGCCTTTTTCTTGCGCGGCTTGCGCGCAGGGGGGACAGCCCAGCCGCGGCGGGCCATGTCGAGGGCGCGTTCATAGGCCTCGCGCAAGGCCTGAAAGCCTTCGGCGTCGTCTTCGGGATGGACCTCTTTCAGACGACGGGCGTAGGCGCGGCGAACCTCGCGCTCGTCATTGGTCGGCTCGAGACCGAGAATGGACCAGATGGATCCGCCTAGAGCCACGTCTGGCCCTCGAACTGGTCGAGGACGGCGGTGAGCTGGCCGATGGCGTGCTCGATCTCGCGCGGGTCCTGGCCTTCGACCACCAGTTCGAAGCGGGTGATCTGGTCGCCGAGGAACTGGCGCGTTTCGCCGAGTGCATCCTCGTAGCAGCGGTGGCCGCGGGCGAGGACGGTCTTCACCGCATCGGAATCCCGCGGGTGCTGCTTGAGCGCAGCGAGCGCGGCGCGGCGCTTCTCGAAGTCCGGTGCGGCGGCGACATCGTCATCGACGATCATCAGCTGACGGGTCTCACCGGTCTTCATCACCGTGACGTCGACCTCGAGCAGGCCGTTGATGTCATAGGTGAACCGGACATCGGTGGCGCCGTCCTCGGCGCGGCCGCCGGCGAGGGGGACCTTGATTTCGCCGAGGTGGACGTTGTCGACGACATGGCGCGACTCCCCTTGATAGATGCGCAGGATCAGCTCGCGCTGGTGATCACGCATCGGGGCGTAGTTTTGTGTCCGACTGGCCGGAATGACGGTGTTCCGCTCGATAATCGGCGAGAAGATGCCGTCGATGATGCGTCCGCCCGGACCGCGCTCGGCGACCTCGACCCCCAAGCTGTAAGGGCAGACGTCGGTCATGACGACTTCCTTCAGGGCCACGTCGCGGGACTTGAGCCCGGCCTGGACGGCGGCGCCAAGGGCGACGGCCTCGTCCGGATTGACGGCGTTGGCGGGGAACCGGCCGAACATGCGAGTGATGGCCTTGCGGACCACGGGCATGCGGGTCGAGCCGCCGACCAGAATGATTTCGGACAGGTCCTCGGAGCGGATGCCCGCGTCGCGCAGCGAGCGCAGGACCGGATCGCGCAGGCGGTTGAGCAGGCCAGTGCAGAGGATTTCGAACTCTTCGGTGCTGATCTGCCGCTCGATCGCCTGGTCCTTCCAGACGATGGACATGGTGGCCGAGGAGCCCTCGGTCAGCGCGCGGCGGGCCCGCTCGGCGGCGACGCGGATGCGTTCGCGCAAGGTGGGGTCAGCGCGGTCCTTTTCGCTGATGTCCTTGCCCGCGGTGCGGCGGAATTCCTCGATGAGGACGTCATTGAAGTCCTCGCCGCCCAGACGATTGTCGCCGGTGGAGGCCCGGACCTCGATCACGCCCTCGAAGATTTCGAGCACGGAGACATCGAAGGTGCCGCCGCCGAGGTCGAAAACCAGGAAACGGCTCTCATTGCCGAGTTCGTGGATGCCGTAGGCCAGTGCGGCGGCGGTGGGTTCGTTGAGCAGGCGTTCGACGCGAAGGCCTGCCAGTTCACCGGCGCGGCGGGTGGCCTTGCGCTGCTTGTCGTTGAAATAGGCGGGGACGGTGATGACCGCCTCGGTCACCGGCTCGCCCAGATAGGCCTCGGCGTCGGCCTTGAGGCGGCCGAGAACGAGGGCCGACAGTTCCTCGGCCGTGAAGTCACGTTTGCCCAGGGGCGTCGCGCGGTTGGCGCCCATGTAGCGCTTGAAGGCCGTGGCGGTGTGGCGGGGGTGGGTGGACTGACGCTCCCGCGCGGCCAGGCCGACCATGACTTCGCCCGAGGTTTCATCGACGTTGACGGCCGAAGGCGTCAGGACGTGGCCGAGACTGTTCGGAATCAGCTCCGCCTTGCCATTGCGAAAGACGCCGACCGCGCTGTTGGTCGTGCCCAGATCGATGCCGATGATCACGCGTATCCCCCGAACGCCACTCGATTTTCCCTACCTTGACGGCGGCTTTCGGGGAAGTGCCCCGGCGACACAAGGCCCCGATCGGCGTATGGAGCCGCCGATGACCGCCTTCTGGGAAACCAAGACCCTCGACCAGATGACCCGCGAACAGTGGGAAAGCCTGTGCGACGGCTGCGGTCTGTGCTGCCTGGTGCGGTTCGAGGACGAGGACACCGGCGAGGTGATCCCGACACGGGTGCACTGCAAGCTGTTCGACCCGGTGCGATGCACCTGCTCCGACTACGCCAATCGGAAGGAGCATGTGCCGGACTGCATCAAGCTGACGCCCTGGAACATCGAGGCGCTGGAGTGGATGCCAAAGTCCTGCGCCTATCGCCGCATCCATGAGGGGCGGACCCTGGCGCCGTGGCATCATCTGGTCTCGGGCAGCCGCGAGACGGTGCACGAGGCGGGCGTTTCTGTGCGCGGGCAGACCGTGTCGGAACTGGCGTTGAAAGAGGCCGAAGACGCGCTGGACTTCGAGGCCCCCGAGTGGCGGGAAGAGCGCGGCGTCTGAGGCTGTCGCGAACCTTCGTCCGAACTGGCGCTGAGAAGCGCAGGAAGATCAGCCACTTGTAAGAAAGAGTCCGCGATCTTCCAACGGTCGGGCGCTGGCGCCCCATACTATTGGCAAGACGGAAAAGACCGGCAGGCGGCGTCCCCCGGTTCCGGGCCAACGGAGATCATCATGCTGAACTGGCGACGGCCCTTCGGGGATCGGCGGCGCGTCGCCGCGCCCGAGATCAAGGACAGCCGGGTCGGCGCCCTGATCGCGTTGGCGGGCGGCGGCCGGGCGCGTTGGACCCCCCGGGACTACGCCAGCCTTGCGACGGAAGGCTTCACCAAGAACCCGGTGGCCTACCGGTGCGTGCGGATGATCTCGGAGGCCGCGGCGGCGACGCCGCTGGCGGTGTTCGCGGGCGGCGTTCGGGCCGACGAGCATCCCCTGGCGGACCTTCTGGCGCGGCCCAATCCCGAGCAGTCCGGAGTGGAATGGCTGGAAGGGGTCTATGGCGCGCTGCAGACGGCGGGGAACGCCTATGTCGAGGCGGCGGGGGACGTGGCGCCGGACGAGCTGTGGTCGCTGCGGCCCGACCGGATGAAGGTCGTACCGGGGCGAAGCGGTTGGCCTGAGGCCTATGAGTATTCGGTGCACGGACGGTCCGTGACCCTGGCGCGGGCGGCGGACGGCTGGATGCCGGTGCTGCATCTGAAACTGTTCCACCCGGTTGACGATCACTACGGCTTCTCGCCGCTGGAGGCGGCCGCCTTCGCCATCGACGTGCACAACGCGTCCGGGCAATGGAACAAGGCGCTGCTGGACAATTCCGCGCGACCGTCCGGGGCGCTGGTCTTTTCGGCGAGGGACGGCGAGCGGCTGACCGACGAGCAGTTCGTTTCCCTGAAGACCCAGATCGACGACCTGCACAGCGGCACGGCGAACGCCGGCCGGCCACTGGTGCTGGAGGGCGGACTGGACTGGAAACCGCTGAGCTGGACGCCGGCGGAGATGGATTTCATCGCCGGGAAACACGCGGCGGCGCGGGAGATCGCGCTGGCCTTCGGAGTTCCGCCGCAACTGCTGGGGATTCCCGGGGACGCGACCTACGCCAACTATCGCGAGGCTAATGTGGCTTTCTGGCGCGGGACCGTGGCCCCTCTGGTGCGCAAGACGGCGGCGGCGTTGACCGGCTGGCTGGGTGGTCGCTTTCCGGACGTGCGGATCGAGCCGGACATGGATGCGGTTCCGGCGCTGCAGCCCGAACGGGAGGCACTATGGGCGCGACTGGAGGCGGCGAGCTTCCTGACCGACGAGGAGCGTCGGCGCATGGCCGGCGTGGGGGCTTGAGCATGGACGGCGTGCGAAAAATTCCCGTGGCCCTGATCACCGCGCTGGCGGTGCAGACGATCGGCGGCCTGGTCTGGGCGGGCGGCGCGGCGGCGCGGATCGGAACCCTAGAGGATCAGGTCGCCGAACAGAGGCTGGTCGCGGAACGGCTGGCGCGACTGGAGGCCCAGGGCGAGGCGACGCGGGCGGCCATGGATCGGATCGAGCGACGGCTGGAGACGCAACGATGAGCCGGTTGGTGGAACGGGCGGCGTCCATCCTGCCGGAGGCCGTCGTCATCGAAGGCTACGCCTCGCTGTGGGGCGTGGCGGATCTGAACCGGGACGTGGTGGCGAAGGGGGCGTTCGAGGCCTGTCTGGCCAGGACGGGCGCCGGCGGGGTGCGAATGCTGCACCAGCACGAGGGGCGGGCGGTGGTCGGGCTCTGGAACCGGATGGTCGAGGACGATCGAGGCTTGTTCGTCAGTGGACAGATCCTGGACTGGTCAGCCGAGGCGCGGTTCGCCGGGGCCTTGGCGAAGGCCGGGGCGATGGACGGGTTGTCCATCGGCTTTCGCGCGGTCCGGGCCCGGCGCGACGGGGCGCTGCGGGTGCTGACGGAAGTCGATCTGTGGGAGGTGTCGCTGGTGACCTTTCCCATGCTGCCGGGGGCGCGGTTCAGTCCGGTCCGATAACCCGAGAGGTTTGCCATCCATCGACCACCTTGCGGACGGCCGTGAGGAACGTCTGCTGCTTTACGGCGCGGCCCGCGACGATGGCGAAGAAGACGCCCAGGGCGAAGGGCAGGCGGAAGACGAAGACGAGCAGGAGGGCGATCACGCCGATCAGGGCCCAAAGCCCGATCAGCAAAGACATCTGGTCCGTGGGAACCCGGGGTTCGGGCGTGGGATCGGGTGTCAGGACCGAGGCCGGGAGGTGGCGCGGGGGCGCATCGACCTCCTGAACCCGCTGGAGCGCGCCGACATTGACGAGCGGGGGCGGTTCGACCGGCCGGGCGGCGGGATCGTGGTCGTTGTGACGATGCAGGTCCAGCAGGGGGCTGGGCGGCATTTGCCGCGTCGGCTCGAAGGGAATGGACTGCCCCCGGGCGTCGACGGTGAAGACCTGATCGAAGGCCACGGTGGCGAAATCGATGGCGCGGGTGTCCTGGCCGTAGCTGTCGCCGAGGAGGCCGAGCAGGACGCCGTGGCGGACGCGGGCCTTGAAGGCGATCGGGTCGGGGAGGTGACCGACCATGACGTGGACCGTACCGAGGTCGCCGGTCGGGCCCGTGGTGGGCGCCGGACGGCTGCGATCGACGATCATTTCGGTGAACAGGCCGAAGCCGGAGTTGCGGCGTTGGCTGGGCCGGCTTTCCTCGAACTGGCCCGCCAGATCGGGGATCTCCGCGCGGAGGTCGTGGACCAAGGCGTCCATGACGGCCCGTTCGAGACGGGTGTAGCGGCTCATCGGACGGCGCCCGGGAGCGCGGCCGTGAGGCGGGCGAAACGAAGAGTTCCGGGGCGGTTCACGTCCCGACCCTAACCGCGATCGGCGGTTCTTCAACACCGGAGACAGAATGAAAGAGACCAAACAGGCCCCGGCCACGCCGGAGGCGCGCGCCGCCATGCATGAAATGATGGCCGCGTTCGAGGCGTTCAAAGGCGCCAACGACACGCGGCTGGATGAGATCGAGCGCAAGGCGTCGGCCGATACGCTGCTGGAAGAGAAGGTGGCGCGTATCGACCAGGCGGTGGCCAGCGCTCAGGCGCGGCTGGACCGGGTGGTCAGCGAAGGGCGTCGACCGCCGCTCGGGACCGAACCCAAGGTGATCGAGGCGCCCGAGGCCAAAGCGGCCTTCGACGGCTATCTGCGCGCGGGCGCATCATTCGGGCTGGAGCTGAAGGCGGGGCTGTCGTCGGCGTCGAACTCGGCCGGCTATGTCGTGCCTGAGCAGACCGAACGCGCCATCGAGCGGCGATTGATGGCCGGATCGCCGATGCGCGAGATCTCGACGGTGCGCACGGTGCAAGCAGGCGTCTTCCGCAAGCCGGTGTCCATCGCCGGCGTGGGCTCGGGCTGGGTAGCGGAGACGGCGGCGCGGCCCGAGACCGATCCGGCGACGCTGGCGCTGCTCGAGTTCCCGTCGGCCGACCTCTATGCCTGCCCGGCGGCGACCCAGTCGTTGCTGGACGACGCTCTGGTCGATCTGGACGAATGGCTGGCCGCGGAGGTCGAGGACGCCTTCACCGCGCAGGAAACCCAGGCCTTCGTCAACGGCGACGGGAGCAACAAGCCGCGTGGCTTCCTGGACTACACGATCGTCGCAGACGCCGATCAGGACTGGGGCGAGATCGGCTACGTCGCCTCCGGCGCGGCCGGCGCCTTCGCCCCGACCAGCCCGGCGGACCGCCTGATCGATCTGATCTACGCGCCGAAGGCCCAATACCGGCCCAACGCCCGCTTCGTGATGAACCGGCGCACGGTCTCGGCGGTGCGCAAATTCAAGGACGCGGACGGCAACTACATCTGGCAGCCGGCGCAGCGGGCGGGTGAGACGGCCTCGCTGCTGGGTTACCCGGTCACCGAGATCGAGACGATGCCGAACATCGCGGCCAATGCGGCGGCGATCGCGTTCGGCGATTTCCGGCGCGGCTATCTGATCGTCGACCGGGCGGGGGTGCGCGTGCTGAGGGACCCGTACTCGGCCAAGCCCTATGTGCTGTTCTACACCACCCGGCGTGTCGGCGGCGGGGTGCAGGACTTCGACGCGATCAAGGTGATGAAGTTCAGCGCGACCTAGCCCGCTGAGGGAGTGAGTTGGCGGCGGGTGGCGAGCGAGTCGCTACTCGCCGCCCGGCGTTCGCCACCATCAATCAAAGCGAGGTCGATATGACCGCACCGGTGTCCCTCACCGAGGCGAAGCTGTTCCTGCGCGTCGAGCACGGCGCTGAGGACGGGCTGATCCAGACATTGATCGACGCGGCCCGGGCGCGGGTCGAGGGCGACGTGGGCCTGATCCTGACGTCCACCTCGCCTGCTCCATTGCGGCTGGCCATCCTGATGCTGACGCTGCGCGGCTATGAGCGCGGCGAGACCGAAATGCCGATCCAGCCGGTCGAGGCCTGGCTGGCGCCGTACCGCGTGGTGCGGTTGTGATCGCCGCGCGCATGCCTTTGCTGGCCCAGGTGTTCGAGGTCATCGAGGCGGAGACGCCCTATGGCGGACGCAGCCTGACCTATGAGCTGATCGGTTCGGCCTGGCTAAGGGCGGGGCCGACGCGACGACGGGACAGGAGCGAAGCGGGGACCTTGACGACGGTTGAGACCCTGACGGCCGAGAGCCGGCTGGATTCCCGACTGACCGCCGGGCGTGTGCTGCGCTTCGGCGGAGGAGACTGGCGGATCGTCTCGGGCGAGCCGGTCGACCGCCGGAGCATCCTTCATCTGGAGCGGACGCGATGAGCCATGAACTGGCCCTGCAGAAGGCGCTGATCGTGCATTTTAAGCACGATCCGGCGACCTCGGCCTTGCTGGGCGGTCGGATGTGGGATGCGCCGCCGCCGGAGCCGAGCTATCCGCACCTGCTGATCGGCCGCAGCGAAAGCCGGCCGGTCGCGGCGGACGGCGGCGGGATCGAGCATCTGCTGACGTTGACCATCGTGTCCCGCTTCCAGGGCGCGGAGGAAGCCAAGGCCGCCCTGGCGTCGGTCCGTGCATGCCTGACTGATGCGACGCTGGAGGCGGACGGGGTGCGGACCGTCAGCCTGGGCGTGCGCTTCAGCGATGTCTGGCGGTCGCCCACCGGTCCCCGAACCTATGCGGTCCTGCGTGTGCGGGCCGTGACCGAAGAAATCTGAACCGGACGGAGATTCACATGAGCGCTCAACGCGGCAAGGACATCCTGCTGAAGATCGAAAGCGGGGGCGGCGGTTTCACGACCGTGGCGGGGTTGAGGGCGCGGACCATCGCGCTGAACGCCCGGACGGTCGACGCGACCGACGGCGACAGCGCCGGGCGTTGGCGTGAGCTGCTGTCCGGCGCTGGAGTGCGGTCGGCGGCGGTGAACGGACAGGGCGTGTTCCGGGATGCGGCCTCGGACGCCCTGATCCGCGAGGCCTTCTTCAGCCAGGCGACGCGGATCTGGCGGCTGATCGTGCCGGACTTCGGGCAGCTGGAGGGACCGTTCCTTGTGGCGGCGCTGGAGTACGCCGGGGAGCATGAGGGGGAGGCGACTTTCGCGATCAGCCTGGCCAGCGCCGGCGAGATCGCCTTCGAGGCCCTGTGATGAATGGCGCACGGGGCGAGGCGAGGGTTCGACTGGCCGGCGAGGAACGCACGCTTTGCCTGACGCTGGGTGCGCTGGCGGAGATCGAGACGGCGTTGGGCGTGGAAGGGTTGGGCGGATTGGCGGACCGGATGCGCCGGTTGTCTGCGCGCGATCTGACGGCGGTGCTTACGGCTTTGCTCAGAGGCGGGGGCGAGACGGCGCTGGCCGGCGACCTGGTCGTGGCGCTCGATCCGCGCGAGGCCGCTGAAGCGGTGGCGATGGCGTTCACGGCGGCGGCGGAATGAGCAACCGCTGGGGTGAGATGCTGCGGACCGCAGTGAGCCTGGGGATCCGGCCGGCGGTCTTCTGGCGCCTTTCGCTGAGGGAGTGGCGGATGCTGACGGCGCGGCCTTCCGGGCCGGAGCCCATGGGACGCGATGCGCTCGAACGACTGGCGGAGGCATGGCCCGATGAATGAGATGTTCAGGCCCGATGGGCTGGAGGAGACGCCCCGACGGGTCGCGGAAGCGGCCGCGGCCCTGGAAAGTCTGCGGGAGCCCGCAGAGCGGGCGGCGGCGGCGGTCGAAGACGCCTTCGGGAAGGCGGCCGACGGACTGGCGCGATCATTGGCGAGGGCGGCGGCGGATGGGGAGATCACGCTCGCCGAACTGGCGCGCGCTGTGCTGACGGTCGTCAACAGCGCGGGCGGCGGAGGGGCGTCGGGGTTGTCGGGCGCCATCGCCAATGCGGTGTCGGGACTGTTCTCGGGCAGCCGGGCCGATGGCGGACCCGTCTCTGGCGGGGGAGCCTATCTGGTCGGCGAGCGTGGACCGGAAGTGTTTCGTCCGATGGGCTCGGGGACGATCGAAGCGGCGACGGGGAGCGCGGTGACGGTGAATGTGTCCCTCGGCGGCGGGGTCCCGGGTTTGCTGCGCTCCGAGGCCCAGATCGCGCAGATGCTAGCTCGAGCGGTGGCCTTGGGCGCGAGGAGGCTTTGATGTCTTTCCATGAGGTGAGACTGCCCACCCGTCTGGCGTTCGGATCGACGGGCGGGGTCGAGCGGCGAACCGAGGTGGTGACGCTGGGGTCGGGCCACGAGCGGCGATCGACGCCATGGGCGGCCGGCCGAAGGCGTTATCTGATCGGGGCCAACCTGCGATCGCTGGACGACATGGCGACGCTGACAGCCTTCTTCGAAGCGCGGCGGGGGCGGTTGTACGGCTTCCGGTTTCGGGACTTCTCGGACTTCAAATCCTGTGCGCCGGGCGCGAGCGTCGGTCCGGCGGATCAGAGGCTGGGGCAAGGCGACGGAGCGCAAACGATGTTTACCTTGCGCAAGACCTACGGCGAGGGTCCGGACGCCTGGAGCCGCCTGATCGCCAAACCGATCGACGGATCGGTGCGGGTGGCCGTCAATGGAGTGGAGACCTCGGCCTTCACGGTCGATGTGGCGACGGGTCGGGTGACGCTGGCGGCGGCCCCTGCAATCGGAGCGGCGGTCACCGCCGGGTTCGAGTTCGATACGCCCGTGCGCTTCGACTCCGATCGGATCGAGGTGACGCTGGAGAGTTTCGACGCCGGCCGGGTAGCCGCCTTGCCGCTGATCGAGATCAGGATCTGAGACATGCGCGACATACCGACCGAGCTGGTCGCCCGCATTGAAAGCGGGGCGGCGACGCTGTGCCATGTCTGGCTGCTGATGCGGCAGGACGGCGAGCGATTGGGCTTCACGGACCACGACCGCGACCTGGACCTTGACGGCGTGATCTGCCGCGCGGCCAGCGGCTGGACGGCCGGGGTAATGGAGAGCGCGGTGAATCGCGTCGGGACGGTCTCAGTGGCAGGTGTTCTGGATGACGCGATGATCCGCGCGGAGGATCTGAACGCCGGTCTGTACGACCGTGCGAGCATCGATCTGTGGCGGGTGGATTGGGCCAGGCCCGAACTCAGGGTGCGGCTTTGGTGCGGACGGCTGGCCCGGGTGCGGCGGGAGGGTGAGGCCTTTACGGGAGAGCTGGAAGGGCCGTTCGCGGCGCTGGATCGGGTGGTCGGCCGGACCTTCGGCCGGGGCTGCGAGGCCGAACTGGGCGACAGTCGGTGCGGCGTGGTGCGCGCCGCCTTTCCGGGCCTGACCTGCGACCGGCGCTGGGCGACCTGCGTAGGCGTGTTCGGAAACGGGGCCAATTTCCGGGGCTTTCCCGACATCCCGGGCGACGATTTTCTCGCTGCATCTCCCGTGGAGGGTGGTCGGAACGACGGCGGGAGCCGCCGGTGAGGGCGCGGGTGCTGGCGGCGGCCCGGAGTTGGCTGGGAACACCCTATCGACATCAGGCCAGTATGAAGATGCAGGGGGCGGATTGCCTGGGGCTGGTGCGCGGGGTGTGGCGCGAGGTCGTGGGCGTGGAACCGGAGGCGGCCCTCGCCTACGGGCCCGACTGGGCGGAAGCGGGCGGTGAAGAGCTGTTGTGGGCTGCGGCGCGGCGATGGCTGGTCGAAATTCCGGTGGCGAGAGCGCAGGCGGGAGACGTGTTGCTGTTTCGCATGGCGGCGGGTGTGCCGGCCAAGCACTGCGCCATTCTGAGCGATGAGGCCGGCGAGGGGCGGATGATCCACGCCTATTGGGGGCGGGCGGTGGTGGAGAGCTGGATGGGGCGGTGGTGGCGCCGGCGGCTGGTCGCGGCTTTTGCCTGGCCCGCGCCCCGGGTCCTGGAAACAGACGGAGAATAGAGAAGATGGCGCAGGTGGTGCTGGGCGGCGTTGGGCAGGCCCTGGGCGGCGCGCCGGGCGCGATGCTGGGTAATTTCATCGGCCGCGGTATCGATCAGGCGGTCGTCGCGGGCCTGCAGCCGGCCCGGCAACGCGGGCCGAGGCTGGAAGGCCTGAAGCTGCAGAGCACTTCGGAAGGCGCTCCGATGGCCTGCATTCTGGGACGTGCCCGCGCGGTCGGACAGCTCATATGGGCCGCACGCTTCCTGGAGAACCGCCACACGTCGTCGGCCGGAAAGGGAGGGCCGCGCACAGTGGAGTACGGCTACTCCCTGAGCTTCGCGGTGGCGCTGTGCGAAGGCGAGATCGACGGCGTCGGAAGGATCTGGGCCGATGGCCAGCCGATGGATCTGTCCGGGGTCGTCTTCAGGGTGCATCGGGGCGGCGAGACCCAGGCGCCGGATCCCCTGATCGAGGCGGTTGAAGGCGCGGCGCCCGCCTATCGCGGGACAGCCTATGTGGTGTTCGAGGACTTGCCTCTGGGGCCGTTCGGCAACCGGATTCCGCAGCTGGCCTTCGAAGTTTTCAGGCGGCCGCGGGGCGTGGAGGCGCGACTCGAGGACCGGCTCGAGGGCGTCTGCCTGATCCCAGGCGCTGGGGAGTTCGTGCTGGCGACCGAAGCGGTTCTGCGGCGCGAAGGGCTGACGCGGACGACGCCGGAAAACGTCCATGGCGACGGGCGCGCCGATCTGACGGCTTCGCTGGATCAGCTCCAGGCGCAACTGCCGAATCTCAAGCGAGTCAGCCTGGTGCTCGGCTGGTTCGGTGACGACCTGCGCGCGGAGCATTGCCGGATCCGGCCCGGCGTCGAACGCGTCGGGAAGGCGACCGAGCCCCTGTCCTGGTCGGTGGCCGGGTTGGAACGACAGGACGCGCACCTGATCTCGGTCGCGAGCGGCGGCCCGGCCTATGGCGGCACGCCTTCCGATGACTGCGTGCGACAGGCCGTGGCGGAACTGAAGGCCCGGGAGCTGGAAGTGACATTGTACCCCTTTGTCTTCATGGACATTCCGGCGGACAACGCCTTGCCCGATCCGTATGGCGGATCGGCGCAGGCGGCCTATCCGTGGCGAGGGCGTCTGAAAGGGCGTGACGGTGCGGCTGCGGCGGATGATGTGGCTGAGGTGTTCGGCGCCGAAGACGGCTGGGGGCTCAGGCGTCTGGCGCTGCACTATGCGGCTCTGGCGGTGGAGACCGGCGCCGACGGATTGCTGATCGGCTCGGAGATGCGCGGGCTGACGACGACGCGCGACGTCCCCGGCGGCTTCCCGGCGGTCGGCGCATTCCGCGATCTGGCCGCCGAATGCAGGGCCGTAGTGGGCGCGGACGTCAAGTTGTCCTACGCCGCCGACTGGTCGGAGTACGCCGGCCCGCGCGATGGCGGAGACGTGCGGTTTCACCTTGACCCGCTGTGGGCCGATCCGAACATCGATTACGTCGGCATCGACTGGTATCCGCCGCTGGGCGATTGGCGCGACAGGGATGGCGGGCTGGATGCGGCGAACCACAAAGGTCCGGATGATCCTGCCTATCTGGCGGCCCAGGTCGCGGGCGGCGAGGGCTTTGACTGGTTCTACCGCGACGACGCCGATCGCGCTGCGCAGATGCGGACTCCGATCACCGACGGTCTGACGGGTGAGGACTGGGTGTTCCGGGCCAAGGACCTGGTCGGCTGGTGGAGCCATCCGCATCATGAGCGGACCAGCGGGGCGCGCAATGCGTCTCCGACAGCCTGGCTGCCCGGCATGAAGCCGGTACGGCTGGCGGAGTTCGGCTGTGCGGCAGTGGATCGGGGCGGCAATGCACCGAACCTGTTTCAGGACCCGAAGAGCGCAGAGAGCGCCCTGCCGCCGTTCTCGACCGGAGCGCGGGACGACCGGATGCAGCGGCGCGCGCTGGAGGCGGTGCTGAGTCATTTCGCGGAGAATAATCCGCTATCGCCCATCTACGGCGGACCGATGCTTGAGGCCGCCGACGCCTGGTGCTGGGACGCCCGACCATGGCCGGCCTTTCCCGGTCGAGACGACATCTGGGCCGATGCGTCGGGCTGGCGCTGCGGCCATTGGCTGAATGGCCGTCTGCACGGCGAGACGCGGGACCTGATCCACGCGCTTCTGGAACGAGGCGGGCTGGACACGTTCGAGATCGGCGCGGTGACGGGGCAGATGGATGGATACGTCGTCGATCGCCCGATGCGGGTCCGCGACGCGCTTGAACCTCTGCTGGCGGGGCTCGGGATGCGCATGGTCGAACGGGGCGGGCGCATCGCCGTGATCGGCGATGAACCGGTGACGGCGAACCTTCAGGTTGAGGCCTTCGCCTTGCCGGACGAGGGAGCTGCGGTCGGCGTGGAGCGGAGCCTGGAGCCGCGCCCGGCGATCGCGCGGGTGCGCTTCATCGACGGGGCGCGGGACTATCAGATCGGTTCGGTTCTGGCGCGCACGGCCGGGGACGGCGGGGACGTCGATCTGGACTTGCCCGCGGTGTGCGGGCCGGCGCTGGCGCAAGCGGCCGCGGAACGCGCCCTGATCGCCGGCGAGGGCGGGCGCCTGAAGGTGACGCTCGGCCCGGTCGAGGCCCTGCGGCTGGAGCCCGGCGATGTCGTCGCCATCGACGGATGGAGCGGGCTGTGGCGCGTGAGCGGCCTTGATGTCTCCGAGGCCGCCTCGGCGACGCTGGAACCGGTCCGATCGGTTCACCCTGGCGATGACATGACCGTCCCTGGCCGTCCCGATGACGGCGCTGTGGTCGGTGCGCCCTTCTTCCGCATGCTTGAGCTGCCGCCCTTACCGGGCGTGGAAGACGCCGTAGGGCCGCTCGCGGTGGTGGCGGCGGAGCCTTGGCGGCCGATGCAGGTTCGGGCGGGGACGTCGACCGACGCCCTGACCTTGCGCACGGATGTCGACCGGCCCGCGACGGTGGGCGTCCTGACAGCGCCCCTGTCGTCCGGCCCGCGGCACCGCTGGGACGAGACCTCCGTCCTGACGGTTCAGGTGGAGGGACGGGCGCCCGAAAGCCGGAGCGAAGCCGCTGTACTGGCCGGAGCCAATGCGGTCGCGGTCGAAACCCCTGCGGGATGGGAGTTGCTCCAGTTCCGGCAGGCGGACTTGCTCGGCGACGACGTGTGGCGGCTTTCGGGACTGCTGAGGGGACAGCAGGGCACCGAGGCGGCGATGCGCGTGGGCGCCGGAGCCGGAGCTATCGCAGTGCTTCTGGACGCCGTTCCGCCGAAGGTATTGTCGCCCCGGGCGGAGCGCGGTCTGCCGTTGCTCTGGCGTGCGGGACCGACCGGCCTGCCGGGCGGGCGAGGCGTCAGCGAACTTCATTGGACGCCCAGGGGGCTGCATGATCGGCCGTGGAGCCCCGCGCACCTGCGGTGTCGGGCGCGATCGAACGGCGACTATGACCTGACCTGGGCGCCTCGCGCCCGTCTCGACGGGGACCGATGGGACGGTGAAATCGCCGCGAGCGATCCCTCGCGGTTCCGGGTCCAGGTCATCCATGAGGGCGCGCCCGTACGGAGCGTCGAGGTCGAGACGGCGGCGGTCGTCTACGCGGGGGCGGATGTCGGGGCCGATTTCCCGGCAGGGCCACCCGAAGGCGTCATGATCTCGGTGGCGCAGTGGGGCGAAGGCTATGGTTGGGGCGAGACCGCGACCACGACGCTCTGAATTCGTCCATGAACGACGGAAGTGGTTTGCGGAATCCGCCGGATGACCTAACTGAAACGCTCGGCATCCAGCGCAGGAGCGGACTCGAACGTGGCGGGCGATCCCTACAAGGAACTGGGCGTGGCCCGGGGCGCGAGCCAGGACGAGATCAAGAAGGCGTTCCGCAAGCTCGCCAAGGAACTCCATCCCGACAAAAACCCCGGCAACAAGGACACCGACGAGCGCTTCAAGCGCGTGACGGCGGCCTTCGACATCCTGGGCGACAAGGACAAGCGGACGAAGTTCGACCGCGGCGAGATCGACGCCGACGGGCGCGAGCAGTTCCGCGGCTACGGCGGCGGTGCGGCGGGCGGCGGGCGTGGCCCCGGCCAGAGCCCGTTTGGCCAGGGCGGCCAGCGCGGTGGTTTCGAAAACATCGACCTGGATGAAATCTTCGGCGGCATGTTCAGCGGCGGAGCCCGTCCCGGGACGCGCGGTGGCGGGTTCGCGGCCAAGGGCCAGGATGTGCGGGCGACGCTGGAGATCGGCCTTGAGGATTCGATCTCCGGTGCAACCCGGCGGATCCAGTTCTCGGACGGGCGCACGTTGGACGTGGCCATTCCCAAGGGGGCAGGCGACGGCCAGACGATCCGTTTGAAAGGGCAGGGCATGCCCGGCCGCGGCGCCGAGAACGGCGACGCCCTCATCGAACTGAAGCTGATGCCGCACCCGATCTTCACGCGTGACGGGGCTGACCTGACCATGGATCAGCCGGTGCCGCTGTACGATGCGGTGCTGGGGGGCAAGGTTCCGGTCCGGACGCCGGAGGGCACGGTCAGCATGACCATCCCGGCCGGCTCCAGTTCGGGCAAGGTGCTGCGCCTGAAGGGGCGGGGCGCCTACGCCAACGGCAAGCGCGGCGACCTGCTGGCCAAGCTGATGATCGTCCTGCCTGAAGACGACATGGCGCTGACCAAGCTGGCGCAGAAGGCGCGGGACGAGGGGCCGATCCGGCCGTTCCGGGACTAGGGCGGCGATGGCCAGCAAACCCAATATCAAACCGGCCCGCCCGTGGTTCTCCTCCGGGCCGACGGCGAAACGACCCGGATGGTCGTCGCAGGCCTTGTCGCATGACCTGCTGGGCCGCGGCATTCGCGCGCCCGAGGTGGTGGCGCGGTTCGCCCACGGACTGAAGCTGACCCGCGACCTGCTGCAGGTCCCGGCGGACTGGGCTCTGGTCTATGTGCCCGGTTCCGACACCGGCGCCGTCGAGGCGGCCATGTGGTCGATGCTGGGCGAGCGTCCCGTACAGGTCCTGGCGTTCGAGAATTTCGGCAAGGTCTGGGCGACCGATGCGAAGACCCACCTGAAGCTGGAACCCGAGGTGCTCTCGGCGCCGTGGGGTCAGTTCCCTGATGTGTCGAAGGTCGATCCGACGAAGGATCTGATCTTCCCCTGGAACGGCACGACCTCGGGCGTGAAGGCACCGGGGGCCGACTGGATCGCCGCGGATCGCGAGGGAATCGTGATCTGCGACGCCACCTCGGCCGCCTTCGCCATGCCCTTGCCGTGGGACAAGCTGGATGTGGTGACCTTCAGCTTCCAGAAAGCGCTGGGCGGCGAGGCGGGACTGGGCGTGGCCGCGTTGTCGCCCTGGGCGGTGGAGCGGCTGGACCGCTACGAGCCGCCACGGCCGGTGCCCAAGGTGCTGCGGCTGCGCGATGACAAGGGCTTCGACCGGCTTCTGGCGACCGGCTCGATGCTGAACACCTTTTCGGTCTGGACGTTGGAAGACTGGATCGATGGGGTCGAATGGGGGCTGTCGGTCGGCGGTCTGGACGCCCTGATCGCCCGGACGGACGCCAATGCGGCGGCGCTGGACAAATGGGTGTCGCGCACGCCGTGGGTCGAATATCTGGCCGAAACCGCTGACATCCGCTCGACCACCTCCGTCTGCCTGAACATCGTCGATCCACGCGTTAGGGCCATGGACGACGATGCGCGCCGCGATCTGGTCATCCGCATGAAGGCGCTGGTCGAGGATGACGGCGCAGCGTTCGACATCGAAGGCCACCGCAACGCGCCTGCCGGACTGCGTGTGTGGTGCGGCTGTACGGTCGACGCCGACGACATCGAGGCCCTGACGCCGTGGCTGGACTGGGCGTTCGCGACGGCGATGGCGGATTATTCCGCCGACTGACGGGACACCCGGCGATTCCCCGGTTATAGGCTGCGCCCGCATTCCGGATACCGGACAAGCGGAGAGTGAACCTTGGCGAACGTCGCAGTGGTCGGCGCCCAGTGGGGCGACGAGGGCAAGGGCAAGATCGTCGACTGGCTGTCGAACCGGGCCGATATGGTCGTGCGGTTCCAGGGCGGTCACAACGCGGGCCACACGCTGGTCGTCGACGGCAAGGTCTACAAGCTGGCGCTGCTGCCGTCAGGCGTGGTGCAGGGCAAGCCCTCGATCATCGGCAACGGCGTGGTGGTCGATCCATGGCACCTGGTCGGCGAGATCGAGAAGATCCAGGCCCAGGGCGTCGCCATCACCCCCGACATCCTGACGATCGCGGACAACGCCTGCCTGATCCTGCCGATCCATCCGGCGCTGGACGTGGCGCGCGAAGCCGCCGCCAGCGCGCCGGGCGCCAAGATCGGCACGACCGGCCGCGGCATCGGCCCGGCCTATGAGGACAAGGTCGGCCGCCGCGCCATCCGTGTCTGCGACTTGGCCAACGAGGAAGACCTGAAGGTCAAGATCGACCGCCTGCGCTCGCACCACGATCCGCTGCGCGCGGGCCTGGGGCTGGAGCCGATCGATCCGGCGGCCCTGCTGGCGCAACTGCTCGAGATCGCGCCGAAGATCCTTCCTTACGTGAAACCGGCCTGGCGGGTGCTGGATCAGGCCAAGAAGGACGGCAAGCGCGTGCTGTTCGAGGGCGCGCAGGGCGCCTTCCTGGACGTGGACCACGGCACCTATCCCTATGTCACCAGCTCCAACACGGTGGCCGGACAGGCGGCGGCGGGGGCGGGCATCGGGCCGCGCGGCGTCGGCTATGTGCTGGGCATCGTGAAGGCTTATACGACCCGCGTCGGCGAAGGCCCGTTCGCCTGTGAGCTGAACGACGAAGTCGGAGAACATCTGGCGGTCGTAGGCCGCGAGGTCGGCGTGAACACCGGCCGTGCGCGTCGCTGCGGCTGGTTCGACGCCGTGCTGGTTCGCCAATCGGTGGCGATCAACGGCATCGACGGCATCGCGCTGACGAAACTCGATGTGCTGGACGGTCTGAAGACGCTGAAGATCTGCGTCGGCTACCGCATCAACGGCGAGGTGCTGGACTACCTGCCGTCCAGCCTGAAGGATCAGGCGTCGGCCGAGCCTGTGTTCGAGGAGCTGGAAGGCTGGACCGAGAGCACGGGCGGCGTGCGGACGTTCAAGGACCTGAACGCCCACGCGCTGAAATACGTGCGCCGGATCGAGGAGTTGATCGGGGCGCCCGTGGCCCTGCTGTCGACCAGCCCCGAGCGGGACGACACCATCATGATGCGCGATCCCTTCCTCGGTTAAGCCGGAACGCCAGCGTTCAAGGCAATTTAACCCCACGCGGTCATAGGGTGGCGGACCTGAGGGAGGTTCGTGCGTGTTCGCAATTGATCGTCGTATCCTGGCCCGGATCGAACCGGTGACGAAGCGGGTCCTGATCGTGGATCCGAACCCTCACGCCGCGCGTCTGCTCAACGACATCGTCAAGGCGCTCGGCGCCCGCGACATCATCATCGAGGTCGATGAAGAGCGGGCGATGAAGGCCGCCGCTGCGCTGGAACCTGGGATCGTCTTCACCGAACGCACCGGCCCGGGCCTGGCCGGTGAAAGCCTGTCTCGCCGCATCCGCCGCTCCGATATGGACTGTCGGCGCGCGCCCATCATCATGGTGACGGCCGAGGCCACGGCCACGACCATCCTCGGCGCTCGCGACGCCGGCGTGCACGAATTCCTGCGCAAGCCCTTCACCAGCGGCGATCTGTTCAAACGGGTCGAGAACGTGGCCCTGAAGCCGCGCGACTGGATCGAGGCCGTCGGCTACGTCGGTCCTGACCGCCGCCGCTTCAACTCGGGCGAATACACCGGTCCGGCCAAGCGCAGGGGGGACCGCGCCGCCAGCGGCGCCGCCGCCGTTGAGGCCGCCAAGGACCAGGCCATGCGCATCCTGGCCTCGGCCCTGGACCAGTTCGATCACGATCCGATGCAGGCCGTCCGCGCGATCCGCGAACAGGCCGCGACGCTGAAGACCATCGCGATGAAGGTTTCGGACACACGGTTGGTGGTCGCCGTCGGCGCGCTGGAAGTCAGCCTGGCCTCGGGGCCTGGCACCAAGGAAACGTTGTCAGCCCCCATCGGCGCTCTGCTGGCCATGCATCAGGCCCAGCCCATGAAAAAGGCGGGCTGAAAACAGCCCGCCTTCGTTTCTTTCCTTTGGCGCTAACGCTCGCGACGCAGCTCGCTGCGTGAGCGACCTTATGCGTTGACCAGGTTCCGCTCTTCAGCGGCGGCGCGCATGGCCTTCTGCAGCTTCTCGAACGCCCGCACCTCGATCTGGCGCACGCGCTCGCGGCTGACGCCGTACTGGCCGGCGAGTTCTTCCAGCGTGACCGGATCGTCCTTCAGGCGACGTTCGGTCAGGATGTGCTTCTCGCGGTCGGTCAACTCCTGCATGGCTTCCTGCAGAAGGCCCATGCGGAGCGACTTTTCCTCGCTCTCGGCCAGCGCCGTCTCCTGCGAAACGGCGGTGTCGTCGGCCAGCCAGTCCTGCCATTCGCTCTCGCCGTCGGCGCGGAGCGGTGCGTTCAGCGAGGCGTCGCCGCCGAGACGGCGGTTCATGCTGATGACGTCCTCGTTGGTCACGCCCAGCTTGGTGGCGATGGCCTCGACGTGCTCAGGGCGCAGGTCGCCTTCCTCGAAGGCCGAGATCTGGCTCTTGGCCTTGCGCAGGTTGAAGAAGAGCTTCTTCTGCGCCGCGGTGGTGCCCATCTTCACGAGCGACCAGCTGCGCAGGATGTATTCCTGGATCGAGGCGCGGATCCACCACATGGCGTAGGTCGCCAGGCGGAAGCCCTTGTCCGGATCGAATTTCTTGACGGCCTGCATCAGGCCGACGTTGCCCTCGGAGATCACTTCGCCGATCGGCAGGCCGTAGCCGCGATACCCCATGGCGATCTTTGCCACGAGACGAAGATGCGAGGTTACGAGGCGGTGGGCGGCTTCGGGGTCCTGATGCTCGGTCCAGCGCTTGGCCAGCATGAACTCTTCGTCCTTGGCCAGCATCGGAAACTTACGGATTTCCGTGAGATAGCGCGACAGCCCCTGTTCAGGCGACATTACCGCGAGAGATTTAGCGACAGCCATGTGGTCCCTCCGACCGAAACTATGAGCGGGTCCATCGGAAACGGCCACCGAATGTGCGCCGCCGCCTCACCCCTCAACTGATGAAGTAGGGACGGGTTTCCGTCTTTGTCAGAGGCGGATCGTCACACGAAAGCGTGACCGTTGCCCGGGCGCCACTACGCCAGTCGAGGGAGCTTATAACCGATAGTCCGTCCTTAATCAAGACTGACTATTCAGAGGCCCAGAATCTGGCGGTAGGTCGGGTGAACGACGTCCGCGTGTTCCGGGTGCTTCTGGAAATAGGCCGAGAAGAACGGACAGACGGGCAGGATCAGAAGGCCGCGCGCGCGGGCGTCCTCGATCACGTACTTGGCCAGGCGGCTGGCGATGCCGCGGCCCTCCAGCTTCACGGGCACCAGGGTCTCGGTGATCATCAGGTTGGGCGGCGACAGGTTGTAGGTCACCACGGCGATCTCGCCCTCGACCGGCAGTTCGTAGCGTTTGGCGTCGGCGTTATCGCGGATGTCTGAGTCGGCCATGGGAGTGTCCTTCAAAGCTCTGACAGCAGGGCCTCGAGCCGCTGCATGTCAGGAGGGGGAGGGGTTTCGAACCGCAGGGTTTCGCCCGTCACTGGATGGACGAACCCCAGGACGGCGGCGTGCAGGGCTTGTCGTGTCAGCCCGGCCTCGGCGATGGTCGCCCGAACGGGCGCCGCCGGGCTGCCGGAGCCGTAGGTCGCGTCACCTAGGATGGGAGAGCCTTTCGAGGCCAGATGCACGCGGATCTGATGGGTGCGGCCCGTATGCAGGGTGCAGGCGACCCGGGCGGACAGGGGCGCGCCGCCCGCACGGACGGGCTCGCCGAAGGTGCGCTGGACCACATAGTCGGTGATGGCGTTGCGGCCGCCGGAGCGTAGCACGGCCATCTTCTTGCGGTCCGACGACGAGCGGCCGATCAGGGTCTCGATCCGGCCCCTTTCCGGACTGGGCGCGCCGCGCGTCAGAGCGATGTAGGTGCGTTCGATATCGTGCGTCGCGAACAGGGCCGAGAGGCCCGCATGCGCCCGGTCGGTCTTGGCCGCGACCATCACGCCCGAGGTGTCCTTGTCCAGCCGGTGGACGATCCCCGGCCGGGCCACGCCGCCGATCCCGGACAGGCTGTCGCCGCAGTGGGCCAGCAGGGCGTTGACCAGCGTGCCGGTCTCGCTGCCCGGCGCCGGATGGGCGGCCATGCCCGCCGGCTTGTCGATGACGATGAGGTCCGCGTCCTCGTAGAGCACGGTCAGCGGAATGGCCTCGGGCTGCGGAGTGGCCGGCGCCACGGGCGGCAGGATGACGACGTACTGACCCGCCCGCGCCTTGGCCGAGCCGCTGGTGAGAGTTTCGCCCTCGAAGCTGACCGCGCCCTCGGCCAGCAGCGCCTGCAGACGGGCGCGCGAAAGGGTGGGGAAGACATCCGCCAGCGCCTTGTCCAGACGCACGCCCGGCGTCTCGATGCGGGCCTCCAGCACCGTCGTCTCGTCGTCTTCCGTCAGCAGGGGTTCGTCGGACACCAGGCGCTCCGCCGCCGGACGGCGGTTCCGTCCGTCTAGCATGCTCTGGACCGGCGGCGTCAAACGGGGGCTTGGTCAAAGCTTAACCGTAAGTTACCCTCCGACCCTCTTCCGGGGAGGGGTCCCATGCGTACCGTTCTGTTGAGCATCGGCCTGATTGTCGCCACCACGCTGCTGGGCAGCTGCGCGACGATGAGCGCCGAAGAATGCGTGGCCGGCGACTGGAGCGGCAAGGGTTTCTCGGACGGCGCGGCGGGCTATGCCCAGAGCCGTCTGGGCGAGCATGCCGCAGCCTGCACCAAGCACGGGATCACGCCGGACGACGACGCCTACCGGGCCGGTTGGGCTCAGGGCGTGCTGCGCTACTGCACCCCGCCGAACGGCTTCGCGCAGGGCCGCAACGGCTCCGCCTACAATGGGGTCTGCCCGGCAGATCTGGAGGATGACTTCCTGCCCGCCTATCAGGACGGCCAGCTGGTCTATGCTTCGGAGCAGGCCATCTCCAATGCGCGCAGCAGCGTCGATAGTCTGGGCGGGCGGCTGGAAGAGCTGGACGACAAGCTCGCGTCCAAACAGCGCGAGCTGCGCGGCGAAGGGCTGACGGACGAGCAGCGCGACCAGCTCCGCAACCGTATCCAGGAAATCCGCCGAGAGCGCGAGGATACCGAGCGCAACTGGCGCCGTGCGCAGCGCGACCTCGACGACGCGGAGCGCAATGCGCGCGACGTCCGCTATCGTCTGCAGCGCCACTACGGCGCCTGGTGAATCCGGCGGGCGGGCGTCACGCGCCCGCCCTGCCGACAGGCGGTCAGGCCGCCTTCTTTTCCAGCTTGGCGTCCCACTGACCCAGCGAGGCCAGGCCGTTCATGCGGGCGCGGTGGTGGAAGGCCGCCTGGGCCTTGGCGACGTTCTCGGCCTTGCCCGACCAGGCGCGCTGCGGCGCGGCCTGCAGGGCGCGGCCGTACGAGAAGGTCATCTTCCACGGGAAGCCGCCGATGCGGTTCATGGCGTCCAGGTGAGCCGTCGCCTGTTCGTCCGTCTGGCCGCCCGACAGATAGGCGATGCCCGGCACGGCCGACGGCACGGTGGCCTTCAGGGCGGCGATGGTGCGCTCGGCGACTTCCTCGACCGTCGCCTGACGCAGGCTGCCCTTGCCCGAGATGACCATGTTCGGCTTCAGGATGATGCCTTCCAGCGCCACGCGCTGCTCGGCCAGTTCGTTGAAGACGGTCTGCAGCACCTGACGGGTGACCTCGTCGCAGCGCGCGATGTCGTGCGAACCGTCCATCAGCACTTCCGGCTCGACGATCGGCACGATCTGCTCCTGCTGGCAGATGCGGGCGTAGCGGGCCAGGGCGTGGGCGTTGGTCTTGATCGCGCCCCAGGTCGGGATGCCGTCGGCGATGTCGATGACGCCGCGCCACTTGGCGAAGCGGGCGCCGCGCTCGTAATGGGCGCGCAGGCGCTTGGACAGGCCGTCCAGGCCCTTGGTCGCCGTCTCGCCCGGGAAGCCGGCCATCTTGGAGGCGCCCTTGTCGACCTTGATGCCCGGGATCGAGCCGGCGGCCGAGATCAGGTCGACCAGCGGCGTGCCGTCCTTGGCGTCCTGGTACAGGGTTTCCTCGAACAGGATCACGCCCGAGATGTGCTCGCGCATCGTCTGCTCTGAGCGGAACATCAGCTCGCGATAGTCGCGGCGATTCTCTTCGGTGTTCTCGACGCCGATCGCGTCAAAGCGCTTCTTGATCGTGCCCGTGGATTCGTCAGCCGCCAGAATGCCCTTGCCGGGCGCGACCATGGCTTCGGCCACGAGGTTGAGAGCCGCCAGATCCATCGGATTTCCCCTGAGTTGATGATTTGCGTGGCGGTCTAGCGCCGAACGCGGACGAAGTCATCACGCCTTGTTACAGGCGCGGGGCTCAGCGGCCCTTGAAAAACGGTGTCCTTACTGCGCCTGCAGCGCCTCGACGCCGGGCAGGGGTTTGCCTTCCATCCATTCCAGGAAGGCGCCGCCGGCTGTGGAGACGAAGGTCATGTCGTCGGCCACGCCCGCATGGTGCAGCGCCGCGACCGTGTCGCCGCCGCCGGCCACCGCCACCAGCGCACCGGCCTTTGCCAGTTCCGCCGCATGCTTCGCCGCGGCCACCGTGGCGGCGTCGAAGGGCGGCACCTCGAACACGCCCAGCGGGCCGTTCCAGATCAGGGTCTTGGAGGCGTCCATGGCGGCGATCAGGCGCGCCACGGTCTCGGGGCCGGCGTCCAGGATCTTGTCGTCGGCGGACAGAGCCTCGCCCGCCTTGACGGTCCGCGTCGCGGCGCCCGGCTTGACCTCGGTCGCGACCACCACATCGACGGGCAGCAGCAGTTCACAGCCCTTGGCCTTCGCCGTCTCCATGATGGCGCGGGCGGTGTCGGCCATGTCCTTCTCGGCCAGCGAGCCGCCGATATCCACGCCCTGCGCATACAGGAAGGTGTTGGCCATGCCGCCGCCGATGGCCAGGCGGTCCAGCTTGGCGACCAGGTTCTGCAGCAGGTCCAGCTTGGTCGAGACCTTGGCCCCGCCCACGATGCCGATCACCGGCTTGACCGGATTGCCCAGCGCCTTGTCCAGCGCATCCAGCTCACGGCGCATCGACTCGCCCGCATAGGCCGGCAGCAGGCGCGCCAGTCCCTCGGTCGAGGCGTGGGCGCGGTGCGCGGCGGAGAAGGCGTCGTTGACGTAGACGTCGCCCAGCTCGGCCAGCTGCTTGGCGAAGGCCGGATCGTTCTTTTCCTCGCCCGCATGGAAGCGAATGTTCTCCAGCAGCACCACGCCGCCCGCATCCAGGTCGGCGATGGCGGCCTTGGCGTCCTCGCCGACGCAGTCATTGGCGAAACGGACGGGCGCGCCCAGCAGCTGCTCCAGGTCGTCGACGACCGGCTGCAGGCTCATCGACGGCACGCGCTGGCCCTTGGGCCGGTCGAAGTGGGCCAGCAGGGCCACCTTGGCGCCCGCGTCGCGCAGCTTGTTTATCGTCGGCAGGGCTACGCGCAGGCGGGTGTCCTCGGTGACCTTCCCGGCCTCCATCGGCACATTGAAGTCCACGCGAACCAGCGCGGTCTTGCCGGCGAGAGAGCCTGCGTCGTCGAGAGTGCGGAAGGTCATGGCAGGCATCCGGTTACATCTGGCTCCACGCCCAGATGACGTAGACGAAAAAGACGGTGACGAAGGTGAGCATCAGTAGCAGGCCGCCGACAAGAATGCTCAGCAGAAGCCTTGGAGGACGAACCGATCCGCGCCGCCGCCAGAGGATGATCACCCAACCGGCGGAAAGCAGCCAGAAGATCGGGATGAGGCGGAGGAAGAGGTTCCACAGGCCGCCGGAGGTCAGCAGGTTTCCCTGCGACAACCCTTGGCCAATGTAGTGGGGCAGGTCGAAAGCGGTCGGGCCACAGTACAGGGCCAGCGGCGCTGACAGAACCAGAAGGACCGTCAGCGCCCACTTCATTCTAGAGGAACTTCGCCATCACCAGCGCGGTGTCGGCCATACGCGTCGCGAAGCCCCACTCGTTGTCGTACCAGCTGAGGACGCGGGCCAGCTTGCCGTCGACGACCTGGGTCTGCGGCAGGGCGGCGGTCGAGGACGCCGCGATGTGGTTCAGGTCCGACGAGACCAGCGGGTCGGTCGTCGTGAACAGCACGCCCTTCATCGGGCCATCGGCGGCGGCCTGCAGGGCGGCGTTGATCTCGGCGACGGTCACTTCACGACCGGCGACGACCTTCAGGTCGACGACCGAGACGTTCGGGGTCGGGACGCGGATCGACGAGCCGTCCAGCTTGCCCTTCAGTTCCGGCAGGACCAGGCCCAGGGCCTTGGCGGCGCCCGTCGAGGTCGGGATCATCGACAGGGCGGCGGCGCGGCCGCGGTACAGGTCCTTGTGCATCGTATCCAGCGTCGGCTGGTCGCCGGTGTAGGCGTGGATGGTGGTCATGTAGCCGCGCTCGATGCCGAACAGGTCGTTCAGCACCTTGGCCACCGGGGCCAGGGCGTTGGTGGTGCACGAGCCGTTCGAGACGATGATGTCGTCGGCGGTCAGGGTCTCGTGGTTGACCTTGTAGACGATGGTCTTGTCGGCGTTCTCGCCCGGGGCCGAGATCAGCACACGCTTGGCGCCGGCCTTCAGGTGGGCCTCGGCCTTGTCACGGGCGGTGAAGATGCCGGTGCACTCGAACGCGATGTCGACGTTCAGTTCCTTGTGCGGCAGGTTCGCGGGATCGCGCTCGGCGGTCACCTTGATCTTGCCCAGGCCCACGTCGATCCAGTCGTCGCCGTGCTCGACCGTGCCGGGGAAGCGGCCGTGGACCGAGTCGTACTTCAGCAGGTGGGCGTTGGTGGACACCGGGCCCAGATCGTTGATCGCCACCACTTCGATGTCGCGACGGCCGTGCTCGACGATCGAACGCAGGACGAGGCGGCCGATGCGGCCGAAACCATTGATGGCGACGCGGACGGTCATGGGCAGGGCTCCTTTGGAAGCGCGATGTTCAGGGTCGGCGCTTCAATGGAACCCCCGGGCCGGGGATTCAACCCCGCGACCGTAACAAGGCGTGATCAACTGTAACGCCGACCCTCAATCGGTGCGGCGCGACCGGGGCCCCGGACCATTCGGGCTCAGCCCGTCGAAGGCCGTCACCCGCCCGCCCGCATCGCGGCTGAAGCGGTAGCGCCGCGAGGGATCGCCGACCACGGTGAAAGTGTCTCCGTCCAGCCGCCGCAGCAGAACCGGCGGGCGCCGGCCGCGCGCGATGGCCAGGCCGTCGCCGCTCACCGACACCGCGGCCTCGCCGTAGGTCCCGGCATAGGGGGCCAGATCGCCCGGCGCGGTCGATGCGGTCAGCGCCTCCAGCGCCCAGGCGGCGTCGCGGCGCCCGGCGTCGGCCGCGACGATTCGCTCCAGCGCCAGCGCCTGCGCGCGGTCCAGCGCTTCGTTCCACGGCGTGGCCTCGTCGGGCTGCACGCCGCTGCCTTCCCAGTTTCGGCCCGTGACGGGATTTCGGGGCGACCCTTGCGAGATGAAGACCGCGAACCCGCCGCCGACGGGAACCATGCCGCCCGGATTGGCCGCGCCTCCGGAGGCCTCGCCGACGATCGTCGCGCGGCGGGCGCCCTGCAGGGTGTAGGGGAAGGCCTCGCCCGCCGATCCGGTCCGGGCGCTGATCAGCACATACAGCGGCACGTCCAGCCGGGGCGTCGGATAGAAGACCGTCGGGGCTTCGCTCTCGGTCCCCTCCCGGCTGTGGAAGACGTTGTAGATCGGCGCGGTGGCCGGGGTGAAGGCGCTGGTCAGATAGCCGACCATCGACGGCGCGCCGCCGCCGTTGTCGCGCAGATCGAAGATGACCGCGTCCGTATCCGCCACGAAGGCCAGGGCCGCGTCCGCCGCCTTGCGCGCCGGGTCATCCGGATTGGCGAAGTCGATGTTCGAGAACTGGCGCAGGTCGATGTAGCCGATGTTGCCCGGCAGGATCTCGACCTTGCGGAAACCGTAATGGGCGCGCGCCTCGGGGTTTTGACCCCGCGCCATGGGCCGGGGCGGCGGCCCGCCCTCGCCCGGACGCGGGCGCGCGGCCGGCGCGTCCGGATCATAGGCGACGTTGAAATGCGCGTCGGCGGGCCGCAGGCGGGCGCTCAGCGCGGCGGCCAGGTCCGGTCCGTCCGTCAGGGCGTCGAAGGCGCCGGAGGCGGCGACCTGTTCCAGATCGCCGGCGATCCGCTCGGCGGCGGCGGGATCGAAATAGAGCTGGCGGATGCGGGCCGCGACGGCCTCGGCGGTCTGGCGCGGCGTCTGCCGCTCCGCCGCCGCGACCGGCGCAGGCGGCTGCTGGGCCAGGGCGGGCGTGGCGGCCAGCAGGGCGGCGGCGATCAGGAGATGACGCATCAGGCGGACTCCGCGGGGTTCAGGGGCAGATGCAGCCGGGCGGTCAGGCCGCCGCCCGTTCGGTTGGACAGGATCACGTCCCCGCCCGAGGCGCGCGCCGCCTGCCGGGCGACGGTCAGGCCCAGGCCCGCGCCGCCGGTCTCGCGGCTGCGCGACCGCTCGCCGCGATGGAAGGGCTCGAACGCGGTCTCCAGTTCCTCTTCCGGCAAGCCGGGCCCGTCGTCCTCGACGGTGACGACCGCGGCTCCGTCGGCGGCGAAGGCCTTCACCCGCGCGCCGCCGCCGTACTTCACGGCGTTGCCGATCAGATTGTCCAGCGCCCGGCGCACGGCGGCCGGGTCGGCCAGTACGGGCAGGCCGCCGCCGCCGTCGAACGCCGCCGCCGCCCCGGTCTCGGCGAAGCCCGCCACGCAGTCGGCGGCCAGGGCGTCGAGGTCCAGCGCCTCGCGCCGCTCCGGCTGCGTCTCGCCGCGTACGAAGGCCATGGCCTGGGCGATCAGGGCGTCCATCTCCTCGATGTCGGCGGCCATGCGGTCGCGCACCGCGTCCGGCGCCTGCTCGGCCCGGAAGCGCAGCCGGGTCAGGGGGGTGCGCAGGTCGTGGGCGATGGCCGCCACAGTCTGGGTGCGCTGGCGCATGTGATTGCGCAGGGACGCCTGCATGTCGTTGAACGCGTGGATGGCGGTGCGCACCTCGCTGGGGCCCGAGGGCGTCAGCGGTTCGGCGTCGGGATCGGCGCCCAGCCGTTCGGCGGCGTCGGCGAAGACCCGGATGGGCCGGGTCAGCCGCCTCGCCATCCACCACACCAGCGGGGCCAGCAGCAGCATCGAGATCATCAGGCCCAGCAGCACCCTCTGCTGCCAGGGCGACAGCAGGCCGCGCGGCGGCTCGACCGTGGCCCAGCGCCCGTCGTCCTGCTGCACCGAGGCGGTGAAGGGGGCAAAGGTCAGCCGGTCGGCCTGGATGGTGAACTGCTGGATCGTCGAGTTCATGATCGTGCGGCCGTCGCCTTCCGCACGGCGCATGGTGAAACGCGTCGGACCGTTCGGGGACGTCACGACCGCGCCGCTGCGGACGGTTGTCGCGCTTCCCGGACCTTCGGGGCGGACGAAGATGAAATCCGTCTCGCGCCTGGGGCCTTCCGCCTCGGGCGGCCTTTCGCGGCGCGGACCCCGACGGCGCGGACCGTGCTCGACCGAGACCCGCACCTTGCCCGGCGCGACGTCCAGCCGTTGGGCCAGGTAGCCGGCTATGGCCAGGGCGATCGGGTCGCCGGCGTCGCGGTCGCTGCGTTTGACGGGTTCATCGGTGATGCGGCGGCGCAGGGGGCGCCCGTCGGAGGTCTCGGCGGTTTCGCCCTTCAGCGCCTGGACGGCGGCGGCCATGCTGAAGCCCACCGGCTTGGGATCGGGCGACAGCACGACCAGGCCGAAGGTCACGGCCTGCGACAGGATCAGCGCCACCGCCGCCAGCGCGGCGACCTGGACGAAGACCGGGAAGGAGGATGGACGCTTCAAGTCGCGGCCCGTTGCCGTTCGACCTTCACGTCGAACATATAGCCCTCGCCGCGCAGGGTCTGGATCATCTCCAGCCCCGAACCGTCATCCAGCTTCTTCCTCAGGCGGCTGATCTGCACGTCCATGGCGCGGTCGAAGACATCGGCGTCCGCGCCCCGCGCCCGCTCCAGCAGCTGGTCGCGGGTCATGACCCGCCCGGGCCGCTCGGCGAAGGCGCGCAGCAGGGCGAATTCACCGGCGGACAGGCTGACCGGCTCGCCGTCCGGCCGGGTCAGGTCGCGCCGCAGCAGGTCCAGCCGCCAGCCGGCGAAATTCAGCGCCGGTCCGGTCGCGCCGGGCTCCTCGCGCGGGCGGCGCAGCACCGCCCGCACCCGGGCCAGAAGCTCGCGGGGATTGCAGGGCTTGGCCAGGTAGTCGTCGGCGCCCAGTTCCAGGCCGATAATCCGGTCGGTGTCCTCGCCCATGGCGCTCAGCATCACGATCGGCACGCCCTTGCCGGACATGCGGCGGCAGACGGACAGCCCGTCCTCTCCCGGCATCATCAGGTCCAGCACGATCAGGTCGGGCGCGCGGGCCGCGATCGCGCGGTCCATCTCGGCGGCCGAGGCGGCGCCCACGGCGTCATAGCCGTGCTGGATCAGGTAGTCGCACAGCACCTCGCGGATGCCGGGATCGTCGTCGACGACGAGAATGCGTTGAGTGTCGTTCTGCATGGCCGCCATTCTGTCGAACCTTGAAGACGCCGTCATTTCAGCACTGAAACATTGTCCGCGAACGCTGAAATATCGATGCAAGGCGGTGGTGCTTCAACAGACCGTCGAAAACTCCGGAAGGCCCTTCGCCCATGCTGACCCTGATCGCCCTGTCCGCGGCCCTGCTGCAGGATCCGCCCGCGCCGCCGCCCCCGCCGGAAGTGCGCAGCCACTTCGTCTTCATGGGCGCCGGCGGCGACGGTCCGGGCAATATCGACGCCGACGGAGACGGCCAGGTCACCCGCGAGGAGTTCGCCGCCCCCCTGAACGACGCGTTCGCCAAGATGGACAAGGACGGCGACGGTCGTCTGTCGCGGGACGAGCTGGCGTCCGGACATGGACCGGGCGACGGTCATGTCGCTGTCCGGCGTCTGGGCGGCGGAGCCGGCGTGGAACGGTTCGAGTTCCGGCGTCCGGGTCCGGGGGGCGAGCGCGCCGCCCGCATCGAACGCGACGGCGAGCACACCATGGTCTTCGTCGGTCCCGACGGCCCGGGCGAGGACGGTCGCGTGGTGGTCCGGACCCTGCCGGACGGCGGTCCCGGCGTCATCCGCTTCCGGCGCGGGCCCGGCGGCGAACCCGGCGGACGCGTCGAGGTCCGCACCGCCGTCAGCGACCACGGCTCCGACGATCTGGACAAGGACGGCGACGGCAAGATCAGCGAGGCCGAGTTCACCGCGCCGCTGCGTGAGGCCTTCTCCCGCATGGACGCCGATCACTCCGGTTTCGTCGAGGAAGGCGAGGGCGCCGGCGAGAACCAGGTCCACGTCTTCGCCCGTCGCGTCGCGCCGGCCGATGGCGAGTGATCCGCACCCGGCGAATTCGTGATTTGGCCGTCATACGGCGGGCGCCCTAACGTGGGTTGATGTCCTTCCGTCGTCTCGTTTCACGACTGACCGTGTCAGCCGCGATGGGCCTTGCGCTCGTCGCGGCTCCGTCGTTCGCCGGGGCGCGCGCTACTGACGAGGCGCCCGCCGTCGCGGCCCCTGCCGCCTCGCCGGTCCTGTCCCCGCGCGAACGGATGCGGATGAACCAGCGGGTCTTCGACCAGGTCTGGGGCGAGGTCCGCACCCAATACTACGACCCCCGCCTGCATGGGGTCGACTGGAACGCGGCGCGCGGCGTCTACCGCCCGCGCGCCCTGGCCGCGCAGGACGACCGCACCCTCTATGTCGTGCTGGACGAGATGCTGGGCCTGCTGGACGACGACCACGCCGGCGCCGCGCCGCCCGCCGTCGTTCGCCGCCAGGACACCCTGCGTCAGCCCCGCGCCGCCATCGGGGTCACCCTGCGGCCGGATCCTGCCCATCCCGGCGACTACACCATCGAGTCCGTCCGTCGCGGCTCTCCGGCCGAGGCGGCGGGCGTGACCGAGGGCTGGCGGCTGCATACGGGCGAAGGCCTGTGGAGCCCCGAACAGGATGTGGTCGCGGGCCGCGTGATCAACCTGGCCTTCGTCGATGAGGAGGGGCGGCCTCGCCCTCTGGATCTGACCCCCGTCGTCATGGAACCCCAGCCCGCGTTCGTCGCCGACCGCTCGCGGCCCGGCGTGGTGGTGCTGAAGGTCGACGGCTTCGAGCCCGGGCTCGGCCGCTGGATGGGGCGGGAACTGGCGGACCTGCCGCCCGAAACCGACGTCATCGTCGACCTGCGCGGCAACCCCGGCGGGCGGCTGATGGAGGCCGAGGCCGTGCTCAGCTGCTTCCTGCCGCGCGATCAGGTCTGGGCCACGCGCACGCCGCGCTCGGGCCGCCAGATCGTCATGCGCGCCGGCGGCGGCTGTGGCGAGCTGAACGGGCCGGTGGCCAATCCTGTCGCCGTTCTGGTCGATGGCGACAGCCGCAGCGCCGCCGAACTGACCCCCGCCGCCCTGCAGGAAGCCGGGCGCGCCACGGTCGTGGGCGAGCGGACCGCCGGCGCGGTGCTGGTGTCGCAGGAGACGCGTCTGCCCGATGGTGGACGCCTGACGCTCAGCCGCGCCGACTTCGTCACCTCGGGCGGGGTGCGGCTGGAGAAGCGCGGCGTGACCCCCGATTATGAGGCCGCCGCGACCCGCGAGGATCGTCAGGCCGGTCGCGATCCGGCCCTCCAGGCCGCGATTTCCGCCCTTGCGGCCCGGCCCCAGGGCGAAACAGCCTTGGCCGGAGCGGCTCCTGCGCTCTAGCTTGGGCGGATGATCCGCACCGCTCAACGCCTCCTTGTCGTCGCTTTCGCCCTGTCGCTGGCGGCCTGTGCCTCAATCCCCTACGCCCGTCTGGATGAACTGCCCCCGCCGGTGCGGGTCGCCGACGGTTCACCGGCGCGAGCCGCGCTCAACGCCGAGGTCTATGACGCCGCGGTCGGTTATGTGGAGCGGCTGTTCTACAAGCGCGACTTCGGCGGCGTGCCCTTCAGGGAGGCCGCCGCCTCCCGCCGCGCCGCCGCCGTGGCCGAGCCGGACGAGGACGGCTTTTACGCCCGGCTGACCGAACTTCTGGAGCTGCTGGACGACGACCACACCCACACCCTCAGCCCGGTCGAGCGGGAGATGGTGCGCGCCCGCGAACAGGGCGAGGCGCGGGCCGGCTTCGGCATCGTGGTCACCCCGCGTGGCGACGAGCGCTACGTCGCCCTTGTCCGTCCGGGCACGCCGGCGGCGGAGGCGGGCGTCCTGCCGGGCTGGAAGATCCACACAATCGCGGGCCGTCCGGCGCTTCTGGCCTCGCCACCCGTCGTCGGCCGGACCGACCGGGTCGTCTTCCTGGACGAGGAGGGCCGGGAGCATGCCCTGGACCTCACCGCCGTCCTGACCCCGCCCATCGCCCGGTTCGAGACGCGGACGCTGGAGGGCGGCGTCGCCTATATCCGCTTCGATGACTTCGACCAGACCCGTTACGACCAGTTCAAGGCCGAGATGCAGCGGCTGGCGGGCGAGCCGCCTCCCGGCCTGATCCTTGACTTGCGCACCAATGGCGGGGGGCAGTTGAACCTCGAAGCCCTGACGATGTCCTGGTTCTTCACCGAAGACCGGGACGTCGTCATCCTCAAGGGACGCTTCATCGACAAGCGGATGCACGTCGATCCGGCCCCGCAACCCTATCTGGGACCTGTCGTCATCCTGACCGGCCCCGGTTCGGCCAGCGCGGCCGAGCTGCTGGCGGGTGTGATGCGCGAGCACGGCAGGGTCACCATCGTCGGGGGAACCACGCGCGGGGCGGTCACCGGCACCCGGGCGATCAATCTGCCGGACGGCGGTCTGCTGCGGGTCGGAATGCTGGTCATGACCACGCCCAACAGGGTGACGCTGGAGAAGGTCGGGGTCACGCCCGACATCGTCGTGCCCGACGACTGGCGCGCCGTCCGCGAGGGGCGTGATCCGGCGCTGGAGGCGGCGTTGGCCGCCGTCCGCGACCTGGCGTCTAGCGCAGCGCCACGCTGATCCGGAGGGAGGCCACGACCAGGGCCGACGCGTCTCGGTCGCCGCCGGGATTGTTCACCCATTGGACGCTCGGCTGCAGGGTCACGCGCCCGAAGGTGTCGGCATAGGTCAGCTCGATTCCTTCCTCGGCGTGGGCGGCGTCGATGCCCTCATCGCGGAAATTGGCCCGCGCCTTGTTCGACAGCAGCCCCTGATGCAGGCCCAGCGACAGGGCCGCGTCGGGCCGTGACGGGAAGACGTGGTCCAGCCGCACCCCGGTCTGCCAGCCGCCCTCGAAATCGGTGGTGTCGCCGTCCGAAAGCCCGACCCGCAGGAAGGCGCGCGCGTTCAGCCCGGCGTCGTTCTCATAGAAGCCGCCCTCGGCCAGGGCATAGGCGCCCTGGGCCTGGCGGTGAGCCGGATCGCCCAGGACCGTGGTGTCGCGGATATCGTCCTGGTCCTCGCCATAGCGCCAGCCGCCGACAGCCAGCCGCACCGGACCGTTCCAGCCCGCTTCAGCCAGGTAGAGGGCGCCGCTGTCCAGGTCGGTGTCCACATGGGCGTCGCCCAGCGAGCCCGCCTCGGCGTTCACCGCCGCGACCTGCACATAACGGCCGTCCAGGTCGCCCAGCCGCAGGCGCACGGCCAGGGCGGTCGAGGGGAAGATGGAGGGGCCGTTGGGACCGGTCGCCGCCAGCTCCGAGCCGATGCCGAACGGCGGGGCGATCAGGAGGTCCGAGGCCGAGGTGGAATAGAATTCGCTATTCACGTCATACAAGCCGGCCAGCACCGAACCGGCGCCGAAGTCCTGCTCGACCCACAGCTCGTAGACGCGGGCGCCCTGGTCGGCGACCTCGATGTTGTCGACGCCCTGCAGCGTTCCGGCCACCGCATTGGGCTCGCCGCCGTTGTTGTTCAGCAGATAGACGTGAAGCTTGGCGCCGCGCAGGCCGATCAGCCGCTCAAGATCGCCGTCGATGATGACGTCCAGATTGTCCAGAAATCGCCCGGCCCTCGCCGGTCCGCCTGAGACGACGCCAGTGATATCGGCGGTATAGGTAACCTCGGTCGTCCAAGCGCCGCCTGTGTCCTGAGCCGAACATTGGGATGAAATCGCGATTGAACCCAGAACCGCGGCGGCGGACAGGCCAAACAACTTGATGCGTCTCGAAGTCGTCATATAGAATGTTCTTCACGTCAGGAGAATTGTAGCCCAGTCGTGAGTCATTACACATCGACTTTGCACAGATTGACTTCTACCGATAACGATTTGAACTTGACTTAAGCTTCGCATACGTAGTTTCCACCGAGCAAAAAAGCGAAGTATTAACCGCTTTCGGTGGAATTAGCCTTCAATCGAGAGGGCTGTATGTTCAAGACGATCCGTACCAAGGTCGCGTTCGCGGGCCTTTCCGTTCTCCTGCTTTGCGGATTCAGCGCCGGCGCGGGCCTCTGGATGACCACCGCCCTGGGCGACGCCCTGGAGCAGTCCAGCCATTCGTCGGAGGTGCTGCGCAATCACATGCTGGCCGACATGATGCACGACGCCCTGCGCTCGGACGTGTTGTCGGCCATTCTCTCCTCCGACCCCTCCGCTGGCGTCAGCCTCTCCGATGTGCGGACCGAGACGGGCGAGCATGTCGCCACCTTCCGCGAGGCCATGGAATCCAACCGCGCGCTGGCCACCGACCCCCAGATTCGCGAGGCCCTGACCGGCATCGAGGCCCCGCTGCAGGCCTACATCGCCTCGGCCGACCGTATCGTCGACCTGGCCGGCCGGGACCCCGCCGCGGCCCGCGCGGCGCTTCCGGCCTTCAAGACCGCCTTCCTCGAACTCGAAACGCAGATGGAGACGGTGTCCGAGCGCATCGAGGCCGTCGCCGGCGCCGCCAAGGCCTCAGCCGACGCCCAGGCCGCCCTGGGCGAACGCATCATGCAGGGCGCCATCGGCCTGGGCGTGCTGTTCAGCGTGATGCTGATCATCGCCTCCCTGCGCATGGTCGTGGTCCCGATCCAGGCTCTGGCGCGCGAGATGCGCGCCCTGGCCTCGGGCCAGACCGGCGTCGACCTGACCAGCGCCCGCCGCGGCGACGAGATCGGCTCCGTCGGGCGTGCGGTCGAGGACCTGCAGGCCCTGATCGTCGAACGCATGAACGCCGAGACCGCCGAGGCCGACCGCCGCCGCGCTGCCGAGGACGCCCAACGCCGCCTGACCGAGAGCGAGCGCGAGGCCCAGGCCCGCGACCAGAGCCTGGTCGTCACCGCCCTCGGCGACGGCCTGGCCTCGCTCAGCAAGGGCGACCTGACCCACCGCATCGACGAGCGTTTCCCCGTCGACTACGAGCAGCTCAAGGCCGACTTCAACGCCGCCATCGCCCAGCTTGAACAGGCCATGTCGCAGGTCGTCGCCAATGTCGCGGGCATCCGGTCTGGCTCGGGCGAGATCAGCCACGCCGCCGACGACCTGTCGCGCCGCACCGAACAGCAGGCCGCCTCGCTCGAAGAGACCGCCGCCGCGCTGGACCAGATCACCGCCACGGTGAACCGCACCGCCTCCGGCGCCCGTCAGGCGGCGGGCGTGGTGCTCGCCGCGCGCGGCGACGCCGAAACCAGCGGGGCCGTCGTGCGCGACGCCGTCGCGGCCATGAGCGCCATCGAGCGCTCGGCCCAGGAGATCAGCCAGATCATCGGCGTCATCGATGAGATCGCCTTCCAGACCAATCTGCTGGCCCTGAACGCCGGGGTCGAGGCCGCGCGCGCCGGCGATGCCGGCCGCGGCTTCGCGGTCGTCGCCTCCGAAGTTCGAGCCCTGGCCCAGCGCTCGGCCGAAGCGGCCAAGGAGATCAAGTCGCTGATCTCGGCCTCGACCAGCCAGGTCGACACCGGTGTGAAGCTCGTCGGCCAGACGGGCGAGGCCCTGCAACGCATCGTCGGCCGCGTCGCCGAGATCGACGGCCTGGTCTCCGAAATCGCGGCCTCGGCCAATGAACAGGCCACCGGCCTCCAGCAGGTCAACACCGCCGTCAACCAGATGGACCAGGTCACCCAGCAGAACGCCGCCATGGTCGAGCAGTCGACCGCCGCCAGCCACTCGCTGTCGCAGGAGGCCGATGTGCTGGCCAGTTCGGTGTCACGCTTCCGCACCTCGGGCGCGGCGACCCAGCCGCAGACCGCCCGCACGCAGGCCCGTCCGGTCGCACAGATGCGGACCGTGGGTCGCGGCGGCGCGGCGCCCCGGCCGCACGCGGTCGAGGACGGCTGGGAAGAGTTCTAGGCGCGGCTCAGTTCGCGACCGGCTTCACGCGCGACGCCGCCTCGCGGGCGCGCTCGCGGGCCTGGTCGGTGTCCGCGCCCCGGGCCAGGGCCACGCCCATGCGGCGGCGCTCGAAACTCTCGGGCTTGCCGAACAGCCGCAGGTCGGCGGTCGGCACCGACAGGGCCTCGGCCACGCCCTCGAAGGCGATCCCTACGGCGTCCATGCCGCCGTAGATCACCGCGCTGGCGCCGATGTCGCGTTGGCTGACGTCGACCGGCAGGCCCAGAATGGCGCGGGCGTGCAGGGCGAATTCGCTCATCGTCTGGGTCGCCAGGGTGACCAGTCCGGTATCGTGCGGACGGGGCGAAACTTCCGAGAACCAGACCTGGTCGCCCTTCACGAACAGCTCGACCCCGAACACGCCCAGGCCGCCCAGCGCGTCCGTGACCTTGGCGCCGATATCCTGCGCCGAGGCCAGGGCGACGGCGCTCATCGCCTGCGGCTGCCAGCTCTCGACATAGTCGCCCTTCACCTGCCGGTGGCCGATGGGCGCGCAGAAGTCGGTGCGGGTCGAACCGTCCGCCGCCTTGGAGCGCACGGTCAGCAGGGTGATCTCGAAATCGAAGTCGATGCGGCCCTCGACGATCACCGTCGCCGTCTCGACCCGTCCGCCGGACTGCGCATAGGCCCAGGCGGCGCCCGCGTCCTCCAGCGCCTCGATCATCGACTGGCCCTTGCCCGAGGACGACATCACTGGCTTCACAAACACCGGCAGGCCGATGCGATGCGCCGCTTCCGCCAGTTCGGCCGCCGAGGTCGCGAAGGCGTAGGGGCTGGTCGGCAGGCCCAGTTCTTCCGCCGCCAGCCGCCGGATGCCCTCGCGGTTCATGGTCAGCTGGGTCGCGCGCGCGGTCGGGATCACGGTCGCCAGGCCGGCGGCCTCGATATGGGCCAGCACCTCGGTGGCGATGGCCTCGATCTCCGGCACGATGATGTGCGGCGCCTCGGCCATGATGACGCCGTTCAGCACCTGCGGGTCGGTCATCGGGATGACGTGGCTGCGGTGCGCCACCTGCATGGCCGGGGCGTTGGGATAGCGGTCCACCGCGATCACCTCGGCGCCCAGCCGCTGCAGCTCGATGGCCACCTCCTTGCCCAGTTCGCCTGAACCTAGGAGCATGACCCGCACGGCGGTGTCGGACAGCGGCGTTCCCAATTTCATCGCGGGATCTCCAGTCAGTTTTCGGGCGGGACGGCGTACAGCCGCCGAAAGGCGTCCAGCGCCGCGCCGTGATAGATGGTGGCGTGGCTCTCGGTCGGGCGGGGCTGATAGTCCCAGGTGAGGCCCGGCATGGCGTACTGGCGCAGGTTGCCGACCAGCACGTCCATGGCCGCCTGCATCTCTCCGCCTTCGTCGGCGATGGTCAGGATCAGGGTGCGTGGATCGTTCGAGTGATCGCGCAGATGGGCTCCGGCCTGCCGCGCCAGCCGCCCGCCGTCCCACCACAGGCTGGGGCTGACGGCGACGTAGGCGTCGAACAGCTGCGGCTCCTTCAGGAAGGTCTCGACCACGAACAGCCCCGCCAGCGACTCGCCCATCAGGGCGGTCTCGCCATTGGTGCGGAAGCGGCCCTCCACGAACGGCTGGACCTCCTTCCACAGGAAGTCGCGGAAGCGCGCCGACTGACCCTGCGTCGGATAGCGGGCGATCAGTTCCGGATCCTCGGTCGGCAGGGCCAGTTCGTTGCGGCGGTCGACCGAGGCGACGCCGACCACGATCACGTCCCGCGTCGTGCCGACGATGGTCCCCAGCTGGGCCAGGCCCGAGATGTGGTGGAAGTCCTGCGCCTGCCCGCCGTCCAGCAGGTAGAGCACCGGATAGGTCTTGCCGCTCTCGGCATAGCCGGGCGGCAGCCAGACGTTGATCTCCCTCGTCCCGCCATAGGTCGCGGAGGGCAGGGCGTAGGACTGGCCGATGACGATGGGCGTTGGTTCGGGCCCCGTGGTCTGCGCGGCCGCGGGGGTCGTGAAAGCCAGCAGGGCGATCAGGGCGGCGACGGCGCGGATCATCAGACGGTCTCTCCTTTGGCGGGCTCGATCAGGTCCCAGGCGTTGCCGTACAGGTCCTCGAACACCGCCACCACGCCATAGGGTTCATGCCGCGGCGCCTCCCGGAAGGCGACGCCCGCCGCCGTCCATGCGGCGTGGTCGCGCGCGAAGTCGTCGGTCTCCAGGAACAGCCAGACCCGCCCGCCGGCCTGATCGCCGATGCGGGCGACCTGTTCCGGCGTCGTGGCCTTGGCCAGCACAAGGGCGGTATCTCCGCCCTTCGGCGTCACCGTTACCCAGCGCTTGCGGCCCTGGTCGATATCGGCGGTCAGATCGAAGCCGAGCTTGCCGACATAGAAGGCGATCGCTTCGTCGTAGTCACGGACCAGCAGGCTGACGGCGCCGAGGCGGGACACGGCCTTACAGCCGCGCCTTGACCGCCGCGACCACGGCCTGGGTGGTGATGCCGAACTTCTCGTACAGCACTTCCGCCGGGGCCGAGGCGCCGAAGCCGGTCATGCCTACGAAGGCGCCGTCCTCGCCGATGAAGCGCTCCCAGCCCTGCTGGATCGCGGCCTCGACGGCGACGCGCACCGTGCCCCGGCCGATGACCGAGGCCTGATAGGCCTTGGGCTGCTGGAAGAAGAGCTCGAAGCAGGGAACCGAGACCACGCGGGTCGGCGTGCCTTCGGCTTCCAGCTGGTCGGCGGCGGCCAGGGCCAGCGGAACCTCGGTGCCGGTGGCGAACAGGGTCGCCCTGGCCTCGCCCTTGGCGGCGCGCAGCTCATAGGCGCCCTTGGCCGTCAGGTTCTCCGACGAGGCCGTGACGCGTACGGCGGCGGTCTTCTGGCGCGACAGGGCCAGGGCCGAGGGGGCGTCCTTGGTCTGCAGCGCGATCTTCCAGGCCTCCATCGCCTCGATCGTGTCGGCCGGGCGGAAGACCAGCAGGTTCGGAATGGCGCGCAGGGCGGCCAGGTGCTCGACCGGCTGGTGGGTCGGGCCGTCTTCGCCCAGGCCGATGGAGTCGTGGGTCAGCACGTGGATCGCGCGCACGCCCATCAGGGCGCCCAGGCGGATCGCCGGGCGGCTGTAGTCCGAGAACACCATGAAGGTGCCGCCGTACGGGATGACCCCGCCGTGCAGCGCCAGGCCGTTCATCGCCGCGGCCATGCCGAACTCGCGGATGCCGTAGTTGATGTAGCGGCCCTCATAGGTCGGGGCGTCCAGGATCGGCGTGTCCTTGACGAAGGTGTTGTTCGAACCGGTCAGGTCGGCCGAGCCGCCGACCAGTTCCGGCACCGCCGCGAACAGCTCGTCCAGCGCCGCGCCCGACGACTGGCGCGTGGCCTGGGCGGGCTTGGTCTCGACCAGTTCGGCGATCTTGGCGTCCAGCTTGGCGAAGGCGCCGTCCGGCAGGTCGCCCTTCATGGCCCGGGTGAAGTCCGCCGCCTGCTTCGAGGCGTTCAGGCGGGCTTCCCACGCCTTGCGGTCCTTGGCGCCGCGACGGCCGACCTTGCGCCAGGCCGACAGGATGTTCTCCGGCATTTCGAAGGGATCGTGATCCCAGGCCAGGCCCAGGCGGGTGGCGGCGATCTCGGCCGCGCCCAGCGCCGCGCCGTGAGTCTTGTGGCTGCCTTCCATGGTGGCGGCGCCCTTGCCGATCTTGGTCTTGCAGGCGATCAGCGTCGGCTTGTCCTGCTTGGCGGCCCAGGCCAGCACCGACTTGATGGCCTTCATGTCGTGCCCGTCGACGGCCTTCACGGCCCAGCCGGCGGCCTTGAAGCGCGCCTTCTGGTCGGTGGCGTCCGACAGCGACACCTTGCCGTCGATGGTGATCTCGTTGTCGTCCCACAGCACCGTCAGCTTGTTCAGCTTCAGGCGGCCGGCCAGGGCGATGGCTTCCTGCGACACGCCTTCCATCAGGCAGCCGTCGCCGGCGATGACCCAGGTGCGGTGATCCACCAGATCGTCGCCGTACTTGGCCGCCAGATGACGCTCGGCCAGCGCGAAGCCGACCGAGGTGGCCAGGCCCTGACCCAGCGGACCCGTGGTGACCTCGACGCCCGGCATGTGGCCATACTCGGGGTGGCCGGCGGTCTTGGAGCCCCACTGGCGGAAGTTCGACAGCTCTTCCTTGGTCGCGGCCTTGTATCCGGTCAGGTGCAGCAGGGCGTAGATCAGCATCGAGCCGTGGCCCGCCGACAGGATGAAGCGGTCGCGGTCGGCCCAGTCGGGACGGCTCGCATCGAACTTCATGAACTTGGAGAACAGCACGGTCGCCACGTCCGCCATGCCCATCGGCATGCCCGGGTGGCCGCTCTTCGCCTTCTCTACACCATCCATCGCCAGGACCCGGATGGCGTCGGCCATCTGCTTCGGAGTGGCTTTCGCGGATACGGCTTTGGCGTCGGTCACTGTGGAGACCTTTCGTCGGAAGGCGGAAAAAGGGAGGCGCGCCGCTTTACCCCGACGCGTGCGCGGGTTCTATACGGATTCTGGAGGTTCTGACCGGATGGATGCTGCATCGGCCGCAAAGGATCGCGTTGATCGGGCTCTCGCCCTGCTCGAACGCCGTCTGCTCGACCTGAAAAGCCGCGCCGCGGGAAGCAGCCGTGTGCCCGAAGATGATCTGTTCGCGCCCCAGCCGTCCAGCGAGACCGACCGCGCCCGGATTCACGAGCTCGAGGCCGCCGGCCGCGACGCCGCCGAGACCCTGGCCCGCGCCGCCGATGCGATTCGCCTGGCCCTCTCCGAACAGGAGGGGCGCTGATGGCCACCGTCACGGTCGAGATCAACGGCCGTCCCTACGCCGTCGGCTGCGCTGACGGTCAGGAAGACCGGGTTCGCGCCCTGGCCGCCGAGTTCGACGGTCACGTCCGGCAGGTGTCGGGCGAGGTCGGTCACGTCGGCGACCTGCGCCTGTTCCTGATGGCCGGCCTGCTGCTGGCCGACGAACTGCACGAGGCCCGCACCAACGGCGGCGGCTCCGCCCCTGTGGGCGAGCCGGTCGCCACCACCGACGGCGTCGCCGAGGCGCTGAACGCCGTCGCCGCCCGCCTCGAGAAGATCGCCCAGGGACTTTAGGTCGCAGCGTCCAGTCTCGGCGCGCGATTGACTCATGATCTGTTATGTCTGATATTTCTGTAATGACAGAAATAAAGAAACTTCCCGGATCGCTCGAACGCTTCGTCCTCCATTGGGGCGAGATGGGCGGCTTCTGGGGCGTGAACCGCTCGGTGGCCCAGATCCACGCCTTCCTGATGACCGCTGACAAGCCGATGACCGCCGAGGACATCGCGGTCACGCTGGAGATGGCGCGGTCCAACGTCTCCAACTCCCTCAAGGAGCTGCTGGCCTGGAACCTGATCCGGCGGGTCCCGATCCGGGGCGACCGCCGCGACCATTTCGAGGCCGAGGTCGATGTCTGGGAGGTCGCCTCCCGCATCGCCGCCGGGCGCAAGGCCAAGGAAATCGATCCCGCGCTGGAGACCCTTCGCCAATGCGTGGCCGAGGCCGAAGCGGACCCGACGGTCCATCCGGTCGCGCTGAAGCGGTTGAAGGAGATGCTGGAGTTCACCGAGACGATCGACCGCTGGTACGGCCAGATCACCACGGTCGCTCGGCCCAAGCTGATGGCGCTGCTGAAACTGGGCGCCCGCATCGCGGCGCTCATTCCCGGCGGCAAGTAACGAAGAGGAGGGGACGGTGGGGGCTGTTGCAACGATCAGGACCGGGATCCAGCCGCGGGACGGCGAGCTCGCCGACCTCCGCTTCCGCACCCTGCTCCCCGCCGAGGACTGGGCCGCGCTTCCTCCCGCCGTGCGCCGCCGCTTCTCCAAGCGGATGAAGGGCGGCGCCACCGTCGTCTATCGCGGCGAGGTCGTCGCCGTCGAAGCGCATCCGATGGGCCGCCTGCTCGCCCAGGCCGCCCGGCTGATCGGCGGCCCCTTGCCGCTGGTGTTCAAACCGGGCGTCGCGGTGGTCGCCGTCACCGAGGACGCCGTCGGTCGAGGTCAGGTCTGGAGCCGCATGTATGTGCGCAAGACCGGCTTCCCGCAGGTGATCCACAGCGCCAAGCGCTTCGCCGGCCCCACGGGATTGGAAGAGCATGTCGGCGGCGGCGTCGGCATGGCCCTGACCGTGGCGGCGGAAGAGGGCGCGCTGGTATTCCGCAGCGCCTTCTATTTCGCGACCGTGCTGGGCCTGCGCCTTCGCCTGCCGCGCTGGACGGAGCCCGGCGCCCTGACCATCACTCACCGCGACCTGGGCGAGGGGCGCTTCGCCTTCACCCTGGCGCTGGACCATCCACTGCTCGGCCGCCTGATCGGCCAGGACGCGGTCTTCCACGACGCCTGAAGCGAGAGGGAAACACCTTTCTTCTTTGTCATTTGCGAAGATGTAACAGCGCTTATACATCTTTCGGCATGACCTATTCGCAGCGCACCCACGGCGTCCTGCTTCGCCGCCTGATCGAGCATCTCGACGGCGCTGTGGAGCAGGCCTACGTCAATGCGGGCCTCGACTACCGCCCACGCTTCACGCCGATCCTGCGCGCCCTGGTGAACCATGGCCCGGCCAGTCTCCGCGTCCTGTCGGCGCGAACCGGCGTCACCCATTCGGCCGTCAGCCAGACCGTCAGCCAGATGGCCAGGCGGGGTTGGGTCGCGCTGGAGCCGGGGGCCGACGCCCGCGAACGCATCGTCGCCCTGACACCCTTCGCGATGGAGCAGTTTCCCCTGCTGGAGCGCTGCTGGGCCGCCACCGCCGCCGCGGCGTCGGGGCTCGACGCCGACATCGGCCAACCGCTGGCTGACGTGCTGACCCGCGCCCTCGAGGCCCTCGACCGCCAACCCTTCTCCGACCGCCTCGCGGCGGCGTCCTCCCCCCGAACCGGAGCTGACCGATGACCCGTTTCCGCCTCGCCGTTTCCGTCTGCGCCCTGGCCTGCCTGGCGGGCTCCCCTGTGCTGGCCCAGCGCGCCGCCCCCGTGGCGGTCGCCCGAGCCGACCACGCCGCGCCCCTGACCGCTGCCCAGCGGACAACCGCCGTGGCCGCCATCATCAGCGCCGTCGAGGCCCGCTACGTCTTCCCCGACCGCGTGCCCGCCATCCGCGACCGGCTCAATGAAGGCCTGTCCAGCGGTCGCTACGACACCGCCGACCCGGGCGCTTTCGCCGAGCGGATCAGCGCCGATCTGCGATCGTCCAGCGGCGACGGCCACATGTACATGAACAACGCCCCGGCCCGGTACGCCGCGGCGGTCGCTTCCGCAGGCGATGTCTTCGACAATCCCGAGCTCGCAGCCATCTGGGCCGCCTCCGCCCGGCGCGCCAATCACGGCCTGGCCGAGATGCGCATCCTGCCGGGCAACATCCGCTACCTGCGCATCACCCAGTTCCATTGGGTCGCCGACCGCACCGGCCAGGCCTATGACGACGCCATGCGATTCCTGCGCGACGGGGACGCCTTCATCATCGACCTGCGCGGCAACGGCGGCGGCGATCACGCGGCGGTCCGCTACCTGCTCAGCCATTTCATGAAGCCGGACCAGCTGGACATCACCTTCCTGGAGGCCGGCAAGGAGCCGGTCCAGTCGCGCACCCTCGATAACCTTCCCGCCGGTCGCCTGACCGGCAAGCCGCTCTATGTCCTGATCAGCCCGCAGGTCGGCTCGGCGGCCGAGGCCTTCGCCTACGACGTCCGGCAGTTCCACCTCGGGACCCTGGTCGGCGCGACCACGGCGGGCGCGGCCAACAACAACACCTTCGTCCCCATCGCGCCCGGCTTCATGCTCAGCGTCTCCTACGGGCGTCCGGTGCATCCGGTCTCCGGAACCAACTGGGAGGCCGCGGGCGTCAGCCCAGACATCGCGGTCGATCCCGTCACCGCGCTGGACGCGGCGACCACGCTGGCCCTGGCCGGCCTGCTGGAGCGGACGGACGCCGATCCGGTCGATCGCGCGGGCTGGGAGTGGGCCCGGACGGGTGTCGAGGCCCGTCTGAATCCTGTCAGCCTGCCCGCCGCTCGGCTCGCGCCCCTGGCCGGAACCTACAGCGGCCGCGCTATCCTGTTCGAGGACGGCGGCCTCGTCTGGCGACGGTCGAACGGCCAGAAGGCCAGGCTGCGGCCCATGACCGCCGACGGCCTCTTCAGCGTCGAGGGCTACGACGACCGCGTGCGCCTGCGCCTGACCGGCGACGCTCTGGAGATGCAGTGGGTCGACGAGCCCGCGCCGTCACGCTTCCCCAGGGACTGACGCGCCGGCCATTGTTCCGCCCCGGGTGAAGGACTATCTTGCTCGGCGGCGGGTCCTGCTGCGGCCCACGTCGAAGGCAACATTTCCTCGCGACCTTAATTCACTCGAAGGGATCTGTCCCTGTTTGGGCTCGAGGGCCCGGGCACACGGAGCCCACCTGGCTACCCAGGTCGAGAGGATTTAAACGCCCTTCACGGTTCTTGCGGCGCCGCCACCCTTTCTCCCCGGAGCTGACGATGAAGCGCGGCTGGTTCGGACCCAAGGCGTTCGGCTGGGGCGCGTCCCCGGCCTCGTGGGAGGGTTGGGCGGCCACCGCTGCCATGATCCTGGCCATGATCGGCGCCGGTCTCCTCATCGATCCGGCTGACGGCGCCCTCGCCTGGAGCGCGCGGGGCCTCATCATCGCCGTCTATCTCGCCGTCGTCGCCTTCACCTACCGCAGCGACGCTCGGACTTCGCTTTGACCCCTCATGACAAGGCGGCCCTGCGCGCCGAGGCCCGCGCCCTGCGCAAGCGCCTAGCCGGACTCGATCCCGAGGCCGCCTCCCGCGCCGCCGACCATGTCGGAGCCCTCCCGCCGGGCGATCCGGTCGCGGTCTATCGCGCCATCGGCTCCGAACTGGACATGGGCGCCCTGTCCCTGGCCCTGACCCGTCAGGGACGGACCCTGTGCCTGCCGGTGGTGACGGCGCTCGACGCGCCGATGGTCTTCCGCCTATGGACGCCGGGCGAACCGCTGGAGCTGGACCAGGCCGGCGTTCCCGCGCCCCTGCCGCTGGCCGAAACGGTCACGCCAGAGCTGATCCTCGCCCCCCTGCTGGCCTTCGACGCCAGGGGCGGCCGGCTGGGGCAGGGGGGCGGCTATTACGACCGCACCTTCGCCGCCCTGCCGGACGCGATCCGCATCGGTTTCGCCTACGCCGGACAGCAGGTCGAGGACCTGCCGCTCGAAGGGCACGACATCCGCCTGCATGGCGTTCTGACCGAGGTCGGCTATACCGCCGCCCGAAAGGTACTCTGAATATGCGTCTCGCGTTCTTCGGCGATGTGGTCGGCAAGTCCGGCCGCGACGGCCTCACCGACCACCTGCCCGGTCTCAAGCGGGACCTGAAGCTCGACTTCGTGGTGGTCAACGCCGAGAACGCCGCGGGCGGTTTCGGCATCACCGAGCACACGGCCAACGAGCTGTTCATGGCCGGCGCCGACTGTCTGACGCTGGGCAACCACAGCTGGGACCAGCGCGAGGCCCTGACCTATATCGTGCGCGAGCCGCGCCTGATCCGGCCGCTCAACTATCCGCGCCTGATGGACGCCCCCGGCGCCGGCGCCAATCTGTTCGAGACCCATTCGGGCAAGACGGTGCTGGTCATGAACGCCCTGGGCCGCATCCACATGGATGCGGTCGACGACCCGTTCGGCGCCGTCGAGAAGGAGCTGGCCGCCTGTCCCATGGGCATGGCCGCCGACGCCATCATCGTCGACATCCATTGCGAGGCGACCAGCGAGAAGATGGCCATGGGCCATTTCTGCGACGGGCGCGCGTCGCTCGTGGTGGGCACCCACACGCACGTCCCGACCGCCGACTGCCAGATCCTGCCCGGCGGCACGGCCTACCAGACCGACGCCGGCGGCTGCTGCGACTATGACTCGGTCATCGGCAACGAGAAGGAAGAGCCCCTGCGGCGCTTCACGACGCGTCTGTCTGGCGGCCGCTACACCCCCGCCCACGGCCCGGCCACCATCTGCGGCGTCTATGTCGAGACCGACGACCGCACCGGCTTGGCCACCCGCGTCGAGCCGATCCGGGTCGGCGGGCGGCTGAGCCAGGCGATCCCGGTTCTCTGAGGGATTGACGCGAAAGATTACATACGTAATCTGACTGGATTACAAACGTAATCCAGAGGGCACCATGTCGACCATCCGTCTCACTGCCATCGGCGCCGCGGCGTCGCTCATCCCCGGACTGGCGCTCGCGCAGACCCGGATCACCCCGGCTGTAGTGTTCGCCGACGCCGCGCCGGCGATGAAGCTCATCATGGTGCTGCTGCTGGTCTCAGCGATCGCCGCCATCGTCGTCACGGTGCTCAAGGTCCTGTCGGGTCCTCGGTTGACCGGCGGATCGGCCTATCTCCAAGCCCTGCGTCTGGGCGGGCCTTTGATCGGCCTGCTGGGTGCGGCCTACAATGTGCTGATGATTAACATCGGCATCGCCAATATCGGCGAGCAGCCGCCGTACAACGTGCTCGCTCCCGGCGTGGCCGAGGCGGCCTTCATCTTCGTCCTCGGCCTGATCGCGGGCGTGGTCGCGGTCATCTGCAACTGGATCGTCGAGGCGCGCATCGACCGCGCGGTGCTGCGGTCCTGACCCGCATCGCCGTCACCGAGGCGGAGAGCGCCGTCCTCGCCGCCCTGTGGCGCTGCGGGCCGCTGTCCGCCGCCTCCCTGATGGACGAGGTCAAGTCGCGCCAGCCGTGGGGCGACGCCACCATCAAGACCCTTCTGCATCGCCTCATGCAGAAGGGGGCGGTCCGCTCCGAGCGCGAGGACGGGCGCCAGCGCTATCACGCCGTGCTGGCGCGCGACGTCTGGCTGGACGCCGAGATCGGCGACCTCGTCGACCGGCTGTTCGGCGGGGATTTCGAGGCGTTGGTCGCGCATGCGCGGCGGGACCGGTCGGACAAGGGCTGAACCTGTCCAAGACTTAACTCGCCCCGCCGCATCCGTGCGTTACAGCCGACGCCTCATAGAGGTGAAAGCCTCCGGGGAGATCATCATGCTGAAAGTCGTCGCGGCCCTCGTCGCCCTTGTCATGCCGACCGCCGCCCTGGCCCAGACCGCCGCACCGGCGCCTGAACCCGCGCCCATCGAGGTGATGATCCTCGGCAGCTATCACATGGATAATCCGGGTCAGGACGTTCACAACGCCCGCATCGACTCGGTCCTGACGCCGGAGAAACAGGCCCAGCTTCAGGCCGTGTCGCGGGCGCTGGCGCGGTTCAACCCCACCGCCCTGGGCATCGAGCGGATCGCGGACGACCGGACGACCCTGCTCGATCAGGCCTATCCGAACTACACGCCCGCCGACGTGCTGACCGACGCCGACGAGCGGGTGCAGATCGGCTACCGGCTCGCCCACGACCTGGGGATCCAGCGCGTCTACGCCATCGACGAGAACGACCGGGAAGGCCAGCCCTCCTACTTCCCGTTCGACGAGGTGATCCAGTGGGTGCGGGCCAACGGCCGCGACGCCGACTTCGCCGCGTTGAACGATCAGATGGGCGCCATCTCGGCCGAGATGGAACGCCGCCAGCACACCGGCACGGTGGCTGAACTGCTGGCCTGGATGAACACGCCCGAGCACATCGCCTACGGTCAGGGCGTCTACGCCCAGCTCCTGACGTTCGGCGCCGGCGACGCCCAGCCGGGCGCCGTCCTCAACGGCCGCTGGTACACCCGCAACGCCGTCATCTTCGCCCACCTGAGGCAGGTCGCGCGACCGGGCGACCGGATCGTGATCCTTTACGGCGCCGGCCACAACTACTGGCTCCGCCAGATGGTCAGCACCACGCCGGGCTACAAGCTGGTCGAGCCCAACGACTACCTGCTGCCCTAGGGCGCGACCGCCCGGGCGTCCAGCAGGCGGCGGCGCAGGGCCGACAGTTCGGCCGCGCGCGCGGCGGGCGTGTGCGTTTTCATCACGTGGTCCTGGCCGGTGCGGGCCAGGGCCAGGCGCCGTTCCGGATCGGTGATCAGGGCCTCGATGGCGGTCGCCAACGCATCAGCGGTCAGAGGCTCGACATAGACGGCGTGCGGACCGCTGACCTCCCGCAGACCGCCTCGGCCGGAAGACACCAGGGCCGCTCCGGCGGCGTGGGCCTCCAATGCCGACAGGCCCAGCGGCTCGGCCCAGACGGACGGGACCACGGCGATGGCGGCGCGCCGCGTCGCCTCCCGCACCTCGGTCAGCGGGGCATGGGGCCGGATGACGACCCGGTCCGTGCGCGCCAGCATCCGCTCGACGTGAGGTCCGGCCCAGCCCACGTGTTTCCGCCAGTCGCCGAGGAACAGCTCCGCCCGCCACTCGGGATGCCGGTTCAGCACGTCCGGCAGCGCCTCGCACAGCAGGTCCATGCCCTTTTCCGGAATGGCGCGACCGGCGAAGACGATCAGCGGCTCACGGGTGTCCGGGGATGCGGCCCATAGCGTGGCGTCGATCGGATTTCGCACCGCGAAGGCGCGATCGGCGAAGGTGGGATAGACCGCGATGAAGGCGGCGCGGGACGCCTCGCTGACGAAGATCAGCCCGTCGAACGCCTTGTAGCGCTGGCGGTAGCGCCACATGTCGATCGGGTTGCGAGGCGCTTTGACGTCATTGTGGCGGTACAGCAGCCGAAGCGCCTTTGGGAACCGACGGGCCAACCGGGCGGCGCTGATGGCGTGCTGGTGAAACTCGATGATGTCCGGCGCGAAGGCTTCCAGGGCTTGGACCAGACGCTCGTGGCGGTCGCCGCCCGCCGGCGTGACGTGCACCGGCAGATCGCCGTGCGTCCTGGCGCCCTCGTCGCAGAAGATCTTCAGGACTTCGTCTTCGCCCGCCTGCGTGGCCAGCGTCCGGATCACCGTCTCGATGGAGTTCGGCTGCTCAACAGCGAACAGGCCGCCCGGGGGCAGGACGATCGCGATTCTCATTCGGCGGGGGCGCTCGGGACGAACGATTCCAGCTCGGCGATCTCACGCGTCCGGTTGTCGATGACCGCCTGTGCCGACCGGCGAATGCGTGGGTCCCGGGAGTCCGCCAGAACGGCGCGCGCCGTGGTGATGGCCTCGCGGTTCTCCCGGATCATCACCTCGGCGTAGGCGGCCTCGGCTTCGGTGGGCGCGGCCGGGGGACTAACCCCTTGAGGCGCGGCGCTCTCGTCATAGGTCACGGTCGCCGACTGGTTCGCCGCCGCCGTCTCGCGCAGGGCCTGCTCGACCGGGTCGCCGCCGCCGTCGCAGGCGGCCAGCGTCAGGATTGCAGCCAGCCCTGACACGGCGACGCGCATCAGCCGTTCATCCAGTTCGGCATCCAGCTTTCGTGCATCTCGCGCAGGTGATCCAGCGGCAGGGTGAACAGCTCGCCCGAGCGGAAGTCCCGGCCCTTGGCGCGGCCGACGACCGACGCGTGCAGGCCGGCGGCCTGGGCCTTGGCGATGACCTCGGTCGGGTCGGACACGGCGACCAGGTAGCGGGCCTGGTCTTCGCCGAACAGGAAGACGTGGGCGTGGGTCGCCGAGGTGGCGTCCAGCTCGACCCCGACGTCCGAGGCCAGGGCGATGTCCGCCGCCGCGCCGATCAGGCCGCCGTCGGACAGGTCGTGAACGCAGGTCAGGTCGCCCTTCGTGATCAGGTCGCGCACGAAGTCGCCGGTCTTGCGCTCCAGCTTCAGATCGACGGGCGGCGGGGCGCCGTCCTCGCGGCCCAGCACTTCGCGCAGATAGATCGAGGCGCCCAGCTCGCCGTGCGTCTCGCCGATCAGCACCAGCACGTCGCCTTCGACAGCGCCGCCGAAGCCGACGGTCACGTCATAGTTGGACAGCAGGCCCACGGCGCCGACCGTCGGGGTCGGCGGGATCGCGGCGCCGTTGGTCTCGTTGTAGAGGCTGACGTTGCCGCTCACGACCGGGAAGTCCAGGTCGCGGCAGGCCTCGGCCATGCCGTCGATCGCGCGCACGATCTGGCCCATGATTTCGGGGCGCTGCGGGTTGCCGAAATTCAGGTTGTCGGTGATCGCGATGGGCAGGGAGCCAACGGCGGTAAGGTTGCGCCAGGCCTCGGCCACGCATTGCTTGCCGCCCTCATAGGGGTCGTTCTGGACGTAGCGCGGGGTGCAGTCCGAGGTGACGGCCAGCCCCTTGTCCGTCCCGTGCACGCGGACCACCCCGGCGTCCGCGCCGGTGGACGAATCCTGCAGGGTGTCGGCCATCACGTGACGGTCGTACTGCTCCCAGATCCAGCGCTTGGAGGCCATGTCGGGGCAGGTCAGCACCTTGATCACCGCATCGACCCAGCTCTCGGGCGCGGGGACCTCCTTCGGATCGAGGCGCGGGTGCAGCGCCGGCTGGACCCACGGACGGTCGTACATCGGCGCGTCGTCGAACAGCGGGGCCAGCGGCACGTCGCAGACCGTCTCGCCGTGATGCTTCAGCACCAGGCGGCCGGTGTCGGTGGTCACGCCGATCACGGCGGCGTCCAGGCCCCATTTCTCGAAGATGCGGTGGCCGTCGGCCTCGCGGCCCGGCTTCAGGACCGCCAGCATCCGCTCCTGGCTTTCCGACAGCATCATCTCATAGGCGGTCATGCCCTCTTCGCGCTGGGGCACGGCGTTCATGTTCAGCTCGATGCCGACGCCGCCCTTGCCGGCCATTTCGACCGACGACGAGGTCAGGCCCGCCGCGCCCATGTCCTGGATCGCGGCGACCGCGCCCGAGGCCATCAGCTCCAGCGTCGCCTCGATCAGCAGCTTCTCGGCGAAGGGATCGCCGACCTGAACCGTGGGACGCTTCTCGTCCGAATCCTCGTCGAACTCGGCAGAGGCCATGGTCGCGCCGTGGATGCCGTCGCGGCCGGTCTTAGAGCCGAAATACACCACGCTGAAGCCCGCCGACGGCGCGGCCGAGTAGAAGATCGCGTCCGACTTCGCCAGGCCCACGCACATGGCGTTGACCAGGATGTTGCCGTTGTAGCCGGCGTGGAAATTCGTCTCGCCGGCCACGGTCGGAACCCCGACGCAGTTGCCGTAGCCGCCGATGCCCGAGACCACGCCCGAGACCAGACGCTTGGTCTTCTCGTGGTTCACGTCGCCGAAGCGCAGGGCGTTCAGCAACGCCACCGGGCGCGCACCCATGGTGAAGACGTCACGCATGATGCCGCCCACGCCCGTCGCCGCGCCCTGATAGGGCTCGATGTAGGACGGGTGGTTGTGGCTCTCCATCTTGAAGATACAGGCGTCGCCGTCGTCGATGTCGATGACGCCGGCGTTCTCGCCCGGCCCACAGATGACGCGCGGTCCCTTGGTCGGGAACTTGCCCAGATGGATCTTGGAGGATTTGTACGAGCAGTGCTCGGACCACATCACCGAGAAGACGCCCAGTTCGACATGGTTGGGCTCGCGGCCCAGTCGGTCGAGGACGACCTGATATTCGTTCGGGGCCAGGCCGTATTCGGCGGCCAGCTCGGCCATGGTCTTTTCAGGAGCGCTCATGGCCCGGCCTTCTAGCGACAGAAGACCCCTCTGTCAGCCTTGCAGAGCGGAACATCGGCCCCGCGTGGCCATTGAATCGGGGAACGCCCGCTGAAGGAGCCTCCCATGCCCGACCAGCCCATCGATCCGGCCGCCACGCCGGAAGACCCGGACACCCCGACCATCGCCGCTGATGACGCCGGCGCCACGGCCTTGGCCGAACGCGCCGCCCGCGAGGCGGCTAATGACGACGGCGGACAGGAGGACGACTGATGCGCCGCGACGACATCACCCCCGACCATCAGCAGATGGACCTTTCGAACGATCCGGTGGAGGCGGCCCGGCTGAAGGCGCTGGCCCCAGAACTGGCCATGGCCAGCCGCCAGCGCCTGACCGGTTCGGCCACGGGCGTCGGCAGCGTCGGCTTCGACGAATCAGGCGCCTTCGACGTGGGCGCCGCGGACGACGACCCCGATGATCCCGAGCCCGGCGCCCCGCCCTTCGCCGGACGCCTCTAGTTCGGTTTCTCGACCGGCGGCTTCAGCCGGAAGGTCAGGATGAAGGCGCCGACCAGCGTCAGGCCGGACGCCACCATCGCGCCGCCCGCCAGCGCCGGATTGCGCTCAACCTCGGCCACGAACACCCCCAGCAGGCCCCAGGCGATCGGCAGGGCGTAGGCGGGAGTGCGCATCGTCCATGTGACGGCCAGCGCCTTCACCATCACGACGACGATGGCCAGCAGGGCCCACACGGTGGGGGACAGCACGGTCGGCAGGTCGCCGTTGCCGGTCAGCACCGTCAGCAGGTTCACCGGGGCGGCCACGCCCAGCCAGCCGGCCAGCAGGGCCAGCGGCCAGACCACGGTCCAGCGCTCCCGGTCGGTGCGGGGCAGGGCCCGGATGGTCCGAGCGTTGAGCAGCAGCGGAACCAGCAGCACCAGCAGCGAGCCGAAGATCAGGATCACCGTGCCGGCCTCCCAGTCCACGGCCGCCGCCACGATCCACCAGCCGATGCCGAGGAAGGCCGCCGCCGACGGCCAGCCCAGCCGTGTCAGCAGCGCGCTCTCGCCCGTCGCGGGCAGCGCCTGCCGCACCGCGTAGATCAACAGCCCCAGATAGATCACGCCCCAGATGGCGAAGGCGTAGCCCGCCACCTTCAGGGTCGCGTCGCTGTCCGCCGCGAACTCGCCCGCGGTCTGGCCCCAGCCCAGCAGCATCTGCGCCTGGGCGACGACGACGGCGAAGACCGCGCAGGCCAGAACGATCAGACGCCGGGTCTGCTGGGCGGCGGTGGGGCGGATGATGGACGACATGCAAGCTCCTGCGGCGACGCTTCATCGGAACCGCCGGGTCCCGGACCGGTTCCCTCTTCATATCTGCGGAGAAGACCGATGGCTGAAGAGAAACCCCATTTCGAAACCGACTTCGTCCAGACGGACCGCGCGCGTGAGCAGGGCCTCGGCCTCGGCGAGCGTGAGCTGAAGGCCCAGCGCGATCCGGGCGGGATCGTCACGCCCGATGTCGACGAGGATGACGAGCCGGGCGATCCGGTGGTCCGCAATATCGCGGACGATCTGGAAAACTGACGGTCAGCGTCTCGCGCGAGCCGGATTGCCCATCACGGTCGCGCCCGAAGCCACGTCCCGGGTGACGACCGATCCTGCGCCGACGACGGCGTCCTCGCCGATGGTCACGCCCGGCAGGATCAGCGCCCCGCCGCCGATCCAGACGTTGCGCCCGATCGTGATGGGCTTGCCGAATTCCATGCCGCGCGCCCGCTCGCCGGGATCGCGTGGATGGTCGGCGGCCAGGATCTGCACCCCCGGCCCGATCTGCGTCAGGTCGCCGATCTCGACCTCGCACACGTCCAGGATCACGCAGTTGAAATTCAGAAAGACATTGCGGCCCAGACGAATGTTGTAGCCGTAGTCGCAGTGGAAGGGCGGGCGGATCACCGCGCCTTCGCCGACCTCGCCCAGCCGCTGGCGCAGCAGGTCGCGCCTGTCCGCCGGCGTCGCCGCCAGCGAGGCGTTGTAGCGCACCATCCACTGCTTGGCGGCGATCTGGTCGGCCTGAAGTTCGGGATCGCCGGGATTGTACGGCTGCCCCGAGATCATCTTCTGGCGTTCACTGATGAACATGGGCGCCCCTTCGCTCTCCAGTCCGGAGAACGACCGCTCGGACGGCCCGGGTCAAGCCCGATCAGGCGGCGTTGTAGATGCTCTGGAACAGGGTGGCGCCGTCCGCCGAACCCAGCTCGGCCTCGAAGGCCCGGTCCGGGTGGGGCATCATGCCCAGCACGTTGCCGCGCGCGTTCTGGATGCCGGCGATGTCGGCGACCGAGCCGTTGGGGTTGTCGACGTAGCGGAACACCACCTGGCCCTCGCCCTCAAGCCGCGCCAGCGTCTCGGCGTCGGCGAAGTAGTTCCCGTCGCCGTTGCCCTGGGTCATGACGACCTCGCGCTGGCCCTGGTAGCCCGAGGTGAAGCGGGTCTGGCCGTTCGCGACCGTCAGGCTGATCGGCTTGCAGACGTATTTGAGGCCCGAGTTGCGCAGCAGGGCGCCCGGCAGCATCCCGGCCTCGCACAGCACCTGGAAGCCGTTGCAGATGCCCAGGACAGCCACGCCGTCGTCGGCGGCCTTGCGGATCGCCTGCATGATCGGGGCCTGCGCCGCCATAGCGCCGCAGCGCAGATAGTCGCCGTAGGAGAAGCCGCCCGGAAGGACGATCAGGTCGAGGCCCTGTGGCAGCTCGGTCTCCTGATGCCACACCATCTGGACCTGCTCGCCGGTGGAGCGTTCGACGGCGACCTTGCAATCGCGATCACAGTTGGAACCGGGGAAGACGATGACGGCTGCGCTCATGGCGCGGCCTCCTAGCAGGGTTCGGGGCGTTTGTCAGGCCGCCGTGACGGTCGGGCGCGAGACGCGTCCGTCCAGCCAGGCCCAGAGCCAGATGGCCAGGCCGCCCAGCGTCAGTCCCACGGCCACCCAGCCCGTCGAACCCCAGCCGAATCCGGCCGCCACCGCCGCGCCCGCCAGCAGCGGGCCCAGCGCGTTGGCGGTGTTGAAGGCCGAGTGATTCAGGGCCGCCGCCAGCGTCTGCGCCTCGCCGGCCACATCCATCAGCCGGGTCTGCAGGATCGCGCCCAGTCCGCCGCCGGCGCCGACGCACAGCACGATGACCAGCATCGACCATAGGTGATGCGAGGCCAGCGGATACAGGGCCAGGGACGCCGCGCTCCAGATCAGCACTCCGGCCGCGGCCTTGAAGCCGAACCGGTCCCCGGCCCAGGCGCCCAGCAGGTTGCCGCTGAACATGCCGACCCCGAAAACGGCGAAGACCCAGGGCAGAACCTCCGGACCCACGCCCGTCACCTCCCGCAGGGTCGAGGCCAGGTAGGCGTAGACCGCGAACATGCCGCCGAAGCCAATGGCGCTGACGCCGAGCGTCAGCCAGACCTGCCGGTTCTTCAGCGCCTTCAGTTCGCGCAGGGGGCTGGCGTCCGGATGCGCCGGATCGCGCGGCGCGAACAGGGCCACCAGCGTCATGGTCAGCACCGCCAGCATTCCGACGATGCCGAAGGTCCAGCGCCAGCCGTGCGCCTGGCTGATCAGATTGACCACCGGCACGCCCAGCACGGTCGCGAGGGTCAGTCCCATCAGCAGGGTCGACACCGCCCGGGTGCGGAATTTCAGTGGTACGATCGACGCGGCGACCAGCGCCGCGACGCCGAAATAGGCCCCGTGCGGCAGACCGCTGAGGAAGCGGAACACCAGCATGGTCTCGAAATTCGGCGACAGGGCGCTCAGCGTATTGGCCGCCGCGAACAGGCCCATGAGCACGATCAGCAGAATCCAGCGCGGCAGCCGCGCCCCGAACGCGGCCAGCAGGGGCGCGCCCACCACCACCCCGGCCGCATAGGCGCTGATGGCGTGGCCGGCGGTCGGCTCGTCGACGCCCAGGCCCCTGGCGAAGTCCGGAAGCACGCTCATCGCCGCGAACTCGGTGATCCCGATGGCGAACCCGCCCATCGCCAGAGCCGTCAGCACCAGGCTGACCGCCAAGGGGCCGCGCGCAGGCGTTTCGGAAACGACATCGGCGTCGCTGCAGGTCGTGCAGTCGGCAGGGGACATGGCGATCACCGGGGAGGAGGGAATGTTGCACTGCAACATGGGCGGCGCCCTCGCCGCCTTCAACCCGGCGCGTCTGGACGGCGATCACTTACCGTTGCGGGACGCCTCAGCCCTGGCCGGTGTTCTCGTAGGTGGCGGTGATCGTCGCCTTGGCCAGGGTGTGGAAATGCAGGTTGAAGCCGAACACGGCGCCCGAATTGTCCGGCGTCACGTCCAGCTTGTCCGTATCCACGGCGAAGACGGTGAAGATGTAGCGGTGCGGGCCGTGGCCGGGAGGCGGGGCGGCGCCGCCGAAGCCGGGCGCGCCGAAGTCCGTGCGGCCCTCGACCGCGCCGGCCGGGACGGGACCGCCGGCGGGGAGTTCGCTCACTTCGGCCGGGATGTTGGCCACGGTCCAGTGCCAGAAGCCCGAGCCCGTCGGCGCGTCCGGATCATAGCAGGTGACCGCGTAGCTCTTCGTGCCCTCGGGCGCGCCCGACCACTTCAGATGCGGCGAGGCGTTGCCCTTGGCCTGCACCTGCGCGTCCGGCAGCACGCCGCCGTCGGTGATGTCGTTGGAGGTCAGGGTGAAAGGCATGCTCGCTCCGGGCTTCCGCGTCCGTCGAGCCTAACGCATCAGATACTGCGCCGTCGCGTCCCTGCGAAACTTCCGTTGTGGAGGATCGGCATGCGGCAGCTGTACGGCCGCGGACACGAGATGATCGAGCTCCCGACGCATCGCGAAGCGGTTGCGCCTGCCGGATTTTCCCGCTTGAGTAAGATCAAACATCAAGCGTGGCCGTGTCCCAGACGCTCTTTCATTTCACGACCGAAGAGGAGGTTCGCCGTACGGCTCAGTTCCGTCGCGACATGTTCGAAGGCTCGGGCAACCTCGATGAGGACACCCTGGCCGTCGATGAGGATTTCGACGCCAGCTCCAATTGCGTCGTCGTCGGAATTGTGGAGCGCGACGAGATCATGGCCGTGATGCGAATTCATGTTCTCGGGGGCAAGGTGAGGACATCTCCCGCGCACCACGTCTTTCCCGACGTGCTTGGCCCTGAACTGGACCGAGGGGTTCGGATCGTCGATTCCAGCGGGTTTTGCGTACGGTCGGCGCTGTCCAGGGAGCGGATCGATGCGGCGTACAGGCTGCTCGCCGTGTCCATCCACATCGCCGGACGGCTCTCGCCGTCAAAGATGATCGCGACGGCCCGCGGAAAGCACGGCCTGTTCTATCGGCACGTCTTCGGGGGAAGGTTGGCGTGCGAGGCCCGGAGCTATCCCGGGCGGCGTCATCCGCTTTCCCTCTACATTCAGGACACCGGCGATCTTGTCGCCCGGTTGGACAACAGGGGCGAACGCCGCTTCCAGCTCGACGGGGCGGACCGCGCGATCGTCGACGGCGCGTTGAAAACGGTCATGGACCGAAGGGGAGAGGGATGATGGCGCAGCTGGACGAGGTCGATCCGCCCCGGACGCTGCAAATGGCCGGCGGGATCATCCGCCATATCGAGGCCCTGATCGCCCGGACATCGCCCGTGGGGGACAGCCACTTCTTCGATCCGGCCCTGTTTCCCTGGACGTCCGTGCTCGAGGCGGCCCATCCGGATATCGTGCGGGAACTGGCGGCGTTGACCGCCAACCTGGACGAGGTGCCGGGGTTCGAGGTGATCTCCACGGACCAGGAAAAACTCACCAACGACGGCCGCTGGAAAACCTACTTCTTCCGCGGCTACGGCGTCGATTTTCCGGACAACTGCCAAGCCTGCCCCAAGACGTGGGCGGCGTTGCGGAAGATACCGCGGATGACCACCGCCTTCTTTTCGATACTCGAGCCGATGAAGCGGATTCCGCCCCATCGCGGTCCTTACAAGGGCGTCCTTCGCTATCACCTCGGCCTGGTGGTGCCTCGCGCCGCCGAGAACGCCTGGCTGGACGTCGGGGGCGAGCGCCGCCATTGGCGGGCTGGAGGAAGCCTCGTCTTCGACGACAGCTTTGTCCACAGCGCGGGCAATGACACGGATGAGATCAGGGTCGTCCTCTTCGTGGACTTCGTCAGGCCTCTGCCGTTCCCGGTTTCCCTGCTCAACCAACTGGTGATCGGCCTTATCAGCCGATCGCCCTATGTGCGTGAGGCAAAGCAGAACTACGACGACTGGCGGGCCCGACGCCGTGAGGGCGCCCGGTGATTCTAGTGCGCCGCGCCCTTGACCGCGGGGGTGAAGGCGCTGTCGTCCATGAGCCCGCCGGCCAGGGCGGCGGCGAACACCACGCACCCGCCGATGATAAAGACGACGACCAGCAGCTTCAGGACGCGTTTCACGCGACCTCGATGCGGTAGCTTTCGATCACGGTGTTGGCGAGCAGCTGCTCGCACATCTTCTTGGTCTCGGCGGCGGGGTCGCCTTCGCCGTTGAAATCGAACTCGATCAGCTTGCCGACGCGGGCGTTGGCTACGCCGCCCCAGCCCAGACCGTTCAGCGCGCCTTCGACGGCCTTGCCCTGAACATCCAGCACGCCGGGTTTCAGGAACACATGCACCTTCACCTTGGCCATTAGTGCAGTCCCCCCTGAATCACCGTCGGCATGCCCTTCATGATTCCCAGGCGACGCGCGACTTCCGTATAGCTTTCGATGACATTGCCCAGATCGCGGCGGAAGCGGTCCTTGTCCAGCTTCTCACCGGTTGTGGTGTCCCACAGACGGCAGCTGTCCGGGCTGATCTCGTCGGCCAGGATCACCCGGGCGAAATCGTTCTCCCAGATGCGGCCGAACTCGATCTTGAAGTCCACCAGGGTGATGCCGACGGCGCCGAACATGCCCGACAGATAGTCGTTCACCCGCACGGTCATCGCCAGGATGTCGTCCAGCTCCTGGGTCGAGGCCCAGTTGAAGGCGGTGATGTGCTCTTCGGTGACCATCGGGTCGTTGAGCTCGTCCTTCTTCAGGTAGAACTCGATGATCGAGCGGGGCAGGGGCGTGCCTTCCGCGATGCCCAGGCGCTGGCTCATCGAGCCGGCCACGACGTTGCGGCACACCACTTCCAGCGGAATGATCTCGACTTCGCGGATCAGCTGCTCGCGCAGGTTCAGCCGCTTGATGAAGTGATTGGTCACGCCGATGCCGTTCAGGCGCGACATGACGAATTCGCTGATCTGGTTGTTGATGACGCCCTTGCCCTCGAGTTGGGCCTTCTTCTCGCCGTTGAAGGCGGTGGCGTCGTCCTTGAAATACTGGATCAGGGTGCCGGGCTCAGGTCCTTCGTACAGGATCTTGGCCTTGCCCTCGTAGAGCTTCTTGCGCTTGACGTTCATGGGGTCTCGTCCGGGCGGGGCCTCGTCAGAAACGAAAATCGCGCGGCCAGCGCGTAGGTCTGGTCAGCGCGATCCGGAATCGGGCGGGCGGGTAAAATCGTCGCGGTCTCCTTAGCGGAAGCCGGTGCTGGATACAAACGGCGGGCGTCGACGACACCGTCGCACGGCATGCCGCCGCAACCCGGCGGGTTCCGGTTGCGTTCGGCTCACGGGGGGCTATAGACACCCCGACGCGGCCACTCCCTGGGCCGCCTGACGGAGCCTGCGGACGCCCATGACTACCTTCGACGATCGGGAAAAGGGCTTCGAGTCCAAGTTCGCACTCGATCAGGAACAGGAATTCAAGGCCGTCGCCCGCCGCAACAAGCTGCTGGGTCTGTGGGCCGCCGAGAAGATGGGCCTGTCCGCCGATAGCGCCGCCCAGTACGCCGGAGCGGTCGTGAAAGCCGATTTCGAGCAGCCGGGCGAGGAAGACGTCTACCGCAAGATCGCCCAGGACCTCGAAGGCGCCGGCCTGACCGTCTCGGAAGGTGAAATCCGCCGCAAGATGGACGAGCTGTCGTCGGTCGCGCGCGAGCAGATCCGCAACGGCGAATAAGCCGACGCCTGAGAATGTAGAAAAGGCCGCCCCTCACAGGGCGGCCTTTGTCGTTTCAGGACGATATGGGCGCGGGATTACTTGGGCATCAGCACCGTATCGATGACGTGAACGATGCCGTTCGACTGGCCGACGTCGGCCTGCGTGATCGTCGAGCGACCGCCGTTTTCATCCGTGATGACCCAGGTGCCGTTCGGGCCCGCGGTGACGGTCAGCGCGCCGCCTTCTACGGTCGTCAGCGTCGCCGTGCCGCCGTTGGCTTGGGCTTGAGCGGCGATATCGGCGGCGGTCAGCCGGCCGGGGACGACGTGATAGGTCAGGATTTTGGTCAGGTCGGCTTTGCCTGCCGGCGCCATCAGGCTTTCTCGTGCTGCGACCGGCACCTTCTCGAAGGCGGCGTTGTCCGGTGCGAAGACGGTGAAGGGGCCGGCTCCGCCAAGCGTTTCGGCCAGACCGGCGGCCTGAACGGCGGCGACCAGGGTCGTCAGGTTCGACGCCTTGGCCGCATTGGTCACGATCGTATCGTTCGGGCTCATGGCGGCGCCGCCGACCATCGGGTCCTGCGTGGCGGAAGCCGTCGCTTCGACCGCGGCCTTGTCGGCGGGTGCGGCCTCTTCCGCATTGCTGCAGGCGGCGATCAGAAGGGTCGAGGTGGCGGCCGCGGCGATAAGTGCGCTGTAGCGGGTGATTTTCATCATGATGCTTCTTCCTGAGATGACGCTCGGGGGCGGCGTCATGGAAGGCTTACGTTCCGAGTTCCGCATTGGATGGCCGCTGCGTCAATCGGACCGGATCAGGCTCTTTCGATCCAGGACCCCAACACCGCCCAGCGCGTGGCCTTTTCATCCCGGGCGAGCGTGTAGGCGGGGCTGGACGACGGCAGGTCGATCAGGGCCAGCCCCTCCACCCCTTCCAGAGAGCGCCGTCCGATCTTGGCCGCTGTCCCGCCGTTGAACGCCACGGCCCTCAACGCGGGCAATCCGGCGATGAGGCGCCTCAGGTCCGCCGTCTCGGCGTTTCGGATGTCCGCGTCCAGGCTGCCCTTGCGCTCGGCGCCTGAGATCACATCCCAAAGCCCGACGTGCGCCGCCCGCAGCGCCTCCAGCCGATCAGGGTAGGGAAGGCCGGCCAGGTCGCGCCCGACCACCCCGCCGACCAGCCGCCAAAAGGCGTTCTGTGGATGGCCGTAATACTGCCCGGCCTGCAGCGAGGCGTCGCCGGGCAGGCTGCCCAGAATCAGCAGGCGAGTGTCGGCGTCCACGACCGGATCGAAGGCGCGCTTGCGCGGCCCGTCTTCAGCGCCCGGCATTTCTCATCCAGCCGACGACGGACAGCCGCGGCCCCTGGGCGTAGGCGGCCACAGGGGCGACGGAGTGATACTGGGGGACGTCGAACAGCGTCAGGGTGTTCCAGCGCGGAGCGTGGCCGCGGATCACGTCGCCGGCCGCATCGTGGAACAGCAGCTGGCCGCCCCAGTCGGCGCGCCACGTCCGGGTCAGGCCCAGCGTATAGGCCACCAGCCGGTCGCTGGCCTCGGAGCCGACGTCGTTGTGCAGGCCGATGAAGTCGCCGGGCCGGTAGCGGGTCAGCTGGCCGTCCGCCTTGACGATGTCCTGCCGTCCCGTGACGGTCACGCCAAGCTTCACGAAGGCGTCGTTCAGGAACTCGGTCAGGCCGTGGATCGGATGCCCCGGATCGCGGCCGGCCAGATAGGCGGTGATCAGCGGATAGGCCAGGTACAGGAAGCCGTAGCCGGCGCCCGCCTTGGTCATCATCGCGCGCAGCCGCTGCTGCAGGGCCGCGTCGCCCTGGGCCACGATCTGGTCCCGGTTCAGCACGGCGGGACGGCCGTCCTCGCCCTGGAAGGCCAGGTCCCAGTCGATGCGGGTCTCCAGCAGCGTCGCCAGATACTCCGCCGTCTCCGGCTCGAAGATGTCGGCGATCTGGACCCATCCGTCGCGCTTGTAACTCGCCGCCGCGGCGGCCAGGTCCAGGTCGGAATTGATCCGGATCGGCGGATTGCTCATCAGTCGGCGCCGAACACCCGGGCGAACACCGTGTCCACGTGCTTGGTGTGGTAGCCGAGGTCGAACAGGGCCTCCAGCTGGCTTTCCGGCAGGGTCACCCGCGCGTCGGCCTTCAGGAAGTCCAGGAACCGGCCCTCGCCGCGCCAGACCTTCATGGCGTTCTCCTGCACGGCGGCATAGGCGTCCTCCCGGCTCACCCCCGCCTGCGTCAGGGCCAGCATGACCCGTTGCGAGTGCACCAGCCCGCCCAGCAGGTCGATGTTCTTCTGCATGTTCTCGGGATAGATGTTCAGCCGCTCGACCACGTTCGCCAGGCGGTGCAGGGCGAAGTCCAGATGGATGGTGGCGTCCGGCCCGATGCCGCGCTCGACCGACGAGTGGCTGATGTCCCGCTCATGCCAGAGCGCAACATTTTCCATGGCGGGCACGACCGCCGAGCGGACCAGACGGGCCAGGCCGGTCAGGTTCTCGGTCAGGATCGGGTTGCGCTTGTGCGGCATCGCCGACGAGCCCTTCTGGCCCTTGTCGAAGAACTCCTCCGCTTCGAGGACTTCCGTGCGCTGCAGGTGGCGGATCTCGGTGGCCAGGCGCTCGATCGACGAGGCGACCACGCCCAGCGCGGCGAAGAAGGCCGCATGACGGTCGCGCGGGATCACCTGGGTCGAGACCGGCTCGACCTGCAGGCCCATCTTCTCGGCCACATAGGCCTCCACCGCCGGATCGACGTTGGCGAAGGTGCCCACGGCGCCCGAGATGGCGCAGGTGGCGATCTCTTCCTTGGCGGTCAGCAGGCGGCGCTTCGCCCGCTGGAACTCGGCGTGATAGCCGGCCAGCTTCAGGCCGAAGGTGATCGGCTCGGCGTGGATGCCGTGGCTGCGGCCGACTTCCGGCGTGAACTTGTGTTCCTTGGCGCGGGTCTCCAGCGCGGCCAGCACCCGGTCGACGCCGCCGATCAGCAGGTCTGACGCCCGCGCCAGCTGCACGGCGAAACAGGTGTCCAGCACGTCCGAGGAGGTCATGCCCTGGTGCAGGAAACGGGCTTCTTCGCCCACGATTTCCGACACATGGGTCAGGAAGGCGATGACGTCATGCTTGGTGGTGCGCTCGATCTCGTCGATGCGGTCGGCGTCGAACACCGCGTCCTTGCCCTTGGCCCAGATGGCCTCGGCGGCGTCTGTCGGAATCACCCCCAGCTCGGCCATCTTGGTGGCGGCGTGGGCCTCGATCTCGAACCAGATCTTGTACTTGGTCTCTTGCGACCAGATGGCGACGGCGTCGGGGCGGGAATAGCGCGTGATCATGGGCGCGGGGTGTGAGTTGAGGTAGGGCTAGAGTCAAGTTTGTTGCCTACCTCATGAACAGCTGGAATTGTCCCTCGTGAAAGAAAACGCCCCCGATTGGTTGCCTGTCGCCACCTTGGTGGTCGCGAGCGTTGCTGCTGTCGCTGGTCCTTCTATCGCCTTGGTAATGGGGTTTGTGACGCGAAATTCCGCGCTCAGGATTGCACGTGAACAAACCAGCACGGCAATCGCATCAGTTCAGCGCCAAATTCACGCCAATGTAGTCTCATCTAATCGGCAGAAATGGGTGGATTCTCTCAGAGACGAGTTGGCTGAATTCTTAGCGGAACGTGATTTATTGACCGCAAAACTAAACGACATAGACCGTGATGCCGCTAGCGTGCGCCAATCGAGCGCTCGATTGACAAGGCTGTTTCACCAACTTCAACTGAGGTTGAATCCGAACGAAGAGGATCACAGGCGTATTCTAGAACTCGCCGACGAATTGTCCGGTAAGCCAAAAGATGAGCTCAACAACAATATGATCGGAGAATTAGTGTCGCTCGCACAGGCGGTTTTGAAGCGCGAGTGGAATAGGGTTAAGGCAGGTGAGTAGCATGGAACTGATCATCGGCCCGCGCCTGTATTCGACCTGGTCCCTGCGGCCCTGGCTGGTGCTCAAGCGCTGCGGCGCGGACTTCGTCACCACCGAGATCGACATCTATTCCGAGGCCGGCCAGATCGAGCTGGCGCGCATCTCGCCCTCGCGCCTGGTCCCCCTGCTCAAGGTCGACGGCGAGACCGTCTGGGACTCCATGGCCATCTCGGTCTGGGCGGCCGAACGCTATCCGGAGGCGAAGCTGTGGCCCGCCGACGCCCACGCCCGCTGGCTGGCCCGGTCGGCGGCCTGCGAGATGCACGGCGGCTTCACGGCGCTGCGAACCCACTGCGGCATGGGGCCGGATCACACCATGGTCGGTCCGGACCGTTCGCCCCTGCCGTCCGATCCGGGGCTGGAGCGCGACATCCGCCGGCTGGTCTCGCTGTTCACGGAGATGCGCGGCCGCTTCGGCGCCGGCGGGCCCTATCTGTTCGGAGCATGGTCCGTGCCGGACGCCTTCTTCACCCCGGTCGCCACCCGCTTCCGCCACTTCCAGGTCGATCTGGCCGACTTCGGCGACGACGGGACGGCCCAGGCCTATTGCGATGTCCTGCTGGCCCAGCCCGACTTCCTGGAATGGGCGGCCGAAGCGTTGCGTTAACCGCGCACCCGAACCCGACCTTAAGACAACGGCGGTATGTCTGGAGCCCGATGAACGCCGACGCGTTCGAGGTCCGTCATGTCCATGCAAGCCGAACAGCCCGTCGCCCGCCGTCCCAGCCTGCTGGTCTATGGCCTGCTGATCGTCGTCGCCTGCTGCCTTCCGGCCCTGCTGCTGGCGGGGATCTAGCCGCCCGTCGGCTGCACCGAGGCCACTTCCAGCGGCTGCGCCGGAACGGGCGGAGGCGGCGGCACGTAATCTAGGCTCAGCGGGGCCAGGGTCGCGCCTCCGGCCACGGCGTCCAGGGTATTCAGCGGACGGCCGTTCATGCGCTGATAGATCCAGTAGGCCGCGACCACCTTCTCCACGTAGTCGCGGGCCTGGGGCACGTCGATCGTCTCGATCAGCAGCAGCGGGTCGGCGTCCGGTCCCAGCTTGCGCACCGCCGCCATCATCGGTCCGGGCCCAGCGTTGTACGAGGCCGCGACGCGCAGCAGGTCGCCGTTGATCTCGGGCAGGGCCAGCACGCGGTTCACATAGGCCTGGCCCATACGGGCGTTGACCGACGGATCGAACAGCCGGTCCGGCGCGCTGACGAAACCACGGTCGCCCGACAGCTCGGCCGCGGTGGTCGGCATCACCTGCATCAGGCCATAGGCCCCGGCGCCCGAGCGGGCGCGGGCGTTGAAGCTCGTCTCCTTGCGGGCGATCGCATAGACCAGCGAGCGTTCGATGGTGAAGCCGCCCTCCGGCTCGATCACCGGCTGGGCGTAGTTGTTGGCGTCGATGCGGCGGACGTCGTTCTCCGACCCCATCACCCGCGGGCCCAGCGCGCGGCCGAGCGCGGCCCACAGCTGGCGGGCGCGGTCGGTGACGGCGGAGCGCATGCCGGTGCGCAGCTCGTCGCGGGCGTCGGTGCGGCGGCCGACCTCGTAGAAGGCCACGGTGCGACGCGCGCGCGGCTCGGACCGCACGAACTCTTCCAGCTCGTCGGCGTCGACCCCGACCGGTTCGTCCGGCGTATAGGCGGCCTGCTGCAGGGCCGCGGCGCCGTAGGGGCGCGGCCCCATGTTCTCGATGGTCGGTTCTTCGCCCAGCTGGCGCAGGGCGATCTGGCCGTAGAAGGTCGCCGGCCACATGGCGGCGCGGCGCAGCAGCGGCTGCACCCGATCCTGCTGGCTCGACCGCGCGGCCGAGCGCGCGGCCCAGAAGGCGGCGCCGGCGCGAACCCAGCCGTCCTCGGTCGGATCGTTCAGCACGCGCTCGAAGGCGGTGGCGGCGGCGCCGAACTCGCCTAGCCGGTACTGGGCCAGGGCCACGGTCCACCAGTCGCCGATCTCCTGTCCGATGACCACGGCGCCGGCCAGGTCGTCGCGGTTCAGCGCGACGCGGGCGGCCTTCATCGGATCGCCCTCGGTGTTCTGGCCGGCGGCCGAGGCGGCGGCCCAGCTCCGGTTCGAGAAGCGGGACGGACGGCGCGGCTCGGGCGCCCCGTCAGGACGGCGGCGCAGGGCCAGATTGTAGGCGCGGTCGGCGCAGGGCAGGTCGTAATATTCCTCCAGCCACGCCGCCAGTTCCTCATAGGTGGCGGTGTAGTCGGCGTGGAACATCCGCTCGAACTCGACCTGGCCCAGCAGGACGCGGTCCTGGGCCTGCCGGGCCGAAGCGCGGGCGGCGTCCAGGTCTCCGCGGCGCAGGGCGTCGAAGGCGGTGGTGTAGCTCAGGCGGTCCGCGGCGCTCAGCGCGGACGGCGCGCGGCGGTCGTCGTCGGAGGCGTGCGCCGCCGCGCCGAAGGCGGCGAGCGCGATGGCCAGCGTCGGCGCGAGGATCGCGCGGCGGAAAAATACAGGCACTGAGGCGGCCCCCCTGAGAGCGGTTGCGGGATCGTCTCGATTCGATCCTTTGGGCCGCTGTTCGTTCGGTCGTCAGGCCAGAAAGGCGCCATGGCCTCGACCCATGTCAAGATTTGCCCGATTTTTGGGGCGCTTTTGCGTCGCGAAGGTTAACGGGATTCGGAGGCGTCCAGCCGCGCCGCCAGCGCCAGCAGGTCGGCCCAAGCCGCCTTCTTGGCCATCGGAGTGCGCAGCAGGAAGGCGGGGTGGAAGGTCGGCAGCACGGGCGCCGAGACATTGCCCTCGGCCAGCCGCCATTCCTTCCAGTGCCCGCGCAGGCGCATGATGCCCTCGTCCGTCCCCAGCACCGACTTCGACGCCGCCGCGCCCAGCAGCAGCACGGCCTTCGGCTGCAGCAGGGCGAACGCCCGCTCCACGAAGGGGGCGCAGGCGGCCTGCTCCGCCGGGGTCGGCGTCCGGTTGCCCGGCGGCCGCCAGAAGACGGTGTTGGTGATGAACACCCGGTCCTTCAGCCCGGCCTCGGCCAGCATCCGGTCCAGCAACTGGCCCGCCTTGCCGACGAAGGGCTGGCCGCGCGCGTCCTCGTCCGCGCCGGGGCCCTCGCCGATGATCATGACCGGCGCCTGCGGATCGCCGCGCGAGAACACCGGCTGCCGCGCGCCCATGTCCTTCAGCGGACAGCCCGTGAAGGCGGCGATGGCCTCGCCCAGCGCTTCCAGCGTCTCGGCTCCGGCGGCCAGGCGGCGCGCCTCGGACGCCGCATCGCCTACCGACGGGGCCGCCACCACCGAGGCGGTGGCCTTGGCCACGGCCTTCACGGCGGGCGGCGGGGCCACGTGGGTGCGGTCGACTGGCGCGTCCTCGAAACAGCCGTCGACCCCCGCGTCGCGCCAGAAGGCGAGCAGGCTTTCGGCGGCTGCGGTGTCGAGAGTTGCGGCGTTCATGTCGGTCCGCACAGGGATAGTCCTTGACCGCCCCCGCGTCACCTTCCGATAAGCGACGGCAGGGAAGACCATACGCATAACGAGGACATCGGGCATGGCCGAAGCCGAGATCGAAGGCGGCGCGACGAACGCCTGGCAAGAGGCGGTGATCGACAAGCTGCCGCCCGCCGAGGCCCTGGCGGGCGTCGAGCGCGAGATCATGGAATATGACGTCGTCATCGTCGGCGGCGGCCCCGCGGGCCTTTCGGCGGCCATCCGCCTGAAACAGCGGGCGGAAAAGGACGGCAAGGACATCTCCGTCGCCGTGCTGGAGAAGTCCGCCGAGATCGGCGGCCACATCCTGTCGGGCGCCGTCATCGATCCCAAGGCGCTGAACGAGCTGTTCCCCGACTGGAAGGAACGCGGCGCGCCGCTGGAGACGCCGGTCAGGAAGGACAAATTCCTGCTGCTCGGGCCGCAGGGCGTCGTGTCCCTGCCGATGTTCGCCTTCCCGCCGCTGATGCACAATCACGGCTGCTACATCGCCTCGCTGGGCAACGTGGCCCGCTGGCTGGGCGAGCAGGCCGAGGCCATGGGCGTCGAGGTCTATCCCGGCATGGCCGCCAGCCACGTGGTCTGGGACGAACCGTCCGGCCGGGTGAAGGGCGTCGTCGCCGGCGTTTTCGGCATCGACCGCGAGGGCAAGCCGACCGGCGAGTTCCAGCCCGGCATCGAACTGCACGGCAAATACGTCTTCATCGCCGAGGGCGTGCGCGGTTCGCTGGCCAAGACCATCATGGCCCGTCACAACCTGTGCGACGGCTCCGATCCGCAGAAGTTCGGGATCGGCGTCAAGGAGCTGTGGCAGATCCCGGCGGAGAAGCACCAGCCGGGCCTGGTCCAGCACTCGACCGGCTGGCCGCTGGACGAGTTCACCGGCGGCGGCAGCTTCCTCTACCATTTCGGCGATCGCTACGTGACCGTCGGCTATGTGGTTCACCTGAACTACAAGAACCCCTTCATCTCGCCCTTCGACGAGTTCCAGCGCTTTAAGCACCACCCCTCGATCGCCGAGCACCTGGAAGGGGGCACGCGCGTCTCCTACGGCGCCCGCGCCATCACCGAAGGCGGATTCCAGTCGGTGCCCAAGCTGGCCTTCCCCGGCGGCGCCCTGATCGGCTGTTCGGCGGGCTTCGTGAACGTGCCCCGCATCAAGGGCAGCCATAACGCCATGAAGACCGGCATGCTGGCCGCCGACGCCGCCTATGACGCCGTCATGGCCGGGCGTTCGGGCGACGAACTGGTCGCGTACCAGACGGCCTATGAGAACAGCTGGGTCCACAAGGAACTGAAGCTGGTCCGCAACGCCAAGCCCCTGCTGTCCAAGCTGGGCACCACCCTGGGCGGCGCGGCCGGCCTGTTCGACATGTGGTTCCAGACCCTGACCGGCGGCTTCTCGATCTTCGGTACGATGAAGCACACCAAGACCGACGCGGCGGCGACCGAACCCGCCTCGAAGCACAAGCCGATCGCCTATCCCAAGGCGGACGGGCAGCTGTCGTTCGACAAGCTGTCGTCGGTCTTCATCTCCAACACCAACCACGCCGAGGACCAGCCCGCTCACCTGAAGCTGCTGGACCCGACCATCCCGATCCGGGTGAACCTGCCGAAGTACGGCGAGCCCGCGCGCCTCTACTGCCCGGCGGGCGTGTACGAGGTGCTGTACGACGCGGACGGCAAGTCCAATCCGCGCTTCCAGATCAACGCCCAGAACTGCGTCCACTGCAAAACCTGCGACATCAAGGATCCGTCGCAGAACATCGTCTGGACCACGCCGGAAGGCGGCGGCGGACCCAACTATCCGAATATGTAAGCTCAAAACCCTCGCCCTCGCGGCGAGGGGCCTTGTCGCCGCCGCATAATGTGGGAAGGGTTGGCCTATGCGCCCTTCCTCGCTTCGCCTTCTCCTGTCCGGTTGCGCCCTGCTGGCGCTGACGTCTCCCGCCTTCGCGCAGGACGCGCCTATCGTCGTCGATCCGCCCCTGAACGGGCCCGTCGCGCCGGTTCCTGCGAACGGGGACGCCGTCGATCCGGCCCGCATCCACCCGCCCGCCGTCGTGCCGGTCGATGAGCCCGTCGCCGAAGCCGAACCCGCTGCGCCGCCTATCCCCGCCGTCTGGGCGCCCGTTCCCGTCGACGCCCGGGGCCAGTCGGCCTACGGTCTCTATCTGTCGGGTCGCATCGCCGGATTCCGCGGCGAGGGGGCCGAGGCCGCCCGCCTCATCGCCGAAAGCCAGCAGCTGACGCCCGAGCAGCCGCTGCTGCAGAGCGAGACCTTCCTGACCAGCCTGTTCAACGGCGACCTCGGCACCGTCGTGCGCCTGACCTCGACGGTGGAGGCCACGCCCGAGCTGGCCGACGCCGGCCGCCTGGTCTCCATCGTCAGCGCCCTGAACCAGGGCGACGGGCGCGCGGCCTGGGCCTCGCTCAACAGCCAGCCGCTGGGTCAGCCCTTCACCATCGTTGGCCTGTTCATGGCGCCGTCGCTGGCCGCCGCCGCCGGGGACTGGGACACCGCCCTGAAGCCGGTCGAGACCCCGGCCAGCGACCCCACCGGCCTGGTCCTGCGCCTGCAGCGCGCGCAGCTGCTGGAAGGCCGCCGCCGCTATGACGAGGCCGACGCCGAGTACAAGACGCTGGTGGCCATTCCCAACGGCGCCCGCCTGTACAGCGTCGACTATGGCGAGTTCCTCGAACGCCGCGGCCGCCGCGAGGAGGCCGTGGTCCAGTACCGCGCCTCCCTGACCGGTCCGGCCCCGGATCCCTCCGCCCTCGACGGGCTGGAGCGCGCCGCCGCCCGCCGCCGCCCGCCGCCCGCGCCGACCCCGCGCGACGGCGTCGCCGACGCCCTGGACTTCGCCTCGATCGTCGCCGGCGAGCGTCAGGACCACAAGCTGACCGCCATCCTGCTGCGTCTGGCCGAGACCCTGCGCCCCTCGGACATGACCACCCTGCGCCTCGGAATGGCGCTGGCGGCGGACGGGCAGGAGGAGCCCGCCCGTCAGGCCCTCGCCCGCGTGGGGTCGGCCAACGACATCATCTACGCCGGCGCCCAGTACAACATCGGCCTCAGCTACCAGCGCGAGGAGCGGAACGAAGAGGCGCTGGCCGCTTTCGGTCGCGCCCAGGCCGCCGCGCCGGAGCAGAGCCGCACCACCCTGTCCTTCGCCGGTCAGCTGATGGCCATGAACCGCTTCGAGGAGGCGCTGGCCATCCTCAACCGTGCGGAGATCAATACCCCGGACCAGTCCGCCGATGTCCGCTTCCTGCGCGGCGCGGCCCTGGAAGCCCTGGGCCGGGTCGATGAGGCCGAGACCGAGCTGTGGACCGCCCTTCAGGCCCATCCTGACAGCCCGATCCTGCTCAACCACCTCGGCTATCTGTGGGTCGACAGCGGCCGCCGGGTCGAGCAGGGCGCCGAGATGATCGCCCGCGCCCACGCCGCTCAGCCCGACGACGGCAACATCCAGGACTCCCTCGGCTGGTCCCAGTATCGCCAGGGTCAGTACGAGGTCGCCGTGAACACGCTGGAAAGCGCGGTCGCCAAGGAGCCGGCCAACGCCGAGATCAACGACCATCTGGGTGACGCCTACTGGCAGGTCGGCCGCCGCCGCGAGGCCCAGTGGCAGTGGAACCGGGTCCTGACCCTCGCCCCCGACGCCGAGCGCCGCGCCGAGGTGGAGCAGAAGCTGACCTCGGGTCTGACCGACCCGACCCCGGTGTCCGGAACCCAGCCTTGATCCATGGCTGACGCCCCGGCGCTCGCGCCCGCCAAGGTCAATCTGTTCCTCCACGTCGGCCCCGTCGACGCCGACGGCTACCATCCGCTGGCCAGCCTGGCGGCCTTCGCCGACGTGGGCGACCGGATCGCGGCCGCTCCGGCGGAGCGGCTGTCCCTAACCGTCACCGGCCCCTTTGCGGGCGGACTGGCGGGGGAGGGCGACAATCTGGTCCTGCGCGCCGTCCGGGCGCTGGCCCAGGCGGCGGGCGTGGCCGAGCCCGCCCTGGCCTTCACCCTCGACAAGCGCCTGCCGATCGCCGCCGGCCTGGGCGGCGGTTCGTCGGACGCGGGCGCGGCGCTCAAGCTGGCGCGCGACGCCCTGGCCCTGCCGCTCGACGACGACGTCCTGGCCCAGGTCGCCGCCGAGGTCGGCGCCGACGGCCCGATGTGCCTGCACGCCCGCGCCGCCTGGGCCGAGGGCCGGGGCGACGTCCTGACGTTCGAGCCGTCCCTGCCGCCGATGCCCGCCGTCCTGATCAATCCCGGCCGGCCCTCGCCGACGGGGGCGGTCTATCGCGCCTATGACGCCGGCCCGCCCGCCGCCGCCGACCGTCCCGCGCCGCCGCCATCGTGGGCGCTGGACCCCGTGCTCAGCTGGCTGGCGGCGCAGCGCAACGACCTGCAGGCCTCCGCCGTCGCCCGGGAGCCCGCCATCGGCGCGGCGCTGGAGGCCGCCGCCGGCCTGCCCGGGGTTCGCCTCGCGCGCATGTCCGGATCGGGCGCGACCGTCTTCGCCTTGTTCGACACCGCCGCCGAGGCCGATACGGCCGCGCGGCGCCTGTCCGACAGCCGTTCGGACTGGTGGGTGAAGTCAACGATACTCGCCTGATATGTGGCGATATTCGAGGTTATTGACCTCATGGCGCCGGTATTGTGCCGCTCGCCGACAAATGGCCCAGACAATACCTTGGCCGTTTCGATGAACAGCGGATGATCAATCCCCATATGGAACTCAAGGCCCTGCTTGGGTCTTGAACGCTGCAGTCAAGCGTACTTCAGGTCGTCACCGACTCCCCCGGCGACCGGATTCTTCATTGCAAGGGATACTGTCATGCTTCGCACTCAACTGCTGACCGCCGCTGCCGCCGCCGCCCTGCTGGCCGGCCCCGCCTTCGCCCAGGAGGCGACGCCGAGCCCCGCTCCGGCGCCGCAGGAGCAGACCGCCGCCCAGCCCGCGCCCGCGGCCGCCCCCGCCGCTACTCCGGCCCCGGCCGCCGCCCAGGCCAACAATGTTGTCGACGTGCTCCGCGCGCAGGGCAATTTCACCACCCTGCTGAGCGCCCTGGATCAGGCGCAACTGACCCAGACCCTCAGCACCCGCCCGGCGATCACCATCTTCGCCCCGACCGATGAGGCCTTCGCCGCCCTGCCGGAAGCGGACCGCACGCGCCTGCTCGACCCGGCCAACGCTCAGGAGCTGCGCAGCCTGCTGCTCTACCACGTGATCGTGTCTGACGTGTCGTCCAGCCAGATCACCGGCGCGCGCGGCGGGGTCGAGACCGCCGCCCGCAGCCAAGTGCTGCTGGACGGCACCGGCGACGCCATCAAGGTCGACGGCGCCACCGTCACCCGCGCCGACATCGACGCGTCCAACGGCGCTGTCTTCGCCATCGACAAGGTCCTGAACCCGGCCCAGTCGCTGGCCGCCATGGGCGACGAGGAAGCCGCCGCGGCCGCTGATGAGGCCGCCCCGGCCCCGGCGGAGGAGGCCACCCCGCCGCTGCCCGCGACCGAGGCTCCGGCCCCGACCGCGCCCCCGTCGCCGGCGGCCGCCAACCCGACGCCGAACCCGACCGGGATTACCGAGACCCAGCGTCCGGCCTCGCCCGGCGCCACCGCCCCGAACGGCCAGCCGTCGGCGACGACCACCACGGTCCAGTCGCCGCCGGTCCAGAACCCGACCGACGGTCAGGTCGATGGCGACGAGGATCCCGCCAATCCGGCGCCGACCCCCACGCCCACGCCGAACTGATCCGGGCCACAGACTGACGAAGGCGGCGGGTTCCGGCCCGCCGCCTTTTTCGTGTTCGCCTTTCTCTTGCGCGCTTAACCGTCGGAAAACCGGTGGTGGATTAGGCTGTGGGCATGGAAACGCTCACGCCCGCCCACATCGCCGCGTTCGAGGCCGTTCTGGACAGGGTCCCGTCTGAGGACCGCGCCCGCCTCCATGCGTTCAAGGCCGCCGCCGCCGACGCGGCCGCCGCCTCGGCCCCGCACTGGGATTTCGACCAGCCCGGCCACCGCGCCGAGGAGGCCCTGCAGGCCGCCTTCGGCCCAGCCCTGACCGACGACCACCGCCGCGCCTTGGTGGCGATCTGGGCGCTGGAGATGCCGGCGCGGGTCCCCGCCGCCGACCTGCCTCAGGCTTCGCTCGAACTCTATCCCCAGTGGATCGACCGGCTCGCCGCCTTCCTGACTGAGGGCGCGAACCCCTACGATCGCGACTTCTGGGCCAAGGACGTGCGCATCGCGCTGGTCCTCAGCGTGCCCGGCGCCCGCACCCAGATGATCGACCTTTCCTCGCCCATGGGGCCGGGCCAGATCCTGCGCCACGCCCGCGAAGGCTGGGGCTGGTCGGTGATCCCGGCCTACGCCGCCGCCCAGGCCTGGAAGCCCTGGCTGGAGGTCCATACCGAAAGCCGCGAGCTCAGCGACTTCAACGAAGCCGGCTGGGACCGCGCCTGGGCCACCGCCGCCGAGATCCTCAAGCGCCGCCCCGAGATGGCGGGCATGCTGGGCTCATCCTGGTTCTACGATCCGCCGCTGGAGCAGATCAGCCCGCGCCTGGCCTATCTGCGCGTCAATCCGCTCAAGCACGGCGCCTTCCTGGTCCACCAGGGCCCGGGCGACATCCACACCCAGCGCGCCGCCACCAGCTCCCCCACCCGCGCCGCGATGATCGAAAAGGGCGAATACACCGCCCGCTCCTGGATCGTCGCCTGGCCCCGCGCCGCCCTGATCAGATGGGCGGACGGCCGCAAGACGGAGCTGGCGCAGGCGGCCTGAGGTTCCCCGGCGGCCGACACGTCCAATCCTGACGCGTCGGCGTGCCAGACTCCGCCCCATGACCGGCGCGCATCCGCACTCTTCGCACCCCGTTTTTCTGCGTCGCGATCCGAACGCTTCGGACGCATCGGACGGTGTTTTCCACCCGTCCGAACGGGGCGGCTCAGCCCGCCGCCATCGCCCGCCACGCCTCGCCCACCGGCCGAACCTCCAGCCCGGCGGCCTTGGCCAGCCGGATCACACGGTCCAGATCGTCGGGGGTGCAGCCATAGTCGGTCGGGTCGTCAGACACGTCGTGCGCATAGGCCGTCAGCCAGCCCTTCGACGCCGCCGCCCCGGCCATCAGGCCTTCGAGATCGTAGTGGGGCAGGCGGCGGCTCTCCAGCCCGATGGACTTGATCAGTCCCCGGTCCTCTCGCCCCGCATTGACCCCGTCGCGCACGCCCCGGCCCAGGTCGAACCGCCCGCGCACGTGGCGCTTGGCCGTCAGGGTGGCGTCGCCGAACGGATAGGCGAAGGTCGTCATCTCGTACCCACCCAGCCGCTCGCTCACCCAGGCCGCATTGGCGTCCAGGCTCAGCTTCAGCGCCTCGGCGTCCATCCGCAGCACGCTGGTGTGGCCCCAGGTATGACAGCCGACCTCGTGCCCGGCCGCGTGCAGCTCCTGCAGGTGGCGCACCTGGAACTGGTCCCGGTCCATGTTCCGCCCGCCGGCCAGCCCGCCGCAGACATAGTAGGTCGCCTTGATCCCGTGCTCGGCCAGGATCGGCCCCGCCTCGGTCCAGGCCGTCGCGGGAATGTCGTCGAAGCTCAGCGAGAACACGCCCTTCGCCGGGGCGATCTGCACCGCATCCACCTCGAGATAACGAGCCGCCCGCCGGCGCATCTGGTCGATCTGCTTCATGGGTACAGACTGCACCCAAGGCGCTTAAAGAACCGTGTGGCGGGCTTCACCTTGCCCCACAAAGGCCCGCCGTCTAGGGTCCGCGCCTCTCATTTTGCGACTGCGAACAGCTCCACGTGACCACCGAACCGCTCGCCTTCCAGGACCTCATCCTGACGCTCCACAAATACTGGGGCGATCAGGGCTGCGCGATCCTCCAGCCCTATGACATCGAGGTCGGCGCGGGCACGCTCCACCCGGCCACCGTCCTGCGCGCGCTCGGCCCCAAGCCGTGGAAGGCCGCCTACGTCCAGCCCAGCCGCCGTCCGGGCGACGGCCGCTATGGCGAGAACCCCAACCGGCTCCAGCATTATTATCAATATCAAGTGCTTCTGAAGCCGAACCCGGACAATCTTCAGGAGCTCTACCTCGGCTCGCTGCGCGCCATCGGCATCGATCCCAGCCTGCACGACATCCGCTTCGTCGAGGACGACTGGGAGAACCCCACCGTCGGCGCCTGGGGCCTGGGCTGGGAGGTCTGGTGCGACGGCATGGAGGTGACGCAGTTCACTTACTTCCAGGGCGTCGGCGGCATCGAGGTCGACGTCGTCTCGGGCGAGCTGACCTACGGGCTCGAGCGCCTGGCCATGTACGTCCAGGGCGTCGACAACGTCTACGACCTGAAGTTCACCAAGGAGGGCGTCACCTACGGCGAGGTCTTCCTCGAGAACGAGCGTCAGCAGAGTGAAGCCAACTTCCACGGCTACGACGTCGACGGCCTGAAGCGCCGCTTCGAGGACATGGTCGCCGAGGTCTCCAACCTGCTGGCCATGACGGGTCCGCAGGGCCAGCAGCTTGTCCTGCCCGCCTACGACCAGGTCCTGAAGGCGTCCCACCTGTTCAACCTGATGGACGCCCGCGGCGCCATCGCCGTCGCCGAACGCCAGAGCTACATCGGCCGCATCCGCGAGCTGTGTAAGGCCTGCGCCACGGCCTATGTGGAACGCGAGAGGGCTGAGGCGTGAGCATCTCTTCCCCCCTTCCCCTCGAGGGGGAAGGGGCCGGGGGATGGGGTGGCGGCAGTGCTTGTCAGGATGTAGCGCGTGAGGCGTTGTCGGCAGGGAGGGCTTCGATGGTGGAATATGACCGCTTCACCGGTCCTGACCGGATCAAGCCGGGCGGCGCTCAACGCGGCCGCCGTCTGCGCGCGTCTCCGACCCGTGCCGAAGCGAGGCTTTGGGAGCGCCTTCGCCGCCTCGATATACGCATTCGCCGACAGGCTCCGCTGGGCGGCTATGTGGTCGACTTCGTGTGCCTTAGGGCCAAGCTGGTGATCGAGGTCGATGGCGGCGTTCACGAACTCACAGACGTCGCTCTACGTGATCTCGACCGCGATACCTGGCTGAAGAGCCAAGGTTTCCGTGTCCTCCGGATCCCCAATGCCCGTATCGACAAGGAACTCGATACGGTCGTCAGCGAGATCGAGGCCGCTATCCGCGCCTCCATGCCGACCCTCAAACAGCCTGCCACCACCCCATCCCAACCCTTCCCCCTCGAGGGGAAGGGCTTTAGCGACTTGTGATGCCCCAACTCCTCCTCGAACTCTTCTCCGAAGAAATCCCCGCCCGCATGCAGCAGGGCGCCGCGCGCGACCTGGAGCGGATGGCCGCCGAGCGGCTGAAGGCCGCCGGGCTGTCGTATGAGGCGCTGACCACCTTCGGCGGCCCGCGCCGCCTGACCCTGGTCGTCGAGGGCCTGCCGACCGCCACGCCCGACCGCGAGGAAGAGCTGAAGGGTCCGCGCGCCAACGCCCCGGAACAGGCGCTGGACGGCTTCCTGCGCAAGACCGGCCTGACCCGCGACCAGCTGGTCGAGCGGGACGGCGTCCTGTTCGCCGTCATCAGCCAGAAGGGCCGCGCCACCGCCGACCTGATCCCGGAGATGGTCGACCAGATCGTCCGCGCCTTCCCCTGGCCCAAGTCGATGCGCTGGGGCTCCGGCACGCTGCGCTGGATCCGCCCGCTGAAGCGCATCATCGCCCTGTTCGACGGCCATGTGGTTCCGTTCGACATCGACGGCATTCAGAGCGGCGACACGACCGAGGGCCACCGCTTCCTCGGCTCGGGCAAGCCGTTCACGGTCAAGGATTTCGCCGACTATCGCGCGAAGCTGGAACGCGAGTTCGTCCTGCTGGACGTCGCCGACCGCAAGCTGCGCATCCTCGAAGCCGCGAAAAAGGTCTGTTCGGACAAGGGGCTAGCCCTGGTTGATGACGACGGCCTGCTGGACGAGGTCGCCGGCCTGGCCGAATGGCCGACCCCGATCCTGGGCGACATGGACCCGCAGTTCCTCGACCTCCCGCCCGAGGTCGTCCGCCTGTCGATGAAGGTCCACCAGAAGTATTTCGCGGTGCGTGATCCGGCCAAGCACGGCTTGGCGCCGAACTTCGTCGTCGTCGCCAACGTCGAGGCCTCGGACGGCGGCAAGGCCCTGGCCGCCGGCAACAGCCGCGTGCTGAGCGCCCGCCTGAACGACGCCCGCTTCTTCTGGGACGAGGACCTGAAGACCGGCTTCGACGCCTGGTCGAAGAAGCTGTCCGGCGTCACCTTCCACGCCAAGCTGGGCACCCTGGCCGAGCGCGTCGATCGCATCGCCGCCCTCGCTCGCGAGATCGCCCCGCTGGTCGGCGCCGATCCGGATCAGGCCGAGCAGGCGGCCAGGCTGGCCAAGGCCGATCTGGCCTCCGGCATGGTCGGGGAATTCCCGGAACTGCAGGGCGTCATGGGCGGCTACTACGCCCGCGCCTTCGGCCAGCCTGACGCCATCGCCGACGCCGTCCGCGACCACTACAAGCCGCAGGGCCCCTCGGACACGGTCCCGACCGCCCCGCTGACGGTGGCGGTCTCCCTGGCCGACAAGCTCGACACCCTCGTCGGCTTCTTCGCCATCGACGAGAAGCCGACCGGCTCCAAGGATCCTTTCGCCCTGCGGAGGGCGGCGCTGGGGGTGATCCGGCTGGTGCTGGAGAACCAAGCAAGACTTCGATTGAGTAACGCTGCGGCTGTTCAAGGCCTTCGAGCGCGTATGGATGCCCTGATTGTGAAAGCGCGCGAACAACAGAGCTTCTCAATTGAGGATATCGGGAAACTTTCTCCCAAAATTCTTGGCGAGCTTGCTGGTAAGCCCGAAGACCTGATCAAGAACCGAGATGTAATGCTTTCAGAGGTATATGATCTCGGAGCTGATGTGGGCGAACAGGAAGACGAGTATGGTGTACTCGCCTTCTTCGCCGACCGCTTGAAGGTCCTCCTCCGCGACCAGGGCAAGCGCCACGATCTCGTGGACGCCGTCTTCGCCCTCGGCGACGACGACCTCGTCCGCATCGTGCGCCGCGTGGAGGCTCTCGACGCCTTCCTCGCCACCGACGACGGGGCCAATCTGCTGGCCGGCTACAAACGTGCGTCCAACATCCTCAAGGCCGAGGAGAAGAAGGGTCCGGTGCCGACCGGCATGGTCGAGACCGGCCTGCCGAACCAGCCGGAGCCCGAGACCGCCCTGGCCTTCGCCGCCGCCGCCGCCGCGACCGCCGTGGACGCCGCGCTGGAGACCGAGGACTTCGCCGCCGCCATGAAGGCCCTGGCGTCGCTCCGCGCCCCGGTCGACGCCTTCTTCACCCACGTGATGGTCAACTCGGACGTCGCCGAGGAGCGCGACAACCGCCTGAAGCTGCTGGGTCAGGTCCGCGCGGTCATGGGCCGGGTCGCCGACTTCGGCCAGATCGCGGGGTAGGGAGAAAAAAAGCGGGACGGCGAACCGTCCCGCCCGCTCATGCCGGGATCAACATTCCCAGCTGGTGTAGTCGTACGAGTCGCCCATCGTCAGGTCCGGCCAGCCGTTGTAGCCGTCCCAGGATTCCCAGCCGTCGCAGCCCATGTAGTTGGTCGAGACCAGCTGGCCGTTGATGTAATAGGTATACATATACCCCATCGTCTGGGGTCCCCAGTAGTAGCTGGTCTGCGCCGCGGCCGGGCTTGCCGCGGCCGCTGCGATCGAGCCCGCCAGGGCGGTCAGAAGCAGGATACGGGGAAGTTTCATCGTCCACTCTCCAAAGTCTGCCATGCCCTGCTGATGCAGGGCCGACGGCACGCTCGGGTGACGATCAGGGGTTGTCAATGCCAGGCCTTCACCCGTTCTGGTCGTTAACGACGCCAGGGGCGGAATTTCAGGGACTTGGCCTCAGGGCCGTCTCGCCAGCACCGGCTGATCCATGAAGGCGGCGTCCAGTCCGTAGCCGGCGAACCGCGCCAGCCGCTCCCGCAGCCGCCCGTGGCTTGCGGGTTCAGCCCCGACCCGGTCCGCCTCCGGCAGGAAGACGTTCTCGGCCCGGAAGGTCCAGGCGGCGACCTTCAGCCCCGCCGCGTGGGCGTCCGCGATCAACGAGGACGGCGCGCCCGGCGTCGGCTCGATCATCGCCGTGTCGGCCCCGATCCAGTCGGCATAGGCCTTCACTGCCGCCAGCCCCCCGGGCGTCGCCATCGCCGCATAGGTCAGCGCCGGCCGGTCCGCCGGACCGCCTTCGCCGGCCATCAGCTGCAGCAGGGGCGTGTCGATCCGGGCGCTGAGCCGCTCCAGCGGTCCGACCTCGAAACACTGGACCAGCACCGGCGCGTTCGCGCCCGTCAGCCCGTGCCGCTCCAGCACCGCCACGAAGGCGTTCTCCATCGGCAGGCCCAGGGCGGCGAAGTGCGAGGGGTGCTTCAGCTCCGGCGCGACGCCGATGGTCCGGCCGGTCCGCGCCGAGGCCTCGCGGGCGATGTCCAGCACCTGCTCGAAGGTCAGGATCGGCTCCTGCCCGTCGAAGGCCGTTCCGCGCAACGCGGGCAGCCGCTCGCGGGCGCGCAGGGTCATCAGCTCGGCCAGGGTGAAGTCCTCGGTGAACCAGCCGGTGACGGACTCCCCGTCGATGGTGCGGGTCGCGCGGCGGTCGGCGAACTCCGGATGGGCGGCCACGTCGGTGGTTCCGCCGATCTCGTTCTCGTGCCGGACCACCAGGATCCCGTCGCGGGTCATGACCAGGTCGGGCTCGATGATGTCGGCGCCCTGTTCGATGGCCCGCTCGTAGGCCATGCGGGTGTGCTCGGGCCGTTCGCCCGAGGCGCCGCGGTGGGCGATGATCAGCACGTCGGCCACGGCGGGGCTCGCGGTCAGCAACAGAAGGGCGGTCAGGATGATCCGGAACATGGCGCAGCGATAGCGCAGCCGGACGACAGGCCGGTGAAGGCCTAGGCCCCCAGGATCCAGCCTTCTTCCTGCTCGACCCGCGCGATCAGGGCCTCGTCCGCGCCCTTGGGCGGGGCGAAGGCCTTCGCCAGGTCGCCGGCCTCATCCATCTTCGCCAGCGCCTCGGCGGTGGTGCGCACCTGGGCCTGGTCCTTGAACTCGCCCGCTTCCGGCTTGGCGTCGAACATGGACGGCCAGACCTCGACGACCACGGCCGACAGGGGCTCGACGTCCGCCGTGTCCAGCGCGCGCCAGCCGGTGCCGAACGGCCAGACGGCGCCCGACGGACCCAGGCTCTCCAGCAGGCGGCGCACCATCGGGATGCCCACCAGCGTCTGGCCGCCGACGGCGCCCGCGCCGTGCATCTGCCAGACCGACTTGGGCTGCAGCTTGCCCTTGCGGACCGCGTCCTCAGTGGCGCGGAACTCGGGGATGTCGGCGCCGGCGCCCGCGGGCGGTTTGGTGGTGGTCAGCCAGCGCTGCGCCTGCTTGGCGGGCGCGCCCCACATCGGCCAGGCCTCGTCCGTCATCAGCCGGTTGATCTTGGCCGCGACCTGGTAGCGGTTGTTGGAGTTGTCCGCCTTGTCGACGATGTTGGCCGCGATGAATTTCCACATCGCCGACCACGGGGTCCCGTCCAGCTTCAGCCGCGCCGCCGTGCCCGCCGGATAGCCGAAGTTGAAGTCGAAACCGACCAGCACGCGGTCGCCGCGCTTGCGGTGTTCCGAGACCAGCTTGTTCAGCAGGGCCTCGCCCTCGGCGCGCGTCGCGGTGTTGTGGGTCTCGGTGTAGAGGCGGAAGCGCACGTCGCGCTTGGCCACGCCGATCCACACCGACTGATCGCCCAGCTTCTTGCCCTCGGCGGCGGTCCAGTCGGCAATGATCACGGCGTCGAACAGGCGGGCCAAGACGGCCTCCTTCAGGCTTACTCAAGACAGGTTGGGGGCGCTTCTAGCGCTCTCGCGTCGGGGGAGGAACCCCGCAGTCGCTCAACCCTTCAGCAGGGCTTCCAGATGCGACAGCCAGCGGCGGCCCAGCCGCAGCGCTTCGCCGGGCGAGCTGGTCTGGACGGGCAGGGTAGCATCCCACAGGGCCAGCTCGAACTCGGGGTGGCGGGCGTCCGCGAACATCAGCCGCAGCACCACCTGCTCGGCGTCGGGGGCCAGGATGTCCAGCGACTTGCGCGCCTCGCCCCGGCGCACCCGGGCGACCACATGGCCGTCGACAATGATCTCGCCGCCCTCGATCTCCTCAAAGGCGTAGACCAGTCCCGCCGCGCCTCGGTTCCACAGTACGGCGACCTGCGCCCCGTCGAAGTCCAGCCCGGCGGCGCGGCCCTCGGCGGGCGACAGGGCCTCGGCCTCGGGAACCGCGCCCAGCGATTTCAGCAGCGCCCGGCGCATCCGGCGCACGGGCTCCATCCACCAGACCAGCAGCAGCGCCCCGGTGGTCAGCGCCGCCGCGGCCAGCGCCACCAGCAGGACCACCCGGAACACCTCGCTCAAGGTCAGTCCTCCAGCTCGACAACCACGGGGACGTGGTCGGACGGCTTGTCCATGTCGCGGGCGTCCCGGTGGGTCTCGACGCCCAGGAACCGGTCCGCCGCCTGCGGCGACAGCAGGTGGAAGTCGATGCGGATGCCGTGGTCGCGCTGCCAGGCGCCGGCCTGATAGTCCCAGAAGGTGTAGGTTCCCGGCGGCTGCTTGCCCAGCTCGCCGGCATCGCTCAGGCCGAGGTAGCGCAGGGCGCGGAAGGCGGCGCGGCTCTCGGGCTGGAACAGCGCGTCGTTGACCCAGGCGGAGGGATTCTTGGCGTCCTCAGGCGTCGGGATGACGTTGTAGTCGCCGCACAGGGTGAAGGCCTCTTCCTGCGCCAGCAGGGTCCGGGCGTGGGCCTCCAGCCGCTCCATCCAGCCCAGCTTGTAGGCGAACTTGGGGCTCTCCACCGGATTGCCGTTGGGCAGGTAGAGACAGCCGACCCGCACCGGACGCGGGCATTCGATCAGGGCCTCGATGTAGCGGGAGTGGACACCCTCGTCCTCGACCCCGGACTGGTCCTCGCCGGGCAGGCCGCGACGGACCTCGGACATCGGGAATTTCGAGAGCAGGGCGACGCCGTTATAGGTCTTCTGCCCGTGGACCTCGACGTTGTAGCCGAGGCTTTCGAACGCCTCGCGCGGGAATTTCTCATCCACGCATTTGATTTCCTGGAAGCCGACGACGTCAGGCTGGGCCGCTTCCAGCCACGCCAGCACGGTGGGCAGGCGGGCGTTGACCGAATTCACGTTCCAGGTGGCGATGCGCATGGGGTGCAAGCTAAGGCGCGTCGGGGGGCTCTGTGAAGCGCTGATCGCCGCAACGAAAAACGCCCCGGAGTTTCCTCCGGGGCGCTAATCGTTCGGCCGTAAGGACGCCTCAGGGGCGGCCGCCGGTCGCCGGGGCGGCGGCCGGAGCCGGGGTCAGGGTGCAACCCCCGCCGATGCGCTGGGCGGTGGCGCAGGGGTAGACCTGCTGGGTCACGCCTTCGTTGTTGACGCGGGCGATATAGCCCTGGCCCTCAGCGGCGCATTTGGCTTCGTAGAAGCGGCCGTTGGCGTTCTCGCCCATCATGCGGACCTGGGTGACGCTGCAATCCGAGGCGTCGGTGCCGGCCAGCTTGGGCTGGAAGCTCTGGGCCTGTTCCTGGGCCGTGGTGAAGCGGCACGAACCGTTCATGGACGCGATCTGCAGGCAATCCTTCAGATCCCAGCCGGTGGCGGTCTTTTCCAGCCAGTAGCCGTCGGCGCCGGCGCAGCCGACTTCGTAGACCATGTTGTTGCCGTCGCTCTTGCCGATGGCCAGGGCCTCGTCGACCGTGCAGGTCGCGCCGGCGGCGCGGGCCCAGCCGCCGATGACGGCGACGCCGTTCTGGTTGGCGGGCAGGGCGCACTGCTGGCCGACGTCGGCGTTCGGATCGCGCGCACGGGCGATGGCGGCGGTGCCGGCCAGCTCGATGCAGCCGAAGGCCTGCGGCGGGGTCGAGGCGATCAGGATGTAGCCTTCGCCGCCGGCGCAGGCGGTTTCATAGACCTGGGACTCGCCGATTACGCCGGGATTGGTGGCCTCGACCAGCTCGCAGGTCACGCTGGCGGCGGTCAGCTGGGCCTGGGCGGCGGCGCGGACCTGCTCCGGCGTCGGCGGCGCGGCGGGAGCCGGGCGCGAACGGTCCTGGCGACGCTGGCGCGGCGAAGCGGCGGCGGGAGGCGGGGAACGGTCGCCGAGACGGCCCGGCTGGACGCGCGTGCCGTTGATCGTGCCGCTGGCGCGATCCGTTTCCGTGATCGGGCCGCCGGTGGGCGCGGTTTGGGCGAACGCCGGCTGGGCCACGCCCATCAGCACCGCAAAGGCGCCCGCCAGGCCGATGATCTTTCTGTTGAACACGGGGTCACTCCGGAAGGTAAATCTTCGATCGACACCCTTGGCGAGCGGTTGGAGCCGGGTCAAGGCTCTGACCGGTGATGCTGGACGAGAGGCGGCGGTTCGGTCTATCCATCCTGCGTTGCGATTGGAGACGGACTTGGCGGACGGCGTGATCCCGGCGGAGACCGAGGCGAGGCCCGCCGAGCGGGGCCTGACCTATCCGTTCGCCGGACCTCCGGCCTCGGGCGAGGCGGTCATCGTCGCGCCGGACGTGCTGTGGATGCGCGTCGCCATGCCGATGCAGCTGGATCACATCAACGTCTATGCGGTGCGCGACGGCGACGGCTGGGCGGTCATCGACTGCGGCCTGGCGCTCGACGCGACCAAGGCCGAATGGGAGCTCCTGCTGGCCGGCCCGATGGGCGGAGACCCGGTCACCCGGGTGATCTGCACCCATATGCATCCCGACCACATCGGCCTGGCCGGCTGGCTGTGCGAGCGGTTCAACGCGCCGCTGGTCATGACCCGCCTGGAATATGTGATGGCCCGGATGCTGCTGGCCGACACCGGCACGCCGGCGCCGGAAAGCGGAGCGGACTTCTATCGCGCCTCGGGCTGGGACGAGGCGCAGATCGAGCGCTACCGCCGTGAGTTCGGGCGCTTCGGCATGGCCGTCTCGCCGCTGCCCGCCGGCTATCAGCGGATTCGCGAGGGCGACCGGCTGAGCATCGGCGGCCGGGACTGGCGCATCGTCGTCGGCGAGGGCCACAGCCCCGAACACGCCTGCCTGTGGCGCGAGGACGACGGCGTCGTGCTGGGCGGCGACCAGATCCTGCCGCGCATCTCGTCCAACGTCTCCGTCTGGCCGACCGAGGCCGACGCCGATCCTCTGGGCGACTGGCTGGCCTCGCTGGAGCGGATGAAGACGGTCTTTCCGGACGATATCCTGATCCTGCCGTCGCACGGAGAGGTCTTCCGCGGCGCCCACGCCCGGCTGGACGCCCTGATCCGCGGTCATCACGTGGCGCTGAAACGCCTCGACCGGTCGCTGAGGGAGCCGAAACGGGCGGTGGACGTGTTCCCGGCCCTGTTCGCCCGCCCGGTAGGCGACGGCGTGCGCGGCATGGCCACCGGCGAGAGCATCGCCCACTTGAATTACATGCTGCTGAGAGGTCTGGCCGTTCGCGAACGCGATGCGGACGGCGTCGACTGGTGGCGCTCAACGACACAAGGGGAGGAAGCGGCATGACCGACCACATCAAGACCGAGCTGGCGAACGGCGTGCTGACCGTCACCCTGGCCCGCGCCGACAAGAAGAACGCCATCACCCAGGCCATGTACGCCGCCCTGGCGGAGGCGACCGAGCGCGCGCGCACCGACGACGCGGTGCGGGTGCTGCTGTTCCGGGGCGAGGGCGACAGCTTCTCGGCGGGCAACGATATCGGCGACTTCATCGCCATCGGCTCGCAGACCGACAAGCCCTTCGACATGTCGGTGTTCCGCTTCCTCAAATCCCTCGCCGACCTGGACAAGCCTGCGGTGGCGGCGGTGCGCGGCCGGGCCGTCGGCATCGGCCTGACCCTGCTGCTTCACTGCGACATGGTGGTGGTGGCCGAGGACGCGCTGCTGTCCGCGCCCTTCATCAACCTGGCCCTGGCGCCGGAGGCGGCGTCCTCCATGCTGCTGCCGGCGGTGCTGGGCCACCAGCGGGCGTTCGAGATCTTCGCCCTGGGTGAGCCGATCGACGGCAGGACCGCCGTGGCCTGGGGCCTGGCCAACCGCGCCGTCGCCGCCGGTCAGGTCGAGGCCACGGCCGCCGAACTGGCCGCCAAACTGGCCGCCCGGGCGCCCAACTCCATCCGCAAGACCAAGCAGCTGATGCGCGACGCGGAACGCCTGTGGGCGCTGATGCAGCGCGAGGGCGAGGCCTTCGGCAGCCAGATGAAGAGCCCCGAGGCGATGGAGGCCTTCATGGCCTTCACCCAGAAGCGCGCGCCCGATTTCTCGAAAGTCGGTTGATTCCCCGGAGCGCGCGCCTTAGGTGCGCGCGCTCATGACCGACGCCGCCCTGCAGACCACCGTGCGCATCGACGCCGAAACGCCCGCCGACGCCGCGTCGGTGGAGGCCCTGGTCATGGCCGCGTTCGGCCCGGGCCGTTACGCAAAGACCGCCGAGCGCATCCGCGAGCAGGCGGGCGTCGCCGCCGGCTTCGTGGCGCGGGAGGATGGCCGGGTGATCGGCGCGGTGCGGCTGTGGACCATCCTGGTCGGCGACCGTCCGGCCCTGTTCCTGGGCCCCATCACCGTCTCGGCGGACAGCCGCAAGGGCGGGCTGGGCGCGGATCTGGTGCAGGCCTGCATCGACCATGCAGGCCGGACCGGCGTCCTGCTGGTCGGCGACGCCCCCTATTTCGGCCGGTTCGGCTTCCGCCATGCGCCGGACGTCCGCCTGCAGGGACCGGTGGACCCGCGCCGCGTGCTGTGGCTGGGCGTGGGCGAGCCCTCGGGAATCGTCCGTCCCGCCTGAGCGGGTTTGCACGCCGGGGCGGACCGCCTAAGTCTGCTCCATGGCCGACGCTGACAAGACAACAGGACTGGCCGCCATGGCCGAGGCGGCGAAGCAGGCTCCGGGCCGCGGCCTGCCGCCGGTCCACCTGTGGCATCCGGCCCATTGCGGCGACATCGACATCGTCATCCGCCGCGACGGCGTCTGGCTGCACGAGGGCTCGCCCATCGGCCGGGCCGAACTGGTGCGGCTGTTCTCGACCATCCTGCGCAAGGACGCCGACGGCTATGTGCTGGTCACGCCGGGCGAGAAGCTGGCCATCGCCGTCGAGGACCTGCCGTTCCGCGCCGTCTCGGTCGAGCGCCGGGGCGAGGCGCTGGTCTTCACCACCGATGTCGGCGACCAGACGACGGCCGGGCCGGACGCGCCCATCGTGGTCGAGACCGATCCGACGACCGGAGAGCCTGCGCCCCGCGTGCGGGTCCGCGCCGACTTGTGGGCGCGCATCGCCCGCCCGGTCTTCTATGAACTGGTCGAGGCGGCCTCGGTCGAGGACGGACGGCTGACCGTCCGTTCCGGCGGTGCGGCCTTCGCCCTGGGACCGGTCGGGGCCGGCGTCGAATGAGCCTGGCGACGCTGCGGACCCGGCTGATCGAGCACCTGATCCATCCCGACGGCTGGTCGGTGGACGACGCCGCCTCACGGTCGGACTACGACCTGAATCCCGATGCGCGATCGACGGGGAAGGCCCTCCGTCCGGCCGCGGTTCTGGTGCCCGTCATCGCCCGGCCGGAAGGCGCGACGGTGCTGCTCACCCGCCGCTCCGACACTCTGGCCAGCCACACGGGTCAGATCGCCTTCCCCGGCGGCCGCCTGGATCCCGGCGAGACGGCCGTCGAGGCCGCGCTGCGCGAGGCCTTCGAGGAGGTCGCGCTCGACCCCGGCGTGGTCGAGGTGCTGGGCGTCGGCGACGCCTATGAGACCGTGACCGGCTTCCTGGTCACGCCGGTGATCGGCTGGCTGGCCGAGCCGCCGTCCGTGACCGCCTCGCCAGACGAGGTGGCCGAGGTGTTCGAGGCGCCGTGGGACTTCCTGATGGATCCGGCCAATCACCGTCGCGATTCGTATGAGCTGGAGGGTCAGCCGCGCCGCTGGTTCTGGGCCATGCCCTATGAGGAGCGCTACATCTGGGGCGCGACGGCGGGGATCGTGCGCGGCCTGTGCGCCCGGCTGTACGGCGACGAGGCCGAACCGGTCGCCGCCGCCGGGGAGGATGCGGCGTGACCGTGCTGACCGGACAGGCCTGGCTGACGGCGTCCGCGACCCGTTCGGTCCTGGCGGCGCTGGAGGCGGCGGGCGGCCCCGGCTGCGCCCGCTTCGTCGGCGGCTGCGTGCGCAACGCCCTGATGGGCCGCGAGATCGACGACATCGACATCGCCACCACCCTGAAGCCGGAGGAGACCGAGCGTGCGATCCGCGCCGCCGGCCTGAAGGCCGTGCCCACCGGCATCGCCCACGGCACGGTGACGGCGGTGGCCGAGCGGCAGCCGTTCGAGATCACCACCCTGCGCCGGGACGTCTCGACCGATGGACGAAACGCCACCGTGGCCTTCACCGACGACTGGGCCGAGGACGCCGCGCGCCGCGACTTCCGGCTGAACGCCCTCTATGCGGACGGCGAAGGCCGGGTGTTCGATCCGACCGGCCAGGGCGTCGCCGACGCGGCGGCGGGCCGGATCGTCTTCGTCGGTGATCCCGGGACCCGCATCCGCGAGGACTATCTGCGCATCCTGCGCTTCTTCCGCTTCTTCGCCTGGTATGGGCGGGGCGAGCCGGACGCCGCCGGGCTGGACGCCTGTCGCGACTTGGCGCCGGGCATGACCCGCCTGTCCGCCGAGCGAGTGTCCAAGGAGCTGATGAAGCTGCTGGCGGCGACGGATCCGCGACCGGCCATGGCGGCCATGGAGAAGACCGGCGTGCTGGCGCAGGTGCTGCCCGAGGCGGGGCCCCTGACGCTGTTCGACGCCGTCGTGGACCTGAGCGACGATCCCGTGGTCCGGCTGATGACCCTGTTCCCCGTGGACGCCGAGGCCATGCGGCGGGCGTCGGAGCGGCTGCGTTTCCCGAACGCGGCGCGGGACCGGCTGGTCGGTTCGGCGCTGGCGGCGCCGGTCGTGTCTCTGGACATGAGCGACGCCCAGGCGCGGGCGGCGGTCTATCGCCAGGGCGGCCGCGCCGTCGCCGACGCCCTGATGCGCCTTCACGCCGCCGCGCCGGGGCGGGGCGAGGCGGCCATGCGTCTGCTGGGCGTCGCGAACGGCTGGGTTCGGCCACGTCTGCCGGTCGGCGGCAAGGAGGTGGCGCGCCTGGGGCTTGAACCGGGTCCCGAGACCGGTCGCCTGCTCAAGGCCTTCGAGGACAGCTGGATCGCCGCCGACTTCCCGGGCGAGGGCCACGCCGAACGGCTGGCGGCGCTGGTCAATCCGCGGCGCGGGTGAACTCGGTCACGACCGGGCGGTGGTCCGATCCATTGGGCCGTCCCAGCTTGCGGCTGACGAAGGCCAGGTCGGGCGAGCGCCAAACCTGATCGATGGTGACGTTCAGGGGCGAGGGCAGCTGGCTGGGCCAGGTGCCGGGGAAGCCGCCGGCCGGGGCGAGACCCAGGTCCTGCTTCATCTGCCGCCCGATGCGGGCGTTGGAGACGCTGTTGAAGTCCCCCGCGATGATCACCGGACCCGCGAGGGTTCGGCGGATGTCGCCCAGCGCCATGGTCTGGCTGATCTGGCCCCACTGCGGCTGGAACGGCCAAGGACGGGTCAGGTGGACGCCGACGACGTTCAGCGCGCCAAGCGGGGTCTGCGCCACGGCTGTGACCGAATGCAGCCCGTCCGGCCGGTTCTCGACCTGCCGCAACGGCCAGCGCGAGGCGATGATCGAGCGTGACGGCCCGCGGGTCTCGTCCGGCCGCATCGAGGCGGCGCGATAGGGATAGTCCGCCAGCAGTTCGTCCAGACGGCCGATCGGCCCGCGTCCCAGTTCGATCAGGATGATGATGTCCGGGTTCGCCGCCTCGATGGACCGGCGCATCGCGGCGACGTCGTCGTTCAGATAATAGACGTTGGCCGAGTACAGCCGGACCACGGGCGCGCCGGCTTGGGGCTTGCCCGCCGGGGGAAGCCACTGCGGCGCGACACAGGCCAGCAAGGCCAGGCTCGCCGCCACGCCGGCCCATGCCGCCGCTTTCAGGCGCAGGATCGCCAGGAACAGGGTCGCGACGATCACCGCGAACAGCCCCGGCGCGGTGAACTGGGCGAGGATGTCCACCCAGCGATGGCCCACGCCGAAGCGGATGGCCGCCGAGACGATCAGCACCCCGACGAAACCGAGCGCGCACAGGGCGCCGCCCCACCGCCGGACCACGGTCCAGGCCGAAGAACGCCCTTGCGCTTTATGATGAACGCCGGTCTCCATGGCGCGTTACGGTCTCGCTTCGGAGGATGGAATGCCCAGACGGACCATCGGCGATATCGAGAAAATCTGGACCAATGTCGAGGGCGTCAAAAAGCTCTCGGATCGGGTGATCGGCATCGGGCCGTTCGGGGTGGGCATGGACGGCCTGCTGACCTGGGTCCCGCTGGTGGGCAGCGCCTATACGATCGGCGCCGCCGGCTGGCTGATGATTCAGGCCGTGCGGGCCAGGGCGGCGCCCGGAACGCTCGTGCGGATGGCCGGCTACCTGGGCCTCGACAGCGTGACCACGGCGGTGGGCGAGGTGCCCTTCCTCGACTTCGTGCCGAACGTCGTCGACGTGCTGTTCCCGGGGCACCTGATGGCGGCCAAGGCGCTGCAGAAGGACATCCAGACCACCCACTGGGTCGAGGCCAATGAGCGTGAGGCCCGTGCGTCCGGCGAACATGACCGCCATGTCGCCAAGGTGAAGAGCGACCCGAACCTGCGCCGCATCGTCTACCTCCACGACTGAGAAGACGCGGGAGTTAATGTTGAACCATCGGATCGGTGACGCCTAACCCTCTGAACTGATAGAAGAACGTGCCCTCGTCAGCGTCATGAGCCCGCCTGAGGACGCCGCGCCCGCACACTGATCTCCGACGATGTTTCGGAGACTTCCTTCCATGAGCGACGACCAGTCTGCGCGCCTGGGCCTGCCCTATCTGGCGGCCGGGCAGATGCAGAAGCATGTGACCCTCAACGAGGCCCTGACCCGGCTGGACGCCCTGGTCCAGACCACGGTCGCCAGCCGCACGACGGCGGTCCAGCCGGCGGCGCCGGAGGATGGCCTGCTTCATATCCTGCCGGCCGGGGCCGGCGGTCCGGCGTGGAGCGCCTTCACCGCCGGTGATCTGGTTCGGGCCGAGATGGGCGGCTGGATCGGCGTCGAGGCGACCGACGGCCTGCTGGCCTGGGTGGCCGACGAGGCCGCCTTCGTGGTGCGCGAGGGCGGCGGCTGGAGCCCGCTCGGCGCGCGGCTGGGCGAGGTCGGGCCGCTGGACCGTCTGGGCGTGGGGACGCTGGCGGACGCCGCCAATCCCTTCGCCGCCAAGCTGAATAAGGCGCTGTGGACCGCGCGGGAAGCCGCCGAGGGCGGCGACGGCGATCTGAGGATGACGCTCAACAAGGCGGCGCCGGCGGACGTCCTCTCCCTGCTGTTCCAGTCGGGCTACGGCGGCCGGGCCGAGCTGGGGCTCATAGGCGATGACGACCTGACGCTGAAGGTCAGCCCGGACGGCGCCGCCTGGCGCACGGCGCTGAGCGTCGACCGCGCGACGGGGCGAGTGTCCTTCAGCCAGGGGGCTGGGCGCCGGGAGACCACGGTCTTCACTACCGGCGGATCGTGGACTCCGCCCGCCTGGGCGCGAAGCGTCGAGGTCGTCGTCGTCGGCGGGGGCGGCGGTGGCGGAGCCGGGGCCTTCGGCGCCTCGGGCGCCCGATATGGCGGTGGAGGCGGCGGGGCCGGGGGCGCCGTTCTGGCCGTCTGGGCGGCGAACCAACTGACGTCGGCCTTGACGGTGACGGTCGGCTCGGGCGGCGCCGGCGGCGTGGCCGCGGCGGGAGCCTCGGGCGGCGCCTCCGCTGTGCATCTGAACGGGACCGCGCTGATCTCGGCCGGCGGCGGCGGGGCCGGCGGACTGGGCGGCGGCGCAAGCGGAGCGGCGGGCATTGGCGGCGCCGGTGCGCTCAACGCCAACGGCGGAGGGGCGTCGAGCGTCTCGGCCGCAGGAGCTGCGGGTGGAGCCTTCGACCGGCCGGACGGCGCGGGCGGGGGCGGAGCGGGCGGCGGGCTCGATGCGGGCGGAAACGTCCGGTCCGGCGGTCCGGGCGGCGACGGCGGCGCGGTGGTGGTCCGGGCGCCCGGCGGGGCGGCGGGGGCGGGCTCGACCGGTGCGGTCGGGACCGCCGCGCCGCTCGCGGACCTGCATTGGGCCGGTGGCGGCGGCGGCGGCGGTGGAGCCGTCGCGTCGGGCGCCGGTCATGCCGGCGGGGCCGGAGGGGCCGTGGGCGGCGGCGGCGGAGGCGGGGGCGCGGGCGTGACCGCAGGCGGCGTCGGAGGCTCCGGCGCGCCCGGCGTCGTCTGGCTGATCGCCCAGGGATGAGGTCCGCCATGCACGCCGACTGGACTCCCGACGAGGCCGAGACCCTGGACCCCGACGCCCGGGAAGTCCCGCTGCGGCTGACGAAGGATGAATTGCTTGCGTCGGCGGACGTGGGCTGGCGGCGCCACGGATGGCGCCTTGATGAGATGGAGGACGACCGATGACCGATCCTGCGATCCCTGAAGAGGTCTCGCCGCTGGCCGAGGGGCGGTGGCTGTGGCGCCGCCTCTATGTGTTCGCCACGAGCGGCGTCGCCTGGCTGTTGCTGGACCGGCTGATCCCCTTGGTCCCCGCCGCGGCGGCGCCGCGGCTGGTCGAGGGGCTGATGAGCCTGCTGGCCCTGACCATGGTGCTCTATCTGGTCGCGCCCAGCGCGCAGCAGCTGATCGTCAGCCTGCGCCTTCTGCGGCCCGGACCGGGCGGGGAGGGACGCTGATGGCCTTCCGCCTCTCCACCCGCTCCCTGACCCGCATGGCGGGCGTGCATCCTCGCCTGGTCGCCGTGATCCAGGAGGCGATCACCCTGACGCCGGTGGACTTCATGGTCACCGAGGGACTGCGCACGCCCGATCGCCAGGCCGCCCTGGTGCGCGCCGGGGCGAGCCGGACGAAGAACTCGCGTCACCTGACCGGCCACGCGGTCGATGTCGCCGCCCTGATCGACGGGCAGGTGCGATGGGACTGGCCGCTGTATCCCCGCATCGCCGCGGCCTTCAAGGCCGCCGCCGCCCGGCAGGGAACGGCCATCGTCTGGGGCGGCGACTGGACGACCCTGCGCGACGGCCCGCATTTCGAGCTCGACCGGAAGGTCTTTCCGTGAGCCCGCGACCCCTCCTGCGTCTTCTGGCCCCGGCCGGCGTCGGGCTGGCCGCGATCATCCTGATCGTCGTCCTGGTCGTCGCCGGGCGCGGCCTGGGCCTGCACTGGGACCCGTTCGGTCTCGGCGCCCGGCGCCTGGACCGCGCCGAACGGCAGGCCGAGGCGGCGACCGCCGAGGCTCAGGCTCGCGGGCTGGAGGTCGAAGGCGCGGCGGCCCAGACCCGTCGTCTCGAACAGCAACATCAACAATCGGTCGATCTGGCGCGGGTCACCGCCGCCGCCGAGGCCAAGGCGAGGAACGCCCATGACTCCGATCTCCCGCTGGCCCCTGATCGCGTCGATCGCCTGCGCGGTCATGACCGCGAGCTGTGCCGCCTCGCGCCCGCCGTCTGCGTCGCCGCCCCGGCTGGTCCTGCCCCAGGCGGCGTTGACGCCGTGCCGGCTGGACCGACTGCCGGCCGCCCCGACCCTGGCGGATCTTGAGGCGTCCTATATGGCGCGCGGCCAGGCCCTGGCGGAGTGCGACGCCGCCCGGCAGGCGGCGGTCGAGACCCTGCGGGCCGAACGCGCCCTGCAGGACCGCTGGCGGAAGGGCGGATCGTAGGCTTGCGGCAGTTTCTGCAGGCCTTGCCCGGCAGATCTTGCCGGGACCCGGCAGAAATTACCGGGGTCGGTACGTGCTTAACAGGAACTAACGCAGCAAAAACAATGGTCGCTCGTCTGGCATGGCGGAAAAGCGACTGGCCCCGCCCTTGCTGCGGTGTCCCCTGAGCAAAATGCTCCCGGCCGCCAAAATGGCGTCGGACACCTTGAAACAAGGATACTCGTCATGGCGCTGAACAGCGTTAACACGAACGTGGGCGCAATGGTCGCCCTGCAGAACCTGTCGATCACGAACAGCGAACTGCAAACGGTTCAAAGCCGTATCAACACCGGCAAGGTCGTCTCGTCCGCCAAGGACAACGGCGCCATCTTCGCCATCGCCACCTCGCAACGTGCCGAAGTCAGCGCCCTGGGCGCTGTCAAGGACAGCCTGAACCGCGGTCAGTCGGCCGTGGACGTGGCGCTTTCGGCTGGTGAGTCGGTCTCTGACCTGCTCGGCCAACTGAAGGAAAAGGCCCTCTCGGCCACCGACAAGAGCCTGACCACTTCGGCTCGCGCTGCTCTGAACGAAGACTTCAAGGCCATTCGCGACCAGATCGCGACCGTGGTTTCGAACGCCAAGTTCAACGGCGTCAACCTGCTGGACAACTCGACCGGCACGGGTGGTTACAAGGCCCTGGCCAACACTTCGGGTACGACCATCAAGGTGGCGGGTGAAAACCTGTCGCTGGGCGGCGCCAACGTCACCGTCACCGCGACGATGACCATCGGCACCTCCACCCTGGCCGGCACGGCTCTGGCCGCCGTCAACGCCTCGATCGACAAGGTCTCGGCCTCGCTCGCCCGTCTGGGCACGGGTTCGAAGTCGTTCGGCACGCACCTGAACTTCGTCGGCAAGCTGCAAGACACCATCGAAGCCGGTGTCGGCAACCTGGTCGACGCCGACCTGGCCAAGGAAAGCGCCCGACTGCAAGCGCTGCAAACCAAGCAACAGCTGGGTGTGCAGGCTCTGTCGATCGCCAACTCCTCGACCTCCACGCTGCTGGGACTGTTCCGCTAAGGAACCTGACCGGAAGGGCGGGGTCCTAGGGCCCCGCCCAACCGCTCTCCAGTCCCCTTGAAGGGAACCGCCGTTTTAACAACGGTCGGCAGGAGACATGCAAAACAATGCGAAGATTGGCGCCGTAGCCGCTTACGAAATTCCGACCGTCCCCGTCGCCACTGGCGGCGATTTCCATGACTCCAGGGCGCAGCAGGATGCCGAACAGGCCGCTCGCTACCGTCTGGTGATCGAGGAAGGGCCCCGGTCCGGATCCTTCATCTACAAGACGATGGACCGGGTCACCGGCGAGGTCGTCAAGCAGCTGCCCCGCGAACAGGTCGTCGGCCTGATGCAGGACACCGGCTACAGCGCCGGCGCGGTGATCGACACCCGGGCCTGACGCATTCGAGACCCCACGAAACGCCGCGCAGGAGCGATCCGCGCGGTTAAGACGCGTGGTGAATCGCTGTTAACCATGTGTGCACGGTTCGTCCTCTAGCCTTGGCCAAACCTCGAAGGGCCGAGTCGGATGACGAATAGCGTCCATACCAATGTCGCCGCGCAGATCGCGCTGCAGAACCTGACCACGACGAACAGCCGCCTGGCGGACGTGCAGAGTCGCGTCTCCACGGGCCTGAAGGTCCAGGGCGCCAAGGACAACGCCGCGATCTGGGCCATCGCCCAGACCCAGCGCGCGGATGTCGGCGCGCTCGGCGCGGTGAAGCAGAGCCTGGACCGCGCGACCTCGATCGCGGACGTGGCCCTGTCCGCCGGCGAATCGATCTCGGACCTGCTGAACCAGCTCAAGGAAAAGGTCACCGCGGCGAAGGATACCTCGCTGAAGACCCAGTCGCGCCAGCTGCTGAACGCCGACTTCCAGGCCCTGATGAAGGCGATCAAGTCGGCGGTGGACAACGCGGCCTTCGACGGCGGCAACATCCTGAACGGCTCGCTGACCACCGGCATCAAATTCCTGGCCAACGCCGACGCCTCGGCCTTCGTGACCCTGGCGTCCAAGAACCTGTCGCTGGGCGGTTCGATCATCGAGCTGTCGCTGAGCGACAGCCTGATGACCCTGACCGGCGCGGCCACGGCGCTGACCAAGCTGGACGATTCGATCACCCAGCTGAACGCCGCCCTCGGCGAGATCGGCGCCCAGGCCAAGCAGATCCAGGCGCACAACACCTTCGTGTCCAAGCTGGTCGACACGCTGGAATCGGGCATCGGCAACCTGGTCGACGCCGACCTGGCCAAGGAAAGCGCCCGGCTTCAGGCCCTGCAGGTCCAGCAGCAGCTGGGCGCGCAATCGCTGTCGATCGCCAACCAGGCGCCGCAGATCATCCTGTCGCTCTTCCAAGGCTAAGCCAGCCGGCGGCTCCCGGAGCGGCCGATGGAAACGGGTTCGGGTCGTCGGCGGTTCGCGCCGCGCGGCCCGAAGCCGTACAAGGAAAGCAATGATTTCAGGGCGTTGACGAAGGCACTCATCAGGCACTCCTCCGTATCCGGCACGCGATAAACGGGTGCTGTCGACCATTGTTCCCTGAGTCGCGGCGGAAGTCGCTCCGAACCCGGCCGTTAAGCCCTCGTTACAGCTCAGGCGTCAGACTGCGCGCGAGGAGCGCTCTGTGATCAACAACAGCTATCTTCTGGGTCTCTACGGTGGAACGGCGTCGCCCTCGACGTCGTACTCGACCCTGAATGCGCTCGCCAAGTCCAAGGCCCAGCCGACGCCGCCGTGGTCGACCTCGGTCAAGGCGCCGGAGCAGAGCGCGCTGTTGCGCGCCGCCCTGGGCGGCCGGGACTTTATCAACGAGGGCGCGGCCCAGCTCGATATCAAGGGCGCCTCGACCGACTACAAGAAGCTGTTCGCCCTGTATCAGGGCCTCGAGACCATGAACGCCCTGATCACCCGCGCGGGGACCAAGGGCGTGACCGCCCTGGAGATGACCCAGCTGAACAAGCGGTTCGCGGCGGGCATGGCCGAGGTCGGCAAATGGCTGCCGGGCGCGGATCTGGACGCCATCCGTCTGGTGCAGGGCACCTCGTCCTCGACCAGCAAGACCACCGCCGCCGTGGCGCGGGACGGCGCGATCTCGGTCACGGGGCCGATTCACGAGGGCTCGCCCGACGCGCTGGCCCCGGCCTTCGCCGGCGAGGTGCAGTTCAACATCACGGTCAAGAAGGGCGACAACACCACCAAGTCGGTGGCCATCGACCTTGCGGACATGGGGACCAAGCCCCGGACGCTGACCAATGTGCTGGACCACATTAACGCCAAGCTTGGGGATGCCGGGCTGGAGACACGGCTCGGCCGCGAACTGGTCAAGCCTGAACCCAAGACCATGACCGTCGGCGGCAAGACCGTCACCCTGCCGGCCGGTCCCGACCAGTTCGCCTTGGTGGTGCGCGGCGTGACGACCGAAAAGGTCAGCTTCACCCCGACCACGGCCGCGGACGCCGTCTATGTGGTGCAGGGCTCCGGCACGGCCGGCGGCCTGCAGATGCTCAAATTCCAGAGCGACACCGGCGGCGCCGCGCCCCCGCCCGTCGCCGGCGTCGGCGAGACCCAGTGGGTCGACGGACGCGCTTCCCAGACCGGCCTGCCGGAGGGCGTCGAGACGGTCCGCGCCAGCACCACGGGACCGGATGGTTCGGTGTGGATGGTGGCGGACCTCAAGGCGGGCCCGGACAACCAGCCGATCAAGGGCCAGAGGGACGTCGCGCTGATCAAGCTCGATTCCGCCGGCCGCGTGGTCATGACCCAGGCCATCGGCGCGGCCTCGACCGCCAGCGGCTACGCCATCGCCGTCGACGCCAATGGCCGGGTGGCCGTGGCCGGTTCGGTCACCGGCGCGCTGGACGCGGGCAAGGCGGGCGATGTGGCCACCGTCGCCGACAGCTTCGTGACCGTCTTCGATGCGGAAGGGCAGGAGGTCTGGACCCAGCGCCGCGGAGCCCGCGCCGCCGATGAGGCGACCTCGGTCAGCTTCGGTCCCAACGGCACGGTCTATGTGGGCGGGCGCGCCCAGTCGGCCATGACGGGCACGGTCGGCGTGGGCGGCTGGGACGGCTACGTCCAGGCGTTCAGCGAGACCCAGGAACACAAGTATGCGCCCGTCGTCTCCAAGGCGGCGGGGGTCTCGCAGTTCGGCACGGCCGGAACCGACGGCGTCGACGCCATCATGGTGGACGGGAACAATCTCTATTCGGCGGGCGTCGAGGACGGCCGCATCGTGGTGCGCCAGTTCACCCTCGCGGCGGACGGCAAGCCGACCCTGGCCGCCACGCGCGATCTGGGCGACGCCAGCGGCGAGATCAGCGGCCTGGCCGTCGAGAACGGCAAGGTGATCATCAGCGGCACGACCCGTAACGCGTCGCTGGGCGTCGGCACGATCACCACGGCCCACCACGGCGGCAAGGACGCCTTCGTGGCCGTGATCGACGACAGCCTGGCCGCCTCGACCGACGACCGCCTGACCTATGTCGGCGGCGCGGGCGACGACAGCGCCGCGGACATGAAGATCCAGGGCGGCAAGGTCTGGCTGACCGGCATCGCCAACCGGCCCGAGGACGCCAAGGCCACCGATCCGACCAAGGCCTATCTGACCCGCATCGACCCGATGACCGGCGCGGTCGAATGGCGGCGGGACTGGGAAGGGGACGGGGCGCAGGCCAAGCCCCTGACGCTGGCGGTCGCCGCCGGCGGCGCCAGCGTGCTGGACCGGCTGGGTCTGCCGCAGGGTGAGATCGACCAGAGCCAGTCCAAGACCCTGACCAACGCCACCTCCCTGCGGGCCGGCGACCGGTTCTATGTGTCGCCCGCCGACGGCGGCCGGCCCGTGGCGGTCACCATCGAAGCCCGGGACACCCTGCAGAGCCTGGGCCGCAAGATCGAACAGGCCTCGAACATGAAGCTGAAGGTCACCGTGGTGTCCGAGACGGCCAAGGGCGCCGAGCCGGGCGATCTGGCCACCGCCCTGCGCACCGGTCTGCAGCGCCTGTCCATCGTCGCACGCGACGGGGTGAAGGGCGCCGTGCTGACCTCGGGCGAGACCGGCCGCGACGCGCTGGCGGGGCTGGGGCTGTCGCAGGGCTATATCGGCAAGACGGTCGGCGACGACGTCACCAAGACCTTCGGCCTGGGCCTGCCGACCAACCTGACCCTCACGGACGCCGCCGCGGTCAAGACGGCCGGGGAGAAGGTGCAGGCGGCGATGAAGGCGATCCGCGACGCCTATCGCGCGCTGTCCCCGGAATCGGCCAAGCCCGCGGTCACCGGCCAGGCCCCGGCCTACCTGACCGCCCAGCTGGCCAACTACCAGGCGGCGCTTGCGCGTCTGGGCGGCGGCTGACGCCGTCAACGTAAAGCGTTGACGGGCCCTGCTCCGGCGGGGTTATTGGGGGCTCCATCCGCGCGAGCCTTTCATGCCCAAGGACAACCGTATCCTCATCGCGATCGGCGCCGCAGTCGCCGTCGTGATCGCCGTCATCGTCGGCCTGTTGATGACGGGCGGACGTGACGAGCCCGCCGCGCCGCCGCCTGCCGCGCAAGGCGGGCTGACCGTCTCCGTGGCGGATGCGCCGGGTCTGGATTCCACGCGTGAGCTGCGCTGCTACGTCGACGGCCAGTTCGTCGGCATGGCCACCCTGACCGATTGCGCGCGCCGCAACGGCCTGGCCACGGATGCTCTGGATGTCGGTGTCGATGCGACCGGCAATCTGGTCGCCGCCCCGACCGCCTCCCTGACCCCGCCGCCGTCGGCGCCCCCGGTCGAACTGACCGAGACCCAGCCTGACGCCACGCCGATCGAATCGACCCAGCCCGCTCAACCCGCGCCGCAGCCGGCGGCGGCCGGCGGCGCCTGCCTGCGCTACACGGGATCGGACTGGCGGACGGTGTCGTCGGGCATGAGCCTGAACCAGTGCGTCGTCGCGCTGTACGCCGGCACCTGCGTGCGCCCGGGCGAGGCCCTGTACGGCCGCTGGGGCGAGACGACCCTGCGCCTGGTCCCGCGCCGCGTGGAACAATCGCCCGACAACAACCGCTTCCGCCTGCTGGCGGATCAGGACCGCCGCTGCCAGTTCCCGGATCTCCATTGATGAAGCGCACCTCCATCGTTCTCGCCGCGGGCGTCGGCCTCCTGGCGCTGGGCGCCTGCCAGAACACCACCAAGGCCCCGTTCGATCCGGGCGTCTGCTACGCGGTCGAGCTGGGCAAGGAAGGCGAGGCGCCGACGTTCAACGTCGTCGCGCGCGACCAGCCGCAGATCGAATTCTGCGCCGCCCGTCTTGAAGAGATGCGGCTGCGCTTCCTCAGCCTGGGCGGCAGCCGCCGCGAGGTCATCGGTTCCTACCAGGGCCAGTTTATCTTCATCGACCGCGCCGGCGTCTCCTTCGGCAAGACGCTGGAGGGCTCGCGCTTCATGGCGCTGGCCCGGACCGGAGACGGCCGCCTGGCCATTCCGGGCGCGATCCAGCAGGAGGTGGACGCCCCCCGCGGACCGCCGGCGCCGGTCGCCGCGCCGCCGCGGTAGGGTCCGCTTCGCGCTGGACAGCGTGGAACAAAGGTGGAACAAGTCGCGCTTCTGTGGATTGCGACGACAAATCGGCCCCGGCGGCGCGAAAGCGCGCTAGGCCACGTGAGAACGGCCTGAATCAGCGCGAAAAGCGCGGTGGGCCAGCTAGCTAAAGGAGCTCGATGATGGCGGGCAGCGTCAACAAGGTCATTCTGGTCGGCAACCTGGGCAAGGACCCGGAGATCCGCACCCTCAACTCGGGCGAACGCGTCGCCAACCTGTCCCTGGCGACCTCGGAGACGTGGCGCGACAAGGCCACCGGCGAGCGCAAGGAAAAGACCGAGTGGCACCGGGTGGTCATCTTCAACGAGAACATCGTGAAGGTCGCCGAGAACTATTTGAAGAAGGGCTCGACCGTTTACGTCGAGGGCTCTCTCACGACCCGCAAATACGAGCAGGGCGGCGTCGAGAAGTACACCACCGAGATCGTGCTGCAGAAGTTCCGCGGCGAACTGACCATGCTGGGCGGCCGTTCGGACGGCGCCGGCGGCGGTCAGTCGCGCGGCGATGACGACTATTCCTCGGGCTTCTCGACCGGCGGCGCCAACAAGCCCTCGGGTCCCAAGGAAAGCTACGACCTGAACGACGACATTCCGTTCTAGGGACCGGTTCGGCCTCCACGGCCACATTCCGAAATGTGAAGTGTCGGGTGCGGGTCTCGCACCCGGCACGTTCACGGGCTAACCCGGTGCGGTGATCACCCCGGACAAGCCTCACAGCCCGCTCAGCCTCATCGAGATCGGCGCCATCGTCGCGATCGTCGTCATCTGGGGCGTGAACAACGCCGCCGCCAAGGTGGCGACCGAGGTCCTGCCTCCCCTGATGACCGGCGCCCTGCGATTCGCCATCGCGGCGGCCTGCCTGATTCCCTTCGTTCGCCCGCCCTTCCCGAACTGGAAGAGCCTGCTGCTGATCGTCTGCATCGGCGGGCCGCTGCACTACGGCCTCGTCTATCTCGCCTTCTGGCTGGCGCATGACGTCAGTCCGGTGTCCGTCGCGACCCAGCTGTGGGTGCCGTTCACTGCCCTGTTCGCCTTCCTGCTGCTGGGCGAGCGCCTGTCGCGATTCGCCCTGATCGGAATGGGCGTGGCCTTCCTCGGCGTCGCCTGGATGACGCTGGACGCCCACGCCATCGAGGACTGGAAGGGAATCACCGTCGGCGTCGCCGCCGCCAGCGCCTGGGCCATCACGACGGTCATCGCCCGCCGCACCACCTCGATCCCGCCCTTGAAGATGCAGGGCCTGCTGTCGCTGGTCGCCCTGCCGACGCTGGCGTTCGGTTCGGCGATGTTCGAGCGGGGGCAGTGGGAAGCGATCCAGAACGCGGACGGCCTGATCTGGGCCTGCCTGATCTGGGCCGGGCTGGTCTCTTCGGTGCTGGCGACGACCCTGGTCTTCTGGCTGGTGCAGAAACGCGAGGCGGGTCGGGTGACGCCCTATCTGCTGGCCACGCCGGTGGTCTCGATACTGATCGGCTGGTCCCTGCTGGACGACGTTCTGACCCCGCAGATCCTGACCGGCGCGGCCATGACCCTGGGCGGCGTGGCTGTGGTGGCCCTGGCCGAGCGGGGCCTGCGCGCCGGCGCCGCCAAGGCATGAACCCAAAAGCTGAAATGAAAAAGGCCCGGACGCTGGGCGTCCGGGCCTGATTCTCTAACGCTGGATCCGGTCCTAGAGGCCGGGGAGCTTGAAGCCCGAGTCGCGGCGCGGCGTGATGGTGATGCCGCCGCGGCCGCCGGTCAGCGCCTGCATGCGGGCGTATTCGCTGGCGGCGTCGATGGTCAGGGCGCCTTCCGACGTCTGGGTCGTGGTCGCGGCCTGGGTCGAGGCGTCGTCGCGGCGCCAGAACATGATGCGGTTGGCCCAGCTCTCTTCCTTGTGGGCCAGATCGCCGAACTCGTCGTCGATCACATAGCGCGCCAGCGGGTCGGCGCGGTCGCCGCCGGCCTGGGCCACCAGAATCTGCTCGCCCGGCGAACGGGTGACGGACTGGCGCTGGCCGAGAAGAATCTGACGGGCGGCCGATTCCGGGGCCAGCTCCTGCGGGCGCGGTTGGCCCGGCGCCGGCGGACGCAGGCCGTATTCCGGCGGCACGGTCAGCGGGGCGGTCGAAACCGTCAGGAACTCGTCGGGCGTCACCTTGGACAGGCCGATGCTCTGCTGGAGGTTGCTGCACGCGCCCAGCGCGAGCGCGGACACGGCGAGGGTCAGAACGGCGGTAGTGCGAAGACGCATGATCAATCCCGGTGCAGCGCGCCGACAGGCGCACGCGTAAACCCTAGTGGAAGCGGCTGATTACGACTTTTCGGCGGCGAGGCCAACCTTGGCCGCGCGTTCGGAGAGCAGGCTGTCGAGGATCAGCAGAATCACGCCGATGGTGATGGCGCTGTCGGCGACGTTGAACACCCACGGGAAGACGCCGGTGCCCGAGAAGTCGGCGAAGTCGACCACGAAGCCGAAACGGATGCGGTCGATGACGTTGCCGACGGCCCCGCCGATGACCAGGCCGATGGCGGTGATCAGCAGGCGGCGGTCGGCCTTCAGCGCCCACCAGCCCAGCAGGCCGGCGACCCCGATCGAGAAGACGCTCAGGAACCAGCGACCCGCGCCGCCGCCGAACAGGCCGAAGCTGACGCCGTCATTGGCCACGAAGGTGATCTTGAAGAACGAGCCCAGCACCTCGATCGAGCGATAGCCCCACAGCTCGCGATCCAGCATCGCGCCGCTGGCGTTGAGCATGTTCAGGCCTGACAGGACCCAGGCCTTGGTCAGTTGATCGAGGACGATCACAACAAGGGCGAAGCCGTAGGCGGCGTAGGCGATACGGGGGATTTTCATTCGGTTCGCTGAAAGATTGAGCGGTTCGGGTTAGCAGCCCGCGCCTCGCGCGCGAAGGGTTTTTCTGGCGGCACAGCGTCGCGGAACCCGGTTTTTCCTTGTCCAGCGGGGCTTCAGGCCCCAGATGTGACGCTTCAACCCGCAAGGATTTCCCCACGCACTCGAAGGAGCGCCGATGACGCATGCCGATGTGGCCGAGCAAGCCGCGCACGTGGCCAGCCACGCCGACAGCCTGATCCTTACCCTGGTCGGCGGCTTCGTGCTGGCCTTCCTGTTCGGGATGCTGGCCAACCGGCTGAAGCTGTCTCCATTGGTGGGCTATCTGGTCGCCGGCATCGTGGTCGGACCGCACACCGGCGGCTTCGTCGCGGACACCGAACTGGCGCCCCAGCTGGCCGAGATCGGGGTGATCCTGCTGATGTTCGGGGTCGGGCTGCATTTCTCGCTGGCCGACCTGATGAAGGTCCGCAAGATCGCCATCCCGGGCGCCCTGGTGCAGATCACGGCGGCGACGGCGCTGGGCTGGGGCCTCGGCCGGCTGATGGGCATGAGCGATCTCGAGGCCATCCTGATGGGGTTCGCCCTGTCCGTCGCCTCGACCGTGGTGCTGTTGCGGGCGCTGGAAGAGCGCAAACAGGTCAAGGGCGACGTCGGCCGCATCGCCATGGGCTGGCTGATCGTCGAGGATCTGGTGATCGTCATCGCCCTTGTCATCCTGCCGCTGCTGGTGATCCAGCCGGGCAGCACGCTGAACGGCGGCGAGCTGGCCGGGTCGATCGGCTGGACGCTGTTCAAGGTCGCGGGGTTCACCGCGGTCATGCTGGTCGTGGGCGCCAAGGTGCTGCCCTGGGTGCTGGTGCGGATCGCCCATACCAAGTCGCGCGAGCTGTTCACCCTGGGCGTTCTGGCGATCGCCCTGGGCATCGCCTGGGTGGCCTACGCCCTGTTCCACTCCTTCGCCCTGGGCGCCTTCCTGGCCGGGCTGGTGCTGAACAGTTCGCCGCTGGGCCATAACGCCGCCGAGCGCTCCCTGCCGCTGCGCGACGCCTTCGCCGTGCTGTTCTTCGTCTCGGTGGGGATGCTGTTCGACTGGCATATCCTGATCGACCGTCCGCTGGCCGTGCTGGGCCTGTTGGCCATCGTCATCGTCGGCAAGTCGATCGCGGCGCTGGCCATCACGACCGTGTTCAAGCTGGACAAGGCGACCAGCCTGACCGTCGCCGCGGCCCTGGCCCAGATCGGCGAGTTCTCGTTCATCCTGGCGGCGCTCAGCGTCCAACTGGGCGGGATGCGGCAGGAAACGCACGACCTGATCCTGGCCGCCGCCCTGTTGTCGATCTCGCTGAACCCGTTCGTCTTCGCCTTCATCGATCGCATTGGGGCCAAACCAAAAACGCCCCCCAAGGTGGAGAGCGTTCCGGTTCGCGACCTGATCTGATCGGAAAGCTTTAGCCGCCTAGAGGACGCCGATCATCGAGGCGACCAGCGGGTGACGGACGATGTCCTGTTCGGCCAGGCGCACCACGGCGATATCCGGCACGGGCATCAGGCGTTCAGCGATGTCCGACAGGCCGGAGATGCCCGGCAGCAGGTCGGACTGCTGCGGGTCGCCGGTGACCACCATGGTCGAATGCCAGCCCAGGCGGGTCAGCAGCATCTTCAGCTGGACGTAGGTGCAGTTCTGGGCCTCATCGACGACGATGAAGGCGTTGTTCAGCGTGCGGCCGCGCATGTAGCCGATGGGGGCGATCTCGATCAGGCCCTCGGCCATCAACGCCTTGACCCGCTTCATCGAGAGCCGATCCGACAGGGCGTCGTAGAGCGGACGCAGATAGGGGGCCAGCTTGTCCTCCATGTCGCCGGGCAGGAAGCCGATCGATTCGCCGGCTTCGACGGCGGGGCGGCTCAGGACGATGCGTCCGACCTTGCCCGCTTCCAGCGCCTCGACCGCCTTGGCCACGGCCAGATAGGTCTTGCCCGTACCTGCGGGGCCGAGCGCCAGGACCAGGTTGTGATGATCGATCATCGTCATCAGCTCGGCCTGGCCGTCCGACTTGGGTTTCAGCGTCTTCAGATAGGCCTGGTCCCGCTCGTCATTCGACGGATTGGGCGACCAGCCTGCATGGGTCGGCAAGCGCCGCACCTTGGAGTCCTGGATGAACTGGCTCGTATCGAGCACCCCGAACTCACGGGATGCTTCACGGGTCTGACGCTTCAGGGCCGCACGTTTGGTCATGGACGCCTCCAGGGCATGAAAAAAGGCGATGCCGCAAAAGCATCGCCTCGAACGATCGTGGGGAGGAGAGAAGAGGATGCGACGCATCCGCCCGGGTCGGAGGAAGGATCAACTTCCAGCGGACGGAGCCGCCGAACCGAACGCACCACGCGCGTTCCCCCTGCTTGACCGGACCGGGCTTGATCCGGTTACGGATCCGGGGCCGAAATGTCGGTCTCGAATCGCATCAACAGATTGATGCTAGCGTGGTTTACGAAGGCTTAAAGCGCTGATTAAGCCAAAGATGAGGTGATGTTTCGATGACGATCTATGCGTTGGCGGACAAGAAACCGCAGCTTCCGCCTGAGGGCGAATACTGGGTTGCGCCAAATGCCGTGGTGACAGGAGATGTGATTCTCAAACCCGGCGCCAGTGTCTGGTTCGGCGCGGTCGTGCGCGGCGACAACGATCCCATCACCATCGGCCGGGACACCAATATCCAGGACGGCAGCGTGCTGCATTCCGATCCCGGCGAGCCCCTGACCATCGGCGACGGGGTGACCGTCGGGCATATGGTCATGCTCCACAGCTGCGAGATCGGCGACAACACCCTGATCGGCATCGGCGCGGTGGTGCTGGGCCGGGCCAAGATCGGGAAGAACTGCCTGATCGGCGCCAACGCCCTGATCACCGAGGGCAAGGTGATTCCCGACAATTCCCTGGTCATGGGCCAGCCGGGCAAGGTCGTGCGCGAGCTGGAGCCCGGCCAGATCGAGGCGCTGAGGGTTTCGGCCGCCCACTATGTCCAGAACTGGAAGCGGTATGTGCGCGACCTGACCGAGGTCGACGCCTGATCAGGCGATGCGGCGGCCCTGAACGGCGGCGAGGCTGAGCGGGGGACGGCCGGGCTCTCCGGCGGCGACCGCGACGCGGGCGGTCAGCAGGGCGGCTCCCTTGGCGAGCGGCGCCAGGGCGGCGGCGGGCGCGAACAGGCCGAGCAGCTGGTCCGGCCGCCCGGTAGGGCCGCGCAGGGGGGCGACCACCATCTCGACTGGAACGGCGGGATCGCCGGGCGCGAGGCCGACGACGACCACGGGGCGGGCTTCACGGACGGACTGGGCCAGGGCGGCCTCGATCAGGTCGTTCGAGGCGGGCCGCCACAGTGCGGCCAGCGAGTCTCCCGCCAGCGGGCGGCGATAGAACAGCTCCAGCGCCGTCCCGGCGAGGCGCAGCATGGCCTGACCGTCCTGCCAGTCGGCCACGAAGGCGCGGGGCAGGCAGCGCCCGAGAGCCTCGGGATACAACCCGGCGCGCGCCGGGATCCCGCCGCGGACGTCCGCCGCGCGGGCCAGGCCGGTCCAGTGATCGATCAGCAGCTGCGTATCAGGGTGAAACACGACATTCGTCTCCGGACGGAATGCCGCAAGGGGCGGGCCGCGAAGGCAACGGAAACGCAAGGCTTTTGGCGTCTGATGCAGTTTGGAACGGTCCGCGTGCTTTGCGGATCGCGCGAAAACTCATCTGGAGGTCGGCCCATGGGGGTGCGGATCATGACCTGGCTGCCGGCTGCGGCGGGCTTTCTGGCCCTCTCGGCGGTCGCCGACGACGCCGCGGCCCAGTGCAACGGCGGCTGCCCGCCGCCGCCGCCGCCGTGCTGCGAGCCCCCGCCTCCGCCGCCCCCTCCGCCGCCTCCGGTGTGCTGCCAGCCGCCTCCGCCCCCGTCCTGTTGCGGCGGCGGCAACCTGAACGTCAATGTGAACGTGAACGCGGCCGCCAACGCCGGCGCCCGCGCCAACGTCGGCCTGAACGCCCGCGCCGGCGGCTTGACCTGGGGCGGCGGTGGCGGCGGTTCGGCCTATGTCACGGTCGATCAACCCTATCCGACCACGATCAACGGCTTGATGGTCGAGGGTGCGCGGGTGCGCGAGACCGTGCGCGTGCCTTATGAGTCGCGCCGCCGGTGGGAGAAGCGCGTGGTCATCCAGGCCGTGTGCATCGACGACCGCAACATTCCGCACCCCGCCTCCCAGGTGCGCCCCGACCGCGAGGTCGACGGTTCCTATGAAGGCGAGCTGTACCGCTGCCTGGCGGGCGCCTCGCTGCAGTTCACCTGGGCCGAATATCAGGGCGAGGTCCGCTTCGACCACGGCGAGACCGTCAGCTGCCGCAAGGGCGAGGCCCTGTGGTACGGCGGCGGCAATGTCGAGTGCCGGACGCAGCGCGCCGAGCGGGAGTGCAACGAGCGGTCGCTGCTGCGCCGTTACGGCGCCGGGGTGAAGATCCTGACGTGGATGCGCGAGGAGACCTACACCGAGTATCGCGAGGAAGTGGTCGAACGCTCCGGCATGGCCGTGTCCGGCGGGGCCATGACCCTGGACGGCGGGGTCGGCGGCCGGGTGTTCTGATGGGTTGAACGGCGCGTTCAGCCTGCCGTCAGGCGCGAACGCCTAGAAATATGGGGTCGTCGGCTCTCCGCCGGCGATCCTGAGAAGCGAAACTGGCCCCGGTCCTGAGACCGGGGCCTTTTTTTATCGCCTACTGCTGGGCCTGGGCCGAAACCACGATGGCCTTCCAGGCGGTGTCGCCGCGCAGGTACTGGCGGGCCAGGGCCTGAACGTCAGCCGGGGTGACCGCTTCCAGGTCCGAGATGTGGGTCAGGGTCTGCTCCACATCGTTGGGACGCTCCGCCACGTCGGACAGTTGGGCCAGCCAGTATTCATTGCTGGCCTGGCTGCGGCGCAGGGACTCGATCACCGGCAGGCGGGCGCGGTTCAGTTCGTCCTCGGTCGGCGGGGCGTCCCGCAGCGAGGCGACGATCGACTCAACCGCGGCGTAGAAGGGATCGACCTTGTCAGCCGCGATTTCCGCCCGAACGGCGACCGAGCCGTAGCCGCGGTAGGTGTCCGAGGCGCTGGCGCTGGTGTTCGGAGAATAGGCCAGGGCCTGCTTCTCGCGGATTTCGTCCAGCACGCGCAGCTTCATCACTTCCATCATGACGGAGATCCGACGGGCTTCGGTCCGGTCTTCCACGGCGTCGGTGGTCGGCCAGGCGATGTAGGCCAGGGTCTGTTCGGCCGGACCGTTGTGGGTCAGACGAACCGGCTGGGGCGTCGCGGCGGGAAAGCGCAGTTCGGTCGCGCCGGGCGCCGGGCGGGCGGCCGGACCGCGACGGGGCAGGGCGCCGAGCGTGGGGGCGATGGCCGCGATGGCGTCATCGACGGTCACGTCGCCGACCACGACCACGTCGATCGGGCCGGTGCTCAGGCCGGTCGTGATGCCGGCGCGGGCGTCGTCCATGGTCCAGCTGGCCACTTCCTGCGCGGTCGGGAAGGATTCGCGCTTGTCGCCGCTGGCGAGCAAGCCCGAGGCCTGCACCTGGAAGGCGCCGCCGGGGGTCGCCATCTGCTGCGCCACGATCTGCGGGAACAGGCCCTTGATCTGCTCGAAGGGCGCCGCGCGCAGGCCCGGATCGGTCAGATAGGCGGTCAGGACCTGCATCTCGAGGCCGAGATCCGCCGGACGGGTGGCGCCCGAGAACGAGTAGCTGTCGCTGTCGACCGAGAAACCGGCCGAATAGACGTGGCCGTTCAGGACGCGGTTCAGTTCGTCGAAGGTCAGACGGCCGAGGCCGCCCGGAGCGACGTAGAAGCCGGCCAGCGCCTGCGGGGTCGAGCGGTCGGTCGGCAGGCCTTGTTCGCCGATGCCGGTGTGGACGCTGACCAGGATCTGCTCGTCACGGAAGTCGGTCGGCTTGACGGTCAGGCGCACGCCGTTGGCGAAGGTCACCACGGTGGCGCCGACTTCGGCGATCTCGCGGCGGTTGGCCACCGTGCCCGGGGTTCCGAACTGGGTGTAGGGCCATTCCAGCGCGGCCTGGGCGGCCGGGGCGGAGACGGGAACCTGACGCGAGGCCGTCAGCGCGGCCGTGACGGCGGCTTCACCGCCCTCGATCTCGACCGGCGTGACGACCAGGGCCAGCGGGCCGCCGCCGGTGAAGACCGTCTGCAGCTTGCTGTTGACCTGCGCCGCCGTCAGGCCGGCGACCGCGGCGTTGAGCAGGTCGAGGTTGGTTTGCGGCGAGGAGAAGACCGTGCGGCCGTTGACCGCGTTGGCGATGCTGCCGGCCAGGGCCGGCGTCCGGCGCGTGGCGGCGCCGGCGACGGCGTTCTCCAGCGCGGTGCGGTACTCGGTGATCTCGCGCTGCAGTTCTGCGTCCGAGACGCCGTACTGAACCAGACGGCGCTGTTCCTGGTCGATCGTCTCCAGCGCGGGCTTCCAGCCGCCCGGATTGAAGCTGGCCGAGATCGAGGCGATGTCCAGGCTGTCGATGAGGGTCGACTGGCCGGCGCTGGCGCTGGTGAACGGCGGGTTGTCGCGGCGCGAGATCTCACCCAGGCGGCGGTTCAGCACGGCCAGGCCCAGGTTGGTGATCAGGTTGTCGCGGCGCTCGGCCACGGTGTCGGGATCCAGGTCCGGGGCCTTGGTCCAGTTCAGCTGGATGTTCGACTGGATGCCCGGCTCGACCAGGATGCGGGTTTCCGGCTGGCGCGGGGCGACGGTGCCGAGGTCCGGCTCGGGACCATCGGCGGCCTTGGGCTGCCAGCTCTCGAACGCGCCGCGGATCTTGGCTTCCATGACATCGACGTCGAAGTCGCCGACGGCGATGAAGGTCGCGCGCGAGGGACGGTAGTACGCGTTGTAGAACTCGACGAAACGCTCACGCGGCGCGTTGCGGATGATCTCCAGGTCGCCGATGGGCCAGCGCTGCGAAATCCGCTGACCGGGCGCGAGCAGGGCGAACTGGGCCTTGGCGGAGCGCAGGCCGGGCGTGTTGCGCAGGCGCTCCTCGCCCTCGATGACGCCGCGCTCGGCGTCGACGGCTTCGGGGCCCATCAGGGCCTCGGACACCTGTTCGCGCATGATGCGCAGCGAGGCGTCGACGGTCTCATCGTTCGTGCGCGGCAGCTCCAGCATATAGAGGGTCTGGTCGAACCCGGTGGAGGCGTTGGTGTCGGCGCCGAAGGCCAGGCCCAGACGCTCTAGGATGCGCAGCAGGTCGTTCTCGGGGATGTTGGTCGTCCCGTTGAAGGCCATGTGCTCCATGAAGTGGGCCAGGCCGAGCTGGTTGTCGTTCTCCATCAGCGAGCCCGCGTCGATCCGCAGGCGGAACGAAGCCTGTCCCGGCGGCGTGGCGTTGCGCATCACGGCGTACTGCATGCCGTTGGACAGCGTGCCGAAGCGGACGTTGGAATCGGCCGGGATATCGCTGGCGCCCTGCGCGAACGGGTCGGTCGGCGCGGTTTGGGCCAGGGCCGGGGCGGCGGCCGTCAGGGCGGCGGCCGAGGCGGCGACGAGCAGAAGAAGGCGGCGTGCGGAACGCATGGTCGGTCGACTCCGATGGCGCAATGAGCCCGTGCGGGCGCGCCGGCAAACAGGAAGGACCGCGATATCTGAAAACGCCGACGCCCCGACGCAACCCTTCGGCGACCGGCCCCTCTTGCTCAAGTTACCGAAGTTTAATGCGACGGCCGCGAGACGTAGAAGTTGGCCGAGTTGCCGGTGGCCGTGGCGCTGGAGATCACCGCGCGGTTGGAGCCCGAGACGACGGTGTTGGCCTGGGCCGAGACATCGCCGGAGTTGGTCTGGGTGTTGCGGGCCTCGAGATAGCCCTGGCATTCCGAGCAGGAGTAGCCGGTGACGGCGTTGCCCACGGCCTCGGCGCCCACATAGACGTCATAGCCGTTGGTGCCCGAGAAGGTCGCCGTGACGTCGACGCCGCCGGTGTTGATCTGGCTGTTGTCGATCTCGACGTAGATGTCGTTGTTGCCCACCGACAGCTGGTTGCCCGCGCCCGACGCATAGGCTTGCGCACGACCATAGTCATAGGCGGTGGTGGTCGCCGCCGAGCGGATGAAGGACGAGTTGTCCTGCGCCGACTCGGTCACGACCGAGCCACCCGAGTTGTAGCTGTTGGCGTAGTTGCCGACGGCGCGCGCGCGGGAGGCCAGATCCCAGCCGTTGCCGGTATTGGCGCTGGCCTCGGCCTCGATGAAGTCGCCCGTCGAGGTCTGGTCGAAGGCCAGGTTCTGCCCCGAGGTCTGACCGCTGTTCACCCCGATGGCGTTGCCCATGGCCTGGGCCTGCACCTCGGCGGCGGCCGGAACATACTGGCTGTCCAGACGGCTGTACGCCCGCACGGTGGCGGAGGACGATTGTTCGATCGTGCCCTGCACGACGCTGCCTTCGCCATACAGGGAGACGCTGTTGGAGGTCGCCGTGGCCGATACGACGCCTCCGGCCAGCAGGCGCGCATTCTCATCGCCGACCTCGGTCAGGGCCCCGACCAGACCGCCAGTGTTGCGCTGGGTCGCCTCGACGGTGACGTCGGCGTCATAGCCGCTGACCGCCAGATAGTTGCCGCCCGCATTGGACTGCACCGCGACGGGACCCGAGGTGTCGCCGCCCAGGGTGACCGAGGTCGTGGCGATGGAATCGCCCCGCATGTCCTGCGTCGAGCGGACCGTGACCGTGCCGTTCTCGACCGCGCCCGAGGCGGTGTTGCCGTTGGCGGTGGTCCCGACCGTCACCTGGTCCTGGGAATCGACCACATTGAGCGTCTGGTCGGCGAAGACATCGCCGAGCTGAAGCTGGTTGTTCAGGACAAGGCTGTTGTCCTGCGGGGGTGTCTGTGCGGCGGCCTCAGTAGCGGCTGCGACGCACATCACCGTCGCGGCGATCGTGCCAGCGAGACGGATCCGCACGGGTCTGACCATTGTTGGTCTCCGTGTTGGGGTAAGCCGGATAGTAGCCGCCGGTCGCGCCGACCGTGCCGCCCAGCGGGTCCGGACCGGCCTGCAGGCAGACCTCGGGGCCGGGCGCGCCATACAGATTGGCCATGAACTCCACCGTCGCCCGCTCGATCAGGGCGCGGACGGCCAGCTGAACCGGCTCCAGCGCGCCTTCGCCCGCCGAGATGTCGAAGACATTGCCGTTCAGGAAGTCGAACACCCCCGCCGAGATCTCGCGGCCGATGATCTGCTTCTGGTACGAGACGACATCGACGACCTCGTTCGTGGTGGTCTGCACCAGCCGCAGGTCGATGGCGATGTTCATGACATAGGCCCGGCCGGCGAAGGCGGCCGACAGCGGCGTGTCGGTCGAGGCCTGGCCCGCGGCCATGTCGAATCCGCCCGAGCGGATGTTGTGGTTCACCTCGGTGATGCCGCCGATGATGTAGAAGTCCGAGCCCGGCACCGAGCCCGCGATGATGCGGCGGTACTGGATGTCGTCCGCGCCGCCGGGGCCCTCGTCGCCGATCAGCCGGTTGTTGGCGTAGCGCAGCTCCATTTCGGAGATCGAGGTGTCATAGCGCTCGACCATCCGGGCGCCGGACTTGGCCAGGGCGGTCATGGCCATCAGCGAGGCCCCGCCGGTGACCTGGCGTCCGCCGTCGGCGGAGACCGTGCCCGTGTAGTCGGCGATCCGGCCCACCGCCATGCGCGGGGAGGGCAGGCTGTAGCGACGGGCGTAGTCGGCCATGCAGTACAGCGCCGCCGAATAGGGCGTCGGGTTGGCCGTCACCGGCGCATTGCCGATCGGGGTGGCGTAGACGCCGCGAGAGTTCGCGGTCGCCGAGATGCAGCCGCTCAAGAGGGCGGCGGCCGCACAGGCCACCCCCAGGGTCTTGAACAGCCGAAGGGTCCGGCCAGCGCTCATGGAAGCCTCAGGGTGCCGTTGAGGTCGGTGCCGGCGGTGACATTGCCGTTGTTGACCTGGCTGGAGTTGACGATGACCGTGTTGTGGTTGCCCTGGACGACGACGTTCAGGCTGTTGCCGATGGCGGTGGAGCCGCCGATGGTCTGGCCCCGGCCCGCGCCGGTGTAGTTGGAGCCCACGCCGCCCGAGGTGCTGGAATAGGTGCTGGCGCCGGACTGGATGATGCCGTTGACGATCAGCCGGTTGCCGTTGGCGTCGCGGGTCGAGCCTGTCTGAGGCTGGGCCGTGCTGTAGCGCGCGCCGCCATAGCCGGCCGTATAGGTCCCCATGCTGGACGAGCCCGCGGACTGTGCCTGGGCGGCGACGGGGAGGGCGGCGGCGGCGAGCACGATCGCGGCGGCGACCTTCAATCTGGCTGGCATGGCGGCGATTCTCCCCGAAACACGGTTTACCGAGCGCTAAGCACTCCGCGCGCCAATCTGGGACATGGTTATTAAGAACCGCTTGCCAGAACGTCGGACGGCGACCGCGCCGCGAAACACCGGAGGTCGGCCGTGACCGATGCGCCGCCCCGTGAGCGGCTGTTCAACGCGCCGCTGGTGTCGATCCTGGTCGTCATTTCGATTCCCGCACTCTTTATAGTGCAGAGAGAATTGCCCGACGGTGGGGTGAGCCTGGCCTTCCGTCCCGCGTCCCTCTTGGACGGCCAGTGGTGGCCCGGATTGCTGACCGCGATGTTCGTGCACGTGGGCTGGACCCATGCGGGCATGAACGCCCTGGGCGCGCTCGCCTTCGGCCCGCCGGTGGCGCGGCGCATGCCGGGCGCGGCCGGCGCGGTCGGTTTCCTTCTCTTCTATATGGCGTGCGGCGTGGTCGCCGCCCTCGGCTGGGGCCTCCTTCATATGGAGAGCCAGAACCTGGGGGCCGGCGCGTCGGGTGCGGTGTTCGGTCTGACCGGCGCCGCGATCCGCCTGCTGGGCCGCCGCGATGGAGGGCTGAGGTCCCTGACCGACCGGCGCGTGCTGACCATCTCGGCGGTGCTGATGGGGATGAACGTCGTGGTGGGCCTGATCGGCCTGATGCCCGGCACGGCGAGCGCCGGTATCGCCTGGGAGGCTCATGCGTTCGGTTATCTGTTCGGTCTGGTGGCGATCGGGCCGTGGAGCCGGATGTTCAGCGGTCGGACCGGATTTGATT